>JAEWBN010000013.1 GCA_023391095.1 Pseudomonadota bacterium
CCGGAAAGCCCAAACGTGTCGCCCTCATCGCCACAGCCCGAAAGCTCCTCACCATCCTCAATGCCATCATCAGGGACCAAAAACCATGGCAAAGCGCTTGACCATCAAGACAGTCGCTCCCCCGTCAAAGGGAGAGGTGTGAAGGATCCTCCAATCCGGTGGGACGAGGAGATGCCTCCCGCTTTCGCGGGAATGACCGGGTGGGTATGAAGCATCATGGATTTCGCACCGCTGCTCTCCCCCATCCTGCTGACCTTGTCGCTGGCGCTGTGCGTGACGGTGATCCTCCTGGTGATTGCGACGCCGATTGCCTGGTGGCTGGCGCATGGGAAATGGGTGGGCAAGGAGATCGTGGGGGCGGTGGTGACGCTGCCGCTGGTGCTGCCGCCGACCGTCCTGGGCTTTTACCTGTTGCTGGCGCTGGGGCCGCAGGGGCCGGGCGGGGCGCTGGCGGGATTGTGGGGCGCGCGGACGCTGGCCTTTTCGTTTGCCGGGCTGGTGATCGGGTCGGTGATCGCCTCGCTCCCCTTCATGGTGCAGCCGCTGCGTAACGCCTTCGCCGCCATCGAGCGGGAAGTGCTCGATGTGGCCGATACGCTGGGCGCGTCCTCGGCGCAGCGGTTCTGGCGGGTGGCGCTGCCCCTGGCCCGGCCGGGATATCTCGTGGGCGCGATCATGAGCTTTGCCCATACGATGGGCGAATTCGGCGTCGTGCTGATGATCGGGGGCAATATTCCGGGCCAGACCAAGGTGCTGTCCATTGCCATCTATGACTTTGTCGAGCGGCTGGAATGGGACCGGGCGCATGTGCTGGCCGGCGGCATGGTGGTCTTCGGCTTTGTGGTGATCCTGGGCACGCTGCTGACCAACCGCGCCACGGCGCCGCTGCCATAGGCAAATGGGCGTATTCACGCGTTGGGCGCTTTGACTTCTTTCACTAACATGTTAGTTGCTGACGCAGTCCATCTGCCCAGCCGGAGACCCAAATGGCCGCCATCGACAAGGTGCTGACCGTCGCGGAAATGAAGCGCCTGGCCCATCGGCGCGTGCCCAAGATGTTCTTCGAATATGCCGATAGCGGCTCTTATACCGAGGGCACCTACCAGCAGAACGAAAGCGATTTTGCCAAAATTCTGCTCAACCAGAAGGTGGCGGTGAACCTTGAGGGCCGCAATCTCAAGGTTGCCATGCTGGGCAAGGAGATCACCATGCCGGTGGCCATTGCCCCGGCCGCGACGGGCGGAATGCAAACGGCCGATGGGGAAATCAAGGCGGCGCGGGCAGCCGAAAAATTCGGCATTCCCTTCACGCTTTCGACGATGAGCGTCTGCTCGATCGAGGACGTGGCCGAGAATACGACGGCGCCGTTCTGGTTTCAGCTTTACGTCATGCGCGACCGCGATTTCATCGGGCGGCTGATCGACCGGGCCAAGGCGGCGAAGTGTTCGGCGCTGGTGCTGACCATGGATCTGCAGATTCTCGGGCAGCGGCACAAGGACATCAAGAACGGGCTGGCGACGCCGCCCAAGTTCACGCCCTATTCGATCTGGCAGATGATGCAGCATCCGCTCTGGTGCATGCGCATGCTGGGCACCAAGCGGCATACGTTCCGCAATATCGTGGGCCATGTAAGCGGTGATCACGACCTCGCTTCGCTCTCGAGCTGGACGGCGAGCCAGTTCGACCCGACGCTGAACTGGGGCGATGTACGCTGGGTCAAGGAGCGCTTCGGCGGGCCCGTCATCGTCAAGGGGGTGCTGGATGCTGATGATGCGCGGGCGGCTGTCGATAATGGCGCCGACGCGATCGTGGTGTCGAACCATGGCGGGCGGCAGCTCGATGGCGCGCCGTCGAGCATTCGCGTTCTGCCCGAGATCGTCGATGCCGTCGGACACCGCACCGAGGTCTATATGGATAGCGGCATCCGTTCTGGGCAGGATGTGCTCAAGGCCCTGGCCTATGGGGCGAAATCGACCTTTATCGGCCGGCCGATGCTGTATGGGCTGGGGGCGGGGGGCGAAGCGGGCGTGACCCGCGTGCTCGAGATCATCCGCAAGGAGCTCGATACGACCATGGCGCTGTGTGGCGAGCGCGACATTCTCAATGTGGGGTTGCACAACATCTATTCGAACGACATTCCGCCACGGAATGCGCCCAAGCGCGGGTAGGGCGGGAAGGCCCCCCACCCGGCGCTTCGCGCCGACCTCTCCTCCAGAGGGAGAGGAGGTCAGAGATCGCGGTAGGGGCGTTGGGTCTGGCTGGGGCTGAGCTGGTTGCCGATGCTGGTGAGGACGGCGTGCATGGTCTCTGCCGATTGCGGGCCGACCAGGGTGCAGGTGAAGGTCTCGCCGGCCCAGTAGAGCGCGGTGTCGAGGCCGAAGCCGACGGTTTCGTAGGCGGGGCCGGTTACCCCGGTTGCGGGGGTGATGTAGAGGGTGAGGCGCTCGCCCGCGGCATCCTCATACATGAGCTGCGCGGCGCGGCCACCGGCGACATCGGGGGCCGGAAGCAGGCGCCCGCCGAGGAAAGTGAAACCGTCTGCGGAGAGGTCGGGCATGGCGAGAGCGGTGTCCAGCCGGTTGGAAAGCCAGGTTGAGAGGTGCTCGGCTTCCGCTCCTGGGACTTCGACGGCATGGCGCGTTTCGGCGACATAGACGGTGTGGGCGCTGACGGCATTGGCGATCAGCCGGTCGTAGAGCGCCGGGGCGTCCGCCAGCGGGCGCAGAAGCCAGCCGGCGGCCATGCCGATGCCGACAAGGGCGGTGATCATGGCGGCGCGGGCCAGGGTGCCGCGGCGGCTCCTGGTGCGGGCACGGGAGATGCGGTGCGGATCGAGGCGGGCCGGAATGGCTTCGGCGGCGGCCGGGGCGAAAAGCGTACGGATGGCGTCGGACTGGCGCTGCAGGGCCGCGATCTCGGCCATTGCCGCGGGATCGGCTTCCACGCGAGCGCGGGCGGGCGCGTCCAACTGGCCATCGAGATAGGCCATCAGCGTATCGCGGTCGATGGCGCTCATTTGACAGTCCTCAGATGGGGTTCGGACGGCGTACCGGTGAGGCTGCGCAGGGTGGCGCGGGCGCGGCCCAGGCGGCTCATCAGCGTGCCGGTGGGAATGCCGAGAATGGCGGCGGCTTCGGTATAGGCAAGGCCCTCAAGGGTCACGAGCAGCAGAGCTTCCTTTTGATCGAGCGGCAGGGTGTCGATGGCGCGGGCAAGTTCGGCCAGCGCCAGGTGAACCGGCTGGGGCGCGGGGATGCCGGGCTCGGGCAAAGTCTCGACATCGACAGGGGTGCCGTGTCGGCGGGCGGCGCGCAGGCCGTTGCGGTGGAGATTGACCAGAATGGTGAAAAGCCATGGGCGGAGAGGGCCGCGCGGCTGAAACAGGCCGCGCCGGCCGATGGCGCGTTCGAGGCAGTCCTGTACCAGATCGTCGGCGCGGTCGATATCGCGGGTGAGCGCACGGGCGTAGCGGCGCAGGGCCGGCACGTTGGCTTGCAGCTCATCGAGAAAATCGACCACGCGTTGACTCGGCATTTGGCCCTGCGCGCATAGCGCTTCGGGCGTTCGACGCTAGAAACGGTCCACCGGACCGTTTCTCCCAGCGGGACGCGCCTCACTACTCGATAGCAAGATGCCAGACGCCGCCGACGCCGTCGCCGGAAATGTCGCCGGGCTGCATGTCTTCGACCCAGTAATAGAGCGGCCAGCCCTTGTAGGCCCAAATCCTTGTGCCGTCGTCGCGGGTGACGATGGTGAAGTCGCCTTCCGGCTGGGCGTCGTCTTCGGCAAAGAGGGGCGGCCATTTGGCGGCGCAGTCGTCATTGCAGACGCTCTTGCCGTCGCCCTGGACGTCCTTGTCGAAGGTATAAAGCGTCATGCCATTGGCGTCGGTGAGGACCATCTTGCCCTCGATATCTGTGGATTTGACAGCGCCGCCCAGATAGTCGGCGGCCATGGCCGGAAGGGCGAAGAGCGCGAGCGCGGCAGCGCCGGCGAGAAGCGAACGAATGTGCATGGGACGTTCTCCTGTTGCGGAGGCCAGATGGCGCTCCACCCCCATCAACACCGCAGGCCAAGGTTTAATCCGCATGGGGCCAAACAAATTGCGTGTCCGGCAAGCAAAGGTGCTGCTCAATGGGGCAAACAACATGCTGGACAGCGGTTGATCGGCTTGCTTTGTTAGCAGCAACTGGCGCGCAACCTTGGGAGAGGGGCGCCGGGGGCGGCGCAGATCGCGCCTGAGGAGGAAATGAATGAAAAGACGCGAATTCTTCAAGCAGGCGACCGTGGCAACGGTTGGTGCAGCAGCAGCAACCACGCTGGCGGCGCCGGCAATCGCGCAGGGTAACATCACCTGGCGCATGGTCACGACCTGGCCCAAGAACTTCCCCGGCCTGGGCGTGGGCGCGCAGAACCTGGCCGACCGCATCACCAGGGCATCGGGTGGCCGGCTGACCGTGCAGGTTTTTGCCGCCGGTGAAATGGTGCCGGGCCTGCAGGCGCTGGACGCCGTCATCGACGGTTCGGCCGAAATGAGCCATGGCACGCCCTATTACTGGCAGAACAAGAGCCAGGGCCTCTCCTTCTTTACCGGCGTGCCCTTCGGCATGACCAGCCGCGAGCTGACGGCGTGGGTGCGCTATCTGGGCGGACAGGAAATCTGGGACAAGATCTATGACCAGTTCGGCCTGCAGGGTTTCCTGTCCGGCGATACCGGCACGCAGGCCGGCGGCTGGTTCCGCAACGAGCTGACGGGCGTTGCCGACCTGCAGGGGCTGCGCTTCCGCACGCCGGGCCTGGGCGGACAGGTCTGGGGCAAGCTGGGTGCTTCGGTCACCAACCTTGCCGCCGGCGAAATCTTTGCCGCGCTGCAGTCAGGTACGCTGGATGCGGCCGAATTTGTCGGCCCCTACAATGACTTGGCGCTGGGCTTCTACCAGATCGCCAAGAACTACTATTTCCCGAGCTTCGTTGAGCCAGGTCTGGCGACCGAACTGGTGGTCGACAAGGCCAAGTATGCGGCCCTGCCGGAAGACCTGCAGGAGATCGTGAAGATATGCGCCCAGGCATCCTACGACGACGTGGCTTCGGACATGTATGCCAACGATCCGCGCGCGCTCAATGCGCTGGTCGCCGAGCATGGCGTGCAGGTCAAGCGCTTCCCCGAGGACATCATCGAAGCCGGCGCCAAGGCCTCGATGGAGCTGATCGCGGAGATCCGTGAAGGCGGCGATGCCCTGACCAAGGAAACCGCCGAAAGCTTCGTGTCGGCCTTCAACCTGCTGCGTCAGCGCACCGAAGGCACTGACATGCCCTATCTGGCCGCCCGCGAAAAATACATCACGTTCGACTGACCACCGGCCAGTACCGTTCAAGCGTCGCACCGGGGCCCATGGCTCCGGTGTTCTTGTGTCTGGCGCGATGAGCCGGCGGTCGGTTGACTTAAATCAAAAATTCAAGGGGACCTTCATAGTATCGCTGGTTCTAGACGTGTCGGAGGTTGCGCCTATGAAGAATTCAGAGGAGATCCCTGCCGAGATTCTCAATGCGCTGCTCTGCAGCATGTTCTCGATCTCGCCGATTGCCATGTCGATCACTTCCAGCAATGGTCGGGACTCGCGTTACCTGAGGGTCAACGACGCCTATTTGCGGCTTGTTGGGCGGCAGTGGTCAGAACTAAGGGGGGTGCGCGTAGCCCAGGCAGTGGTCAAGGAGGACGAGGCCCGCGCCCGCAGGCACCGGCGGCTGGAAAAAGAGGGTGGCTATGTCGGGGAATATGTCGAAATCCAGCGCGCCGACGGCACGGTGGTGCCCACCCTGATTTCGGCCCAGCGGAGCATCATCGACAATGTCCAGTATGACGTCGAGATCATCGTCGATATTTCAAGCCGCATCGACGAGCAGCGGGCTCATGAACGGCGGCTCGCCGAGCTGGCGCGCACCGATGTGGTGACCGGGCTGCCGAACCGGCGCGCTTTTGACGAGCGGCTGGCCGAGCTCGTGGCGGATCCGGCAGAGGGGCGTATCGCGACCCTGGCGCTGCTCGACCTCGATGGGTTCAAGGCCATCAATGACGAGCATAGGCACGATGTCGGGGACGCCGTGTTGCAACTGGTGGCGGAGCGCCTTGCCGAAACGCTGCGCGAGGGCGACTTCGTTTCCCGCGTCGGTGGCGACGAATTCGCCATTCTCTTCAGCCCCACGCCCGCGGCGATACCCCCAGTGCGGTACGAGCAGATTGCCGAGGCCGTGCGGGCACCCATGCGGATCGGGGGGCAGTCCCTTCATGTCGGGGTATCCATCGGCTCGGCAGAACTGGAGCCGGGAGACGATGCGGCGAGCCTGTTCCGCCGCGCCGATGGGCATATGTACGCGGTCAAGAAGCGCAGCGGCGGCGGGCGCGCAGGCGAACGGCGCTGATGAAAACGCCGCCCTGAGGGCGGCGTTTGGGTTTGCATGCCCTGACGGCGATCAGTTGTAGATCTGCCGTGGCAGCCAGGTGATGAGTTCGGGGAAGCCGTAGAGTAACACAAGCGCAACCACTTGCAGGATCACGAAGGGAATGACGCCTTTGTAGATCATGCCTGTTGTTACCTTGGCCGGCGCCACGCCGCGCAGGTAGAAAAGCGCGAAGCCAAAGGGCGGGGTGAGGAAGCTCGTCTGCAGGTTCACGCCCACGGCTACGCCCAGCCAGATCGGGTCGACACCCAGCGCCAGCAGGACCGGTGCGGTGATCGGGATCACGATGAAGATGATCTCGAAAGTGTCGAGGATAAAGCCCAGAAGGAACATGATCAGCATGACCACGATGGTCGCGCCGATGGCCCCGCCCGGCATGGCCGTCAGGAATTCATGCACCAGGTTCTCCCCGCCCATCATGCGGAAGACGATGGAGAATACGGCCGCACCAAAGAGGATGATGAACACCATCGAGGTGATGGTGGCCGTCGAAATCACCGCCTGCTTGAGAATGCCGAAGCTGAGCTGGCGGTTGAGGAAAGCCAGGATCAGCGCACCGACCGAGCCGACCGAGGCCGCTTCGGTGGGCGTGGCGATGCCGCCCAGAATCGAGCCGAGGACAGCCACGATGAGCAGGAGCGGCGGCACCAGGGCCACGACCACTTCGCGCATCAGGTCCTTCTTCTCGTGTTCCGGGACGGGCGTGGCAGGGCACGATGTCGGATCGAAAATGGCCTTAATGGCGACCCAGATGAGATAGAGGGCAACCAGCATCAGGCCAGGAATGATGGCGCCGGCAAAAAGCGCCCCGACCGAGACCGGTTCGGGCGCGAAATTGCCCTGGCTCATCTGCACCTGTGCGTTGATGCCCGAAAGAATGTCGGCCATGAAGATGAGGACGGTGGAGGGCGGGATGATCTGGCCCAGCGTGCCCGAGGCGCAAATGACGCCGGTCGCCAGCTTGGGATCATAGCCAGAGCGCAGCATGGCCGGCAGGGAAATGAGGCCCATGGTGACCACGGTGGCGCCGACGACGCCCGTGGATGCGGCCAGCAGGGCGCCCACGATGATGACCGAAAAGCCCAGGCCGCCGCGGACATTGCCAAAGAGCTTGCCCATGGTGACCAAGAGGCGCTCGGCAATGCCGGAGCGTTCGAGCACCACGCCCATGAAGATGAAGAGCGGCACGGCGACCAGCACTTCATTGGTCATCAGGCCAATGTAACGGCCGACCAGCGAGCCATAGTTGGAAGGGTCATAGACGCCCAGCCACCAGCCCACGAGGCCGAAGATCAGCGCCGTGCCGGCCAGCGAAAAGGCCACCGGAAAGCCCAGCATGAGCACGCCGATAATGCCGAAGAACATCAGGCCGGCGAGAATTTCGCCCAAAAGTACGGGATCCATCAGCCGTGCCCCTTCTCGGATTCATAACGCAGCTTGACCGGCAGGAGGTCTTCCCGCCCGGCTAGCACAAGAATGGAGCGCGCGCCCATGGCAATGCCCTGGATGCCGACCAGGACGGCAAAGACCAGGATGAAGCTCTTGAGGAGGAAGAGGCCCGGCATGCCGCCGATATTGGCCGAGGCTTCGTAAAAGCCCCAGGAGCGCCGGACGGCGGGGAAGGCGTAGAGCCAGACGACGATGACAAAGGGAATAAGGAAGAGCACGACGCCGATGAGATCGGAGATGGCTTTGCGGCGGATCGAGGCGGGACGATAGAAGATGTCGACGCGGACGTGATCCTGCCGCAGGAGGGCAAAGCCGGCGACGCCGGTAAACATGGCTCCCGAGATCCAGACATAAAGATCCTGCATCCACAGGACCGATATGTTGAAGAAATATCGTTGTACGACAACGGTGAAACAGACAAGCACGCATGCCAATGCGAGCCACGACAGTATCTGGCCGACAAGCCAGTTGATGGCGCTGATCCCGCGGACCAGCGCTGCAAGTCCTCTCACGGAAATGCCCTCCCCTATATTGTCCTCGACATGCGTCTCCCGCGCCTGTCCGGACAATGGATTGAACACCATACAATTTGGCGGTCAACTGTTTACTCGCGGGGCGAGGGCTTGCCCCCAGCGTGATGCGGCCGGGGTTAGTGGCCCGGCATGGCCCTGGTCAGATCACGATGAAGGGCGAGGATCTGGTTGCCCGCAAAGGTCTGATCGCCAATGCGCAGCATGGCGCCGCGCAGGCTGACGGGGGCGGCATGCTCGACGGCAAAGCGCACGGCATTGGCGGCGGAGCGGAAGCGCCGCGCGCCCAGGAGCACGGCCGTTTCATGGTCGCTGCCCAGGAAAAGCTCGCCGGGATGATTGAGAATATTGGTCGTCATGATTGTCCTTTGCCCATGGGGCGGATCGGCGCACAGCGCCGGAGCCGGGCGGCGCGCTCTCCAGCGCAGCCTTACCCTTGGCTCATGTCAGATGGATGATGCCCGTAGTCCGGCGCGGGGCGCTGGACGGTTTTTGGAAGCGGGCGGTGATGAAGCCGGTGTTGCAGCCGTTAGCGGCGCGACACGGCGATGGAGAACACGCTCGGCGCTGCATCTTCCGCAGCCTTGACCTCGGTGCTCGCCGTCAGGTCCGTTTCTTCAACGACACGTTCATTGCGCTCGTTGATCGACTGGACCCGGTAGAGAACTGGCCCCTTGTCATGGGGCAGGCAGGCAATCACTTCGCAGATTCCGGCCGGACGGGTGCTGTGACGGGGCGCGGCGCGCATCTCCACAAGCTGACCGACCTTGAACATATGCGACATGATACACTTTCAGTTGCGGCAGGGCGCACAAGGCGTCCGGCCAGAAATCCAACGACTGTACGGTGTTCGCGAAACGCGACGATGCGGACAAGCCATTCCGCCCTGCAGGATGCAGAAACGGTCTAAACGTTCGCAAATCGAAGGAAAGCCAAACATTCGGCTCGGGCCGAAAGGGTCAGTTCGCCAACAGCGGCAGAAACGTATGGCCATAACATCGGCTTCGACGGTGGCTTTGTCAAGGCAGGGGTGCTTTTCGGTCTCTTGCCATCGCGCGGCGGGGATGGTTTAGCAGCCCCTTGTTTCTTCGATGGTGCCGTGGCGTGCCGCATTTATTCCAGGCATTCCATGATCCGGCTCGAAAATATCGGCAAGCAGAACGGCAAGCAGATCGTCTTCATCGAAGCGTCGGCGGCGCTGAACAGGGGTGAGAAGATCGGCCTTGTCGGCCCCAATGGCGCGGGCAAGACCACGCTGTTTCGCATGATCACCGGCGAGGAAGCGCCCGACGAGGGGCAGGTGTCGGTCGATCGGGGCACGTCCATCGGCTATTTCAGTCAGGATGTCGGCGAGATGAGCGGGCAGTCCGTGGTGTCGGCCGTGATGGATGGCGCAGGGCCCGTCAGCGCGCTCATGGCCGAAATGGCGGTGCTCGAAGCCGACATGGCCGACCCCGACAAGGCCGGCGAGATGGACGCCATCATCGAGCGCTATGGCGAGGTGCAGGGGCGCTTCCAGGAACTCGATGGCTATTCGCTCGACGGGCGGGCGCGTGAAGTGCTCGCCGGGCTTGGCTTTTCGGCCGAGATGATGGATGGCGACGTCGGCAAGCTCTCGGGCGGCTGGAAAATGCGCGTGGCGCTGGCCCGTATCCTCCTGATGAAGCCCGATGTGCTGCTGCTCGACGAACCGTCCAACCACCTTGATCTTGAAAGCCTGATCTGGCTCGAGAACTTCCTCAAGGGGTATACCGGCGCGCTGCTGATGACCTCGCATGACCGCGAGTTCATGAACCGGATCGTCAACAAGGTGCTCGAGATCGATGCGGGTACGCTGACCTCCTATACCGGCGACTACGATTTCTATCAGAGCCAGCGCGAGATCACCGACAAGAACCAGCAGGCCCAGTTCGAGCGCCAGCAGGCGATGCTGGCGAAGGAAATCGCCTTTATCGAGCGGTTCAAGGCGCGGGCCAGCCATGCGGCACAGGTGCAGAGCCGGGTGAAAAAGCTCGACAAGATCGACCGCGTCGAGCCGCCCAAGCGCCGGCAGGTGGTGGCGTTCGAATTCCGCCCGGCGCCGCGTTCGGGCGAGGACATCGTGCGCGTCGAGGGTGTGTCGAAAGCCTATGGGAGCCGGGTGATCTATGACGGGCTCGATTTCCATGTGCGGCGGCGCGAGCGCTGGTGCATCCTGGGCGTCAACGGCGCGGGCAAGTCGACGCTGTTGAAACTGGTCACCGGAGCGACGGCGCCGGATGCGGGATCGATCTCGCGCGGGCCCAGCGTCAAGCTCGGCTATTTCGCCCAGCACGCCATGGACACGATCGATGGTGATCAGACCATTTTCCAGACGCTGGAATCGGCTTTCCCGCAGGCGGGGCAGGCGCCGCTGCGGGCGCTGGCCGGGTGTTTCGGCTTTTCGGGCGACGACATCGAAAAGAAATGCCGGGTGCTTTCAGGCGGCGAGAAGGCGCGGCTGGCCATGGCGCTCATCCTGTTCGATCCGCCGAACTTCCTCGTGCTAGACGAGCCCACCAACCACCTCGACATCCAGACCAAGCAGATGCTGATCGAGGCGCTGAGCAATTTCGAGGGGACGATGCTGTTTGTCAGCCACGACCGGCATTTCCTGGCCGCGCTGTCGAACCGCGTGCTGGAGCTGACGCCGGAAGGACCGCATGTCTATGGCGGCGGGTATACCGAATATGTCGCGGCAACCGGACAGGAAGCGCCGGGGTTGCGCAGCTAAAGCGCGTCGCGATCTTTCAGATTCGCTCCATGCGCTTTAGCTCTTTGTTTTTTTGCGTGTCTTTGTCCTGAAACCGGTGACCACTTTCAGGAGACACGCAGTAGCCTCTGGTGACAGGGACGCGGGAAATGCTAAGGCAGCGGCCGGATGGGCCGGGAGGTACGCGATGTTCGTGGTCGGTGGGGAAAGTCTGATTGATCTGGTGCCCGATGCTTCCGGAGCGAGGCAGGCGCTGGCGGGCGGCTCGCCCTTCAATTGCGCCATTGCCCTGAGCAAGCTGGGGAACGATACCGGGTTCCTGTGCCCCATCAGCACGGATGAATATGGCGCGCTGCTGCTCAAGCCGCTGGCCGATGCGGGCGTTTCCGTGCTGCTCGACCAGCGCGTCGATGCGCCCACGACCAAGGCGATCGTCTCGTTCAACGACAAGATGCAGGCGAGCTACGTGTTCGAGCGCGGCGCCGACCGGGCCTTCACCCGCGAGGGGTTGCTAGCGGCGCTGCCCGAGACGGTCGAACTCTACCAGGTGGGCGGGTTCTGCCCGATCCTGGCTGAAGATGCTGATGTCTGGCTCGATGTGGTCAAGCAAGCCATTGCGCGGGGCGCGACGGTGTCCTTCGACATCAATGTGCGCGACAAGCTGGTGGAAGACGAGGCGGGTTATCGCGCCCGGCTGTCGGAATTTCTCGATCTAGCGCATGTGATCAAGCTTTCAGAGGAAGATCATGAGTGGCTGGCTGCCGGGACCAGCATCGCGGATTTCGCTGCGGACCTGCTCAAGCGTCCCAATTGCGAACTGGTTGTGGTGACGCTGGGCGAGGGCGGTTCGCGCGCCTTTTCGCGGGGCGCCGAGGCGCAGGCTCCTATCTATGCGCCCCCGGTTTTCGTCGACACCGTTGGCGCGGGCGACAGCCTGATGGCCGGCATCCTGACCTGGCTAGATGAAGGCGGGGCGCTCAAGCCGGGTGCGCTGGGCAAGCTCTCCGGCGAACAGCTCCAGCACATGCTGCGCTTCGGCGCTGTGGTTGCCGGCATCAATTGCGGCCGCAAGGGATGCCAGCCGCCCAGCCGTCCGGAAGTGGATGCGGTGATCCTGGCGCCCTCTAGCTAACATTTGTGTTAGTTGCCAGCCGATTGCGGCTCTGCTCTGTTCAGAGCGGTTTCGCGGAGGGCAGGCGATGCGGCGGGGACTTTTGGCGCTGGGCGTGATCGCCCTCGTGGGTGTTGGCGCGGCGGTTTATTTCCTCAAGCCGGTCACGGGCCCGGCCCGCGACCTGACCTTGACCGGAGACGTGGAGCGCGGCAATTACCTCATGCGCTTGGGCGGATGTGTGGCCTGCCACACCGATGCGCCCAATGGGCGGGCGTTTCTTTCGAGCGGGGCGGGTCTGGAAACGGCCTTTGGCACCTTCGTTCCGCCCAATATCACATCCCATCCCGATGCCGGGATCGGCTCCTGGACAGTGCAGCAGTTTTCCGATTCCATGAGCAATGGCCTGGGTCCGCAGGGGCACCTTTATCCGGCGTTTCCCTATGAAAACTACACGCTGATGAGCGACCAGGAGATCGTTGATCTCTATGCGGCGCTGATGGCGAGCGAGCCGGTGGCCGAACCGGCGCCGGAAAGCGAAGTGCCGTTTCCGTTCAATGTGCGGCTGGTCATGGCCGGCTGGCAGAACCTGTTCTTCCGGCCAGCACGCTTTGCGCCGGAGGACGGGCAGTCGGACGCCTTTAATCGGGGCAAGTATCTCGCGCTGGGGCCGGCCCATTGCGTGGCCTGTCACACGCCGCGCAACGGTTTGGGGGCGCTGGAGTGGGGTCGGGCATTCGAGGGATCGCCCGGCGGCACGGGCGGACGGGCTCCGGCAATTACGGCGGCGGCGCTGCTTGAGGAAGGCTACGATGTGGAAACGCTGGTGCAGACCCTCAAGGACGGGTTTACACCCGGCTTTGACGTGCTGGGAGGCGCAATGGGGGAAGTCATCAACGAGTCCACGTCGCACTGGACAGACGAGGACCTTGTGGCGCTGGCGACGTATCTTCTGACGGAGTGAAATCTATTCCGCGAGCAGGTCGGGCGTGATGTCGCGCGCGGCGTGGAGGATGCGGAGAACGTGGATCGCTTCGGGATCAAAGCGATAGAATATGATGTAGTTGGCGATGGGGATCGAGCGAATGCCGTTGCCAAGATCCGGCCGTGGCTGGGCGGATTCGGGGAAGTCAGAAAGCCTTCGACTCGTCTGCAGAATGTCAGCGATCAGCGTATCGGCTGCCCGAATGCTGTCGTTGGCAATGTACAGCCAGATATCGAGCCTGTCGCGTTTGGCAGCAAAGGTCTCGCGTACCTCACGCCGCATCGCGCTTTGCTCGTTCCGCCAGAATGCGACGGCCTTCGCGCATGATTTCATCGGCATCCATCGGGCCTGCATCGCCGCTGTCGATGCCCGCCTGGATGGCCTTTTTCAACTCTTCAAGTTTCCATTCCCGCAGCGCTTCGCGTTCCTCGAGAAGACGCAGGCCGTCGCGCAGGACTTCGCTGACCGAGGCATAGCGACCCGAGGCGACCAGCTTTTTGGCGAAGGCTTCGTAATGGTCACCGATCGAATAAGAGGATGGCATGGCGATACTCCGATCTTATCAATTTATGATAGGATTGGCGTGGAGCACATTCAAGCCCCGGAGCGAATGGCCAGAGCTTCGCCCAGCGTCATCTCCGTGTGGTGTTCCCAATCCGGGCTCGGCTCAGGAAAATCCTTGCGGAAATGGCCGCCGCGGCTTTCAGTGCGCTTGAGGGCGGCAGCGGCGACGAGGGTCGCGGAGGTGGTCATGTTGAGATAGGCGGTAGTGACGCGCTCGGCATTGGCTTCAAGGGCGGCAATGTCGCGCAGGGCCTGTCGGAGACCGTCGGCATCGCGCTCGACGCCGACCAGGCTGGTCATGACGCGCCTCAGGTCCTGCACGGCCGGGGTGTTGCGCAGCACTTCCTCGGCGCGGTTGCCCTCGGCTTCATCCCATTCGATGCCCCGGAATGGAGCCAGTTCGCGGGCCGGTTCGAGCCCGCCAATGTCCTCGGCGATCCGCGCCCCATAGACGACCGCTTCCAGGAGCGAATTGGAAGCCAGGCGATTGGCGCCATGCAGGCCGGTGCAGGAGGCTTCGCCGCAGACCCAGAGGCCGGGCAGGGACGAGCGGCCGCGTTCATCGACCTTGACCCCGCCCATGTGAAAGTGCGCGGCCGGTGTCACCGGGATCGCGTCCCTGACCGGGTCAATGCCGGCGTCGCGGCAATATTGGCTGACAGTGGGGAAGCGGGTGAGGATATCGGCGCCGAGGACCTGCCGTGTATCGAGGAAAACCTTTCGGCCCGACTGGATCTGGCGAAAGTTGGCGCGGGCCACGACGTCGCGCGGGGCCAGTTCGGCGTCGGGATGAATGGCGGGCATGAAGCGCTCGCCTAGATCATTGACCAGGATAGCGCCTTCCCCGCGCAGGGCTTCGGTGGCCAGCGGCGCCGGATCGGCATTGGTCAGAATGGCGGTGGGGTGGAACTGGACGAATTCGGGATCGGCGATGATGGCACCGGCCCGTGCGGCCATGCCCATGGCGTGACCGCGCACGCCGGGCGGATTGGTGGTGATGGCATAAAGCCCGCCCAGACCGCCGGCGGCCAGCACCGTGGCGCGGGCACGGATGAAGACGGGCTCGGAATAGCGGTCGCCCAGGCGGCGGCAATAGACCCCGACGACGCGGCCGTTCTCGCGGGCAAGGCTCAGGGCCGTGATGCCTTCGACGACGCGAATGGACGGCGTCTTGCGGACCTGGGCGATGATGGCCTGCATGATGGTCCAGCCTGCACGGTCGCCCTCAACCTTGACGATGCGGTTGGCGGAATGGGCGGCTTCCCGGCCCAGTTCGAAATTGCCGAAATCATCGCGGTCAAAGGGCGTGCCCCAGCGGGCGAGGTCCTCGATGCGCGCGACCGCTTCCGAGGTGACGCTTTCGGCGATGCCATGATCGACAATGCCGGCGCCCGCCATTTCGGTGTCCACGGCATGCGCATGGGAACTGTCACCTTCCCCGATGGCCGCGGCCACGCCGCCCTGCGCCCAGGCGGAGGAGGCGCCGGTGCCCAGCGGCTTGGGCGAGAGGACGGTGACCGGACGCGGCGCAAGCTTTAGCGCGGTGAAGAGACCGGCCAGCCCGGCGCCGACGATCAGGGCGCCGTCGGCATAGAGCGTATTGTCGAAGGTGGTCATGCTGTCCCTCCCGAGCGGAGAGGGGATACGCTTGCAGCGCCGATGGGGCAAGAAAAATGCCGAAGGGGCGCCGCTGGCACCCCTTCATCGCATTCGATTTGTCGTCGTCGCCGCCGAAAGCGGAGGCGCAGCGATCAGGCCGTGTAGGCCTTGACGTTCTGGGTCTGCTCGCCGAGGCCTTCGATGCCCAGGCGCATGACATTGCCGGGCTTGAGCCAGACGGGGTCGGGCTTGATGCCCATGCCGACGCCCGGAGGGGTGCCCGTGGTGATGATGTCGCCGGGCTGCAGGCTCATGAACTGGCTGACATAGGAGACGATCTTGGCAATGCCGAAGATCATGGTCTGGGTGGAGCCGTCCTGGTAACGGTGGCCGTCGACTTCGAGCCACATCTTGAGGTTCTGCGGATCGGGAACTTCGTCGCGAGTGACCAGCCAGGGGCCAATCGGGCCGAAGGTGTCGGCGCCCTTGCCCTTGTCCCAGGTGCCGCCGCGCTCGGTCTGGAAGTGGCGCTCGGACACGTCGTTGCAGACGCAATAGCCGGCGACGTGATCGAGGGCGTCGGCCTCCTCGACATAGCGGGCTTCCTTGCCGATCACGACGGCCAACTCGACTTCCCAGTCCGGCTTGATGGCGTTCTTGGGAATGATGACGTCGTCATTGGGGCCGATGATGGCGCTGGTGGCCTTCATGAAGATGATCGGCTCGGCCGGGATCGGCGCGCCCGTTTCGGCCGCGTGGTCGGCATAGTTGAGGCCGATGCAGATGAACTTGCCGACATTGCCGACGCAGGGGCCGATGCGTTCGCCGGCATCGAGCTGGGGCAGGGCGTTGATGTCGGTGGCGGCGATCCTGGCCAGGCCTTCGGGCAGAAGAGTGTCGCCGGCAATGTCCCTGACCACGCCGGAGAGATCGCGAATGGAGCCGTCAGCGGCGAGGATTGCGGGCTTTTCAGCGCCTTTGGCGCCGACGCGAAGCAGTTTCATGGCGGTGTCTCCCTTAGGTTTGGCTTGGCTTACAGGCTAACATGTTAGTGTGTCGAGGCCGACCAAAGGCGAAAGCGTTCGGTTTCAGTCGGCCGAGGGGCGAATGATGCCCTTCTTGAGAATGATGTTGCCGTAAAGCCGGTTCTCGCCGGTCTGGACGATGGCCGCCGCTGATCTGGCGCGGTCATAGAAGGCGAAGCGCTCCAGCGTCGTGAACCCCATGCCGGGTTCGTGACGGGTGATGATGTCCTCGAACAGGGCGTAGATGGGCTCGCGGGCGTCCGGATTGCCCACCACGGCCATGCCGAAGGCAGCCTGATCGACGAATTCGTCGAGCGGCATGAGGGTGAGGATGGCGTCGAGCACATCGGTGGCGGAGCGGCCATCGACGCGCATGACCTTGGGGCCCAGATGCTCGGCGGGAAAATTGGCGTCGACGATGGCGATCTCGTCGCCATGGCCCATGGCCCGCAGCGTGGCGAGGAGTTCTGGGCCAAGCAGGGCGGGGATGAGCTTGAGCATGTCTGTCTCCGGAGGGCTGGATCAGCCGAAGGGGAAATCGTCGGTTTCGGGGGTAAAGTCCGCGCCATCGGCAAAAAGATCGGGCTGTTCAGCGGCAAAGGCGAAGAGTTCGACCATGACCGCGTCGATATGGGCGCGAATGGCGGCGATGGCCTGGGGCGCGTCGGCGGCCAGGATGCCGTCGAAAATGGCCTGATGCTCGGCAATGGTGAGTGCCAGGCGGCGCGGCGTGATGATCAGGCGCCGGGCGCGGTCGAGATTGGCGCGAGCGCGGTCAATGATCGCCTTGACCTTGGACAGCCGCATGGTGCGGAAAATGATGTCGTGGAAGTCGACGTCGATCTGGTGGAAGGTTTCGGCGTCGTCGTGGGCGGCGGCGTCGCGCTGGGCGGCCATGTTGGCATGCAGCGCCGCGATGACCTCGGCGTCATGCTTGCCGATGAGGACACGCAGGGCCTCGCTTTCGAGGCCTTTGCGGATCAGCATGTATTCGCGGACATCAGCGATGCGCACCAGCGAGACGGTGGAGCCGCGCTGGGGGGCGATATCGACCAGACCTTCCTCGGCCAGCCGCGCCAGGGCTTCACTGACCGGAAAGCGGGAAACGCCGAGCTGGGTGCAGATGGCGGTCTTGTCGAGCGCGGCGCCGGGCGGAAAGGCCAGGGTAACGATGGCCTGCCGGAGCGTATTGGTCACATCGAGCGTGACGCTGCCGCGGGCGAAGGAGCCTGCGGCAGGGAGAAAATCATAAGGACCGGCTTCCGTTTTCATGCTAACATGTTAGTTAGTGTGGCGACGAATGACAATGCCGGTTCCCTGCCCCGCCGCGTTCGGCGGCGCAAGCCCGGAACGATGTCGCCAACAGCAATTCCAGGCCCGGAAGACCCCAATGACCGAAACCATGACCCGCCCAGAAGGCAAGACGCTTGTGCTGAGCGCCGCCGACAATATCGCGGTGGCCCTGTCCAACCTCGACGTGGGGACGCAGACGCCCGAAGGCGTGTCGATCATCCGCCGGGTGCCGCGCGGGCATAAATTCTCCATCCGGCCGATTGCTGCCGGAGAGGCGGTCATCAAGTTCGGGCAGATCATCGGCTTTGCCAGCGAAGGCATTGCGCCGGGCGACTGGGTGCATGAGCACAATTGCGGCATGGGCGGTCCGGACGGATCGCTGCACCATGACTATGCCTTTGCCCAGGGCGCGGTGCCGGTGGATTACGTGCCGGTGGACCAGCGGGCCACCTTCCAGGGCTACAAGCGCGCCAATGGCACCGTGGGCACGCGCAACTATATCGGCATCCTCACCTCCGTGAACTGCTCGGCGACCGTGGCCAAATTTATGGCCGACGAGATCAACCGCTCGGGCATCCTGGACGATTACCCGGAGATCGACGGCATCGTGCCTTTCGTGCACGGCACGGGCTGCGCCATGGACCACCAGGGCGAGGGCTACCAGATCCTGCGCCGCACGCAGTGGGGCTATACGGCCAACCCCAATCTGGGCGCGGCGCTGCTGGTGGGGCTCGGCTGTGAAGTGTTCCAGATCGAGCGGATGAAGAAGAGCTATGGCATGGAGGAAACGGATACGTTCCGCACCATGACCATCCAGGAAATCGGCGGTACGCGGAAGATCATCGACTGGGGTGTCGAGCGGATCAAGGAAATGCTGCCGGTGGCGGCCCGCGCCCGTCGCGAGACGGTGGATGCGAGCCACCTAACACTGGCGCTGCAGTGCGGTGGCTCGGACGGCTATTCGGGCATTACCGCCAACCCGGCGCTGGGCGTGGCGGTGGATACCCTGGTGCGCCACGGCGGCACGGCCATCCTTTCGGAAACCCCGGAAGTCTATGGCGCCGAGCATATGCTGACGCGGCGCGCGGTGAGCCGGGAAGTGGGCGAAAAGCTCATCGAGCGCATCCATTGGTGGGAAGACTATACGCGTCGCAATGGCGGGGAAATGAACAACAATCCCTCGCCGGGCAACAAGCTGGGTGGGCTGACCACCATTCTCGAAAAGTCGCTGGGCGCGACCGCCAAGGGTGGCGCGAGCCCGCTGGCTGCGGTTTATGAGTATGCCGAAAAGGTCACCGAAAAGGGCCTCGTCTTCATGGATACGCCGGGCTTTGACCCGGTGTCGGCGACCGGCCAGGTGGCCGGTGGGGCCAATATCCTGGCCTTCACCACGGGTCGCGGCTCAGCCTATGGCTGCAAGCCGGTGCCTTCGATCAAGCTGGCGACCAATTCGGATCTTTATGGCCGCATGAGCGACGACATGGACGTCAATTGCGGCGATATCGTCGAGGGCGTGTCCATCGAGGACAAGGGCAGGGAAATCTTCGACCTCCTGTTGCGCGTGGCCTCGGGCGAAGAGTCCAAGTCCGAAGCGCTCGGCTATGGCGACAATGAATTTGTGCCCTGGCAGGTCGGGGCGGTGATGTAGGGGGGCGGCTTTCCCAGATTGAACCGCGACAACCCCGGGCCTGGTCCGGGGGTGTCTTGTTCTGGTGGGGAGCGCAAGTAAAGAGCCCTCGGGTCAAGCCCGAGGGTGACGGCCGGTGGGTGTGTCGGGTCCGGTTTTCGCCGGCAAGACCCCGCACCCGCCCTGCGGGCACCTTCTCCCGCATGGGGAGAAGGGAGGCGTGGGCGCGCGGCTCTGCCGATCAGTCCTCGATGAACCGGACCTTGCCGATATGGGGGAGGTTGCGGTTGCGCTGGCCGTAGTCGATGCCGTAGCCGACGACGAATTCGTCGGGAATGTCGAAGCCGATCCAGCGGGCGGGGACTTCGGCTTCGCGGCGGGAGGGCTTGTTGAGGAGGGCGCAGACTTCGATGCGCTTGGGGTGGCGCGTCTGGAGGATTTGGAGCACGTGGCTGAGGGTGTGGCCGGTGTCGATGATGTCTTCCACCACCAGCACGTCGCGGCCGGCGATCTCGCCGCGCAGGTCCTTGAGGATGCGCACTTCGCGGCTCGATTCCATGCCGTCGCCATAGGACGAGGCTTCGAGGAAATCGACCTCCAGCGGCAGGTCGATCTCGCGCACCAGATCGGCAATGAAGACGAAGGAGCCGCGCAGCAGCCCGACCACGACGAGCTTGTCGGTGTCGGCAAAGGCGGTGGTGATCTCGGCGGCCAGCGCCTCGACGCGGGCGGCGATGGCCTTGGCGGAAATCAGCTGGTCGACGACATAGGGCGCTTGGGGCAAGGAGATTCTCCGGCCGGATCGGTGAGCGGGTGTTGAAGCATTCCTGAGCGTATCGGGCAAGCGGAACCGGCTGCGGGGTCAATCGTTGGCGGGAGCCAAGGAGAGGTTTTGATGCTCGACACCATTCACAGCTGGGACCGGCCGATCACGATCCGCATCGGGGACAAGGACATTGCCGTCGAGACGCCGATGGAGGCGCGGCACATTCTCTTGATCGATTGGCCCGGCGAGCGCACCGACAAGCACAAGATTGCCAGCCAGCTGTGCCTTGATGCCATGGAAGGCGCCAATGGCGGTCCGGCCTGGCTCGCCTTCATGGAGGCGGCGCTGGAAGCGGGGATTTTCGTCGAGTAGATCCGCCACCTGGCCTCCCCCTCGGAAGGGGGAGGTGGAGTGGTGTAGCGCTTAGCGCGGCAGGGCCGTCTTGCCCATGAGATCGAAATCGATCGAGCGGGCGGCCTGGCGGCCTTCACGAATGGCCCAGACGACGAGCGACTGGCCACGGCGCATGTCGCCGGCGGCATAGACCTTGGGAACCGAGGTCTTGTAGCTCATGGTGTCGGCAAAGAGATTGCCGCGCTTGTCGAGATCGGCACCCAGCTCGGTCAGCATGCCTTCGGTGACCGGGCCGGCAAAGCCGATGGCCAGAAGCACGAGATCGGCCTTGATGACGAATTCGGTCCCCGGAATGGGCTGGCGGCTGCGATCGACGCGGGCGCATTCGACGCCGGTGACGTGACCCTTGGCATTGGCGATGATCTTCATCGTGCCGGCGGAGAATTCGCGGATGGCACCCTCGGCCTGCGAGGAGGAGGTGCGCATCTTGACCGCCCAGTTGGGCCAGTTGGTCAGCTTGTTCTCGAGCTCGGGCGGCATGGGGCGCACGTCGAGCTGGGTCACGGCAATAGCGCCCTGGCGGAAGGAGGTGCCGACGCAGTCGGACGCCGTATCACCGCCGCCCACGACGACGACATGCTTGCCGGCGGCGCTGAGCTGGACTTCCTGGCTCACATCCTCGCCACCGACGCGGCGGTTCTGTTGGACGAGGAAGGGCATGGCGAAGTGGACGCCGGCAAAATCCTTGCCCTCGACATCGACAGCACGCGGCTTTTCCGCGCCACCGGCGAGCAGGACGGCATCGTGGTCGCGCTGCAGGTCGGAAAGGGGCGTGGTGACGCCGACATTGACGCCATAGTGGAAGGTGACGCCTTCGGCTTCCATCTGCGAGACGCGGAAGTCGATATGGTCCTTTTCCATCTTGAAGTCGGGAATGCCGTAGCGCATGAGGCCGCCCGCCTTGGGCTCACGCTCATAGACATGTACATCGTGACCGGCGCGGGCGAGCTGCTGTGCGGCGGCCAGACCGGCCGGGCCGGAGCCGACCACGGCGACCTTCTTGCCGGTCTTGGCTTCGGGCACCTGCGGCTTGACCCAGCCATTCCGGATGGCGCGGTCGGCAATGGCCTGTTCGACGGTCTTGATGGCGACCGGCACGTCTTCAAGGTTCAGCGTGCAGGCTTCCTCGCAGGGCGCCGGGCAGATGCGGCCGGTAAATTCGGGGAAGTTGTTGGTGGAATGGAGGTTGCGCGCAGCCTCTTCCCAATCGCCGTTGTAGACGAGGTCGTTCCAGTCCGGGATCTGGTTGTGCACCGGGCAGCCCGTATCGCCGTGGCAGAATGGGATGCCGCAATCCATGCAGCGCGCGGCCTGGTCGGTGACGCGACCTTCGGAGAGGGGAATGGTAAATTCCCCCCAGTGACGGATGCGGTCGGACGCCGGCTCGTAGCGCGGTTCTTCGCGTTCGATTTCGAGAAAGCCAGTTACCTTACCCATTGCTCTCTCTCCCCTTATTCTGCTGCCACATGGGCGCCGGAGGCGCGCTTCTTTTCCATCTCGAGGATGGCCCGGCGATATTCGACCGGCATGACCTTGACGAATTTGGGTCGCATCTCGGTCCAGTTCTCCAGGATCTGCTTGGCCTTGGTGGAGCCGGTATAGTGCAGATGGTTGGAGATGAGCTGGTGCAGGCGCTCATCGTCGTGCTTGGTCATGTCGCCGGAAATGTCGACGCGGCCATGCCATTCGAGGTCCCCACCATGGTGGTGGAGCTTCTGCATGAGCTCTTCTTCTTCCTCGACCGGTTCGAGATCGACCATGGCCAGGTTGCAGCGCGAGCGGAACGTGCCGTCTTCGTCGAGCACATAGGCAACGCCACCACTCATGCCGGCGGCGAAGTTGCGGCCGGTGGGGCCGATGACGACGACGAGACCGCCGGTCATGTATTCGCAGCCATGGTCGCCCGTGCCCTCAACCACGGCGATGGCGCCGGAATTGCGGACCGCGAAGCGTTCCCCGGCAATGCCGCGGAAATAGGCTTCACCCGAGATGGCGCCATAAAGCACGGTATTGCCGACGATGATGGACTTGCTTGGATCAAAGCCAACCTTGTCGGAGGGGCGCACGACGATGCGGCCGCCCGAAAGCCCCTTGCCGACATAGTCGTTGGCATCGCCGATCATGTCGATGGAAATGCCCTTGGCGAGGAAGGCGCCAAAGGCCTGACCAGCCGTGCCGCGCAGGGTGATCGAGACGGTGTCCTCGGGCAGGCCTTCGTGACCGTACTTCTTGGCGAGGGCCCCCGAGAGCATGGCGCCGGCGGAGCGGTCTCGGCTCTTGATGGGCAGGTCGATCTGCACCGGCGTGCCGTTTTCGAGCGCCGGAGCGGCGAGCTCGATGAGCTTGCGATCCAGCACGTCCTCGAGGTGGTGATCCTGGTCTTCGGAGTGGAACAGCGTGTCGCCGCCAAGCGGTTCGGGCTTGTGGAAGATTTTCTTCAGATCAATGCCGTGGCTCTTCCAGTGGTCGTCGGCCCGACGCTGGTCGAGTAGGTCGGAGCGGCCAATGAGTTCGTTGAGCGTGCGGGCACCGAGCGAGGCCATGAGGCCGCGCAGTTCTTCGGCGACGTAGAAGAAGTAGTTGATGACGTGCTCGGGCGTGCCCTTGAAGCGCTTGCGCAGCACCGGGTCCTGGGTGGCGACGCCAACCGGGCAGGTGTTGAGGTGGCACTTGCGCATCATGATGCAACCGGCCGCGATCAAGGGCGCGGTCGAGAAGCCGAACTCGTCGGCGCCGAGCAGGGCGCCGATCAGGACGTCGCGACCGGTCTTGAGGCCGCCATCGACCTGCAGGCGCACGCGGGAGCGCAGGCGGTTGAGCACCAGCGTCTGGTGGGTTTCGGCAAGGCCGATTTCCCATGGGCCGCCGGCATGCTTGAGCGAGGTCAGGGGCGAAGCGCCCGTGCCGCCGTCATAGCCGGAAATGGTGATGTGGTCGGCGCGGGCCTTGGCGACGCCAGCGGCCACCGTGCCGACGCCCACTTCGGACACCAGCTTGACCGAGATGTCGGCCTGTTCATTGACGTTCTTGAGATCGTAAATGAGCTGGGCGAGGTCTTCGATCGAATAGATGTCGTGGTGCGGCGGCGGGGAGATGAGGCCGACGCCGGGGGTCGAGTGACGGGTCTTGGCGACCACCCAGTCGACCTTGTGACCGGGCAGCTGACCGCCTTCACCGGGCTTGGCGCCCTGTGCGACCTTGATCTGGATCTGGTCGGAATTGACCAGATATTCGGTGGTGACGCCGAAGCGACCGGAGGCAACCTGCTTGATGGCGCTTCGGAGCGGGTTCTGCGAGCCGTCTGGCAGGGGCCTGTAGCGATCGGGCTCTTCGCCGCCTTCACCGGTATTGGACTTGCCGCCGATCCGGTTCATGGCAATGGCCAGCGTCGTATGGGCTTCGCGGCTGATGGAGCCAAAGCTCATGGCGCCGGTGACGAAACGGCGGACGATTTCGGCTGCCGGCTCGACCTCTTCCAGCGCAACGGCGGGGCCGATGGGGCGGATGTCGAAGAGGTGGCGGATGGCCAGGTAGCCGTTTTCGCCCGAATTGGCGCGGTGGGCGAAGCTGTCATAGCGCGCCTGGGCGGTTTCCGGGGCTTCCTCGGCGGTGCGGACGGCATGCTGGAGATCGGCCACCAGATCGGGCGACCAGGCATGCTTTTCCCCGCGGATGCGGTAGGCATATTCGCCGCCCACATCGAGCGCCTTGCGCAGCACAATGTCGTCGCCAAAGGCGTCGGCGTGACGGCGGACGGTTTCCTCGGCGATTTCGCGCAGGCCCACGCCCTCAATGGAGGTGGCGGTGCCGAAGAAATACTTGTTCACGAAATCGGAGTTGAGGCCGATGGCGTCGAAGATCTGCGCGCCGCAATAGGACTGGTAGGTCGAGATGCCCATCTTGGACATGACCTTGAGCAGGCCCTTACCCACCGACTTGATGTAGCGGTAGACGACTTCGTCGGCCGAGACTTCCTCGGGGTAATTGCCTTCGGCATGCAGCGCCTGCAGCGCCTCGAAGGCGAGGTAGGGGTTGATGGCTTCGGCGCCGTAGCCGGCCAGCATGGCGAAGTGGTGGATTTCGCGGGCTTCGCCGGTTTCGACCACAAGACCGGTCGAGGTACGCAGGCCCTTGCGGATCAGGTGATGGTGCACGGCGGCGAGCGCCAGCAGTGTCGGGATGTCGAGGCGATCCACCGACACGAGGCGGTCGGAAAGGATGATGATGTTGTATTCGCCGCGTACGGCCTCTTCGGCTGCCTGGCAAAGCGCATCAATGGCCGCTTCCATGCCTTCCGCGCCGTTCTCGGCAGGGTAGGTAATGTCGAGCGTCTTGGTCTTGAACTGGTTGGTCTCGATCTCGCCGATGCCGCGGATCTTTTCGAGATCCTCATTGGTGAGAATGGGCTGGCGCACTTCGAGGCGCTTGACGGTCGACAGACCCTCCAGATCGAACAGGTTCGGGCGCGGGCCGATGAAGGAGACGAGGCTCATCACCGATTCCTCGCGGATCGGGTCGATGGGCGGGTTCGTGACCTGCGCGAAGTTCTGCTTGAAATAGGTGTAGAGGAGCTTGGACTTGTTCGAGAGCGCCGAGATCGGCGTGTCCGTGCCCATCGAGCCGACGGCTTCCTGGCCGGTGGTCGCCATGGGCGCCATCAGGAGCTTGATGTCTTCCTGGGTATAGCCAAAGACCTGGAGGCGATCGATGAGCGCATCGGTCGGCTCGGGTGCCTTGGGGGCGACGGGCGGCAGGTCTTCCAAGACGATCTGAGTGCGGGCGAGCCAATCGGCGTAAGGGTTGGAGGTTGCCAGCGTCGACTTGATCTCGTCGTCGGAAATGATGCGGCCCTGCTCAAGGTCGATGAGCAGCATGCGGCCGGGCTGGAGGCGCCAGCGCTCGACAATGTCTTCATCGGGAATGTCGAGCACGCCGGACTCAGAGGCGAGAACGACATGGCCCTCCTTGGTGAGAAGGTAGCGCGCGGGACGCAGGCCGTTGCGGTCGAGCGTGGCCACGACATAGCGGCCGTCGGACAGCGACATGGCAGCCGGACCGTCCCACGGCTCCATGAGGGAGGCGTGGTACTGATAGAAAGCGCGGCGCTTTTCATCCATGAGCGGGTTGCCGGCCCAGGCTTCGGGGATCAGCATCATGGCGGCATGGGGCAGGGGATAGCCACCACGCACGAGGAATTCGAGCGCGTTGTCAAAGCAGGCGGTGTCGGACTGGCCTTCATAGGAAATGGGCCAGAGCTTTCCGATATCCTCGCCGAAATACTTCGAATGAACCGAAGCCTGGCGGGCCGCCATCCAGTTGACGTTGCCACGGATGGTGTTGATTTCACCATTGTGGGTGGTCATGCGGTAGGGGTGGGCCAGCTTCCAGGAGGGGAAGGTGTTGGTCGAGAAACGCTGATGGACGAGCGCAATGGCGCTTTCAAACGCTTCGTCGTGCAGGTCGAGGTAAAAGGCGCCGAGCTGGTCGGCCAGGAACATGCCCTTATAGACCAGCGTGCGGGCGGACATGGACACGACATAAAAGCCGTTGTCGCTGTCGCTCTCGGGCACTTCCTTATAGACGGTGTTGGAAATGACCTTGCGCACGATCAGCAGCTTGCGCTCGAATTCATCGAGCGTCAGCCCTTCGGGGCGGGCGATGATGATCTGCTCGATCTCGGGCTGGGTCTCGATGACGCCGCGGCTGAGCTTGCCATTGTTGGTGGGCACGATGCGCGTGCCAAGGAGGGTCAGGCCTTCCTGAGCAATGCAGCGTTCCACCACGGCGGCGCAGCGGTCGCGCAGGCCATCGGTGTTGGGATAAAAGATCATCGCCACGGCGTAGTGGTGCTTTTCGGGCAGATCGAACGGCAGGACCTTCTTGAAGAAGGTGTGCGGGGTCTGCACCAGAATGCCGGCACCGTCGCCCATCAGCGGATCGGCACCCACGGCGCCACGGTGTTCGAGGTTCTCGAGAATTTCGAGACCCTTTTGCACCACTTCGTGGCTGGGCAGGTTCTTGATGTTGGCGATCATGCCGATGCCGCAGGCATCGTGTTCATTGGCCGGGCTATAAAGACCCTGAGCCTCTGGGCGACCATCGACGCGCTTGCCGTTGAGGATGAGGGTTTTGGTGGCGACTGGTTCCGTCTCGGCGGAAAGTCCGGTCCGTTCGTGTGCCATGGCTCAACCTCATCTGTTCGGCGCCCTTGCGGGGCTATCTACGTCGCGCACGCATCCTGTTGGTTGCCGGTGGTCCGGCCCGCTGGATGCATTTTTCCTCCGGGCACAGAGCGCATCTCGGGTCGTACTTCTGTGGTACGGCTCGGGTGAACGCTTGCGTCCATTTCGTTGGGGAGCGGCACTGCATCCAAATGGCCGCTCGTATTCGGGCTCGATTTTAGCCCCGCCTGTTCGTTTCCGCTAACAGTGTAGCGGGCCAGCCGAACCAGCGTGCGCGCTGGCCGCGGAGAGCGGGGCGACGCGTCAGATAGGACAGAGATGCTGCCCTAACGAGCCCACATTTGCATAATTCAAAACTGCGAGCAAGCAGGAAAGTTGGACTTGCCGAAAAAACTATAGGAAAGGCAGGATTTTGCTATAGGAATGATAGGACTTATGCGCGGTAAAATGTGAACAAATGCCTAAATGGTGAGCATTGTGCATCAATCTTGAGCATAAGTCCTATTTATTGGGTTGGTTTGCCCTGATTGTCCTATTTACGGCATTTGCAATTCATAGGACTTTGGGCCCGGGGGTGTGGAAAGCGCGGTCCGCGCTTTCCAGAATATGGCTATTCGAGGTGCGCCTTGATGAACCAGAGGTTCTTGTCGAGGTCGCGCGAGAAAGCCGTCAGGATATCGGCGCTGTCGGCATCGCCGGCTTCGTCGGTCGTGTCGATATCTTCACGCACCTGATTGGCGAGCTTGGCATAGCGTTCAGCAAGGGCGCTCAGGTGGTCGGTGGTCTTGCGGATATCGGTGGGATAGGGCTCGAGCTGGCTTGCCTTGGCGACAACCTGGCTGGTGCCCAGTGCAATGCCATCGAGCTGTGCGACGCGCTCGGCAATTGTGTCGGCATGGGTGTCGAGGGCGGCACGCATGGGATCGAGCATTTCATGGATGGCGATGAAATCGGGACCGCGCAGGTTCCAGTGGGCCTGCTTGGTGCTGAGGGCCAGATCGATGGCATCGGCCAGACGGGCATTGAGCACGTCGATCACGGCGGCCTTGGCATTACTCTTGAGGTCGATGGATGGTGTCTTCATGGGAAATGTCCTGACGCTGGAAGCTAGGGCAGGCTGGTGCCTGTCGTCCGATCAACTCAAAGCGCTGACGACTCGTTCCGGCCGGTGAAGCCGGGGATGGACGAAAAAAAGCGCGGCCCTTGCGGGTCGCGCCTTCTTTCCGATGGACGTCGGAATGGGGGGAGCCTGGCTTTGGTGGCCTGGCCGCTGAGACCGCTCCGCTGGAGCGGTCTGACGCTCACGCCGTCGGTTAGTTTACCGACTTGTCCTCGATGGCCGCGCTGCCGCCATTGATCTGAATGGTGCGCGCTTTCTTGCTCTCGGGCAGCTCGCGCTTGAGCTCGAGATGAAGGAGACCGTTTTCGAGGTTGGCGCCGATCACTTCCACATAGTCGGCCAGCTGGAAGCGCAGCTCGAAGGCGCGCTCGGCAATGCCGCGGTGGAGGAATTCGCGCTTGGTGTCGGCCGCTTCGGCAGGCTTGGCGCCCTTGACGACGAGGCTGTTTTCCTTGGTCTCGACAGCGATGTCGCCATTGGAGAAGCCGGCAACAGCGATGGAGATGCGGTAGGCGTCATCGCCGGTGCGCTCGATATTGTAGGGCGGGTAGGTCTTGGTTTCCTGACCGACCAGGGAATCGAGGCGGTTGAACAGGCGGTCGAAGCCGACAGTGGAGCGGTAGAAGGGGGAAAAATCGTAGGTCTGCATTTCACATTCTCCGAAAAGCAACGTGTGTTGACATGCCCGGCTCCGTCTCGAGCCCCCTGATGCGGCGGGCTGGTTCGGCAGGGCCGGTGTCCCCGGATCGCCGGCGGACAGCATTGATGTAGGTGGCGTTTCGGGGTGTTCAAGGGGCAAAGGTTCAGCAGCAATATGAACCGGAAATGAACGGGACGGTGCGGTCTCATTCAGGTGCGGCGTGGCACAAAGGCGGGCATGGACGGTCCTATCACCCGCCCCCCGCACGGGACCGTACTGCATCGAAAAGCCAGCGCCGCACCAGGTCGCTGGCTTTTCTTTTTTTACGCTCGGTGTCTATGGTCCCGCCAGTTGTTTGAAGCGAGAGGCCGATCTTGAGCAGCCAAGTCGATCCCGATGGACCGCGCCTTGTCGTAACGCCTTCCAATCCGGTGCCCGAGGGCGTGCGCGTGGGCTATTTCACCACCTCGGACAAGGTGCGGCTGCGCTATGCCATCTGGCCCAAATCGGCCGGTCCGCACCGGGGCACGATCTGCCTCGTTCAGGGGCGGACCGAATATATCGAGAAATATTTCGAGACCATCGCCGACTTCCGCAAGCGCGGATTTGCCGTGGCGACTTTCGACTGGCGCGGGCAGGGCGGGTCGGACCGGCTGATCGGCAATCGCCAGGTGGGCTATGTCGACAGGTTCGACGATTATTGGACGGATCTGCGGTGTTTCCACACCTCGATCCTTTTGCCCGACTGTCCGGGGCCGTTCTATCTTGTCGGGCACTCCATGGGTGGGCTGGTCAGCCTTTATGCGGCGAGCCGCGACCGCATGATGTTTGACCGGGTGTTCCTGTCGGCGCCCATGGTCAGCCTCCATCGCATGGAAGAAAAGCTCCGTCGCTGGGCCGCGGTGGCCGAAGCGGTGAGCTTTGCCGGGCTTGGCCGGCTGCCATTGGCGCGCCGGGGCGACCGGCTGCCGGACGAAAGCATGTTTGCAGGCAATCCGCTGACCTCGGACATGCTGCGCTATTCGAGGATGGTGGAGACGGTGCGCGCCGCGCCCGAACTCTATCTGGGTTCGCCCAGTTTCCGCTGGCTCGCTACTTCCATGCGCGCCATGCTGGCGACGGGGCGCGACAGTTTTCCCGGAGAAATCCGCACGCCGCTGCTGATGCTGGCGGCGGCGCGCGACGAAATCGTCTCGACCCCGGCGACCGAAAACCTCGGTCTGCGCCTGCGTACGGGCCGGCATATTGTCATTCCCGGGGCCCGGCACGAACTTTTCATGGAAGCGGACCCGATCCGCGAACAGGTGTTCGCAGCCTTCGACGCCTTTATCACGGAACAGACGCGCTAGGGCCACGGCCTGCTAAATCGATTTGCTAAAGCCTTTGGTAACAGCGCCTGCGTAAGGTCGCCGGGGAGCCAGGATGGCTTTGGGGGCCGCAAGCGTCAATGGCGGGTCAGATCAGAAGGTTTCTGCGCGACAGCAACGGGAATGTCGCGATCCTTGTTGCATTCCTTATCCTGCCAATGCTGGTGCTGGCCGGGGGCGCCACAGATCTGGCGCGGGCGGAGAGCCATCGCGTGCAATTGCAGGATGGCATCGACCGTGCGGTGCTTGCTGCAGCCTCGCTCACCCAGAGCGTTACGGTCGAGACCACAGTTCGCGATTATCTCAAGTCGCTCGACTTCGTGGACGAGGTCGAACTGGCGTTCGATTATGACCTGTCCATCAATGCCCGGGACGTCAAAGTCACCGCAAGCTACGACATGCCGGCCGGGTTCCTGCCGCTTATCGGGATCGAAACCTTGCCGATACGGGTGAGTGCGGCTGCGCTGGAACAGCGCAGCAATATCGAGATTTCGCTGGTGCTGGATCTCTCCGGCTCGATGCGCTTCGACACGCCGACCCGGCTCAGCATGCTCCGTCCGGCAGCCAAGGAGTTTGTCGATACGCTCCTGACGCCCGAAAGCGCGCCAACGACCACGATTTCCATTGTGCCCTATGCGGGTTCGGTCAATCCGGGATCAGTAGCCTATGGCCTGCTGAACATCCCGCGCCGGCACAACTATTCGTCCTGCGTCGAGTTTATTACGGACGACTACAAGTCGGGAAACATCCCCTTCGCCCTGCGCGGGCAGGTGCCCCATTTCACCCATGCGCATACAGCCAAGAATGACCCTGTACTGGGCTGGAGCTGGTGTCCCGAGGAGATCAGTTCGATCACCTACCTGTCCAACAACGCTGCGCTACTCAAGAACCGTATCGACACGCTCAAGATGTTCGATGGGACCGGCACGGCTATCGGCACAAATTGGGGCCTGCTGCTGCTCGATCCGGTGATGCGGCCGTTTATCGGGCAGATGTCAGCGGCCGGGAAAGTGGCTAACCAGTTCGCCAGCCGGCCGGCGGCTTTCCAAGACCCCGAGACGCTCAAGATCATGGTGCTCATGACAGATGGCGAGATTTCCGATCAGTACCGCCCGAGAGTGTATGACTACCCCCGTCCCAAGGAGCAGGACAACGTCATGCAGACCAATCGGAACCACAATCGCGACCGGCTCTACGATGTGTGCAACCGAGCCAAGGCCAATGGTGTCATCGTCTTCACCATCGGCTTCCGCATCTCGCCCACTTCCAGTGCGATCACGGAAATGCGCAATTGCGCTTCCAGCCCCAGTCATTTTTACGATGTGAAGGACATGAACATCGCTTCGGCCTTTCGCTCGATTGCCACGGCGATCCAGAAGGTAAAGCTGACGCAATGAGGCGGGGATGGAGCCGGCTTCGCGCGTTGCGCCTCTGGGTGGACCGTTCGGCGTCCGCGGCGGTGGAGTTTGCGCTGGTGGTGCCGGTCCTGGTGGCCATCGTGCTCTCCACGTTCGAAGTGGGCTGGTACATGGTGCAGACCATCATGCTGGACCGGGCGGTGGACCGCACCGTGCGCGAATTGCGCGTGGGCAGCTTTGCCAATCCCACTCAGGCGAGCATGCGCCAGCGCGTGTGCCGCGAAGCCATGGTCTTGTTCGACTGCGAGCAGAGCCTGACGCTGGAACTGGTTCCGGTAACAACGCCCTCTACCTATCCCAATGACGCGGCGCGGTGCATCGAACGGGCCAATCCGATCCAGCCGGTGTTGCGATTTATACCGGGCGGACGCTCGCAGACCATGTTCGTGCGGGCCTGCTACGTCGTCTCCCCGTTCACGCCGGGGCTGGCGCTGGGCCTCGCCATGGCCAAGGATGACGATGGCGATTTCCGGCTGATTTCCAAATCCGCCTTCATGAACGAGCCCATGTGATGGGCCGGGTCCGAACACGCCGTTTCGATCGAGACGAGCGCGGCACTTCTGCCGTCGAGTTCGCGCTTCTGGTGCCGGTCCTGCTGCTGCTGCTGGTTGGCACGGTGACGCTGTTCGACCTCTTTCGCACCCATCAGAATGTCGAGAAAGCCACGTTCACGCTCAGCGACATGCTTTCGCGCGAACAGACGATCAACCAGGCCAAGCTCAACGACATGCTGGCGCTGTTGCGTAACATGGTGCCGTCTTCGGGCACGGGCGGCTTGAGGGTCAGCAGCATCGTCAAGTCGCAGGGCGCGTTCAGCGTGCGCTGGAGCCGGTCGGTGGGATCGAATGTCCCAACGACGCCGCTGCCTGGATCGGTGCTGCCCGATATTGCCGAAGGCGATTCTGTGCTGCTGACCGAGAGCTTCGTGCCCTACAGGGCCTTTGTGGACTGGTTCACCGTAGACTTCATCACGTTTACCGGCCAGTCGGCGCAGCGGCCGCGCATCGTGTCGGAAATCCGCTACGTGCCCTGACCGGGGCGCTCAGGCGCGGTTGATAAGGTCGAGGGCTTGATCCAGCAGGGCCTGGCTGGCTGCGGCCACGACATTGCCGCCCCCGGTCGGCTCGCTCCCATCCCAGCAGGATATGGCGCCGCCGGCCTCGCGGATGATGGGCACGAGCGCGGCGATATCGTAGGTATTGAGATAGGGCTCAACGACCAGATCGGCATGGCCGGCAGCGAGCAGCGCATAGCCATAGCAATCCATGCCGAAACGCTGGAGGCGCGTCGCGCCCTCTATGGCCTGCCAGCGGGCCCAGTGCTCACCCTTGAACAGATTGGGCGTGGTGGTGAAAAGCCGTGCGGCAGAGAGGTCGGTGAGGCCGCTGGTGCGGTTGGGAAGCGCGCCGTCGCCCCGCCGGTAGGCCGAGCGGCCGGGCACGGCCAGGAAACATTCGCCGATAAAGGGCTGGCTCATCAGGCCTGCCACGGCCACCCCATCCACGGCAAACCCGATCAGCGTGCCCCAGACCGGCGCGCCGGAGATGAAGGCGCGGGTGCCGTCCACCGGATCGATGATCCAGCTATAGCGGCCGTCGCCGGAGCGTCCCCACTCCTCCCCGATAATGGCGTGGTCGGAAAATTCCGCTTCGATCACGGCGCGGATGGCGGTTTCGGCACCCTTATCGGCCTCGGTGACCGGGTCGAACCCCGCCTCAAGCTTGTTGTCGATGGTGAGGGGGGTTCGGAACAGGGGAAGCGTCCTTGCGGCGGCGGCGTCAGCCGCGCGCAGGAGGGTGGCTTCGATGCGGGCAAAATCGATCTCGGCGCCGGTCTGGCCTGTTGTCGTCATGGGGTAGTCCTTTGGCGCAAAGTCCTGAAAGTCACGCCAGTTATTCGGCGGGATTGAGGCAGTTGAACGGATTGGCGGAGCAAACAGAGCCAAATCATGGCTCTAGCGATCTGAATCATTTTTGCAACAAGATCGGGTCGCCTTATGGGGATAAAGCGTGCTCATCTTGTTGGCTGGAGCAAATCAGTGCATCGAAAAATGGCTTGGTCAGTAGCCGGACTTGCATCCAAGGCCACGGACGTCCGGTGAACATCGTTCCTCCCTAGACTGGGGCCGTCTTTGGGGGCGGCCCCTTTGTTTTGCTGCAGGCGGACTATTCGGCGGCGATGCGGCCGGTTTGCGCCAAGGGCATCATGTCGATGCCCAGAAGGGTCACGACCAGCCGTTCAATAAGGGCGGCCAGGGGCTCAAAGCCACTGTTTTTCTCCAGAGTGGCTTCATTCATGTAGAGGTGGCGGCTGATTTCGATCTGGAGCGCGTGCACGCCGTGTTGCGGGCGGCCATAGGTGCGCGTGCAGAAGCCGCCCGCATAGGGGCGGTTGCGCGCCACCCGGAGACCCGCGGTGGTGAAGACGGTTTCGACCAGATCGATCAGGGCCGGGGCGCAGGTGGTGCCGTAGCGATCGCCCAGCACGATGTCGGGCGTCGCCCTTTCGCCGTGACGGCCGATGCGCGGCATGGAATGGCAGTCGATGAGCACGGCGATGCCGAAGAGGGCCATGGCTTCGGCGAGGAGCTTCTGCAGGGCCGTGTGGTAGGGGTGGTAGATGCCCTCGATGCGCATGCGGGCGTCATCCAGGGTCAGCCTTTCGCGATAGATGGGCTTGTTCTCGGCGACGACGCGCGCCAGCGTCCCGAGGCCGGCTGCAACGCGGGGCGAGGTGGTGTTGAACTTGTCCGATAGCGGCTCGGCGAACATGGTGGGGTCGAGTTCCCAGGGTTCGCGATTGACGTCGAGATAGGCGCGAGGGAAATGCGCCCGCAGGAGCGGCGCGCCCAGATGGGGCGCCCGGCCGAACAGCTCGTCGACATAGGCGTCCTCGGACTGGCGGATCGACAGGTGGTCCAGCCGCGTCATAGCGAGGAACCGGGGCGGATAGACCCGGCCCGAATGGGGCGAATTGAACACAAGCGGCGCGACGGCGCGGCGCGGCCGGATGGTTTCGAATGCCGGTTGATCCCAATAGTCGGATCGCACGCCGTTCCCCCCTTCATGCGACCGCTCGGAAGGCCGCAAGGTGATTTGCTTTTGCCAAGTTTGGATTGCCGCGCGCCCGTTGTCCAGTTTGTCACATAATCGCCATTGCCGGGAAAAACCGAATGGGGACAGCGGGGGCAGAGTGCCGCCCGCATTGTTGCCAAAGCAATCAACTGGCATAAACAAGCCAACAGCGACTCACCGCCGAAACGGCCAAATGGGGTTATTGATGAAGCGAATCCTGCTCGCCGAAGACGACAACGACATGCGTCAGTTCCTGACGCGCGCGCTCAAGAGCGCGGGCTACGAGGTCGTGTCGTTCGACAACGGGCTTTCCGCCTATGAACGGCTGCGCGAGGAGCCGTTCTCGCTGTTGCTGAGCGACATCGTGATGCCGGAAATGGACGGAATCGAACTGGCACGGCGCGCCACCGAACTCGATCCGGACCTCAAGGTCATGTTTATTACCGGCTTTGCCGCTGTGGCGCTCAATCCGGACAGCGATGCCCCCAAGGATGCCTCTGTCCTCTCCAAACCCTTCCATCTCAAGGATCTGGTGAGCGAGGTCGAGCGGCTTCTGGCCGCCTGATCGGGAGAGGTTTCCACACACTTGCGCGAAGTTGGATTTGGCCTCTTGACCCCCGGTGGGGTTTTATGGTCTATCCGCGCCACCGGAACGGCTTTGGCGGTTTCGGCCCGGAGAGATGGGCGTATAGCTCAGCGGGAGAGCACTACGTTGACATCGTAGGGGTCACAAGTTCGATCCTTGTTACGCCCACCATCTCTTTCCGGCCGCTGGCTCCAAAAGGAGCGATGCGGAGTGGGAGTATAGCTCAGCGGGAGAGCATTCGCTTCACACGCGAAGGGTCACAAGTTCAATCCTTGTTACTCCCACCATTCCCCCTCGCTCCCGGTGAAGGCGGCCTGCAAATACCAAATTGCTGCGCTTCCGATGCTCACGTGCTCATGCACGCTGCGCTTCGGTTCTCGCAATCCGGCATTTTCGTCTCGCCTTGACCGGTTCGAGTGCGAATGGTGCCCAATACCGATCCTTTCTGGCTTTATCACCACATTGTCTGTCGGGCGCGTTCGGGCCAGGCCTTGTCGTAGGCGTCGCCGCCGACCTGGTTATGGGTGAGGGTAGCGAGCATCTGGCCGGGTGTCGGCAGGCTGGAAGGGTCGATGTGCCGCTCGGCGTTCCAGAGCTCGGACCGGATGATCGCCCGCGCGCACTGGAAGTAGATTTCCTCGACCGCGAAAACCAACACCGAGCGCGGCGCTTTCTCCTCAACGGCGAAGCTTTCGAGCAGGGCGGGGTCGATGGAGAGGTGGGCGCGGCCATTGACGCGCAGGGTCGTGCCGGAGCCGGGAATCAGAAACAGCAGCGCGCAGCGCGGATCGCGCACGATGTTGCGCAGGCTGTCGATGCGATTGTTGCCGCGCCGGTCGGGCAGCATCAAGGTTTTGTCGTCATGGATGCGTACAAAGCCCGGAAGGTCGCCACGCGGTGAGCAATCAAGGCCCTCAGGGCCGATCGTGGCCAGGGCAAGGAAGGGGCTGGCTTCGATGAGACGACGGTATTCCGGGGTCACATAGGAGGCGACCTTGACCATGGAGGGCGCCGCGGGCGCGGGTTGGTAGATCGCTTCGAGCTCTTCGAGGCTGGTCACAATGGTCATGAAAGGCGATCCTTGCCCGCGAATGCCGGGCGTTGTGATGCGTGATGCGCTGGGAATAGGCCGCAATTATGCCTATATCTGGCATCCAAGACCAGTCCGACCAAGGAGTGACGCCATGGACGCTCATGCCTTTCCCGTGACCCGCACCGATGCCGAATGGCGCGAGCGGCTCACCGAAGAACAATATTACATCATGCGCCAGCACGGCACCGAGCGGCCGGGAAGCTGCGCGCTGCTGCATGAAACGCGGCAGGGGACTTTTTCCTGCGCCGGCTGCGATACGCCGCTCTTTGCCTCGACCTTGAAGTTTGAAAGCGGCACGGGCTGGCCCAGCTTCAACGACCCCATTCCCGGCTCGGTCGAGACCACCGAAGACCGTTCATTCGGGATGGTGCGCACGGAAGTGCATTGCGCCACCTGCGGCAGCCATCTGGGCCACGTCTTCCCCGACGGGCCGCCTCCGACCGGCCTGCGCTACTGCATCAATGGCGTCGCGCTGAATTTTGCGCCCAACTAACCGATCTTTCGGCCGGCATCGCCTGCATGAAAGCCCCGGATAGAAATCCGGGGCTTTTTCTTTCGCCCGAGGATGCGAAGACCAAGTCTCATGTTCCCCGCTGCTTGGCACGGTTCGTCGCCGGGGCCGCGATGGGGTCGTCGGGCCAGGGGTGGCGCGGGTAGCGGCCCTTGAGGTCCTTGGCAACGTCCTTCCAGCTGCCGCGCCAGAAACCGGGCAGGTCCCGCGTGGTCTGGATGGGGCGATGGGCGGGCGAGAGCAGGACCAGAAGCAGCGGCAGCTTGCCATTGGCAATGGTGGGGTGGCGGTGCAGCCCGAACAGCTCCTGCACCCGGACTTCGAGCGCCGGGCCGTTTTCGGCGCCGTAGTCGATGGGCAGGTGGCTGCCCGATGGCGCGTGGAAGTGGCTGGGCAGGAGCTTTTCGATCTCCTGCCGCTTCGCCCAGGGCAGAAGGGCATCGAGCGCCATGCTCAGGTGGTCGGCGGAAATGGCGCCAAGGCGGGTTTCACCGACCAGGTGCGGGGCCAGCCAATCGGGGTCGTGCGCCAGCGCCGCATCGGAGAGGTCCGGCCAATCCTCTCCAAGGGTCTGGTGGAGAAAGCTGGCGCGGGCGCGCAGAGCTTTCTGGTCTTTTGACCATGGCAAGCTTTCGGGACGCTGGAGTGCGGCTTGCGCCAGCAGCGCAGCGGCGGCTTCAAAATCGGTGACCGGCGCGGTGTCATCGGCAAGGCGCAGGGCGTCGAGACGACGCTGCCGGCGCGCACGGACCGATTGGGTTTGCGGATCGAAGGCGAGCGTTGTTTCCGCCGTGATGCGGTGCGCGAACAGCGTTTCGAGGTCAGCGGCGTCGAGGTGGGCCGCCGAGCGGATGCGGCCCTGTGTGGCGCTGCCGGTCAGGTCGGCGACCACGATCAGGGGTGCAGAAGCGAGGGAATGGGTTTCGTCCAACTGGGCCTGGCGACCATTGGCGAGGCGGAAACGCCCACGCGGACCGACAGCCTGCGCGATCCGGTCGGGAAAGGCGCGGGCCAAGTGCAGGCCGGGAGGGAGCGGGTCACCGGATGCGCCGCCAGCCGCCCTGGCCCAGCGCCTGGCCATGGCGCGCGCGTCGTCGGCGCGGCGCGAGCGGTCGGTGCGGAAGCGCTCAAGGCGGCGGGCAAGGTCAGTGTCGTCTCCGCACAGTCCGCGCTCGCCGATGAGCACGGCAAGGTCCGCGGCGGTTTGCGCATCGCCGTCGGCGGCTGCAGCCATGACCATATGGGCGAGGCGCGGATGGAGCGGCAGGCGGGATAGCGCCTTGCCCGCTGGGGTGAGGTGCCCTGTGGCGTCCAGCGCGTCGAGGCGGGTCAGGAGGGCCTTTGCCTCAGCCCAGGCGGGAGCGGGCGGCGGATCAAGGAAGCCCAACGCGCCCGGATCGCTGACGCCCCAGGCGGCGAGGTCGAGCATGAGGCCGGAGAGATCCGCCGCGAGGATTTCGGGCGTCTCAAAGGGGGCGAGGGCCGCCGTCTGGCCTTCATTCCAGAGCCGGATGCAGACGCCGGGGCTGGTGCGACCGGCGCGGCCGCGACGCTGATCCGCGCCGGCGCGGGAGACGCGGGTGGTGGCCAGGGTGGTGAGGCCCGTTGCAGGCTCATAAACCGGAACCCGACGGAAGCCGCTGTCGACGACGATGCGGATGCCCTCGATGGTCAGCGAGGTTTCGGCAATGGAGGTCGCAAGCACGACCTTGCGGCGGCCCTCGGGTGCCGGCTGGATGGCCCGGTCCTGCTCGGCTGGGGTGAGCTGGCCATAAAGCGGGGCAAGGTCGACAGTGGCGGGCAGGCGCGCGGCAAGCCGCTCTGCGGTGCGCGTGATTTCGGCCTGGCCGGGCAGGAAGACGAGCGCTGACCCGTCATGTTCGCGCAGGGCCTTGAGGGTGGCTGCGGTGACCTGATCTTCAAGGCGCGCGAGCGGATCGGGCTCGGCGTACAATGTTTCGACCGGGAAGGTCCGGCCGGGACTGTCGATGACTGGCGCATCGCCCAGAAGGGTCGCTACGCGGGCGCCATCGATGGTGGCGGACATGACAAGGAGCCGGAGGTCGGGCCGCAGGGCGCGGGCGTCGAGCGCCAGCGCCAGGCCGAGATCGCCATCGAGACTGCGTTCGTGGAACTCGTCGAAGAGGACTGCCGCAATGCCCGAGAGCTCGGGATCGTCCAGAATGAGGCGGGTAAAGACGCCTTCGGTGACCACTTCGATGCGGGTCCGGGCGGAAACCCTGGTTTCCATGCGGACGCGGTAGCCGACTGTCTGGCCCACCTCTTCGCCCAGCAGCCTTGCCATCTGACGGGCGGCTGCGCGTGCGGCCAGGCGGCGCGGTTCGAGCACGATGATCTTGCCGCCGTTCTGCCAGGGCGCGCCCAGCAGGGCGAGCGGCACGCGCGTGGTCTTGCCGGCGCCGGGCTGGGCGACCAGCACGGCGGCCGTGCCAGTGGCCAGCGCATCGGCCAGGGCGGGCAGGACTGCATCGATGGGCAGGGGCGGCAGGGTCATGGCCGGGACATAGCTTTGCGCTTGCGGTGGGGCAAGCGGGGCAACGCGGCAGCCGGCCAAAACGTTGGCGCGGGATGGACACGCATGGCGCAATCCGCATCGGGGTTTCCGGCTGGACCTACCAGCCCTGGCGCGGAAACTTCTATCCCGAAGGACTGGTGCAGCGGCGCGAGCTTGCCTTTGCCGCTAGCCAGTTCAACTCGCTGGAAATCAACGGGACGTTCTATGGCATGCAGACGCCGAAGGCGTTTCGCAGCTGGGCAGCAGAAGTGCCGGAGGGCTTTGTCTTTTCGGTCAAGGGGCCGCGTTACCTCACCCATATGCTGCGGCTCAAAGATGCCGAGGCCCCGCTCGCCAATTTCCTTGCCTCGGGGCCGCTGGTGCTCGGCGAAAAGCTCGGCCCGGTGCTGTGGCAGTTTCCGGCCCGGTTCGCACTGGACATGGGGCGCATGGAGGCGTTCTTCCGCCTCCTGCCACGCGACACCGGCGCGGCAGCCGCGCTGGCACATCGGCATGACCAGCGCCTGCGGGCGCCGGCCGATTATGGCGACGGGGTCGTGCGGCCGATGCGTCACGCGGTGGAAATCCGGCACGAGAGCTTCTGCGATCCCGACTTCATTGCGCTCCTGCGCGCATACGGTGTCGCACTGGTCTGTGCCGACACGGTGGAATGGCCGCTGCTGATGGATGTGACGGCCGATTTTGTTTATTGTCGGCTGCATGGCTCGACCGAGCTTTACAAGTCCAAATATCCTGACGCAGCGCTCGACCAATGGGCCAAGCGCGTCCGGAATTGGTCATTGGGCAAGGCCACGGACGGCAATTTCGTCACCGCGCCCACGGCGGATGGCCAAAAGCGAGATGTCTATTTTTATTTCGACAATACGGACAAGCTGATGGCGCCCGACGATGCGCGCGGATTGATGGCGCGTCTGGGTCTCCCCCAGTAGGCGTGGGGGCCGCTTCGGGCTAGTGTGGACCGGTGAATCGCTGGAGACCCCCCGTATGCAGTTGACCCGGATCAGCAATGGCGAGCTTACGGTCGATGTGGCAGCGCTCGGGGCGGAAATGCAGTCGATCCAAACCCGCGATGGCCGCCACTGGCTCTGGCATGGGGATGCCAGCTATTGGACGGGACGCTCGCCGGTGCTTTTTCCCATGGTGGGCAAGGCGCCCAATGACACGTTGACCATCGAGGGCGAGCGGTTCCAGATGAGCCAGCACGGCTTTGCGCGGCGCAGCAATTTCGCGCTCGTGCTGGAAGAGACCGACCGCTGCATCTACCGGCTGGAGGCATCGGAGGCGAGCCGGGCGCTTTATCCCTTCGATTTCCGGCTTGATCTTGAACACCGGCTTGAAGGCGGAGCGGTCGTGGTGACCGCCGAAGTCACCAATCACGACAGCCGGACCTTGCCCTTCGGCATCGGCTTTCATCCCGCCTTTGCCTGGCCCCTGCCGGGCGCCAGCGGGGTGCATCAGGTTGTACTCGATAATGGCGCGGAGCCGTTGCGGCAGCGCCTTTCGGGCGGCCTCGTCACCGAGGACAAGCTCGCTTCGCCCTTTAAGGCCGGGCAATTGACGCTTGATCACGACCTCTTTTTGGATGATGCCCTGGTCTTTTCCGAGGGCGCGGGCACGGGGCTGGTTTACGGACCTGCGGCGGGCCCGAAAGTGCGCTTCAGTTGGGAAAACCTCCCCAATTTCGCACTCTGGACCAAGCCGGGCGCAGGGTTCATCTGCCTTGAGCCCTGGCATGGCACGGCGGCGCTGGCCGGAGGATCCGATGATCTGGCCGAGCGCCCCTATTCGGTTCGGCTGGAGCCGGGCACCACCGCACGCTACGCCTTCCGCGCCGAGATGATCGGCTAGATTCGCTCTATTCGGCAGCGCCGCGATGGTCGAGGAGCGCGTCCGGGCCATTGGGGTCGCCGGGGCCGGTCTCGCAGCCCAGATCGGGGAAGGCGGCGATCCGCTGATTGCGGAAGTCGGTGCGCAGGACAATGAGGCCCCGCTCCTCGAACCAGGTCAGAAGACGACGGGCGCGGCTCGATGAATGGGTGCCGTAGAGCCGGGCCAGCGTTGCGTCGGAGGGGCAAGGCGCCCCTGTCAGCGCCGCCTGGGCGATGACGAGGAAGACACCCTGGACGTCGTCGGTCAGCGTTTCGGAGAGGCCCAGGGCCTGCTGCCAGCCGTCGGAGGCGGCGATATCCTCATCGGGTGCGACGCGGGCCACGGCCAGCATGCGCTTGAAGGCCGGCAATGCAGGCGGTTCGCCCGGCACGCGGCGGATGCGGCAGCGAACAAGGAAATCCTGATACAGCACGGCCGTGGTGCGGAAGCCGGCATCCGGGTCGCTCAAGAGTTCGGCCATGACGGCCTTGATCTGGGCCTCGCGCTCGGCTTCGTCGATCTCGGGGAAAAGCGAGACCGGTTCCTCGGGCATTTCGGCGCGCGCCTTGGCGCGGGCTTCGGCGACCTGGGCCAGAAGCTCGTTGGTCGAGGGCGGTGGCGGCGGGGCCGGGCGGCGCACCACGGGACGGGTAAACTCTTCCGGGTCCTGGGTAAAAATCAGATCGGCGGCATCGGCGGGCGCTTCCGGAAGTGGCGTCAGCTTGGGGCTGGTGGAGCGGGCGGAGGTCTCGACGGGGCCAATGGTGATGGGCAGGGGACGCCGGGATATGGCCGGGCCCAGGGCTACGAAATGGCCCCGTTGCAGATCGCGGAACTGCTCGGCCTGGCGGCGATCCATGCCCAGGAGGTCGGCGGCACGGGCCATGTCAATATCGAGAAAAGTGCGGCCCATCAGGAAGTTAGAAGCTTCTGCCGCAACGTTCTTGGCGAGCTTGGCGAGGCGCTGGGTGGCGATGACGCCGGCAAGGCCGCGTTTGCGGCCGCGGCACATAAGGTTGGTCATGGCGCCGAGCGACAATTTGCGAGCTTCATCAGACACTTCGCCCGCTGCGGCCGGGGCGAAGAGCTGGGCTTCGTCGACGACCACGAGGACCGGATACCAGTAGTCGCGGTCGGCATCGAACATGCCGCCGAGAAAGGCGGCGGCGGCGCGCATCTGCTGCTCGACGTCGAGGCCCTCGAGGTTGAGGACGACCGAGACGCGGTGCTGGCGGACGCGGGCGGCGATGCGGGTCAACTCGTTTTCGGTGCGCGCGGCATCCACCACCAAGTGTCCGTAACGCTCTGACAGCGTTACGAAATCGCCTTCCGGATCGATGACGCATTGCTGCACCCACTGAGCCGATTGCTCGAGCAGGCGACGCAGCAGGTGGGATTTGCCGGAGCCCGAATTGCCCTGCACCAGAAGCCGGGTGGCGAGCAATTCCTCAAGGTCCATGCGGGCATGGCCGGCGGGGCGGCTCTCTCCCATGTCGATGGAAACCTGCATTGGCTCTCCGGTCGGATGCGTTCACATCCGGCTAACCGAAGAGGGAACGCAAGGGTGCTAAAGTTCACAGACTGTTAGCACCGACCGCTCCGATTCGGGGAATTGGTGACGCTCTGGTTCCACAAGTGATCAGACCGGCTTGCGCGCGATGATGAACACCGCCTTGCCCTTGCCCGGCTGCCAGAGCTTTTCGATCTCGAAGCCGGTTTGGCGATGCATGGCTTCAAGCCGCTTGGGGCTGAAGGCCTTGATGGTGGGCAGGAGCCCGACGGCTTTGCCGAGCGGGGCGATGAGGCCGAGGACGAGGCCGGGACCACCCGCCAGGCAGGCAGTGCTGGTGATGAAATAGCCGCCCGGCTTGAGCATGGCAAAGCTCGCCGCGATTGCCTTTTGCGGATCAGGGAGGAGGTGGAGGATGGAGTGGCCCATGACCACGTCGTAGCGCGCCGGGCTGGGGGCCATGGTGGTGATGTCTGCCTGCTCGAAGGTGACATTAGTGATGCCAGCCTGTTCGGCCTTGGTGCGGGCGATCTCGACCATGCGCTGGGAAAAGTCGGTGGCGCGGATATGCCGGACCCGTGGCGCATGGGTGAGGGCAGTGGTGCCGGTGCCGCAGCCGAATTCAAAGACGTCCATATCAGGACGCAGAAGACGCCGGGTGTCGTCCAGCTTGGCTTGGTAGCTCGCCGGATCAGCCACGGGCTGGGCGGCATATTTGTCGGCGAGCCGGTTCCAGAACCGGGATTGGTCGGCCATGTCTTGTCCCCTCGTGAATGGACGCAAAATAGTGGCCGTCTCATGCAAACGAAATTGCAGAAATTGGCACGATCTATATACGTTTTTGCATGAAACGATCTGTCCCCGATTTTGACTGGAACCAGGCGCGGGCCTTCATGGCGACCGCCGAAGCCGGATCGCTTTCCGCAGCGGCGCGCCGACTGGGGCTGACGCAGCCGACGCTGGGGCGGCAGGTGGTCGCTCTCGAAGCGGCGCTGGGCGTGACGCTGTTTGAACGGGTGGGCCGTTCGCTGGCGCTGACGCAGGCTGGGCGGGCGTTGCTTGAGCATGTGCAGAATATGGGCGCGGCGGCCGAGGCGGTTGCCCGTGCCGCCTCGCACCAGTCGCAGACCGAAGAGGGTTTGGTGCGGATCACGGCCAGCGATGTCTATGCGGCCAATGTTCTGCCGCAGGCGCTGCTGCTTCTGGGGCAACGCGCCCCGGGCATCAGGGTGGATGTGCTGGCGTCCAACAGCGTCAATGACCTGATCCGGCGGGAAGCCGACATTGCCATAAGGCACGTCCAGCCGAGCGAACCGGACCTGATTGCGCGGCGGTGTCCGGATTCGTCGGCGCGGCTTTATGCATCGGAAGCTCTCTACCAAAGGCTGGGGCGGCCGGAGCGGCGCGAGCAGTTGGCGGATGCGCCCTTTATCGGGCCCAGCGAGCGGCCAGATTATTTCGTGGCCGAGCTCAACCGGCGGGGGGTGCCGATCACGCTCGACAATCTGCGCTATTCGACCGGGAGCGGTCTGGCCTACTGGCAGTGGGTACAGGCGGGGCTCGGCATCGGGGCCATCATGGACCCGGTGGCAGAGGCGACCAAGGGTGTCCGCCCCGTGGGCGACATGGAGCCAATGCCGGTGCCGGTATGGCTGGTGACACACCGGGAATTGCGGACCAGCCGACGCATTCGCGTGGTGTTCGACGTTCTGGGCGAAGTGCTGGGTGGCGGACACTGGGGTGTCGAGCTGCCGGAACCCGAAGAGGCGGATGAGGGCCAGGCGGGACACGCCGCGGGCGCGGCTTTGCATCAGCCATAGCCCTGAGACGCCCGGGGGGTGTATTGCTGGGGCTCCGGGAATCAAGGATGGCGGACGCGGTCTTGGAGGCGAGCAGGAGTTTGGAAGCGAACACGGGTCTGGACGCGGGCACGGGAACCATGGCCATGCGGGTCGTTGGCGCGTTGCGCGACGACATCGTGACCATGGCGCTCAAACCCGGCGACGCCATTTCCGAGAGCGATATCGCGGCGCGCTACGGCGTGTCGCGCCAGCCGGTGCGCGAGGCCTTTATCCGGCTGGCGCAGCAGGGGCTGCTGCTGATCCGGCCCAAGCGCGCCACCGTGGTCAAGAAAATCTCCCCCGACGGGGTGCGGCAGAGCCGGTTCATCCGCGAAAGCATCGAGATTGAAATCATCCGCCGGGTCGCCAGCCAGCCTGCGCCCGACGCCCTGGCCACGCTGACCGCCTTGATTGCGGAACAGGAAGAGGCGGCGGCTGTCGACGATACGCGGCGCTTCCATGCGCTGGACGAGCTGTTTCATCGCACGCTCGCCCGGCTGGCCGGCGTTGAATATGCATGGCAAATGGTCGACGACCACAAGATACAACTCGACCGGGTGCGGTACCTGACACTGGGCCAGTCGTCCAAGGACCGCGCCATTGCCGAGCACAAGGTGATTGCCGAGGCGGTGGGCCGGGGGGACGTGGAAGGGGCTGAAAGCGCCATGCGGGCGCATCTGCAACGCGCCGAAGTGCTGCTGGGCCAGACAATCAGCGACTTTCCCGATTATTTCGAATAGGCGGCCTCGCCTTTGTGCATGGCCTGGGCACAGCGCGGCAGCGGCCTTGTTCCCGCGCGGCGGCGCGACTAGGTTGCGCCGGAAATTCACTCACGGGCGGAGCAGGCGATGAAAACGCGGCGTTTGGGCAAGACGGGCTATGAGGTCAGCGAGATCGGGCTGGGCTGCTGGCAGCTGGGCGGCGATTTCGGTCCGGTGGGCGACGAAGCCGCCACGGCCATTCTCGATACCGCCAGTGCAGCGGGCATCAGCTTCTGGGACACGGCCGACGTTTATGGCGGGGGCCTCAGCGAAAGCCGGATCGGCGCCCATGCCAAGGGAAGCGCGGTGCGCGTCGCCACCAAGGTGGGGCGGGCGGGTACGCTCTTTCCCGACAAGTATACATTCGAAGGCGTGCGGGACAGTCTCAGCGCCTCGGCGCAGCGGCTGGGTGTGACGACGCTGGACCTGGCACAGCTCCATTGCGTGCCAACCGATGTCTTGCGCGATGGCGCCATTTTCGGCTGGATGGACCGGCTGCAGGCCGAGGGCCTGGTGCGTCACTGGGGCGCCAGCGTTGAAACCATCGAGGAAGGGCTGCTGTGTCTCGAACAGCCCGGCTGCGCCACGCTGCAGATCATCTTCAACCTTTTCCGCCAGGACGCGGCCAAGGAACTGCTGCCCAAGGCGGCGGAAAAGGATGTCGGCATCATCGTGCGCCTGCCGCTGGCCAGCGGGCTGCTCTCGGGCAAATACAACAAGGACACGCGCTTCGAGGATACCGACCACCGCAACTATAACCGCGACGGCGCGGCCTTTTCGGTGGGCGAGACCTTTTCGGGCATTCCGTTCGAGCGCGGCATTGAACTGGTGCAGGAGCTCAAGGGGCTGGCGCCGGAAGGCGTGCCGATGAGCCAGTTTGCCCTGCGCTGGATTCTTGATCATCCGCAGGTCTCCACCGTCATTGCCGGCGTCTCCAAACCCGAACAGATCGCCGACAACGTGGCCGCCAGCGAGCGCAAGAGCCTGTTCCCGGCGCTGATGGGGCAGCTGGGCGAATGGTATGAAACAGAAGTGAAGCCGGAGATCCGCGGCGGGGTCTGATCCCATTCGCGGACTGCCACACAGGAACGGGCGCGGCGCTTGAGGAAGCGCTGCGCCCGCTGCTTTTTTGAGGGAAGCGAGGACGGCGGCAGTCCCGTCAGGGCGTGCAATCGGTGGGGATAACGCTTTCAAGACTGGTGTCGTCGGCCAGATCGAGTTCGCCACTCACGATATGCATCGGATGGTAGGGCTGTGCGTCCTGATTGGCCGGCTGGGCCAGCCGGATCGCGTAGCAGCCGGCGAGCTGATAGGTCGCGCTTTCCCATCGCGAACCTTGAGGGCGACCGGCACATAGGAATAGGTCGAACCGGCCGCGCCTTCTTCAGTGACAGTGCCGGTCAGCACCTCGAAAAAGGCCGGCTCCTCGTAAAGGGTCTTCATCGCCTCATAGTCGGCCTGCGCATCGGCATCATCGTCGCGCGCATAGGCGTTGGCACCGAAATAGGACCACGCGCGCAGATATTCGCCACGATTGATGGCGTTGTAATGGGACTGCACCAGCGCCGCCGGAGTGGAGCGGTCATCGACATAGTCCGGCACATTGCCTTGCGCATGGGCAGGGGCTGCGATGAGGGCGGCGAGCAGGGCAAGGCGAAGGCGCATGGTGTTACTCAAATTTCTGATGGGCACGGACGTTGCCCAGCTCTATCCGCACAAAGTGCGGCCAAGCCAAGGTTTATTCGGCTTTGGCTATCACCGTCGTCGGCATGGTCGGGAACCGCCGTCTTGCCCCTAGCGACGGCGCGAATGTGCACCTAGGTTAGGGGACCTGACTAAGACCGAAGAGTTGCCTCATGTCCCATCCCGCCTTCGAGCTCCTGCGCAACGAGAAAATTGCCGAGATCAATTCGGAGGCGTGGCTTTACCGGCACAGGAAGACAGGGGCGGAGGTGCTGAGCCTCGTCAATGACGACGAGAACAAGGTTTTCGGCATTACCTTCAAGACGCCCCCGGAGGATTCGACCGGCATTGCCCATATTCTCGAGCATTCGGTGCTGTGCGGCTCGAGGAAATATCCGGTCAAGAAGCCCTTTGTGGAGCTGCTCAAGGGCAGCATGCACACTTTCCTCAACGCCATGACCTTTCCGGACAAGACCGCCTATCCGGTGGCCAGCCAGAACCTCAAGGATTTCTACAACCTCGTTGACGTCTATCTCGACGCGGTGCTGTTTCCGCTGATCACGGAAGATACGTTCGAGCAGGAAGGCTGGCACTACGAGCTCGAAAGCCTCGATGCACCCCTGGTCTATAAGGGCGTGGTCTTCAACGAGATGAAGGGGGTGTACTCCTCCCCCGACTCGGTGATGCACACGCTGGCGCAGAATGGGCTGTTCCCGGACACGACCTATGGAAAGTCGTCGGGCGGCGATCCCAAGGCGATCCCCGACCTCACCTACGAGCAGTTCAAGCGCTTTCACGAGACCTATTACCATCCCTCCAATGCGCGGGTGGTGTTTTCGGGCGATGACGCGCCGGAAAAGCGGCTCGACATTCTCGACAGCTATTTCAGCCAGTTCGAGCGGATCGAGGTGGATGCCGAGGTGGCGCTACAGCCGCGATGGAACGCGCCGCGCACGGTTTCGGGCACTTATGCGGGCACGGTCGATCCGGAAAAGCGCCGCGACGGCATGGTGAGCGTGAGCTGGATGCTGGACCCTGCGGAGAGCCGCGAAGAGGTTCTGAGCCACGGCATGCTGAGCTATCTGCTGGCGGGCAATTCTGCGGCGCCGCTGCGCAAGAAGCTCACGGAAAGCGGGCTCGGCGAGGGCGTGATCGGGGGCGGCATCGCCTCCTACCTGCGCCAGCCCATGGGCAGTTTCGGGCTCAAGGGCGTCGACCCTGCCGATGCTGAGAAGATCGAAAAGCTGGTGCTCGATACGCTGGCCGAGATTGCCGAAACCGGCTTTTCGCCCGAACAGATCGATGCGGCGGTCAATACGTTCGAGTTTACCCTGCGCGAGCAGAATACCGGCTCTTATCCGCGCGGCATGACCTATATGTTCAATGCGCTGGGCACGTGGCTGCATGGCGGCGACCCGCTCTCGCCGCTGAGCTTTGAAACGGCGCTGGCCGCGCTCAAGGACAAGGCGGCCGGCGATCACTTCAAGACTGAAATTCGCCGGCTTTTCCTCGATAATCCGCATCGGCTGACCACCACACTTTCGGCCGATCCGGAGCAGGGCTCACGCGAGGCCAAGGCGGAGGCCGACAAACTGGCAGAGGTTCGCGCCGGCCTCGATGAGACGGCGCTCAAGTCCGTGCTGGAGCGCACTGAAAAGCTGAAGGCCCTGCAGGAAGAGGTCGATAAGCCGGAAGACCTCGCCAAGATCCCGACGCTGGGCCTTGCCGATCTCGACCGCGACATCCGCACGGTTCCGACGGAGGAAAGTGCGCTTCACGGGGCGCGGGTGATGTTCCATGACCTGCCGACCACGGGCATCGTCTATCTCGATCTCGGCTTTGACCTCCATGTGCTCGACGCAGACATGCTCCCCTACTTGCCGCTCTTCGGACGGGCGCTGCTGCAGACCGGCACGAGCAAGGAAGACTTCGTGTCGCTGACCCAGCGCATCGGTCGGACCACGGGCGGCGTGCAGCAGCATCGTGGCCTTGCCACGCGGCAGGACGGGACGGGTACGGCAGCCTGGTTCTTCCTTTCGGGCAAGGCGGTGCCGGACAAGCTGGCGGACATGCTCGCTATCATGGGCGATGTGCTGCTCGATGCGCGGCTCGATAATCGCGAGCGGTTCAAGCAGATGGCGCTGGAGGAGAAGGCCGGGTTCGAAGCGCGGCTGGTGCCCTCGGGCAATGCCATTGTCGATACGCGCATCAAGTCGGGCCTCACGGAAGCCGGCTGGATAGCAGAGCAGATGAGCGGCGTGTCCTATGGCCAGTTCCTCAAGGACTTGGTCAAGCGCGTGGACAGCGACTGGGCGGGTGTCGAAGCGACATTGAAGGCAATCCGGGACCGGCTGTTCAACCGTGGCCGGATGGTGGTCAATGTCACGGCCGATGGCGCGCTCTGGGGCAAGGCCCAGGCAGAATTGGCCAGCTTTGTTGCCGGCCTGCCGGACCAAAAGGTTGGCGATGCCGACTGGAGCCGGACATTGGCGCCGCGCAATGAGGGGCTGATCATCCCGGCCCAGGTCAATTATGTGGGCAAGGGCGCGAACCTGAAGGCGCTGGGCTTCACCCTCACGGCGGCATCAGCGGTGGCGCTGCGTCTGCTCAACACCACCTATCTCTGGGACAAGGTGCGCGTGCAGGGCGGGGCTTATGGTGGATCGAGCCGGTTCGATCTCAGCTCCGGCAATTTTGCCTTTCTCAGCTATCGCGACCCCAACCTTTTGAAGACGCTGGATGTCTATGACGGCGCGGCCAAGGCCCTGAGGGCGGAAATTGGTGACACCGATCTCGTGCGCTCCGTCATCGGCGTGGTCGGCGATCTCGACCGGCCGGAATTTGTCGATGCAAAGGGCTACTCGGCCATGTGGCGCATTCTCAATGGCACGACGGATGAATTGCGCCAGCAGCGGCGCTACGAAATCCTCGGCACCAGCCGCGCCGATTTCGTGGCATTGGCCGAGGCGATCGAGGCCGTCGCTGCCAGGGGGCATGTCGTAGTGCTGGGCGGCGAGGCGGCGATTACGGCAGCCAATGAAAAGCGGCCGGGACTGCTTGAGGTCAGCAAGGTGGTGTGACCCTCACCGTCTCGCGCGCTGCGCGAGCCAACTCTCCCCGAGGGGGAGAGGAATAGGGGCTTGTTAAGCCCACCGTCTTGCCCCCGGATTTGATCCGGGGGCTTTCCTTTGCGGCGGCGCATGGACAGCGGCCCTTGCGTGAAGCCCGAGGGCAGCGCGGAGATGGGGGTGATGAAGTGAGTATCCGGAGATTTCGTTCACCTGTCTCGGTGCTCAGGAGTTTCTGACCGGACGGAGAGGAATAGGCCAACGGAACGGCAGGGTTCAGCGCCGCGTTCGTGTTCCGAAAGGAACGGCCTCAGATGACGGATTTGCAGGAAGGCGCGCTGGGCGGATTGGTCCGCAAGGTCGAGGAGCGTGCCGATGCCGGTCAGGCGGTGTCGATCGGGCTGGTGCGGGAGATTGCAGGTCAGCGGGCAGCGGGGCCGTTGCTGCTGCTGCCGGCGCTGATCGTCATTTCTCCGCTCAGCATCATTCCGGGCCTGCCGACCATGGTGGGGCTCAATACCATCCTTGTGGCGGGGCAGATCGTACTGGGGCGGAAGAATTTCTGGCTGCCCAAATGGCTGAGCGAGCGTTGCATTTCGGCCAAGCATGCCCAGACCCTGCTCAAATTCCTCAAGCCGGTGAGCCGCGTAGCTGATGGCGTTGTGCGGCGGCGGGCGCGGTTCATGACCGGGCCGGTGATGCGCCGCGCCGGGGCGCTAATCTGCGTCCTCGTCGGCTGCATCATGCCGCTTCTCGAATTCATTCCCTTCACCTCCACCTGGGCGGCCAGCGTAATCGCCCTCTATGCGCTGGCGATCACCGCGCGGGACGGGCTTCTGGCGACGGCCTGGATCGGGCTGGTCGCGGGGCTGGTGAGCCTGGCCTGGATGTTTTTCGGGCCGTGACGGGTAGCATGCCCTAGTCGTTTGACATTACCCCCGCCGAGCGCCGCTAGGCGCCTTCGTCGCCAAGCTCTGCTTGCCTCCCCCTGATAGGGGGAGGTGAAGAGGGGTCAGCTCAAGAGGTCGGCCAGGTAGGGCAGGGAGAGGTCCATGCGGTAGTCGACGCCGGAATGGTTGTCGGGGAACTCCTCGTAGCGATGGGCGATGCCTTTGGCGGTGAGGGTCTTGTGGATGCGGCGGGTGCCGTAGAGGATATTGTACTGATCCTCGGTGCCGCATTCGAGGTAGAAGCCCTTGAGCTTGCCGAAAGCGCGGGCGTGGGTCTCGACCATGCGGGCCGGGTCCCATTTGAGCCAGTTGGCCCAGCGGTCCTCGATCAATTCGCAAGTGTCGAGGGTCACCGGCAGGCGCAGGCCAAGGAAGGTCGCAGGATCGGGGGCGGGGTCAAAGCTGGCCGCCTGCGCCAGGATCATCAGCACCATTGTGTCCTTGCCGTCGATCTTGGGCTTGGCCTCAAAGGTCTTGAGCCATTTTTCAATGGAATTGTCGGCCTTGGCGAGGGCGCGCAGGGTGCCGGGGAATTCGGGGATATAAAGGTTTTCAAAACCGGCATCACCGGAGTGGCTGGCGCCGGCCGACCAGACGTCGGGGTGGAGCATGACGTGGACCAGCGCGCCGAAGCCACCCGAGGATTTTCCAAACACGCCGCGCTTGCCAAAGCCGCCACAGCCGAAGCGGGCTTCGACGGCAGGCAGCATTTCGGTAATGAGAAAATCCTCGTAATTGCCGATGACGGGGCTGTTTACATATTGATTGCCCCCGAGGCGCGAGTAGCAATCGGGGAAGGCCACCACGACCGGCTTCATCTTGCCTTCGCCGATGAGGCGATCGAGGCGTTCTGGGACATTTTCGGTGAAGCTCTTCCAGGCGGTATGGGCCGGGCCGCCGGCAGTGAAGCCGACGAGATCGACGAGCAGGGGCAGGTCCTTGCCGTCATGGCCATGGGGCACATAGACATCGACAATCCGCTCGGTGGGATCGCCCAGGCGGTTGCCGGCGAGCGCCTTGCTGTCAACGACGAGGCGATGGATGGTGCCGGCGGGGTGGCTGGTGCGGCGCATGACAGGCTCCGTTGTTTTTCGTCGGTCTCGAACGCATCTGGTGCGTTGTGGTTTGGCCCAGTGGGGCGGAAATGGCAATGTCGGGGCCCGACAAGGAGGCGCGTGATGTCATCGCGGAGCAATCACCAGCGGCTGGTGGCGCTGGAAAAGGAAATGGAAGCGGCGGCCGCAGCGTTCGATTTCGAAAAGGCCGCGCGTTTGCGCGACGAGATCGGCCGGCTCAAGGGCGAGGACCAGGTGGCCAGTATCCTCGATGAGGCGGGCAATGCCATCGACGTGCAGGTGGGCCAGGCGCCGCCGGGCCAGATGGGGCTGGGCTCGGACATTCCGGTGCGCAAGCCGCCCAAGGGCTGGGTGAAGCCGAAGAAACCCGATTTCATGACCAAGAATGTCAAGCCGCGCGGCGGGCGCTAGGTGCGGTCAGCCTGCTTCGGCGCGGCGCTCGCTGGCGAGGTTCCGGATTTCGCGGAGTTCGGCGATGGTGGTTTCGAGGTCGTCGCGCTGGCGTTCGAGCAGGGCAATGCGCTCGTCGACCTTTTCGGCCAGAAGCGTCACCTGTTGGGTGCGGTCGGCGTCGTAGAGGCTGAGATAGTCCGAGATATCGCGCAGGGAAAAGCCCAGCCGCTTTCCGCGCAGGATCAGGATCAGGCGGGCGCGGTCTCGGCGGCGAAAGATGCGGGTGGCGCCCACTCTCTCGGGGGAGAGCAGGCCCTTGGTTTCGTAAAAGCGGATGGCGCGGGTCGAGATGCCGAATTCCTTGGCAAGGTCGGCAATCGAGAACAGGTCCTTGGTGTCAGCGGCGGCGCGAGTCACTTTTTTCCGGCTTTCATCTGGGCGTATTCTTCGCGGAGCTCTTTCTTGGAGAGCTTGCCGATCAGCGTCTTGGGCAGGGCATCCTTGAAGATGATCTCTTTGGGCATTTCGATCTTGTTGAGCTTGTCCTTGAGGAAGGCCTTGAGGCTTTCCTCGGTGGCGGACTGGCCCTCCTTGAGCTTCACATAAGCGACGGGCGCCTCGCCGCGATACTGGTCCGGCACGCCGATGACGTTGGTTTCCTCGACGGCCTCGTGGGTCATCAGCGCTTCCTCGATGGTGCGTGGATAGACATTGAAGCCCGAGCAGATGATGAGGTCCTTGATGCGGTCGACAAGGAAGACGTAGCCGTCCTGGTCCATGTGGCCGACATCGCCGGTACGCAGCCAGCCGTCCATGAAGGCTTCGGAACTGGCTTCGGCATTTTCGTAATAGCCTGCCATGACCTGGGGGCCCTTGACCTGCAATTCGCCATCCTGGCCGATGCCGACGACATTGCCGGAGTCAACGTCGACAAAGCGGATGTCGGTGCCCGGCAGGGGCAGGCCGATGGACAGGGGCTTGCTGGGCACGCGCAGGGCGGCGCAGCAGACGACCGGGGAGGCTTCGGTGAGGCCATAGCCTTCGGCCAGAATGGTTTTCGAGGACTTTCTGGCGAAAGCGGCGCGCACTTCGTCGGGCAGGGCGGCGCCACCGGAAATGGCGACTTCAAGGCTCGCCAGATGTTCGGGCTTCACCGAGTCGGCGCGGGCGATGGCATTGAGCAGGGTCGGCACGGAAGGCAGGATATTGGCCCTGGTGCGCTCGAGAATGCCCAGCAGCGCCTTGAGCTCGAAGCGCGGCAGCATGATGACAGGAATGCCGTTGGTGAGCGGCACGTTCATGCAGACGGTCATGGCGAAGATGTGGAAGAAGGGCAGGACGGCAATGACCTTGGAGGGCGGGTAGAAAAGCCCGCAGCCCCATTTGTCGATCTGGCTGACATTGGCCGAGATATTGGCATGGGTCAGCAGCGCGCCCTTGGGAATGCCGGTGGTGCCGCCGGTATATTGCTGGACGGCGATGTCCTTGCGCGGATCGATGGTGACGGGCGTGGGCTTGTGGCCGGTGGCGATGAGCTTTTCGAAGGACGCGGTGACGCCGCTATATTCGGGCTTGGCCAGATCCTTGCGCTTGGCAACCGAGAAGAGGATTTTCTTGACCAGCGGCAGCGCATTGGGGAAGTGCGCCACGATCAGCTTCTTGACGTGGCCGGCCTTTTGCAGCGCCTCGCCCTTTTCATAGATCTGCTGGAGATCGAGGGTCACCATGATGTCGGCGCCCGCATTGGCGGTGATGTGGCTGAGCTCGGGGATCGTGTAGAGCGGGTTGCAGTTGACCACCGTGCCGCCGGCCTTGAGCACGCCATAATAGGCAATGGGATAGAAGGGCGTGTTGGGCAGCATGAGCGCCACGCGGGTGCCCTTGGTGACGCCATACTGGCTCTGCAGCGCGCCGGCAAAGGCGGTGATCTTTTCAGCCAGTTCGCCGAAGGTGGTGGTCCCGCCCAGGAAATCGAGGGCGAGGGCGCCGGGGTTTTTGGCGCAGGCGGCCAGCACCTGTTCGTGAACGGGCGTTTCGTCGATCTGGGCGTCCCAGACGATCCCCTCGGGGTAGCTGGCGATCCACGGGCGCAGGCTGTCGGTTTCGGCAGTCGTGTCCATTCCGGTTCTCCTCCTCTGCCTTAGAGCAGATGGTTCTCCTCGATCGGCCGGATCGGTTTCCCGCATCGTCTGTCGCGATCTGGTCCGGCTTGGGGAAACTATTCCACGCGCTTACGTTAGCGTCAATTCGGTGCCGGTGCGGCAGGGAACCGAAATCCACACCAAGACGTATTGGGGCGTAGGTTGACGTATACGTAAACCTGAGTAGAGTAGGGATACACAACCTGCCAAGGCGCGTTATGGTGCAGCCAAGGCAAGGGAAGGCCGGGTCGATCTGGGGATCGGCACCGGTCCGGCATTAAGGCTTGACGGGCAGCGGTCCCATTAAGGGCCCGTCCGTCACTGGAGGATGTGGGCATGACCCTGTTGCTGTTTGTCATCAGTCTGGTTGTTTTTGCGACGCTGGCCATGCGGGAAAGCCCCATCTGGCAAGGGGGATTGGCGCTGGTGCTGATCGGCTTTGCCAGCGGGCTCGATTTCCTCGAGGCCGGCGCGGTCTACGAGATGGGCGGGTTCGGCTGGCTGCTTGTGGTGTTTGGCGTGATCCTGCTGGTGCTGGCAGTCAAGCCCATCCGCATGGCGCTGCTCATCCCCCCCATCTATGGCGCCGTCAAATCCATCCTGCCGCGGGTGAGCCGCACCGAACAGGAAGCGCTCGATGCAGGCACGGTTGGGTGGGATGCCGAGCTTTTTTCCGGCCGCCCCGACTGGGACAAGCTGACCCAGATCCGCCCGCTGACCCTGACGCCCGAAGAACAGGCCTTTCTCGACAACGAGACGGAAGTGGCCTGCCGTATGATCGACGACTGGGATATCCGGCACAATCGCGCCGACCTGTCGCCCGAACTCTGGGACTATCTCAAGTCCAAGGGGTTTTTGGGCATGCTGATCGGCAAGGAGCATGGAGGCCTCGGCTTTTCGGCTCAGGCGCAGTCCATGATCGTGTCCAAGATCGCCAGCCGCTCGGTGGCGGCCGGCATTACCGTCATGGTGCCCAATTCGCTCGGGCCGGGTGAACTGCTGGAAAAATACGGGCTGCCCGAGCAGAAGGAGAAGTATCTCCATCGCCTCGCGACGGGTCTTGAAGTGCCCTGCTTTGCGCTGACCGGCGTGCATTCGGGTTCGGATGCGGGCGGGATGCGCGACTATGGCACGGTAACCAAGGGCATCCATAATGGCGAGGAAGTGCTGGGCGTGCGCCTCAGCTTCGACAAGCGTTATATCACGCTGGCCCCGATCGCGACGCTGGTGGGCCTGGCCTTCATCCTCAAAGACCCCGACAATCATCTGGGCCGCGGCGAGGATATCGGCATTACCCTGGCGCTGATCCCGCATGATCATCCGGGCCTCGATATCGGGCGCCGCCACTACCCGGCGCGGCAGGCTTTCATGAACGGGCCGGTGCGCGGCAAGGACGTGTTCATCCCGATGGAATATCTCATCGGGGGCACGAACTATGCCGGGCAGGGCTGGCGCATGCTGATGGAGTGTCTGTCGACCGGCCGCGCCATTTCGCTGCCCGCCATTGGCACCACCTCGATCAAGGCCACTTTGCGCGCGACTTCGGCCTATGCGCGGGTGCGCCGCCAGTTCGGCATTCCGGTGGGCCTGATGGAAGGCGTTGCCGAGCCGCTCGGCGAGATGGTCAAGCGCGCCTATATGTTCGAGGCCACGCGCCGCCTCACGGCTTCCATGGTCGATGAGGGCCAGCGTCCGGCTGTCATTGCGGGCCTTTTGAAATACACCACGACCGAAGCCATGCGCGAAAGCATGGACAATGCCTTCGATATCCAGGGTGGCCGCGCCATCCAGGACGGGCCGGGCAACTATCTGTTCGGCGCCTATCAGGCGCTGCCGGTGGCGATCACGGTTGAGGGCGCCAATATCCTCACCCGCACGCTGATGACCTTTGCCCAGGGCGTGCTGCGCGCCCATCCTTACCTGCTCAAGGAAATCCAGGCGGCGCAGAACAAGGACAAGAAGGCCGGCATGGATGCCTTCGACACCGCGTTCGGGGGCCATACCAAGTTCATGCTGCGCAATATCGTGGCGAGCTTCCTGCATGGGATCAGCAATGGCGCCTTTGCGTCCGCGCCCAACCAGGGCCCGATGACGCGCTGGTATCGGCGGCTGCATCGCTATTCTCAGGCCTTTGCGCTTGTGGCGGACTGGACCACGGTGGTGCTGGGCGGCGCGCTCAAGGCCAAGCAGAAGATTTCGGGTCGCATGGCCGACCTTCTGGGCGAGCTCTACCTCATGTCGGCTACGCTCAAGCGTTTCGACGAGGAAGGCGCCATTGCCGAGGATCGGGCGCTGGTCGATGCCATCATGGAAGACCGGGTGGCCAATATCGAGCGCATCTTTGGCGAGGTCTTCGCCAATTTCCCCAACCCGATCTTTGCCAACGCCATGCGCTTCCTGTGCTTCCCGCTGGGCCGCCATGCCAAGCGCGCCAGCGACGATGTGAACTACGGTTTCGTCAAGGCGGTGCTCAAGCCCGGTGCGTTCCGCGACCGGCTGACCACGGGCGTTTATGTGTCTATGGACCCCAATGACGTGACCGGCGTTCTCGAAGATGCTTTCGTCAAGGTAACGGAGGCCGAGGACATCGAGGCGCGCTTCATCAAGGCGGCTCGCAAGGGCGTCATTGAACGGCGCATCGACCGCGATGCCATTGCCGATGCGGTGGCGGCGGGCGTGCTCAACGACAATGAGGCCGGCATCATGCGGGCGGCTGACGAAGCCACCAACCGGGCGGTGCATGTCGATGACTTCGGGCAGGACGTGCTGAAACCGACGGTGCAGCAGGCGGCGGAGTAGGGGCTGCTGGCTCGTTTCCCAGGATGTCACCCTCGGGCTTGACCCGAGGGGGCTATACTAGGGGCGGTAAAGGCAAGTGAAGGGCCCTCGGGTCAAGCCCGAGGGTGACGGCCGGTAGTTGGTGTAACTGCCGAGGCAAGGCCAGGACAAAAGCGGCGGCAAGCCGAGGATGAGGAAACTGATATGATCGTGCAGCAGGCGACGGATACGCGGCACTGGAGCTTTCAGACCGATATCGAAAAGATCGGATGGCTGACCATCCATTCGCCCGAGGGGTCGGTGAATACGCTGAGCCGCGAAGCGATCATGGAGCTCGAGACGCTGGTGGCGCGGATCGAGGACCTGGCCAGGCGCGATCAGCTGGTGGGTGTCGTGCTGCTTTCGGGCAAGGATAGCGGCTTTATTGCCGGGGCCGATGTCAGCGAATTCGACGGAATGAGCGATCCATCGATCCTCACCGAAGCGCTCAAGCGCACCCATGCCCTGTTCTGGCGGATCGAGAAGCTGCCGGTGCCTGTGGTAGCCGGCATCCACGGCTTCTGCCTCGGTGGCGGGTTGGAACTGGCACTGGCATGCCACTACCGCATCGCCGTCAATGACGACAAAACCCGGATCGGCTTTCCGGAAGTGAACCTGGGCATTTTCCCCGGCTTCGGCGGCACCGGCCGCTCGATCCGGCAGGCCGGTCCGGTCGATGCCATGTCGATCATGCTGACCGGCAAGATGCTGCGGGCCGGCGCGGCGCGGGGTCTCAACCTCGTCGACAAGCTGGTGCGCCATCGCGACATGCTGCGCTGGGAAGGCCGCAAGGCGGTCTTGCAGAAGCGCAAGTCGGACCCCGCCGGCTTCAACAAGCGCGCCATGGCCATGGGGCCGCTGCGCGGGGTGGTCGCCAAGCAGATGCGCGAGCAGGCCGGCAAGAAGGCGCGCAGGGAACACTATCCGGCGCCCTATGCGCTGATCGACCTGTTCGAAAAGCACGGCAATGACTGGCAGGCCATGGTCAAGGGCGAGATCGACGCCTTTGTGCCACTGATGGCGTCCCCCACGGCGACCAATCTGCGGCGGGTATTTTTCCTTTCGGAAAGCCTCAAGAAGCAGGGCATCAAGGGCGCCAGGTTTGCCCGCGTGCATGTGATCGGCGCGGGCGTGATGGGCGGCGATATCGCGGCCTGGTGTGCCTATCGCGGCATGAGCGTGACGCTGCAGGATCTCGACATGGCGCGCATCCAGCCGGCGCTGGATCGGGCCAAGAAACTGTTCCAGAAGCGGTACAAGAAGAAGCGCGAGGTCGATGCGGCCATGTCGCGGCTGGTGCCCGATCCGCAAGGCGCGGGCGTGCCGCGCGCCGATGTGATCATCGAAGCGGTGGTGGAAAAGCTCGAGGTCAAGCAGTCGATCTTTTCGGGCGTCGAGGGCCGGATGAAGCCCGGCGCCATCATGGCGACCAATACGTCGTCCATCGAGCTCGAACGCATTGCCGAGGCGCTGCAGGATCCGGGCCGTTTGATCGGGTTGCATTTCTTCAATCCCGTGGCGCAGCTGCCGCTGGTCGAGGTGATCCGTTCGCGCTTCAACTCGGACGAAGCCATTGGCCGGGGCGCCAGCTTTGCGCTGGCCATCGGCAAGTCGCCAGTCGTGGTCAAGTCGGCGCCCGGCTTCCTCGTCAACCGCGTGCTGATGCCCTACATGCTGGGCGCGGTGGAGCGGGTCGAGCGCGGGGAAAGCAAGGAACTGCTCGACGCGGCCGCGGTGGCTTTCGGCATGCCGATGGGGCCGATCGAGCTCATGGATACGGTGGGTCTCGATGTAGGCAAGTCGGTGGCGACCGAACTGGGCCACGCTGTGCCGGAAAATTCAAAGTTTGCCCGGCTGATTGCCGCGGGCAAGCTGGGTCGAAAGACCAATGAGGGTTTCTACAAGTGGGAAAAGGGCAAGGCAGTGAAGGGCGAGGTGCCCGAGCATCCTGACCTTGCCGGACTGGGCCGCGAACTGGTGAAGCCGCTCGTGGATATGACAGAGATCGTGGTGGGCGAAGGCGTCGTCGCCTCGCCTGACCTCGCCGATGTCGGCGTCATCATGGGCACAGGCTTTGCGCCGTTCATGGGTGGGCCGATGAAGGCACGTGCGGACGGACGGGCGTAATGGGGATGGTCAGCTCTGGGCTTACACCTTCCCCGATCGTCACCCTCGGGCTTGACCCGAGGGGACTGCTCTTGCCTCGGGATCAACAAGTGAAGAGCCCTCGGGTCAAGCCCGAGGGTGACGTCCGGTGGGTAAGGCGACCTTTGTCCACCTCGTTGGCAGGCAAGAATAGCAACCTCGTCAGGGGACAAAAAAATGACTGAACTCAAGCGCGTTGCCATTGTCGGTTCTGCCCGCATTCCGTTTGCGCGGGGCGGCACGGCCTATGCCGACGAAACCAATCTTTCCATGCTCGGCACAACGCTGGGCGGGCTGGCCGACAAGTTTGGCCTTAGAGGCGAGAAGGTGGATGAGGTGATTGCGGGCGCCGTGATCAACCATTCCCGCGATTTCAACATTGCGCGCGAGGCGCTGCTGGATGCGGGCTTGAGCCCCCGCACGCCGGGGACCACGCTGCAGATCGCCTGTGGCACGAGCCTGCAGGCGGCACTGGTTTTGGCGGGCAAGATCGCCTCGGGGCAGATCGAAAGCGGCATCGCGGCTGGGTCAGACACGGTCTCGGACAGCCCCATCGTCTTCGGTCCGAAATTCCAGCACCGGCTGCTCAATGCCAATGCGGCTAAGACGACCGGCCAGAAGCTGGGCGCCTTCAAGGGCTTTTCCTTTGGCGAACTGACGCCGGTGGCGCCCTCGGTCAACGAGCCGCGCACGGGCCTGTCCATGGGGCAGCATTGCGAACTCATGGCCAAGGAATGGGGCGTGACCCGCGAAGAGCAGGACCGTCTCGCGGTGGCCAGCCATCGCAATGCGGCTGCGGCTTACGAGCAGGGCTTCCACGATGACCTTATCGTGCCCTGCGCGGGTCTGGTGCGCGACAACAATGTACGCGCCGACGCCAATATCGAGAAGATGGCGACGCTCAAGCCCGCCTTCGACAAGTCGTCGGGGCAGGGCACGCTGACCGCGGGCAATTCGACGCCGCTGACCGATGGCGCGTCCTCGGTGCTGCTGGCCAGCGAGGAATGGGCGCGGGCGCGTGGGCTGCCGATCCTGGCCTATCTCACCACCGGCCGGGTGGCGGGCAATGACTTCGCCCATGGCGAGGGCCTCCTGATGGCGCCGACCATTGCGGTGTCGGAAATGCTGGACCGGGCCGGTCTGGGCTTCGGGGACATCGACTATTTCGAGCTGCACGAAGCTTTTGCGGCGCAGGTTCTGTGCACACTCAAGGCCTGGCAGGACCCGGCCTATTGCCGCGACGTGCTCGGCCGCGATAGCGTCCTGGGCGAAATCGATCCGGCCCGGATCAATGTGAAGGGCTCGAGCCTGGCCTATGGGCATCCCTTTGCCGCGACCGGTGCGCGTATCCTGGGTCTCACCGCCAAGCTTCTGGCGGAAGGTCCGGGCAAGCGGGCGCTGATTTCGGTGTGTACGGCGGGCGGCATGGGCGTCGCGGCCCTGGTGGAGAGCGCGGCGTGAGCGACAATGTAGTCAAGTTCCGGCGGCCCGAGAAGAAACCCGAGCCGAAGACACAAAAGGTGCGCGGGCCGATGCCGGGATGGGTGCCCTTTGCGGTGCTGTTCGCCATCGCGCTCGCGATCTTTTTCGCGCAACAGGCAGGCATTTTAGGATAATGCCCGCTACCGGCGCCGCGTAGGACCAGTTTGCGGCGCGTTAATATTTGCCGGCATGGATTTGGAATTTCCATCCTAGTTCGGGCTTTGGCGTGGAAAATGATCGCGCCAACGCTCATAGCCAGAGGATGTTCACAATCGGGCGTCAGGTGACGCTTAGGTCAATCTTTTGCTTGTCAGTGGACGGAATTGCGGGATACCGTCCATCAATCTTGATCACCCGGTCAAAAGGGTCTTCGGAGATTTCAACCTGCGCCAAGAATGCGCAGCGATCAGAACCTTTTCAGGAATTCCACAAGGAGATGGGACGAGAATGAAGTTCACGACAGCTCTCAAGGCGGTTGCGACCGCTGGCGCAATGGCGCTGATGATGAGCACTGCCGCATCCGCCGTGACGCTGCAGCTGCACAATGGTGGTGACCCGGGCACGCTCGACCCGCACAAGGCCTCCGGCGACTGGGAAAACCGTGTCATCGGTGACTTCATCGAAGGCCTTCTGACTGAAAGCCCGTCGGCCGAAGCCATTCCCGGCCAAGCCGAGAGCTGGGATATCTCGGAAGACGGTACGGTTTATACCTTCCATCTGCGTGACGGCATCCAGTGGTCCGACGGCGAGCCCGTGACTGCCGAAGACTTCGTCTTCGCCTTCCAGCGCCTGTTCAACCCTGCGACAGCCGCCGACTATGCTTACCTGCAGTTCCCCATCAAGAATGCGGAAGCCATCAATTCGGGCGAGATCACCGATCTCAACGAGCTCGGCGTCAAGGCCATCGACGACAAGACGCTCGAAATCACTCTCAATGCCTCGACCCCGTACTTCCTCGAGGCCCTGACCCACTACACCGCCTATCCGGTTCCCAAGCACCTGGTCGAGAAGGTCGGTGACGACTGGACCAAGGTCGAGAACATCATCGGCAACGGCCCGTACCTGGTCAAGGAATGGCTGCCGGGCTCCTATGTCCGTTCGGAAAAGAACGAAGACTACTACGACGCTGCCAATGTGCAGATCGACGAAGTCTTCTATCACGTGCTCGAAGATCAGGCCGCTGCGCTCAACCGCTACCGCGCCGGTGAATTCGACATCCTGACCGACTTCCCGGCCGACCAGTTTGCATGGCTCGAAGAGAACATGCCCGGTCAGGCCCACGTGACCCCGTTCCTGGGCATCTACTATTATGTGATGAACCAGGAAGAAGGTCAGGTTCTCTCCGACATCCGCATCCGCGAAGCGCTTTCGACCACGATCGTTCGCGACGTGATCGGGCCCGATATCCTGGGCACCGGTGAACTGCCGGCCTATGGCTGGGTCCCGCCGGGCGCTGCCAACTATGTCGAGAACGCCTACCATCCCGAATGGGCCGACGTTCCCTACGAAGAGCGCGTTGAAAAGGCCATCGGGCTGATGACCGAAGCAGGTTACGGCCCGGAAAACCCGCTGACCCTGCAGCTGCGCTACAACACCAATGACAACCACCAGCGTATCGCCGTGGCGATCGCCGCCATGTGGGAGCCGATCGGTGTCAAGGTCGAGCTGTTCAACGCAGAAACGGCCGTTCACTACGACGCCTTGCGCGCAGGTGACTTCCAGGTCGGCCGCGCGGGCTGGCTGATGGACTATAACGATCCGTCCAACACGCTCGACCTGCTCAAGACTGGTACCGACCAGGCTGGTACGATGAACTGGGGCAACAATTATGGCCGCTATTCGAACGAAGAGTTCGACGCGCTCCTCACCCAGGCTTCGACCGAGCTGGATTTGGCTGCCCGTGGCGAACTGCTAGCCCAGGCTGAAAAGATCGCCATGGACGAGTTCGCCGCGATCCCGATCTACTGGTACGTGTCCAAGGACGTCGTGTCGCCGAAGATCTCGGGTTTCGAAGAAAACCCGAAGAATATCTTCCGCACCCGCTGGCTTTCCAAGTCGGAATAAGCGGACAAAAATGTGATCGTGGGGGCCAAAGGGCCCCCACGGTTCTTTTGCCGTGCGGCGCCCTGCGGCCCCTCCGTTCCAGGCGCCCCGGCCAAGGAGTTCAAACCCAATGCTGGCCTATGCCTTTCGGCGCGTGCTTTCGGCTATTCCGATCGCACTGATCGCCGTTACCGTCTGCTTTTTCATTCTGCGCCTGGCGCCCGGTGGTCCATTTGACGGCGAGCGTGCCCTTCCGCCGACCGTGCTGGCCAACCTGCGCGCGCATTACAATCTCGATCAGCCGCTGATCAACCAGTACTTCATCTATGTCTGGCGCCTGCTGCATGGCGACCTCGGTCCCTCCATGGTGATCGACGGCTTCAATGTCAGCCAGTTGATCGCCATCGGCTTTCCCTTCACGCTGACCATGGCCCTGACGGCCTTTGTCATCGCTACGGCCATCGGCATGCTGGCGGGCATGGTCGCCGCCGTCTATCAGAACAAGTGGCCCGACTATGTGCTGGTGCTCGCCGTCATGATCGGCGTGCTCATCCCCAACTTCCTCATGGCTGCGCTGCTGCAGCTCTGGTTCGGCGTATATCTCAAGTGGTTTCCGGCCGGTGGCTGGGTCAATGGCAGCTGGATGCATCTGGTCCTGCCCGTCACCGTTCTGGCCTGGCCGCATGCCGGTCGCATCAGCCGGCTGATGCGCGGCTCGATGATCGAAGTGCTGGGCACCAATTATGTGCGAACGGCACGGTCCAAGGGCCTTGGCGAGCGGCTGGTGATGGCGCGTCACGCCATCAAGCCGGCGCTTCTGCCGGTCGTCTCCTATCTCGGGCCGGGCCTGTCCTATCTTCTCACCGGTTCGTTGGCCGTCGAGCAGATTTTCGGCCTGCCGGGGATCGGCAAGTATTTCGTCACCGCGGCGCTCAACCGCGACTATGGCGTGGTCCTGGGGACCACCATCTTGTACATGTTCATCATTCTCGCGCTCAACCTGATCGTCGATCTGGTCTATGCATGGCTTGATCCCAAGGTGAGGTACCGCTGATGCCCGGGATCACAGGCAAGGACCAGGTCCTGACCGCCTATGCGGAAAAACTCGCCACTTTGGATGCGCCCAAAGGCCGTTCGCTTACCCAGGACGCGCTCTATCGCCTGCGCCGCAACAAGGCCGCGGTGCTCTCGATCGGGCTTTTGATCCTGATCGTCCTCGTCGCCTTCATCGGGCCGTATTTCGTGCCATGGGGCTATTCGCAGGTTGACTGGAGCAATATCCGCAAGCCACCCAATTTCGAGGCCGGGCATTTCCTGGGCACCGACCAGAATGGGCGCGATATGCTGGCGCGCGTATTGCAAGGCACGCAGATGAGCCTGATCGTGGCCTTCGTCGCCACGCTCGTCTCCGTCACTATTGGCGTGGTTTATGGCGCTGTGGCCGGCTATTTCGGCGGCCGCGTGGATGCGATCATGATGCGCTTCGTCGATATCATGTATGCGCTGCCCTATATCCTCTTCGTCATTATCCTCGTGGTGATGTTCGGCCGCAATCCGGTGCTGCTGTTCATTGGTATCGGTGCGATCGAATGGCTGACCATGGCGCGTATCGTGCGCGGACAGACCCTCTCCATCAAGGAGAAGGAGTTCGTGGAGGCGGCTCGGGCCAGCGGGGTGAAACCTTTCACCATCATCATGCGCCACATCGTGCCGAACCTGACTGGGCCCGTGGTGATCTATGCCACGCTCACGATTCCCGAAATCATCATCGCCGAAAGCTTCCTGTCCTATCTCGGGCTGGGTGTGCAGGAGCCGCAAACGTCGCTGGGGACGTTGATTTCCGCCGGTGCGCCGGTGGCCGAAGTCATGCCCTGGCTGCTGCTGGCGCCCGCCGCAGTGCTAATCACGCTGCTGTTCTGCCTGACCTATATCGGCGACGGCCTGCGCGACGCGCTGGATCCGAAGGATCGCTAAATGAGTAAAGTCCTAGACGTTCAAGACCTGAGCGTGACCTTCGCGCTGCGCGACAGCGAAGTGCGGGCGGTCAACGATCTCAACTTCGCCCTCGATGCCGGGGAAACCCTGGCCGTGGTGGGCGAAAGCGGCTCGGGCAAGAGCCAGGCCTTCCTTTCCATCATGGGCCTGCTCGCCCGCAATGGGCGCACCACCGGCAAGGCCATGATGGGCGATGTGAACCTGGTCAACATGGCCCCGCGCGACCTTGACCGCATCCGCGGCAAGGACATCGCCATGATCTTCCAGGATCCGATGACCTCGCTCAATCCGAGCCTTCGGGTGAAGACGCAGCTTTCCGAAGTACTGGTCAAGCATCGCGGCTTCGACCGCCGCAAGGCGACGATGGCGGCGGTGGAGATGCTGGAACGCGTGGGCATTCCCGAACCGGCCAAGCGCGCCAATGCCTATCCGCACGAAATGAGTGGCGGCATGCGCCAGCGCGTGATGATCGCCATGGCGCTTTTGTGCCAGCCCAAAATCCTCATTGCCGATGAGCCAACAACGGCGCTCGACGTGACGGTGCAGGCTCAGATGCTGGATCTGTTCAAGACGCTGACCGATGATTTCGGCACGTCCCTGGTGCTGATCACGCACGATCTGGGCGTGGTGGCCGGTGTCGCCGACCGGATGATGGTGATGTATGGCGGCCGGGCGGTCGAAAAGGGCACGGTCAACGAGCTCTTCTACGATCCGCGCCACCCCTATACGCTGGGCCTTTTGCATTCGACGCCGCATATCGCGCATCGCTCGGCGCGGCTCGACCCGATCAAGGGGCTGCCGCCCAGCCTTGAACACCTGCCCAAGGGCTGTTCGTTCAACCCGCGCTGCGACTTCTGTTTTGACCGGTGCCTGGAAGAACGCCCGCCCCTGATGCCCGACCAGAACGGGCGCGAAAAGGCCTGTTTCTACGAAGGCCCCCTCAAGACCCAGAAGGTGGCCTGATGGACCAGTCCGCTCCCAACCTGCTCGAAATCCGCGACCTCAAGAAAACCTTTTCGATCGCGACGGGCCTGTTTTCCCGCAAGCTGACGCTGACTGCGCTTTCGGACATCAATTTCAATGTCCGGCAGGGCGAGACGCTGGGCATTGTGGGGGAAAGCGGCTGCGGCAAGTCCACGCTGGGCCGCTGCATCCTCCAGTTGATCAGCCCCGACCAGGGGCAGGTACTCTGGCTGGGCCAGGACCTGACCCGCGTTCCGGCCGAAGAAATGCGCAAGCGGCGCGCCGACCTGCAGATCATCTTCCAGGATCCGCTGGCTTCGCTCAATCCGCGCATGACCGTGGGCGAGATCATCGAGGACCCGCTCAAGGCGCTCAAGCCCGAGCTCAAGAAGGCCGAGCGGCGTGCCCGCGTGGTCAAGGTGATGGAATCGGTGGGCCTGCTGCCGGAGATGATCAACCGCTATCCGCACGAATTCTCGGGCGGTCAGGCGCAACGTATCGGTATTGCCCGGGCGCTGGTGACCGAACCCAAGCTGATCGTCTGCGATGAGCCGGTGTCGGCGCTCGACGTTTCGATCCAGGCGCAGATTCTCAACCTGCTGGCCGAGCTCAAGGACGAGTTCGGGCTGACGCTGATCTTCATCTCGCACAATCTCAGCGTCGTCCGGCACGTCTCGGATCGCATCCTCGTGCTCTATCTCGGCCGCATCGTGGAACTGGCGACAGGCGACGAGATCTACGAGGACCCGCGCCACCCCTATACGCGCGCGCTCCTGACCGCAGTGCCGATTCCGGACCCATTGCTGGCGCGGCAACGCAATATCGATGCGCTCAAGGGGGAAATTCCCTCGCCCATCAACCCGCCTTCGGGTTGTGCCTTCCGCACCCGCTGCCGCTTCGCGCAGCCGCGCTGTGCCGAGGTGCGGCCGCCGCTCGAAACCATCGAGAACGGCCGGCTGGTGGCCTGTATCCGCTGGCGGGAAATTCTCGAGGAAGCGCCACCCAAGGTGGTGGCCGGCTAGACCGGCCGGGAAGTTGGCGTCGCGCCGCTGGCGCGGCGCTCGCCTTCAGGCGGCTCGGCCGTGCGCCGGCGCCGGTCCGGTCCCTTGAAACCATCGGTTTCGACGAAAGCACGCGGGCTGGCTTCGATGGCATCGAGCCGGGCCCGCAGGTGGCTCGCGGCAAAGGGCTTGCGCAGGAATTCGGTGACCCCGGCATCGCGGGCTGCGGTAATGCCGGCCGCGTCGGGGGCCGCGGAGGTCATAATAACGGGCGTCTGGCCATTGAGCGCGCCGGGCGTGGTGCGCAGGCGGCGGACGATATCGAGCGCATCGGGGCGGGCGATGGCATCGTCGATGATGATGACGTCGAAGACCTGCCGGCCCAGTTCGAGCAGCGCGGCATTGCCGTCATTGACTTCCCTGATTCCGGTGCGCCCGATGGCGCGCAGCATGGTCGCCACTAGGCCCGCCATGTGGGGACGCGGGTCGACGATGAGGATGCCGCGTTGGGTCGCAGGATAGCGGGACATGGGGTCGCGTCAGGGGAAGGGTGGGGTCAATATAGGCCCAAAACCCTGGTGCTTGCGTTAACGGGAGCCTCGGGAAAATACCGGTTGCGCGGGGATTTCGCCCAAGTCTGGCGCCAGATATTCACATGCTGATGTTTTCGGCGAATCCGGGGGCAAGGCGCGTTGACAGGGCGAGCCATTTTCCCTATGTAGAGGCCAGTTTTCGGGCGCCTTGGCGCCCCTTTTGTTTGACTGAGGATTTGGAAAGATGAAGATCCGCAACTCGCTGAAGGCGTTGATGACTCGCCACCGCGCGAACAAGCTCGTCCGCCGTCGCGGCCGGGTGTACATCATCAACAAGGTCGACAAGCGCTTCAAGGCCCGCCAGGGCTAAGCGTTTATCGCTTCTGATATTTGACGGGGCCCGTGCGCAAGCGCGGGCCCCGTTGCATTTGCGGCTCGTCTTGACGCGGGGCAGCACGGTCCCCATCTCAAGGGCCGAAAGGGGACAATGCCCATGACCATGGACCGCGTATCGGCCCAATACGACATCGAGAAGAAGTCGCTGGTGGCGGCTTATGTGCTGTGGTTATTCCTCGGCTATGTCGGCGCGCACCGCTTTTATCTCGGCCGGCCGCTGAGCGGGCTGATCATGCTGGCGCTCTCGGCCATAACCCTGGTGCTGACACTGGTCAGCTTCGGGCTCCTGGGCTTCCTGTGGGGTGTCGTGGGCTTGTGGTGGCTGATCGATGCCCTTCTCATCCCCGGCATGGCGCAGGGCACCAATAGCCGCATCGCGGACCGGATCTTTTCGCGGCGCTGAGGGCGCTCAGGTCTTGGCGAAATATTCGGTGGTTTCGCGCGCGGCCTGGCACTGCTCGGCAGTGTGCGGAACAAGGCCGCTGGCCTTGCCGAGAAGGTGGCGCAGTTCGCCCGCTTCCGTGGGCGCGAGCCGGGACAGAACGCGGTCTTCGACTTCCTGAACCGCCTTGGCGGTGGCGCCGAGGCGACGCTCACCCTGCTCGGTCAGGTTGACATGGCGCACGCGGCGGTCGGCCGGGTCCGGGGTGCGCCGCACCAGGCTTTCCCCTTCCAGCCCATCGAGAAGATAGGTGACCGTGGTGCGGTCGAGGCCGAGCCGCTCGGCGAGAGCGACCTGGCTGTTGCAATTGGCTTCGGCGATGGCCGACAGCATCATGTATCCACGCGAGCCGCCCGGCAGGTCGCTGAGGGCATCATCCACCTGCTTGAGATAGTCGCGCAGCAAAGCTGTCAGTGCCCAGCCCAGATTGGTGTTGGAAGATGACATGAAAGCCGTGCGTTGGTGGTGTTCTGTTGCATGTTACCGCCCCCCGGCATCCCCGTCATCCCCATTGTTCAGGCTGCCGCCGAGACGCCGATCTGGCCGGCCAGCTGCTGCCCGTGGGCTTCCGCGGCGGCCAGCGCCTTGGCCAGGTTTTCAGCGGCCATGGGGCGAAGGCCTTCCATTGCCGGGGTGCTGTCGGCCAGCGTCAGCTCGCATTCGATGACAGTGACGTCGAGCAGCAAAATGTCTTCGAGGACGCGGCGATACCAGCCGGTGGCGTGATCCCAGCCATGGCGCGGGGTACCCGGACCGTAGCCGCCGCCCTTGGCGATCACCAGCTTGGCCGGGCGGCCCTTGATGGGGCTGGGCGTGCCGGGGGCAAAGCGCGCATCGGTGAGGAGCAGGTCAAGCCAGGCCTTGAAGTGCTGCGAGACGCCGTAATTGTAGAGCGGGATGGCAAAGAGATAGGCGTTGGCTGCGGCGAGTTCATCGGCGACCTGCCGGGAGAGCGCAATGCCTTCGTGCTGCTCGGCGCTGCGTTGGTCTTTGGGAACATGGGGGCCAAAAACCGCGCCGGCCCATGCGGTTGCCGGAATGGGGGCGCTGCCGATATCGCGCCGGATGGTGGTGACGTCGCCGGGGATGGTGGACTGGAGCCGGTCGGCCACGGTGCGGGTGACCGAGCCGTCCAGACGGATGCTGGCATCGAGGCGGAAAAGCGTGGGCATGGGATGTCTCGCTGACGATATGAACTACCGATGATCTATAACATAGACGATCTATATGCAAGATGAATTCGGGAGGTGCGGCTGGGTGGCGTGAGGAGCTTGGTCTTCCGTCGGTCGGCTGCGGCTGGGCGTCGCTTTGTATCGCCCTGACAATGGCTTGCCGCCTTGCAAGTGGCTGGCGCTTCTGACAATGCAGGGGTAGGAGTGAGACGACCTATGACCAGCCATGCCTTGACCCGCCCCAGCGGGCGCACCGCCACCCGGCTTATTTTCGCCCTCGGTGGCATTGTCCTTGGGGCCTGGGCTCCGCTCGTGCCGGTCGCCAAGCTGCGTCTGGGCATCGACGAAGGCACTCTGGGGCTACTGCTGCTTTGCATGGGCGTCGGGTCGATCCTCGCCATGCCGCTGACCGCTTTTCTGACCTCGCGCTATGGTTGCCGGCAGGTGATCTCGGTGTCTGCGGCGGGGCTCTGCCTCGTGCTGCCTGTTCTCGCAACGGCGCCGTCGGTCTGGCTCATGGCCCTCGCGCTTGTCGGCTTCGGCATGGTCATGGGCTGCACGTCCGTGGCGATGAACCTGCAGGCGGTGATTGTGGAGCGGAACGAGGGCAAGGCCCTGATGTCGGGCTTCCACGCCATGTTCAGCCTTGGCGGAATCGTCGGGTCAGGCGGTATTGCCGCCTTGCTGGCGCTGGGCGTTTCTCCGCTCTACGCGGCCATTGCGATGTCGGTGGTCCTGGCTGTGCTGCTGGTGGCGGCGCGTCCGGGCCTGCTCGCCGAAACAGAAGGGGACGGCGCTGCGTCTCCGGCCATCGTGGTGCCGCAGGGCGTCGTCATCGCCATTGGCGTGCTGAGCCTCCTTGCCATGCTGGCCGAAGGCGGCGTGCTCGATTGGGGGGCGCTCTTCATGGTGGAAGCGCACAATGCCGATTTCGGCATGGCCGGTTTTGCCTATACTGCCTTTGCCATCACCATGACCCTTGGCCGGCTGCTGGGCGACAGGCTGCGCACCGCCTTTGGCGACCTCAATATGCTGATCGGGAGCGCCAGCCTCGCCACACTGGGCTTTCTCGCCAGTCTCTTTCTGCCCACGGCAATTGCGGCGCTGGCCGGCTTCCTGCTTGTTGGCGCGGGTATCTCCAACATCGCGCCCATCCTTTTCACGATGACGGGGCGGACCAAGCGCATGCCGGCCAACCTGGCCGTCGCATCGGTGCTGACGGTAGGCTATGTCGGCATTATCGCCGGGCCGGCGGCCATCGGGCTCATCGCCCATGCCACAAGCCTGCAGACGGCCTTTCTGCTTCTCTGCGGCGCCATGGTCGTCATCGCCGTTGCGGCGCGCCCGATCCACGACAGGGTCTGAGCGTTTCACGTCGCTGCGTCGACGCGCACTCGGTTCTTGCGGCACACGCCAATAAAAAAGCCCCCGAAAGGGGGCTTTTCATTTTGCTCAATGCTGCAGTCGGGCGATCAGCTGGAGCCGGCGCCGTCCTGGCGGACGAAGGCGATGCGCAGCATATTAGTCGCGCCGGGGGTCCCGAGCGGCACGCCGGCCGTGATGGCAATGCGGTCGCCGGGGCGGGCAAAGCCTTCCTGATAGGCGATGACGCAGGCGCGATCGACCATGTCTTCGAGGTTCACCGCGTCTTCGGTCTGCACGCAATGGATGCCCCAGACGACCGACAGGCGGCGAATGGTGCGCAGATTGGGTGAGAGCGCGATGATGGGCTTGGATGGCCGCTCGCGGGCAGCGCGAATGCCGGTCGAGCCCGACGCGGTATAGGTGACGATGGCGGCCAGATCGAGGGTTTCGGCGACCTGGCGGGTGGCGGCCGAAATGGCGTCGGCAGCGGTGGCTTCCGGCTCGGTCTGTGCCGCGCGAATGATGCCGCGATAGTTGGCATCGGTTTCGACGGCCGTCGCGACCTTGTTCATGGTTGCCACGGCCTCCACCGGGTACTGGCCGGAGGCGCTTTCGGCCGAAAGCATGACCGCATCGGCGCCTTCGAAGACGGCAATGGACACGTCCGACACTTCGGCGCGGGTAGGCACCGGAGCGGTGATCATGGATTCGAGCATCTGGGTGGCCACGACCACCGGCTTGCCGTAGCGGCGGCACATGCGGATCATGCGCTTTTGCAGGCCGGGCACGGTTTCGAGCGGCAGTTCCACGCCCAGGTCACCGCGTGCCACCATGATGGCGTCGGAGAGCTTGACGATTTCCTCGAGCCGATCGATGGCCTGGGGCTTTTCGATCTTGGCCATGACGCCGGCGCGACCCTGAACGATCTTGCGCACGTCGATAATGTCTTCGGGGCGCTGCACGAAGGAAAGGGCGACCCAGTCCACCTCGGCCTTGAGGGCTTCGAGAAGGTCGGCGTGGTCCTTTTCGGTGAGGGCGCCGGTGGGCAGGAGCGTATCGGGCAGGGACACGCCCTTCTTGTCCGAAAGCTTGCCGCCATAGACCACTTCGGTCTCGATGGCGCCGCCCCCTACTTTAGTCGCCTTGAGCTGGAGCTTGCCGTCATCCAAAAGCAGGCGGTCGCCAACGGAAACCGATTCGATGATTTCCGGATGCGGCAGGTAAACACGCTCGGCATTGCCCTGGTCATCGGCCTGGCTATCGAGGGTGAATTTCTGTCCGGCCACAAGATTGACCGAGCCGCCCGCGAATTTCCACACGCGCAGCTTGGGACCCTGCAGGTCGGCCAGGATGCCGATCGGGTGCTTGAGGCGGGCTTCGACCGCACGGATGCGCGCCACGGTCTGGTGCAGCAGCTCGTGGCTGGCATGGCTCATGTTGATGCGGAAAACGTCCGCACCAGCCTTGGCCAGCTCCTCGATCATCTTTTCTTCGTGGCTCGCAGGTCCCAGGGTGGCCAGGATCTTCGCGCGTCTGGTCCGTCTCATTGGCTGTCCGTACCTTGGGTCGGTGTGTTCTCAGGGGCGGGGTCGATGTTGCCCGTTTCCGGATCGACCAGGAATGCAGGGTCTTCGAGATCCTCAGCGCCGTCCGGTCCCACGATTGCGGGGGCGCTGCCGTCTTCGGTAAGCTGCAGCGTCCAGTCCGTCCGGTTCTGTGTATCGATTTCAAAGAACCCGGTGCGCTCATAGCCCCGCGCAAGGCAATCCTCAACCCCGAATATGGTAAAGGTCTGGTCGCGGGTGCACATGAAGACGTCCCCGTCCCAGGCGCCGCCGCCCACATCGTCCACCGCAAAGATGTAATAGAAGCGCCGTTGCAGGTCGCCCTGATAGAGCACGCGGCAATCGCCGGCCGGCGCCTGCCACCAGCCTTCGCTCATCCAGCCGCGCTCGGCGCGATAGCCCAGGGCGATGGAAACCAGGTTTGCGGTTTCGTTGCACACCCGCAGATCGGCATGAGCCGGGGTGGCAAAGGTCATGAAGCCGCCAAGAGCGGCGATCAGCAGGGTGGAGCCAAGTCGGATGCCGTGCACGAGGAAGCCGGAAAACATGGATAAATCTCGTTCTGTTTGAGCCGATGCGGGCGACGAGGTCAATGGCTAAAGGGCCGCCGAAACCGAATTGCAGCGTTGAGCCGGCTGACCGCAGAAATGTGACCGGCATGGGGCAATGGGGCGGGGGAAGGTGTGTGGATTGGATCACAAAAGGGTTGAACGCGCTGCGGGCTTGAGGTTCATGGGCGCCACGATATTCCCAAGACTTGACCGGCGCCGGTTGCGGCCGATCTGCCGGCGATAGAGAGGTAGCCATGGCGGTTGAAGACAGCGTTGCGCAGGACCAGCTGCGCGCATTCATCGAGCGCATCGAGCGCATGGAAGAAGAAAAGGCGGCCATCGCTGCCGACATCAAGGAAATCTATGCCGAAGCCAAGGGCAACGGCTTCGATACCAAAGTGCTGCGCAAGATCGTGTCCATCCGCAAGCAGGATGCCAATGAGCGCATGGAGCAGGAAGCGCTGCTCGAGCTCTATATGTCGGCCCTGGGCATGGTCGAGGCGCCGGAGCGCTGATCAGAGAGAAACGAGCGGGTCCGGTGGGGCCCGTTCTGCTTTTCGGGCACAGGATTTTGCCAAGCGTGAGCACAGCGGCTAGTGTTTTCGCGCAGCCGGAACTCAAGCGTCATGTCCCCCTTGCCCACCCAAACTTCTGCCCGCCTCGATGACCTCCAGACCGGGACCGCGACCGGCGCCATGGGCTATCGGTTGCGGCGGGCGCAGCTCAACGTCTTCCAGAAATTTCTCTCGGTCTTCGACGCGCTGAAACTGCGGCCGGCCGAATATTCGGTGCTGGTGATGATCGGGGACAATCCGGGGCGCAAGCAGACCGAGATTGCCGAAGTGCTGGGCATCAAGCGCGCCAATTTCGTGACGCTCGTGCATGGACTCGAAGAGCGCGGGCTGGTGGAGCGGGTGCCCTCGCTTGCCGACAAGCGCGCCAATGCGCTGCACCTCACGGCTGATGGCGTGGCCTTTCTGGCCCATGCCCGCAGCATGCATGACGCGCTGGAAGCCGAGCTTGTGGCGCGCCTCGGCGGTGCGGAGGCGCGCGACCAGCTGCTGGCGCTCCTGTCGCGGCTTACCTGAAAACCGGGGGGCGCTTTTCGAGAAAGGCGCGCAGGCCCTCTTCGGCATCGGGGCCGGTCTGGCTCAGCGCAGCGGTGAGGCTTTCGGCATAAAGGCCGGCATCGGGCGGCATGGTACTGATCTGGGCGATGGCCTGGATGATGAAGCCGTTGATGGTGGGCGAGTTCTTCGCAATGCGCTCGGCCAGCTCGAACGCCTTTGCCAGCGCGCCGCCTTCGGGGACGGTGTGATGGGCAAGGCCCAGCCGTTCGCCTTCGATGCCGGAATAGGTGCGTCCGGTCAGCATCATTTCGGTCATGCGGTCGGCGCCGATCAGCCGGGAAATGCGCACCGAGCCACCCCCGCCGACGAAAATGCCGCGCAGGCCCTCGGGCATCTGGAAGCGCACGGTTTCCTCGGCCACGCGCACGTGGCAGGTGGCGGCCATTTCGAGCCCGCCGCCCATGACCGCGCCATTCATGGCCGCGATGACGGGGATGGTGGAATTGGCCAAAAGCGCCATCACGCGGTGCCAGTTGCGCGAATGGGCCATGACCTCGAGCGGCTGGCGGGCCACGTGTTGCGAGAGATCGAGGCCGGAGGAAAAGTGCCCGCCGGCGCCTGATATGACGATGGCGCGTATGCCCCCGGGGACGTTGGAGAAGAACGCGTCGAGGGCCGCGATCAACTCGTCATTGAGCGCGTTGCGCTTTTCGGGGCGGTTGAGGGTGAGATGGGCAATGTTGCCCTTCTGCTCGATAACAAGGACGGCGTTCATCGCCTGTGCTTCCAGCGCGCTCATGCGGCCCCCAGGAGTTTGCGGACATCGTCGGGCAGCGGGGCGGAGCGAATGGCTCCATCCTCGCCACGCACGACCCAGACGCGCTTTTCATGTGCTTCGATGGCTGTTTCGCCGTCGCGTATCAGCGTGTGTTTGACCCCGAAACTGGAGCGGCCCAGTTCCGTGATTTCGGAGCGGATTTCGACGACGTCGCCGAAAGTGGACGGCTTGATGAAGCGCGCCCCGGTGTCGACCATGGGGATGCCCAGGATGCCGTAATGGTCGAGCCAGTTGCGCTTGTGCATGGCAAAGGCGGCCGAGAGCATGGCCGCGGTGGCATTGTCGAAGAAGCGGAAATAGTTCGGGTAGTAGACAATGCCGGCCGGGTCGCAATCGCCGAACTGGATCTCGACTTTGGTGGTGTGGGTGAACATGAGTGATCCTATTTCGCGGCCATGCGCAGGGCGCCGTCGAGGCGGACCACTTCGCCGTTGAGATAGTCATTTTCGACCATGGCGCGTACGAGCGCCGCAAATTCGCTGGGCTTGCCGAGGCGCGGCGGATTGGGGATGGCGGCGGCGAGCCCGTCCTGAACCTCCTGCGGCAGCTCGGCCAGCAGCGGGGTGAGGAACAGCCCCGGCGCGATGGTCAGAACGCGGATGCCGAAGCGGGCCAGTTCGCGGGCTGCGGGCAGGGTGAGCGCGACTATGCCACCCTTGGATGCAGCATAGGCGGCCTGACCGATCTGTCCATCATAGGCAGCGACGGAAGCGGTCGAGATGATGACGCCGCGCTGGCCATTGGCGTCGGGCTCGGCTAGCGACATGGCATGGGCGCAAAGGCGCATCATGTTGAAGCTGCCCACGAGATTGACGTTGATGACCTTGGCAAACGCATCCAGCGCCATCGGCCCTTCGCGGCCAACGATACGCGACGCTGTGCCGATGCCGGCGCAATTGACCAGCACTGTGGGGGCACCCAGCGCCGCGACTGCGGCATTGACGGCCGCTTCGGCGCTGTCGGCACTGGCAACATCGACGGCGAAGAAGTGGCCGCCCAGTTCGCGGGCCATGGCTTCGCCCTTGTCGGCGTCGCGGTCAAAGATTGCCGCCCGGGCTCCCGCCCCCACGAGAGCCCGCGCGGTCTCGGCGCCCAGCCCGGAGGCGGCGCCTGTCACGAAAACCGTCTTGCCCGAAATATCCATTATGCGGCCTCGGTGTTTTCGAGCAGCAGCGCAATGCCCTGACCGCCGCCGATACAGGCCGAGGCGATGCCATAGCGGATGTTGGAGCGCTTGAGTTCGAGCGCCAGCGTCAGGCCCAGGCGGATGCCGGTGACACCAAGCGGATGGCCGATGGCAATTGCGCCGCCATTGACGTTGAGCTTGTCTTCGTCGAGGCCCAGTTCGTCGACGCAGGCGAGGATCTGGGCGCCAAAGGCCTCGTTGATCTCGATGCGGCCGATTTGGTCGAGCGTCAGGCCTGCCGTTTCCAGCACGGCGCGAATGGCCGGGGCGGGGCCGATCCCCATGATCTGCGGCGGCACGCCGATGGCTGCGCTGGCAACAATCCGGGCCAGCGGCTTGTGACCATTGGCGCGGGCATAGGCAGAGGAAGCGACCAGCACCGCACCGGCACCGTCGACGATGGCCGAGGAATTGCCGCCGGTCTGGACGCCACCAAAGGCGGGACGCAGCTTGGCGAGCACCTCATAGGGCGACGGGCGGATATGGCTGTCGGTATCGACGCTGTCGACGCCGCGCGGTAGCTTGATGCCGCGCTTGTCGATGCCCTCGATTTCGAAGCTCTCCGTCGTCACCGCGACGATTTCCTCGGCGAGGATACCGGCGTCGCGGGCCGCGATGGCGCGGTTGAAGCTGCGCTCGGCAAAGCGGTCCACGCGTTCGCGGGAGATGTTGTACTGCCTGGCGAGGTTTTCCGCCGTGTCGCCCATGTTGACGCAACCGGCGGGGTCATAGAGCGCTTCCCAGAGGAAGTCCTTGAACTCGACCTTGCCCATGGTGAAGCCGTTGCGGTGGGTATAGGCCGCGATGGGATTGCGGCTCATGGACTCGCAACCGGCCGCAAGGGTGAGATGGACGCGGCCGAGCGACACTGAATCTGCCGCCTGTGCGATCACCTCAAGCCCGGTGCCGCAAATGCGCTGCACGAGATGGGCCGGAGCCTCGATCGGCGCGCCGGCATAAAGGCCGATATGGCGCGGCGTGACATAGGCGTCAAAGGACGCCTGCGCCATGGAGCCGGCAATGGTGTGGCCGATGTCGCCGGCTTTCACGCCGGTCTTTTCGATGGCCGCGCGGGCGGCCTTGATGCCCAGATCGATCGGGGAAATCTCGGCAAAGGCACCGCGATAATCCACGAAGGGCGTGCGCGCGCCGCCCAGCAGCCAGGCGTCGTCAAAGGTGAGGCGGAGGCCTTTGCTCATGGATCAGGAGCCTTTCCGGGGGCAGAGAATGATGTTCGCGTCTGGTGCTGCGGCGTAGAGCGCCTCGACCAGTTCAGCGCGATGGGCACGCACGGCGCGTTGATTGATCGAGCCCTTGTCGGTGACCTCGCCCTTGTCGATATCGGGCAGGGCTTCCATGATGAGGGCTCGCGCCACGTGGTTGGAACTGCCCGTTGCCTTATGGGCCAGAGCCTGCAGACATTCGCAGAATTTCTGGTGCACGGCTGGATGGGCGATGATGGTCGCCGCATCGGTATCGGCGGGCAGGCCGGCATGGCGGGCACAGGCGCCCAGATCGGGGAAGATCATGGCGCCGATATAGTTGAGGTCGAGCCCGGTCAGCACGACGTCGCGGATCAGCGGCGCACAGGCACTGATAACCGAAGTACGGACGGCCGCGAAGTTGACCCAGGTGCCGGTCGAGAGCTTGAAATCTTCGGTAACCCGGCCATCAAAGATCAGGCCCTTGCCGAGATCATCAGGGTCGGCAAAGCGCACCGCGTCGCCGATCATGTAGAAGCCTTCCTCGTCAAAGGCCTCCGCCGTCTTGGCGGCGTCGCGCCAATAGCCCGGCGTGACATTGGGCCCCTTGAGGCGCAGTTCGGTCTTGTCGCCATTGGGCACGAGCTTGACCTCCATGCCGGCAGCGGGCAGGCCGATATGGCCGGCTTCGGAGACGGGCCAGGTCGTGGTGAAAGCAAAGGGGGCCGTCTCGGTCGAGCCATAGCCGGTGATGATCAGCACGCGCTGTCCGGTTTCCTCGCGCGCGGCGCGGTCGAGGCCATCGAAGACGTGCTGGGAAAGGCCGGCGCCGGCATATTGCAGGATTTTCAGCTTGGCGAAGAGATTTCGCCGGGCTTCGGGATGCTCGTCAAAGGCGGCGACGAGGAATTCATAGGCTTTGGGGACGTTGGTGAAGAAGGTGGGCTGCACCGTCTTAAGATTTTCCAGCGTGCGGCCAAAGCGGGCCGGGGTCGGCTGGCCATCGTCGATATAGAAGCTGCCGCCATTGTAGATGGCGATGCCGGTATTGTGGCTGCCGCCCGCAACGTGGTTCCACGGCATCCAGTCAAGCAGGACGGGCGGCTCATCCCTAAAGAAGGCCAAGGCCGTGCGGATCATTTCCTGGTTGCAGGCCATCATCCGGTTGGTGGTGATGACGCCCTTGGGCAGGCCCGTCGAACCCGAGGTGAAGAGGAATTTCGCAATCGTATCGGGCGTGATCTCGTCATGGGCGGCCACCACTTCACCCGTGACCGGCGTCTGGAGAAGATCGTCGAAAATGTGGACCGGCCGGCCGTCGATGGGGTTGGAGCGGACGATCAACGGGATTTCGGGGCCGAATGCGGCTTTGATGGCGGGGGCAAAGCGTTCGCCGTCGCTGGCATAGATCATGCCGGGCGTCAGCAGCGCGGCGATGTGCTTGAGCTTACCGAAATCGGTGGAGACCAGCGAATACGCCGGGGAAATGGGGGCATAGGGAATGCCCACCCAGATGGCGGCGAGCCCCAGCAGGAAATGCTCGATCTCATTGCCGGAGATGATGATCAGCGGGCGCTCGGCGGAGAGGTTGGCATCGAGCAGGGCCTGGGCCAATGGTTTGATGCGCGCCAGCACTTGGGAAAAGGTCAGTTCGCGCCAGCCATCCCCGAGACGGTCGGCAATCAGCACCTGATCGGGCGTGCGCCCCGCCCAGTCTTCGAGCGCATCGCCAATGGAGCGCGGATAGGGCGCCAGCGTTTCGACGGAGCGAATGACGGTGCTGCCGTCGGCGCGCGTTTGGGCCGCGGCCGCCATGTTTCCGAGCCGGACCGGGCGGATCGGCGCCATGTGATCGTTCATGAGTTCCTCCCTCATGAGATTGTTATATCACATATCTAATTTGGGTGGCAAGCAGCTCCGCCGGGGCCGATGGCAGCGTCAAACGAAAATGTCGAGGAGGGCTCTGGACATGTCGCGGGCGGTCTCGACCACTTTGGCATTGGCCTTGAAGTCGGTCTTGGCCTCTATGACGTTGACCATTTCGGCGCTCAGGTCGACCTCCTCAAGGCCGGTGCCGATGCGGGCGATGCGGCCGGCGCTCTGCTCCAGCTGCTGGCTGGCCCGCTGCATGCCGGCGGCGCCGACGGATATTCCGGAAATGGACATGCGGGGGCTCCTGGGCGCATCTGATGGCAGTTAGCCGCCAGATGCGTTGAGGAAGCGTTAGGTCCGGCGGTGCAATTGGCTCAGGACGTGGCCAGAAGCGCAGCCCGCTTGGCTTCGTCATAGCCCAGCGCCGTCAGGGCGGTGGAGACGATGCCGTTCCGGTCGAGCCCGGCGGCCTCGTACATGTCCGCCTGGCTGGCATGCTCGACAAAGGTGTCGGGCATCATCAGCGGGCGGAAGCGCAGCGCGCCGTCGAGCAGGCCATTGCTGGCAAGGAATGTTGCGACATGGCTGCCGAAGCCACCCAGCCCGCCTTCTTCCACTGTGAGCAGAACATCATGGTTCTGTGCCAGTTGGGCGATCAGCTCTTCGTCGAGCGGCTTCATGAAGCGCGCGTCGGCCACCGTCGGATTGAGCCCCAGCGCTGCCAGACGGTCAGCGGCGTGGAGGACGTCACCCAGGCGGGTGCCATAGGAGAGAATGGCTATGGTGCCGCCCTGGCGCACGATGCGGCCCTTGCCGATGGGCAGGATTTCGCCCCGGCTGGGCATGTCGACGCCCATGCCGTCGCCGCGCGGATAGCGGAAGCTGATCGGGCCCGCATCATATGCGGCTGCGGTCGCCACCATGTGGCGCAGCTCGGCCTCGTCGGCGGCCGCCATCTGCACGATCCCCGGAATCGCGCCGAGATAGGCATTGTCGTAATTGCCGGCATGGGTCGGGCCGTCGGCGCCGACATAGCCGGCACGGTCGATGGCAAAGCGCACGGGCAGACCCTGGATGGCCACGTCGTGGATCACCTGGTCATAAGCCCGCTGCAGGAAGGTCGAATAGATGGCGCAGAAGGGCTTCATGCCTTCGCTGGCCATGCCCGCCGCAAAGGTCACGGCATGCTGTTCGGCAATGCCCACGTCAAAGATGCGGGAAGGGAACAGCTCGGCAAACTTGTCGAGGCCAGTGCCCGACGGCATGGCAGCGGTAATGGCGACAACGCGCTCATCGGCTTCGGCTTCCTGGATCAGCGAGGAGGCGAAGACCGAGGTATAGGAGGGGGCATTGGACGGCGGCTTGGTCTGGGCGCCTGTTATGACGTTGAACTTGTTGACGCCGTGGTACTTGTCGGCCGAGTTTTCCGCCGGGCCATAGCCCTTGCCCTTCTTGGTCACGGCATGGATCAGGATCGGGCCGGTTTCAGCGTCCCGGACGTTTTCGAGGATCGACAGCAGATCGTCGAGATTGTGGCCGTCGATCGGGCCCACATAGTAAAAGCCCAGCTCTTCGAACAGCGTGCCGCCGGTAAAGAAGGAACGGGCGAATTCCTCGGTCTTGCGCGCGGGTTCATGCAGGAAGGGCGGCAGCTTGGATACCATCGCCTTGGCCGCTTCGCGCGTGCCCCGGTAAACCGGGCCGGAAACCAGACGCGCCAGATAGCTGCGCAGGGCGCCGGTCGGCGGCGCGATGGACATGTCGTTGTCGTTGAGGATGACGATCAGACGGGCATCCATGGCGCCGGCATTGTTCATCGCCTCATAGGCCATACCGGCCGACATGGCGCCGTCGCCGATGACGGCGATGACGTTGCGGCGTACCCCAAGGTGTTCACTGGCCACGGCCATGCCCAGGCCGGCCGAAATCGAGGTCGAGGAATGGCCGGCGCCAAAGGGGTCGTATTCGCTCTCGGCGCGCCTGGTAAATCCGGACAGGCCGTCCTTCTGACGCAGGGTGCGCATGCGGTCGCGGCGGCCGGTGATGATCTTGTGCGGATAGGCCTGATGGCCGACATCCCAGATGATCCGGTCATGCGGCGTGTCGAAGACGGCGTGCAGTGCGACGGTCAGCTCGACCACGCCCAGCCCGGCGCCCAGGTGCCCGCCGGTGACCGACACGCAGTCGATCATTTCGAGGCGCACCTCGTCCGCCAATTGGCGCAGCTGTTCGCGCGGCAGGGCCCGCAAATCGGTGGGATTTGCGACGGTGTCGAGCAGCGGCGTGATGGGCTTATCGGCCAAGCGTGTCCCCGGAGTTTTCACTGTCCTGCCTTGTTTAGGCGTCGGGTCTTGCCTTGGCAATGGCACCGAGCAGATTTGAAAGTCCTAACCCATACGAGGGGTGCGACCCTTTGGATCTGTCGGAAACGTGATCAGTTGCTTGCCAAGGCCAGGGGAGCCACCGGCGCGAACCGGTCATGGCCGAGAACCGGCACGTCCGAACCCACGCCCTTGACGAAGACATAGCGTCCCATGTCCGGGGTCGGGTCGAAATCGGCCTCGTCGTGGTCAAAGATCACGGCGAACTGTTCCGAAGTGACGGTGACCGGAGCGGTCAGGATTTCGCTGACATGGTCGAGATCGGGCGCGACGAAATCGGGGCGGCGCATGCCGTCCTGCGCCGGAGCCTTGGCGGCGACGTGGCTCGCGAGCGCCGCGGCGAGGCTTGCATCCGCGCCGGTGCCAGCGGCGTCGAAAGTGGCGTCGAAGAGGCCATTATAGGCGCCGGTCTGCCGCTGGGCGCCAAGCGCGGCGGTCTGCACATTGGTAGCGGCGTTGACGGCATTGGGCAGACCGGGCAGGCGCAGGGCCGGCAAGACGGGCTGGGTGGTGGCCGATTGCTCGATAATGGTTTCCAGCGCGCGCTGGGCACCGGGCTCCGCCGCTGCGGTGGGCAGGTAGGCGGTCAGCGTCTCGCTGGGCGGATCGGTCATGATGACGCGCGGGCGCGGCAGGGTCGGCGCGGTCAGGGCGGCCAGCGCGGTCACGGCATCGCCGGAGGGCAGGGTGGTGTCGGCGGAGGCGCGCAGATTGTCCGGGCGCATCACCGGCATGGCTACGGCGACTAGGCGCGGGCCGCCGAGTTCTTCTTCGGTCAGCGGGGCGCTGCCGACGCTGGAAAACGGAATGACGGGTTCGGCAGCCGGCATGGGCGCGGGCGCCTGGGCAATGGCTGCGACCTGGATGGGGTCGGCTGCCTGCGCACCGAAACCGGCCGGGCGGGCAACGGGCATGACAGGGGCAACGGGGCCGGGCCGGGGCGCCGTGGCGGCAACCTGAACCGGCGCCGCTGCGGGCGCTGCTGCGGAGGCCCCTGCAGGCTGGTTATTGCCACCAAACAGCACATCCATCAGGGTGCGGCCACCGCCGCCGGAGGAGGCGACCTGGGTGCCTGAGCTGCCGCCATCACAGGGATAAGCGTGGCAGCGCTTCCACTCGGCCATGGCGACCTGGTAGCCCTCCTGCGACAGCGGCTTGCCGTCGTTGGGCAGGTGCATGGTGCGCCCGTCGGGGAAGAGTTCCTTGAGCTGGGCGCGGGTCATCCGCGGCCAGGCGCGGACGGAACCGGTGTCGAGATGGACGAAGGGGCTGCCCGAAGTTGGATAATAACCCACGCCGCCCACCTGGCGCTTCATCGCGGCAGCGCGCAGCTTGGGCAGCGGCACGCCGGGAATGAAAAAGTCCATGGCCGTGCCGCGCATGTGCTGGGAATTGTCGGCCACGCCGGACGAATTCTTGGCGAGCATGGCATTGGTGGCCGGCGACCGGTAGGCCGAGACCACGTGGATGGGCTGGGTGCCGCCGACATCCTGATAGACCTGCCAGACGAGGTCGAACAGGCGCGGGTCCATCTTGGTGGGCTCGTTGCGACGCCAGTCGCGCAGGAAATAGTTGAGTTCGTTGAGACCGGACTGGACGTATTGCCCGTTGCGCTTGAAGACGATGCGCGCGGTCTCCTTGGTGTGGGTATAGTGGATGTAGAGCGCGCGCTCGGTTGCGGCCTGTGCAGGCGCGGCAACCAGCAGCGCAGTCAAGGCCATGGCGCCGGCCACAAAAAGCCTGCCCATACGTCCCTTGGTGAAAATACCCATCCCCGTCACGCCAAACTCTGCCCGGTTCATTGTCAGTATGGTGGGACGTTAGCGTCAAAATCGTGCGATTTGATTAACGCTAACCAGATGTGAACCGACCAGCGCGGCCCCCTCACGCGTCTGTTATTAAGGGCGAAAGCTGGCACAAGAATGGCGAAATTGTAAAGCGGACCTTAATGGCCCGCTTCCGCAAGGGTTTGCGCCTGGTGTCAGGGGGAGAGATCACCCGCGGGTGCCGCCTCTGTTTCCGCCACGATGGTGGGCGGCAGGGCAGAGGACAAGCCCATGGCGGCAATCAGCTTTTCGTTGTGGCCATAAACGTCGCCATAGTTGCGCAGGCTTCCGTCGGCGTCGGCGCGGACGGTGAAATAGGCCAGATGCACGGGGATCCTGGTCTGCGGATTGACCCATTTCTCATTGGGACCAAACATGGCTTCGAGCGATGCGCGCGAAATATTGGGCTCGTTGGCCATCAGCGCGTCGGCAAAGGCGAAGGGGTCTTCCACGCGAATGCAGCCATGGCTGAAAGCCCGGTAGGAGCGCGAGAACAGGCCCTTGGACGGCGTATCGTGGAGATAAACGTCGTGCTTGTTGGGGAAAAGGAACTTGATCTGCCCCAGCGAATTGCCCGGACCGGGACGCTGGCGCACGCGGAAGGGGAAATTGGTGGTCGAGACCTGCCGCCAGTCCACCTGCCAGGGGCTGACCGGCGTGCCGTTATAGAGCAGGTCCATGTTCTTGGCGTCGGTATAGCCAGGATTGGCCAGCACGGCCGGCGCGATCTCGCCCTTGATGATGGACGACGGCACGTTCCAATAGGGGTTCACCACCAGATGCCGGATATTGTCTGAAAAGATCGGCGTCTGGTTCTTGGTGGTGCCGACGACGACGCGCGTCGTGAACTCGCTCTGGCCCTTGCGGTCGATCCAGAGCCGGAATTCGGGAATATTGACGAAGACGTTGAAGTCGCCCAGGTCCGAGGGCATCCAGCGCCAGCGTTCCATATTGGCGAGAATATCCTCGCGCCGCGTGGCAGCGCCGCCATTGAGCGCCGCGACCGTGGCCGGCCCGATAATGCCGTCGACCTCGAGCCCCTGTCCCTGCTGGAAGGCCTTGACCGCATTGACCGTGGTCTCGTCGTAATAGCTGGAGGGATCGGAGGATAGCTCCAGCCTGCTCCGGATCGCGGGAAGGCGGGTGTCAGAGCCGCCGGGCCGCAGCACCGGGCCCTCGGCGATGGGGGTGGGACGGGCCGCGGCGGCGGTGCCAAAATTGGCGAGGGCGGCCTTGAGCGCCAGAAATTCGGGGTGTTTGGGCTGCAGTTCCTGCAGGATTGCGGCCGGATCATCGCTTGCGGCGAGCCGCTCGAGCAGCGCCGCCTCGTTGATCGGCTTGGGCGCAATATCGAAATTGGCGCTGATCGACTGCGGCTTGATGCGACCATTATGGATATGGTTGGCATAGCGCATGGTCGCCTGCGAAAAGGCGGTTTCAAGCGCTGCCAGCGCGGTGCTGTCGCCCAAGACGCGGGCTAGGTCGATATCGGGCGTCAGATAGTCGGACGGCCGCAGACCTTCGGCCTCGGCATTCCTGAAGAGTGCAATAATCTTGTCGGCTGCCGGCGAAAACACCACCTTGCCGGCGGCGTCGGTGCTCAGCCAGATGGGCTCGAAATAGCGTTCGCCATAGAGAAAATAGAGCTTCTGTGCCTCGGCATAGGCCTGGCTGTCCTGCCGTGTGCCCGAATAGGCCGCCGACAGGCCGGACTTGATGGTCCGGGCCAGGGCACTCTGGGCGGGCGCGATCACCACCCGGCTCGTCTCAAGGCTGGCCACATCCTGCGCCAGAGCCGGGCTGCCCAGGCTGGCCATTGCCAAGAGGGCAACCAGTGAGACAACAACCTTCTTCATTTCGGCTCCTTGCAGGCGCTGGCAACAGTGTCGAATCCGCGGGAACACCGGGTTCGCCAGCTGATGTTCAATACTCTGCAAACCTTAACGGGAGCAATTGATCGCAAAGTTGTGAGCCGTCTTTGTTGCCCGGCCGCAACGCCCGTGCCCATGGGTGGGGTTTTCGCGCTATTGTCCGGCATTGCTGGCCGGGTCGGACGCGTGCGTGGTTCGGCGGCGGAGGAGAGACCAAGATGCGAACCCTGTTCCTTGCCCTGCTGCTCACCGGCATGATGAGCGCTGTGGCGCCGGCGCAGGACGCGCCCGATCTCGATGCCATGAGCACCACGCAAATCGCTGCGGTGACGGCCGATTTGCACCCGTCGGCGCTTTACGTGCTGGCTGCCAAGCTTCTCGCCGAGGGCAGGGGGCAGGAGGCGGCGAACTGGATGTATGCGGGCCAGTTGCGCTACCGCTTCATGCTCCGGGCCGGCGGGGAGAGCAGTGCGGAAGATGAAACGCTGTTTGCGGCGCTCAGCGAGACCGTTGGCCGTCCGGTCAACGAATATATTGCCGGCGATGTCGACGAATGGCTCGCCGCCATGCAATGGGCGCTGGACTGGGACGAGGCCAATGACAATGCGCTGACCTCGAAAACCGAGCACGCCGCAACGCTTGAGGCGGTGCGGGCGGGACTGCTCGGGCTCATGGCCCAGGTCGAGGCCAATCGCGAAAACATCCCCCGGGAACGCGAGGCCAATGGCCTGCCGAACCGCTAGAAACAGGAACCGATCATGGGCAACCGCCTGTCGAAAATTGTGACGCGCACCGGTGACGACGGCACGACCGGGCTGACCGATGGCTCACGCGTGCGCAAGGACCACGCGCTGATCGAGGTGATGGGTACGGTGGACGAGCTCAACAGCGTGGTCGGGTTTGCCGAGAGCCAGCAGGAAGACAGCGACCTGCGCAGCGTCCTTGTCGATATCCAGCACGATCTTTTCGATCTGGGCGGCGCGCTTTCCATGCCCGGCCATGCGGTTTTGAGCGAAGCCCATGTTGCGGCGCTGGAAGCGGTGGTGGGCCGCTGGAATGCCGACCTGCCGCCGCTCAAGGAGTTCATCCTGCCCGGCGGCTCGCCGGCGGTGGCGTCCCTGCATATGGCGCGTACGGTGTGTCGCCGCGCCGAGCGGGTCATGCTGTTGCTGGAGGACGAGCGGGCGGCCATGGGCCGGGTCTATCTCAACCGGCTCTCGGACCTCTTCTTTGTTGCCGCGCGCGTCGCCGCCAAGGGCAGCGAGCGCTATTGGCAGCCTAACCGGCGGAGTAGTTGAGGACGGGCGCCAGCCAGCGCTCGACCTCGGCAATGTCCATGCCCTTGCGGGTGGCATAGTCGATCACCTGATCGCGCTCGACCTTGGCGACGCCGAAATAATAGGCGTTGGGATGGCCGATATAGATGCCCGAAACCGATGAGCCGGGCCACATGGCCATGCTCTCGGTGAGCTGCACGCCGGCATTGGCTTCGGCATCGAGCAGGCGGAACAGCGTGACCTTCTCGGTATGGTCGGGCTGGGCCGGATAGCCGGGGGCCGGGCGGATGCCGCGATAGGGCTCGCCGATCAGTTCGTTGGGCGCGAAGGGCTCGTCGGCCGCATAGCCCCAATAATCCTTGCGGACGCGCTGATGCAGCATCTCGGCCATGGCTTCGGCATAGCGGTCGGCCAGGGCCTTGACCATGATCGAGCCGAAATCGTCGTTGGCGCGCTTGAAGCGCTCGGCGATGTCGTTTTCCTCTGGTCCGGCCGTAACGACAAAGCCGCCGACATAATCAGGCGTGCCCACCGGCGCGACGAAGTCGGCCAGGGCAACATTGGGGCTGTCTCCACGCTTGGAGGTCTGCTGGCGCAAGGTATAGAGCGTGGCCAGTTCTTCGGCGCGGTCTTCACCGGTAAAGAGCCTGATGTCATCGCCTACGGCATTGGCCGGCCAGAAGCCGACGACGGCGCGTGGCTTGAACCAGTTCTCCGCGATGATCTTCTTGAGCATGTCCTGCGCATCGGCAAAAAGCTGGCGGGCCACTTCGCCCTGCTTTTCATCCTCGAGAATGCGCGGATAAACGCCCTTGAGCTCCCAGGTCTGGAAGAAGGGGGTCCAGTCGATATAGGCGGCGATTTCGGCCAGATCCCAGTTCTCGATCACCTGCGTGCCCAGGAATTTGGGCGCGTTGACGCGATAGTCGGACCAGTCGATCCTGAACGGATTGGCGCGGGCCGCCGTCAGCGGCAGGCGCTGCTTGGCCAGTTCGGCGCGCTCGTGCTTTTCGGCGACCTGGACATATTCCTCACGGATCGCGGCGACATAACCGGGCTTGCTTTCGGGCGAGAGCAACTGGCTGACCACGCCCACGGCGCGGCTGGCATCGGTAACATAGATGGCCTGGCCGCGCGTATAGCGCGGGGCGATCTTGACCGCGGTGTGGACGCGCGAGGTGGTCGCGCCGCCGATCAGTAGCGGAATGTCAAACCCCTCGCGCTCCATCTCGGCGGCCATATGCACCATCTCGTCGAGCGAGGGGGTGATGAGGCCGGAAAGACCGATAATGTCGACATTTTCGGCGCGCGCGGTTTCGAGGATCTTTTGCGGCGGCACCATGACGCCAAGATCGACGATCTCGTAATTGTTGCAGGCAAGAACAACGCCGACGATGTTCTTGCCGATGTCGTGCACGTCGCCCTTAACCGTTGCCATCAGCACCTTGCCGGCGGACTGGCGACCATCTCCGCCATTGGCGGCCTTTTCGGCCTCCATATAGGGCAGCAGCACGGCCACGGCCTGCTTCATCACGCGGGCGGATTTGACCACCTGGGGCAGGAACATCTTGCCGGCGCCGAAGAGGTCGCCGACCACATTCATGCCGGCCATCAACGGGCCTTCGATGACATGGAGCGGGCGCTCGGCAGCCAGGCGCGCTTGTTCGGTGTCTTCCTCGATGAATTCGGTGAGGCCATTGACCAGCGCATGTTCGAGGCGCTTTTCGACCGGCCATTCGCGCCAGGCCAGATCGCGGACCTTTTCCTCGCGCGCGCCGCCCTTGAAGCGCTCGGCAATGTCCAGCATGCGCTCGGTCGCCGTGCCGCCGGCCTTGGGCTTGCGGTTGAGGACCACATCCTCGCAGGCCTCGCGTAGTTCGGGGTCGATCTGGTCATAGACGGCGAGCTGGCCGGCATTGACGATGCCCATATCCATTCCCGCCTTGATGGCGTGGTAGAGGAAGACGGCATGCATGGCTTCGCGCACCGGCTCATTGCCGCGGAAGCTGAAGGAGAGGTTGGACACGCCGCCCGACACATGGGCATGGGGCAGGTTCTGGCGGATCCAGCGGGTCGCTTCGATGAAGTCGACGCCGTAATTGTCGTGTTCTTCGATCCCGGTGGCGATGGCGAAGACATTGGGGTCGAAAATGATGTCTTCGGGTGGAAAGCCGATGTCCTCGACCAGAATGCGATAGGCGCGGGCGCAGATGTCGATCTTGCGCTGGTAGGTATCGGCCTGACCCTGTTCGTCAAAGGCCATGACGACGACGGCGGCGCCATAGGCCAGGCACAGGTCGGCATAATGGCGGAACTGCTCTTCACCTTCCTTGAGCGAGATCGAATTGACGATCGGCTTGCCCTGCACGCATTGCAGGCCAGCCTCGATCACTTCCCACTTGGAAGAGTCGATCATGACAGGGACGCGGGCGATTTCCGGCTCGGAGGCGATGAGGTTGAGGAACTCGACCATGGCCGCCCTGGAGTCGATCAGTCCCTCATCCATGTTGATGTCGATGATCTGGGCGCCGTTTTCGACCTGGTCGCGGGCCACGGCCAGAGCGGCTGTATAGTCGCGCGCCGTGACCAGTTTGCGGAAGCGGGCGCTGCCGGTGACATTGGTCCGCTCGCCGATATTGACGAAGGGAATGTCGGGCGTGAGGACGAAGGGCTCAAGGCCGGATAGGCGCAGATAACGGGTCAATTGATCACTCGTGGCGGGATGCCGGCAACGGCGTCCGCAATGGCGCGAATATGGTCGGGGGTGGTGCCGCAGCAGCCGCCCACGACATTGACGAGGCCCTCGCGGGCGAATTCCCCCAGCTGCCGGGCGGTATCTTCGGGACCTTCGTCATACTGGCCGAAGGCATTGGGCAGGCCGGCATTGGGATAGGCGCAGGTGAAGGTGTCGGCCACGGCGGCGATCTCGGCCATATGCGGGCGCATGGCTTCCGCGCCAAGCGCGCAATTGAGGCCGACGGTAAAGGGGCGCGCGTGACGCACCGAATGCCAGAAGGCGGTCGGGGTCTGGCCGGTGAGGGTTCGTCCGGAGGCGTCGGTAATGGTCCCGGAAATCATCATCGGCAAGGCAATGCCGGTGCGCTCGAAGGCTTCGAGGCAGGCAAAGACGGCGGCCTTGGCGTTGAGCGTATCAAAGATGGTTTCGATGAGAATGACGTCGGCGCCGCCTTCGATGAGGCCATTGACCTGCTGGGAATAGGCCTTTCGCAGGTCCTCGAAGGTCACGGCGCGATAGCCGGGATTGTTCACATCCGGGCTGATCGAAGCGGTGCGGTTGGTCGGGCCGACCGCGCCGGCGACAAATCGCGGCTTGCCGTCGATGGCGGTGGCCCGATCCAGCGCCCGGCGCACAATGCGCGCGCCTTCGACATTGAGATCATGAACCGCCTGCTCCATGCCGTAATCGGCCTGGGCGATGGTGGTCGCGGAAAAGGTGTTGGTCTCGACGATATCCGCCCCGGCCATGGCGTATTTGAAGTGGATCTCCTCGATCGCCTCGGGCTGGGTGAGGATCAGAAGGTCGTTATTGCCCTTCTGCGGATGGTCGGAATGGTGCCGGCAGGCATGGCCCGAGCCATGGCCGATGAAATCGTCTTCCGACAGGCCCAGACCCTGAATCTGGGTGCCCATGGCGCCATCCAGAATGAGGATGCGCTCGTGGGCAAGCTGTTCCAGAACCTTGCGGCTGGGGGAGGGGACGACCGGCATGATGACCTCGAAAGTGTTGCGGGCCTTTTAGCGAGTGCCTTGTGCAAAAGAAACCCGCCCCCGCATGTGGTGGGCGCAAGGCGGGTTTGAAACTTCGGCTCAGTCCGCCGCAATCCTGCGATTGAACACCATGTCGTGCCCCGGCACGCGCTCGGGATGGAGAATGGCAATGAGGTCCATCAGCACCAGATCTGGCCGTAGATTGCCCAGTTCGTAAAACTGGACGCCCCCATTGGGCCCCTTGAGCAGGTCCGGGGCCCAGACATTTCCGGCGCCGACCGCGGGAATGGCGGCAAGGCGCGGGTCCTCGTCGGTGATATCGGCGAGCGTTGAATAGGTCATGGCGGCCTGCACCCAGACGTCGGCGGTTCGGGCGCGGGCCATCAGCCGCTCCATGTCGCCGATCTGGATGCTGCCGGTTGAGGTATCATCGGCAAAGACGTAGCGCCCACCGGCATCTGCAATCAGTTGGGCCATGAAGGATTGCCCGCCCGCGGCGTAAAAGATGCCGTCAAAGGCCTGCCCGCTGAGGACGGCGGGTTTTGCATCATCGGGCAGGTCGTCGATCAGCGCTGCGCCCGCCCGATAGCGTTCGGCCACGTCGGCAAAGACCGCATTGGCCTCGGCTTCCCGATTGAGGAAAAGGCTCATGAACTTGACCCATTCGGCCCGTCCGAGCGGGGACGTGTCGAGCCAATCGGCATATTGCACCACGGGAATGCCCGCGGCGGCGATCCGGCCCAGTTCGGCTTCAGCGCTACCCCCGGCCATGACGACGTCCGGGCGGGCGGCGACGACGGTTTCGATGTCGATGATGCCGGAGGACTGGTAGTCGACCACCCCGGCCGCCTCGATATGCGCCAGCATGTCCGGCGTCGCGAAGAAATCCGCCTGCGCCACGCCGGTCACGACATAAAGCGCACCCAGTGCCGCGAGGGCCGGGCTCTGCGCGGTGCTGCCGGCAAAGAGCGACTGCACCGGAATGGTGATGCGCGGGGCGTCGGCCAATTCGGGGTCCAGATCGGGCTCCGGCGTGCCGCACTGCACCAGCACATAGGTTGCCGCCGCACCGCCGGGATAGGGCTGGGCCACGGTCACGAGCCTGTAGTGCCCGAAATAGGCCACGTCGAAATTGTCCGAAAATTCGACCTGGGTCTTTTCGGGAAAATAGTCCGCCGCCGGGTCGAACGCCGTGGCGCAGCCCGCCTCATCCATTGCGGGAGCGGCCCACGCCGAGCTGCAGAGGATCAAGGCGGCTGCGAGGGCAAGCAGGGGCTTGGTGCCGCGGATCATCGATTGCTCCCATCATCGCGCAATTCAAAGCTGCGCGTGCCCGGGTGGAACGTCACGCGTGCGCTGGAAAAGGCTCGTTCAAGGCTGCCATCGCCCAGGAGGGTGTCGGGCTTGCCCGTGTGCATCTGCCCATCGCGCTGGATCAGCCAGATCGTGTCGGCGGTGCGCAGGGAGAGTTCGAGATCGTGGCTCGAGAGCACGACGGCCACGCCGCGCTCATCCGCCAGGGTGCGCAGCATGGCCATCATCTCGACCCGCGCCACCACATCGAGAAAGGCGGCAGGTTCATCGAGCACCAGCACGGCGGGCCGCTGGGCCAGGGCGCGGGCGATCATCACCCGTTGCCGCTCGCCGTCGGAAAGTTCATTGATATCGCGCGAGGCCAGATGCTCCGCGCCGACGGCCACCAGAGCCTCGGCAGCGCTCTGCCGGTCCGCTTCGGTCAGCGTGCCGGTCCAGCCCACATGCGGGTAAAGCCCCAGTTCCACGAGGCGCTGGACGCTCAGCGCACCGATGGCGAGACGTTCGGTCAGAAGCACCGCGATCTTCTGCGCCCGTTCCTGCCGTGAGAGGCTGGCGAGGTCACGTCCCCCGAGGCTGACCGCGCCCCGTAGCGGCGGCTGCATGCCCGAAAGGGTGCGCAGCAGCGTCGACTTGCCGATGCCGTTGACCCCGAGCACCGAGACCACTTCGCCCGGCGCCACGGCCAGGTCGAGGCCGGCCAAAAGCGGCGGGCGACGACGATAGCCGATGGAAAGGTCGCGCGCCGTGAGTATCGGGGTCATCCGACAAAGGCTCCGCGCCGGGACCGCAAGATGACGTAGGCGACGACAGGCGCGCCGATCAGCGCCGTCACCGCGTTGAGCGGCAGGATGCCGACCTGGCCGGGCAGAATGGACACCAGCTGCGCCACAAGCGCGGTGAGCGCGCCAAGGAGAATGACGGCAGGTACCAGATGACCATGGTCGGAGGTGCGCAGCAGCGAGCGCGCGACATGCGGCACGGCGACGCCGAGAAAGCCGATCGGGCCGCAAAAGGCGGTGACGGCCCCTGCCAGCAGCGACGCGCTGCCCATGGTGAGAAGCCGCATGAGGCCGGTGTTGACGCCCATCGAGCGCGCATAGCTCTCGCCCAGCAGCAGCGCATTGAGCGGTTTGATGGTGAGGAGGCCGACGAGAAGTCCCAGCCCGATCACCCCGCCTAGCACCGGCAGGTCGCGCCAGGTAACGGCGCTGAAGGAGCCAAAGCCCCAGGCGATCCAGCGCTGCAACTGGTCTGGCGCAGCGCCGGCCACCAGCAGCGTCACAAAAGCCGAGACTGCATAGCCCATCATGACGCCGAAGATCAGAACGGTGGACGGGTTCTGGAGACGCGCTGCCACGGCCAGCGTGGGCACCAGCACGACGAGCCCGCCCAGTGTCGCTGCCCCCACAATGGCAAAGCCGCCGCCAAGACCCATGCCCGAGGAGAGGAAGGCGCCAATGGCCGTGCCGGAGGCGAGGACGACCAGCGCGACCCCGAGGCTGGCGCCCGAGGTAATGCCGAGCACAAAGGGATCGGCCAGCGGATTGCGCAGCAGGGTCTGCATCTGGAGGCCCGCACCGCCCAAAGCTGCTCCGGCGAGGCAGGCCGTGATGGCGCGCGGCAGCCGGATCGCCAGCACCACATCGAAATCCGGATCGCCATTCGCCGGCTGTCCGGTCAGCGCAGCGATCACCGTTTCGAGCGGGATGGCGGTGGAGCCAAGGCACACGGCAAGAAGAAAAGTCGCAACCAGCAGCAGGGCCAGCGCCGCGAGCACCAGTGCGGGGCGGTTTTTTGCCGGCCTGTAATGTGCGGAAGGATCGCGTGCCATGGATATGCCTTTGCCGCGACCGGCTGTGTGGGAGATGGCTGGCTTTACCATTGCGGCGCCCGCCGATCCAGCCGATGCATGGCACCCATCCCTTTGCGCATGGGGAAACGGGCGATGTTGTTTTGCCCCCGGCGCAAGGGGAGGGTAAAGCAGGGGCGCGGCGCGATCGGCGCCGGCCGATTGCGCAGGACGAGACCCATGACACCAGCACGCCCCCTCCTATCCATCATGGCGCTGCTTCTTTGTGGCGTCGCGCCCATGGCGCTGGCCCAGGAAACGGTGCTGGGTCCGCTCGTCATTGTAGGCGGGCTTTCGCCCATGGACGAGGCCGAGATCGGCCGGTCCTATACAGTCGTGTCCGCGGACGAGCTCGAAGCAAGCCAGGCCTCCTATGTGGCGGACGTGCTGCGGCACATCCCCGGCCTTGCCGTTTCGCAAAGCGGCCCTCCGGCCGGCATGACGCAGCTGCGCGTGCGCGGCGCAGAGGCCAATCATGTACTGGTCTTGATCGATGGCGTCCCGGCCAGCGAAGGATCGACCGGCGAGGTGGATTTCGGTCGATTGCAGGTGGCCAATATCGAGCGCATCGAAGTACTGCGCGGCCCGCAAAGCGCCTTTTGGGGCGCCAATGCCATGGCGGGTGTCGTCAACATCATCACCAAGGGCGGCGCGCGTTCCGGCCCAGCCGTGACGCTGGGCAGCGAGATCGGCAGCGATGGCACCGTCATGGGCAGCGCGCTGGTCGAAGCCGGACAGGACAATTTCGACGGCGCGGTGTCGCTGACCGTGCGCCACACCGAAGGCTTCAATATTTCCAGTTTCGGCAGCGAGCTGGATGGCGCGACCCACGTCAATGCCGGCGCAAAGTTCACGGCCGATGTCACGCCCTATCTCACCGTCGACGGCACCGTCCGCTATGGCCGCACGCGCGGCGACTTCGACGCGACGGACTATGATTTCCTCAGCCCCACTTATGGCCGCGTCATCGACACGCTGGACGAGACCTTGGTGGAGGAAGCACTGGGTACGTTTGGCCTAGACTGGATCAGCCAGGATGGGCTCTGGACGCAGACGGCCCGTTTCAACGCGGGGACGATCTCGCGCGACAATATCAACAATGCGGGTGTCGTGGATTCGGCCATTGCCGAGCAGCGCTACAAGGGCTCCTACCAGATCGGCCGCAGCTTCGACACGCCCGGCTTACTCGACGCCGAGCACAAGCTGACGCTGGGCTATGACGTGGTCTACGAGACCTTCCGGCAATTGCCGTCGGCCGGCATTTTCGACCCCAGCCAGCTTGATCCGCAGGACCGGCTCACCCATTCGCTGATCGGGGAATATCGCGGCACGTTCCTAGATCAGTTCCACCTGACGGCGGCCCTGCGACACGACTTCAACGACCGCTTCGCCGATGCGACCACGTATAGTGTCAGCGGCGCCTGGCAGGTGCCCGACACCGGTACAAAGCTGCATGCGTCTGTCGGTACCGGCTCGACCAATCCCAATTTCTACGACCAGTTCGGCTATATCCCGGGCTCCTACGTGGGTAATCCGGGCCTGCTGCCGGAAACCAGCTTTGGCTGGGACGTGGGCGTCGAGCAGGCGCTATGGGATGGCGTCGTTGTTCTCGACGCGACCTATTTCAACCAGAACCTCGAAAACGAAATCACCCCGGTCTATGTGCCGGTCAGCACGGTCACCAATGATCCGGGGATCAGCACGCGGCAGGGTGTGGAGCTCTCGGCAACGCTCAGGGTGATCGAGGGGCTGCGCCTGGGCGCGAGCTATACCTACACCGATGCGCGCAATGCCGATGGCAGCCGCGAAATCCGCCGCCCCATGCACATGGCCGGGCTCACCATGGCCTATGACTTCCCCGAAATTCCGCTCAGCCTCCATGGCGAGGTTGTCCTCAACGGCGACATGCTCGATACCGATTTTTCGAGCTTTCCCTATACAGATGTCACCTTGCCGTCTTACGCCGTGGTCAATGCGGGGCTGAGCTACAAGGTCAGCGAGCAGGTCGAGCTTTATGGGCGCGTTGAAAATCTCCTCGACGCCCAATACAAGGAAATCCTCGACGTCAACACGGCCGGGCGCACCTTCTACCTCGGTGCCAAGGCCCGTTTCTAGGCCGGGCCCGCGAGGCCGGGCCGTCCTTTTCGGATCGCGCGCATGGCCCATCTCTTCCCAGTTCTGCGTGGCGTCAGCGGCGGTATCGTCGCCGCCGCGGTTCTCTTCGGCGTGGCTTTTGCGCAGGATGGGGGCGCCGCGGGCGAGGCTCTGCGCCCGCATGACCTGTCCATCCGCTCCATGTTTGAAGACACCGATATCGTGGTCAAATCGGTCATGATCGGGCTGGCCTGCTGCGTCTTCGTCACCTGGGTCGTGTTTCTCGCCAAGGGCGTCGAAACCCTTGTCGCCAGGGCCGATCTGCGCCGCATGGCGCCCTATGTTGCCAATGCCAGGACGCTTGAAGAGGCCATTTCGGCGGCAGGCACGCGCGGCGCGTCCATGTGGCTGATCACGGCTGCCGAAGTCGAAGTGCGGCTCTCGCGGGAACTCGTGGGCGCCGATGGCGGATCCGGCCTGCTCGATCGGGTTCATTCCCGTCTCACGCGCCTGCAGGCCGAGGCCGCTCGCCGACTGGCTCTGGGTACGGGCCTTCTCGCCACGATTGGCGCCACGGCTCCCTTCATCGGCCTCTTCGGCACGGTCTGGGGCATCATGAATGCCTTTATCGGCATTTCCGAAGCGCAGACCACCAATCTGGCCGTGGTCGCTCCGGGTATCGCCGAGGCTCTTCTGGCCACGGCTATGGGCCTTGTGGCCGCCATTCCGGCTGTGATCTTTTACAACATTTTCGCCCGTACCAATGCGGCTTTCCGCCAGTCGCTGGCCGACATTTCGGCCGGGCTGGAGCGGCTCGTGTCGCGCGACCTTGACCGCGCGGCTAATCCAAAATGAGAGCGCGCTGGACGGAGGCGGAGGACAATGCCGTCGAGGAACAGCACGACATCAACGTGACCCCGTTCATCGACGTCATGCTGGTCCTGCTCATCATTTTCATGGTGGCCGCGCCGCTTGCGACGGTCGATATGCCGGTCGATCTGCCCGCATCAACTGCCGCTGTACAGCCGCCGCCCGAGAACCCCGTTTACGTCACACTTGGGCCTGACCTCGCACTCAGCCTTGGCAATGAGCCCGTGGCGCGCACCGAGCTTGCGGCGGCACTGGATGCGCTTGTCGATGGAGACGACGACGCGCGGATTTTCGTGCGCGCCGATGCTTCTGTGCCCTATGGCGAGCTCATGGAACTCCTCAATCTTCTGCGCGATGGCGGCTATACCAGCGTGGCGCTGGTGGGGCTGGAAAGCCGCACAGGCGCTGCGACCACGCCATGAACCCGGAGGCGCGCAATGCCGATGCATTGCCTCGTTCCGGGTTTGCAGATGTGCTGCGCTGGTCGCTCGCCGTCGGCGTTGTCGGTCTGGCCTTTGCCGCGGGGCTCGGCTGGCTGTGGCGGCAGTCGCCGCAAAATGCAGGGCAGCTGAATAGTTTCGCACCGCTCACGGTCGAACTGGTCGCCGAGGCCGTCGTGGCAGAGCCGCAGCCCGCACCGCAAGTCGTGCAGGAGCCGGAGCCGGAGCCCGAGCCGCCCGCTCCTATTCCGGAGCCACCAGAGCCCGCGCCGGCCCCTCCACAGCCCGCGCTTCCTGCCGAGGTCGAGGAACCGCCACCTGGGCCTGCCGAACCGGCGCCGCCAACGGTGAGCGTTCCCATTCCCGTCTTGCCGAGCCCCGAACTCATGGCGTCGCGCGCCGCGACCCCGGCCACCTTGCGGCAGCCCGTTGCACCGCAGCGGTCAACAGCAAATCCAGCCCAGTCAGCGCCATCGGCCGAACCGGCAGTTCAAACGCCCGCGACAGGTGTTTCCGCCGCCGACGAGCGCGCCTGGCAGGGTCGGGTGGTGAACCATCTTTATCGCTTCCGGGACTATCCTGCCGATGCCCAGCGCAGCCGCATCGAGGGCGTCGTGACGCTGCGCTTTTCCATCGACGCAACGGGTCGGGTACTGTCGTCGGAAATCGCAGGGTCGTCAGGCCATGCCAGCCTCGACGGTGCCGTCCGGAGCCTGATCGGGCGCGCTTCACCCGTGCCCACCCCGCCCGAGGGGCTTAGCGCCGCCAAGCGCACGCTGGTCGTCCCGATCGAATTCCGGTTGCGCTGAGCCAGTCTCGGGCCCGGCCCGATCACATCGACGCCAGCGCGCGCAAAACCACCCGCGTTAACCACATTGCTTACCCAAAGCTTAAGAAATTGGAGAGACTTTGCGCCTTGGCACTAACCTATTCTTGGCGAGGCGTTATGAAACGTTCCGGCATCGCGCTTGGCGCGCTCATCGCATTTTCCGTTCCGTCCCTGGCGGCTGACCTTGGCTGGAACAACACGGCTCCGTCGCCGATCTATTCGGGCAGTTCCGTGTCCAGCTGGGGCGGTTTTTACGCCGGCATCAGTGGCGGCTTCGGCTGGGGCAATACGGCCAATGATCCGGCGCTGCCGGTCGGCACGGTCGACAACAATTCCAATGGCTGGACCCTGGGTGGCCAGGCTGGCTATAACATGGATCTGGGTGGCTTCGTGGTCGGTGCGGAAGCCGATCTGGCCTGGGCCAATATCGGCTATAGCGAGCCAGCGGGCGCCTTCGGCACTTTCAGCAGCAAGATCGACCTCTTGGGCACCGGCCGTCTGCGCGTCGGCGTGCCGGTCGGTCCGGTCATGCCCTATGCCACCGTGGGCGCCGCCTTCGGCCGCGGCACGACCTCAACGGACAATGGCGTGCTGTCCTCCACCGCCGCCAATCACTTCGGCTGGACCGCCGGTCTTGGCCTTGAAGCCCAGGCCACTCCCAATCTCAGCCTCAAGGCCGAGTATCTTTATGTCGACCTCGGCAGCCAGGCCTATAACGGCCTGCCCGTGGGCGACCGCGATGTGGGGCACAATTTCTCGGTCATCCGCGCCGGCATCAACTACAAGTTCTGAGCCGGCCGAAACCGCAAAGCAAAAGGGCCACCGGATTTCCGGTGGCCCTTTCTGTTTCAGGCGGCGTCGTTGATCAACCCTTCGGCCAAACCATATTCGTGCAGCTTGCGATAGAGCGTCGAGCGCCCGATCCCCAGCGCCCGGGCGACGCGCGACATGCGCCCGCCATGATGGGCAATGGCGAATTCGATGGCGGCGCGTTCGATCTCGGCCAGGGGCTGGACTTCCCCCTGCGCGTCCAGAAACCGGTCAGGTGCGCCGGTCTGGATGATTTCGATGCGTGGCCGGGCAGCGGCAGCGTCGATGTGAACCGGGGCGGAAGGAGCAGGGCTCTGCTCGACCAGCCGCATGGCTTCTTGCCGTCCGGCCGACTGCGCGACGATCTGCGGAAAGTCCTGCGTTTCAAGGAAAGCGCCGTCGGACAACACGATGGCCCGGTAAACGGTGTTTTCCAGCTGGCGGATATTGCCCGGCCAGTCATAGCCGGCTAGCAGTTCCATTGCGGCAGGGGAAAGACCCAGGACGCGCCGTCCGGTTTCTGCAGAGAAGCGGGCAATGAAATGATCCACCAGCGCCGACAGGTCTTCCATGCGCTCGCGCAGCGGCGGCACGTAAATGGGAAAGACGTTGAGCCGGTAATAGAGATCCTCGCGGAATTCCCCTGATTTGGCGAGGTTGAGCAGACGCCGGTTGGTGGCCGAGATCACCCGCACATTGACCTTTTCGGTCCGCGCTGCGCCCACCGGCTCGATCTCCCCATCCTGCAGCGCGCGCAGGAGCTTGACCTGCACGTCAGGGGGCAATTCTCCCACTTCGTCGAGAAAGAGCGTGCCGCCATGGGCTTCGCTGAACTTGCCCGGCTGGTCCGCCACGGCCCCGGTGAAGGCGCCCTTGCGATGCCCGAAAAGCACCGATTCCACTAGGTTCGGAGGAATGGCCCCGCAATTGACGGTGACAAAGGGCTTGCCGGCCCGGTCGCCGCACCCCTGGATAATGCGCGCCACCAGTTCCTTGCCGACTCCGGTTTCCCCCTCGATCAGCACGGGGATCGTGCTCTTGGCGGCCTTGGCGCAAAGCGACAGCACCCGCGCCATGGCCGGCGCGCTGGCAATCATGTCGGCCTGGGTAAAGGTGCCGCTCCGCCTGGCATTGTTGGCGCGGATCGTGGCCTCGAGCGCATCGAGCTTCATGGCGTTGCGTAGCGAAATCACCAGCCGCTCGGGGGAGACCGGCTTGACGAAATAGTCCGCCGCGCCCTGCCGCATGGCCGAAACCACGGTTTCGAGCGAGGCATTGGCGGTCTGGATGATGACCGGGGTGGTGATGCCTTCGCGGCGCATCACATCCATCACGCCCATGCCGTCGAGATCGGGCATGACGAGGTCGAGGATCATGGCGCCGATCTGCCGGTCGCCGCGCAGGATGTCGAGTGCCTGTTCGCCCCCGGTGGCCGTCAGCGGCTTGAAGCCGGCGCGATTGGCCACCTCTGCCGTCAGGCGCAGTTGCACCGGATCATCATCGACAACAAGAACCCGCGTCATACCCGTCCCAAACCGTTCAACCGTCCCGGCCACGAATCGTGTGCCGTTTTGGGATGACGATGCCGTCCGGGGCTTAAGAGGGTGTTAATCCTAGGGATTTCGAGGCGGCCGAATGGCGCTCTGCCGCGGAAATCCGGGCATAAAAAAGGGTCGCAGCCTATGCCGTGACCCTCCAGGACCGGTATCGGTCGGGCGGTGTCCTATTGCCGCGTCATGCCCTGGAGCTTTGCCAGTTCGTCCTTCACTTCGAGTTTGCGACGCTTGAGCGCGGAGACCATCAGGTCGTCGAACTGGCGATTCTGCATTTCGGCTTGAATCTTGCGGTCCAGTTCCTGGTGGCGCCGTTCGAGCGCTGCGATGTGGCCTTCAGTCGTCATAAAGAACTCCTTTCAGCTTTGTGGACGGGGGTATCGTCACAAATATTTCACGCTTTGTCGACGCCGTTCGGACCGGCTCCGGAAATCTGGTGCAAAACGATCCGTGATCGGTTAACCAAGGATGATCGGGGCCTCAGCAAAGCGTTTTTCCATGCTGCCGTTGGACAAGGAACACGAAGCCCGGCTCGGGCTCGAACTGGCGACAAAACGGCAGGAACACGCCGATCTCGACGCGGCCATCCAGACCCTGATGCAGTCCCACTATGCCGACCAGATGCTCATCCAGCGTCTCAAGAAGCGCAAGCTCGCGCTCAAGGACCGGATCGTGCAACTGGAGAATATCCTGCTTCCCGACATCATCGCTTGAGGCAGCATTGTGGCAATCGGGGGCTTCGCCAACGCCGTCCCCGCCTTGAGTCGTCGCCCGATTTGCGCTAATGCCGCGCTTTGCAGAGCGGGATGGGGGAAATTCCATGCTCAAGCCACCGGTCGCCATCGTCATGGGCAGCCAATCGGACTGGCCCACCATGCGGCTGGCCGCTGAAACCCTCGAAACCCTTGAAGTCGAATATGAGGCGCGCATCGTTTCGGCGCATCGCACGCCCGAGCGCATGGTGGATTTTGCCACCAATGCCAAGGCCGAGGGGATCAAGGTCATCATTGCCGGGGCTGGCGGGGCCGCCCATCTGCCCGGCATGATCGCCTCAATGACCACCCTGCCTGTCTTTGGCGTGCCGGTGCGCTCCAAGGCCTTGAGCGGCATGGACAGCCTTTATTCCATCGTCCAGATGCCCGGCGGCATCCCGGTGGGTACGCTGGCCATCGGCGAACCCGGCGCCATCAATGCAGCGCTCCTGGCCGCTTCCGTGCTGGCGCTGGGCGATGATGAACTGGCCGAGCGACTGGAAGCCCATCGCGCCCGCCAGACCGCCGCCGTGCCGCAATTCCCGTCCGATCTCGAGTAGTCCCTTGACCGACACATCTTCTCCGCTCGCTCCCGGCTCCACCATCGGCATTCTGGGCGGGGGGCAGCTTGGACGCATGCTGGCGCTGGCCGCAGCCAAGCTGGGGCTGAAGTCGCACATCTACTGCCCCGATCCGCAGAGCCCGGCTTTCGACGTGACCCCGTTCAAGACCGTTGCCGCCTATAACGATGTCGAGGCGCTCAGGGCCTTTGCGGATCAGGTCGACGTGGTCACCTATGAATTCGAGAATGTCCCTGCCGCCACGGCGGAGGTGCTGGCCGGCTTGAAGCCACTGCGTCCCGGTGCCAATGCGCTGGCCATTTCGCAGGACCGGCTCGCCGAAAAATCCTTTCTGGCCTCCAAGAACATTCCAGTCGCGCCGTATCGGGCTGTGCACAGTCTCGAAGAGCTGCATCAGGCGGTGAGCGATCTCGGCCTGCCGGCCGTGCTCAAGACGACGCGGCTGGGTTATGACGGCAAGGGCCAGCGCGTCCTCCGAGAAGCTGGCGACGCCGAGGCGGCCTTCAACGACCTTGCGCCCCATCCGCTGGTGCTCGAAGGCTTTGTGCCGTTCGAGAAGGAAATCTCCGTCGTGGTGGCGCGCGGCCTCGATGGCACGGTGCGGGCTTTCGATCCGGCCGAGAATGTGCATCGCCACCACATCCTCCATACCTCGACGGTCCCCGCCAGCATTCCGCCGGGCGTTGAAAAGCACGCGCAGATGCTGGCCAAGGTCATCGTCGTGGCACTCGACTATGTCGGCGTGCTGGGGGTCGAATTCTTCGTCGTGCCGGGCGAGCGCCCGACGCTTCTGGTCAACGAGATCGCCCCGCGCGTGCACAATTCCGGCCACTGGACGGAAGCGGTGTGCCTCACCGACCAGTTCGAGCAGCATATCCGCGCCATTGCCGGCTGGCCGCTGGGCGATCCGCGCCGCATGGCCGATGTGGTGATGCAGAACCTTGTCGGCGACGAAGTCGACATCGTGCCCTCCGGCCTCGACGGCGATACTCAGCCGCACCTCTACGGCAAGGCCGAAGCCCGTCCGGGCCGCAAGATGGGCCATATCAACACGATCGTGCGGGCATAGCAGCCCACCGGCTCGGCAAAATTCTCCTGAGCAGTCCCGATCACCGGCCCACACCTCCCCCTCGACGGGGGAGGCACGTGCAGCTTGGCCCGAAGGGCCTTAGCGCAGCTCGGAGGGGGTGCTGACGCATTCAAGCCCCGTGAGCACCCCACCTTCCCCTCTGGGGAGAGGTTGGCCGTAGGCCGGGTGATGGAGCCTTCGTCCTTACCGCCCCAACCACCGCTTCATCGCAGCGGCGACCGCCACCGGGTTTTCCAGCGTCGGCACGTGGCCGGCGGTAGGGAAGACAGCAAGCTCAGCGCCCGCGATCATGCCGGCCATTTCCTCGGAGAGCGGCAGGGGAATGAGCTTGTCCTCGGCGCCTACGCCCACCAGCGTGGGCACGGCAATATCCCCAAGGAAGGGCCGGGAATCGATGCGGCCCATGATGGCCGTCTGCTGGCGCAGATAGGTCTGGTCGGACACCCGCATCGCCATGTCGTGCACCGCTTCGGCGATGGGGCCCTCGAGATGGGCGGGGGCAACGAGATTGGGCAGCGACAGGCGCGAGACCAGCGCCGCCTTGCCCTGCAGCACGAGGTCCATTTCCGCGCGCCGCGCCTCTTTCTTTTCCTCCGTGTCCGCCCGAGCATTGGTATCGAACAGCGCTAGGTGGGTGATGCGCTCGGGCGCCTGCCGGATCATTTCGAGCACCACATAGCCGCCCATGGACAGGCCCGCGAGGGCAAAGCGCTGGGGGGCGGCGGCCAGAATGCGGCGGGCCATGGCGGCGATGGACTCGTCGCGCGAGACATCGGCCACCACAGAGGCCACGCTTTCGGGGAGCTGGGCAATCAGCGGCGCATAAAGGTAGCCATCGCAGCGCAGGCCGGGGACGAGAACGAGGGGCTGATCCATGATAGGCTCCTGTGCGGGGACAAAAGCCGTAGCCAAACCGCAGCAAACCGGCAAGATGCCCGCAATTTTCCCCTTGCGAGTGTGGACAGGCGGGGATTCTTGGGCTATAGACCCCGCCACGGTGACCGGCTCGGCTGGTCGGCGGAGTGGCTTTTTTGGTCCCTTCGCTTTCATCCAAACAATTTGCCAAGCTTTGAAAGGGCGGTTGACCTTTGCAAGTAGTCGTTCGCGATAACAATGTTGACCAGGCGCTGCGCGCACTGAAGAAGAAGCTGCAGCGCGAAGGCGTTTTCCGCGAGATGAAGCTTCGCAACTATTATGAGAAGCCCTCTGAGAAGAAGGCTCGCCAGAAGGCCGAGGCTGTGCGCCGCGCCCGCAAGCTGGCCCGCAAGCGCGCTCAGCGCGAAGGCGGCATCGCAGCAGCTCCGGGTCGTCCGGCCGCTGCAGCCGGTGGCCGTAGCTAAGCTCGGATCGCTTTGAATGTTTGAAGACGCCGTCCCTTGTGGGCGGCGTTTTTGTTTGTGCGTTTTCTGTTAGCGCTTTCGGATCAGGCCCTGCGGCGCCGGCGGTCGAGCACGGCCACGCCGATGGCCAGCAGGGCCATGACCGGCAGCTGGATGCTGAGCGCTGTCCGCGCATCGGGGAACAGGGTGCCGGCGGCCAGTGAGCCGATGAAGCCGCCGCCAATCTGGAAAAAGCCGGTCAGCGCCCCCGCTGCGCCCGCAATGGCGCCAAAGCCGGCCATGGCCGCCGCCGTGGCATTGGGGCTGATAAAGGCGAGCCCCACCATCCAGACCCCGACCGGCGCCATGATGGCGACCACCGAGGTGGGGAAGAGGTTGGGCAGGATGGCAAAGCCCAAGGCGCTCAGCGCCAGGAGGGCCAGCGCGATCACCGTCAGCCGGTCGGTATGCATGCGGCTTGCCAGATAGCCCACGGTCAGGTTGCCCAGAATGAAGGACGCGGTCTGTACCAGCATGGCCAAGGCAAACTGGAACGGGCTCATGCCCAATTCGCCAATGATGATGAAGGGCAGGAGCGCGGTAAAGCCGTGGAACCCGGCAAAGGTCAGGCAGAGCAGCAGCGAGGGCATGAGGAAGTCGGGTGCCGTCAGCAGCATCCGGTAGTTGCGCAGGATGACGTCGGGGCGGAAGGGAATGCGCGCCGCGGGCGGCAGCGTTTCGCGGGCGCTGGTGCCCAGCAGCGCCAGGATGGCGAGCCCGAACCCGGCCATGACCACGAACATCTGATGCCAGTTACCCACAAGCAGGATGACGCTGCCCAGCGTGGGAGCAACAGCCGGTGTCACGGTCAGGATCAGGTTGATCATGGTGAGGATGCGGATCGCTTCGGCGCCGGTGAACTGGTCGCGCACCATGGCCCGCGACAGCGCCACGCCCGCCGACACGCCGAAACCCTGGATAAAACGGCCGAGGAACAGCACTTCGAGCGTCGGGGCGATGGCGGAAACCAGGCTCCCCAGCACATAGATGCCGAAAAACGCCATGCCCACGCCGCGGCGCCCGAAGCGGTCCGACAACGGACCGCAGATCAACTGCGCAATGGCAAAGGCGGCGAAATACACGGTCAGCGTCAGCTTGCCGGCAGCCTCGGTCGTGCCAAAGGCTTCGACAATGGTGGGCAGGGCCGGGGCATAAAGCGTCAGGCTGAGGGGGCCGGTGGCGACCATCAGGCCGCCGATAATGGCCGTGCGGCGTGCGCTCATGCCCGCCGGAGCGGAAGCGGTCACGGAGCGATGGCTTTCTCGAAGAAGGGCCGCGCGCGCTCCCAGATCCCGGCGGCCCAGAGGTCGGAATGGTCCGCCCCCGGCACGATCCAGAGTTCAAACGGGTTGGGCGCCAGCGCATAAAGGCGCTCGCCATTGGTGACGTCGATGGTCGCATCGGCCGTGCCATGGGCGATCAGCACCGGCTCGCTCACGTCCTTGATCCAGACGTTGTTGGGAAACTGGTCCTGCATGACCAGGCCCACCGGCAGGAAGGGATAACGCTCACCCGCCACGGTGACGGCGGAGAGGAACGGGGTTTCGAGCAGCAGCGCCTTGGCGTCGCGTTGGCTCGCGACATAAGTGGCCGGACCCGTGCCGAGCGAGCGGCCCCAGATCAGGATGGGCGCGCCCTGCTGGGCCGCCCAGTCATAGGCGGTGAGCGCGTCGGCAAGGACATTGTCCTGGCTGATGGTGCCGGGCGAGGCGGGAAAGCCGCGATAATCGAAGGCCACAAAGCCATAGCCCTCGGCCACGAACCGCTCGAAGCGCTCATGCTCTTCGCTGAAGCTGCGGGCATTGCCCTTGTAATAGATAATGAGCGGCATGCCGGCGCGCGGCGCCTGATACCAGCCGTTGATCACCCCGTCGCCAGAGGGCAGGGCGATGTCCTGCGCATTGGCCAGGCCCGTCTCTGCCAGCGCCAGGACCGGCCCGTCCGGCGCATATTGCAGCGCCCGCTGGTTGAAAAACATGTAGCCCACGATGCCGCCATAGGCGAGGACCGCCACCAGCAGCACGGCGATCACGATACGGCGCAGCAGCTTCACTTTCCCGGTCCTCGGCGCGAATCTTTATCCAGCTATAGCAGCCGGATGCGGCGCTGTCAGAGTTCGGAAATGGTCTTTTCGAGCGCCTGGGCGAACACCTCGTCGGGCTGTGCGCCCGACAGGGCGTATTTCTCGGCGAAGACAAAGAAGGGCACGCCGCGAATGCCCTGCTCGGCGGCGCTGGTCGCCAGCTGCGCGGTCACGCCCAGTTCATGCTCGTCATTGATGGCGTCCAGCGCATCGCCGCGATCCCAGCCGAACTCGGCGGCAATATCGGCCAGCACATTGTCGTCGTTGATCTGGCGGTGCTCGAGGAAATAGGCCTCGGCAATGGCATTGGCCAGTTCATGCTGGTTGCCATTGGCCTTGGACAGGCGCGTGATGGTATGCGCCTTGGCGGTATTGAACATGCGCGGCTGCCGGCTGAGATCGAGTTCGATGCCGGCCTTGCGCGCTTCGCTTTCGACGCGCTCCCACATCTCCTTCGGGTCGCGTCCATATTTTTGCTTGAGCATCTCGCCCACATCGACGCCCTCGGGCGGAACCGTGGGGTCGAGATAGAAGGGGTGGTTTTCCACCACGACCTCGATGTCTTCGGGGAGCCTGGCAATGGCCTGATCCAGCCGGGCCGAGCCCACGAGGCACCAGGGGCAGACCACATCGGTAAAGACGTCGATCTTGAGGATTTTGGTCATGATGGGGTCTCCGGCATGCGCTGACCCCGCCCAGATGGCGGTCTGGACGGGGTCTGGCAAGAGGGCACCTGCGGGTAACCTTGCCCTAAGCGGCAGCGGCAGGGGCTGCGTTCTGCCCCTGGATCAGGGCAAAAGGCGGCGTATAGGCTGCGGTGAGGACAAGGCCCATCGTGGCGCTGAAGCCCACAATGGCCAGCATGGGCGAAATCAGCCAGCCGGCAACCGGGGTCACCGTCCCCACGCGATGCACCGTCGCCAGGCCGAAAAGGAAAAGGCTGGTGCACAAGAGGCTGAGCTGAAGAGAATCGAGCGGCGCCGTCAGGTAGGGCAGGGCAATATAGGCGCCGATCAGGGTGGCAAGCCACAGGCGTGGCGTGCGTTCGGCACCGGCGGCGTGGAGAGCCCAGTAGGCAGCGCCCAGAAGCGCAAGCTGCATCAGGTGCACGGCGCCACCCACCCAGCCGGGGAGGCCAAAGGGGGCAAAAAAGAGCGGCATGATCCCCAGCGCTTCCGCGCCCAGGTTCACGAGACCAAAAAGGCCAACCGGCAGCCCGGTCAGGCCGACCAGGACCATGGCGCCACGCAGGTCCACGGCGCGCACACTGCGCTGGCGGGGGCGGGCGCTAATCAGTGCTGTGGTGGCCATTCGGGGGCTCCCCTTCGCATCAACTTGCCAGAGAAATGGGTGGAGGCAGCATCGGGTTCCGCAAACGTCAACACGCTTGCGTTAGCGAAGAGGGTTGAGGCCGCCTTCCATCAGGCCTAACTGAGGGGCAAAGGAGACCCAGACCATGGCCGGCAACGATCAGGACGACAGGCTTGATGCCCTTGAAACGCGCATCGCCTATCAGGACCAGACGATCGAGGAGCTCAATGCCACGATCACCGAACAGTGGAAGGTCATCGAGACGCTGACGCGCAAGCTCACCCTATTGGAAGAGCAGGTGCGCAGCGGCTCCTATATTGCCGATCCGGCGACCGAAAAGCCGCCGCCGCATTACTGATTGTCAGCGGGCCGTCGCAAAGGCGATCCAGGCGGCAATCCCCACAAGCAGCAGGGCGAAGACCACGCCCATCTGCCGGCGCCGGTCTGGAGCGGTCAGCACCGGCTGCAGGTTGCCGGCCAGAAGCACGACACCGGCATGCACGAGGCTTGCCACCACCACGAAAATGGCGCCGAAGATCAGCGCTTCGCCCGTGTCGTTCGTGCTGAGAAAGCTCGGCATCACGGTGACGTAGAAGATGGCGGCCTTGGGATTCAGGAGGTTGGTGATCAGCCCGCGGCTGAAAAAGCGCCCCGCTCCCTCCGTCACCTTGATTGCGCCCAAGGGCTTGCCGCTTTCGCTCCAGGTTTCCCAGGCGAGATAAAGAACATAGCCGATGCCGGCCCAGCGCAGGGTCTGGTAGAGCCATTCATTGTCGAGCACGACTGCGCCCAGCCCGACGACGGCCAGCAGGCCCAGCAGCATGAGGCCAATGCCTACGCCGGCGACGCCGGCCAGGCCCGCCAGGCGCCCGCGCTCGGCAGACAGAATGGCGAGGTAAGCCATATTGGGGCCGGGCGTCAGCTCCATCAGCAAGCTGGCGAGGGCGAATGAAAAAAGCGCGGCATTCATGTCCGCGCTTCCTTCTGTGTGCCGCCTTTCGGCATGGAGCTAGTGCCCCAATGCCTTGACGATGTCCTCGGTCACCTTCTTGGCGTCGCCAAAGAGCATCATCGTGTTGTCGCGGAAGAACAGCTCGTTCTGCACGCCGGCATAGCCGGCGGCCATGCCGCGCTTGATGAAGAGCACGGTGCCGGCATCCTCCACGTTCAGAACCGGCATGCCATAGATGGGCGAGGTCTTGTCGGTCTTGGCGGCCGGGTTGGTCACGTCATTGGCGCCGATGACAAAGGCCACGTCGGACTGGGCGAATTCGGAATTGATATCCTCCAGCTCGAACACTTCGTCATAGGGCACATTGGCCTCGGCCAGGAGCACGTTCATATGCCCGGGCATGCGGCCGGCCACCGGATGGATGGCATATTTGACCTCGACGCCGGCGGCCTTGAGCATGTCGGCCATTTCGCGCAGGGCATGCTGGGCCTGTGCGACGGCCATGCCATAGCCGGGCACGATGATGACCTTGCCGGCATTCTTCATCAGGAAGGCCGCGTCGTCCGCCGCGCCCTGCTTGACCGGGCGGTCGTCTTCCGCGCCGCCGGAAGCAGCCCCGGATTCGGCGCCGAAGCCGCCCAGGATCACGGAGATGAAGCTGCGGTTCATCGCCTTGCACATGATGTAGGAGAGGATCGCGCCCGAGGAACCCACGAGGGCGCCGGTGATGATGAGGGCGGTATTGCCCAGGGTGAAGCCGATCCCGGCGGCCGCCCAGCCCGAATAGGAGTTGAGCATGGACACCACGACGGGCATGTCCGCGCCGCCAATGGGGATGATCATCAGCCCACCCAGGATCAGCGCCAGGACGGTGATGATCCAGAACAGGGTCGGATCGCCGGTGGTGGCAAAGATCCAGACCAGCGCCACGATGGCGACGCCGAAGGCGATGTGGATCAGGTGCCGGGCCGGCAGGATGATCGGCTTGCCGCTCATATTGCCGTTGAGTTTGGCAAAGGCGATGACCGAGCCGGTAAAGGTGAAGGCGCCCACGGCGGTGCCGATCGACATTTCGATCAGCGCCTGGAGGTGGATATGCCCGTTTTCGCCAATGCCAAAGGCTTCGGGCGCATAAAGGGCAGCCGCCGCCACGAACACAGCGGCCAGACCCACCAGCGAGTGGAAGGCGGCAACCAGCTGGGGCATGTCCGTCATCTTGACGGTGCGGGCCATATAGGCGCCGATGCCGCCACCAATGCCCAGGCCGCCGATGATCAGGGCCCAGCTGACCCAGTCGGTCGGCGCGGCCACGGCCAGCGTGGTGACGATGGCGATGGTCATGCCGACCATGCCGAATGTATTGCCCTGGCGGGCGGATCTGGGGCTCGACAGGCCGCGCAGGGCCAGAATGAAGAGGACGCCCGAAACCAGATAAAGAAGGGCGGCGATATTGGCGTTGATCATTTTCCGATCAGCCCTTCTTCTTGTACATGGCCAGCATGCGCTGGGTCACGAGGAAGCCGCCGAAGATGTTGACGGAGGCAAAGACCAGGGCGATGAAGCCGAAGAGCTTGCTGACCCAGCCGGTGTCGTTGACCATGCTGACGCCAACCGCCAGAAGCGCGCCCACCACGATCACCGAGGAGATGGCGTTGGTCACGCTCATCAGCGGCGTGTGCAGGGCCGGGGTGACGCTCCAGACCACGAAGTAACCCACGAAGATCGCCAAGACGAAAATGGCGAGCCGGAAGGTGAAGGGGTCGATTGCGGACATATCCATCTTAGAGGCCTTCCTTCTTGGCAGCGGGCTTTTTCGCGGCAGGCTTTTTGGGCGCCGCCACGGCGGCAGCGGTGTCGATCAGCGCCTCGGCCTTCTTGGTGGCGGCGCGCTTGCGCGGGCTCGGCGGCGGCTCGGCCGCGTCGGGAATGGATTGCTCGACGCCCGGCGACGCCTTTTTGGGCGTGTCGGCCATGGCGGGGACTTCCGCCTTCTTGGTCGCCGCCTTTTTGGCCACGGAACGCGTCGCCGGCTTTGCCGCGGCGCCGGCCTTGGCTGGTGCAGGCTTTGCTTCAAGCGTGCGCGTCGGGGTCGTTTGGGCGGCCGGTTCTGCCACCGGACTTGCCGCGGGAGCGGCCGGAGCCTGGAAATTGGGGTGGACGACCGCGCCATCGCGCGTCAGCACGGTGGCCTTGACCAGTTCGTCGTCCCAGTTGATGGCGAGCTTTTTCTCTTTCTTGTCGACCAGCGTGTCGATGAAGGAGAGCAGGTTGCGCGCATAAAGCTGGCTGGCCGTGGTGGGGATGCGGCCCTGCACATTGGTGAAGCCGATGATCTTGACCCCGTTATGCTCGACGATGCGGCCGGGCTGGGTCAGTTCCACATTGCCGCCGCGCTCGGCGGCGAGATCGACGATGACCGAACCGGCGGCCATGGATTCCACCATTTCGCGGGTGATCAGGCGCGGCGCAGGCCGGCCGGGGATCAGCGCCGTGGTGATGACGATGTCCTGCTTGGCGATATGCTGGGCGGTGAGCTCGGCCTGCTTGGCCTGGTATTCGGCGCTCATCTGCTTGGCATAGCCGCCGGCCGTTTCGGCCTGCTTGAACTCGTCATCCTCGACGGCAATGAACTTGCCGCCCAGCGATTCCACCTGTTCCTTAGCCGCTGGCCGCACGTCGGTGGCCGATACCACGGCGCCCAGGCGCTTGGCCGTGGCGATGGCCTGCAGCCCGGCAACGCCGGCGCCCATCACGAAGGCCTTGGCCGGACGCACGGTGCCCGCCGCGGTCATCATCATCGGCATGGCGCGGTCAAAAACCGCCGCCGCCTCGATCACCGCCTGGTAGCCGGCGAGATTGGCCTGGGAGGAGAGAATGTCCATGACCTGCGCGCGGGTGATGCGCGGCATCAGTTCCATGGAAACGGCAGCGACCCCGGTCCGGGCGAGGGCGGCAATGTCGGCCTCGTTGCCATAGGGGTCGAGGGCGCCGATCAGGAGCGCCCCGGGGGCGATGCCGGCAAGGTCGGCAGCCGCGGGACGGCGGACGCAGAGCACGATATCGGCGCCCGCAACCGTCGCGGCCAGGGAGGGGGCGACGCTGGCCCCGGCCTCGATGAACTGGCTGTCGGCAATGCGCGAGGCCAGCCCCGCGCCTTGTTCAACAGTGACTTCGGCGCCCAGCCCGATGAATTTGGCGACGGTCTCCGGGGTCGCCGCGACGCGGCTTTCCCCATCGAACCGCTCGCGCAAGACGGCGATCTTCATGGAAACTCTCCTACCCGCCTGCCCCCGGGCAGGCTCGTTTCAATGCGCCTGCTCTATCGTGTCCGCTTAGGGGATGATCAGGAAGTAAAGGATCACCAGCAGCGCCGCGATGGAGTAGATGGACCACTTCACCAGCCACACAAAGCCCTTATAGGTCTTTTCGTGTTCGGCATAATCCATGGCGGATTCCAGTACCGGAGCGGGATGCGGTTCGGCGGTGTTTTTGGCCATCAGGTCCTCGAAAGTATAGTCGTCTAAAGGTGTTAGTCCGAAAGTCTCGCTTTACGGCGAGGTGGCTTCCAGCTCGTCGATCAGCCCTTCGATCATCGAGAGGCCAAGCGACCAGAACTGGGGGTCTTTCGCATCCAGCCCGAAGGGGGCCAGAAGTTCGGAATGATGCTTGCTGCCCCCTGCCTTGAGAAGCTCGAAATAGCGCTCCGCAAAGCCTTCGCTGGATTTCTCATACTGCGCATAGAGCGAGTTCACAAGGCAGTCGCCGAAGGCATAGGCATAGACATAGAAGGGCGAGTGGATGAAGTGCGGGATATAGGTCCAGAACACCTCGTAGCCCTCGTTGGCGACGATGCCGTCGCCCAGCGATTGTGACTGCACTTCAAGCCACATCTGGTTGATTTCCTCGGCCCGCAATTCGCCATTGCGGCGGGCCGTGTGGACCTTGCGCTCGAATGTATAGAAGGCGATCTGGCGCACCACCGTATTGAGCATGTCCTCGACCTTGGAGGAGAGGAGCGCAAAGCGCTGCTTCGGATCCGTGGTCTTGTCGAGCAGGGCGCGGAAGGTCAGCATTTCGCCAAAGACCGAGGCCGTCTCGGCCAGGGTCAGCGGCGTGTTGGAAAGGATCGGGCCCTGCTCGGCCGCCAGCCGCTGGTGCACGCCATGGCCCAGTTCATGGGCCAGCGTCATGATATCGCGGGTGCGGCCGAGATAGTTGAGCATCAGGTAGGGATGGGCGCTGGGCACGGTGGGATGGGCAAAGGCGCCCGAGCGCTTGCCATTGCCGGCCGGCGCGTCGATCCAGCCCGAATTGAAGAAGGGACGGGCATATTCGGCAAGGTCGGGCGAGAAGCGCCCATAGGCGTCCATGACCGTCGAAACGGCGCTGTCCCAGTCCCAGATGCGTTCGTCGCTGGTCGGCAGCGGCGCATTGCGGTCCCAGGCGTTGAGCTTGTCCTTTCCGAACCACTTGGCCTTCATCTTGTAGTAGCGGTGGGACAGGCGCGGATAGGCCTCGTGCACGGCCTTCTGCAAGGCATCGACCACTTCGCGCTCGATCGAGTTTGCCATGTGGCGGCTGTCGGCAATGTCCTCGTAGCCGCGCCAGCGGTCGGAGATTTCCTTGTCCTTGGCCAAGACATTGGTGATGTGCGTGAAGAGCCGCAGATTGTCCTTGAAGGTCCTGGCCAGCGCGTGGAACGCCGCTTCGCGCTTGGCGCCATCGGGCTCGGAGAGCTGGTGCAACGTGGTCTCGAGGTCCATTTCCTCGCCGGCCACGTCGAATTTGAGGCTCGACAGGGTCTCGTCATAAAGCCGGTTCCAGGCCGAGAACGAGGTGACGGACTTGTCCTGGAACAGTTCCTCAAGCTTGTCGTCGAGCTGGTGCGGCTTGGCCTTGCGCAGGTCGGCAAACCAGACCTTGTAGCGCGCCAGTTCCGGATCGGCCGCAAAGGCGGCTTCGAGATCGGCATCCTCGATGCGGTTGAGCTCGAGGGTGAAAAACAGCGTCTTGGTCGAAAGCGTGGTCAGCGCCTCGTTGATGTCGCCCATGAATTTGGCGCGATCCGGGTCGGTGGTGTTCTGCGCATATTGCAGGAAGGCAAACGAGCCGATGCGGCCGGCGACGTCCTCAAGCGCTTCGCTGTCCTTGATCGCCGCGACCAGCTTGCCGGCCTTGGTCAGCTCCGCCAGCTTGCCCTTGTAGTCGATTTCGAACTTTGCGGCCCGCGCCTTGGCGTCATCCATGGCGGCCTTGAACTCGGCGCTGTCCTGGCCCGGATAAAGATCGTTGAGATCCCAGACCGGCAGGTTGCCGAACTGATTGTGGCCCTTCTGAGCTGGTGCAGACATGGAACGCGACTCCCGATCACTGTTTCGGGGCGGACCTTAGCCAGTGGCCGGATTGATGTGAAGGCGGTCCGGTGACGCGGTGTGGGAACCGCGCAGGTCCAAGGCCCCCTCACCCGGATTGCGATGCAATCCGACCTCTCCCCCGAGGGAGAGGTGTCGCTTCGCGACCCGAAGCCCTCTTCACCGCTCCCTTTGGGGAGAGGTCGACGCGCAGCGGCGGGTGAGGGGGCCTTTCGGCAAGCCGATCTACGCCGCCAAAATCCCCGCGACCCCGTCCCAGACCAGCTTCAGCGCCAGGAGGAACACCAGCCAATAGGCGATCTGGTAGAAGAGCTTGGCCGAGATGCGGCGCACCAGATAGACGCCGACAAGGACGCCGATCATGCCCACGGGCGCCAGCGCCGCGGCCAGCGTCAGGTTGGCGACGTTGAGCTGGCCCAGGAAATAGTAGGGCACCAGCTTGGACGTGTTGACGATGGCAAAGAAGAAGGCGCTGGTGCCGGCATACACGGCCGGGCTCATGCGCCGGGGCAGGGTATAGATCTGGTAGGGCGGGCCGCCCGTATGGGAAATGAAGCTGGTGAAGCCGGCAATCGAGCCCCAGAACACGCCCCAGGGCTTGGAGGGCGGCAGTCCCTCGAGCTTCTTGCGCCAGGGAATGATGGCGTCGAGCACGAAGAGCAGGGTGACCACGCCCACCATCAGCAGCACGACAGCATCGCTTACCACGGCCCAAAGCAGCCATCCGGCAATCGTGCCGATGGCGGCGCCGGGCAGCATGATCTTGAGGATGCTCCAGTCGCATTCCTTGCGATACATCCAGATGGCCACCGCATCCATGCACAAGAGCACCGGCAGCATCATGCCGGCGGCGTCGCGGGGCGACATGACCAGCGCCAGAAGCGGCACGCCGACGACGCCAAGGCCACCAAGCAGCCCCGCCTTGCTCAGGCCGACAATCAGCACCGCGATCACGGCCACTGTCACGAAAATGGGATCAAACATGGATCAGCTCGTTGCGGAAGCCGCAGGCCAATGGTCCCGCGCCCGCTGAAAATGGGATGGGGGTGCTTCGAGGAGGGGCACGTAAAAACCCCCGCCGAAGCGGGGGCTGGATCTTCTATTCTTCGTCCGAGGTGTCGGACTTGAGCGACTTGAGCTTGGCGAAAACCGAATCGGCGTCGATTTCGTCGGCTTCGTGCTGGGTGCGCTGCACGCCTTCCTCGCCGTCGTAGGCGTCTTCGGCCTCGCCATGGGCACGGCCACCGGCGCGGGCGAGGGCTTCCTCGGCGGTGAGCAGGGTGGTGCCTTCGCTGATCTCGCCCTGCACCGGCGCATCCTTGGACGCGCGCTTGACTTCAAGGTCGAGGTCGATCTGGCTGCACAGGCCCAGCGTCACCGGGTCCATGGCGGTCAGGTTGGCGGCGTTCCAGTGGGTGTTTTCGCGCACCGAATCGATGGTCGACTTGGTGGTGCCGACCAGACGCATGATCTGGGCGTCCTTGAGCTCGGGATGGTTGCGCACCAGCCACTTGATCGCATTGGGGCGCTCGTTGCGGCGGGAGATCGGGGTGTAGCGCGGACCCTTGCGCTTGACGGCCGCGACGCGAACCTTCGGCTCGGAGATCTTCATCCGGTAATTGGAATCGGCCTCGGCCTTTTCGATTTCCTCGCGGGTCAGCTGGCCGTTCTGGATCGGGTTGACGCCCATGATGCCGGAGGCCACGTCACCGTCGGCAATGCCCTGGACTTCCAGCGGATGCAGCGTGCAGAAGGCGGCGATCTGCTCGAAGGACAGGGCAGTATTGTCCACGAGCCAGACGGCGGTTGCCTTGGGCATCAAAAGAGATGGGGACATGGGCAAATAACTCCTGCTGGCGCGGCCGGTTTTCCTCCGGACCGCTCCGCCTCTTGTTCGAGAATGAGGGGGAACTGACGCTCTATATAGGGAAAATGCCACCAATCCGCAACGGTTAACTGTTTGCCTGTCCCCGTCCGAATGCGGTGAGCAGGACGAGTTTGCCGGTATGGCGCCGGCTCTCCATCGTCCGATGCGCTGCGGCTGCCTCGGCCAGCGCAAATGTCGTCACGCCGGGCCGCACCCAGTCCGGCCGGGAGAGCGCTGGCAGGAAATGGGTAGCGATGTGTTGGGCAATAGCCGCTTTGGTCGCCGCCGTCTGCGGCCGCAGGGTGGACCCCGAAAGCGTGAGGTCCTTGGCCATGATCTGGCGCAGCGGCACTTGTGCATTGCCGCCTTCCAGCGTCGACACCTGAACGATATGGCCCCCGCGCGCCGAAGCCGCCACGTTGACCGCCGCCATGTCGCCGCCAACAATGTCGAGCACCCGGTCTGCGCCCCTGCCTTCGGTGATCGCCATCACCCGCTCGACAATATCCTCATGGCTGCGGTTGATCACGGCCACGGCGCCAAGGCTCAGGCAATAGGGGGCCTTGGCCGCATCAGAAACCACGGCAATGGCCTTTGCACCAACAAGTGTCGCGATCTGGAGGGCTGCGCCCCCGATGCCGCCCGAGGCGCCATGCACCAGCACGGTCATGCCCGATGCCAGTCCGGCGCGCATGACCAGCGTCTGGGTGACGGTGAACCAGGTTTCGGGCAGGGCGGCCGCCTGGGCAAAGGTCCACCCATCGGGCACCGGCAGCACCTGGCCATGCGGCACCGCTACATAGTCGGCATAGCCCCCGCCATTGGTCAGCGCCATCACGCGCTCGCCCGGCGCCAGGCCGGTCACCCCGTCACCCAGCGCGACGATTTCGCCGGCAACTTCCAGCCCCGGCAGCGGCGAGGCACCCGGGGGCGGGTCGTAATGACCGCGTCTTTGCGCCAGGTCGGGACCGTTGATCCCTGCCGCCGCCACCTGGATCAGCACCTCGCCCGGACCCGGCTCGGGCATCGGAACGGTGCGGATGTCCAGCACATCGGGTTCCCCGGGCCGGGTAATTGCAACGGCATTCATGGATCGGGACAGGGTCATTGTGCGTCTTTCTGTCGGGCTACATCTTGGGCGCGGCTCATTCCGCCCTGCGGATGGCTCGCCTATGATCGCGTCAGCATAACATTGGGGAACGCAAATGATGGAAGAAGAAGACCGCAAGCGGCCAACCCAGCATGAGATCGGCATGGTGCTCGATGCCCTGTCCGTCGAGGAACTCAACGACCGCATTGGCCTTCTGGAAGGGGAGATCGCCCGCCTGCGCGCGGCCATCGCGGCCAAGGGCAGTTCCCGCAAGGCGGCGGAAGCTGCGTTCAAGTTCTGAGCCCCGCGGCCTGTTAGGCTTAACAAAAGGTTACGGCTTCTCGCGCGGCGACCTGCTCAGTAGAGATACGCCAGGCCATTGGGGGAATTGCGGATGGACTGGAATTTATTGGGCATTGCGTTGCTGTTGACGCTGGCCGGTTTTTATTTTCTCGAGACCGAGAAGGCCCGGGCGCTGGTCGACGACGCGGTCCCGGCGCTGAAGCCGGCCCGAACCGCGCTCGAGCGGGCATGGCTGGCCCAGCCGGTGCATGTTTTCATGCGCCAGCTGCTGGCGGCTCGCCAGCGCCGGGCCTTTCAATGGCAGGTTGGCCCGCGCGGCCGCTGAAACCGGGGAGCAAAGCAATGGTCCATCGCGATGAAATCCTCGAGGGCGTTGCCGAAGCGGAACTGCCGGCACTGCGCTCGATTGCCGAAGGGCGGCCCTTTGCGGTTGCAGCTCTTGCCCGGCTTCAGGCCAAGGGCTGGGTGGACGTGGTCAACGGCGTGCCGCTGATCACCCTGACCGGGCGGACATTGATCGAACATCCGCCTCTGGGCTAAGTCTATGACTTATCCGCGGCTGGCTCACGACGCCGTTACTGGCAGGTTTGCGAGCAGGGTTAAGAAATCGACTCCTGTTAAGCCGCAATTAATCTTTGGGCGGTAAGGTCTCATTATTCAGATTGTTCTGAATTTTGCAGAGTGGTTCTCCCTCTGTTTGACGCCTCCCTGTTAACTTCGAGAGCCGTAACCTTGCGGCTCTTTTTTCTTTTTCAGGGTTTGGCTTGGCTGCCACGCTTAAACCAGATTTTTAGAATGAAACGGCCCCCGGGGTGACGCGGGCGCGCGTTGGGCCTATCCTGCCCCGATTTGGAGGAGCCGTGTCGGAGACTGGCGAAACAGCATCGGCGATTGCCATCGGCCCGCGCATCGTCGCTTCGGGCGGCTTTGACGCGCTTTATCGCGAGGGCATGACGCTGATCGAAACCGTCGCCTCCTATCTCGACAGCGAGGGGCGGTTCGAAAGCCGGCTGCTCGACCGGGAGGCGGCCTTCCTTTACGCCACCGAATCCATGCGCCTGACCACGCGCCTGATGCAACTGGCCTCCTGGCTCCTGTTGCAACGCGCCGTCAACGAGGGCGAAATCTCCCGCGAGAATGCGCGCTCGGAAAAGGAAAAGGTCAAGTTCTCCGCCACGCCCAGCCAGCGCGGCGGCCCCGGTTTCGAACAGCTGCCTGCCACCCTGCGCGATTTCATCGACAAGGGCGATCGCCTGTTCGAGCGGGTCATGCAGCTCGATGCGCTGGAAAAGGGCGATCTGCCCGACGCCATCCCCGCCCATGCCAATGGTGTGGCCGACCAGCTGGCCCGGCTCAAGGCTGCCTTCATGCGCTCCTGATCAGCCGCGCGGCGCGAAAAACACCACCGCCGCGCCGGCCAGTGCCAGGCTGGCCCCGATCAGGTCCCAGCGATCGGGCCTTATCCCTTCAAAACCGGCCATGAAGGCCATCGAGGCCAGGATGTAGATCCCGCCGTAGATGGCGAAGGCCCGTCCGGCGCTGTCCATGCCGGTCTGCGCCAGGATGAAGCCAAAGAGGCCAAGCGCCGCCAGGGCCGGCAGCCAGAGCCAGGGCTGGTCCTGCCGCACGGCCAGCCATACGAGGTAGCACCCGCCGATCTCGAACCCGGCCGCAGCGAAAAACAGCGCGAAGATCATGCCGGCTTGCTCCCAACAAAAAACCCGGCACAGGGCCGGGTTTTTCGAAATCTCTTGGCTCGATCAGATGCCGAGACCCTTGAAGCGCTCCTTGAAGCGCGAAACGCGGCCGCCGCGGTCCATCAGCTGGCCCGTGCCGCCGGTCCAGGCGGGATGGGTCTTGGGGTCGATGTCGAGCTGCAGCGTGTCGCCTTCCTTGCCCCAGGTGGACTTGGTCTGGTAGGTCGTGCCGTCGGTCATCACCACGTTGATGGTGTGGTAGTCGGGGTGGATATCACTCTTCATGGCGTGCCTCAAATCAAACGGGCGCCGCAGCGCCCGGAGAGCAGAAACTGGTATTGGCGGGCTTCCTACAGCAGAAGCTCGCGTTCTGCAAGGGCTGGGGGAGCGGCAATTTAGTCCGTCCCCAGCCGGTTGCGGCAGGGGGGAGGCAGGCTCTATATGAAGCCCGTCGCCCCGCGCGACACAGCGCAAAGAGAAACGGCATAGCTCCGCGATGACAGATCAGGCCGTTTCGGCTGAAACCGACCCCGAAAAGATCGTGGAGGAGGTCACCTCCGCGCCCCGCCGCCTGCAACCGCTGCGCCGGCTCGTGCCGTTCATCCTGCGCTATCCGGTGCGCCTGACGCTGACGGTCCTGTTTCTCGTCACCTCGGCAATCACCTCGCTGGCCATTCCCGCCGCACTGGGCGGGGCCATCGACGAAGGCTTTGTCGCCCAGAACCTCGACCAGGTCGGGCGCTATGGCGGGATCATCCTCATCATTGCCGCCATCATGGCCATTGCCAGCGGCGCGCGCTTCTATTTCATCTCCGTTATCGGCGAGCGCGTCCTGGCCGATCTGCGCGAAGCGGTGTTCACCCACCTTCTGCATCTCGACGCGCGCTATTTCGACACCAACCGCATCGGTGAGCTCACGAGCCGCCTCAATGGCGACGTGGCGGTCATTCGCGGCGCGGTGGGGTCGAGCCTGTCGCTCTTTTTGCGCTCCATGGTCACCATTTTCGGCGCCCTGCTGATGATGATCCTGACCAGCCCGGTTCTGACCCTGGCGGTGGTCATCGCGCTGCCCATGGTGCTGATCCCGGTCATGGCCTTTTCGCGCCGGCTGCGCGGCATGTCGCGCAAGACCCAGGACGCCCTGGCTGACCTTTCCGCCATGGCCACAGAAATGCTCGGCGCCAACCGCACGGTCAAGGCCTTCACCCAGGAGGGCGTGCAGTCCGGGCTTTACCGCGAGCGCAGCGAATCCAGCTACCGCGCCGAAACCCGCCGCCTCGGCGCCCGCTCGGTCATGGTCGCCATGGTCATCTTCCTCGGCACCGCTGCCCTTGTCGGCCTTGTGTGGTGGGGCGCGCGCTCGGTCTTTGAAGGCTCGGTCACCGCCGGCCAGCTGGCCCAGTTCCTCGTTTACGCCATGATGGCAGCCGGCGCGCTGACCAATGTGTCCGAAGTGCTAGGGAGCCTGCAGATCGTTGCCGGCTCCACCGAACGGCTAACCGAAATTCTCGATACCGAGGCCGCCATTACCGATCCGGCCAGCCCGCTCCCCCTGCCGCAGCCGCCGCTCGGCACGGTCGAATTCGACCATGTGAGCTTTGCCTATGATGGCGGCGAGCCTGTCCTCAACGACATCAGCTTTGCCGTGTCGCGCGGCCAGACCGTGGCCCTGGTCGGCCCCTCCGGTTCGGGCAAGTCCACCACGCTCTCGCTGCTGCAGCGCTTCTACGACATCGACGCCGGCTCGATCCGCATCGACGGCGTCGATATCAGGCAGGCGGGCCTGCATGATCTGCGCAAGCGCTTCGCCTATGTCGAGCAGGAGCCGGTCATTTTCGCCGGCACGATCGAAGAGAACATTCTGTTCGGCAAGCCCGATGCCAGCCGCGCCGAAGTCCTCGCCGCCGCCAAGGCTGCGCTGGTCGATGATTTCGTGGCCGATCTGCCGCGCGGCTACGACACGGTCGTGGGCGAACGCGGCGTCATGCTGTCGGGCGGCCAGAAGCAGCGCCTCGCCATTGCCCGCGCCATTCTCAAGAATGCCCCGATCCTGCTTTTGGACGAGGCGACATCGGCCCTCGATGCGCAAAGCGAACATGCCGTGCAGCTGGCGCTCGAGCACCTGATGGAAGGCCGCACGACCCTGGTCATCGCCCACCGCCTCGCCACCATCCGTGACGCCGACACCATCCTCGTGCTCGACGGCGGCACCATCATCGACCGCGGCACCCACGAAGAACTCGTCGCCAAAGGCGGCCGCTACGCCGAACTCGCCAAACTGCAATTCCGCGAGGCGTGAGCATGGTGAGGCGCGCCGGGTGTCTCACAAAAGGGATCGTCACCCTCGGGCTTGACCCGAGGGCACTGCACTTTACCACGCTGCCGCAAGTATAACCCCCTCGGGTCAAGCCCGAGGGTGACGCGCGGTGGGGTGAGAACTTTCTGGCAATTAGCGCCAGCGCATCCCGTCCTTCACCGCCGGACACTGCCCCGACGACGGCCCAATGGCAGGCCTAGTTCCCGTGTGGCTTGAGGTTGTGCCGACCACCGGCCCGACACCTCCCCCTCGACGGGGGAGGCCGGGAGGGGGTGCCAACGCACGCGAAACCTGCCCGCGCGCACCCACCCCATCCCTCCCCGTCCAGGGGAGGGTGCCGCATCGCGCGCGCTGGAAGACCTAGCCCAACACCCTCTTCCCCTCTCCCCTCGCGGGAGAGGGTGCCCGAAGGGCGGGTGAGGGGGCTCGCGTCCCGACGGCGTTGCGTGCCGCTCAAACTATCCACATCCCGGATCGTCACCCTCGGGCTTGACCCGAGGGCACTGCACTTCACCTACTCGCTGCAAGTACAGCCCCCTCGGGTCAAGCCCGAGGGTGACGCGCGGCAAGGGTGGGTACTTCCGGCTACTTACCACCCCGCAGTACTGGCCCCCTTACCGCTCGGTGCATCCCCGACCACCGGCCAAACACCTCCCCCTTGACGGGGGAGGCCGGGAGGGGGTGCCAACGCACGCCGAACCTGCCCGCGCGCACCCCACCCCATCCCTCCCCGTCAAGGGGAGGGTGCCGCATCGCGTTTGCCGAAACCCTCAGCGCCTTCCCCTCTCCCCCCGTGGGAGAAGGTGCCCGAAGAGCGCGTTCGAAGACCTACCCCAATCTCTCAACCAGATCCCACAGCCGCTCGCGCCCTAGGATCAGCAGCCAGGGCGTATCGTCCACGGGCATGATCGCTACCCGGCCGCCGGTCGCCGCATTGGACGTGCCCAGCCGCCCGCCCGGCTCCAGCAGGAGATCATCAAGCGGATAGACCAGTCCCCTCGATATCAGGAACCGGATCGGCAGCAGCGGATGCACCGACACCCGCTCTCCCGCCGCGGCGTCAAACTGGAACGCCCCTGATACGGCCAGCGCCACATCGACCTCATCCACCAGCAGCACGGCGCGTTCGCGCGCCACATCGAGTACGGCGCTGAGTGCTGCCAGCGTATGGTCGAGCCGCTTGCCGGTCATGCCCAGTGCCAGCGTCACCGGGGCGCTGGTCGAATAGAGCGCCTTCTGGAAGTCGGTAGTTTCCTGTTCTTCGATGCGTAGCAGCGTCGTGCGGCCGGCCCAGCTCTGGGGATCGGCCAGCGAATCGAGGTCGCCGACAATGGCGTCAGACACGAGACCGGCCGCCGCAATGGCGTCGCCGCCGCCATCGGCACCCACCAGCACCACGCCGTGGGCGGCAAGATCGCGCAACAGGTCATGGTCCACCGTTCCGCCGCCGACAATGGCCATCGGACGGTCATAGGTCAGGGGGCGCTTGGCGCTGGGGGAAGGGGATTGCACCGGGACAACTCTCTCAATATGGTCCGCAACGTCTCGCTGGGGTGTTCCGGTTTTGGCCGGAGCTGAGAGTTACCCATGGAACCTGAACCAGGTCATGCTGGCGGAGGAAGTTCGAGATGGCAAGGGCGCTGTTCGGGCATCCTCACCATTGACACATCCCTTCTCCCATGGCCGCAAACCGATGAAGGGAAGACCCGATGGTCAATCTCAACTCAAAGGCGCTTGCGGTCCTTCTTGCCGGATTGGCGCTGTCGCCAGCCGTTGCGCAGGATACGCCGACGCTCACCATCTATACCTATGATGCCTTTGCCGCCGACTGGGGTCCCGGCCCGCAGCTCAAGGCCGGCTTTGAAGCCAATTGCGGCTGCACGGTTGACTGGGTCGTCGCCGACGATTCCATTGGTGCGCTGCGCCGCGTGCAGCTCGAGGGCGACACGACCCCGGCCGATCTCATCGTCGGTCTCGATACCGCCATTGCCGGGGAAGCCCGCGACACCGGCCTTTTTGCCGATCACGGCCTGACGCTGACCGGTCTGGCGCTGCCCGATGACTGGACCGATGCCCAGTTCGTGCCCGTCGATTATTCCCACTTCGCCTTTGTCTACGACACGGACACGACAGAGGTGCCGCCGACCTCCTTCGAGGAGCTGATCGCGCTGCCCGACGACGTCAAGATCGTCATCCAGGACCCGCGCTCTTCCACTCCCGGCCTGGGCCTCGTCCTCTGGATCAAGGCCGCCTATGGCGACCGCGCTCCGGAAATCTGGGCCGGCCTCAAGCCCCATATCCTCACCATCACCCGCGGCTGGACCGAGGCCTATGCCCTCTTCCTCGACGGCGAAGCCGATATGGTGCTCTCCTACACCACGTCTCCGGCCTATCACCTGCTCGAAGAAGACGACGACACGATCCACGCGGCCATCTTCACCGAAGGGCACTTCCCGCAGATCGAGGTTGCGGGCATCCTCAAGTCCTCGGATCAGCAGAAACTGGCCGCAGACTTCCTGACCTATCTGACCTCGCCCGAGGCGCAACACATCGTGGCCATGACCAACTGGATGTTTCCCATCGTCGATCTCAGCGGCACCCTCGACCCGGCCTTCGCCGCGCTCCCGCAGCCGGAAAAGACCGTCACCATCCCCGACGCCGACATCACCGCCAACAAGGCGGCCTGGATCGACGAGATGATGGCGGCTGTGCAGTAGTAGAAGGATGAACCGCGCATTCCACGCATGCGGACCTGCACTTCTCCCTTGGGGGAGAGGTCGGCCCGCAGGGCCGGGTGAGGGGGCCTTGATGACTTCAGTATTCGCCAAGGGCACCCCCACCCGGCCTCCCCCTGTAACAGGGGGAGGAGCCATTCCGCGTGTGGATAAGCATCCGGCCAATCTTCTCCTCCCCCTCCTTCAGGGGGAGGCCGGGTGGGGGCCTATCCGTCAGCTGACAACAGCCTTGTCCCAATGCTGACGCTCCCCCACCGACCCACCCGCATCCTAACCGCGAGTGCCCTCGCCATCGCCATTGCCGGGCTGATCGCCGCGATCCTCTGGGCCATCCTCGCCGCAGCGGGCGACACCCCCGGCCAGTCGCGCATCGACATCGCCCATCTGCTGCGCATGACCAGCATTCAGGCCGGACTCACGACCGTCCTCTCGCTGATCATCGGCATTGCGCTGGCCTGGGCGCTCAACCGGCTGCGCTTTGCCGGCCGCAGCCTCGTTGTCGGACTCTTCGCTGCCGCCATCGTCACCCCCGGCATGGTCGTGGCTTTTGGGCTCCTCTCCATCTGGGGGCGCAATGGCTGGGTCAATGGGGTGAGCCAGAGCCTCTTTGGCGTCACCATAGAAAGCCCCGCCTATGGCCTTTCGGGCATCCTGCTTGCCCATGTCATTCTCGATGCCAGTTTTGCCGCGCGCATTCTTCTGGCGCGGCTCGACGCCGTTCCCACCAGCCGCCTCAAGGTCGGCCAGTCCCTTGGCCTCTCGGCCCGGCAGCGCTTTGCCATTATCGACTGGCCGGCCCTGCGCGGCAGTCTGCCGGGTCTGGCCTCGGTCATTTTCCTTCTGGCCTTTACCAGTTTTCCCATCGTCCTGATGCTGGGCGGTGGCCCCGCCAATCAGACGCTCGAAGTCGCCATCTATTCGGCTGTGCGCCTCGACTTCGATCTCAACGGCGCAGTCCTTCTCGCCCTGACTCAGATCGGGGTCTGCGCCGTCGTTATCCTCGCCGCCTCGACCTTCTCGCCTGTGCCCACCGCCCTCGGTGCCTCCCGTCCGCCGCTCTGGCGCGATGGCGGGCTGGCGCAGGGGCTGCAGTGGCTGGTTCTTGGGCTTGGGGTGCTTGGCTTCACCCTGCCGCTGCTGTCCGTCCTCGCCGATGGCTTTTCCGGCATGGCGCGGGTCATGGCGCAGCCCGCCTTCTGGCAGGCGAGCGTCACCAGCCTCGTCATCGGCGCGGCTTCGGCGCTCCTCGCGCTCCTTCTGGCCCTGACGCTCGCCTTGGGTCGCGCCGCGGTTGGCAATGGGGTGCTCCGCACCGTCCTTGGCGCGCCCGCTTTTGCCTATCTGGCCGTGCCGGCCGTGGTGCTGTCGCTGGGATTTTTCCTGCTGGTTCGCAGTTTTGGTCTCCAGCACAGCGCTATGGCCCCAATGGTGGTGGTCAGCGCTAACAGTCTGTTAGCTTTACCCTTCGCGATGGCAACACTTGCGCCTCCCCTCGAAGCGGTCATGCGCACCCGCGGCAAGCTCATCCGTTCGCTCGGCATTTCAGGCTTGCGGCAGTTCCTGCGTGTCGAATATCCCCTGATCGGACGCGATATCGGGTTGATGCTGGCGCTGGGATTCTGCTTTTCCCTCGGGGACTTAGGCGTCATCGCGCTGTTCGGGACGCAGGACTTCCAGACCGTGCCGCTGATGATGTATCGGGCCCTCGGCGCCTATCGCACCAATGACGCCGCGGCCATTGCGGCCCTTCTGCTCATCATCACCATAATGGCCTTCATTTTCCTGCCCAAACTGGCCGAGAGGATCGCTTATGCTCCGCGCCACTGACCTGACCTTCGCCTATGAGGGGCAGGCAAGTCCTTATGTTTTCAGCCTTTTTGCTGCACCGGGTGAAGTGACCGCCGTGTCCGGCGCGAGCGGTTCGGGCAAATCGACCCTGCTCGATCTCCTCGCCGGTTTCCTTCGGCCAAGCAGCGGCAGCCTCGATCTCGATGGCGTCGACCTGATTGCCAAGTCGCCCGAAGAGCGGCCGATTTCCCTTTTGCTTCAAGCGGATAACCTGTTCGATCACCTCTCCGCCGCCGACAATGCGGCCCTCGGCCTACCGGCCGGCACGTCGCGGCAGGATCGCAAGTCGCCGGTGTCTGCGGCGCTGTCGGAGGTCGGCTTGGGAGGGTTGGAAACCCGCGTGGCGGCTCAACTTTCCGGCGGCCAGAAGCAGCGGGTGGCCCTTGCGCGAACGCTCCTGCGCAACCGGCCGGTGCTGCTGCTCGACGAGCCCTTTTCGGCGCTGGACGACGAAACCCGCCGGAGCACAAGGGCGATGGTTCTGGACATGACGCGCCGGCACAACTGGCACACGGTGCTGGTCAGCCACCATCAGGACGACATCGAAGCCCTGGCAAGCCGGCATTACCGGCTCACCCAAGGGCGTCTCGTCGAGGCCTAGCCTACTGGTTCCAGGCGGCCAGGACCTGCGTAAAGAGGGCCTGGGCGTCCTGATCCTTTTCCAGTGTCAGGATGGCATTGCGGCCCGTGCCATAGATCACAGCCAAGTCGATCCAGCGCCGATTTCCCAGCAAATCCAAATTGTTGCTGAGGTCTGTCGGCGAGGCGCTGAGCGCAAAAAGGAACGAATTGCCGACGACGCGGGCGGAAGCACCAATGAGTTCAGTGCCCGGCACCAGCTCTTCGTTCTTGAGCAGAACGCCCGCCAATGAACCGATCGAGCCGCCGATAAAGGTATCGGGTACGTCGAAGCTGATTTCCATCAGATGGCTGGCCGGCAGGGCTGGGTCGGCATTCTTGCGGATGGTCACCGAGACATCGAGATTGCGGGCCGGGATCGAGGCTTCCGCGACAAGCGTTGGCATGCCGACTTCGTCGACACCTTCGGTCCATTCCACGGTGCCGGAGAAGGGAACGACGGGCGTACGGCCATCGGTCGAGGCTTCCAGAAGCAGCGACTGACTGCCGGCCAGTACAGCGGGATCGACGCTCGCCGCCGGATCGGCGACCGCGATGGTCGTGTCCTGACCCGAGAGGCGTTCCTCGGTCTTGACTTCCCCATTATTGAGGGATGGGAGCACGGTTTCGCTGCCGGTCGGCTGGACCGGCGCGGGGGTCGGCTCGAGCCTTTCCTCAGGCTCCAGCCCTTCGAGCGCGGTGGTGGGTTCGGCGCTGGTCGTGGTGGCCGTATTGCCTGGGCCCGCCGCGGTTTCGCCAGTGCCCGGGTCGGCATCCATGGTGGGCAGGGACGGCTGGTCAACGACGGTGGCGGTCTCGGTCACCGGCGCGCTGCGGCCAAACATCTGGTCGAGATCGACATAGCCTTCGCGCCAGGCCCAGAAGCCTGCGCCGCCGGCGCCGGCCAGAAGCACGACGAAAACGATCAGGAAGATGGTGAGGCCGGTGCCCGAGCGGGTGTCTGCGTCGGGAATGGCAAAGCCGGCATCGTCCACCGGCTCGGCCGCCAGGGCTTCGTCACGCAGGCTGTCGGGAAGTGGCTCGGTTTTCTCGCCGCGCGCTTCCCGGTCCAGCGTTTCGATGGCGCGGGATATAACGCCCTCGGCCTCGCGGGCCTCGGCGTCTTCGATATCCACCTGCCTTTCGCTGGAGAGCGCCACGTCGATGGCCGGTGCGCTCTCGGCGGGCACCGGCTCGGGGTCCAATTGGCGTGCCAGCGCGGTATTGCCAACGCTGGGCTCGAGCCTGGGCGGCGTCTGGATGAAGGGGCGGCTGACCGGAGCCGCCACAGCAGGCTCGCGGCGAGGGGTAAAGAGCGGGAAAGTCGCTACCGGTTCTGCCACCGGCGGTTCCGGAACGATTGGAGCCGGTTCGGCTCGCGGAACGACCGGCTCGACATTGGCGCCGCTGCTTTCCGATGCCTGGGCGATAATGTCCTCGATGGACATGACCGATGCAGGCTTGGGCGGCGGCGCAAGTGGAGCGGCAGGCGCTGGAGGCGGCGTGACCGGAGCAAATGTCGGTTCGCGCGCCGCTACCGGCGCAACCGGAACCGGTTCGGGCTCCGGCTCTTCAAACTCGGACTCCGGTTCGAACGCTTGCTCTGGCTCTGGTTCAGGCTCGACTGGCGGCGGAGGGGCGACGGGTTCTGCGGCCTTGAAGGCGGGCGGAGCCGGCGGTGGCGCGGCCGGTCGGGAAAAGGATGTGGCCGCAATCGAATCGCGGCCAAGATTGATGATGGCTTCGCTGGCTTCCTGCTCGACCTGGCGGATGCAGTCTTCGAGCTGCAGGCGGTGCTGGGTAATGTCCCGCGCTGGCAGAGGGGGTTGGATGGCGCGCAATTGGCCCACAAGGGCCGAACGCGCCTTCTCATAAACCGCGCGTCGCGCAGCCCCGTTATTCTCCGGCAGCGCCGAAATTGCCCGACGCAGCAGCTCCTTGTAATCCGCCATTGGCTACTTGGTACTCACAATTGCAGCGCAGTCTTGTAACAAAATTTCTCAGTCTTGGAATGGGTCAACGACAAGGATCGTGTCGGCGCGCTCTGGGCTTGTCGAAAGAAGCGCCACGGGTGCCCCGATCAGCTCTTCGATATAGCGGACATATTTGACGGCCTGAGCGGGCAACTCGGCCCAGCTGCGCGCGCCCGCAGTGGTTTCGGACCAGCCCTCGAGCGTTTCGTAGATCGGCTTAACGCGGGCTTGTGCCCCCATTGAGGCCGGCAAGTAATCAATGCGTGATCCGTCGAGATCGTAGCCGACGCAGACCTTGATTTCCTTGAGACCGTCGAGAACGTCGAGCTTGGTCAGCGCAATGCCGGTGATCCCCGAGGTCTTGACCGTCTGACGCACGAGCACGGCATCGAACCAGCCGCAGCGGCGGGCCCGGCCGGTATTGACGCCGACTTCCTTGCCCACGGTCGCCAGGTGCCGGCCGATGTCATCGTCCAATTCGCACGGGAAGGGGCCTTCGCCGACGCGGGTCGTATAGGCCTTCGTGATGCCCAGCACGTAGCCGATGGCCGTGGGGCCCAGGCCCGAACCGGCAGCGGCCTGCCCGGCCACGGTGTTGGACGAGGTCACGAACGGGTAGGTGCCGTGGTCGTTGTCGAGAAGGGCGCCCTGGGCACCTTCGAAGAGAATGCGGGCGCCGGCCTTGCGCTTGTCTTCCAGCACGCGCCAGACCTGGTCCATGAAAGGCAGGATTTCGGCGGCGATCGAGGTCAGCTCTTCGTAAATCGTGTCGGCGGCGATTTCGGTGAGGCCCATGCCACGGCGCAGGGCGTTGTGGTGGGTCAGCAGACGCTCGATCTTGGGCATCAGCGTATCGGGTTCGGAAAGGTCGACCAGGCGGATGGCGCGGCGGCCAACCTTGTCCTCATAGGCCGGGCCGATGCCGCGACGGGTGGTGCCGATCTTGAGGCCGGAATTGGCGTCTTCGCGGATGCCGTCCAGCTCGCGGTGCAGGGACAGGATCAGCGGGGCATTGTCGGCAATGCGCAGGATTTCAGGCGTAATGTTGACGCCCTGGCCGCGCAGCTTGGCCATTTCCTGGACAAAGTGGTGCGGGTCCACGACCACGCCATTGCCAATGACCGAGAGCTTGCCCTGGACCAGGCCGGAGGGCAGCAGGGCGAGCTTGTAACTGACCCCATCGATGACCAGCGTATGGCCGGCATTGTGGCCGCCATGGAAGCGCACGACGACGTCGGCGCGCTCCGAAAGCCAATCCACGATCTTGCCCTTGCCCTCGTCGCCCCATTGCGAGCCGACGACAACCACATTCGCCATATCCAGTCTTCCCCAAGAAAGCGCGACAATGGGGCCCATTGCCAGCAACGGCACCCCTGATGATGTTTGGACGTCTGTCCCCCCGGCCAGCTTTGTCGGATTTGATTGTGGCCGAATAACTGATAAGTCCGATTGTCCTTACATCACCCAGGGCATGATGACAAAGCCGCAAAAGACGCAAAATCGCGGCATATCCGCCCGCCTTCTGGATCAGCCCTACCTACTCCTGGTCGCGGCGCCGCTGTTCTGGGGCGGCAATGTCGTGGCAGCCAAGCTTGTGGTCGACGAGATCGATCCGTTTCTGCTGCTGGCGGCGCGCTGTGTGCTGGCGACCCTGTTCATCCTGCCATTCGCCTTGCCGCACCTGCGCGCCGATTGGGCCATCGTGCGCCGCCACTGGCCCGTGCTGATGGCCTTTGGCGCGATCGGTTACGCCCTTTTCAACGTGCTGCTCTATGTGGGGCTCAACACCACGACGGGTATCAATGCCGCCATTGTGCAGGCCGGCCTGCCGATGATGATTCTGGCCTGTAACTTCATTTTCTTTCGCGTACAGGCGCGGCTGTTGCAGATCGTGGGCGTGGTGCTGGCCATATCGGGCGTGCTGCTGACAGCGACCCAGGGCAATCCGGCGCGCGTCCTCACGCTTGACATCAATGTCGGCGACGGCTTCGTGGTCCTGGCCTGCTTCGCCTACACGGCCTACACACTGGCCCTGCGCTTCCGGCCCAAGATGCATATCATGAGCTTCATGGCCGTCTCCTTTTCAGGCGCGGCGATTACTGGCCTCGTCATGCTGGCGCTGCTCGGCGGCGGTCTGGGCCAGGTGAGCAAGCTTGCGTATATGTCACCGACGGTCTGGCTCGTGATCGGCTATGTCGCCATCTTCCCGTCCATGTTCAGCCAGGTTGCCTATGCGCGGGGTGTCGAACTTGTGGGCGCCAATCGGGCCGCGCCGACGCATAACCTCATTCCGGTCTTCGGGACGCTGGGCTCCATCTTTATCCTGGGCGAGCGGCTCGAGGCCTACCACCTGCTGGCTGCCGCCATCATCGTGGCCGGCATTGTGCTGGCTGAATGGGCGGCCCGGCGGCGTCAGTTCTGATGTCGTCATAGCCGCGAGACGGCCGGGCGCAGCCTTTCAGCAGGAGGAAGCCCCGGATCCAAGGCACACCACGAGGGCCAAACAGGGCTGCAATCGTATTGGCGTCCATATGCCCTCCAGCAAAAAGGCCAGCACCCGGGGGTGCTGGCCAGATTTTTTGCGAGCGAACAGGCGACGATCAGAAGCGCAGCGCCTTGGCCTGCTTGACCCCTTCGAGTGCGGCGATCTGGGCCAGCTGCGGCTCGGTCAGCGTACCGTCGATGGACACCAGCGCGATGGCGTCGCCACCAACGTCGGCACGGCCGAGGTTGAAGTTGGCAATGTTGATGCCGAGCGTACCGAGCAGGGTGCCCAGACGGCCAATATGCCCCGGCTTGTCCTCGTTGGTGACATAGAGCATGGACGGGGCCAGTTCGGCTTCCATGTTGATGTCCTTGACCTGGATGATGCGCGGCTTGCCATTGGCGAACAGCGTGCCGGCAATAGCGCGGGTCTGGCGCTCGGTGGTCACGGTCAGGCGGATATAGCCCTCATAGGCGCCCTGCTGGTCGCGGGTGGTGGTCTCGACGGTAATGCCGCGATCCTTGGCGATCTGTGGCGCCGAAACCATGTTGATGTCGCCCAGCGAGGGCTTGAGCACGCCGTTGATGGCGGCAGCCACCATGGGCCGGGTGTTAAGGCCGCCGGGGGTGCCTTCGAACTCGATCTTGATGCCCGAAATGGCCGTTTCCGTGAGCTGGCCGGCAAACGAGCCAAGCGTTTCGGCGAGCTTGACCCAAGGAGTGATCAGCGGGGCTTCTTCGGCCGAGATGGACGGGAAGTTCAGCGCATTGGTGATCTCGCCGGTCATCAGGTAGGCCGAAATCTGCTCGGCCACCTGAAGGGCGACGTTCTCCTGCGCTTCGGTGGTCGAAGCGCCCAGGTGCGGTGTGCAGATGACGTTGGGCAGCTCGAAGAGCGGATTGTTGACCGCGGGTTCCTCGAGGAACACGTCGAGCGCGGCGCCGGCGACATGGCCGGACTTGAGCGCGTCATAGAGAGCGGCTTCATCAATCAGGCCGCCGCGGGCGCAGTTGATGATACGCACGCCCTTCTTGGTCTTGGCCAAGTTGTCCGCGTTGAGAATATTGCGCGTGGCGTCGATCAGCGGAGTATGGATGGTGATGAAGTCGGCCCGGGCCAGCAGCTCGTCGAGCTCGACCTTCTCAACGCCCATGGTCTGGGCACGTTCGGGGGTGAGGAAGGGGTCGAAGGCTACGACCTTCATCTTGAGGCCGAGAGCGCGGTCGGCAACGATGGAGCCGATATTGCCTGCGCCGATCAGGCCAAGCGTCTTGTTGGTGACCTCGACACCCATGAAGCGGTTCTTTTCCCACTTGCTCGCGCGCGTGGAGGCATCGGCCTCGGGCAGCTGGCGGGCCAGTGCGAACATCATGGCGATGGCGTGTTCGGCCGTGGTGATCGAATTGCCGAAGGGCGTGTTCATCACGATGATGCCCTTCTTGGTCGCAGCGGGAATGTCGACATTGTCGACGCCGATACCAGCGCGGCCGATGACCTTGAGATTGGTCGCGGCCGAGAGGATCTTCTCGGTGACCTTGGTGGCCGAACGGATGGCGAGGCCATCATACTGGCCGATGACCTCAAACAGCTTGTCCTTGTCCTTGCCCAGATCGGGCAGGTAGTCGACCTCGACGCCATTGTCCTTGAAGATCTGGACGGCGGTGGGGCTCAGTTTGTCGGAAACGAGAACTTTTGGCATCGGGGCATTCCCTGGAATTTATGTTTCTGGAGAGAACCCCCACCTAGCCTCCCCCTTTGGAGGGGGAGGGACGGCTCCGAGTTGGTGGCAATATCCAGCCACTGGCTCGATCAGCTCCTCCCCCTATCAGGGGGAGGTTGGGAGGGGGTACTACGGTCTAAAGGTTTAGGCAGCAGCCTTGAGGGCAGCCTTTTCTTCCGCAAAGGCCCAGTCGAGCCAGGGCGTCAGGGCGGCCAGGTCGGAGGCTTCGATCGTCGAGCCGGCCCAGATGCGCAGTCCTGCCGGGGCATCCTTGTAGGAGCCGAAGTCATAACCGACGCCGAGCTTGTCGAGACGCGCGACGATGGCCTTGGCAAAGGCGGCCTGACCGTCGGCGTCGAGGGCGGCGATCTCAGGATCGACGATCGAGAGGCAAACCGAGGTGTTGGAGCGCTGCTCGGGCACCTTTGCGAGGAAGTCTACCCATTCGGTCTTGGCCACCCAGTCGGCCAGCACCTTGAAATTGGCGTCGGCGCGATCCTGCATGGCTTTGAGGCCGCCGATCTGCTTGCCCCACTTCATGGCGTCGATGGCATCTTCGATGCAGATCATCGAGACGGTGTTGATCGTCTCGGCCTTGAAGATGCCTTCAATCAGCTTGCCGCCCTTCGTCATGCGGAAGATCTTGGGCAGCGGGCGGTCGGGCTTGTAGCTCTCCAGCCGTTCAACAGCGCGTGGGCTGAGGATCAGGATGCCGTGGGCCGCTTCGCCGCCAAGCGCCTTCTGCCAGGAAAAGGTGACGACATCGAGCTTGGCAAAATCGAGCTTCTGCGCAAAGGCTGCCGAGGTGGCGTCGCAGATGGTCAGGCCTTCGCGGTCGGCCGGGATCCAGTCCGCATTCGGGACGCGAACGCCCGAAGTGGTGCCGTTCCAAGTGAAGACCACGTCGCGGGTAAAATCCACCTGCGTCAGATCAGGCAGTTCGCCATAGGGGGCTTCGATAACGCGGACGTCGTCGAGCTTGAGTTGCTTTTGAACATCGGTCACCCAGCCGGCGCCGAAGGATTCCCAGGCCAACATGTCGACGCCCCGGGCGCCCAGGGCGCTCCACAGGAACATTTCAACAGCGCCGGTATCGGAGGCGGGCACGATGCCGATGCGGTAATCAGCCGGAACTTCGAGCAGCTCACGGGTCAGGTCAATGGCTTCCTGGATGCGTGCCTTGGCGACCTTGGCGCGGTGCGAGCGACCAGTCAGCGCGCCGGTGAGCGCTTCAACCGTCCAACCTGGACGCTTGGCACACGGACCCGACGAAAAATTGGGATTAGCCGGTTTTACCGCCGGTGCGGTTTGGGGCATTTCAGCCATATCAAGCGGCCCTCCCAGGCCTATGCGTCTCGCGTTAGGGCGAGATGTCCTGAGGCCGGAAATACGCCTGCGGCCACGCGCCGTCAATGGGATTTGCGCGGGGGAGTGCTGCCGCTAGGCAAAGAGCGTTTCGTCGGAGGGCTTGGCATTGTCCAGATAGCTGGGATCGAACCCCGCCAGATCTGCCAGCTGGCCCAGGTCGTGAATGGTGGCTTTGCCGTTCTGGATCGAGATGATGCCGCGCCGGCGCAGTACCTGCACCGTGCGGTTGACGTGCACGGTCGAAAGTCCCAGAGCGTCACCGAGTTCGGCCTGGGTCATGGGCAGGTCATAGGTGCCGGTGCTGCTGACCAGATCGACGGCGGAAAGCCGGTGATAAAACTCACATAGCAGATGCGCCACGCGTTCCAGCGCCGAGCGGACGCCCAGCGTGATCACCCGCTCACGGCTGATGGCCGCCTCGGCTGCCGCCGCATGGAGCGCCGCCTTCATGATGTTTGGATATTGCTCGGTAAGGTCGGCAAACTGCCGCAACCGTATCCGGCCCAACTGGCTGCGAGAGGTCGCAACCGACTGGGTATGGGTCGTGCGCCCGGACAGAAAGCCGAAATCTGCGAAGTCACCGGGCACCACTATCGAGGTGATCTGCCGGCGGCCATTGTCGAGCAGGCGGAAATGGCACACCCAGCCGCTCAGCACGATCGTGACGTCGGTCGAGGCGTCGATCTGGAGTTCATGTTCGGACGACACCAGCGGCCCACGCTGCACCGCCCGCCGCAAGGCGTCTCGGGCTGCGTTGTCGAGCGGGGCAAACTTGTCCAGTCTATGAAGAAATCGCTCGAATGGGTCGTTTCCGTGAAGCGGGCCTGTGAAACTAATCACTCTGGCGGACACTCCGTTGATTCAAGGCCTGGGCCATGGCCAGGCCGAATTCCTCAGCCCGGAAGGGCTTGGGCAACCATGGGATATGGGCAAGGTCGGCGGGCGATTCGCTGGCCGTGTAGCCACTGCAAAACACAATCGCGATGTTGCGATTCTCCAGCAGCGCTACCAACTCGCACAAGTCCCCTTCAATGGGGCTGACCGCCAGGATGGCAAGCTCCGCGCTGAAATCTGCATTTTCGAGCGCACGGCGCAGTTCCCCGGGTCCGGACATGATGGTGACATCCGTTGCGCCATGCGCTTTCGCTTCCGCGGCCATCTCCATGGCCACGAGATATTCGTCTTCGCAGATGAGCACTCGAAGTCTGCCGGTCACACCGATCGCCAATGTGGTTTTCCCCTGTCGGAGAATACTAGGTCGGACCGTGCGCCCGACCATTCACATAGGTTAATCCTTGCAACGATTATCTTATCTAGAGGCGGGCCAAGCCCTATCCAGGGGACATGTGGAGGTAGCTTGCATCGAACTGGCCGAGCTCTGATAGCCGCTGCCAATCAAGGATCTCGCCTCGGCCATTGGCAAAGGCCAGCATGGATTCTGCCCTCAGAACCTGCAGCGTGCGGTTAGCGTGGACAATGGACATGCCCAGGGCGTCCGCGAGGTCGCCCTGGGTCGCCGGGAACTGGAAACTGTTCCCCTCGACATCACCCACCATGCGGAGGCGGGTATAGGTTTCGCAAAACAGATGCGCCATTCGTGCTTCCGCGGAGGCCTGCCCGATCAACATCATCCAGATCAGGAACTTGGCGGAATCGATCAGCGTGTCGCGCCACAGAAGCCCCGTCAGGTCCGGAACCTCTGCGAGCATGGCGTGAATATCGGCGTGGGCCACCGTGCCGATAACCGTGCGGGTTGTTGCCGAAAGCGTATAGTCCACCTTGCGCAAGTGCAGGCTCTGCAGGTCCGGAATGTCGCCAGCCGGATGAAAGGACAGGATCTGCCGGTTGCCGTCCCGCATGGTTTTATGCCGGTGCAACATGCCCGAGAGCACGATGCAGCTATGGTTCATCACGTCGCCGTCCATGACGACATCGGTGCCGCGCTCGACCTGCACCTTGGTGATTTTCAGACTCCGCAAGGCCTGCTCGTGTTCAAGGCGAACATGTCCGATGGCGCGCAGTTTGCGCAATAGAACGTCGATGTCATCGGCCATTGTCGTCTCCGGCGCCCCCATGACCCGAACCCGTCTCGCCAGATTGCGTTGCATTGAAGTCAATTCTTGCCTCAGAGATAATAGCCCTATTTTCGTCGAGAACCACTATGCGAAAGAGCCGTTTGGGGCCGTCGTCGGGGATTTCCTGGGACGCGATCTCGGAGAGCGTACGCGTGGCCTCCCGGCGCGCCTCGTGCACGTCCGACAATTCGACGCCTACCGAGTCCGGGGCGAACAGGTCGCCGTCGTAGAGATCGAAGTAGAATTTGGGCATGAGGCGGGTCTCCGCTCTTGCAAACCGCTGTCGCACCGGAATGTTCCGAACGGTTGGTATTTTGCCGGGGCGGGCCTCCATGCGGCGCCGCGCTCCACATAGGCCGGGGATTTCATGCCGTTGCACTAGCGGCAGGCAGGCAAAGCCATTAGCCTTGGGCAAAACCTGTCAAATCCCCAATTTGCGAGACGTCCATGGCCGAGCCATCGCTTTTTGCCCGTTTTGTTGCTCTGGTTGGAGGCATTGCAGTTGCCGTGCGCCATTCGGGTGACGGCCCGCGCCAGCCCGCTTTCGGTACCGCGCCTGCCATTCCCGATCCCAAGCCGCAGGGCAAGATCCCCACGCTCAAGATGCCGACCGCCAAGGGTTGGGAAGGGGATCACAAGCCCACGGCCGCTGCCGGGCTCAAGGTCAATGCCTTCGCCAAGGGGCTCGATCATCCGCGCAATATGCATGTCCTGCCCAATGGCGACGTGCTGGTGGCTGAATCCATGGGCGAAGATGGCAAGCCCCGTTCGGTGTTCGACCATGCCATGTCTGCCACCATGAAGCGCGCCAAGGCTTCCGGTCAGAGCCCGAACCGGGTGACCCTGCTGCGCGACGCCGATGGCGACGGGGTCGCCGAAGAGCGTTACGCGCTGATCGAGAATGTGCGCCAGCCGTTCGGCATCGTGCTCCTGGGCAATACGCTCTATGTCGGGGCAAGTGACAAGGTTCTCGCCTATCCCTATGAGCTGGGCCAGACCAGGATCACCGATTCCGGCAAGGTCCTCATGACCATGAAGCCCGGCGGTCACTGGACACGCAATCTCATCGCCTCGGCTGACGGCACCAAGCTCTATGTGGCTGTTGGCTCGCTCAGCAATATCGGTGATGCGGGCATGGAAGCCGAAATCGATCGCGCGTGCATCCATGAACTGGATCTGGTGACAGGCCAGTCGCGCCTCTTTGCCGGGGGCTTGCGCAATCCCGTGGGCATGGCCTGGCAGCCTGATACCGGTACGCTCTGGACCGTGGTCAATGAGCGCGATGGGCTGGGCGACGAAACCCCGCCCGACTACCTCACCTCGGTGGTGGATGGTGGTTTTTATGGCTGGCCCTATTGCTACTGGAACCGCGTCGTGGACGATCGGGTGCCCCAGGATGCCGCCAAGGTGGCCTCCGCCCTGCAGCCTGACTATGCCCTTGGCGGTCACACGGCGTCGCTGGGCCTTTGCTGGCTCCCCGAAGGCACGCTGCCCGGTTTCCCGGCCGGCATGGCTATCGGCCAGCATGGCTCGTGGAACCGCTCCAAGCTCTCTGGCTACAAACTCGCCTTTGTTGAATTCCAGAACGGCAAGCCGGTCGGGATGCCCCGCGATATCCTCAGCGGCTTCCTGTCGCCGGACGAGGAATATTCCTATGGCCGCCCTGTTGGCGTGGCTCTGGCCGCCGATGGCGCCGTGCTGATGGCCGATGACGTTGGCGATGTTATCTGGCGAGTGACCGGGGCCTGACATGCGGCTGTTTGTGACCCTGCTTGCCGGGGTGGTGCTCACCTCTGCGCCGCAGGCGGCCGACCGGGTCGTGCTGGGTCTCCAGGAAAGCGGCACGGCCCTGTGGGAAATTGCCGCCATCCGCGCGCTCAATCTCGAGGTCCGGCACGATATCGAGATCGAAGTGCGCGCGCTGGCTGATAGCCGTGCGGGGCAGATTGCGCTGCAGGCCGGTGCGGTGGACATCATACTCTCCGACTTCACCTGGGTTTCGGCGCAGCGCTGGCAGGGGGCAGAGTTCACCATGGTGCCGCATTCGCTTGCCGTGGGCGGGCTGATGGTGCCGGCGGGGCAGGGGGAATTTGCCCTGTCCAACCTTGAGGGCGCCACCATTGCCGTTGCCGGCGGGCCGGCGGACAAGAGCTGGGTCGTTCTCCAGGCCTATTATCGCGAGGAGACGGGACGCGATCTTCTCGCGGACGTCGACGCCCGCTTTGGCGCCCCCCCGCTTGTGCATGAACTGCTGGCTGGCGGCCGCGTCGATGCCGGGCTCAATTTTTGGCACTGGAACGCCCGTGCCAAGGCCGAGGGCATGCTTGAGGCGCTCTCGGTCGCTCAGATGTTCGACAATCTTGGGCTCGACCGGCCGCCGCCGCTCCTGGGCTGGACGTTCGATTCGCAAGCGGCTGACACCAACCCGGCTATTGCCCGGTTCCTGGATGCCAGTTTCGAGGCCAAGGCTGCGCTCCTGTCCGACGATGTGCTTTGGGACGGGCTTGCCGAGGTGATGGGTGCGGCCGACGATCAGGCGCTTTTTATTGCCTTGCGCGATGGCTACCGCGCCGGGATCGTGCCGGGCTATTCGCCTGGCGACGTGGAAGCGGCTGAAGCTGCGTTCGCACTTCTTGCCAAATATGGCGGCAGCGATGTGGTCGGCGAGCGGCCCGAACTGGCGCCCGGAACCTTCTGGTCCGGATACGAGCGATAACGTGAGGAGCGCGGGGGGGCGAGTGGCGCGGCAATGGGAGCTCCTATCCCTGCCACTCCTGCTCATCCTCTGGCAGGGCGCTGCCATGCTTGTCGCCCACCGCCTTTTCCCCTCGCCGCTGGATGTCGGCGCAGAACTCTGGGCGCTGGTCAGCACCGGGCCTTTGCTGGCCGATCTCGCCAAGACGCTCTGGCGTGCCTTCGCTGCTTTTGGCCTGGCCATGGTCCTGGGCACGGCCCTGGGCGTTGCTCTGGGTCGCCAGCCCTGGCTCGACCAGCTTCTGTCGGCCTGGCTGGTGGTCGGCCTCAATCTGCCCGCCATCGTGGTCGCGATCCTTCTCTATATCTGGCTGGGCCTGACCGAATGGGCGCTGATCGCTGCCGTTGTCGTCAATAAGATGCCGCTGGTGGCCGTCACCATCCGGGAGGGGGTGCGCAGTTTTTCGGCGGACTATGCGGAACTGGGGCGCGTACTTCGGCTCGATTTTCGCAAGCGGCTGACAAAGCTGTACTGGCCGCAACTCCTGCCCTTCGTGCTGACTGCGGCGCGCACCGGCCTGTCGCTGATCTGGAAGATCGTGCTGGTCTTTGAAGTGCTCGGCAGCGATGGCGGGGTGGGGTATCGCATCGGCGTGCTGTTCCAGTTCTTCGATGTGGCCGGAATTTTGGCCTATACGTCGGCCTTCATCGCCTGCGTCCTCGCCTTCGAATACGGCGTCTTGCGCCCTTGGGAAGGGAGGGCTCTGCTATGGCGCCGCCGGGGCTGAACATCTCCATCAGGGAAAAGCGCTTTCCCGAGAGCGAGCCGCTTTTCCGCGATTTCGACCTGACCGTGGAACCGGGCGCTGTGCTTGCCGTCTTGGGACGCTCGGGTGTCGGCAAGTCCACTCTGCTGCGGATGATTGCCGGTATCGATGCCGACTATTCGGGGTCCATTCTCGTGGATGGGCAACCTGCCACGCGCGCCCCTGCGCCCGGCTATGTGTTTTAGGATCCGCGGCTGCTTCCCTGGCTGACCATTGGCGAGAACATCCGCCTTGGCGATCCGCAACTCACCGATGCAGACGTGGAACACCTCCTGGCGCGTGTCGAGCTTTCCGGCACGGGAGGCGCCTTTCCGCATGCACTCTCGGGCGGCATGCAGCGCCGCGCAGCCCTTGCGCGTGCCCTTGCCAACCGGTCAGGACTGATCCTGCTCGACGAACCCTTTGTGTCACTCGACATCGGGCTGGCGCAGGACATGCGGGCTCTGTTGAGCGCCTTGCTGGGCGAGCGGGCAATGACGGCTATTCTCGTCACGCACGACCCCACTGATGCTGCCGTACTGGCCGACAGGGTCGTCGTTCTGAGCGGCCGTCCCGCCTGCATCGAGCAGCAGCATGAGCTGCCATTGGCACGATCCGACCGCGATCCGGTGGTCCTGGCGCATTATCGGGACATATTGTCTTAAGCACATTTGCCTACGCAGCCGCGCATGACGTCGTTTTGGGTTAAACTGAGGCCAGTCGCACAAGAGGCGGGGGTTGCGGTGCGTCACGCAACGGCAGGGTCGGATAAAGTCCGAGCGCAATATTCTGCGCGCTTTGTGATGGCGTACAAGCTCACTGCCGGGGTGGTTGCGGCTGTGAGCGTTACCTGGGGGCTGATCTTTGTCGCCTTCGGCAATTCAGCCCTTGGCCTCATGCAAGCCGCGACGGCCACATTCGCTCTGCTCAGCTGGTGGCTTGCGCATCGCGGCAGGCTCGCCAAGGCCTTGCTGGTGACCCAAGCGGCCTTCCTCATGCTGATCGTCATGCTGTGCCTGGTGTTTGACGTCCCCACGGCTGAGGTCCCGAGGGTGTCACACCTGTTCCTCCTTGTCCTCGCACTGATGGGCTACCTCAATTACAAGCGCCAGCCTTCCCGCCTCCAGCTTGGCCTGATTGCCCTCAGCCTCCTCAGCTTCACCGCCCTGTCCCCAGCCACAGGTCGACCGGTCCGGCGCTGTGATTGGTGCGGAAGCGCTGTTGCGCTGGAAACATCCCAAGCGTGGCTATATCGCACCTGCCGAGTTCCTGCCGCTGGCAGAGGAGGCAGGGCTGATGGATGAACTGGGTATGTGGGTGCTGGAAACCAGCTGCCGTACCCTCGTCGACTGGACCCGCAATCCACAAACGCGCCACCTGACGCTGGCGGCCAATGTCAGTGCCAGCCAGTTCCTCAACGAGGATTTCGAGCACAAGCTCATGGACCTGCTCGATACGTTCGGCGTCGACCCTCGACGGCTCAAGCTTGAAATCACCGAAACAGTGATGGTCACTAATACAGAGCAGGTGGCTGCCAAAATGCAGGTCTTGCGCAGCATTGGCGTGGGACTGGCGCTGGATGATTTTGGTACCGGCTATTCCGCTCTGGGCTATCTGCGCCGTCTGCCACTGAGTGAACTCAAGATTGATCGCAGCTTCGTGCAAGACGTCACGGAGAACGAGCGCAGCGCAGCCCTGGCGCGCAGCATCATCCAGATCGGCCGCGATCTCGGGCTTGGGGTTCTGGCCGAGGGCGTGGAGACAGAGGCGCAGTTCCAGCTCTTGCGCGAGAGTGGCTGCGACGCATTCCAGGGCTATCATTTCGGCCGGCCGGTGCCGCTTGCCGAATTCGAGGCGGGGATGATGGTCGCGGCGGCCTGACGATCGGGATAGGCGCGCTATCCTGCTATATTGCCACCCAGTTCGTCCTCGATATGGGCGCGAACAATCGCGTCGAAGCTGGCGTCGGCCCGGAAGCCGAGTTGCAGCGCCCTTGCGGGGTCGAAATTCTGCGGCCATCCGGCAACGATCGCCGCAATCGTCGGATCCATAGCCTTGTGGATTCGAGCCACCGCTCTGGGTCCGGCAATCCGTTGGAGTGCAGCGATTTCTTCTCCCACCGTTGCCGAGAGGCCCGGCATGGTGAGGTTGCGGCGCTGGCCGAGCGCAGCGGTGTCGAGGCTTGCAGCCCGGAGGAGGAAGGATACGGCGGCGCGAGGGCTGGCGAACCAGTGGCGCACGCTTTCGTCGACGGGCAGGACCGCATCGTGCCCCGCCAGCGGCTCCCGGATGATGCCGGAGAAAAAGCCGGATGCGGCTTTGTTCGGCGCGCCCGGACGAACCACGATGGTCGGCAAGCGGATGCCGATGCCGTCGACAAAGCCGCGCCGTGAATAGTCGGCAAGAAGCAACTCGCAGATGGCCTTCTGGGTGCCATAGCTGGTCAATGGCGTATGCGCCTGATCATCCGGAATAGCGGCCGGCAGCGGCTCTCCGAAGACCGCAATCGAGGACGTGAACACCACGCGCGGGCGATAGGGCTCCGTCGCGTGCTGATGACGGATGGCCTCCAGCAGATGGCGGGTGCCATCGAGGTTGATCCGATAGCCCTTGTCGAAATCGACCTCTGCCTCACCGGAGACAATGGCTGCGAGGTGAAAGATCAGCGAAGGACGGCTCGCCACCAGCGAGGCCGCCGTATCCGCGTCGGACAGGTCGGCGGCGACGCAGGTGCACGGTATGGAGGTTGTAGGGGCGGGAGGCGCCATTACATCGGCCAGCGTGAGCGAGGCGATCTCGTGCCGCTCCACATGTCCTTGCGCCAGCAGCGCTTGGGTGAGCTTGCGCCCAATCATCCCGGCCGCGCCGATGATCAATACGTTCATGTCCATTCTCCTCCTTTCCCAGAGGAGCATGGGCATGGCGCAGTGTCCATCGCCAGAAAAGCAAAACGGCGCCTTGTGGGCGCCGTTTGAAATGCGACTTTGAGCTGACAGCCTAGTTGAAGCGGTAGCGCAGGGTGCCGCGCACTTCGTGCAGGAAGTTGTTGTCCGCCCAGACGGTGTCCGGGCTGGCTGCGCCGTTGGAGACGTGGTTGATATAGACGCCACGATAGCCCACGTCGGCAACCACGGAACCGAAGTCATAGCCCACGCCGACCATGCCGGCAGCAGCAAAGCTGGTATTGCTGCCCGATGGCACGTTCACGCCGGCCGGGGCCGAAACGTCGATAGAGTTGAAAGCGACACCGGCGCCAGCGCCGACGTAACCGAAGACGCCGCCCGCGGCGCCATAGCCGTAGCTGTTGCCGAAGGAAAAGTCGTAATAGACGTTGGCCAGTGCCAGCGAAGACCGCAAGGTCACCGAGTAGTCGCCATCGCGCGGCGCGTAGGCCGGGCCCTTGGTCACGGTGAGGCCGCCGTTGTGGATGTAGTCACCGGTCACATCGAAACGCAGGCCGGTGCCAGTTTCATAGCCGATACCGGCGCCGACGCTGTAGCCGAAACCCAGCGCGGTCACCGGAAAGCCGGTTGCTACAATGCCGCCGCCACAACCGGGAACACATTCCCAGCCATAGGCCTCGCGGGTCCAAAGGACATTTCCGGCGGCACTGCCGCGCAGGTAGAACGAGCCGGAGACACCGTAGTCCACGTCAGGGATTTCGATGACTGGCGGATAGTAGGGCATGTCTGCTGCCATGACAGGGCCGGCGGCGGCTCCTGCCGTCAGAATCGCAGCGATAAGCTTGCGCATGATGAAGTCCTATGGTTGCCACGACACCTGTCGATTGACAGCAACTATGAGGGCTTTTTCTTAAATCTCACTTAACCCTAACGTTTAACCCTAAACGGGGTGTGCAATTCTACAACAAGGCGTCAGGTGACGTCCCGAATGGCCGATTCAATTTGAGCCACCACAGTTTCCACCAGCCGCCGGTCATCGGCCTCGCCCATCACGCGGATCACCGGCTCTGTGCCGGATGCGCGCACGACGAGCCGACCACCAGAGCCCAGCATAGCCTCGCCATCGGCGATTGCCTGCACGACCAGCTTGTGCTCGAGAGGCTTGCCGGACTTGAACTTTACGCTGCGCAAAAGCTGCGGCACCGGTTCGAAGCGGGCGCAGATCTCCGAAACCGGGCGATGCTGTTGCTTGAGGACAGAAAGAAGTTGCAGCGCTGCTACAAGTCCATCGCCGGTCGTCGTGAAGTCTGAGAGAATAATATGGCCGGACTGCTCGCCGCCAACATTGTATCCCTTGTCGCGCATGGCTTCGAGAACATAACGATCGCCGACCTTGGTCCGCTCCAGCGTCAGGCCCAGTTCGCCCAAATAGCGCTCAAGACCGAGATTAGACATCACGGTTGCGACCACGCCGCCGCCGAGCAGCATTTCGCGTTCGAGCCAGCTTTGAGCGATTACCGCCATGAACTGATCGCCATCGACCACATTGCCCTTTTCGTCGACGATGATCACCCGGTCCGCGTCGCCATCAAGCGCAATGCCGATATCGGCGCGCACTTCCTTGACCTTTGCCGCAACGGCCTCGGGCGCAGTCGAGCCGACCTTGTAATTGATGTTGTAGCCGTTGGGCTCGACGCCGATGGCGATCACTTCCGCACCCAGTTCCCATAGGGCGAGGGGCGCAACCTTGTAGGCAGCGCCATTGGCACAGTCGAGCACGATGCGCAGGCCGGATAGGTCGATGTTCCGGGGCAGGGTGCGCTTGGCATATTCGATGTAGCGGGTGCGTGCTTCCTCGTCGCGATGAGCACGGCCGATATTCATGCCATGGGCCAGAAGTGACGCGGAATCAGATTCCATCAGCCGCTCGATTTCCGCTTCAAGTTCGTCGGACAGCTTGTAGCCGTCCGGCCGGAAAAACTTGATGCCGTTGTCATCATACGGATTGTGCGAGGCCGAGATCATGACGCCGAGGTCAGCGCGCAGCGAGCGGGTGAGCATGGCCACTGCAGGCGTGGGCATTGGGCCAAGGAAATAGACGTCCATGCCCACAGCCGTGAAGCCGGCCGCCAGTGCGCTTTCGAGCATATAGCCGGAGCGGCGCGTATCCTTGCCGATCACGACGCGATTGCGATGGTCACCGCGGACGAATTTCTTGCCCGCCGCCATGCCGACCTTCATGGCCAGTTCCGGGGTCAGCTTGTCGCCATTTGCCAGGCCGCGAATGCCGTCTGTGCCGAAATATTTCCTGGCCATGATATCGATCCTGATACGCGTCGTGTGCAAATCCACGTTAGGCGCGGAATAGCGGAAATCCGGTTAAAGAAAAAGGGCCACCGGCAGGTGGCCCTCCATCATCATTGCTTTGTGGCCTCAGCTTTCTGGCTGCGGCTCCATCCCGGCCTCGGGCGGCGCGTCGGGACGCTTCTTGGTGGTCTTGCCAGCGGTGGGCACACCGGTTGCCTTGGGCGCGGAAGGACCATTGTCCTCCGGACGGACCGGCTGCTTACCATCCATGAGCGCGCGTAGTTCGTCGCCTGTGAGTGTCTCGTACTCGAGCAAGGCTTGGGCAATCGCTTCCCACTGGTCGTGGTAGGTGGTCAGGATTTCGCGTGCCGAGGCTTCGCCGTCCTCGATGAGCTTTCGCACTTCCTGGTCGATCAGGCGGGCAGTGTCATCCGACATGTGCTGGGACTGGGTCACCGAATGGCCGAGGAAAACTTCCTGGTCATTGGACTTGTAGCGCACGCGGCCGAGCTTTTCGCTCATGCCCCATTCCATCACCATCGAGCGGGCGAGGCTGGTGGCCATCTGGATGTCGCCGGAAGCGCCGGAAGTTACCTTGGCCGGGCCAAACTTGATGATCTCCGCTTCTCGGCCGCCAAACAGCATGGTGAGACGTGCCAGGGCCTTTTCGCGGCTGAACGAATAGCTGTCGGTTTCCGGCAGGGTCATCACCATGCCCAGCGCACGGCCGCGCGGGATGATGGTGGCCTTGTGGATCGGATCGATGCCGGCAACCTTGAGCGCGATGATGGCGTGGCCGGCTTCGTGATAGGCGGTCAGCTTCTTTTCGTCATCGGTCATGGCCATGGTGCGGCGCTCGGCGCCCATCATGATCTTGTCCTTGGCGTCTTCGAATTCCTGATGGGTCACGAAACGCTTGTTGCGGCGCGCCGCCATCAGGGCGGCCTCGTTGACGAGGTTCATAAGGTCTGCGCCGGAGAAGCCGGGCGTACCGCGGGCCAGGACCTTGAGGTCGACGTCGGGCGCCAGCGGTACCTTGCGGACGTGAACCTTGAGCACCTTTTCGCGGCCCGAAACATCGGGGTTCGGCACGACGACCTGACGGTCGAAGCGGCCGGGACGCAGAAGGGCAGGGTCCAGGACGTCGGGACGGTTGGTCGCGGCGATCAGGATGATGCCTTCATTAGCTTCAAATCCGTCCATCTCGACGAGGAGCTGGTTGAGCGTCTGTTCGCGCTCGTCGTTACCGCCGCCAAGCCCCGCGCCACGCTGGCGACCGACCGCGTCGATTTCGTCGATGAAGATGATACAGGGCGCGTTCTTCTTGGCCTGCTCGAACATGTCGCGGACGCGCGAAGCACCCACGCCGACGAACATTTCCACGAAGTCCGAGCCGGAAATGGTGAAGAAGGGCACATTGGCTTCGCCGGCAACCGAGCGGGCCAGAAGCGTCTTACCGGTACCCGGAGGGCCGACCAGCAGCACGCCGCGGGGGATACGACCACCGAGGCGCTGGAATTTGCCGGGGTCACGCAGGAATTCAACGATTTCCTCGAGATCCTGCTTGGCTTCGTCAACGCCTGCCACGTCTTCAAACGTCACCTTGCCCTGCGTCTCGGTGAGGAGCTTGGCCCGCGACTTGCCAAAGCCCATGGCGCCGCCACGACCGCCGCCCTGCATCTGGCGGATAAAGAAGAACCACACGCCGATGATGACGATGAACGGCAGCCAGCTCGAGAGCAGGATGGACCAGAAGGGGCTCGATTCCGGGGCACGCGCAGTGATGTTGACATTGCGGTCTTCCAGCTTGGTGACCAGGTCTGCGCCTTCGGGAATGATGGTCTCGAAGCGCGTGCCATCGGCCAGCTGGCCGGAGACGATATTGTTGGTGATCACGACGCTGGAGACGCGGCCGGATTCAACTTCGGAGATGAACTGGCTGTAGCTTTTTTCCGAGACAGATGTGGTGCGTGTCGATGACTGGAAGACCTGGAACAGGCCCATCAGCATGAAGAGGATCACCAGCCAGATGGCAAAGTTGCGGAAATTTCCGTTCATCTATTCCTGTCCCGGAGAGGCCAACGCACAACAATTGCGCTGACAATGAGCCGAATGTAAGGCCCGGCATGGGGGGTTACAAGGGCAAGACCTCTAGCGTTCCGGCCCTTTCGTCCAGTCATATTGTCGCGATGCGGTTAATACGAAGTGGCGAAGCCACTGGTTCCTCGCCGCCAAAACAAAACGCCCGGCTCAGCAGCCGGGCGTTCCCATTCTTGGCTAGGCGTCAGGCGCCCGCAGCCTCGCGGACCGCGTCCTGCACCTTCTCGAAGGCGCGAACCTCGATCTGCCGGATGCGCTCGCGGCTGACCTCATATTGCTGGGCCAATTCCTCGAGCGTTGCCGGATTGTCCTGCAGGCGACGCGCCTGGAAAATCGCGCGTTCGCGCTCGTTCAGCACGTCCATGGCCTGGTTCAGCATGCCCATGCGCTCATTGTATTCCTCGCTCTCGCCGAGCGTGGTTTCCTGGTCCGGCGTGTCATCGACCAGCCAGTCCTGCCATTCGGAAGAGCCTTCATCGGCGCGCATCGGCGAGTTGAGCGAGGCGTCACCGGAAAGGCGTGAGTTCATCTGAACCACGTCTTCCTCGGTCACTTTGAGCGTCGTGGCGATCTGCTTGATCTGGTCGGGATGCAGCGCACCATCCTCCAGAGCGGCGATCTGGCCCTTCACCTTGCGCAGGTTGAAGAACAGGCGTTTCTGGGCGGCAGTGGTGCCGATCTTGACAAGGCTCCACGAGCGCAGGACGTATTCCTGAATTGCGGCGCGGATCCACCACATGGCGTATGTGGCCAGGCGGAAGCCCTTTTCGGGCTCGAAGCGCTTAACCGCATGCATCAGGCCCACATTGCCTTCCGAAATGACTTCGGAAATCGGCAGGCCATAGCCGCGGTAGCCCATGGCGATCTTGGCGACCAGGCGCAGGTGGCTGGTGATCAGCTTCTGCGCCGCGCCGGGATCGGCATGTTCCTTGTAGCGTTTGGCGAGCATGTATTCTTCATCCGGTTCCAGCATCGGGAACTTGCGGATTTCCTGAAGATAACGGCTCAAGCCCCCCTCGGACGAGAGGACGGGAAGATTGGTCTGGGCCATTTATGCACCCCCTTTCAGCATCCCCCGCATGTCGCGGGCGGAAAATCTGCCGAGCCCCTCACGGCACATCGGCAGACATGGTGGTTATATAGGTCGCACTGTGACCAATTTAAGAGGCGGAACCGTCAGGAATGTTACAAATGCGAAAGGGTTCCACCTGCGTCGCAGTGCCATTCATCGTCATAATACGATAAAAGGCCGGAAGGTTCAAACACGTTGGTGTGACAGGCCGAACGGGCTAGCGCGCGACGGCCTTGTCGTAGTCCTGCAATACGTCGTCGAGCGCCTGCAGATCATCGGGCAGGTCCGCCTCGAACAGCATTTCTTCGCCTGTCGCCGGATGCTCGAAGCCCAGTTCGGCGGCATGGAGGGCTTGCCGGCCCAGATCGCGCACGATTGTGCCAAGCTCTTCGGGCAATTTGTTGACCTTGGTGGCATAGCCCGGGGCGTACAGAAGGTCAGACACCAGGGGATGGCCGATATGGGCCATATGCACGCGGATCTGATGGGTGCGGCCGGTTTCGAGCTGGCACTGAATGCGGGTAATGTCCCAGCCATCCCCGCCAAAGCGGGCTTCCACGGCATAGTGGGTGATGGCTTCCCGGCCCGATTTCAGCACAGCCTGCTTGAGCCGGTTCCCCGGATCACGGCCGAGAGGGGCCTCGACGGTGCCCATGCCTGACTGGGTCGCACCCCAGGCGTAGGCGATATAGGCGCGATGCAGCGGGCCGGTGCGGCCGTGATCGGCGAACTGCTCGGACAGGTGCTTGTGCGCCTGCTCCGTCTTGGCCGCCACCATCACGCCGGACGTATCCTTGTCGAGCCGATGCACGATGCCTGGTCGCTTCACCCCGCCAATGCCCTTGAGACTATTGCCACAATGGAAAATGAGCGCGTTGACCAGCGTCCCCGACGGCGAGCCGGGCGCCGGGTGCACAACCATGCCGACCGGCTTGTTGATGACGATGAGGTGCTCGTCCTCGTACAGAATGTCGAGCGGAATGTCCTCGGGCTGCGGTTCGGGGTCTTCCGGGGGTGGGGCGACAAGAACGATTGTCTCGCCCGCCTTGAGCCGGTATTTGGGTTCGCTGACTGGCCGGCCATCTACCGTCACCGCGCCGGTCAGGATCAGGTCCTTGATCCGGTTGCGGCTCAGCGCATCGTGCGCCTTGGCCAGAACCGCATCGAGCCTGCCGCCGGCGAGACTGTCGTCGACCACAACTTCAACGGGCTCGCCCTCAAATTCGAAATCGGTATCGTCCGCCATGAGCAATCCTGAATCAGACCAGCCCCAGGCCGCCGACACGCCGTTGTCGCCGGAAGCTCAGATGGTGCTGGGAAAAGCGCGCCGATCGTTCGCTGTGTCGATGGGCATCCTGTTGATGGGCTTTATGGCGATTGGTGTCGCACTTGTCTATCGCGTGATGCGCGACGCGCCGCCGCCGAGCAGCGTCGAGGCAGTCAGCGTGCCCGCCGGTGCGGAAGTCATTTCGGCCCAGTATGCCGAACGAACCGTGCAGGTGACGTACCGGGCCGGCGACGCCGTGATGCTCAGCGTCTTTGATGCCGGCACTGGCGAACTGGTCCGCAGCATCCGGATCGACAGCGAATAGAAGCCTCGACGCGCTGACCGGGCGGCCCTGTTACGGACCGCGCTTCGTCTCAGCGTCCCTGGATTTCGCGTAGCGCCGCCAGCCGATCCGACACGGCGCCCCGCTGTGCGGTGGCGGCTGCGGGCAGGATATCCATCGTTTCCCCGTCATCGGCAAAGCGCTGCACCCGATCGAAGAGGCTTTCTTCGGGCTCGGGGCTTTGCGCAGTGGTATTATCCTGGGCGTAAACAAGCCGGCTGACGCCAGCCGCAATATCATTGAGCCGTTCGCGCAGTTGCGCGTCGTCGAAGCGCTCGGTTTCCCAGTCCGACATGATGGACGTCTCGACATTGCCGATCTTGGAGCGGAGCTTTTCCAGCTCCTCTTCCATGGTCAGCTTGTCGGCCAGAAGCTCGTCGGCGCGGTTTTGGCTGGCCGCCGCGGTATGGTTCGTTTCGGCCAGGAGGGCGTTGAGCCGGGTTTCGGCGCTGGCAATGCGCGCTTCGGCGGCGATCAGGGTCTCGGCCCTGGCGTCGTGGCCCTGGTGGTCATCGGCAAACGCGCTGGCGCCAGGCTGTTCCCCGCGCAGGGATTTGCGCAGTGCCTCAATCTCGGCGTTTCGCGTCTCGACATCCCGCTCGCGCATGCGCAGACGCTGGGTAAGGTCGGTGGCATCCTTTTCGAGCTGCAGCATCCGCTCGCGTAGCTCGGCCTCGCGCGCCTCAAGCTCGGCAACCACGGCCGCATGCTTGTCGCGTTCGATCTTGAGCAGCCCAAGGTCGGTGCGCTTCTGGCTGGCATCGCTCACCTGCTCGGCCAGCCGTTTGCGCAGGGTCTCGACAGTCATTTCAAGGCGCCGCGTCGTAAGGGCAAATTCGGCCCGGAGCTGGTCCTTGTCGGCGCGGAACTCCGCCAGCGTAATCGGCGTCGCCGCCTCGATCCGTCTTTTGGTCAGGCGGACGGCGCGGCGCCACACAGCGGGCATGATGACCAGCGCGGCCAGCGCTGCCACCAGCACGCCCAGGGCGAAATACATGAAGTTCTCGATCAGCATCGAGCGCATCTCCGGCATGGCCAGACGGGTCCGGCGAAAGGTGGTGCCAGCATTTCTCTGGCAGGTCGGCCCAGCCAAGGCCATCTCCGTCGAGGGGTAACCCTAACGGTTTCGGCCCGGCCCGTCACGGGGCAACGGTTAAAATGGGTACGAACTGATGCGTGGAACAGAGTCACCGGCGATTCCGTTGCAGGGGAAATGCGTCGTTTCAGGGGAGTTCCGCCATGCCCGCCACCCGCCCGATCTGGAAAGGCCAGTTGCGCCTCTCGCTGGTCGCCATTCCGGTGGAACTGTTCAGCGCCGCGAGGCCCAATGCCAAGCCCAGCTTCCGCCAGATTCACGAGCCCACGGGCAAGCCGGTCCACTATGAAAAGGTGGTCGCGGGTGTCGGTCCGGTGGACAAGGACGAAATCATCAAGGGTTTTGAATACGAGAAGGGCGACTATGTCCTTCTCACCGACGACGAGATCGATGCGGTCAAGCTCGAGACGCGCAAGACCATGGAGCTGACCCAGTTCGTGGGCGCCTGCGAGATCGACCCGATCTATTACGACAAGTCCTATTTCGTGGTGCCAACGGACGAGCTGGCTGAAGACGCCTTTCGCGTCATCCGCGATGCCCTGCGCAAGACGCAAAAGGTTGGCCTGGGCCAGCTGTCCATGCGCGGCAAGGAATATCTCGCGGCAATCAAGCCAAGCGGCACGGGGCTTATGCTCGAAACGCTCCATTACGAAGATGAAATCCGCAAGTCCGACCCGTTTTTCAGCCAGATATCGGCCAAGAAGGCCGAAGCGGATCTGCTGGACGTAGCCACGGCCCTGATCGAAAAGAAAACCGCGCCCTTTGATGCCGGCGCCTTCAAGGATCACTACCAGAGCGCCCTGCGCGACCTCATCGCGCGCAAGATGAAGGCCAAGGGTCGCAAGATCACGGCGGACAAGGACGACGCGCCCAGCCGTCCGAGCGGTGAAAACGTCGTCGACCTGATGGCGGCGCTCAAGGAAAGCCTGGAAGGCGGTAACAAAAAGTCTTCGTCCTCCTCTGGAGCCGCCCGCAAGACAACCGCCAAAACCTCGACGGCAAAGCCTGCTGCCCGCAAATCTTCGGGCAGCACCACGCGCAAGAAGGCGAGCTGATCCATGCCCGCCAAGGCGCAGGACCTGCTCCGCGACTACAAGGCGAAGCGGAACTTCGCCAAGACGCAGGAGCCTTCCGGAGCTCAACCGAAAGTCGGCAAGAACGCGCGCGGCTCCTTTGTGGTGCAAAAACACGACGCCACGCGCCTCCATTTCGATTTCCGCATCGAGCTTGATGGCGTGCTGAAAAGCTGGGCGGTGAACAAGGGCCCGTCCAACAACCCCGCCGACAAGCGGCTTGCCGTACGGGTCGAAGATCACCCGCTTGAATACGGGACCTTCGAAGGCACGATCCCCGAGGGCGAATATGGCGGGGGCACCGTCATGCTCTGGGACCGGGGCACCTGGGAGCCGATTGGTGACGCCCATGAGGGGCTCGAAAAGGGCGACCTCAAGATGAGGCTTTTCGGCGAGCGCATGAAGGGGGAGTGGGTCCTTGTCCATATGAAGGGCCGCGATACCAAGCGCCGCAATGCGCCGGACCGTGAAAACTGGCTACTCATAAAGCATCGCGACGGCACGGAGCGCGACAAGGATACGCTCACCACCCGCTTTACCCGGTCCGTTGCAACCGGTCGCGACTTCAAGGCCATTGCATTAGGCGTCGAGCCGCAAAAGAAATCCAAGGTTCCAGCCAAGGCCGTCTGGCACTCCGATGAGGAGGAGGCGGAAAAAGCGGACCAGAAGACCCGCAGCCCGGCCCGGTCCAAACCAGGCAAGACGCCCGAATTCCGCCCGGTCCAACTCGCGACGCTCGTCGACACCGTCCCCTCAGGGGACAAGTGGCTTTTCGAGATGAAGTATGACGGTTACCGCTGCCTGGCATCCGTCGCCGGTGACAGCGTGCGGCTCTTTACCCGCAATGGGCTCGACTGGACCGAGCAGTTCGGCGCGCTGGTCGAGCCCTTGCAGAAGCTCAAGATCGGCTCGGCGCTGATCGACGGCGAGATCTGCGCTTTCGACGCCAAGGGCCGCACTGATTTCACCACGCTCAAGAACACGCTTTCGAGCGGTGGCCGGCTGGAATATTTCGCCTTCGACCTGCTCGAAGCCAATGGCAAGGATCTCAGCAAACTGCCGCTGCTCGAGCGCAAGGCGCAGCTGGAGAAGCTCCTGGGCACCATCAGCCGCACCGATCCCGTCCAGTATTCGTCCCATGTGGCCGGCCATGGCCAGAAAGTGCTCGATGCGCTTTGCCGCGATGGGCATGAAGGTGTCATCGCCAAGCGCGCCGATGCGCCCTATCGCGGCGAGCGCAATCGAGACTGGCTCAAGATCAAGTGCATCAAGCGGCAGGAATTCGTCATTGGCGGCTGGCGCCCGTCCGAAAAGCGTCGCGGTTTCGCCTCCCTGCTGCTTGGCTCCTATGAGGATGGCAAACTGGTCTATCGCGGGCGCGTTGGCACCGGTTTTGACCAGGACACGCTGATCGATCTGGATCAGCGCCTCGGCAAGCTGGCGCTCAAGGCCAGTCCCTTCGACGCCGTCCCCCGGGACGTCAAGCGCCTCGCCAAATGGGTGAAGCCGGAGCTTGTCGCCGAGATTGCCTTCACCGAGCTTACGGGCGACGGCATCCTGCGCCACCCCTCGTTTCTGGGTCTGCGCGGCGACAAGCCAGCCAAGGCCGTGACATTGGAGCGCGCCATGACCAATCAGACGGAAAAGGCCCCCGACAACCATTTCGATGATGGCGAGGAGGTCGCCGAAAAGCTGGGCGTGCGCCTCACCAGTCCGGATCGGGTCGTCTTTCCGGGGCAGGGGGTCACCAAATCCGACCTCGTCGGCTATTACGAGGAAGTGGCCGAGGTCATGCTCCCCCATGTGGGCAATCGCCCGCTGAGCCTGGTGCGCTGTCCGCAGGGCCGAACCAAGGCCTGCTTTTTCCAGAAGCACGATACCGGCGGCTTTCCCCCGCAGATCAAGTCGCTGCCTGTCGCCGAGAAAGACGGCGAACAGCAGAGCTATTTCTATGTCGATGATCTGGCCGGGCTGGTCGCCGGCACGCAGATGAACGTGCTCGAATGGCACATCTGGGGTTCGCGCAACGCCAATGTGGAAAAGCCCGACCGCATGGTCTTCGACATCGATCCTGACGAGGGGCTCGATTTCGGGGCCGTCCGCGACGCCGCGCTCCATATCCGCGAACGGCTGAGTGCTCTCAAACTCGAAAGCTACCCCATGGTTTCGGGGGGCAAGGGCATCCATGTCGTGGTGCCGCTGCGGCCCCTGGCCGAGTGGGATGACGTCAAGGCCTTCTGCCGTGGCCTCGCGCAGCAGATGGCCGAGGATGAGCCGGACCGCTTTACCGCCAACCTCTCCAAGGCGCGCCGCAAGGGCCGGCTTTTCATTGACTATCTGCGTAACGAACGCGGCTCGACGGCGATTTCTCCGTGGTCCGTGCGCTCGCGGGAAGGGGCGCCCGTCGCCGTACCCATCCCCTGGGACGAGGTGCCGTCGCTGCAAAAGGCAAACGGGTTTTCGCTCGGCGCCGCTGCCGAACGGGCCAGGGAAAATGCATGGAGCGACTACTTCGATCAGAAGCAGTCGCTCACCAAGGCAATTCTCAAGAAGCTGGCGGTCTAGGTCAGAACGGGTTCCAGGTCGGCTGGTTGGTGAAGTTGAGGTAGCCGACATTGATGCCGAGGCGCGCGCCGACACCGGAGCGGATGGGCACGATGACCACATTGCCGCGCTTCACCACGGTCATGCCAAAGCCGCCGAGCACATAGGCCGACCCATCGACACCGGGATAGCGGCCCAGCACGTCCTGGATCTGGTTGAGGTTGTAGACCAGCATCATGACCTTGGAGCCGTCGCCGCCCACGTCAAAGCCAATGCTGGGCCCCTGCCAGTAAAGCGCATACTGCCCGGCATTGCGGGTATAGAGCGTGCCCTCGCCATACTTGGCGCCCAGGATCAGGGCGCCCCCGGCTTCCTCGCCCAGGACATAGCCGTTGGGAAGGCCGAACTGGCCCACGGCCCGTTCCACCACCGAAGCCAGCCCCTGGGCGGCCGAACCGAAAAAGCTGCGGCCGCTTTCGACCAGTTCTTCACCTGAAAAGGTGTCGCTGAGCGAGCCCTGCGCCAAGGCGGCCGGCGCTGCCATCAGGGTGGCGAGCAGGGCAAAGAGCTGGATTAGAGGCTTGAACATGATTGGTACTCCCTGGGCTGCCGGGCGGTTACGAAGACCTTAAGGTCTTGTGGCGCACAACTGTGCCGCCGACATGCCGATCATGCACCGATGATGAAGCAAACCTCTAAACAAATCTTAACCATGATTGCCATCTTGCTGCCGCTGTCCGGCCTTGTTGCCGCCACGGTTGAGCCGGTGCGGGCGCAGTCCGTGGTAACGCTGGTGCTGACTGATCCCCTGACCGGCATTGCCATCGAAGGCATGGATCCGGTCTCCTATTTCACCGAGCCCGCTCCCCTGCCGGGGCGTCCGGAGCTTGAATATGTCTGGCAGGGTGCGCCGTGGCTTTTCGCTACCCAGGCCAATCTCGACATTTTCAAGCGGCATCCGGAAATCTACGCACCCCAGTTTGGCGGCCACGGAGCGATGAGCATGTCGCGCGGCTTTCTGTCCGATGCCGACCCGGACATCTACCTCGTCCACAAGCAGCGCCTTTACCTCTTCTACTCCGCCTCCAACCGCGAGGCCTTTCGCCTCGCGCCCGATGCTGCGGCGCTCAAGGCCGAGGAGCATTGGCAGGTTTTGTCCAAAACGCTCTCGACCCGGTAGTGCGTGGGAAAAACGCACTCTATTGTCCCCCTTACTGATTCCCTCTGGAGATACGCACATGGCCGACATCATCGAGCTTCAGGCGACCGATCTTGCCGCAATGCTCTGCTCGCGGGTGTGCCACGATCTCATCAATCCCATCGGCGCCATCGGCAATGGGCTCGAAGTGCTTGCCGACCCCAATCAGGGCGAAATGGCCGAAGGCGCGCGCGACCTCATCGCCAGCGCTGCCAAGCAGAGCCGGGCCAAGCTCGAATTTGCCCGCCTGGCCTATGGCGCGTCTTCGACCGCCGGCACCGATATCGACACCCGCGAATGCGAGCGCGTCGCGCGTATCCTTTTCGATATCGAAAAGGCCGACCTTGAATGGAATGTGCCGCTGATCCTCCTGCCCAAGCACAAGGCCAAGCTCTTCATGAACATGCTGCTGATCGCAGCGGGCTCGGTGCCGCGCGGCGGCGTCGTCACTGCCTCGATCACCGGCCCGGCCGGCGAAGAAAAGTTCGAGTTCACGTCCAGGAGCGATCCGGAAAAGCGGCAGAAGACGCTAGTGCCCTCCGGGGCGGCGGGCCTGCTTTCCGGCATGCCTGAAGAGGGCTCGGTCGATGCGCGGGGCATCCAGCCCTTCTACACCGGCCTTTTGGCGCGCATGACCAAGATGGACATCACCATCGGGCTCGAAAACGACGTCTTTTTCTTTACCGCCGTTCCCCAGCCCGCATCGGCAGAATAGTTGGCGTCCCGCTAACCATTCCCCAACCAGTTCGGGCCATAGTGGTGGGAGCGTCCACCACTGCCTGGGGGCATTTCCATGCCGACCTGCCTGATTGTCGATGATTCCAGCGTCGTTCGCAAAGTCGCGCGCCGCATCCTGGAAGATCTCGACTACACGGTGGACGAGGCCGAGGATGGCCAGGAGGCCATCGACAAGTGCCGCCAGACCATGCCGGATGCCATCCTGCTCGACTGGCAGATGCCGATCATGAGCGGCATTGAATTCCTCAAGCTGCTGCGCGGCTATGTGGGCGGCGAAAAGCCTTATGTGGTGTATTGCACGGTCGAAAATGACATCGGCGCCATAGCCATGTCGCGCAAGGCCGGGGCGGACGACCATATCCTCAAGCCCTTCGACCGGCCGCTTCTGGAAAGCAAGTTCGACCGGAAATTCCCCGCCGCAGCCTAACCGCGTTCGGCAGCCCTGCCGAGCAGGAAGGCTTTTTCTCTTTCATTGCGGGTCAGCTCCGCGGCCCGGCGGAATTGCTCGCTCGCTTCCTCGTGCCGGCCAAGCTTGCGCAGCAGATCGCCGCGCACTCCATAGAGCAGGTGATAGTTGGCCAGCACCGGTGAGGCCTGCAGCGCGTCGACCAGGGGCAGGGCAGCCTGAGGCCCCTGTGCCATGGAAACGGCAACTGCCCGGTTGAGTTCGATGACCGGCGAGGGTGTCACCTGGTTGAGCAGGCCGTAAAGGGCAGCGATCTGGCCCCAGTCGGTCTGGTCCGACTTCAGCGCGCGGGCATGACAGGCCGCTATGGCAGCCTGCAAGGTATAGGGTCCGGCGATGCCGCCCAGATTTTGTGCGCGCGCAAGGCCCTCAAGGCCGCGGCGGATCAACAACTGGTCCCAAAGGGCGCGGTTCTGGTCGGGCAGGAGCACCGGCTCGCCCTGGGCATTGGTGCGTGCGCCGCTGCGCGAATGCTGCAATTCCATCAGCGCCAGGAGGCCATGGGCTTCCGGCTCCTCCGGCATCAGTCCAACCAAAATGCGGCCCATCCGCATGGCTTCCTCGCAGAGCTGCGGGCGCATCCAGTCCTCGCCCGCCGTGGCCGAATAGCCTTCGTTGAAAATCAGGTAGAGCACGCCCAGCACCGAAGCGATGCGCTCTTCCCGGTCTTCGCCGCGCGGCACTTCGAAGGGAATGCCGGCATCGGCAATGGTTCGCTTGGCGCGCACGATGCGCTGGCCGATTGCGGTGTCCTGCGCGAGAAAGGCGCGCGCTATTTCCTCGGTGGTGAGCCCGCCGATGAGGCGCAGGGTCAGCGCCACCCGGCTTTCAGGCGGCAGGATGGGGTGGCAGGAGGTAAAGATCAGTCGCAGGAGGTCGTCGCCGATATCGTCGTCCAGCGCCTCAACCATGGCGGACTCGTGGTCGGGCGCGGCGGCGTCCATGTCCTTGCCGATGCAGTCGAGCTTTGCGGCGGCCATCTTGCGATGGCGGAAATAGTCGATGGCCTTGCGCTTGCCGGCCTGCATCAACCAGGCGCCCGGATTGCGCGGCACACCCGTCTCCGGCCAGGCCCGCAGAGCGGCCATCAGGGCGTCCTGCGCCAGTTCTTCGGCGAGCGAGATATCGCGCACCATGCGAGTCAGCCCGGCAATGACGCGGGCCTGTTCCACCCGCCACACAGCCGCAATGGCCCGGTCGGTTTCGGTACGGTCGCTCATTGGTCTGTGGTGCACATGCCATCACCCTCCTGACGGCCCAGTCTAGCAGAATTCGACACGCTCACACAAAAGCCCCGCGCTTGCGGCACGGGGCTTGAGATTGTCGCGATGGAGAAGGGCTTACGCCACGTTCTCGTTGTAGACTTCGTTCTCGTCGGGCTCGCGCAGCACATAGCCACGGCCCCAGACGGTCTCGATGTAATTCTTGCCGCCGGTGGCAACGCTGAGCTTCTTGCGCAGCTTGCAGATGAAGACGTCGATGATCTTCAGTTCCGGCTCGTCCATGCCACCATAGAGGTGGTTGAGGAACATTTCCTTGGTGAGCGTGGTGCCCTTGCGCAGCGAGAGCAGCTCCAGCATCTGGTATTCCTTGCCGGTCAGATGCACGCGCTGGTTCTGCACTTCGACGGTTTTGGTGTCGAGGTTGACCATCAGGTCGCCGGTCGAGATGACCGACTGCGCGTGGCCCTTGGACCGGCGGACGATGGCGTGGATGCGGGCCACGAGTTCGTCCTTGTGGAAGGGCTTGGTCATGTAGTCGTCGGCGCCGAAGCCCAGACCACGGACCTTGTCCTCGATACCGGCCAGACCGGAAAGGATCAGGATGGGTGTCTGAACCTTGGCGACGCGGAGAGTGCGCAGCACTTCGTATCCGCTCATGTCGGGCAGGTTCAGGTCCAGAAGAATGATGTCGTAATCGTAGAGTTTGCCGAGATCGACGCCTTCCTCACCCAGGTCGGTGGTATAGACGTTGAAGCTCTCGGACTTGAGCATCAGTTCGATGCTCTGCGCTGTCGCGCTGTCGTCCTCAATAAGGAGTACCCGCATTATATTCCCCTTGTCATTCGTTCCTGCTGGAACCTGCGGAAGGCAAGGCCAGTTTGCCTTTCCCGCTCCAACCCTACTGGATATGACTGAAGCCTAAGCCCAACTAGTTAACAAAGTTTAATTCTGATCCGCAATACGCAAACGACGGTAACGTGAATTTATGTTAAATCATTGAAATTCAATGATAAATGCCCCATAAAATTCTTAAAGCAGAACATTAAGAAAGCGTGCCAACCGACTCTACGGACTCAAGCAATCGGGGCTTTTGGGGAGGTTTCGGCTGGGAGGTGGCGCAGGGCGCAATTCGCCGATCATCACTGCCAATAGCGCTTTTGAGTTAACGATCGGTTACGCTCTGATTCGAGAACCGGTACGATTCGAGTGGTCGCGGAAACCATAACGGCTGCGCGGCGCCCCGGCACCAACATTCGGAACCCCTGCGGACGCCATGAAGGCATTGATCTCGGCCATTGATGCTATCGAAGAGGTTGAAGTCTTCGGACGGGTCAAATCCGTCCAGGGCCTTCTGATCGAAGTGATCGGTCCGGTGCGCGAATTGCGCGTCGGCGGACGCGTGATGATCGAGACCAGCGAACGCAAGCACCTGGCCGCCGAGATCATCGGCTTTCGCGATGGTCATGCCCTCTGCCTTCCCTTTGGCGAATTGAGCGGCGTGCGGCTCGGCTGCAAGGCAGTGTTCCGCCGGCATGACGGGGCGGTCAATCCATCCGACGGCTGGCTGGGCCGGGTGGTCAATGCCAATGGCTATCCGATCGACGGCAAGGGTCCACTGATGCGCGGCGCCGTCTCCTATCCGTTGCGCCAGTCGCCCTTGGCCGCCCATGACCGCACCCGCGTCGGCGACCCCATTGAACTGGGCGTGCGCTGCCTCAATACCTTTACCACCATGTGCGAAGGCCAGCGCATGGGCATCTTTGCCGGCTCGGGCGTGGGCAAGTCGGTCCTCATGTCCATGCTGGCGCGCAATACCGATGTGGATGTCTCGGTGATCGGCCTGATCGGCGAGCGGGGCCGCGAAGTGCACGAATTCATCCAGGAATATCTGGGTGAGGAGGGCCTGGCCCGCGCGGTGGTCGTTGTCGCCACCAGTGATGAAGCCGCGCTGATGCGCCGGCAGGCCGCCTACCTTTCCATGGCCCTGTCCGAATATTTCCGCGATTCCGGCCGGCGCGTGCTGTGCATGATGGATAGTCTCACCCGCTTCGCCATGGCGCAGCGCGAGATCGGTCTTGCCATCGGGGAGCCGCCCACCGCCAAGGGCTATCCCCCTACGGTTTTCACAGAATTGCCACGATTGCTCGAACGGGCGGGGCCGGGCATGCCGGACTCCGGCTCCATTACCGGACTATTTACCGTTTTGGTGGAAGGTGATGATCACAATGAGCCTATTGCCGATGCCGTGCGCGGCATTCTCGATGGGCACATCGTAATGGAGCGCGGCATTGCCGAACGGGGGCGTTACCCGGCCGTCAATGTGCTCCGGTCCATCTCGCGGACCATGCCAGGATGCGTGCCGGAAGAGGTCCGGCCAACTCTGGCGAGGGCGCGGGAGCTCATGTCCATCTTTTCGGACATGGAGGAACTGATCCGGCTGGGGGCTTACCGGAAAGGGTCAGATCCAAATGTGGACCGCGCGATCGCCATTTATCCGCGGCTGGAGGCTTTTTTGGGCCAAAGGCGGGATGAGGTGACCTCGATTGGCGAAGGCTATGCCGAACTCGCCGGGATCGTGGCCGAGGCGGACGCGGGGAACTGATGGGGCGGCAGTGTTTGTGCCGGTCCGGACTGACTTGATGTGTAAGGAGTACAGGTCTTGAAATCGCGCAGCGAGAGCCTCATCCGGCTCAAGAAGTTCCAGGTGGACGAAAAGCGCCGGCAGGTCGCGCAGATCGAGATGATGATTGCCGACTTCGAGCGCATGGCCGCCGAACTCGACCAGCAGATCGATATCGAACATAGCAAGACCGGCATTTCCGATGTTGCCCACTTTGCCTATTCCACCTTCGCCAAGGCGGCCCTGACCCGGCGCGACAACCTGCTGGCGTCAGCCGGGGACATGAAGGGAAAGCTCGAAGCCGCGCAGGATGCGCTGGCTGAAGCGCTCGAGGATCTCAAGAAGGTCGAACTGCTCGACCAGCGCGAACACCAGCGCGAGCGCGACGAGCAGAACAAGGCCGAACAGGCCGACTATGACGAAGTGGCGCGCCTGCGCTACCGCCGCCAGTAACCAGTTTCGACCAGACATGAAAAGGCCCGCCGAAGCGGGCCTTTTGCATTAGGTGGCCAGGATTACTGGCTGACGGGAGCGGCCGGGTCAGCCGGGGCCATGGCCGGATCGGCCGGAGCCATTGCCGGGTCAGCCGGGGCCATTGCGGGGTCAGCAGCCGGGTCAACGGCAGCGTCACGCGGGTTCTGCCAGACGAATTCCGGAGCGGCTTCAAGAGCCTCGCGGGTCGTACCCAGCACCCAGCGCCAGGTGTTGTCGGCAGCCATGACATAGTCGAGCGAAGCATAGTCAACGGCGACGTTCTTCTCGCCAATGCCCAGGAAGCCACCCACGCCGATGATCACGGCATTGATGTCGCCGTCAGCGGTGATGACGAGGTCGTTGACCTTGCCGATTTCCTCGGCATCGTCACCGGCGGTCGAATAGACCGGGGCGCCGAGCAGGTCATTGACGATGATGTCTTCCATGCCGATCGTGTAGCCGGTCGCCCAGTCCCAGGTCGGGCTCAGGGCAGCGTCAACATTGGCAGCAGCGTTGTTCACGGCAGCGCCGGCATTATCAACGGCGTTGTCGACAGCCTCACCGGCATTATCCAGGGCTTCGCCGGTGTTTTCGGCAGCGTTATCGATGGCTTCGCCAGCGTTTTCCAGCGTGGTGTCGACCTGTTCGCCGATGGTGGGCTCGTTTTCGGTCGTCGCCGGGGTGGTGGTCGTGTCGGTCTGCGCAATGGCGCCGGCGGTCAGCATCAGGGCAATAGTCGAGGTAGTCACAAGAGTGCGGATCATTGTAGGCTCCACTGGTTCATCGTTGCGGTGAACAGGGCCGTGCGGCGCAAAACTTGCCGGTCGCGCGCCGTGCGGCCCATTGATGCTTGATGAACGCAGGACCCCCGATCGCGTTCCGCACGAAATTTTGTTCGGTTTGGGGAACCCGCCAATTGAAAAGACCGGCTGCCGCAAAGCGGCGCCGGTCCTTTCCGCCTCCCATGAGCGGTTATGTCGTCGGCAGCGCCACTGGCGCAGACTGGCCGCAAGCGCAGGGCACTTGGTGGCTGACAAGACGATCATAGCGCAGGATTGAGGGCAGGCGATGCCGGGGCGGGTTAATGCGTAAACGCCGCGTTAATCGTCCAGCACCGCGCTGTCCTTGTCGTAGTCCCGCATGGCCCGGTGCGGCATGCCCCCATCGGTGATCTCGGGGCCGAAGGCCACAAAGCCCAGGCTCTCGTAAAATCCGAGCTTGTCCGATTGCGCGGTCAGATAGAAGCGCGTTTGCCCCTTTGCCCGGGCATGGTCCATGGCAGAGCGGATCATAGCCCTGGCAATCCCCTTGCCCCGGCTCGATGCCCGCACGGCCACCCGGCCGATCTTGACATGCTCGTCCATGACGATGAGCCGCAAGGTGCCGACGACCTCGCCGTCCTCGATGGCCACGAAATGGGTTGCCGTGAGGTCATAGGCGTCATGCTCTTCCTCTTCGGGCACCTTCTGCTCGACGACAAAGACTTCGCGGCGGAGCGCAAAGGCGGCGTTGCAGAGGGTGGAAAAGACGGGAACGGATAAAATCGTGTGGTCAGCCATGGGCCGATTCTACCGGCCGGCATGCGCCCGCGCAATCGGTCCGCGGGCTGCCATCATCCTTCAGCCAGCCATGGCCGCCAGCTTGGCAAAGCCGGGCGACTGATGCACCAGACTGTTGATGAAGGAGAGTTTCTCGATCACGGGCGGGGTCAGGATAAAGGGATAGGCGTCGGGGTGACCCATGGCGCGGTTGAGATTGTTGAGCAGGCTGGAGAGCGGGATCCAGTTCTCGATGATCGCCTCCATGTCCGGGGCCATGTAGGGATCGAACAGCACCGGCTGGATGGCCAGGGCGGCGTCGGCGGTGCGGGGGCGGGCGCGCACGCCAAAGGCCGCTGCGGTTTCCACCGTGTCCACGATATGCAGATAATGCGCGAAGCTTTCCGCAAAGTCCTCCCAGGGATGGGCCGTGGCATAGGCGCTGATATGGGAGCGGTACCAGTCGGCCGGGGCTCCGCGGCCATAGTGCGCCTGCAGCGCCTCTCCATAATCCACGCTTTCGTCGCCGAAGAGGCTCCGGAACATCTCGTGGCTGGGCTGCCCCTCCACCAGGAGGTCCCAGTAATGGTGCCCGATCTCGTGGCGAAAGTGGCCCAGAAGCGTGCGGTAGGGTTCGCCCATCGTGGTCCGGCGCCGCTCGCGCTCGGCGTCGTCGGCCTCGGCAAGGGCAATGGTGATGATGCCGTTGTCGTGGCCCGTCATGACCCGTTCCGGCGCCGACTGATCGTCGGCAAGAAAGCGGAAGGCCAGACCGTGAACGGGGTCTTCGAGCCGCGTCGCCAAGGGCAGCCCGAGCCGGATCAGCGAATAGATCAGGCGCTTCTTGGCCCGCTCGATGGTCTGCCACTGCGCCAGGTGCGTGGGGTCGGCAATATAGGGGATGGTCTCGTTGTGCCGGCAGGCCGTGCAAAACACGTCGCCCCCCGCTTCCGCCGGGATGATCCAATTGCAGGCGCCATGGGCGGCATTGGCGCAATAAACGAAGCGCTGCCCATCGAGAGCCGGCGCAGCCCAGGTCCCGGGCGCAGCCTCTTCCAGCGACAGGAGCGCGCTGTGGCGCGGATCAAAGCCCAGCGCATGCCCGCAATGGAGGCACCGGGCATTTTCGAAATAGACGGTATTGCCGCAATGGTCGCAATTGAACAGTTTCATGGTGTGCCCCTGCCGCCCTGCGCTTCTAATGCGAGCCGGCCCGGCACCGTTCCAGCGGCAAACCGCTATGCGCGCTGCTGCTCGGTTTCCTCGGCTTGGTTGAAGGCATAGCGGTTGCGCCCTTCGGTCTTCGCCCGGTAGACCGCGCTGTCGGCCTCGAATTGCAGCCTCTCGATGGAAATTTCGCCCGCGCGGAACAGGGCAATGCCGATACTGGCGCCGATCTCGATGCGATGGCCGCTGACCTCGAAGGGCGCGGAAATCGACTTGATGATGCGGTTGGCGGCAAGCACGGAATAGTCCTCGTTCTCGACCTCACCCAGCACCACGGCAAATTCGTCGCCGCCCAGCCGTGCCGCCAGGTCATTGTCGCGCAGGATATTGCCCAGCCGTTCGGCCACCATGCGCAGCAGGGCATCACCGGCGGCGTGGCCGAATGTGTCATTGGCCTGCTTGAAGCGGTCAAGATCGACATAGAGCAGGGCGCCCGGCTGGCCGGCATGGGCAGGCGACCACAATTGGGAAAAGTGCTCGGCAAGGCGAATGCGGTTGGGCAGGCCGGTCAGGCTGTCGTGGTAGGCCTGGTGGCTGATGCGCAGCTGCAGGCGCTTGCGGTCATTGATGTTTTCGAGCGTGCCGATCCATTCGGCCGGTTCGCCGCTGGCATCGGTGATCATCGCGCCGCGGAAATTGACCCAGACCCAGTCTTCCGTTCCGGTCAGCACGCGCACCTCGGCCGTCACGGTGCTCGCCTTGTCCAGAATGGCTTGCCGCAGCGCTGCCATCAGGGCCGGCATGTCCTCGGGATGAACCCGCTCGGTCCAGCCCCGGCCCAAGGCCGTACTCGCCGGTGCGTCGGTAAACTCTTCCCAGCCCTCGATCTCGATCACATGACCATTGAGATCGGTGCGCCAGGTGACCATGGCCCCCACCTTGGCAACAGCGGAATAGCGCTTCGAGGAAATGGCCAGCTGCGCTGCGCGCGCGGCCAGCCGCGAGTGGGAATCGAGCTGGGCCCGGTAGAGCATGTCGAGCTCGCTGATGGCGGTATCGGGCGCCAGGGGGAGGGGATCGGTGCTGTCACTGGCGATGGCGCGGGAACGCTGCACCATTGCCGAAATGGGGTCGGTAATGCGCTTGGACAGAAGCAGCGCCAGCATCACCGCAATGACGATGGCGATCAGGGTGCCAAAGCCAAAGGCGATCAGCGGGTTTTGCCAGCGAGCGTCCAGAATGGCCTTGGGCATGCCCACCACGACCACCCAGCCGGGCGTCGCCTCGATGGTGGCAAAGCCGAAGCTGATGGAGGTGCCGTCGAAAGCAATGGCATTGAAGGCGCCGCTGGGCGCGCCAACGTCGAGCAGCGCCTGCCAGGTCGGCACTGGCTTGCCCAGGTTCTCGGCAGCCGCCACCGAGCGGGTGATCATGCGGCCATTGCCGTCGACAACGGCGACAAGCATGCCGCTGGCTGCCACGTCGCCAAAGGAAATCTTGTCGGAAATGGCCAGGGAGTCCGCCGTCATGGTCAGCACGGCGCCCGATCCGGTTTCCAGCGGTACCCGGAAGGTCAGGCGGGCGCTTTCGCCGGGATGGATGTCCACGAGGTTGGTGACGCTCCAGGGCGGCAGCACGGACATGCCGATATCGGGCGAGGAGACGATGGATGTCCGACCCCGGAAATGGCGATTGATGATGTTGAGTTCGGGAGCATATTCGCCGGCGCGGCTGCGGGCATTGGCCTGCCGCCCGATGGTGCGGATCATTTCGATGTCCGACAGCAGCGTGCCGTGCACCATGGAGGCAATGACCTTGGCATTGTCCACGAGGCTCGATTCTGCGGCTTGGCGATCGGTCTGGGCGGTCCGCACCATGACCATGGCCAAAAGCAAGATCGGCGGCAACAGGGCAGCCAGGATGATCAGGCTGAAGAATGTGCGTACCGAGATACGACGCTTTTCACCGCGTGACGCTGACGCCGGCATTTCCCCATCCTTCCCTTGGCGAGGACAATGGGGAAGGATGGCATGAAACCGGCAAAAGTACAGGGGCGGTCCGGCTTGGGGTTATCCGCTGATTAACTGCCGCGGGAGCGCTTATACGCTCCCCACGGTCTTGAGGCGGATGCGCGGGTGCACTTCGTTCTGGCTCATGACCACCGTCTGGGGCCGGAACCGCTCGATGATGGAGCGTACATGCGGCCGGATCGAGGGCGAGGTGATGAGCACCGGCAGCTCGCCCTGCTGGGCGGCCCGCTCGAAAGCCGACTGCACGGCGCCGATGAACTGCTGCAGCTTGCTCGGCGCCATGGCCAGGTGCCGGTTGTCGCCATCGCCCATCATGGCTTCGGCAAAGTCGCGTTCCCATTGCGGAGACAGGGTCAACAGCGGCAGGTTGCCGTCCGGGCCCATATTGGCGGCGCAGATCTGGCGGCTGAGCCGGGCGCGCACATGCTCGGTGATGGTCTGGACGGACCGGCCCGATCCGGCGATCTCGGCCACCCCTTCGAGAATGGTGGGCAGGTCGCGGATGGAAATGCGCTCGGTCAGCAGCGATTGCAGCACGCGCTGCAGGCCGGAAACGGAAATCTGGCTGGGGACGATGTCCTCGACCAGCTTCTGCTGATCCTTGGGCAGGCCGGAAAGCAGGCTCTGCACATTGGCGTAGCTAAGGAGATCCGACACATTGGCCTTGAGCACTTCGGTCAGGTGCGTCGAGATCACCGTGGAAGGATCGATGATCGAGAGACCGCGCAGCTCGGCTTCGTCGCGCAGCGCCGGTTCGATCCAGGTCGCCGGCAGGCCGAAGGTCGGCTCGGTCGTGTGATGGCCCGGCAGGTCGATCTGGTTGCCATAGGGGTCCATGACCATGAGCTGGTTGGCATAGATCTGGCCCGATCCGGCTTCGACTTCCTTGATGCGCACCTTGTAGTCGTTGGGCTCGAGCTGCATGTTGTCGAGAATGCGCACCGGCGGCATGACAAAGCCCAGTTCCAGCGCCAGCTGACGGCGCAGCGCCTTGATCTGCTCGGTCAGCCGGTCAGAGCCGGTCTCGTCTTCCTTGACGAGGCTCAACAGCCCATAGCCCAGTTCAAGCTTGAGATCGTCGATCTTGAGAGCATCGCTGATCGGGGGCTCCGACGGCTGGGCACTGGCCGCAGGACCTGCCGCTGCGGCCTTGGCGAGGGTTTCGGCGGCTTCCGTGGCGATGCGGGCATCCTTGGAGCGTGTAGCGCGGAAGGCGGCATAGCCCACACCGCCGGCCAGTGCCAGAAAGGGCACGATCGGCATGCCCGGCAGAAAGGCCAGCGTCGCCATGACGGCGGCCGACATGCCCAGGGCGCGCGGATAGCCGGAAAACTGGGCGGTCAGCGCCTTGTCGGCCGCGCCGGTGACGCCCGACTTCGAGACCAGGATACCGGCGGCAGTCGACACGATCAGCGCCGGAATCTGGCTGACGAGGCCGTCGCCGATGGTCAGCAGGGTATAGACGCTGCCGGCTTCCTGGAAGGAAAGCCCTTCCTGCATGATGCCGATCAGCATGCCGGCGGCGATGTTGATGAAGGTGATGATCAGGCCGGCAATGGCGTCGCCGCGCACGAATTTGGACGCACCGTCCATGTTACCGAAAAAGGCGCTTTCGCCTTCGAGGTCGGCGCGGCGCTTCTTGGCCGTGTCTTCATCGATCAGGCCGGCGCTGAGGTCGGCGTCGATCGCCATCTGCTTGCCCGGCATGGCGTCGAGGCTGAAGCGGGCGGCCACTTCGGCGATACGGCCCGAGCCCTTGGTGATGACGATGAAGTTGACGATGATCAGAATGATGAAGATCACCGTCCCGATCACGAAATTGCCGCGCGTCACGAAATTGCCGAAGGCCTCGATGACGTGGCCGGCCGCTGCGGTCCCGGTATGGCCGTCGCTCAGGATCAGGCGCGTCGTAGCGATGGACAGGCCCAGCCGCAGCATGGTGGCGATCAGCAGCACCGTGGGGAAGGCCGAGAATTCCAGCGGTTTCTGGATAAACAGTGCGGTCATCAGGATCATGACCGAAAAGACGATCGAGATCGCCAGCAGCATGTCCACCAGAAGCGGCGGCATGGGCACGATCAGGATGACGATCAGCCCCATCACGCCGGCCGCGAGCGCAATGTCGCCCGAGCGCAGCATGTTCATGATCTGCGTCACGGACGGCAGCGAAAAAGACCCGCGCGGCGTGTTGGGGATATCGGTCATGGGTGGTTGGTCCGCAATGCCTCTTCACCTCTCCCTTCAAGGAAGAGGTTGGCCGACGGCCGCTGCGCGTCAACCATTCCTCCAAGGGGAGAGGTAAGCCGGTGGCCTATTGCCATCACGCCGCGCCCCGCTTTTCGCCGGGCTCGGGCACATGGACGCCCTCGTCGGCATACTGGTTGAGCTTGTTGCGCAGGGTGCGGATGGAGATGCCCAGGATGTTGGCGGCATGGGTGCGGTTGCCGAAAGTGTGGTCCAGGGTATCGAGAATGAGGTCGCGCTCCACATCGGCTACCGTCCGGCCAACCAGGGCGCGGCTCATCGCCTCCGCGGTCTGGGCAGCCATCTGCGCCGGGGAATGGGCGCGGGCGGCCTCGGCCAGGCCCATGCCGTCGGGCAGGACAATGGCTTCGGGGCCGATAATGTCACCCGAGGACAGCAGCACGGCGCGGTGCAGGGTGTTTTCCAGCTCCCGCACATTGCCCGGCCAGGGTGCCTTGACCAGGGCCTCGTGGGCCTCGGCGGAAAGAGTGCGCGGCGGGATGCCATTGGCCTTGGCATACTTGGCCACGAAATGCTCGGAAAGCGCGCGAATGTCGCCCGGACGCTCACGCAGCGGGGGCAGTTTCAGGTTGACGACGTTGAGGCGGAACAGCAGGTCTTCGCGGAAACTGCCTTCGCGCACCGCCTCGTTGAGGTTGCGGTTGGAGGTAGCGAGGATGCGGATATCCACCGGCACCGGCTTTGTGCCCCCGACGCGGTCGATGACACGTTCCTGGATGGCGCGGAGCAACTTGGCCTGCAGCCGCACATCCATTTCGGAAATTTCGTCCAGCAACAGCGTTCCGCCCGAGGCTTCCTCGAACTTGCCGATGCGACGGGCGACGGCGCCGGTAAAGGCACCCTTTTCGTGCCCGAACAGCTCCGATTCCAAGAGCGCCTCGGGGATGGCGGCGCAGTTGACGGAGATGAAGGGGCGGTTCGCGCGCTTGGAGCGGGCGTGAACATATTTGGCGATGACTTCCTTGCCGGTGCCGCTCTCGCCGGTGATCAGGATTGAAGCGTCTGAGCCGGCAATCTGCTCGGCCATCCTGACGACGCGCTCCATGGAGGGGTCGCGGTAGAGGAAGTCCGAGGTTTCCCGCGCCACGGCGGCGATCACGGCGGCGATCAGCTCGGCATCGGGGGGCAGGGGGATATATTCCTTTGCCCCGGCGCGGATGGCGTTGACGGCCGCGGCAGCATTGGTCTCGACGCCACAGGCGACCACCGGGATGGCGATGCGTTCGGCCTCGAGCCCGGCGATCAGCCCGGCAATGTCCATCATCACGTCGACCAGCAGCAGGTCCGCGCCCTTGCCGGCGCGCAGAGCGGCCAGCGCAATTTCGGGGCTGGGGGCATGGGCCACCTTGGCGCCGCCGTCCATGGCCATCTTGGTGGCGGTGGACAACTGGCCTTCGAGAGCTCCGATGATGAGGAGGCGCATGGCTCTGCTCCCTATTGCGGCTTGATGATTTCGGTCATGGTAACCCCGAGCCGGTCTTCGACCAGCACGATTTCGCCACGGGCGACCAGACGGTCATTGATGAAGATCTCGACCGCTTCGCCGACCTGCCGGTCCAGTTCGATCACGGTGCCGGTGTCGAGCTTGAGCAGGGACGAAACCGGCATCTTGGTACGACCCAGAACCACCGAAACACGCACCGGCACGTCGAACACCGCTTCGAGGTCGGCAGCGGTGCGCTCGATATAGCCCAGGTCACGTTCGGTGGCTTCGGCGGGGCTCATTTCGTCCAGGTCCAGGCTTTCGCGGGCAGTGATGTCGTCTTGCGGATCGTTGGGGTTCATCAGCCTTGTTCCTCTGCTCGCGGCGGCCCGCTGCGTGCGGCCAGGTAGGTGGCGATCTGACGGTCGATCTGGCGGGATATTTCGGCAATGTCGCGCACCAGTCCGCCATCCACCCATTCCAGCCGGCCATCACCAATGCGGATTTCGGGATCGCCCATCACCACCAGCCGCCCGGCATAGCCCGAGCTGGCGATCATGGCGCTGGCGTTGTCGCGGATGGCGTCGGCCAGGTCGGGATGGCAGCGGATCACCAGATGCGGCACGCCGGTGAGGCTGGGCAGGCATTCGGCGATCAGCGCTTCAAGTTCGGCCGTAGGGTGGCGCGCCACCAGATGCAGCGCCAGCTTGCGGCCAATGCCGGCTGCCAGTTCGATGGCCGCCTGATGCTGGTCTGCCCGCGCCTCGTCGAAGGTCCGCGTAAGGTCCGCAACCTGGGTGGCCAGCGTCGCGGCGGCGGCGGCAATGGTCTGGGCGGCCATGGCAGCGGCGTCCTGCGCTCCGGCGGCGCGGCCTTCGGCATAGGCTTCGGCGCGCGCGTCGGCGATCAGCTGGGCCACCAGGTCCTCAGGAATGGTGGCCGGCTGGGGCACGACAACCGGCCGGGAGGGGCGGGTTTCGAGGTCCAGGTCGAAGGTGAAGCGGGCGGGGCTGGCCATGGCGTCACGCAATCATCTGGTCGTCGGACTTGGTCTTGAGGATGATGATCTCACCCTTTGCGGCCAGGTCTTTGGCGGTGGCGACCATGCGGGTCTGGGCGTCGTCCACGTCCTTGACGCGCACCGGGCCCATGCCCGCCATGTCGTCCTGCAGCAGCTTTGCGGCGCGGCCCGACATGTTCTTGAAGAAGCTTTCCTTGAGCGTGTCGCTGGCGCCCTTGAGCGCCAGGGCCAGGTCGCGCTTGTCCAGCCGCGACAGCAGCGTCTGGATGGCCGAGGTTTCGAGCCGGGCCAGGTCCTCGAAGGTGAACATGAGCTGCTTGATGCGCTCGGCATCGTCGCGGCTGACTTCCTCGAGGCTGGTGATGAAGCGCGCTTCGGTCTGGCGGTCGAAGGCGTTGAAGATTTCGGCCATCTGCTCGTGGCTGTCGCGGCGCTTGGTGTGGTTGAGCGTCGACATGAATTCGGTGCGCAGGGTCATCTCGATTTTTTCGAGGATTTCCTTTTGCACCGGGTCGAGGCCCAGCATGCGCTGCACCACGTCCATGGCCAGCTCTTCGGGCAGGACGGCGATCACCTTGGAGGCATGCTCGGGCGCGATCTTGGACAACACCACGGCAATGGTCTGGGGATACTCGTTCTTGAGATAGGCGGCCAGCACGTCGGCCTGCACATTGGAGAGCTTTTCCCACATGTTGCGGCCGGCCGGCCCGCGGATTTCCTCCATGATCGCATCGACCTTGTCGGGCGGCAGGAAGCTCAGCAGCAGCCGTTCGGTGGAGTCGGTATTGCCCGACAGCGAGCCGTTGGAGGAAATGGTGGTGACAAATTCGATCATCAGGTCGTCGAGCATTTCCTGGGTGATCGGTCCCAGGCGCACCATGGCGCGGCTCAACTGCTTGACTTCGAGTTCGTCCAGCTCGTCGAAAATGGGTTTGCCATAGTCGGGGCCCAGGGCCAGCAGCAGGGCCGCGGCCTTTTCGTCGCCCTTGAGCAGGCGCTGTTCGCCGCCGACCTGAAGCTGGCCGCCCGGCACGGCCGGGGTTGCGGAGAAATCGTCGTTGGATTGGGAAACCAGTGCCATCGCCGTTATGCCGCGCTACCGAGCCAGTCGCGCACGATCAGCGCGGCCTGCTTGGGGTTTTCCTCGACCAGCGTGCCGACCGTCTTGAGTGTCTGCAGCTGGGTTTCGCCCATGGACTTGGCATTGGCGACCCAGGCGGGGGTCTTGTCGCGCGGCGCCTGCTCGATTTCCTCGATCAGTTCGCCATTGGCGCCGACAATGCCATTGTGTCCCACTTCGGCGGCCACGGGCAGGGCCAGCGGCTGGGTTTCGGGCGTCAGCACCTTCTTGAGCAGCGGACGCATGACAAAGAAGACCAGGGCCAGTGCGATCAGCAGGGTCACCGCCATTTCGGCGCCATTCATCAGATCGTCGCGGGTAAAGTCGAGCATGCCGGCTTCGGCCGTGCCGGGCGCCGCCAGTTCGGGCCGCTCGGCAAAACGCATGTTGACCACTTCGACGCTGTCGCCACGCTCTGCCGAATAGCCCACGGCCGAGCGGACCAGCGTCAGGATCTGGGTGATTTCGTCGGCGGTGCGGGGCGTATAGGTCATGTTGCCCGCCCCGTCGTCGGCATAGGTCCCGTCCACCACCACGGCCACGGAGAGCCGCTTGAGCTGGCCGGCCTCGACCACATTGGTCTGCACCGTCTTGGAAATCTCGTAGTTGACCACTTCCTCGGTGGACGTGCCCTGTTCGGTTGAACCGGCCGCGCCATTGTTCTGGCTGGCGCCGGGCAGCTCATTGGCCACGGTCACCTGGCCATTGGCGCCATTGGAGAGGTTCTCGCTTTCCCGCGTCTGCGTGGAACGAACCACCTGCCCATCGGGGTCATAGGTTTCCTGGGTGGTGGTCGAGCGGTTGAAATCGAGCTCGGCGGCCACTTCGACGCGGGCCCGTCCGGCGCCGACCACATTGGCCAGCATGTCTTCGAGGCGGGTGCGCAGGCGGTTTTCGACGCCCAGGATCCGTTCGTCGCTCTGGCCGGCCAGCGCACCGGCGGCATCTTCGCCCGTGCCCGAGGCCAAAAGCGTGCCCTGGTCATCGACAATGGACACCCGGCTCGGCGCCAGGCCATCGATGGCAGAGGCCACAAGGTGCTGGATGGCGCGGATCTCGCCATTGGAGAGCTGGCCGCGTACGGAGAGGACGATCGAAGCCGAGGGGTCGCGGCGTTCGCGGCGGAACAGCTCGCGTTCGGGCAGCACCAGGTGCACCCGTGCGGACTTGATGCGGGTCAGCGAGGAAATGGTGCGCGAGAGTTCGCCTTCGAGCGCGCGGACATTGTTGATGTTCTGCACGAAGCTGGTCGCGCCCAGCGTCGATTGCTGGTCGAAGATTTCGTAGCCGACCTGGCCGCTTGTCGGCAGGCCCTGGCCGGCCAGCGTCATGCGGGTGGTGGTGATCTGGTCGCGCGGCACCAGGATCGTTTCGCCTTCGCCGCGCAGCTCATAGGGGACGTTGAGCGTTTGCAACTCGGTCAGGATGGCCGAGGAATCTTCGAGGCTGAGGCCCGAATAGAGCGGGGCCATATTTGGGGTCTGGGCCCGCATGATGAGAAAGCCGAAAAAGCCCAGCATCAAGACGGCGACCATCGCCATGGCCGCGATGCGCGGCATGCCGATCCGGTTGATGAGGTTGGTCAGACTTTCCACGCCGCCACTCGACACTTTCAAATGCGGTCGCGGAGCCCCCATGACCGATGGGCAAAAATTACCTACCGGATGGTAAATAAGTTATTAACCGGCTGTAGCGGTTTGCAAATTTGGGCAGAAATTGCCGGGTCTGGTTAGAAAAGGATGTAGACAATGCTGAAGGTTCTGGGGCGGCAGACCTCGGTCAATGCGCGCAAGGTGCTCTGGGCGCTCGACGAACTGGGCGAGGCCTATGAGCAGCAGGATTGGGGCCTGCCGCTGCGCGATCCCAATGTGCCGGAGTTTCTTGCTCTCAATCCCAATGGCATGGTGCCGGTGCTGATCGAGGCGGACGGCACTGCGCTTTGGGAAAGCAACGCCATTCTGGTCTACCTCGCCCAGACCCGCGGCCGGCTTCTTCCAGAGGACAGGTTAGGGCTGGGCCGGGCGCTGCAATGGCTGGGCTGGCAGGCCACCGATCTCAACTTTGCCTGGAAAGGCGTGCAGGGCCTCATCCGCAATGGCGCCGATCCCGCCGATCCGGCGCTGCAAGAGGCCAAGGCGGCCTGGCGCGCCAAGATGGAAATCCTCGAGGGCGAGCTCGGGAAGGGGGAGGACTTCATCGCGCCGGGTGGCTTTTCCATTGCCGATATTGCGCTGGGGCTTTCCTGCCACCGCTGGTTCAAGTCGCCGCTTGAGCGACCGCATCTGCCATTAGTCGATGCCTATTACGCCCGGCTGCTCGAACGCGAGGCCGGAGCCCGCTGGATGAGCGAGAGCTTTACCTGACCACAAGCGAAAACCCGCCGGATGGCTCCGGCGGGTTTGTTTGTTCCCTGGGGATCAACACAAAGGGCCTCAGCCCTCGCGATAGTGCTGAATCCAGGTTGTCCTTAGTCCGGCAAGGCCATGCTTATCGATGGCGGCCTGCCAGTTCAGGAATTCATCGACGCTGAGCGTATAACGCTCGCATGCTTCTTCAAGGCTGAGCAGGCCACCGCGAACGGCGGCAACAACTTCGGCCTTCCGACGAATAACCCAGCGACGGGTATTTGCCGGGGGAAGATCGGCTATCGTAAGCGGACTACCATCCGGGCCGATAACGTACTTAACGCGTGGACGCATCTGTACGGTCATTTTACTCTCTACTCAACCTGACCATATGAGGAAGAGAGTAGGCCCTTGGCCTTAAAATACCCCTAAGGGGAAACTTACAACCGGTTAAGAAGACGCTGGAAATTCAAGGAATTGAAACGGCAGCCGTCCAAACCTGCGGGCAGCGATGCTGCGCACCTGCCCTCATCAGATATCGGCCGTCGGCGCCGGCTTGGTGTCGACCACGCGCACGTCGATCACGTCCTTGAGCGCCACCTTGTTGCGGCCAACCGTCAGCATGGGCTCATTGCCCGAGAAGTCGACAGCGGTGACGACGCCCACCGAGGACGTCGAGACGGCAATGGTATTGCCGGAGAGATTGGTGCCCTTGATCTCGATCGTATACACGCCGTCCGGCTGCTTGTTGCCGTCAGAGCCCATGCCGTCCCACATGAACTGGCCCGGACCGGCATTGAGCGAGCCGTTCTCGACATAAACTACGCTGCCCGAGGCATTCTTGATGGTGACCGTGGCATTGGGCACGTTGGTGGGCGCGTTATAGGCCCAGAGCGCTTCGCCGCCCTTGAGCTCGCCGGACTGCCCCGATGCGGTCACCTGCTTGCCGATATAGGACACGGCATCGGCGCGATAAGCGTGCTGGGTATTGGATAGCAGCGCTTCAAGGAATTCATTGGTCTTGAGCTGCTGCTCGACCCCGGTGAACTGGACGAGCTGCTGGGTGAACTGGTTGGTGTCCAGCGGATCGAGCGGGTTCTGGTTGCGCAGCTGCGTGGTCAGGATATTGAGAAAGGTGTCGAAGTTCTGCGCAATGGTGGTGCGGCCCTTGGCTGCTGCCCCGGCTCCGCCCGCTCCTGAAATGCTGTCGATCGACATCTCTTCTTGTCCTTACGCAATAATGTTGACGCCGCGCGCCTGGAGGGCGCCGCGATAGAGATTGACGGTGGGCGCCGGCGCATCCTCAACGCCGTCTGCGTCCCCATCTTTGGTGCCGGCCGCCTGCCGGCCCTCGCCCTGCTGGTCCTGGCCTGCATTCTGGCCGGCAAACGGGTTCTGCTTGAGCGAGAATTCGAGATTCGTCTTGCCGCTGTCGATCCCGGCCTGTTGCAGCGCCCGTTCCAGCCCGCGCTGGTCCCGCTGCATCAGGTCCAGCGTTTCGGCCTTTTCCACCATGAGGCGCGCATTGACCTGTCCGGCCTTGTCGATATCGAGCCGCACATCGATCCGGCCCAGCTCGGGCGGATCGAGCCGGATCTGGAACCGTGTATTGCCATCGGTGACCTGCCGGGCCAGCTCAAAGGCGATTTGGGGCAGGTTGAGCTGCTGCTGGCTGGTCTGATAGCCGGCCTGCACCACGCGCGGCGCCACCGCTTCCACGCGAAGGCTGGTCTGGGCCGTGTTCTGCGGCGCAGTCGGGTCCACCGTGGCTTCCTCCACCGGTGCGGCAGTCACAGTGCCTACAGCGCGTTGGTTTGGCTCGTTGCTCGGCCGCTCGGCCGGCTTGGCGGGCTCATCCGCCTTGGCTTCCACGGCCTGGGCGGCGCTCGGGGAAGACTTTTGTTCCTTGCCGTCCGTGGCGGTGCCGTCATCGCTGGCCGGCGCAGCGGGTCGCGCCGCCGCTTCGGTCTGTGCGTCCTTGCCCGTCAGCACCGGTTCGGTGACCTTGAGGGCAGGAGTGGCCAGGTCGGGCTCGGCGGGCACCTGATCGGTGTCCAGTACCACGCCGGCCGACAGCCGGTTCAGTGCCGCCTGCACATCGGCATCCACCACCGCGCCATCGGCAAGACCCAGCTTGGCCATGACGTCTGCGCTCACCGCGCCATTGGCCATCTGGCCCAGTAGCGATGCGAGCTTGTCCGCCGCCGCCTGTAATTGCGGGCCAAGGCTTTTGACCGCTCCATCGGCCGCGGCGCGCAGGGTGAGGTCAATATCGAGGGCCTCGAGCAGCGGCCCGAAACCGGCCTCTGCCTTGCCCGACGCGCCGAGCAGCGCTGTGAAGTCCGGCGCGTCCGCGCCCCCGTCGAGGTCGATACCCAGCGTCTGGGCCAGCGACTGCATGGCAGAGTTGAGCTGGTCGAGAAGCGCCGGATCGACCGGCCCGCCCTGGTCGAGATTGACCTTGATGGCCGCAAGCGCGTCAATCAGGTCCACCAGCGGCGCCGGGCGCGGTGGTGCAACAGCGCCCAAATTAAGGTCCAGCGCTGCGGCAATGGCATCTTCGCCCGCTTCCCCGCCCGTGTTGATCCCGGCATCGAGCGACAGGCCGGCCAGGCCCAGGAGATTGAGGTCGAGGCTCTGGCTGGCGCTGGCCGTGACGGCGGCTTCGCCGGTCGCCGTGCCGCCTAGCAGCGTCGAGAAGAGACCCATCAATCCACCCTGGCCGCCGGATGCGCCGGCGTCGCCAGCCTGCATACTGCCAAAGGCGCGGCTGGACGTGCCGGCCTGGGTTGCGCTCGAAACGATGAGATGTGATGCCACTTCGGGCCCCGAACAAAAACACACGATCAGGTAAGCCAATGCAAAAGCCCTGCCAGTTCGCGCCGCCGGACAAAACCGCGCCAATTCAATCCCTTATCGGATTGACGATGCTGAAGTGGCCCCTTGGCGGTGGCCAAAACTGCCGCCGCATCGGCAAAAGCTGCCGGGCCAGAATGGACAGGAGTGTGCGCTGGGCGTAGAAGGCGGGACACAGTTTCCGCTGGCCCTTGAACCCAACCGGACACGAGAAAGAATGCTGAACTCGCTTGATATCGCCAAGCGCCCCGAGGACACGCGCGTTGTTGTCGCCATGTCCGGTGGCGTGGATTCCTCGGTCGTTGCCGGACTGCTTGCCCGCCAGGGTTATGAAGTGGTGGGCGTTACCCTCCAGCTTTACGATCATGGCGAAGCCATTCACCGCAAGGGCGCCTGCTGCGCCGGGCAGGACATTCACGATGCGCGCCGTGTCGCCGCCGCTCTGGGCATCCCGCATTACGTGCTGGACTACGAAGAGCGCTTCAAGAACGCCGTCATCGAGCCCTTCGCCAATGCCTATCAGCAGGGCGAAACGCCGGTTCCCTGCATCGCCTGCAACCAGTCGGTCAAGTTCGTCGATCTCATGACCGTGGCGCGCGATCTTGGCGCGGATGTGCTGGCTACGGGCCATTATGTGCAGACGCGCCTGGGCCCCGATGGCAAGCGCGAGATGTTCCGACCGGTCGATAATGACCGCGACCAGTCCTATTTCCTGTTCGCCACCACGCAGGATCAGCTTGATTTCCTGCGCTTCCCGCTGGGCGGCATGAGCAAGCCTGCCGTGCGCGAGCTGGCGCGGGAATTCGGCCTCGAAATCGCTGAAAAGCACGACAGCCAGGACATCTGCTTCGTGCAGCAGGGCAAATATGCGGACATCATCCGCAAGATGCACCCCGAAGCCCTCGCGCAGGGCGAGATCGTGCATCTCGATGGCCGCGTGCTCGGCACGCATGAAGGCATCGTCCACTATACGATCGGTCAGCGCAAAGGCCTGGGCGTGGCTGCGGGCGAGCCGCTTTATGTGGTCAAGCTCGACCACAAGACCGGCCGCGTCATCGTCGGCCCGCGCGAAGCCCTCAAAACCCACACCGTGCGCCTGCGCGACGTGAACTGGCTCGGCGCCATGCCTTTGGCTGAGGCCAGCGCGGGCAATGGCGCTCCCGTCGAGGTCAAGGTCCGCTCCACCCGCGGCCCGCAGCCCGCCGTCATCCAGATGCGCGATGGCGAAGTCTATGTGACGCTGGTTTCAGGCGAATACGGCATCTCGCCCGGCCAGGCCTGCGTCTTCTACGCCGATGACACCGCCACCAGCCAGGTCCTCGGCGGTGGTTTTATTGCCGAAGCGGTGCCGCAAGCTCTGGTGGCTTAGCGTTTGACTTCCCAGTAGCGTTTTTCAGATGCGGGTATTGAGGCGAATTTGCCCAATCGGCGCAGGTCTTGCGCGGCCCAGCGCATGTCGTACTGCCAAGTATAAAATAGAGGGCCTGAGGCATGGAGTTCGTCCCCGTGCCTTTCCCAAATGTATTTTGCAACTTCGACAATTGTCGCTTTGCCACCAGACTCTGCAACTGCAGTGTAAACCCAGTCGCGCAAGTCGTTTTTTGTTGCCATTTTTGCCTCTCCGATCAGACAAATCTGACAACAAATTTAGAGATTCGCTAGGAAGTTATTCCCCACCCTCGAGCTGCTCGGCCGTCGGTTGCGTCGCTGCGCTGTTGGCCTCTTTCAGCGCCTGATAGGCGTTGGGACCGCCGAGGAACATGCCGACCGAAATCAGCACGATCAGCAGGCCCATGAGCAGGATCATGATGCGGATCTTGTTGAGGCCGAAGGGGCCGGGCTTGTCGTTACTCATCGGGGCATCTCGCGAAGGGTCGTAAAAAATTTAGTCATGCACCCAAAGGCGGCGCATGCGGGCGGCGTCTTACGCTCTAGAATAGCCAAGAGAGCCCAAGCGTGCATGCTGAGATAATGGGACTGACCGACGCACCCCCGCCGGAGCCGCAAGCTGCCTTGATGCAGGCCTTGGTCGTGCGCGCGCGCAATGGCGATGCGGATGCATTTTCGGAGCTGATCGAAGAGCATTACGAGCGCATCTACCGCACCGCCTGGCGCTGGTGCGGCCATCGCGACGATGCCGAGGACATTGCCCAGGAGGTCTGCGTCAAGATCGGCCAGGCCATTGCCGGCTTTGATGGCCGCAGTGCCTTTTCGAGCTGGGTCTATCGCATCACCCTCAACGCGGTGCGCGACTGGCAAAGGGCCGGCAGCCGGCGCGGCCGCTATGCCGACGCCTATGCCAAGGTTAGCCCGGCCGATCAGGCCGCCGACCAGGAAGAAGCGGCCACCAGCCGGCAGATCTGGGCCGCCGTTCGCACCCTGCCGGAGAAACAGCGCGACGCGGTGCTGCTCGTTTATGCCGAAGAGCTGAGCCACGCCGAAGCCGCAGACATCATGGGCATCAAGGAAGCGACCGTCTCCTTCCATGTGCACCAGGCCCGCAAGACCTTGAGAGGGCTATTATGAGCTTTCCTGACGACCAAGATCCGTTCGACGCCCTGAAAACCGCCGTGCCGCCGCCGCCGCGTGCCGAAGCGCGGGCGAAAGCCCTGGCCGCTGCGCGCGCCGCCTTCGACGATGCGCAGATGCAGGCACACAAAACCGAACCGGCCGCCAAAGGAAATTCGGCAGGTGGCCGTCTCATGTCCATCATCAGCTCCTGGAAAAGGATTTCGATCATGGACATGCGTATTCCCCTGGGCACCGCCGCCCTCGCGCTGCTCATCCTGCCGCTGGGTGTCCAGCTCTACAATTCGACCGCGCTGACCCCCACGGAGCTGGCAGGCCGCACCCGGAACGCTGCCCCGGTCGACACGGCTATGGCCCCGGCCCAAAATCGCGACGCCGAAGCGCAACAGCCTTCGGTTATGTCCGCGCCCGAGGTCGAGATCGAGGAGGCGCCCATGGCCGATATGGTCATGGCCGAACCCGTTCCCTCGCCCGTGGCGCCTCATGCCCCCGCGCCGGCCATGACAAATCGCGCCGTTGGCGCCGCGCCGCAGTCGAAGAATATGGCGGTGCCCATTGGCGGCGCCATTGCGCCGCAATCCTATGAAGCAGCACCGGGGCTTTTCGCTACCAGTGGCGATGCGTTCACCAGCTTCGACGAACAGCGCCTCAAGGTTGCCGCCGAGGAGCCGGTCTCTACTTTTTCGCTCGATGTCGACACGGCCAGCTATTCCTATACCCGCCGGATGCTGGAGGATGGCTTTGTGCCCGAGCCCGATGCCGTGCGCATCGAGGAACTGGTCAACTACTTCCGCTATGACTACGCCCCGGCTGAAAGCGCCGAGGTGCCCTTCCAGCCCAGCGTGTCGATTTTCCCGACGCCCTGGAATGACAAGACGCAGCTTCTGCAGATCGGCATCAAGGGCTTTGAGCCCAAACTTGCCGACACGAGGAGCAATCTCGTCTTCCTCATCGATACGTCAGGCTCGATGGAAGCGCCCGACAAGCTGCCGCTGCTCAAGCGTGCCTTCGGCCTCCTGCTCGATCAGCTTTCGGCCAATGACACGGTGTCCATCGTCACCTATGCCGGCTCGGCCGGGGTGGCGCTGGAGCCAACCTCGGCTGATAACAAGGCCCGGATCATGGCTGCGCTCGACCAGCTCTATGCCGGCGGCAGCACCGCCGGGGCGCAGGGGATCGAGCTTGCCTATCGTCTGGCCGAGCAGTCGCGAATATCTGGCGGTACCAACCGGGTGATCCTCGCCACCGACGGCGATTTCAATGTCGGTATCGACGATCCCGATGCGCTGGAAGATTTCATCTCCATCAAGCGCCGGAGCGGCATTGGTCTGTCCGTGCTCGGTTTCGGCATGGGCAATCTTGATGACGCGACCATGCAGGCCCTTGCCCAGAATGGCGACGGCAATGCCAGCTACATTTCGAGCTTTGCCGAAGCCAAAAAAGTGCTGGTCGAAGAAATCGGTGGCACGCTCCACACCATCGCCAAGGACGTGAAGGTGCAGGTCGAGTTCAACCCGGCGGTGATCGCCGAATATCGGCTCATCGGCTATGAAACCCGTCACCTCAATCGCGAGGATTTCAACAATGACGCGGTGGATGCCGGCGATGTCGGGGCAGGAACTACGGTCACCGCGCTTTATGAAATCACCCCCGTTGGTTCGGGCGGCGAGGTGGTGGACGGGCTGCGCTACGGCACGACACCAGGGTCTGCCGGGAGCGATGAAATCGCCTTCCTCAAGATGCGCTACAAGCTGCCCGAAAGCGATGTCAGCCAGCTCATCGAAGTCCCGGTCACGCCTGATGTGTCCTATGCCAGCATCGAGGATGCCGGTGTGGACGCCCAGTTCGCCGCTGCCGTCGCCGCCTTCGGGCAAAAGCTCAAGGGGAGCGTCTATGGTTCGGGCATGAGCTGGTCCGAAATCAAGGACCTCGCCCGTGCCGGTCGCGGCGACGACGAAGGCGGCTACCGCGCCGAATTCATCCGCCTCGTCGACACGGCGGCGCTGCTCAAGCCCGATAGCGCGACAGAGCGCTGAGAGCGGGGCCTTTCCCGCCGCGGTTCGCCATGCCACTCTCCCCCCACAAAGGAGAGTGGTTTGCGCGGACTAGATTTTTCTTCCTGGCAGGGGGTTTTGACCTCGGTCATCGGCATCCTGATGTTCGCCCTTGTGGGCATCGGCATCCGCCTCATCATGATGACCACCATCCAGCAGCGCCAGCAGCGGATGAACCGGCAGATCAATGAGCGGCTGAAGACGCTCATGGCCGCCTATAAAGTGCTCGGTGGTTCGTTTACTGGACGCCTTTCGGTCGATCCGCGCCATCTTCGAGACATCCGCGCCGCTGAAAAAGCCGCCGCCGAAGTTGGGGGCGAGGCGACTCCGCCGCGCGCCATGAGCGATGAAATGTTCGAGCGTATCCGTCAGGTGCGGGACAGCGTCGAAGCCGCTCTATCCGACATCATTCTGCTGGGCACCGACGAGCAGGTGCGCCTTGCCGAAAAGGCCGCGCGCGACCTGGTCGCCGGGCGCGAAATCCACACAGCCGAACTGGTGGTCTCCCTGCGCAACTATATCCGCCAGGCGCTTGATCTCACCCCCATCCCCAAGGATATCGAAATCCCCATGCAGGGCCCCACGCGGCCCTCTGGCGGCCCCGGTCGCGGTGGTCGCGGCGGCCCCGGTGGTCAAGGCGGCCCCGGTGGCGGTGGCGGCCAGGGCGGGGGCGGTGGTGGCGCCGGAGGAGGCGGCGGCATGGGCATGGGGATGGGCATGGGAATGGGCGGCAGGGCCGCCGACGATGCAGTCCCACCGCCGGGCGTCTGATCCAGAAGCAAAGGGCCGGAGCACTGCTCCGACCCTCATTCTTTACACCAGCGGCTTCAAACCCGCTTCGATCTGCGCCCGGTGCGGTTCGAGGAAGGGCGGCAGGGCCAGCGTTTCCCCGAGGCTCTCCATCGGCTCGTCCGCGGCAAAGCCGGGAACGTCGGTGGCGATCTCGAACAGGATGCCGTTCGGCTCGCGGAAGTAGAGCGAGGTGAAGTAGAACCGCTCGACTTCGCCCGAGGAGCGAATGCCAAAGCTGTTCACCCGCTCGATCCATTCGCGCAAACTGTCCTGATCCGGCGTGCGGAAGGCGACGTGGTGCACGCCACCGGCGCCGGGACGGGCACGCGGCAGGCTCGGATCAACGGCGACATGCAGTTCGGCCGCCGGGCCGCCCGGACCCATTTCATAGACGAACACGTCGCTGTTGCGTTCGCGCGCCGCATAGTGGCGCACCTGGCGCATGTTCATCACGCGGGTCAGCATGGCATCGGTCGGCTCGAGCTTGGGCACCGAAAGGGTGATGGGCCCCAGCCCGATGATCTGCTTGTCTTCCGGAACGGGCGACTTGGCCCATGGCACGACCTTGTTCTTGCCATCCACGACAAGGCGGAAGCGCTGGCCTTCGAAATCCTCGAAGTCGAGCGAGACGTGGCCGAAGCGTTCCTTGATGCCCGAGGTCGAGACCTGGTTGGCTTCCAGGTGTTCCTTCCACCACTTGAGCGTTTCTTCGCTGTCAACGCGCAGCCCGGTGCGGCCAACCGTGTGATTGCCGCGCTGTTCGCGCAACGTGTTGAAATCGAAGAAGGTCAGGTCCGCACCAGGCGAAGCCACGCCGTCGCCATAGAAGAGGTGATAGGCCGAGGTGTCGTCCTGGTTCACCGTCTTCTTGATCAGGCGCATGCCCAGCGTTTCGGTATAGAACTTCAGGTTGCGGGGCGCGTCGGCCGTGACTGCGGTCAGGTGATGAATGCCGCCCAGTTCGAGTGTCATTTTCATGTCTCCTCATGCGGCGCCGCTGCGCCGTGTTCGAAACAAATCTAGGCGTCCCTGCCAGCTTTGGAAACGCTGACAATCGCAACAGATTGATGCCGATTCCCGAACGATTGTCAGAAGCCGAGCTGGTTGAACAATCCTCCCAACGGGTCGGTATTCCCGCCGTCCGGCGCCGGTTGCTGAGGCACAAGAAGGTCGAACAATTGCTGCGCTGGCGGCGTGGGCGCTGCCGGCTGGGGCGCGGGGTGCTGCGCTGGTGGGACGACCTGCGGCGCAGTCGGAACCGGCGCAGGTCCGCGCGGGTCCGGCCGCGGCAGCGGCACCGTGCCGGGTGCGGCTGTCGGCGCCGGCTGGGTCAGGGCAGGGGGCTGGGTCTGTGGCTGGCCCGGCGAGAGCAGGCCGGGGAATTGCTGGCCCAGAGCGTTGCCCACCACTGTGTTGAGCAGCGATCCATTACCTTCGGTTCCCGCCGCGGGCTGCTGCCCGCCCAGCATCTGGCCAATGGCATCGTTGACCAATCCCGTGCCGACGCTGCCGGTCTGGTCGCCGAAATTGGTCCCCAGGCCTTCGAGCAGACCCGATGCCGTGCCGGCTAGATCGCCCACCCCGCCACCCAGCTCCGACAGCGCCTGAAGCGCCCGGTTCGGATCGGCCAGAATGCTGGTGAGATCGGGATAGATACGCGGCCCCGACAAGGGACCCGTCACCATGATCGGCATGCCAAGACCCGACACGTCGAAATCGCCGCCCTGGCCATCGAGCGAGCCGACAACGCGCGGATCGAGCCGCATGTCGATGGTCTGGCTGGCGAGGTCCACCGTTCCCGCCCCGCTCATGCGCACGAAAGGTCCAAGCACGCGGATGTCTTCGGCCCGCGCCAGGCCATTGGTGATAGTGATGGGCACGGACAGTTCGGAGAATTCGGTACGCGCATTGGCGTCCGGCGCATAACCGGCGCCGATGAGGCTCCGCACATTGCGTACAAGGCCCGCAACGTCGATGCCCCTGATGGCCCCATCGGTCACCAGCACATTGACCGGACCGTTGAGCGAGCGGGCAAAGGCCTCTGTATCAGCCCCGGCGCCCGTCACCTCGACGCTGGCCTTGAGCCGGCCTTCGATCTTGTCGAAGCCGGCAGCGCTGTCGAGCAGGCCGAGCGCCTGCACGCCGTCCATGCCGGCGGTAAGGGTGATGGCCGGCACGCTGCCCGCACCATTGGCGGTAATATCGGCGGTCGCCGTGCCCCCATAAAAACCGGCCTGTGGCACGACGAGGCGCGCCACCCCGTCGGTCACGGTCAACGCGGCCGTCGCCGGACCCATCTGCACCTTGCCATAACCAAGCTGGTTGGCCGCCAGTCTGATATCGGCATTGAAGAGCCGAAGCATGGACAGATCGATCGGGGCAGGGCCGCTTGCCGCTGCTGCCGGGGCCGCGCTGCCGCTCCCCATCAGGGTGCCGAAATCAAGCGTATCGACAGCGAGGTTGGCCGTCAGCGTCGGCTTGCCGCCCATGGCGAGCGACAGGCCGCCGCTGGCCGCGATGTCATCGAGCTGGATGCGGCTGTCGGTCAGCGCGAAATTGGTCCCATCCACCGAGACGCCACCCGAAAAGGCAAGGCGGCCGAGCGGCGTTCCGACGCTCTGTCCCAACCAGCCCAGGGCGCGCGTCAGGGACGGGGCGGCAATATCGGCCTTGCCCGAGACCTTGCCTGAAGGCGTAATCGTGCCTGAAAAGCTGGCATTGACCGGCTGCGCTTCAACCGCAACCGCCACAGTGCTCGTCTCGCCCCAGAGAAAATCCGTCGCCGTCAACGAACTGGTGAAATTGACCGCTTCCCCATTCCAGCGGGCGGAGCCGGAAACGGCCATGGGTTTCAGGATATCTTCGATCCGCACGCGGGCGGTCAGCGCATCGACAACCCCAGCGCCCGATCCGGCAAAGGACGCCAGTTGCGGCACCTCGACCCGGCCCTGTGCAATGGAGGCGGTGCCGCGCAGGTTGAGCGAATTGCGGATGGAGGACGCATCCATCCCCTTGAAGGCATATTGCAGTTCGGACGAGAGGGCGCCGCGCACTGGCGCATCCTGCCCGGCCAGCGCCAGCAGTTGGGCCATGTCGATGGATGTGAGGTTCACCGAACCGCTCGACACGGTCGGAACCACATTGGCGTCGAGGGCCATACTGGCCAGAAGGCTGCCGCCGGCAATGTCGGTGGAATCCAGCGTGGTGATGAGCTTGCCGCTTTCCAGACGCGCCGCCAGCACGACGTCGCGCGCCGTTGCCTCGCCCACCGTGATCGCTTCGGCATAAACCTCGATATCGGCGTCCAGCGCCTTGAGCGCGGACAGATCGAGCGGCGTCGCGATTGCCGTGCCGGCCTGTGGCTCCTCGGTTGGTGCCTCGGGTGTTTGCGGGGCGAAATCGGCATAGGCGAGACTGCCCGCCTTGACGCGGGCGACCACGGATGGCCGGTCGCCCGGCGCATAATGGAGGTCGAGCAGCATTTTCTGCCCGATGCTGTCAATTTCCCCACCTGCGATCCGGTAACTGCCGTCATCGGCCAACTGGATGCTGCCCTTGGCCGTCAGGTCTGCCAGCGCGGGGTGCAGCGGCTCGGAGGCCTTGGCAGAAATGGCAAACTGTGCCGGCTGGCGGCCGAGCAGGTCGCGCAGCGATCCGATCTCGGTGCCCAGTTCGACGCGGTTGCCATCCAGGGTCGCGGCCACGTTGAGCGAAGCCGGCGCAGCCAGGCCCGGAATGGACAGGCGCAGGTCGATATCGCTGGCAAGAGAGGTTGTCGCGCCATCGGCCAGCGTCGCCACCTCGCCGTCCGTCACGGTGATGTGGTCGATGGCAATGTTTTCGAGATATCCGGCAATCACCTTGAAAATGTCGCCGTTTTGGTCCGTCGCCGCGCCGATCTCGTCTGGCTTTGACTGCGCGCCGGCCCCCAGCAGGATGTGGGGGCTGCGCAGTTCGATGCCGGTCACCTGGATCTGTCCGGTGAGGAGCGGCCAGAGCGCCACCGAGGCAACGGACCGGTCGGCCGTGATGTCGAGGCCGCCATCCAGCGCCGAATAGCTGAAATCCTCGACCAGAATGCCGAAGTCCGGCACGACGGAAAACTGGATCGGTCCGTTAAGGGCAATGTCCGCACCCGAAATCCGCGAGAGCTGGCCCGAAAGTGCTGTCCGCAGGGCATCCGAGCTTGCCGCCATCGGCAAGACGAAAACAAGGCCGCCCAAGGCGGCGACGCAAACGCCTGTGGCCAATAGGATTTTCTTCATGCCTGACGCTCCGGCACTGGGGCGGCGGCCGGGCAAAGCGCCGGCATGCTCAGCCGCATCGACTCAAATTTGCGGTCAGCTTACCCGCAGAGGTCGCAGCAACTCGTTAACCATGGACGCGTCCGGCCATGCGTCGCCCAGGCGGGGGGCGCGATCACATTTGAGGGACATCGGGCTTTTCGGGGTGCAAAGCGCGCCTAGCTGTCCTATTCATCCGGAACAAAGGATGAACGAATGGTAGCCCTCACCCTTACCCGCAAACTTGCAATTCTGGCCGACGCCGCAAAATACGATGCCTCCTGCGCCTCGTCCGGCAGTGAAAAGCGCAATTCCTCCGGCACCAAAGGCATTGGGTCAACCGAAGGCAGCGGCATATGCCACTCCTACGCGCCGGACGGACGATGCATCAGCCTGCTCAAGCTGCTGCTGACCAATTTCTGCATCTACGATTGCGCCTACTGCATCAACCGCTCTTCGTCGAATGTGCAGCGCGCGCGCTTCTCGGTGGACGAAGTGGTGCGCCTCACGCTCGACTTTTACCGCCGCAACTATATCGAGGGCCTCTTTCTCTCCTCGGGCATCATCCGCTCGCCCGACCACACCATGGAAGAGATGATCCGCGTGGCGCGCACCTTGCGCGAAGATCATCACTTCGCCGGCTATATCCATCTCAAGGTCATTCCCAACGCCGCGCCCGAACTGCTGCTCGAAGCCGGGCGCTGGGCCGACCGGCTGTCCACCAATATCGAGCTGCCCACCGACAGCGCGCTTGAAAACTTCGCGCCCGAAAAGCGCCCCTCCGAGATCCGCACCGCCATGGCGCGGCTGCGCGGCAAGCTGGTGGAAACGGCGCCCGAAAAGAAGGTGCGGGCCAAAAAGCCGAAATTCGCTCCCGCGGGCCAATCGACCCAGATGATCGTCGGTGCCGACGGCGCCAATGACGCGGCGATCCTCACGCGGGCGGCCGGGCTTTATTCCGGCTATCAGCTCAAACGCGTCTATTATTCCGCCTTCTCGCCCATTCCCGACGCTTCGTCCCGCCTGCCTCTCAAGCCGCCTCCCTTGATGCGCGAGCACCGGCTCTACCAGGCCGACTGGCTCATCCGTTTTTATGGCTTTGATGTTCCGGAAATCGTTGCAGGCGGCGAGGATGGCGACCTCGACCTTGTCATCGACCCAAAGCTTGCCTGGGCGCTCAAGCACCGGCAGAGTTTTCCGGTGGATGTGAACCGCGCCGATCGCGAAATGCTGCTGCGCGTTCCAGGTCTCGGCATCAATGCAGTCAATCGCATTGTCGCGGCCCGACGCTTCCATCGCCTCCGACTGGACGATGTGGCGCGCTTTACCGCTTCCATCGAAAAGGTGCGCCCATTCATCTCGGCAGCAGACTGGACGCCCGGCGGCCTCACTGACGACGCCAAACTGCGCCAGAAGCTCGCCCCGCCGCCGGAACAGATGTCGCTGTTCTGATGTACCGCATTCGTCTCGAACGCCCGAACGACTTTGCCGAATGGCGCGATCATGCGCGCCGTCTGCTGGCAGCCCGAATCAGGCCGGACGATGTGATCTGGCAGGTGGGGGACACGGGCGGCGAACTTTTCGCGCTCGACGATTTGCCCGCCGTTGAAGCGGGGACGGTCGGCTCGGTTTCGCGCAGTTTTATCGATCTCGCCGGTCAGGTCATTCAGCATTCCGACCCCGAACGATTCGCTCTTCTCTACGCCCAGCTCTGGCGTCAGCAGAACCGTGACGCTTTCGGGGGAAGCGACATACTCAAAGCTAACAGTCTGTTAACGCGAATGGCCTCGGCGGTACGTCGTGACAGTCACAAAATGAAGGCTTTCGTGCGCTTCCGGGAACTGCGCCAGGACGGCGCCGAGCGCTTTGTCGCCTGGTTCGAACCCGACCATTTTGTCCTTGAACCCACCGCGCCCTTCTTCGCCCGCCGCTTTGCCGGCATGCACTGGGGCATCGTCACGCCCTATGCAAGTGCTTGGTGGGACACGGAAAATCTCAGCTTCGGTCCGGGCGGCCGCAAGTCCGACGTGCCCGCCGAAGACGCTGTCGAGGAGGACTGGAAAACCTATTACGTCTCGATCTTCAACCCCGCCCGCCTCAAGGTCGCGATGATGAAGAGCGAAATGCCGGTCAAATACTGGCGCAACCTCCCCGAGGCCCAGGCCATTGCCCCACTGATCCGAAATGCCAAGGCGATGGAGGAGGAAATGATCGATCGTGCCGCCACCCAGCCACCGGCCCGACACCTGCGCCGCAAGGTCGAAGAGCCGGAAGAAATTAAGGAAATTCAGTCGCTTGCCGATGCTCGGGCGGCGGTGGAAGGCTGCCGTCGCTGCCCGCTTTACGAGCATGCCACGCAGGCCGTGTTCGGCGAAGGGCCCGAACAGGCCGACGTGATGTTCGTGGGCGAGCAACCGGGCGACCAGGAGGATCTGCAAGGTCGTCCCTTTGTCGGTCCTGCGGGGCAAGTCCTTGACGAGGCTATCGAAAAAGTCGGCATCGACCGGAAAAAGGTTTATGTCACCAATGCGGTCAAGCACTTCAAGTTCGAACCGCGCGGCAAGCGCCGCATCCACCAGCGCCCAGATGGCGGGGAGGTGCAGGCCTGTAAATTCTGGCTCAACCTCGAAATTGGCTTCGTGCGCCCCAAAGTCATCGTCGCGCTCGGCGCCACGGCGGCCCAAAGCCTGCTCGGAAAAGCCAGCGTCACCATCAGCAAGGTGCGCGGTCAGCCGCTGCAAATGCCTGATGGCACTATGCTTTTCGTCACGAACCATCCGTCCTATCTGCTGCGCATCCCTGATGCGGAAACCAAGCGGCGCGAACGGGAAAAGTTCGAAGCCGACCTGATCCTGATCCGCGACACCATGGCTGATCTGGAAAACGCATCACTGCCGCGCGGCGGCGCTTGACAGCATCGCCCCTCCAACCTTAGTAAAGCCCGCGTCGGCTCAGCCCGGCAGCCCCATGGGGCGGAGTAGCTCAGTTGGTTAGAGCAGCGGAATCATAATCCGTGTGTCGGGGGTTCAAATCCCTCCTCCGCTACCATTAATCCCCCCAATTTCATTGACGGATACTGGTCGCCACCGATCAGCGAGTTGAGGCGACCTTCGATCGCGAGATCGTAGCGGCCTTCGTCGCCGGCGCTCACAGTGACCCGTTCGATCAGTCTGCGGACTGGCGCCATTGCAGAAGCCTCGTGACCGGATTGCTGCCGCAGGGCATCCTCGAGCTGGGCGATGGTGTCGAGGTATTCGCGCACTGCTGCTGGATGCAGGTCGATGATCTTGGGCGGTTGCGCCATGGCCTGCATCTCGGCCATCAGCGCGTCGCGTTCGGCTTCCAGACGGCGCAGTGTGGCGGCGCCGGTATCCTCGCTCAGGATGCCCTTGACCAGAAGATTGACGGTCCGGTCATGCTCTGCGGTGATCGTGGCCAGACGGCGTTGCGCCTTTTCGCGGGCGTTGATGCTGTCATGGGCAAGGGTGCGGCGCTCTTCGTTGTAGGCGGCCAGATAGGCGGCAATCGCCTCACGGCTTCCCAACCGGCTTTTCAGGCCTTCCAGCACGGCGCTCTCGATCCTGTCGAGGTAGAAGCTCTTGCGGCTGGTGCAGGTGCTGCCTTCTTTGGCGGCGGTGCAGTGAATGCGGACCCGGCCGGCCGACCGATCCTTCACCGACATGCCGGCGCCGCAGCATCCGCATTTCAGGAGGCCCGACAGCAGGTGCTTGGAGCGCCGCTCCATCCACCTTTTGCGCTCTCCGAGCGCGCCATTGCGTGCGCGCACGGCCGCGAGCGTTTCGGCATCGACGATCGCAAGGTGCGGCGCGTCGGCGCGCTGCCACTCGTCGACCGGATTGATCCGTGACACCCGCTTGCCGGTGTCGGGGTCCTTGACCATCCGGACACGGTTCCAGACGATTTCGCCGCCATAGAGCGGGTTTACCAGAATGCCGTGTCCGCGCTGCTTGTTGCCGGTCAGCGATGACGCCATCCATTGTGCGCCGCGCGGGGGTGCCACGCCTTCGGCATTGAGGTCGGAAGCGATATCTCGTGCGTTCCGCCCAGCGGCATATTCGCCAAAGATGCGGCGGACGATGGCAGCCTCTTCCTCGACGATTTCCAGCTCGCCCGGCTTGCCGGGAACGGCGCGATAGCCATAGGCGCGGCCACCGGCATGGCGCCCGTCACGGGTCACGCCCTCCATACCCCTGCGCACCTTATGGGCAAGGTCCTGCAGGAAGAGGGCGCCGACCAGGCCGCGAATGCCGACCTGCATCTGGTCGGCTATCCCATCATGGACGGCGCGGATCTCGATTCCTGCGAAATTGAGGCGCTTGTAGATGGCGGGCAGGTCTTCCTGGTCGCGGCTCAATCGGTCGAGCGCTTCGACGATCAGCACGTCGAACTGCCGCGCCCGCGCGGCTTCCATCATCGAGAGAAGGCCGTCGCGCCCCATGATCGAGGCACCTGAACGCGCGCGATCGTCGAAGAGCGCCACGACCGTCATTCCGGCCGCTTCCGCATGGCGACGGCACAGGGCGACCTGATCCTCGATGGAGCGGTCCCGTTGCAGGTCGGAAGAGAAACGAGCGTAAATTGCAGCTCTGGTCATTGCCCGATGCGTCCAGCCAGTTCGGCGGCATGATCGCGCCTGGCGGCGTCCCGCGCAAGCGCGCGGATGATTTCGAGCAGTTCGGGCTCAAGCGGTTGTTCCCCCCCCTTAGAAGGGCGAGGCTGCGCGACCGGCGCTGTGGTGCGGCCGCGGCTCATGGTCAATTGCCCCTGCGGCTTTCGAGGTAGAGGCCGATGATGCCCATGACGACGAGGACGCCGCCGAAGAAGAATGCCGGGTCCATCATGCGGCCTCGCGGTACTGGCGCAGGGCGCCGTCGAGGGCGCGGCGGAATTCCTCTTCCACCGTTGGCACCGGCATGAACTTGAGGCGGGTGCGCAGTGGGGGCGCCTTGGGCGACAGCATGGCGTTCCGGCCCCGCACGATATCTCGATATTCCGTGGCCAGCGCGATCTGGTCGGCCTCGTGCACGTCGCGATTGATTTCGGGTGTCGGTGGCTCAATGCCGAGCGCTGGAAAGATGGCCTTGTACAGGATCTGCATCTCAAGGCCGATGATGCCGGCGCCCGCATTCTCCATCCAGAGTTTGAGAGGGGTGGGAATGTCGCCGATATAGGCCTCGCCGGCATCATGGAGCAGGGCATAAAGGCGAGAGTCCGGTCTGGTGCAGGCCGATGCCACGACCAGGGAGTGCTGGGCGACAGAAAAGCTGACCGGCTCGATATTGCCGCCCCAGCGGCTGATGCGGGTCAAGGCGTGGACGATGTCGTCCAGGCAGACCATTGCGGGCAGGGGATTGGCGAAGTCGAAGGCGCGACCCGAAGGCATGACCTTCCAGAAGGGAGAAAGGTCGGTCATGCGCCGATACCTCCGATGATCAGGGTGAGGGCGAACAGGCCCGCGAGGACCTGTCCGATGTCGGAATTGAGGAAGTCGGCTATCCGCTCAATCATGGGGAAACTTGAAGCCCCCGGCGTCATGCTCTTTTTCTTCATCATCAGTGAGCAAATCGGCGACAAATAGCCCGATGACGATGACCACGACGGCAGCCAGAGCGCCGACGGTGAAACCCAGCCAGAAGAGGTGCATCAGCGTGCCTCCCCATGCGCTTCGGCCAGATGGGCCTTGAGGCCCTTGTTGCCGCGCAGCTGCTTGCCGCAATGCGGGCAGGGGGTGTGGGCGCCGGAGCGGCTGCGTTTCTTGGTGCGGGTCGAGGTGGCCCGCGTTTCCTGGGGCGCTTCCATCAGTGCCGCTCCCCGACCGCAGCGTGGCAGTATTCGAGCGCGGCCTTGGCGCGGGCCCGGTTGAAGAGCAGATCGAGATGCTTCTTGGAGATGCCGCGCGCCTGGCACTCGGCGATCAGGATCTGGGCAGGCGGCAGCTGCCCCGAAATGATATCGACGATGTCCTGCTCGACCTGATCGATGGTCTTGCGCGGCGCCGCGCCGATGTCGCGGGTTTCAAGATCGGCCAGGGCCTTCCGCGCCTTGACGCAGGCGTGGTTCCATTCGGCGTCGATTTCGAGATCGGTGAAGCCTTCCCGGTGCAGGTCGGTGCGGGTGGTTTCCCGTCCGTCCTGCTCGTTGGCGACAAAGATGTCGGCCATGCGCTCGGCGACGGAGCGCTGCGGCTTGGCGGACAGGGTGGACAGGTTGGCGAGGATTTCCCCGCGGGTAGTGGGCGATGGCGAATTCGGTCGGACTGATGGACCGGGATGGTAGTTCTGTGGCATGGCGCCCTCCAGTTGTTAAACTGGGGGCACGATAAGTCGGAATTAAATCCGGTGTCAATCCAAGTCGGAATTAAATCCGATTACCGCGTTCGGTTCAGGAACGTCATTGCCTCTTCACGCTTCGCGGCCATGCTTTGGCCTGTCATGAGCGGGCTCAGGTCAATCTGGCCTTCCCCCATCTGATCTTCGGGGCTTGTCGGGGGGATGACGGAAGTGGGGCGCTGCGCCAACCGATCTGCAAGATAGGCGGCTGCTGACTGCACGGCCCCAATGATCATCAGGGAATATCCAAGCAAGCATAATTGCTCTGCCAGTGCCCCGAGGTGAAGATTGAAAACTCGCGCTGATGTAAGGCCGCCGCCGGCCGATGTCCCGAAAATGAGCCAAATCCAGCCTGCAATTGTTGCCAACACCCCCAAGACCCACGCCGTATTTGCCTTCATTATTCGCTCCCGTTAGCGCCGCTTTCTCAAATTTGCATATGCGGTCAGCACTACGCCAATAACTCTAACTTCCATACCGTCGGCGTCCACGTCGTGGCTATGCTTTACGATAATGGGTTCGTGTTCTGGATTTGAAGAAACGGGCCTTAGCTCGTAGCGATCACGGAAGTAGTGGATTTCCTTAACCGTCAGCTCGCGCTCAGCGCCTTGATGCTTTGTGCGCTCGACGATCACGAGGTCCTCGGTGCGAATGTCGCCATAAATGTCGACATAGTCGCTTGCGTCGGCACCGACGACCCACATGCCGTCCAGGATGCCAGCTTCGTTCATGGAGTCTCCGTACGACCGCCACGCATACTGGCGCACCTTCGAGTAGGAGGGGTCAGGCTTGACGTAGTCCGGCACCTCTTCCACGTCCTGATTGAAGTAGTCGTCAGCTGCTACAAACGCCCCAGCCTGCACCTTTCCCGCAAAGGGGAGCTTGTAGCCATCATGCGGAACTGCGGTTTCCGACAATGTTGTCTGCCCGTCCACATTCGGTGGCCCCTCACCATCAGTGAGGTATGCCACGGACGTATTCAATGCGCGTGCTAGGCCTTGGAGGGTCGAGAGGCGGGGAGCAAAAGGCTCGTGGCGGCGCGCCTTGTCATAGATCTTTCTGACGGCATCTTGCTTCCCGGTCGCAGCCATCGACGCGGCGGTCGGGTTTGTCCCCAACTCGGAAATCCTACGCTCAAGGCGGCCTGCAAGGGTGTTCGGATCAAATTCCCACATACCCAACAATACCTTAGCTGCATAACAGAGAAAATCGGATTGAAATCCGTTGACAAACCGGAATTAAATCCGATTATGAGCGCATCACCTTACCTAGGATGTGCTTTGAATGTCCCTCACCGACCAGCTGATCGCCGTCGCGAATGCCTATTCAGAGGCGACAGGGACTTCGCTCAGCACTCTGAGCACAAAGCTTTTCAATGGGGGAGGGCGACTGACCGCCATTGCGGCAGGCGGTGACCTCAACACCCGAAACTTTGAAAACGCCATGCGCTGGTTTTCTGAGAATTGGCCGGATGGTTCGCCTTGGCCCGCAGGGGTAGGCCGTCCGCTGCCCGCCGAGGTGACGCCATGAGCGCGTTCCGAAAGCTGATCGCCCGTCTTACAGGCAGCTATGGCTCGGATGTGGCCACAGAGGTCGAGCCTGTCTTCGTACCCCTGCTGACCTTGCGCAGCGTCCATTGGGTGGACGGTACCGGCCTGCCGGTTTGCCTGCCGCTTTCGCCGCAACTGATTGCCGCGCTTCGGTCATCACCCTCGACCCTGGGGGCTGGCGATGACGTTCACCACGGCCATCAGGTGGGCGCTGGTGTGCCGGTAACTTGCGAGGGCTGCGTCGATAATTGGCCCTTCGGCATCTGGCGCAGTTTGCTTGGCAGCGAGCAGCGAGCTTTCCGTGGCATCTATGACGGTGGCCAGAAGCTCTATGGGTTTGTCGTACTGGAGGACGAACCGGCCCAGCATGTTGGTCATCAGCGTTTCGAGGAACACGATGCGGCCAGTCAGGTTGGCAAGGGTTTCTTCGTTGGACATGTGATTCTCCGTGGCCTGATCGCCCGCATGAAAGCCTTTCTGCGCGGGAGAGTCGAATGACCCGCGCCCGTCCCATGAGCCGGGCCGAGCGGGCCGCGCTGGGCGATGCCATGCGCCACATGCTGGCGAGCGGCCTGCGTTTCCAGGACGTGCGGCGCGGCCTGGGCCTGCCGATCCACAAGATGCCGCGGGATGCCTATTTGCCGCGCGGCCATGCCAAGGGCCGGCAGGGGGGTGTTTCGTCATGAACGCTTCACTCTCTATCGCCGCCATCATCACGCTTGCGCCCGGACGAGAGGGCATCGGAACGAGGGATCGGCTCGCAATGGTGCGGGTCGGGCCTAAGGGCCGTTCCGGTGTCCTCCCGCCCCGGCGTGTTGACGCTTGCCCGGGGACCTCCCGGCGGATCGGACCGTGTCACAGCGGCCCGATCCGTTTGCGCCCGGCGCAGAGCGTCGATGGCCTGCCGCAGCGCTGTGCTCGGCTGGTAGTTCGGAAAGCGTCGGCTCACGGTCTGTCTCCTGCGGCTTTCACGGGTTTTGCGGCTTTCGCCGCAGATTGTCACGGCGCGGATGCCGGGCGGGGTGCGCCATGATCGGCCGCCAGCTCCCCGCAAACGACTATGCCGCGCTCAAGGCCGCCACGCGCCAACTGATCAATCATGCCGGCGGGCCGGTTGCGGCCGCCTCGGTGACGCGCGGCGGGCACCAGAATATCGGCCGCTATGGATCGGCCCAGCCGGACGATGGCGAGCGCTTCATGCCCGCCGACGTGATCGCCGACCTCGAAAGCGAATGCGGCCAGCCGGTGCTGAGCCGGGCCCTGGCCAAGCTGAGCGGGCACCTGCTCGTGCCGGAACCCAGCGTGGTCCATTCGGGCACAGCCCTCGGCTCGGTGACGGCCCGCGCCCTCAAGGAAACGTCCGACGTGTTCGTGGCGCTCGGCGAGGGCCTCGGCGACGGGCGTCTGTCCGCAGCCGACGCGGCGCGGATCGAGGCGGAAATCGAGGAAGCCATCATCAAGCTCATGGCCCTGCGCTTTCAGGTGCAGGCCGATGCGGAGGGTTTGGAATGAGCAGCTGGGCTCGGGTTGGTAGTGAGTGCGTCTGTATTCGCGACACGCCATGGATCGATGCACTGACGCTGTCAGTGTCGGCGTTCGGACCGGTGAAGGACGAATACCTGGTCATCGATACCGTCGTGGACGATCCACAATACGGGCTTGGTCTGGGCTTCGCCGCTCATGGCGAGCGGGATGGTCGGAAACCGATCTATCCGATCCAGTTCTTCAAACCGATCATTCGCCAGTCTGACGATGTTGCGCTCTTCACGCACTGCCTCGATGACGTGGGAGAGCCAGCATGACCCAGCAGCTCGCCGTTTATGAGCATGCCCGCGAGGCCCTGGCGGCGGCCGTCCGCTTCGACGAGGTGACCCAGCTCCATACCGATGCGCAGAAGGCCCAGGCCTATGCCCGCATCGCCAAGGACAGGAAGCTCCAGGCCGACGCCGCCGAGATCGTGGCGCGAGCCGAACGCAAGCTGGGCATCCTCCTGCGCAAGGCCAAGGGTGATGGCCTTCTGAGCCAGGGCGGGCGCCCGGCCGAAAACTCCAACCTCTCCGAGCCCGAAACCGGTGCCGATGCGGAACCGGTTTTCGACCAGACCGCCGCTGGCGGTGCCCCCGAGGGCAAGCCTTTCACCCTGGCCGAAATCGGTATCGACAAGAAGCTTTCGGCCCGCGCGCAAAAACTGGCCGAACTGGACGAAGGCGATTTCGAGATGGCCGTACAGGGCCAGCGCGAGAAGATCCTTGCCGCCGATGCGCTGATTGTCAGCCCGCCGAAGCCGAAGGCCGTCAAGCCTGTCGCGCCCGCGTCAGCCGATCCGGTCAAGGCGCTGGAGCCGGGCAAGTGGCATCGGTTTTCCTTCTCGGTGCTGGCGCTCAGCATGGCCAGCGACCGGGTGAGCAGCGAGGCCATCCACAAGCTGGCCCAGTTCTGCGGCGTGGTGGAGCTTGATGGCGACACGGTGGACTTCACGCGCGAAGCCATCGAGGCGATGGGCAGCCTCGCCACCGTCGCGCTGAAAGCGATCGATGGCGAAGAGCAGAATACCCCTGAGGGGTCCGGCACGGCTCGCGAGGCCTCCGGCGGTCAACCCCTCGCCGAGCAGGCTGGCCCTGTCCACAAGCAAGGCGACATTGGAGGCCTGGAACAAGGGACACAGTCCGCCCCCCAACCTCTTTCCACCGAGCTGGCCGATGCCGTTATCCGCACCGGATATGCGCGTGGCGCCAGCGTCGCCGAGCTGGCGACAGCCATCGGCCGGCCGGGCAACAAGGCCTATGTGCGCAATCGCGCCCGGGTGATGGGCATTTCCAGCCGGGAGAACCAGAAGGCTGCAGCCTCGGCCTTTGCGACCGCGCAGCACGCCGCGCGCCGGGCAGGTGAGCCATGAGCCGCCCCGCACCCCGCATTGAGGTCAGCCAGATCGTGGCCCGCGGCATTTTCGATCCGTCGGGCGCCCATCTGCTGGAAGTGGCCGTGCCCTCGGGCATCGTCGGCATGCGGTTCAACCTCGAACAGGTCGAGCAGCTCAAGCAGGCCATCAGCGCCTTTGAAACCGAAGCCATCAGCAAGGATGGCGGCCCGGATTTTTACTACCGCCAATCGGTGCCTCTGGAGGTCCGTCGATGAATGCGCTGCGCGTCCTTATTGCGTGTGAGTTCTCCGGCATCGTCCGGCGCGCCTTTGCCGCGCGCGGGCATGACGCCTGGTCGTGCGACCTGCTGCCAGCCGAAGATCGCTCGAACAAGCATATCGTGGGCGATGTTCGCGAGCTGCTCGATGACAGCTGGGACCTGCTTATGGTCGCCCATCCGCCGTGCACCCGTCTCTGCAATTCGGGGGTGCGCTGGCTGTCGGTCCCGCCCAGCGGGAAAACACTCGACCAGATGTGGCAGGACCTCGACGATGGCGCCGCGCTGTTCTCCGCCTGCTGGAATTCTCCGATCGCACGCATCGCTATCGAAAATCCGGTCATGCACAGGCATGCCAAGGCGCGCATCGTCAATTTTGCAGAGCATAGCCAGTCGATCCAGCCGTGGCAGTTTGGTGATGGCGAGGCTAAACGCACCTGCCTCTGGCTGAAAGGGCTGCCCGCCCTCGTCCCGACGCATCCCCAGAAACCGGAGACCGTCATGCATCGGGTCTGGCGCATGCCGCCCGGACCCGATCGGCAGAAAGAACGCAGTCGCTTCTTCCCCGGCGTCGCCGCCGCCATGGCTGACCAGTGGGGCGGCTGGGCAGAGGAATGCGCGAGGGCAGCGGAATGACCCAGTACGACGGCAAGCCATTCGATCCATCAGACCCGTTCGATAGCCTGGCGGACGAGCTGCGCCAGAAGATTGCGGAAGTCGGCGTTTGGTTCGTGGAAGACGAGCGCTGTGCGGCGATGACCGAGGTAGATCGGTTCGTGTATTACGTCGCCGGCGCGCTGACCGGTGTCATGGGTGTAGTGCACGGTCTGGTCCATGAGGACAGCCAGGACAGTGCGGCGGAACTCGTTCGCGTATTCATTGCCTCGGCTGCTGAGAATGCGCGGGACATTGTGAGGGGTGCAAATTGACCCTCCCGCTCCGATACGAGGACTTTCTTGCCGCCAAGGTGGCCATGGCGCCGGTGTCGGGTCTTGGGCCTGAAGTCTGGAGGGAGCGCTCATGACCGCTCCCTCGGCAAAGGGCCTTTTCCGAGCCACCGGCAAGACAAGCAAGCCTGTTGTGGTGCAGCTGCTCGACGGGACCTTGGCCAAGACCGGTGAAGGGCTGGCGCGGGAGAAGGACGAGTTCTATCCCACGCCGCCCGAGCCAACGCGGGCATTCCTCCATGCCGAGATGGAGCGGCTTCGGCAAATTGGCACCATATGGGAGCCTGCAGCCGGTGACGGCGCCATGGTTCGGGAGATGAAAGCCGTTGGCTTGAACTGCTTCGCGTCGGACCTCGTGGACCGGGGCATTGGCGCCGTGATCCGCGACTTCTACGATTTCGATGTCAGCGACCGGCCGAGCAGGGCCATCGTTACCAATCCTCCCTTTGCGGAGTGCGGTTGGGGCAATGGGCGCGCCCGTTGGCTTCGGCACGCCCTCGACACCCTCGATGTCGACTACATGGGCCTGCTGCTCAACTGGTCCTGGCCCGGCGCCGGGGGGCTGGCTCAATTCTGGGCCGCCCATCCGCCAGCGCGCGTCTACCTCATGCGCTGGAAGATCGATTTCACGGGGCAAGGCGCCCCGCCAATGCTCCATGGCTGGTTCGTCTGGGACAAGCTGCATCAGGGCGAAAGCGTCCTGCGCATGCTCGATCGCGCCGACGCCCGCCAATCCGAAATGACGTTCTGACAGGGAGAAGCAGCATGACCGGAGACTGGAAGAGTGCTGGCGAAAGACCGCAGATCGCCGTGGGGACGCAACTGGCCGTCCGCATGCGAGGGACGCTGCTGGGAGAGAGCGGCTCGGACGAGATGGACGGCTATTATCTCAACGCCTTCCCGCTCATGTTTCAAGACGGCTGCGAATGCTTTGACGAGCATGAAAACCCGGAAGAGCAGCTGCGCCATGACAATCATGGATGCCCATGCACCGGCTTTTACTACGTCGACCCCGAGGGTGGCGATGAGGCGCCGTATCTGCCGTTTTGCGCTGTCGAATGGTGCAAGCGATGAGCGACAAGCCCATTCTCTTTTCCGGACCGATGGTCCGCGCCCTGCTCGCCGGCACCAAGACGCAGACGCGGCGGGTGTTGAAGCCTCAACCGTTTGTCGATGAGCTTCGAAATTTTTGTGCGCCCGATCGCAAGGGTAAGGTTTGGATTTATGGTCAGGATGGGCAGGGTGTCCCACATGCCCAGAAGTTTGCCGACACAGAACTTCGGATAAAGGTGGGCGACCGCCTCTGGGTTCGCGAGGCGTGGACCCTGCATGATCGGGCGGGCGACGTTGGCACGGTTGCTTATGCCGCGACCTTCAAGAGCCATGGCTGGACGGAAACCATCGAACAGATTCCGCGCGATCTAACCCTGTCCACCCGGCTACAGCCGGTCCAGCGCGGCTGGCGCCCGTCCATACACATGCCCCGCTGGGCATCGCGCCTGACCCTGACCGTCACAGAAGTTCGGGTCGAGCGCTTGCAGGATATCAGCGTGGCCGATGCAGTGGCGGAAGGCGCGCTCGCCTCTGCCAAGGTCGACCAGTTCGCACAGGTGCATGCGATCCCGATGTATCGCGCCATCTGGACCGGCATCAACGGCGACGGATTATGGGAAGCCAATCCATGGGTTGCTGCCTACACATTCACCGTCCAGCACGGGAACATCGACCATCTGGCGAGGGCAGCGTGACCCTGTCGCCCGAACTACAGACGCTCAAGGAAGAAGCCGAGGCCGTCACCTGCTGGAGCTGGGCCAATTTCAAGGGCTGGAATCTCGGGCCGGGCACCGACAAGGCGGGGCCATGCCCGAAATGCGGCGGCACGGATCGCTTTGCCATCCATACCGGCAAGAACACGTTCAATTGCCGGCGCTGCGGCATTGCCGGCGGTGGCGTTATCGACCTGGTGATGCAGACCGAAGGCGTCGGCTTCGTCAAAGCCTGCGAGCTGATCACCGGTCGGAGCGTTGCCGATCCAGTCTCGGCCGAGGAACAGGCGCGCATCCATCAGGAAGCGGAGCGCCGCGAGCGGGAACGCGCGGCCGAGGAAGAAAAGCGCCGGCTGCGCGCGATCAATGAGGCCCGTTCCATCTGGGAGCGCACTGCGGCGCCATTGCCAGCCGGGCAGGGCGGCGTGGCCGACTACCTGGCCCTGCGCGGCCTTGGCGGGCTCAAGCTCGACCGCATCGTGCTGCGCGAGATCCTCGCCCATCCCTATGTGGTGGAGGCCGAGGGCCCGGACGGGCGCAAGAGCTATCCGACCATTCATAGCGGGCCCTGCATGGTCGCGGCCGTGGTGCTGGCCGATGGATCGTTCGGCGCGGTGCATCAGACATGGATCGATCTCGACCGTGCCAATGGCAAGGTTGTCCTGACCCATCCGACCAAGACGGAAAGGGATGGATCGCCGACGCCGCTGCCCGCCAAGAAGGTGCGCGGCAGCAAGAAGGGCGGCGCCATCAAGCTCTTCCAGCCCCGAGGCGCCACGCGCATCGTGATGGGCGAAGGCATCGAGACGACGCTGACCGCCTTGCGGCACAACTTCGAGCCCGGAACGGCCTATTGGGCTGGTGTGGACCTGGGCAACATGGCGGGCAGGGCGCTTATCGATTTCCAGAACAGGCGGCAGGAAGCCGAGCCGAACATGGACGATCCGGACTGTTTCGTGCCGCCCGACTGGTGCGAGGACCTGGTCTATCTCTGCGACAGCGACGAGCCGGAGACCAAGACGGTCGAGAAGGTGACGCGCGGCCTCAAGCGCGCGGCGGCCCGTCGCGCGGCGGCCCGGCTGGTGCGGCCGGACCTGCCGGAACTGCAGGTGCGCTATGTGGAGCCCGTCGGGGACGGGAAAGACCTCAATGACCTGGTGAGGGTGACAGCGTGACCAAGCCGCCCGACGACGAAGAAAACCCGGTCAAAAAGGCCATGAGCAAGAAAACCACGGTGAAGCTCACCGTGGTCGACGGCGGCAAGGCTGACGGTGCTTCCGACAAGCCAAGGCGCGGCCGCAAGGCCAAGCCGAAGGATGAGGCGCCCCCGGCACCAGAGGGTGACGATCCCGGGCCGGACGATTCCGACATTGTCGATTATCCCGATGACGACATGGAATTGCCGCCCGATGGCATCAGCGAACTCGACCGCATCATTGCCAAGGAATGCGCCGGCTGGGACCAGAATGACCGCGACAATGGCAAGCGGCTGGTGATCTGGTTCGGCGGCGGCCTTTGCTATGTCGTGGGGCTGGGCTGGCTGGTCTGGACCGGGACCCACTGGCTGCGCGATGAGGCCGACCTCGAGGTGAGGCTTTATGCCCAGCAGGTCGTCGACAAGATCAAGCTTGAGGCCCTCGAAATCGAGGCGACACCGGCGCAGCGGGAACTGCTCGACATGGCCGCCGAAGCGAAGAAGAAGCCCGAAGAAAAGCGGACCAGCCGCGACAAGGATGTGATCCTCAAGGCGGTGAAGGTCCGAACCGCGATATCGACCAAGCGCAGCAAGCGCCGCGCCTGGGCGGTGACCTCGGGCAATGCCGGCAAGACGTCGGCCATGCTTGAGCAGGCCAAAAGCATGAAGGCGCTGCCGATCGACCGGCTGGACGCCAATGCCATGCTGTTCAACGTGAAGAACGGCACGCTGCGCTTTTGGCGCGAACTCGACATGGACCAGCCCGAGGGCGGATCGCGGATGATCGGCCGCTTCGAGTTCCTGGAGCATGATCGGGACCACATGCTGACCAATGTGGCCGATGTGGAATATCACGCCGATGCCGAGGCGCCGTTCTTCAAGGAGAAGTTCCTCGAAAAGGTGCAGCCCGATGGTGCGATGCGCACCTTCCTGCAGGTCTCGACGGCCTATTCGCTGCTGTGTGACGGCAATGACGAGCAGCGGCTGTTCTACCACTACGGCACCGGCGCCAACGGCAAATCGGCGTTCTTCGAGCTGATCGGTCGCCTGGCAGGCACCTATCGGCAGATCGCCGACCCGGCGACCATCACCGGCGACGGCCAGCGGGCAGGGCAGCAGGCTAATCCCGACGTGGCGCGCCTGCACAATGCGCGCCTCGTGACGATCGAGGAATTGCCCAAGAACACGCCGCTGCGCGAAGAGCTGATCAAGGCCCTGACAGGCGGCTCGAAGATCCTCGCACGCTTCCTCAACAAGGAATTTTTCGAGTTCCTGCCCAAGTTCACGCCGATGCTGTCGGGCAATTCCAAGCCCGCCATCTCGGGTACGGACTATGGCATCTGGCGGCGTGTGCTACTGATCCTGTGGGGCGTGACCATCCCTGAAAGCGAGCGGATGCTCCCGGCCGAGCTGACCTCCCGGCTCGATGCCGAGCGATCGGGCATTCTCAACTGGCTGATCGAAGGCATGTTGCTTTACCTCGGTCAGGGGCTTGAGCCGTTTGTGCCGGCCGCGGTGAAGGAATTCACCCAGGACTACCGTGAAGAGCGCGACAATGTCAGCGTCTTTGCCGAGGTGGCCATCAGGCCCGCTCCCGGCAAGCAGGTGAAGGCCGGCAAGCTCTACGAGGCCTATGAGGGCTGGTGCAAGGTCAACGGCCTCAAGTCCGCGTCGCAGCGCAGTTTCGGCGACAAGCTCGTCGAGCTGGGCCACAAGAAGAAACGCGGCGCCTACTACGTCTATCTCGATATCGAGTTGCTCGACGTGCCTGGCCACGCGGCCGATATCGGTTCACCCCCTGCACGCGACCCCGACGACCCGGGCTTTTAGCGAGGCCCGGGCCTGACCTTCGCCAAGAGGGTCTTGCGCGGGCGGCTTTGCCGCCCCGCACCCCGCGCCCCGCACCCCTTCAAGCAGAGCAGAATGAAGTCACGACCCTCTCGCCGCTGACGCGGCGCGACAGAGGGTCGTGAGGTTTATCGAGAGGGTGAATGCAAACCTCTCGATGCCAATTCAACAACAAAATCAATGTTTTGCGCGATTTGTGAGAGGGTCGTGAGGGTTGTTCTCGTCTATATATGTAGAGGGGTGTGGGGTGGCGGCTCCCGACCTCTTTCAGCGGTGAAATCAGTTCATGTGTTAAGGGGCAACCCTCTCCACCCTCACCAACGTCTCTAACATCATATTCCTGTTCTACTTTTCTCCGAGAGAGGGTCTAAAGAGACCCTCTAGAACCCTCTAGAGGCCAGAATGCCAAAGGCAATGGACGTGGAAGACCTTGTGGTCTGGGCATTTCGGGACCAGAAGATCGAGGCGGTAGCTGCCCGGCTGGCTGGGCCAAGCGGATTGCAAGCATCCCCCGAAAGCAGCCTGGCCCAGATCATGGCCCTTGGGTGCCGGGTCCAGACGTCATCGGCGGGATCGATGCATATGGCGGTCCAGTGCCATGAGGATGCGGCCGTCATTTACGATGCGGTGATGGCATTGCCGGCCGAGGCGACGATGCTGCTGATCCGGCACGGCCGTAATGGCACTCGGCCCGACTGGTACGAGGATGGGCCAGGCAGATGGATCGAGCAGGTCGACGGCGCGGGCAATCCGAAAAAGCTCTATCTCGATGCCCATGCCAAGAAGGGTTTCATCGGCTATGCCCAGCCGATCCTTGAGGGCAATGACCCGGCTGATGTGGAAGAGGCGCGCCGAGCCTATGATGTCTGGCGCTATGCGCTGGTCGATCTGGTCGCGCTGCTCAATGCGGAAATGGTCGATTATGAAGCGCTACCACCCGCCGCCCCGGCGCGGCCGTGGGAAGTGAAACAAGACCCATTGACGGCTCCGCAAAAATTGACGTAGCTTCACCACAACAAATCAGGTCTTGAGACAGGCGCATCGGGAAACCGGGGCGCCTTTTGCGTTTCCGGGGTGTGGCATGGCTGGGCCGATCACCGTCCGTCCGGGCAACGCACCGCTGTCCATTTCCTTTCAGGCCGATATCGATCAGCTGCGCGCCGAGCTGCCGGAATGGGCAGGGCGGCGGATCAACTCGATCACCCGCAACGCCCTCAACGATGCGATCGTCGACGGTGTCTGGGCCGAACAGGACAAAATCCGGGGTGTGTTCGACCGCCCCAAGCCACTGACGCAGAAGGCAGTGCTGTATCGGCGGGCAACCAATGAGACCTTGACGGCATGGGTGTTCATCCGCGACGAAGCCTCGGGTGGCACACCTCCATCCAAGTACCTCATGCCGCAGGTGGCAGGTGGGCCGCGTGGGGTCAAGCGCTTCGAGGCTGCGCTACGCGCCATCGGCGTGATGGAGGCGGGGGAGTTCGCGATCCCGGCCATCGGGTTCAAGCGCGACGCCTATGGCAACGTCCCCGGCTCGACCATCGTGTCGATCCTGTCGCAGCTCAAGGCGCACCGCGAAGTGGGCTACATGATGAACGAGACGGCCCGGTCGAAAGCCCGGAACGGCAAGGCAGGCAAGGCCCGGTATTTCGTCCCATCCGGCAAGCGGGTGGAGCGGGCCATCGGCAATCTGCCTCGGGGCATCTATGAGCGGCGCGGCAACACAGTGCGGGCCGTGTTCATGTTCGTCCGCCAGCCAAAGTACCGGAAGCGGTACGACTTCGGCCAGGCGGCGCAGGCCAAGGTCGGTCGGGTGTTCTGGTCGTATTGGCAGCGGCATTTCTACCGCGAACTGGCGAAGCAGATGGCGCGGACCTAACGCAAACAAGGCTCCGCTTAAAACTTAAAAAGCCAATAGTGTCACAAGTTTTAAGCAGGTGCAGGGCCGTTGGGTCCTTTCCCGACCACCTTCGGAGGCGGGTAGTTCGGGCCCCGTGCGTTGGCCAGTCTGACACGGATTTAAGAGCCTTAAATCGGTCTTAAGTGGAGCCTTAAGGGCACTTAAATGCAGACGATGTCGAAGGCGGAATTCGCGAGGGAGTGCAATGTCTCCCAGGCGCGGGTGAGCCAATGGCTGAGCGAGGGGAAAATCGGCGCCGAATGCCTTGAAGGGGAGGGGCGCGGCGCTCGCATCATTGTCGACAAGGCCAAGCAGCAAATCGGCCTGCGGCGCGATCCGGGGCAGGCGCTGGGAAATGGCATCGGCACCAAGCTTTTCGATCAGCCGACGGTGGCGCCGAGGGTCGAGCCGTTGCGCGACGGCCGCGACGACGTTGCGCTGCAAATCCAGCAGGAGCGGCTCGAAGCCGAGCAGCGCAAGAACCGCATTGCCGCCCGTGATGAGCTGGTCGCGCAAGGCAAGCTGGTGCCGGCCGACGATGTGCGCGCTCAACTGACAAAGGTGGCGCGGCAGGTCGACGACGAGAACGGCGCCATGCTGGCGGACTTTGCTGCCGCCGTAGCCAGCAAATTCGGCCTTCCGCAGCGCGACGTGCTGCATCTTCTGCGGACGATCCGCAATGAGAAGAAGGCGATGGTGGCCGAACGCCTGCGACGGCAGGCAGAGGGATTGCCGGCCACGGTCGAGATTGTGGTGGCTGACGAAAGCGAGGCCGTGCCGTGACGCAGATGACCGTCAACGTGGCCAATGCCGAACGGATCTCTGCCGAAGTCCTGGCTGATGTTCTGACGCCGCCCCCTCGGGTGGACTATCTGGCCTGGGCCGAACAGAACATCGTATTTTCGGAGCGCGAAAGCCCCTTGCCGGGACCCTATAACCGGGACCTGTTCTACTACTTCGACGAAATCCTGCGGGCATTGTCGCCCGATGATCCGTGCCGCGTGGTCAGCTTTGCCAAATCGGCGCAGCTGGGCGGAACGGTCCTGGCCAATATCTTTTGCGGCGGCTCCATGGATATGGACCCCGGCGACTTCCTCTATGTGCATCCGACAGACAGCAATGCGCAGCGCTGGAGCAAGATGAAGCTCGTGCCGATGCTCAAGGGCACGGCAGCGCTGGCGAGGCTCTTCCCGATGAAGTCACGGGATGGCCTCGACAGCGTGCTCTACAAGGAGCGGATCGACGGCAAGGGCGCCATCCAGATTTCCGGCGCCAACTCGCCGGCGTCGCTGTCTCAGGTCACGATGAAGCGCCAGGTGCAGGATGACCTGGCGAAATGGGAGATGAATGCGGGCGGCGATCCGGAAACACAGGCTGACAGCCGGTCCCGCGCCCATGAATTTGCCAAGGTGTTCAAGATATCGACGCCGCTCATCGAGCCCGGCTGTCGGATCACGAAGGCCTACGAGGAAGGCAGCCAGGAGAAGCTTTATCTGCCGTGCCCGCATTGTGGGCATCTGCAGACGCTGGAGTGGGAGAATTTCCTCTCCAACCTCGACGAAGAACATCCCGAGCGGGCGCACTTTCTGTGTACAGGTCCAGACTGCGGCGGGGTCATCGAAGAGTACCATCGACCGCAAATGCTGCGGCAGGCGCGCCAGCTGGAACTGGCAGGCGAGGAAGTGTGGAAGGCGAGCAATCCTGCGGCACGACGGGTACACCGATCGTTTCACCTTTGGTCCGCCTACTCGCTTCTGCAGAGCTTCGAGCGGATTGCCCGTGAATGGATCAATGCCAAGGGCAATCCGGCGTCAGAGCAAACGTTCTTCAACGACACCGTGGGCCGGGCCTACCGGACCCTCGGGGACGCACCGCCATGGGAAATCCTGCGCGATCGTGCGGCGCAGGCATCCCGCAAGCGGGGAACCGTACCGGCCGGACATGTCATTCTGACGTGCGGCATCGACTGCCAGAAGGACCGCGTAGAATATCAGGTCGTTGCCTGGGCAAGGGATCATCGCAAGGCCGTGGTCGAATACGGGGTGATCCCCGGCCATATTTCGAGCGCCGAATGCCAGAGCGTGTTGAACGGTCTTCTGGTCCAGACCTATCCCAACGCCTATGGCCGCTCGCTCGGGATCGACCTGACGGCCATCGACGGCAATGCCTGGACAGAAGACGTATGGGAGTGGGCCAAGCGGCACCCGTCGTCAAAGGTGATCATGGTGCGTGGCGTCGGCTCCGAAGCCGCGCCGCTGCTGGTAGCGGTCAAGCGTGAAGTCAATCGGGCCGGCAAACGGCTGCCGTACCACAAGCGGTTTTTCAACTTCGCCACCTCTGTGCTGAAGATGGCCTTCTACAGGGACCTGGTGAAGTCCGATCCGCTCGAGCGCGGTTTCGTGGACCTGCCCAGCGGTCTGGAGGATGAGTATTTTCGCCAGATCACTGCCGAAACGCGCAAGCGCGTCACGGGGCGTGGCGGTTTTGACGAGTACAAGTGGGTCAAGGACCCGTTGCAGGCCAATGAAGGCCTCGACACCTACCTGCAGGCCACGGCGGCCTTTATCCGGCTAGCGGGCCCTACTCGGGCGCTGCCAGATGCCGTCTGGGACCGCTACGAGGCCGCGAGGGACTGTGCTCCCGAGCCGGTGCAGGGCGATATCGAAGACCTGTTCAACCACAAGCCGGCAACCGAGCCGGTACCGGTGGCGGCGCCCGTAGCGCAGCCAGCCAGCCGGCCGCGTCCACAACGCGGTGTCCGAAAGATGAGGCGCGAATGATGGCCGGGATCACGATTGAACGGGCGACGGAAATGCTTGAGCTGTGGCTCAAGGCTGAAGAGGCCCTGGCGACCAGCCAGAGCTACACGATCTCAACGGACGGATCGTCCCGGACCCTGACCCGCGCCGACCTGGCCGATGTCGCCAAGCGGGTCGCCTATTGGCAGGGCAAGCTGCGCGATCTGGAGCGCCGTGCCCTTGGGCGGGGCAGCATGCGGTATATGGTGCGGTAGCAAACCATGAAACAGGTAACCAAGAGCAGCCTCCGCGGGCGACTGGCGCGGGGGATAAATGCGCTCGCCCATGGAGTGAACCGTGGGGCCATGGCTCTCGCCGGCGTGCCGGGGCGCGGCGGCTATGAAGGCGGGCGTCGCGACAATCGGCGGTCCCGTAACTGGCGGCCGGGCGGCGGGAGCCCGGAGGCCGACCTTCTCCCCGACCTGCCCGACCTGGTGGCGCGTTCGCGCGACCTCGAGCGCAATTCGCCGCTGGCGCTTGGTGCGATTCAGACCAAGGTGAATGGCGTCATCGGCACGGGGCTGCGGCTCAAGTCACAGATCGATTTTGCCAAGCTCGGTCTCACCGAAGAGCAGGCGATTGCCGCGCAGGACGATATCGAACGCGAGTTCGAACTCTGGCAGCAGAACGCCGACTGGTCCGGGCAGCAGCACTGGATGGACATGCAGCGCCTGATCTACCGGTCCGCTCGTGTTTCCGGCGATATCGGCATTGTCCGTCGGTACCGGAAGGACGCCGGAGACACCTATGGACTGAAACTGGTGTTGATCGAGGGCGACCGCATCTGCAATCCGAGGCAGGCTGCTGACAGCGTGCGGATCAAGGGTGGCGTCCAGCAGAGCGCCAGTGGCGTGATCGAAGGCTGGCACTTCACCGACAAACACCCCGGCAGTCTGCTCGGCGGGGCGCTCTCCTGGACATTCGTGCCCCGTGTCGGCGGCGACGGTCAGCGCCTGATGCTCGTGCCGTTCCAGATGCAGCGGCCGGGGCAGCCTCGCGGCGTGCCGTTGCTGGCGCCCATCGTCGAGCTGGTCAAGCAGCTTAAAGACCTGACTGATGCGGAGATCAATGCCGCCGTCAACGATGCCATGCTGTTTGCCTTCGAGCAGCTGGCCGCCGATGACGACGCCGATCATGTCATCACGGCGCCGGGAAGCGATGGCGAAACACAGAGCTCCGACGGCGAGCTGAAGATCGAGGACCTCGCCATCATCACGACGGCGAATGGCAGCACGGTGAACATTCATTCTCCGAAGCGGCCCAACACCGCTTTCGAGCCCTTCATGCTGGCGATCATCAAACAGATGGGCGTGGTGCTCGAAATCCCGTTCGAGCTGATGATCATGCACTTCTCGGCCTCGTTCTCGGCCAGCCGGGGCGCCCTTGAGATCGCCTGGAAGGGGTTTCTTGCCGAGAAGGCATGGTTCGAGCGGGAAGTCGCCGACCATGTATTCCAGTGGTTCTTCACCGAAGCTGTGGCGATCGGCCGACTGAAGGCACCTGGCTACCTCACTGATCCGGTCAAGCGCGTTGCCTGGCTGGGCAAACAGTGGATCGGGCCAACCCGCATCCAGATCAATCCGCAGCTTGAGGCGCGCGCCGACGAGGTCGATCTCGGCATGGGTACCAAGACGCGTGACCAGATCATCACCGAGCGCACCGGCGGCGACTTCCAGCGGAAGCACGCGCAACTGGCGCATGAGGAAGCGGCACGCAAGCAGGCTGGGATCGGAACCGCCGCAAAGGGGGCGGCGGCCCCGGCGCCAAAGCCTGCTGCCAACGACAAAGGAACTGAGAAATGAGCCGTCTGCTCCACGTCGCCGACCGCGTGCTCAATCGGCCGCTGCTGCTGCATCCAGACAAGGCGGCTGTGCTCATGGGCGTGTTGGCCGGCCGCATCGGGATCGAGGGTCCGGATGCAAGCCGCTTCGAGGGGGAGCCCCAGCCGCAGCGCGACGAGAGCGGCAATCTGAAAACGACCATGTATGGCGGGGTCAAACGGTCGCCCTACAATGTATCGGGCGGCGTTGCGATCATCAGTGCTGTGGGTTCACTTGTAAATCGTGGCGCATGGGTGGGTGAACCGCACCGGGTTTACCGGAGACCGTTGGTGTTAAGTTATGCGGCCATGGCTGCGTGTTCCAGCGCAGCGTAGTAGTTGGCCTCGGCTTCGGCCGGCGGGATGTTGCCGATCGGCTCGAGCAG
>JAEWBN010000003.1 GCA_023391095.1 Pseudomonadota bacterium
TAGGGACGGCTCACCCGCCATTCGAGCAGAGCTCTCATGGCCTTCTCGCCTCAATTGGCTCCACCGGAGCCAATTGGCCTAGGGACGGCTCGAAGCCTCGGTGGCGGCGATGGCGGCCATGTTGACGAGGCCGCGGCTGGTAACGGTGGGGGCGACGATGTGTGCCGGCTGCCTCGTGCCCATCAGGATCGGGCCGATATGGAGGCCGTTGTTGAGCTCCTTGAGGAGCGTCATCGAGAGGTTGGCGGCTTCCAGGTTGGGGAAGACCAGGAGGTTGGCTTCGCCCGTCAGAACCGAGTTGGGGATATAGCGCGAGCGGAGTTCGGAATTGACCGCAAGATCGCCCTGCATTTCGCCTTCGACGACCAGATCGGGCGCGACCTTCTGGAGGCGCTCATAGACTTCGCGCATCTTGATCGAGGTGTCGCCGTCGCGTGAGCCGAAGTTGGAATAGCTCAGCAGGGCGGCGCGGGCTTCGATGTTGAAGCGCTTGAGATGGTCGCGGGCCTGGAGGGTAATAGCGACGAGCTCATCGGCGCTTGGATCGATGTTCACATAAGTGTCGGCGAGGAAGAAGACGCCGCGGTTCAGCAGCAGCATGGAGAGTGCCGAAAGCTGGTTGGCGTCTTCGGACAGACCGATGATCGAGTGAATGTCGCGGGCATGCTTGATGAAGCGCCCCTGAAGGCCACAGATCAGCGCATCGGCTTCGCCGCGCTTGACGGCAAGCGCCCCGATGACCGTGGTGTTGGTGCGCACGATGGTGCGGGCGGTGTCGGGGGTGACGCCCTTGCGGCCGACCAGTTCATGGAAATCGGCGACATAGTCGCGGTAGCGCGGATCGTCTTCGGGGTTGATGACCTCGAAGTCCTTGCCCGGGCGGATGGTGAGGCCAAAGCGTTCAAGCCGGGATTCGATGACCGAAGGACGGCCGATGAGGATGGGCTGGCCGATGCCGTCTTCGATGATGACCTGCGCAGCGCGAAGAACGCGCTCGTCCTCGCCCTCGGCAAAGGCGATGCGCTTGTTGGCCGCCTGGGCCCGCTCGATCATCGGCTTCATCACCATGCCGGAGCGGAAGACGAAGCGGCGCAGCTGATCGCGATAGGCGTCGAAATCGGCGATGGGGCGGGTGGCGACGCCGGTATCCATCGCAGCCTTGGCGACAGCCGGGGCAATGCGCAGGATCAGGCGCTGATCGAAGGGATTGGGGATGAGGTAGTCGGGGCCGAAGATGGCGGGCACGCCATGGGCGGATGCTTCGAGGCCCGGCTCATGCGCGAGCTTGGCGATGGCATAGGCCGCCGCGGCCTTCATTTCCTCGTTGATGATGGTGGCGCCGCAATCGAGCGCGCCGCGGAACAGGAAAGGGAAGCAGAGGACGTTGTTGACCTGGTTGGGATAGTCCGACCGGCCGGTGCAGATCATGGCGTCAGGCCGCGTTTCGCGCGCCAGTTCGGGCATGATCTCGGGAATGGGATTGGACAGGCCCAGGATCAGCGGATTGGGCGCCATGTTCCGGATCATTTCGGGCTTGAGCGCCCCGGCCTTGGAGAGGCCGACATAGATATCGGCGCCGTCCATGACCTCGGCCAGTTCGGTCTTGTCGGTGTCCTGTGCAAAGGCGCCGCGCCAGCGATCGACAGCATTGTCGCGCTTTTTGGTGACGAGGCCCTTGGAGTCAGCGATCCAGATGTTTTCGCGGCTCGCGCCCACCGCAATCAGCATGTTCATGCAGGCAATGGCGGCGGCGCCAGCACCCGAGGTACAGATCTTGACCTTGGAAATGTCCTTGCCGACCAGCTTCATGGCGTTGATGACGGCCGCGGCCACGATGATGGCGGTGCCGTGCTGATCGTCGTGGAAGACCGGGATATTCATCCGCTCGCGCAGCGCTTCCTCGATCTCGAAGCATTCGGGCGCCTTGATGTCTTCGAGATTGACGCCGCCAAAGGTGGGCTCGAGCGGGGCAACGATCTCGATGAATTTCTTGGGGTCCTGCTCGTTGACCTCGATGTCGATGGAATCGATGCCGGCGAACTTCTTGAACAAAACCGCCTTGCCTTCCATGACCGGCTTGGAGGCCAGGGCGCCGATATTGCCCAGACCCAGCACGGCGGTGCCGTTGGAGATGACAGCGACGAGATTGCCCTTGGACGTATAGCGATAGGCGTCGAGCGGATTGGCGGCGATTTCCTCGCAGGGCGTGGCGACGCCGGGCGAATAGGCCAGCGAGAGGTCGCGGGTGTTGGCCAGGGGCTTTATGGGCGTGATTTCCAGCTTTCCGGGGCGCGGATATTCATGGAAATGCAGCGCGGCTTCCTTGAGGCTTTGCGCCTTGTCTTCGGACATCGATCTCTCCCGTGGTCAAACTACCGCCTCCCCAGGCGGGCGCTTTACAGAACAGGTCCGGGGAGCCTGAGAAAGTCATGCTTTAGTCGAAGAGGGGCGGTGTTCGTGAAGCGCCGCTGGGTTCGGTGGGGGATGGAAGGGGTGTGCAGGCGCTGGGTCTGAGCGCTTGGGCACCCCCTCCGAGCTGCGCTAGGCCCTGCGGGCCAAGCTGCGCTTGCCTCCCCCGTCGAGGGGGAGGTGAGGCTGGTGGGTGTTGCGAGGGCGGTGGGATGCAGGGCGGTGCCTCCCTTGGGGGTGGAGGGGGTTTGCAGGCTGTGGGTCCGAGTGCTTGGGCACCCCCTCCTAGCTTCGCTAGGCCCTGTGCGGGCCAAGCTGCGCTTGCCTCCCCCGTGGAGGGGGAGGTGAGGCTGGTGGGTGTTGCGAGGGCGGTGGGATGCAGGGCGGTGCTTTTCTTTGGACGGGCGGATGGGGGTGTGTGGGCGCTGGGTCTGAGCGCTTGGACACCCCCTCCGAGCTTCGCTAGGCCCTGCGGGCCAAGCTGCGCTTGCCTCCCCCGTCGAGGGGGAGGTGGGGCTGGTGGGTGTTGTGAGCGCGGTGGGAGGCGGGGTGGTTCAGAAAAACAGGTCGGGCGTGACGGGGGTGACGGGGTTTAGGAACATGGTGTTGAGCGCCCTCTTCTGGAAAACGGAGCGACTGAGATTGCCGGTGGAGCCTAGGCTCGACCAGCCATCGGGGCGCATGAAGAGGGTGAGGAGAGGCCGGATATCGCCGCCGATACCGGCGCCGGTATAGAGCGCGATGTCTGCGTCGCCATTGCCCTCGAACTGCGCCGTGGGGACGCCGCAGAAGGTGAGGCCGAGCGGATTGTCGGGACCCAGGCGATAGCCGGTGATCGCGGCGCCGGACGCGTTCACGCCGATCTCGCTCATGGCCATTTCGGTAATGCGATCGAGCAGCGCGCTGGGAAAGTCGCGCTCGTGCTCGGCCAGAAGGTAGATGCAGGCATTGTAAATAGCATCGGCAATGGTGGTCTTGTCCGGGTCGAATGCCAGGTCGGGCGGCAGGGCGGAACGGGTGAGGAAATAGTCCTCGCCGGTCACCACGTCATAGGTCTGGTCGGGGCCCATGGAGACGATGTAGCCGAGGACATTTTCATCGACATTCCAGGAGACCAGTTGGCGGACCATGAGGGAGATGTCGTCGCGGCTGGCGCCCAGGACTTCGTCGAGCCCGAATTCGGCGACCAGACCATCGAGCGATTCCGGCGCGAAGTATGGTGCGTGGAAACCCAGGATGCCGCCCGGGGTCACCATGCGGTCCACATAGACGCCGACGCCAGGCTGGGTGGAATAGCCGGTGCCGCCGAGAAAGGCGAAGGCGCAGGCGGAATAGCATTCGGCCCCCGCCTCAACCAGGGTGGCAATGCGGTTGTCGCGCAGAAACTGGGCGAGGCGCAGGCCCTCGATGTAATTGCCGCCGGGGCTGGCCAGGCTGATGATGGCGCAGTTTCCGCCATCGGGCGGCAGCTGATCGGCAGTGCAGGCGATGCTGGATTTGAAGAGCGCCTTGAGCTGGGCGGTATCGCCGTCGAGCACCGGACCTTCGAACCGCAGGTGCGGCACGGGATGGAAGCGGTCGTAATAATCAGAGACGAGGGTGATTTCGGCCGCATGCAGCGGCGTTGCGACGAGCGTTACGAACAGCAGGGCGCGGGCGACACGCATGGCGATTGGGCCTCCAAATGGGCGGGAGGTTAGTCGCGATCGTGTGGCGGCGCATACCCTGTTTGGGGGCGTTGCAGCTAGCCGAGTTCCAGACTGGTGACGGCAAAGATGCGGTCCATGGGCAGGGCCGGCGCGGGGCCGCGATACATGCGCATGGTGGAGAATGACGGGGCGAAGCCGGCATTGGCGAGTGCGGCGGTTAGGCCTGTCTGGGCATCGGGAATGTCGATCTGCACCGGGGTGGCGGCTGCCGCGATGAGGGCGAGTGCCTCTTCGGTTGTCCGGGCAAAGATGGGGCCGATCTTGTGGCCGCTGCGGCACGGGCGGCAGACGGCGTAGGCGCGGTCGGGGATGACCCAGGCGTCATGGGGCGGGCCCAGCCAATGGGCGAGGAAGCGCGGACGCGGCGCCGGGAAATGGGCGCGGTCAATGGCAGCAATCGTGGCGCGGTCGTCGACCGTGGCCCGATGCACGGCAAGCGTGGCGGCGAGGCCGGCGGCATTGCCGGACCAGCGGGTGGTGCCATAGGCGGGCACAAAGCCCATGTGGGCATAGTTGGCCTGCTGGGCCGGAACGCCGTCGAGGCCGATGGTCCGGTGGCCGAGATAGGCCATGCCCGCATCCCAGACGGCCCGGCCGAGGCCCCTGCCCCGGAAGTCGGGGTGGCAAATATAAAGGCCGAGGAACCCGAAGCTGTCGCCATAGGCGACGGTGGCAATGCCGGCGGCCATGCGGCCATCGACGAAGGCGCCGAAAAAGCCCGTGGGGTCGGCCTCGTGAAAGGCCGCGGCGTCGGCAAGGCCGGGATTCCAGCCTTCGGCGGCGGCCCAATCCAGCAGGGTTCCGATTTCGGGCAGGGTCAGGGTGCGCAGATCGGTCATGCGGGGGCAAAGGGGGCAAAGAGCCCGGCATAGGGCTTGGCGACCGGCGGGGCATAGGCGCCGCGCTTGGAGGTGGTGAGGCCCAGGGTCACCAGCGCTTCGGCCTGTTTTACCGCCGCACCGACGCCGTCGATGACGGGCATGCCGAACTCGGCGCCGAGCGTGCGGGCCAGATCGGCCATGCCGGCGCAGCCAAGCACGATGGCCTCGGCATTATCCTCGGCAATGGCGCGGGTGATCTCGCTCCTGAGCTTGTCGCGGGCGCCCGAGTTGGGATCCTCGAGCGAGAGCACGGAAATATTGGCGGCGCGGACCCTGGCGCGGCGGGCCATGCCGTAGCGGTCGACCAGTTCCTCGATGGGCACGCGGGAGCGTTCCATGGTGGTGACGACGGTGAAGCGCTTGGCCACCATGGCGGCGAGCGATAGCGCGGCTTCGCAGATGCCGATGACCGGAATGGTCGCCATGGCGCGGGCGGCGTCGAGCCCGGTGTCATCAAAGCAGGCGATGATGGCGGCCTGTGCGCCTGACCGTTCGCCGGCGGCGATTTCCGCCAAGAGGCCGGGCACGGCAAAGGCTTCGTCGTAATAGCCTTCGATGGAAACAGGGCCGATGGCGGCGGTGGCAGCAGTGATGGCGGTGCCCTGCCCTGCCGCGGCGCGGGCGGCGTGGGCGATGGTCTGGGTCATGGAGGCGGTGGTGTTGGGATTGACCACGAGCAGGCTTGTCGTCGTGCCGGTCATGGGCGAAGCCACCGGCGCTGCACCAGCCGGATGGCGAGGATGGTGCCCAGGATGACAAGGAAGGAAAAGAGCGTGGTGACCGTGCCCAGCGCGTAGAGCACCGGCGTCGTGACATTGGTGGTCATGCCGTAGATTTCGAGCGGGAGGGTGTTGGAACTGCCCGAGGTCATGAGGGTGCGGGCAAATTCATCGTAGGAGAGCGTGAAGCCGAAGAGGCCGACACCGATGAGGCTTGGCGCGATCATGGGCAGGACGACATGGGCGAAGGTCTGCCAGTTGGAGGCGCCGAGATCGCGGGCGGCCTCCTCGTAAGCGGGCGAGAAGCGGTTGAACACCGCGAACATGATCAGGACGCCAAAGGGCAGCGTCCAGGTGAGATGGGCGCCAAAGGCGGAGCTGAACCAGGCGGGCCGCATGCCCAATTGCTGGTAGAGCACGCCGATGCCGAGGCTGACGATGATGGAGGGCACCACGAGGCTGGCGATGGTGAGGTAAAAGAGCGGGGTGCTGCCAACAAACCGGCGGCGGAAGGCAAGGCCGGCAAGGAGGGAGACGAGCACGGTCACCCCCATGACCATGAGGCCCAGGGCGAAGGAGCGGCCAAAGCTGGCGCCGAAATCCCCAACGGCCTGGCGCTCCATGAGGTTGAAGAACCAGTGCAGCGACACGCCATTGAGCGGGAAGGTCAGGCCACCGCTGGGGCCCTGAAAGGAGAGGATGAACACGGCGGACAGGGGGCCGTAGAGGAAGAGCACGAAGAGAATGAAGAAGGCGGTCAGCACATAGAAGCCGGGGGAGCGTTTTTCAGTCATGGGAGGGCTCCGTTTCCGCGATTTGCCTGCCGCACGGTATCGCGTTCGTAAGCACGCCCTCCCGGCCTCCCCCGTCGAGGGGGAGGTGGTGGGCCGGTGCGTGATGATGCAGGGAGAGAACAACCATCTCAGAGCTCCTTGCGGATGTCGACGATGCGCAGGATGCCGGCGACCATGGTGAGCACCAGAACCAATAGGACAATCGCGTTGGCGGCGGCGGCGGGGTATTGCAGGAGGCTCATCTGGTTGCGCATCATCAGCGCCACCGAGGCCGACTGGCCGCCGGACATGACCTGCACGGTGGAAAAATCGGCCATGACCAGCGTCACGACGAAAATGGTGCCGATGGCAATGCCGGGCTTGGCCAGGGGCAGGATGACGTTCCAGATGATCTGCCAGTTGCTGGCGCCGGCGTCCCGCGCGGCTTCGACCAGGGATTTATCGATACGCATCATGGTGTTGAAGATCGGGGTCACCATGAAGAGGGTGTAGAGATGCACCATGGCGAGGACCACGGCGAAATCGGAATAGAGCAGCCATTCCACCGGCTGGGGGACGATGCCGGCATTGACCAGGGCGGAATTGACCAGCCCGTTGCGGCCCAGGACCGGGATCCAGGAAATCATGCGGATGATGTTGGAGGTCAGGAAGGGCACGGTGCAGACCAGAAAGAGCACCATCTGCATGGTCGAGGTCCGGATGTGGAAGGCCAGGTAATAGGCGACCCAGAAGCCGACGAAGGCCGTGATGGCCCAGACCAGGAAGGCGAATTTGAGCGTATTGCCATAGGTGCGCCAGGTGACCCATGAGCCCAGCGTTTCGGCATAATTGAAGGTGAAAAAGCCCGGATACATGCCGGCGAAGTCGTAGTCCCAGAAGCTGACGAGGACGAGCAGCAGGATGGGCAGGAGCAGAAAGAAACCCAGGATGAGGGTTAGCGGCGTCGCTTGGAGATAGGGCGTGGCTCTGGCAAGAAGGTTGTTCATCTGCTTGGGTCCTTGCAGTCGCGGCGTGCGTCCCTCTCCCCTTGCGGGAGAGGGACGAAAAATCCTCGTCCAGAGGATTTTCAAGGGTGAGGGGTTCTCTCCGCGAACCGTGGGGTAGCGGAGAGATTGCAGACCCCTCATCTGCCCCTTCGGGGCACCTTCTCCCGCAAGGGGAGAAGGAGGAAGGGTTCGTTATGCCGCGATGAATTCGTTCCAGCGGCGGACCATGTAGCGGTCTTCGTCCATGACCGAGTTCCAGCAGGCAACCTTGCCCATGCGGTCTTCGAAGGAGCCGCCATCGCGCACGGCGCCAGCCTTTTCCATGACCGTGCCATCGGGCGCCAGAATATCGCCCTGAGCCGGCTTGCCTTCGATCCAGAAGCCCCATTCGTCTTCGGACATGAAGTCCTTGGCCGTTTCCATGTTGGCCGAATAATAGCCCTGGCGGTTGAGATAGCCGCCAACCCAGCCGGATGTGTACCAGTTGATGTATTCGTAGGCGGCGTCGAGCTGGGCGCCCTCCAGGTGCTTGGCCAGGCCCAGCCCACCACCCCAGGAGCGATAGCCTTCCTTGAGCGGCTGGTAGGTGCAGGCGATGCCGCGCGAGCGCACGGCGGCAACGGCCGGCGACCACATGGACTGAATGACGACTTCGCCCGAGGCCATCAGGTTCACGCTCTCGTCGAAGCTCTTCCAGAAGGCGCGGAACTGGCCGTCCTGCTTGGCCTTGATCAGGAAATCGATGGTCTTGTCGATTTCCTCGGTGGTCATGTTGCCCTTGTCGCCATAGGTGATCTCGCCCATGGCTTCGAGGATCATGGCCGCATCCATGATGCCGATGGACGGCACGTTGATGATGGAGGTCTTGCCCTTGAAGGCCGGGTCCATGATGTCGGCCCAGGAGGTGATCTCACGGCCGACGAGATCGGGGCGGATGCCCAGCGTATCGGCATTGTAGATGGTCGGAACCATGGTGAACCAGCCGGTTTCGCCGGGGGCAAAGCTGGTGCTTTCCGGGCCTTCGGCAAAGCCGACTGTGTGCGGCGCGGTGCCCTGGGCGATGACGCTGTCGGGCAGGAGCTTGCCGGTCTTGAACAGCGGCACGATCTGGTCGTAATAGGTCAGGCGGCTGATATCCATGGGCTGGATGACGCCCGTGGGAAAGACCTTCTTCAAAATCCAGTATTCGATGTCGGCAATGTCGTAGCTGTCGGGCTGGGTGACGGCGCGTTGCGCGGCGGCGTCGGAATCCGTCGCGGTCATTTCGAGCGTTATGCCCAGGTCTTCCTTGCACTTTTCGGCAATGGCATTGAGGTTGGACACGCCGGTGCCGAACTGGCGCAGGGTGATGGGATTTTGCGCCCAGATGGTGGGGAAGCCCGTGATGGCACCGGACCCGACCGCTGCGCCGGCCGCTGCTGCTGCGGTGGTCTTGAGGAAACTGCGGCGGCTGATGCCGTCCTTCTTGGTCTCTTTCGTCATAGCTTGCTGTCCCTGTTAGCTGGAGTGACGATCAGGTATCGAGCCGGCCGAGGACGATGGCGTCCCCCGCGTCCCAATGGAGGGGCACCGCATCGCCCACATTGACCGGCGCGGCGAAAAAGGCCGTGTCGGGGATGATGGCGGTGAAATCGGAAATGCCGGCGCCGTCGAGCGTGATCTTCACGCTGGCACCGCGATATTCGATGTTGGTGGCAATGCCGGTGAAGCCGAGGCCCGGCACCGGACTCTCGCCCATGCGGACGTGATCGGTGCGCACGGCAATATCGAGAGGCGCGCCTTCGGCAGGCCCCTGCCCCGTCGCGGAAAAGCTGGCGCCTTCGGGCACGGCGAGTTGGGCGAGGCCATCGACCTGCCCCGCCGAGCGTCCGGAAATGACATTGTGGTCGCCCATGAAACGAGCGACGAAGGCGGTGGCCGGGCGCTCGAAAATGTCGCGTGGCGGCGCGGCCTGTTCGATGCGGCCATCGCTCATCACCACGATCAGGTCGGCCAGTGCCATGGCCTCTTCCTGGGAATGGGTCACATGGACGAAGGTGATGCCCAGGCTTTTCTGGAGCTTCTTGAGCTCGGCGCGCATACGCACCTTGAGAAAGGGGTCGAGCGCGGAGAGCGGCTCATCAAGAAGCAGCGCTTCAGGATCGGTGATGAGGGCGCGGGCCAGCGCCACACGCTGCTGCTGGCCGCCGGAAAGCTGAGCCGGGCGGCGGTCGGCATAGGCCTCCATCTGCATCAGCCTGAGCATGTCGAGCGCGCGGGCCCGGCGCTGCTCTTTCGGCATGCCGGCCATCTTGAGACTGAAGGCGACATTGTCGACAAGGTCGAGATGAGGAAAGAGCGCGTAGGACTGAAACATCATGGCCGTGCCCCGCCGGGCGGGCGGCAGATCGGTCACGACAGTATTGCCCAGGCGGATATCCCCGATGGAAATGCTTTCGTGCCCGGCAATCATGCGCAGGGTCGAGGTCTTGCCGCAGCCGGATGGCCCGAGCAGGCAGCAATAGGAGCCTGCCGGGATCTTGAGGCTGATGGCGTCGACCGCTGTGGTCTTGCCATAAATCTTGGAGACGGATGCAATATCGATCTCGGCAGCCTTGGTCATGAACACCCCCGTTGGTCGGGGATTTCTTTGCAACGGTCATGCCAAGTCTGGCGAAATGCAGGAATGCGTTGAATCTGTTATTGAAATGTCGCGCGCACATATTGCCTATTTTCTATCACGACCGCATTTCTGCTTAAGATTTAGACAACTGCGCACAAAAGGCGCGCACATTGTATCCAATCCCGGTGGCAGATCGCATTCGATATCGGGCTTCCGCTGGCGAGCATTTGGTGTATCAAGGTGTCGATGAGCACACTGACTGCCGATACCGCCAAAGAGGATGACCGCGCCGGCGCCATCCGCGACCACCTGCGCGACGCTATCGTTGATCACCGGCTGGCGCCGGGCACCAAGCTTTCCGAAGTGGAAGTGGGCAAGCTCTTCGATGTCAGCCGGACGGTGGTGCGCGGGGCGCTGCAGGCGCTGGCATTTGAAGGCCTGGTCCGCACCGAACGGAACCGTGGCGCCTTTGTCGCCAATCCGTCGCCGGAAGAAGCGCGGCAGATTTTCGATACGCGACGGCTGATCGAGCCGGAGCTGGCGCGGCTTGCCGCCGGGCAGATCCGCCCCCAACAGGCGGAGCGCTTCCGTATCCTCCTGGACGAAGAGGACCATCTGATGGCCGCGCGCGGACCGACGGCGCGACGGGCCGAAATCCGGGCGTCCGGTGACTTTCACCTGCTGCTGGCGGAAGTGGCGGGCAACGCCATCCTTCTGCGTTTCATGGAAGAACTGGTCGCGCGATCGTCGCTGGTGATCGCGCTTTACGGGCGAACGGGGGCGTCGAGTTGCGCGCATGGAGAACACGGGCGCATTCTGGACCGGCTGATGTCCCGCGACGTGCCGGGGGCGGTGGGGCTGCTGATCGAGCATATCGACCACATCGAGGCCGATCTCGACCTGACGCCACGGGCGGGGCTCGGGCTGCGGGACGCGCTCAGCCGCTAATTATGTGAGCGGCTTGCGGGTTGATCGGTTCCATTTTCGTGATACACAACCCGACCGGCAGTGTGGGGGCACGGGTAAGCAGATGAGCCGCAATTTTCTCGTAGTTGATCCCGAAGAAGGACTTGAGGTTCTCAAGGGACTTGCCTCGCCTATTCGTGTCCGCATCCTCAAATTGCTGCATATCAACGGGCCGCTGAACGGCAATGACATTGCCGACAAGCTGGGCCTGCCGCAATCGACGGTCTCGACCAATCTGCAGATCCTCGAAGGAGCCGGGCTGATCCGCACCGAGACGCAGAAGGCGCGCAAGGGCAACCAGAAGATCTGCCACTCCACGTTCGACGAAGTGCTGGTGATGTTCAAGGAAGACATCAAACCGCTGCGCTCGAACACGATCGAAGTGTCGATGCCGCTGGGACTTTATACCAGTTGCGAAGTCTCGGCGCCTTGCGGGCTGTGTTCGAGCGAGGGGATTATCGGGCTTCTGGACGTGCCGGACACCTTTCTCGATCCGGAGCGAATGAAGGCGGGGCTGATCTGGTTCACGCGCGGGTTCCTCGAATACCAGTTCCCCAACAATGCCAAGCTCGCCAACAATACGATCGAGGTGATGGAATTCTCCCTCGAGCTGAGTTCTGAAGTACCCGGCACGTCGGCCGACTGGCCCAGCGACATCACGCTGTCGGTCAACGGCACCGAAATCGGCACCTGGATGTCGACCGGCGACTTCGGCGACAAGCGCGGCGTCTATACGCCGGACTGGTGGAAGCTCAAGGGCAGCCAATATGGCAAACTCAAGAGCTGGCGGGTGACCAATGACGGCACCTATGTGGACGGGATGAAAATCTCGCCCGTGTCACTGGCCGATCTCGACCTCGAAAACCACCATTCGATCCGGCTCAGAATCGTGGTCAAGCCCGATGCGCGCCATCCCGGCGGCATCAATATTTTCGGCCGCGGCTTCGGAAATTACGACCAGGACATCATTCTGCGGCTGCGCACCGCGCACTAGTTTTCGTTGCAGCTGAATGGCTTGCGGGCTGGCAGAAGCCGGCTATGCACAGAAGCGTGCGCGGCGCTCGTGGCTCTTGCATGGTAGATCACGTCCGGCTAAAACATATTCACTGATATAAATCAGAAAAACGGAATTAGTGGGAGGACACGGTGAAAGCGTCCGTTATCGCGAACAAGGATTACACGATCTCCAAAATTGACGATCGTGTCTATGGCGCATTTTTGGAGCACCTTGGGCGCGCTGTCTATGAGGGCATTTATGAGCCCGACCATCCGACTGCCGATGCCAATGGCATGCGCGGCGACGTTGCCGATCTGGTCAAGAAGCTCAATGTCCCGGTTGTGCGCTATCCGGGCGGCAATTTCGTTTCCGCCTATAACTGGGAAGACGGCATCGGCCCGCGCGAGGAGCGCCCGGTTCGCCTCGACCTGGCTTGGCACACCTCTGAGAGCAACGCCGTAGGCGTGCATGAATTTGCCGACTGGTGCGCCACCGTGGGCACCGAGATGATGCTGGCCGTGAACCTCGGTTCGCGCGGCGTCGACGATGCGCGCAATTTCCTCGAATATGTGAACCATCCGGGCGGCTCCTACTGGAGCGACCTGCGCATCAAGAACGGCCGCAAAGAGCCGTGGAATGTGAAGATGTGGTGCCTCGGCAACGAAATGGACGGCCCCTGGCAGGTCGGCCACAAGGATGCCGACGAATATGGCAAGCTGGCCGCCAACACCGCCCGCGCCATGCGCATGTTCGACAAGAATCTCGAACTGATCGTGTGCGGCTCCTCGCATATGGACATGCCGAGCTTCCCCGATTGGGAACGCATCGTGCTGGAGCACACCTATGATCACGTCGATCATATTTCGCTGCACATGTACTTCGCCAACCGCGATGACAACACGCCGAACTATCTCGGCCTCAGCGAAAAGCTCGATCGCTATATCGAGACCGTCGCGGCCACCATCAAGCAGGTGAAGGCCAAGAAGAAGTCCAAGAAGGACATCTTCATTTCCTTCGACGAATGGAACGTCTGGTACCATTCCAACAAGAAGGATCGCGAGATCCTCGACGGCGGCAATGGCTGGCCGCATGCGCCGGGTCTGCTCGAAGACATCTACAACTTCGAAGACGTGCTGATGGTGGGGCTGATCCTCAACACCTTCATCCGCCGCTCGGATGTGGTGAAGATCGCCTGTATCGCCCAGCTGGTGAACGTGATCGCTCCGATCATGACCGAAAAGGGCGGCCCGGCCTGGGCACAGACCATCTACTACCCCTACTACTTCGCATCGGTTTACGGCCGCGGCACCGCGCTGCAGCTGGTGACCAGCTCTCCTGGCTACGAGACCCCGCACGCGGCAGACACCCCGTTTGTCGACATCTCGGGCGTCCACAACGAAGAAGACGGCACGCTGAGCTTCTTCCTCGTCAACCGTCACACGAGCGAAAGCATCGAGACGGAAGTGAGCCTGCAGGGCTTTGCCGGCGGCACGATCATCGACCACCAGGTCATGACCCATCCTGACCTCAAGGCGGTCAACACCGCCAAGAACCAGGAAGAAGTGGCTCCCCGCAAGGGTGAAGGTGCCAAAATTGCCGACGGCAAGCTGTCGGTCAACCTGCCGCCTTACTCGTACCAGATGGTGCGCGTGAAGCTCTGACGGCTCAGCCGACAGATATCATGGGTTGCAAGCGCCTTGAGGAGTTGGCGCTTGCAGCTTTCCCCAAACTGACAAGGCGGCCGGAAGCGCGGTTGCTCACCATATTTTGTATCATGGTTTTGGATTTACATCAGACACCATGTTGACACGAGTTGGCCATGCGCTAGCATGGTCCATGAAGTGCCCGTTTGCGCTTCACAAGCGGGCATAAGCCCCAAAGGGAGGACATAGATGGATAGACGCAGCTTTCTCGTCGGCACCACTGCGGCCGGCGCAATCATGGCGGCAGGCACCGGCATGGCATTCAGCCAGGATGCCGCCGAAGGTGCAGCGCCCGACCTGGCGCAGTTCCCGCGCAACGAAACCCTGATCATTCACAACCCCGAAGGCGTGATCCGTAACCCGGCCTGGTTCAACAACTGGGTGATCGGTTCGGGCGCCGGCCTTTCCAACGGCCTGCACCAGCTGACCACGGACACCTTCTGGTTCATCGATCCCGATGCCGGCATCGAAGGCGCCAGCGAAAACGCCATCTACAACTCGCTGGCCGACGATCTCTGGCAGTATAATGAAGACTTCACGGAAATGACCGTGAAGCTCAAGCAGGGCATCTACTGGAGCGACGGCAACGAATTCACCGCCGACGACGTGGTGTTCACCGTTGAAAAGCACAAGGCGACCCCGGGCCTGGCCCAGAACGGCGCCTACAATGCCCAGGTGGAATCGGTCGAAGCTGTCGACCCCTACACCGTGCACTTCAAGCTCAAGGGCTCGAACTCGCGCTTCCACACGCTGTTCTCCATCCGCTGGGGTGGCGCCTGGATCATGTCCAAGGCCCAGTTCGAAGGCGTCGAGGATATCCTCAGCTTCGCCAACGAGCCGCCGGTCAGCCTTGGGCCCTATACCCTGCACTCGTTTGACCCGAACGGCACCTGGTTCATCTGGCAGCGCCGCGAAGACTGGCAGCGCACCGCCATGGGCATGATTGCCGAGCCCAAGCCTAAGTTCATCATCTACCGCAACAATATCAGCGCGGATAACCGCCTGATCGAAATGCGCAACGGCAATCTCGACATGGTCCACGACCTGTCGCCGGAAGCGACCTTCTCGATCATCAAGGACGATCCGCAGGTTCAGGGCTGGTTCCCAGGCTTCCCCTATGCCCACCCCGATCCGACGCTGGTGATGGCGATCTTCAACCTCAAGAAGGACCTGTTCACCGACAAGCGCGTCCGCTGGGCCCTCGCCCTCATGCTCGATGCGCGGGCGATGTCCATGGCCTCCTACCGTGGCGCTGCAACCCTGTCGGCCATCTCGGTGCCCCCGACCGGTACGCATCCGCGTGACTACCATGCGCCGCTGCAGGACTTCCTCATCAACTACGAGATCACGGCCGGCGGCAACACCGTCAAACCGTACGATCCCAATATCGGCATGCAGATCGCGGACATGGTGCGGGGCCAGTTCCCGGACGCTCCGACGGACGAAACCGCCGTTCGCAACGCCTTCGGCTATGGCTGGTGGAAGCAGGATATCGCGACGGCAGAAGCTCTGCTCACCGATGCCGGCTTCACCAAGAACGGCAACCAGTGGATGATGCCGAACGGCCAGCCGTTCCGCTTCTCCGTCATGGTGCCGACCGATGGCGTCGTGAACCGCCTTGGTGCCATCATTGCCCAGACCTGGGCCCAGAACGGCATCGCCGCGGAAATGGAAGCGGCTTCCGACACCTGGGATCGCCAGCGCGTCGGCAACTTCGACGTCAACATCTCCTGGGCCGTGGAATCCTGGGGCGGTCACCCCGACCTCAGCTTCTTCCTCGACAGCTACCACTCCGAGTACATCCGGCCGCTGGGCGAATCCCAGCCGGATCGTAACTGGATGCGCTGGGAAGATCCGCGTCTGGACGAGATCATCGAGAAGGTTCGCGCCAGCGACTTCAACGATCCCGTTGGCATCGAATACGGCCACGAGTTCGTCAAGCTGCACCTCGAAGAGATGCCGAACATTCCGATCATGGCGTACAACGTGTTCTCCGTGCAGTCGAACCGCTACTGGACCGGCTGGCCGAACGCAGACAATCCGTATGCGAACCCGGTGACCAACTGGGCCAACGGCCGGTACATCTTCACCCAGATCACACCGGTGGAATCCTAAGAGTCCTCCCTAGTGGTCCGGCCTTCGGGCCGGGCCACGCCCCGACATGGCGGCAACGCCGTGTCATTTGCCCTTTCCGGCTGAGAAACAGCGCGTGGAGCAAAGCTCCTGCCGGAAACGGAGGCACAGCCACCGGCGGGCTTTGGCCTGCGGATCGTGGGACGGCATCCTGCAAACGGGGCCATTCAAGCGCGCAAGGAGTACACATGCAGGGTTATCTGTGGTTCGTCGGCAAGCGGTTGCTGCAATTGCTCGCCGTCATCTTTTGTGGTGTTTCCGCCACCTTCCTGGTGACGCACCTGTCGCCCATCGACCCGGTTGAACAGGTGCTGGGGCGCCTTTCGGCCCGCTCGAACCTGCCGCCGGCCGCCATCGAGGCGACACGCCAAGCGCTGACCGAGATGTATGGGACGAACCAGCCCATCATGGAACAGTATTTCAATTTCTGGACGCGGCTGTTGCGCGGGGACCTCGGTCCGTCGCTGCTGGCCTTCCCGACACCGGCAATGGACCTCGTGGGCCGCGCCATGCCCTGGACGCTGGGCCTTCTGGTCACCTCGACCCTGATCACCTTCCTTGTCGGCAACCTGCTCGGCGCGCTGGGTGGCTATATGCCGAACAATCGCTTCTTCAAGGCCTTTGGCCTGTTCTCGATGGCCGTGCAGCCCATCCCCTACTACGTGGTAGCCTTCATCCTCCTCATCATCTTCGGCTATTTCTGGCCCATTCTGCCGGTTTCTGGCGGGTTCGCCATGGATGTGCGGCCGGGCTGGAGCTGGCAGTTTGCCGGTTCGATCCTGCAGCATTCCATTCTTCCGGCAGCTTCGCTGGTCCTGGTGGGCTTTGGTGGCTGGTTCCTGGGCATGCGCGCGCTGGTCAGCAACGTCGTCAATGAAGACTATGTGACCTATGCGGAGCTGGCCGGGGTCAAGCAGAGCACCATCGTGGGCGGCTATGTGATCCGCAACGCCATGGTGCCGCAACTGACCGCCCTGGCCATGGCGCTGGGCGGGGTGTTCTCGGGCACCGTCATCACCGAACAGGTGTTCAACTATCCCGGCATCGGCTCCCTGCTGATCGATGCGGTGAACTATGGCGACTATTCGCTGGTGCTGGCGGTATCCACCGTCTCCATCACCGCCGTTGCGGGCGCGATATTTATCGTCGACCTGCTCTATCCCCTGCTCGATCCACGCGTGCGTGCGGAGTAAATCATGTTTTCAGTTCTCCGCGACCTCATCCGCTACAATATCGAATTCGCCATCGGCCTGTTCCTGGTCAGCCTTGTCGTGGTGTTTGCCTCGCTGAGCCTGTTCGCTCCGGTCGATCCCACGCTGATCTATGTGGCGGTCCCCGACCAGCCGCCTTCAGCACAATACTGGTTCGGCACCAATTCGCGTGGGCAGGACCTGTTCTGGCAGCTGTCGGCCGCATTCCGGAACAGCCTTATCTTCGGCATTACCGTGGCCGTCCTCAGCCGCATCATCTCCATCGCCGTGGGCCTGGCATCGGGCTATATCGGCGGCTGGGTGGACCGCGTGCTGATGTTCATCAACGACATCTTCGTGGCCATCCCGATCTTCCCGATCCTGGTGCTGTTCTACTTCGTGCTGCGCAACAACATGGACAGCTTCACGCTGGCGCTGATCATGGCCTGTTTCGGCTGGCCGTTCGACGCCCGCCTGATCCGATCGGTGGCGCTGGGCCTCAAGCATCGCGAGTTCACCCGCCATGCCGTCTTTGCCGGCATGTCCACCCGCAAGGTGCTGCTCGAAGAGCACCTGCCCTATGTGATGCCCATCGTGTTCTCGACCTTCATGAACAACATGCTCTGGTCGATCGGGCTTGAGGTGACGCTGGCCGTTCTCGGGTTCACCAACCTCAACAACCCCACGATCGGCACCGTGCTCTACTGGGCCAACTCGCACTCGGCCATGGTGGTGGGCGTGTGGTGGTGGATCCTGATCCCGGTGATCCTGATCGTCCTCACCTTCCTCGGGCTGTTCCTGTTGGCCATCTCGATGAACGAATATATCGACCCGCGCAGCCGCCTGCGCCGCATGGGAGCCTGATCATGACCCGTGACTCCAAGCCGGACGTGCTCACCGTCGAGAACCTGCGCGCCTACTACCAGATGAACTATTTCGGGGTGGAACGCGAAGTCCGCGCCGTCGATGGCATCACCATGAGCATCAAGAAGGGTGAGGTCTATGGCATTGCCGGGGAGAGCTCCTCGGGCAAGACCAGCTTCATCAAGGTGCTCGCCGCCGCCATCCGCCCGCCCCTGCGGGTGGTGGAAGGCTCAGCCAGGTACAATTTCAAGAATGGCCCGGTGGACGTGACCAAGGCCACGCCACAAGAAATCGAAGCAATCCGCTGGCGGCATCTGTCCTATATCATGCAGGGCTCGATGAGCGTGCTGAACCCTGTGCGCCGGATCGGCAAGACCTTCCAGGACTTCGCCGCCAAGCCGCTCGGGCTTTCCGGCAAGGCCTTCGAGGATCGCGTGGTCGCGCATCTGGCGCGGCTCAAGCTGCCGCCCGAAGTGCTCAGGGCCTATCCGCACGAGCTTTCCGGCGGCATGCGCCAGCGCGTGACCATCGGGCTGGCGACCGTCTGCCATCCTGAATTCATCATTGCCGACGAGCCGACCACGGCGCTCGACGTGGTGGTGCAGAAGGAAGTGCTGAGCCTCATCCGCGATATCCAGAAGGAAATGAATTCCTCGGTCATCTTCGTGACGCACGACATGAGCGTGCATGCCAATGTCGCGGACCGGGTGGGCATCATCTATGCGGGCCGCCTGGTGGAAGAAGGCCCGACGCGGCAGATGTTCTTTACGCCCAAGCATCCCTATACGGCCCATCTCGTGGCCAGCCTGCCGCGTATCGGGGATACGGCGCAGCGCCCTGCCCTCGAAGGGCGGCCGCCCAACCTGTCCGATCCCCCGCAGGGCTGCCGGTTCCATCCGCGCTGCCCGCTGGCCATCGACAAGTGCAGAAAAGAAGTGCCGCCCATGGAAACGGTTGCGCCGGACCATCGCAGCGCCTGCTGGCGCTGGCAGGACGTCAAACCGCGCGTTGGCGCGGCTGTTCCGGCGGGAGAAATGGCATGACCACGCTGCTTGATGTCAAAAACGTCTCCAAGCGCTTCACCATGGGTGGCCTGTTCGGCCGCAAGGAAGTGAATGCGGTGATGGATGCGAGTTTCTCGCTTTCGGCCGAAAACCCTGAAATCTTCACGATCATCGGGGAATCGGGTTCGGGCAAGACCACCCTTGCCCGCATGATCCTCGGGCTCGAAGATGTCACGGACGGGGAAATCCTGTTCCGCGGCGAGAAGGTCGACCGCCACGCCAAGCGCGAGGAGCGGCTCAAGTTCATGAGCCAGGTTCAGCCGGTGTTCCAGAACCCGTTCGAGGCCTTCAATCCACTCAAGAAAATCGAGCGCTATCTCGAAAGCACGGCGCGGCGCTTCCTCAATACCAATGATCGCGCCGTGATCGACACGGCGATGGACGAGGCGCTGCAGAAGGTGGGCCTCAGCCTCAAGGAAGTGCGCGGGCGCTTTCCGCATGAAATGAGCGGCGGGCAATTGCAGCGCTGCGCCATTGCGCGCGCGCTGATCCCCAATCCGCCGCTGCTGATTGCGGACGAGCCGGTGTCCATGGTCGACGCCTCGCTGCGCATGAGCATCGTCAACCTGCTCAAGAGCCTGCGGGACGACCTCAAGGTCTCGGTGATCTACATCACCCACGACCTGGCCACGGCCTATTACATCTCCAACCGGCTGATCATCATGCAGCGCGGGCGGATCGTGGAAATGGGCGATGCGCGCACTGTGCTCGACAATCCCGAGCATCCCTATTCGCGCCTGCTCAAGGCCTCGGTGCTGTCCACGGACGATGCCGGCGCCGGCAAGCTCGGCACCGATCCGGCCATGGTCAAGCTGGCCAATGACATGGTGCTCAACCCGGGCAAGGTCGTGCAGCGTCCCGATGGCAGGAGCGTGCGGGTGCTCGAGGGCGCGTAGCCCATGAGCGCCCCGATCTATCGTGATCCGGTCGCGGATGGCGCGGCCGATCCCGTTGTCGTGCGCCATGAGGCGAGCGGGGACTGGTGGATGTTCTACACCAACCGCCAGCCGCATCAGCCGGGCGACAAGCGCTGGATCCACGGCTCGCCCATCGGGGTGGCAGTGAGTTCGGACCATGGGGCGAGCTGGACCTATCGCGGCACGGTTGCGGGGCTGGACGCGCCCGAGGATGTGCCCGGCGGCAATACGCACTGGGCGCCGGAGGTCATCTGGGCCGACGGGCGGTACCATATGTACCTCTCCTATGTGCCCGGCATTCCCGACGACTGGAACGAACGCCGGACCATCACGCATTTTACCAGCGAGGATCTGGTGACCTGGACGCGCGTGGGGCCGCTGGCGCTGTCGAGCGACCGGGTGATCGACGCGGCGGTGTTCCTCTGCCCCGATGGGCAATGGCGGCTCTGGTACAAGGACGAGCGCAATGGGTCGGGCACCTATGTTGCCCGCAGCCACGACCTTTACGACTGGACCGTGGAAGGCTGCGCCATACCCGGCTGGCCCGACGCCGTGCCGCATGAAGGGCCCAATGTCTTTGCGCTGGGCGGGCATATCTGGATGATCGTCGACGAATGGCGCGGTCAGGGTGTCTATCGGTCAGACGACGCCGTGCACTGGACCCGTCAGGGCCTGATCGGGGATCAGCCCGGGATCGACGTGCTGGATAGGAAGCTCGTTCGCCATGCGGATGTGGTGGTCAATGGCGACCACGCCGCGCTCTACTACTTCACCCACCCGGAATGGGACGAGGCGAGCCAGAGCGTGGGGCCACAGACCGTGGCAGCGCGGCGGACGGCGATCCACCACGGGCGATTGACTGTGCAGGACGGTGTGCTGGCGCTGGAACGGGATATTGCGGCGACACTGGCGCTGCTCGCCTAGGCACCATGGCTAGGCGACGTCCCTTTGCCGGGCCAAGAGGCTGGACTGCCCCATGACCTGGTTGCGCCCCTTGGTCTTGGCTTCGTAGAGCCTCTCGTCGGCGAGCTGGATCAAGCTGTCAGCCAGCATATTGCCATCACCGGCGGCGACGCCGATGCTGACCGAAACCGTCAGGTCCGGCGCCAGATCGCCCCAGTCCGTGGCGAGGATGGCAATGCGCACGCCTTCGCAGAGCGCGGCCGCAGTGGCTATTGGGGCGCCGGGCAGAATGAAGGCGAATTCCTCGCCGCCCAGCCGGGCCACGTGGCCGTGGGGGCCAAGATGGTCCACCATGATCCGCGCCACCTTTTGCAGGACGGCATCGCCGACGGCGTGGGAGAAGACGTCGTTGACCTGCTTGAAGTGGTCGAGGTCCACAATGGCCACGGCATAAGGCGTATCGGCCAGCCGCTCCAAAATAGCGTTGAAGCTGCGCCGGTTGGCGATGCCCGTGAGTGGGTCAGACATGGCCAATTCGGCCAGTTCGGCGGCATGCGCCCGCAGCCGCTCGGTTTCGGAACGGATTTCCTCGATATGGGCACGACGTCGGGCGGTCTCGCCTGACTGCTGCACATACAGGCGATGGAAGCGCTTATGCTGATCGAGGGCGCCGGAAAGATCACCTCCAGCTTCCAGAATATTGGCCAGAATCTCGGTGCCGTTAACCAGATGATCCAACTGACCACTGTTTTCGGCCAGGTCACACGCGCGCCGCGCAGCCAGTTCGGCGTTGGGAAGGTCACCGGCCAGGTGGCAGACAAACGCAAGGGTATAGAGATAGTGAGCGCGCAAACTGGTGCCGTCCAATTCAGGCAACTTTGCGCATTGCTCCAGCAGCGCAATAGCCGCCGAAGTGTCACCGGTGCGCGCCAGCATTTCGGCGCAATTGCAATGTGCGACGCGAAGCGTCCAAACGTCGTCGACGGCAGCGGCCATGGCGATGGCCTGTCTGGAATGCCTGATAGCCGCCAGGCCATGCTCGGTCGCTTCGTCCTCGCGCATCAGCTTTTCGGCTTCATCGGCCAGCTTGGCATAGGCAAAGCCCAGATTGAGCGTATAAAAAGCGCCTGCAGTGAGGTTGCCCTGCCCTTCGGCCAAGCAAACGGCCTCACCCAGAACAGCCGCTGCGAGATCGAGTTCGCGGCAAAGCGCCAGGGTCACACCGCGAGCATTGAGCGCAAAAGCCAGGATGGCGGGATCGTCCAGCTCTTGCGCGAGAGCGACGGCTTGACCCGACAGTTCGTAGGCCTGGTCAATCAAACCAAGATCGAGAAGCAGCATGGCTTCCACAGAAAGCGCACGGGATAGTTCGGAGGGATTACCGATCCTGCGCCAGAGCCATTTCGCGCCCACGGCACATTCGATGCCCTCTACCAGCTCACCCAGCTTGGAGCAGGCCCATGCCATTTCGCACAGACACGTGGCCATCAGCTCGGGCTCGTCATCCAGTTCGGCTGTTGTATAAACGAGCTTGAGCTGGTCGAGCGCTGCGCGCAGCTCGCCCTTGCGCAGAAGATGCATGCCCAAATCGAGGCGTTCATCCTGCCGCTTGCGCTTTTGCAACGATTTTGCTCCGCCCCCGGGATAAGTCATGGATGACACTACCGGGAAATTACCAATAAACGCTGACCAGATTCACCAGAATGCGTTGCGCCGGATCAGGATTTCCCGTCCTCCGGCGGTGACCAGGAGGGCGCGGGTTCGCGGACCAGGGGGCCCATCTGCTTGATGTCCTCGCCGCGGCGCATGGCAATGTTCATGCGGAAGGAATTGCCGATGCGCTCGGAGCGCTCGATGAACAGTTCGGCGATTTCAGGCGGGCAAATCTCGCTGACCGTTTCGCGGAAAAGGCGCAGCCACCGCATGAAGTGGGCGTCAGACAGTTCGGGAATGGCCAGATGCTTGGGCATGGGCCGGCCGGTGAATCGCCCGGTGCCCAGCAACATGGACGACCAGAAGTCTGCAATCTTCACCAGATGGGCGGGCCATTCCGCCTCGGGGATGACGCGCTTGAAAACCGGCCCGATGACGTCGTCACCCCGGGCCCGGGCATAGAACTTCTCGACCACCGCGCGGATCATGGCTTCGTCGAGCCCCGCTGGCGTGTTCCAGCCGATGCGGTGCAACTGGGTGCCGACGGCGGGGCGGTCAGGCTGCGACATGGCCGGCGGCGCGGATAGTGTAGGAACAGCGGCGCCCACCCGAAACGATATGGTCTTCGCGTTCCACAGCAACGTCTGGCCCCAGAACGGCCCGGAACACCTCGATCTCGGCCCGGCAAAAGCCCTGGCAAGCCGTCGCCGCGGCGCAGATCGGGCAGTGATTTTCCACCAGAAGCAGGGTGCCGTCCGGCTGTTCGGTCCAGGCGGCCATATAGCCTTCCTGGGTGCGGAGACTGGCAAGGGCGGCGACGCGGTCGCGCAGGTCTTCAGCGCTGGCCGTAGCGGCTTCGTAAGCGCGACGCGTTTCGGCCTCGCGCGTGGCGATGATGGTATCCAGTGCGCCCTCGCCCAGTTGCTGGCGGACGATGTCGAGCAGCTGGACGGTGAGAGCGGCATGGGTATCGGGGAAACGCGATTGCGCGGCCGCCGTGAGCGCCCAGAGCTGGGTGGGACGGCCCACGCCTGCAGCGGCGCTGCGGGCTTCAACCAGCCCCTCGTCGGCAAGCCGGGCCAATTGCTGGCGCGCTGCCTCGCCGGTGGTGCCCAGCATGGCGCCAATGGCCGAGGCCGACAGGCTCCCATGCATCTTGAGCGCCATCAGCACCCGCTCGGCAGGGTTGCGCGGCGACCAGGCGGAATTGTCCAAGCCCGAACTTGACATATCTGGCGAAAGGGTTTTCAAAGTCATCACTTGGAAATTAGCCTAATCCTGATTTTCTGGCAACTGCAACAAGGACGCACCAAATGACCTTCTCGCTTCCCACCCTGCCCTATTCGGTTTCGGCGCTGGCCGAGCGCGGCATGAGCCAGGAAACTCTGGAACTGCACCACGGCAAGCATCACCAGGCCTATGTGACGGCGCTCAACGGTTTCGTGGAAAAGAACCCCGACCTGCAGGGAAAGTCGCTTGAAGAGATCGTCAGCTTTGCCAACGGCAAGGCCGACCTTGCGCCTGTGTTCAACAATGCCGGGCAGCACTGGAACCACATCCACTTCTGGAACGCCTTGTCGCCCAATGGCGGCAAGCTCGGCGGCAAGCTCGAAGCCAAGATCGTCGAGGATTTCGGCTCGGTCGACGCCTTCAAGGAAAGCTTCAAGACCGCCGCGACGACCCAGTTCGGTTCGGGCTGGGCCTGGCTGGTGCTGGGCACCGACGGCAAGCTCAAGACCACCAAGACCCCCAACGGTTCCAATCCGCTGGCAACCGGCGAAGGCAAGGCGCTGCTCGGCCTCGACGTCTGGGAGCACTCCTACTACGTCGACTTCCGCAATCGCCGTCCGGACTATGTCAGCAACTTCCTCGACAAGCTGGCCAATTACGAGTTCGCGGAAGCCAATCTCGGCTAAGGGCGTTGGGGGCCAAGGCCCCCGCCCACTCCTGCGCACCGGAAGCGACGACGCCCATGACCCTGCCCCTGCCCGATTTCGACCTGCCCGACAGCATGGCGCTCCGGCCCATGCGCCGGCCCCCGGTCAGCGACGCGGAATTCCGCGCCGCCATGTCGAGCGTGGCGTCGAGCGTTCATGTGGTGACCGCGCGGCGAGGCGACGAGCGCGTCGGCCGCACTGTGACTTCGGTCCTGTCACTTTCGGCGCAGCCGCCTGCGCTGCTGGTTTCCATCGACATCATGAGCCGGCTAGCGGACCTGATCGCCAAGACGGGCGGGTTTTCCGCCGCACTGCTGGCCGCGGACCAGAACGCCATTGCCGACGCCTTTGCCGGCAAGATCGAGGCGCCCGAGCGGTTCAGCCTGGGCCGTTGGGGCCATTGGGATTCCGGCCACCCCAAGCTGGATGGCGCCGTGACGGCCTTTGACTGCGAGGTCATCGGTGCAATGGAAACCGGGACGCATGTGCTTTTTGCCGGGGCGATCGTGGATGTGCAAACCCATGCCGATGGCAAGCCGCTGATCTGGCAGCGGCATGGGTATCGCGACCTGACGGTCTGAGACCCTGCCGGGCTCGACGTCGCCACAGTCCGGTGCCAAAGTGGGTCGACTCGTGCGGGCAACCCCTGCCCGGCCCGAGCGTTGATCCCCGCATTCAGGGACCGGCCGTGCCACGCTATTATTTCCACTACCGCACCGATGACGGGCTGATCGTTGATCCGTCCGGAAGCGAATTGCCCAATCTCGACGCAGCCGAACATCAGGCCGCCGAGCTGGGGCGCGCCATTATCGAAAAGGTGGCCGGCGAAGGTGGCGAAATGGATGCGCCGCGCTCCATCGAGATCACCGACGGCGAGGGGCAGGAACTGCTCTATGTGGTGTTTTGGGCGGGTCCCACGATCGAGCCCGGGCCGGCCACGCCAGTCGAACCAGCGCGGCTGCATTAGGCCGTGGCCTAGAACATCATCCCGGCATGCATTGTGATGACGAAGCCCAGAACAAGGGCGGCGGCGAGAGCCGCATAGGATACGTATTGCGAAAGCTTCGGCATCGAGTGCACTCGCGTTGAACCGAGCGATACACTACCAGAACGATAGGGTTTAACAAGAGGTAAACGTCCCTCCGGCACGCTGCCGGAGAAACGGTTTTGCGCTGGACGCTCCGGTTTAGAAATGGCGATGCCAGTGCGGTGCGTGGCACCTCACCCGAAAGTCGGCCTTTGTTTGGGAGGCCCGTTCTGGAAGACTCCCGGCAACAAGGAGCGCCCTCGATGACCACACTCGCCCAATGGCTGGACGCAGAAACTCCGGATCAGGCTGTCGCCGAAACGATCCTGGCCATGGCCCGGGCGGGGGGAGAATTGGCCGGAGTATTGCGTGAGGCGCCCATTGCGGGCCAGACCGGGCTCGCGGGGGAGATCAATGTGCAGGGCGAGGCGCAAAAGGCGCTCGACGTGATCTCAAACGACATTGTTTTGAATCACTTGCGCGGTGTTCCTGCGGTTTCGATTCTGATCTCCGAAGAGCTGGATGAAGCGGTTGATCTATCGAGTCAGGGCACGGTAATCGTGGCTACCGATCCTCTCGATGGATCCTCGAACCTCGACGTAAACGTTACTGTCGGCACGATCTTTTCGCTTCTGCCGGCTTCGGGTGGTGCGCTGCAGAAGGGCTCGGCCCAGATGGCTGCCGGCTATGTCGCCTATGGTCCGGCAACGAGCCTGGTGCTGCGCGTTGCTGGCGATACGGCCGCGTTCACCCTGACGGCGGATGGGCAATGGCTGCTGACCCTCGCCAGAGCCGAAGTGCCGCCGGCAAGCGGAGAGTTTGCGATCAACACGGCGCGGGAACGGTTCTGGGACGAGCCGACGCGGGCCTATGTGCGCGACAGCATTGCCGGGGAAACCGGGCCGGCGGGCAAGCGCTACAACATGCGCTGGGTCGGCTCGATGGTCGCCGATATCCACCGCATCCTGATGCGCGGCGGCATTTTCCTCTACCCGCTCGACAGCGAAACCGTGAGCAAGGGCGGCCGGTTGCGACTGCTCTACGAGGCCAATCCGATGGCCTGGCTGATCGAAGGCGCAGGCGGGCGCTCGAGCACGGGGCGCGAAAGCATTCTCGACCTCCAGCCCACCGGCATCCACCAGCGCGTACCTGTCATCCTGGGGTCGGCCGAGGAAGTGGCGCGGATCGAAGGACATTACCGCGGCGTCTGAGCGCCGGACGCGCTTCGCCGCAAGTGCGGAGCAATCCTAATAGACCGCCCCCCTTACCTGCCCTAGCGTGGCGGGATCAGGGGGATTTTCGACATGAACAAATTGACTGTTGGCGCCACCATCGTGGCGCTGATGCTTGCCGGTTGCGCGACGCCGCCTAAGGATATCGCGCCGACCTATGTGTCCGCCGCGCTTTATCTGAACCTCAGTTGCGCCCAGCTGAAGGCCGAGGCGGAGGGTGTGTCGTCGCGCGCCGCGGCCGCATTTGGCCGACAGGAGCAAAATCGCGGGCGAGACGTGGCGATGACGACGGTCTCGGTGGTGCTGTTCTGGCCGGCGGCTTTCTTCATGAAAGGCGACGGGGCCGATGCGGCTGAGGTCGCCCGGCTCAAGGGGGAAATGCAGGCGATCGAACAGGTCAATCGCGCCAAGAATTGCGGCATCGTCTTCAGCCAGAGTTGACGAAAGCCCGCAGGGCGAAATTGCATCGTTTCAGCCGTTTGGCTAGAACGCTTCCACGATATTCCGGGATATCCGGATGGGAGCGAGTATGAGCGACGCCAAATTCACCCTGCCCGTCACCAATGCCAGCGCCTGGCAGAGCCGGCCGTTTCACCGGCAATATCTGATGCAGCAGGCCAACCGGTTGTTCGATTTTTTCGAGGCGGCGTCGGTCAATCCCAAGGGCGGCTTTCACGAGCTCAGCGACGCGGGCAAGCCGCTCCAGCCAGAGAATGGTCTGCGGCAGATCCACGTCACCGCCCGCATGATCCACTGCGCGGTGATCGGCAGCCTGATCGGGCGGCCGGGCTCCAACGAGCTGATCGACCACGGCATGACCTATCTGTGGGAGAAGCATCGCGACGAGCGCCATGGCGGCTATGTCTGGTCGCTGGACGATGACGGTTATCGTGACGACAGCAAGCAAGCCTATGGCCATGCCTTCGTGCTGCTGGCCGCGTCGAGCGCCAAGCTGGTCGGTCACCCCCTGGCCGACCAGATGATCGCCGATGTGACCGAGATCATCGAAACGCGCTTCTGGGACGACAAGGTGGGTGCGGTGCGGGAAGAGTTTTCCCGCGGCTGGGGCGAGATCAGCAAGTATCGCGGTCAGAACTCCAACATGCACCTGACCGAAGCGCTGATGGCCGCCCACGAGGCGACCGGCAAGGAGCGCTACCTGCGGCAGGCCGTGCGCATTTCCGACCTGATTATCCATCGCAATGCCGCCAAGCTGGACTATCGCGTTGCCGAGCACTTCCATGAGGACTGGAGCCTCGACAAGGAATTCGTCGGCTCGGAAATGTTCCGGCCTTCGGGCACGACGCCGGGCCACGCGCTCGAATGGTCGCGGCTCCTGTTCCAGCTCTTCGTGCTCTGCAAGAAGGAGCATAGCTGGATGACCGAGTCGGCCCGCGGCCTGTTCCGGCAGGCGGTGGAGCTAGGCTGGGACAAGGCCCATGGCGGGTTCTTTTATACGCTGGACTGGAACAACCAGCCCATCATGCGCGAGAAGCTCTGGTGGCCGGTGGCCGAGGCGATTGGCGCCGCGGCCTTTATCGGCGCGCATGACCATGACGCCTATTTCCAGCACTGGTATCGCAAGTTCTGGGACTTTGCCGAAAACCACCTGATCGACCATGCGCATGGCGGTTGGCACAGCGAGCTTAAGGAAGACCTGACGCCGACCTCGCGGCTCTTCGTGGGCAAGCCCGATATCTACCACGCCCTTCAGGCCTGTCTGATCCCGCTCTATCCGGCCAATGGCAGCCTCACCAGCGCGATCATCGAGGCCGACCACGAAAAGCGACACTAAGCGACTGAACGCGCGCAACTATTCGGGGTGCACGACGTTGCGCCCGCATGACATGGGAGAGGCATAATGGGCAGGTTTGACGGCAAGGTTGCGCTGGTCACGGGAGCAGGTTCGGGGATTGGCAAGGCGACAGCCCTGGCTCTCGGCAAGGACGGCGCGCGCGTTGTCGTGATGAGCCGTACGAAGGCGGAGGTCGAGGCGACGGCTGCCGAAATCGAGAAGGCCGGGGGCGTGGCCTGGGCGCACACCGCAGACATCACCGACGACGCTGCGATGAAGAAGCTTATTGCCGATACAGTCGAGCATTTTGGGCGGCTTGATATTGTCGTCGCCAATGCCGGCATCAACGGCGTTTGGGCACCCATTGACGAGATGACGCCTGATGAGTGGGACAAGACCATCACCGTCAACCTCAAAGGCACCTACCTGACCCTGCACCACGCCATTCCGGCGCTGGAAAAGGCCGGTGGCGGAGCGATCGTCGTGGTTTCATCCATTAACGGGACGCGGACCTTTTCGACGCCGGGCGCCAGCGTCTATTCGGTGACCAAGGCTGGCCAAGTTGCGCTGGTGCAGCAACTTGCGCTCGAACTGGGCCGCCGCAAAATTCGCATCAATGCGGTCTGCCCCGGCTATATCGAGAGCAGCATCATGGATAGCACCGAGCCGCGCAACAGCGAGAAGTCGGGCATTCCGGTGCATTTCCCCGAAGGCGATATCCCGCTCACTGGTGGCAAGCCGGGCAAGGCCGAAAGCGTGGCTGATGTCATCGCTTTCCTCTGCTCGGACGATGCAAAACATGTCACGGGCTCGCCAGTCTGGATCGATGGCGGGCAGGGTTTGTTGCGCTAGGCGCGCCCTGCAGAAATCCATGCTCTCAGGCGTGATTGCCAGCGGGGGCCTTGCAGCGTAAAGCACGGGTCATCCTGACCTGCGCCGGTGACCGAGATGACTGCTTTTCCCGCACAGTTGCCGAGCCTGCTTGTGGAACGCGCCGTGCGGGCGGCCCTCGAAGAGGACCTCGGGCTGGCGGGCGACCTCACCAGCCAGGCCACCCTGCGCCCGCAGGACCATGCCAGCGCCACCCTTTCGGCACGCGAGCCGGGGACCATTGCCGGGCTCGACCTGGCGGCTGCGGCGTTTCGACTGGTGGGGGATGGGGTGACCTTCTCGCCGCGCGTGGCCGATGGGGACCGGGTCGCCGCCGATGATGTCGTTGCCGACGTGGCCGGGCCGGCGCGCCTTGTCATGTCCGGCGAGCGCGTGGCGCTCAATTTCCTCAATCATCTCAGCGGCGTTGCCACCCTGACCAGCCGCTTTGCGGACGCCATTGCCGGCACCAACGCGCGCATCTGCGACACCCGCAAGACCACGCCGGGCCTGCGCGCTTTCGAAAAATATGCGGTGCGTTGCGGCGGCGGGTCGAACCACCGCTATTCGCTGAACGACGCCATTCTGATCAAGGACAACCATATCGCCGTCGCCGGCAGCGTCACCGCCGCGTACAAGGCTGCCGAGGCGTTTGCCGGGCATCTGGTGGCCATTGAAATCGAAGTGACGACGCTGGCCGAACTTGAGGAGGCCCTGGCGGCCGGAGCGCGTATCGTCCTGCTCGACAACATGGACAATGCGCTGTTGCGGCAGGCTGTGGCCATCACTGCCGGACGGGCAAAGCTGGAGGCTTCCGGGGGGGTCAAGCTCGAGCGGGTGCGCTCCATTGCCGAAACCGGCGTCGATTACATTTCCACCAGCCAGATTACCATGAGCGCGACCCCGCTCGACCTTGGCCTGGATGTCACCATCGGCGGCGCATTGTGAGCCAGCCGATGCCCGCCTCTACTTCGCATACCGAGCTTGCCGTCGCCGCGGCCATTGCCGCAGCCGAGGTGATCTGCGCGGTCTACCACCGACCCATTCATGTCGTGACCAAGGATGACGGTTCACCCGTCACCGAGGCCGACGCTGCCGCCGAGGCGGTGATTATCGACCATCTGCGGGTGACCGGCCTGCCGGTGCTGGGCGAAGAAAGCGTCGCGGCCGGCATCATCCCGGTGCTGGGGGAACACTATTTCGTGGTCGATCCGCTGGATGGCACCAAGGAATTCATCAAGCGTAACGGGGAATTTACCGTCAATATCGGGCTCGTGCAGCACGGCCGACCGGTGATGGGTGTGGTGCTCGCACCGGCTACGGGCGACCTGTTCGTTGGGGATGCCGATGGCGCCTGGAGCGCGAAGGTCGTCGATGGGGTCGTCGTCGATCGGCGTCCCATCCGCATCGCCTTTCTGCCGCGCCTGCGTATCGTTGCCAGCCGCAGTCACGGCCATGCCGCGCTCGAGCAGTTGTGCCAGACGCTGGATGTGGAGAGCGACGTCTCGGTCGGCTCGTCGCTGAAATTCTGCCTCCTGGCGCGCGGAGATGCCCAGCTTTACCCCCGTTTTACCCCAACCTGCGAATGGGATACCGCGGCGGGCCAGGCCGTGCTTGAAGCAGCGGGCGGCGCGGTGGTGACGCTGGACGGGCAGCCGATGACATACGGGAAAACGGACCTCAAGTTCCTCAACCCCTATTTCGTGGCCGCCGCCAGCCTGGAACTGGCGCAACGCGCTGCAGCGGAAATGCGCGGGTTGCTTGGCTAGGGCGTTTCGCCGCATTCCGGCGTGCCGAGAACAAGCGCTTGCTCGGCTTTACCGGCGTTTCAGCGAACGGCATGCAATAAGCGCTTAACTGCGATGCGCTACTTACCTCTTCGCGCTGCTTGCACGTCGCATATTCGACATATATAGGCCGAACATATATCGGACCGTAATATGCTAGGCGAGTATGCACCATGAATGTGCGCACGTTGTGCCTTTCCATTCTCTATAACGACGACGCTTCTGGCTATGACATCCGTCGCATGTGCACGGATGGCAATTTCGCATATTTTGTCGAAGCCAGTTACGGCTCGATCTATCCGGCACTGGCACGGCTCGAAGACGATGGTCTGGTGACCAGCCGCACTGAGCAGCAGAGCGGCAAGCCGGCCCGCAAGGTTTACAGCATCACCGAGGCGGGACGTCTCGCTTTTGCCGACGAGCTGAGCGCACCCCTGGGCCAGGACATGTTCCGCAGTCCGTTCCTGTTGTTTGCCCGGTTCGCACATATCCTTCCGCGCGAGCTCGTGGAGCAGCGCTGCAACGAGTTTCTCGAGCGCACTGCCGAGGGGCGCAAGAAACTGGAAGAAAAAACTTCCGAATTTGAATGTTCAGCTGCCGACACCTGGATCGTCGACTTCGGACGGGCAGTGCTCGAGGTTGCGGAGAACCATCTGCGCAACCATATGCATGAACTAATTACACTGGCGCGAGCCGAGCCGGTTAAAGACGCGGCTGAGTAAGGGGCGATACTTTTATGCGTGCATTCTATTCCTATGGCCTGGCGTTCGGCATCCTCGCGCTTGCTGCCGGCTGGTTTGCCACCGGCACTCTCGTGCAGGGCGGCCAGGGGCCCGGCAATGGCGAAAAGCCAATTCTGTCTGTGATCGAAGGGCAGGAGCACGGTCCCCTGCATACGGCTCTGGGCGATGCGGGTCTTCTGGCCGAGCATGCCGCGCCCGCTGTGGATCCGACCCTGACCATTGCCCAGCGCAATGAAGCCACGACCGGCGCCTCCGCGCCGTTGCAGGCCGTGCGCATCAAGACCTTTACGGCACAGGCCATGCCCATCGAAGTGCCCCTGCGCGGCCGCACGCAGGCCCGGGCGACGGTGAGCGCCGTCGCTGAAACGGCCGGTGCGGTCGATGCTGTTCACGTGTCGAAGGGCCAGCGGGTGGAAGTGGGCGACAAGCTCTGCACTCTCGACCAGGGCACCCGCGCCGCTGCGGTGGCGCAGGCCGAGGCCGCTGTCGCCCAGGCCGAAGCTGGCCTCGCCCAGGCCCAGCTCAGCTTTGACACCAATGCCGACCTTCGCTCGCGCGGACTGGCAGCCGCCAATACCGCCAATGCCGTGGAAGTTGCGCTTGCCCAGGCCAAGGCTGGCGTCAGCCAGGCGCAGGCCGGCCTCGACAATGCCGAGGCCGAGCTCGCCCGTACGGAAATCGTCGCCAAGGTCGCCGGCCTCGTGCAGGATCCCATCGCAACCGTGGGCTCCATGCTGAACCCCGGCACGCCCTGCGCCACGATCGTTCAGCTCGATCCGATCGTGTTTACCGGCATGGTGCCCGAGGCCCATATCGGTCTGGCCCGTATTGGCCTCGATGCGCGCATCAAGACCGTGACCGGCCAGGAAGTTGAGGGCAAGGTGACCTACATTGCCTCGGTCGCCGACAACGCAACCCGTGCTTTCCCCGCGGAAATCGAGATTGCCAACGAGGACTTCGCCATCCGTGACGGTGTCACCGCCGAGGCCATCGTCAATATCGGCACCGCGCCGGGGCACCTGCTGCCGCAATCTGTCCTGACGCTGGACGATGAAGGCGTTCTGGGCGTGCGCACGGTGGAAGATGGTGTGGTTGCTTTCCACCCGATCACCATTGTCAGCGACACGCGCGAAGGCGTCTGGGTCACCGGACTGCCGATCCAGGCCGACGTCATCACCGTAGGCCAGGAGAATGTCACCGCAGGACAGGCTGTCGAAGCCAGCCCTGCGCCTGAAACCGCCGAAACCACGGCCAGCTAGGGATCGCGAGCATGCTCGATTTCATCGAAAAAATCCTGCGCATGCCGCGCGTGGTGATGACCATCATGGTCATCATCCTGGCCGCCGGCGCTGCTGCCTATTCCGCGATGCCGAAGGAAAGCTTCCCGGCCATCGACGTGCCGTATCTCTACGTGTCGATCAGCCAGACCGGCGTGGCGCCGCGCGACGCGGAGAACCTCCTGGCCAAGCCGGCCGAGGAAGAGCTCGCCAACCTGCCGGGGTTGCAGAATATCAGCTCCACCTCGACCACCGGCCACGCCTCCATCTTCCTTGAGTTCGACATCAATACCGACAAGGACCAGGCGCTGCAGGACACGCGCGCCCGGATCGACGCGATCAAGTCGAAGATCCCTGCCGATGCGATGGACCCGACGGTCAGCGAAATCGACCTCGTGGGCATGCCGATCATCTCCGTCGCCGTTTACGGTTCGGCACCGGAAAAGGAACTGGTTCGACGCGCCGAAGAACTCCAGGACGCTCTCGAAGGCATCGGGGAAGTGCGCGAAGCCACCCTCTCGGGCGCCCGCAAGGAGCAGCTCGAAGTCCGCGTCGACCTCTTGCGCCTTGAAGCGTACGGCCTGACTGCCAACCAGCTGTTTGACGCCCTGGCGCGCAACAACATGGTCGTGCCTGGCGGCACGCTCAACACCGGACAGGGCTCGTTCAATATCGAAGTCCCCGGCCTCATCACCACGGCCGATGACGTCTACAACCTGCCGCTCAAGACCGATGGCAACACCATCGTCACCTTCGGGCAGGTCGCAACCATTACCCGTACGCTTGCCGACGCGACCGAATACACCCAGGTCAACGGCTCCCCTGCCCTGATCCTTGGCATCAGCAAGAAGCTTGGCACCAACATCATCGACGTGTCCGACAAGGTGCGCGCGGTGACCGAGGACCTGGCCAAGAGCTGGCCGTCGGGCGTCAGCTACTCGTTCTTCCTTGACCAGGCCGAGACCACCACCGCCCTCTTTCGTTCGCTGGAAGCGGCGGTGCTGACGGCCGTGGCGCTGGTGCTCATTACCTGCGTGGCCACGCTGGGCGTGCGCCCCGCGATCATGATCGGCCTTTCGATCCCGCTGTCCTTCATGATGGCCTTCCTTGTGGCCGACATGCTGGGCATGACCATCAACATGATGGTGATGTTCGGGCTCGTCATCGCCGTCGGGGTGCTGGTCGACGACCCGGTGGTGGTCGTGGAGTATGCGGAGCGAAAACTTCAGGAGGGCGTCCCCAAGCGGGAAGCCTTCATCATGGCCATGCGCAAGATGTTCGTGCCCGTCGTGGGTGCGACGGCGACAACGCTTGGCGCCTTCGTGCCGCTGCTGTTCTGGCCGGGCATTATCGGCAAGTTCATGGGCTATCTGCCCATGATCGTGATCATCGTGATGATTGCGTCCTTTATCTCCGCGCTGATCTTCATGCCGGTGATCGGCTCGATCATCGCGTCCACCCATGTGGATGAGAAGGCCAAGGCCAAGGCCGACATCGTGATGTATCCCGACAAGTTCGACACCAAGAAGGTGGGCGGGATCACCGGTGTCTATGTCCGGATCATGGACAAGCTTTTGCACTGGCCACTGCCCACGCTGGCAGTCGGGTTCGGCATCATCGTCGCCATCTTCGCGGCCTATGCAGCCAACCCGACCGGCACCGAGGCCTTCCCGGCGTCCGAGCCGGAATTCGCGACCGTGGCGGTTGTCGGCCGCGGCAATTATTCGCCCGAAGAAATCCGCGACATGATGGTGGAGATCGAGAGCGAGCTGCTGCAGGTCAATGGCATCCAGGACGTGATCATGCAGTTCGGTTCGACCGGCGCGTTCGGCTCGACCCCGCCGGACACGATCGGCAATTTCCAGCTGCAGCTGATGAACTGGAACCACCGAGTGCCGGCCGAAGAAATCTTCGCCGACATTCGCCAGCGCGTGGCCGGCTTTGCCGGGCTCGATATCCAGCTTCTGGCGGCCGAAAACGGTCCGCCGGCCGGCAAGGACATCAACCTGCGCGTGGAAAGCACGAACTATGACGATCTCGTGCCCACGGTCACGGCCATTCGCAACCACATTGCCAGCTGGCCCGAAGCGGTCGACATCGAAGACGGTCGCCCCTCGCCCGGCATCGACTGGCAGATCACCATCGACCGCGCCGAGGCTGGCACTTATGGCATCGGCGTGCGTGAGCTGGCGCCCTATGTTCAGCTGATCACCTCTGGCGTGAAGCTGGGCACCTATCGCGATGCCGAGACCGGCGAGGAACTGGATATCCGTGTCCGCCTGCCCAAGGAGGAGCGCACTTTCGACGCGCTCGATTCCATGCGCATCGCAACCGCACAGGGCTTGGTGCCGGTGAGCAACTTCATCGAACGCACTGCGGTGCCGAAGGTGGCAAGCATCCAGCGCCGCAACCAGGTCTATACGATGGCTGTTGCTGCCGGGCTCACCAACCTGCCCGAGGGTGTCTACGCCGCCGACAAGGTTCGCGAACTGCAGGCCTGGATCGACGAGCAGGACTTCCCCGATGCCGTCACGGTGGCGTTTGGCGGTGCGGAAGAGCAGATGGGCGACGCCAATGCGTTCATCGTCCAGGCCTTCGGCATGGCCATGGCACTGATCTTCTTCATCCTCCTGCTGGAGTACAACAGCTTCTATCAGGTGATGGTGACGCTCTCGACCGTCATCATGTCGGTGGCTGGCGTGCTCCTGGGCATGTTGATTACCGGGATGACCTTCTCGGCCATCATGACCGGGCTGGGGATCGTGGCGCTTGCGGGTATCGTGGTGAAGAACGGCATCGTGCTGATCGACACCTATAACGACTACCACCGCCATCAGAACGTGGAAGCCGTGAAGGCCATGCTGCTGACCGTCAGCCAGCGTGTCCGCCCGGTGCTGCTTACCGCCTTCCTCACGGCCCTTGGCGTGATTCCGATGTGGGCGAATGTCGAGTTCGACTTCATCCGCCGCGAAATCGTCATCGGCGGCCTGGCCGGGTCGTGGTTCATCCACCTGTCGGCGGCTTTGGTTTCGGGCCTCTTCTTCTCGACAGCGCTGACCCTTGTCATGGTGCCGGTCATGATCACGGCACCGACCGTGATGTGGCGGCAGATGAAGTGGCTGGGCGAGCTGTCGGCTCGCGCCGGTGGCTGGGTGTCGAGCCCGTTCCGCCGCAAGCCGGCGATGGCCGCGCCCGCCGGGTTTGACGGCATGGCTGTGGAGGTTCCCGAGGATGCCGATGGCGCCAAGCGCTATATCGTCTCCAAGGACCTGGGGCTGACCGAAAAGGAAGCCAATGGCGTCACCGTGGTCAGCCGAAGAGATGCGGCGGAATAAACCAAACAATAAGGCCCGCAGCGATGCGGGCCTTTTTCATGTCTGAAGACCGTAAAGGCACCAGTAGTCGCCGTCGAAGTTGTCGCGGCAGGCGGTCTGGCGGCTGTCCAGCGCGCGGCGCCAAAAGGCCTGTGCCGCACGATTGGAATGCGGAACGGCGATGTGCCATTGGCCCGGATGCGCGTCCAGCGTGCCGCGCGCAGGCTGGCTTCAGGCATTGCCGTCTCGCTGTTGAAAGGCTTCGAAGAGGGCTCTGATCCGAGCCGTCTGGCGCAATTCCATCGGCGTCAGCAACCAGACGTCGATGGAAAAGGCGACGTCGTCAGAGAGCCGCACCAGGCCCGGCGACGTCTCGGCGATCACAGAGGGGATAAGCCCCGCCCCAAGCCCCATCTCGACGGCGCGGAACATCATCAAGGGCGTCGGCACGCTCGCCTCGGGTTGTGCAGCGGGATGCGTCCGCCGAAGCCAGCGCGCTGCCGGCTGGCTGCAGTCCCGATTGCCATATTCGATCCAAGACAGGGCTTCGGGCTTGGCGGCAAGCTCGGCCCGCGCATAGGGACGAAAATCCAGCGTGGCCAGCTTGCGGCCGAAAAGGTGTTCGTCGGGACTGTTGGTGGCGCGCAGTGCCACTTCGGCTTCCCGTCGCGAGAGGTTGCGCGGTTCCGTGCCGACCTCGACCGCCAGCTCGATCTCCGGGTTCGTTGCGCGGAAGCGCGACAGCACCGGCATATAGACCCAGGCCAGCACATCGACAGTGGTCAGCTTGATGTGTCCGGTGAGACGGTGATCGCGGCTGGTAATCTCTCGCTCTAATCCCGCGAGCTCCGCCTCGATACGGCGGGCGCTCAGCAGCAGCCGCTCGCCCTCCGGAGTGAGGACCACCCCATCGTCGCGCCGATCAGCCAGACGCGTGCCGTAATGAATTTCGAGCGCAGCAAGCTTTCGCGCGATTGTGGTGTGCGCCACGCCGAGCTGACGGGCTGCGCCGGTAAAGCTCCCGGCGCTTTCGAGCGCGGCAATGACGGAAAGATCGGGCGCCTTCAATTTGAACAATCCTGCACAGTTGGAGCGCATAACTACGCGTTGCCTGTGCAAAATCGAACCACGATATTGAGCGGAAGACCAGCCCAGGATTTCGTTCATGTTTGTAATATCTGCCTTGCTCGCCACCGGCGCGCTCGTCTTTGTCTCCGCCGCCGTGCAGCATCTGAACACGGTGGGTTCGAAGGGACTAGCCTTTGTGTTTACCGACCGCGCCACGCCGCTCAGTCGGGACGGGTTTGCCGGTCGCGCTGCCCGCACGCTTCAGAACAATCTGGAATCGGCCGCAATGGCCGTTCCTGCACTGGCGATCCTCGCCATGCTCGATGTGTCCAATGTCGTGGTGCTGGCCGCTGCCCTGGCCTACACCCTCGCCCGGTTCGGCTTCACCGTCAGTTACTGGGCAGGAGCGAGCCGTCTGCGCTCCTTCTTCTGGGGTCTGGGCATGGCGATGATCGCCATCCTGAGCGTCAATGCCGGGCTCGCGGTGCTGGCAGTCTAGCGCATCGCCCGGTCGCTTTGTGGCGATCCATAGATTTTCTTTGCCACAGGCCCGCCACAGGTTCGCCAAATTTTCCTTCCCCGCCAACAAGTTTAGCCCGGCGTGCTTTGCGGGCGCAGGAATAATTTTCCAATATGACGCCACACACCCAGATACCAACATGAGGGCAATAAGAATGGGATTGAAGAAGAGCTTGGCACTGGTCGCGAGCGTTGCACTGCTCAGCGTGCCGGTCATGGCACAGGAAGGCCCGCTGGTGACCGCCGACTGGCTGGAGCAGAACCTCTCCAATCCTGACGTGCGCGTCTTTGAAGTCAGCGTCGACACGGGCGTTTACGAGCGCGGCCACATTCCGGGCGCCCTCAACCTCAATTGGCATACCGACCTGGTCGACACCGTGCGCCGCGACATCGTCAGCGCCGATGGCCTCGAAGCCATCCTGCGCGAAGCCGGCGTCACCGAGGACACCACGATCGTCCTTTATGGCGACAACAACAACTGGTTCGCCGCCTGGGGCGCCTGGGTGTTCGACGTCCACGGCCTTGGCGAAGTGAAGCTGCTCGACGGCGGCCGGAAGTTCTGGGAAGCCCAGGGCCTGCCGCTCGACACGGCGACGCCCGAATATGCGCCGTCCGAAATTGCCCTGGCCGATGAGCCGTCCGATCTGCGCGCCCGCCTGACCGATGTGCTCGACGTCGTCGAAGGCCGCGTCGATGCCTCGCTGGTCGATATCCGCAGCCCGAAGGAATTCAGCGGCGAGATCTTTGCACCCGAAGGCGTACAGGAACTGTCCGTGCGCGCTGGCCATATTCCGGGCGCCGTGAACTTCCCCTGGGGTGGTGCAGTGAACGAGGACGGCACCTTCAAGTCGCCCGACGAGCTGCGTGCGGCCTTTGCCGAACTCGGCATCGACGGCAGCAAGCCGATCATCACCTACTGCCGCATCGGCGAGCGTTCGAGCCACACCTGGTTTGTGCTCAACCGCATCCTGGGCTACGAGGTGCGCAACTATGATGGCTCCTGGACCGAATACGGCAATGCCGTTGGCGTTCCGATCGAAAACCCCACAGGCACTGTCTGGGGCAAGATCTAAGCTTCCAGGGCAATCAAGACGATCCGGCGGGCGCTTCATGCGCCCGCTTTTGTGCATTATCGGGGACCATCCATGCAGCAGCCGGCCTTTCGCTTCGGCATCCCTCTTTTTCTCCTTGCCCTGATCGGCTGGGGGTTCGTCACGCTCGACGCCGCAGGCCCGGAAGGCCGCCCGCTTGCCATGTCGCTGGTTCTGGGCACCGCCTTCGGCATGGTGCTGCAACGCAGCCGCTTCTGCTTTTACTGCAATTTCCGCGACCTGATCGAACGGCGCGAGCCCAATGGCGTCATCGCCATCCTCGTGGCGCTGGCCATTGGCGCCATCGGCTATACGATGATCTTTGGTGCCTGGCTGCCGACGCCGGCCGGTGACCGCCTGCCGCCCACGGCCCATGTGGGTCCGGTGAGCCTGACGCTGGTCATTGCGGCCTTTGCGTTCGGGCTGGGCATGACCATTTCCGGCTCCTGCCTCTCGGCGCACTTCTATCGGCTGGCCGAAGGGTCGGTGATTTCGCCTTTCGCCATCGTCGGGGCGGCCGCGGGCTTCGGGCTGGGCTTTTACACCTGGAACCCGCTGTTCCTGGCCATGACCTCCAACGCCTTTGTCGGCTGGCTACCGCACTGGCTGGGCTATGCCGGTGCGCTTGCGGCAACGCTGGTCGCGCTGGGTGCGCTGCTTGCCGCCGCGCTGTGGTGGGGCCGGCCGGCGGAGACGGGTCCAACTGCCCCGCTGACACTGGAAGAAGCCCGCCAGCGCATCTTCGTGCGCCGCTGGCCGCCTGTTGTGGCGGGCGTTCTCGTCGGCCTTATCTCCACTCTCGCCTATTTCCGCGTTGCGCCGCTGGGCGTCACCGCCGAGCTGGGCAGCATTGTGCGCACGGTGGGCACCAATGCCGGTGCCCTGCCCTCGAGCTTTTTCGGCCTCGATACGCTGCGCGGCTGCGCCACGGTGATCAAGGAAACCCTGCTATCCAACAACGGACTTTTCGTGATGGGCCTGATCGGGGGCAGCTTCATCACGGCACTGCCCGCCGGGCAGTTCAAGCCGCGGCGGCTCAAGGGCAATGAAGTGGTGCGTGGCCTTGTCGGCGGCCTGCTGCTGGGCTGGGGTGCCATGACGGCGCTGGGCTGCACGGTCGGGGTACTGCTGTCAGGCATTCACGCCGGCGCCGTCTCGGGCTGGGTGTTCCTTCTGGCCTGCTGCCTCGGAATGACGGCGGCGCTCTTTGCCGGGCGCGCCTTCAGCCGCGGCCGGGCCACTGCCTAACGCCTATTCGGCGGCAGGCGTGCCGCGCTTGACGAAGCCGTCCGGATCATCCTGCGTCCGCGCCAGGAGTTCGGCGGCTTCGCTGGCTTCGCGCTGGCGGCTCCACATCTGGGCATAAAGTCCGTCATGCTGGAGCAGCGCCTGGTGATTGCCGCGTTCGGCCACCTGGCCATCGCGCAGGACCAGGATTTCGTCCGCATTGACGACGGTCGAAAGGCGGTGGGCGATCACCACAGTGGTCCGATTGCGCGACACCTCGTCCAGCGCCGCCTGAATGTCGCGCTCTGTCTTGGTATCAAGGGCCGATGTGGCTTCATCGAGGATCAGGATGGCCGGCGCCTTGAGAATGGTCCGGGCAATGGCCACGCGCTGCTTTTCACCGCCCGAGAGCTTGAGGCCGCGTTCGCCCACCGGAGTTTTGTATCCCTTGGGCAAGGCGTCGATGAACGGGCCGACCTGGGCCATGCGCGCGGCTTCGCGGACTTCGGCTTCCGACGCGCCGGGACGGCCATATTCGATGTTGTAGCCAATGGTGTCGTTGAACAGCACCGTGTCCTGCGGCACCATGCCGATGGCCGAACGCAGGCTTTCCTGCGTCACGGTGCGAATGTCCTGCCCGTCGATGGTGATGCGGCCGCCCGTCACGTCATAAAAGCGGAACAGCAGGCGCGAAATAGTCGACTTGCCCGCGCCGGTCGGTCCCACGATGGCAACGGTCTTGCCGGCCGGAACCTCGAAGCTCACGCCCTTGAGGATGGGACGCTCGGGGTCATAGTGGAAGGTGACGTCCTCGAAGCGGATGACCGGCCCGGTCACGGCAAGCGCCTTGGCGTCCGGAGCGTCGGCAATCTCGGGGTCCTGGTCGAGCAGCTTGAACATTTCCTCGATGTCCGTGAGCCCCTGACGCAGCTCGCGATAGACAAAGCCGATGAAATTGAGCGGCCGGTAGATCTGCATCAGGAAGGTGTTGAGCAGCACGAAATCGCCCAGCGTCAGCGAGCCGTCCATGACTCCGAGGATGGACATGATAGAGATGGCGAGGAAGCCGCCATAGAAGATGAGGGCCTGGCCGAAGTTGAGATAGCCCAGCGAAGTCCAGATGCGGATGGCCGAGCGCTCGTACTTGGCCATGGCGCGGTCATAGCGCTCGGCTTCCATCTTCTCGTTGGCGAAGTACTTCACCGTCTCGAAGTTAAGCAGGCTGTCGATGGCCTTGCCATTGGCGTCGGTGTCGGAATTGTTCATGTCCCGGCGGATCGAGATGCGCCAATTCGAAGCCTTGATGGTGAAATAGAGATAGGCCCAGATCATCACCACAAGCACGCCAAGATAGGAAATCCCGAACAGCCAGACGAAGATCACCGCAACGACGATGAATTCGACAATGGTGGGCGCGATGTTGAGCATCGCGAAGCGGACGACCGATTCAATGCCCTTGGTGCCGCGCTCGATGACGCGGGAAAGCCCGCCGGTGCGCCGCTGCAGATGGAAACGCAGCGACAGGCGGTGCATATGGTGGAAGGTCTGCAAAGCCAGCTTGCGCACGGCATTCTGGCCGACACTGGCAAACAGTACATCGCGCAGCTGCTGGAAGCCGGCATCGAACACATTGCCGAGCACATAGGCGATGACGAGCACGATGGGAACGGCCAGGCCCAGGATCAGGGCGCTGTCCGGGGTCGAGCCATCGAGGCTGTCGATAATGCCCTTATAGGCAAAGGGGATCAGCGTAGTCGCGACCTTGCTGGCCAAGAGCGCGCCAATGGCGAGCATAACGCGCAGGCGCAGGTCAGGCCGGTCGGCGGGCCACATATAGGGCCAGAGGTTGCGAACCGTAGCGAAAACGGATCCTTCGTCCGCGCTGACGGACGGCTTCTTATCAGCGCTGTTCTGAGCCATCAGGCGGTTTCCGTTTCCCGGATTGCGGGAGCCGGAGCCAGCCCCTGCAGAAGGCCGCCAAAGGCAGCATTGAGGTCGGTCAGCGTATCGCGGCGGACGCAGTAGCGGTTGCGGGTGCCATGCGGCTTGCGCTCGATCAGGCCGGCATCGAGCAGCACCTTGATGTGCTGCGACACGGTCGACTGTGCCAGCGGTAGGCTTTCGGTCACGTCGGCACAGCAGCATTGACCCTGCTGCTGGGTGGCCAGGATGCGCAGGATTTCGAGCCGCACCGGATGGCCCAGGGCCCGCATGATGTTGGCAATATCGTCGTCACGCATGGCGCTGCATTGAAGCCCGATCCGGCAGCCGGATTGCTCGCTTCATCCCCTGAAATCCGCAGGCTGGTGGGGCCGGACTGCGGTTGATCGCTGAATTACGATGGAAGATGGGGTCTGGACGGTCCAAGGTCAATCCCCAACTCACCCGCCCAACAGAAACGGCGCCCAGGGGGCGCCGCTCTCACCTTGTCACTGGCCCGTCGGAAGGCTGAACACCTGGCCGGGATAGATCCGATCGGGATCGCGGATCTGGCCGGTATTGGCCTCATAGATGGTCGTATACTTGATGCCTTCGCCATAGACGCGGCGCGCAATGGTCCACAGATTGTCGCCGCGCCGGATGATGGCCTTGCCCGAGGCAAAGCGCTGGGCTTCGGGGTCGCCGACGGAAACGGCCACCAGGGTGGGCACCGCTGGCGTTTCGTCGGTGACCATGGCGGGCTCGTCGGCGGCCGAGGGAGCATCCGCTATTGCAGCTACAGGCTCGGGTTCAGAGGCCGGAGTCGGCTCGGTGACCGCGGGTTCTGCCTCGGCTGAGACCGCGGTCGGCCTATCTGCGCTGGCACTATCCGCCACGGGCTTCACGGCAGGCGCTTCCGTCGCGGCGATCTCAGGAGCCGGAGGTTCGGGAGCCGGCGCGGCGGGATCAGACGGTGCGGCGGCCGGGTCTGCCGCGGGGGCCTGGGGCCCCGGGTCTGCAGGTGCAACACCCGAGTCATTGACCTGCGGCGCATCAGCGACCGCAACCGGTGCATCGGTGACCGGGAGTTCAACCACGAAATCGACCTCCGAGCGGCCCACGACGTCCGCTGAGCCGGGCGAGAGCAGGTCGGCGCGGATGCGCTGGTTGGGCTTGGTCAGCACGGCGCCGCCTTCAATCAGCCAGCGGCCGCCCTCGACGGGAGCGTCGGCAACGAAAGTGTCATCGACGTAAAGCCGGATCACGCCGCCATCAGGACCAGCGCCGGCAAAGAAGCTCCGCTCGCCTTCGATCTCGATGGCGTCGATGGTGGGAGACGTCCAGGCGGCGGCGACCGGCGCGGCGGGAGGCTCGGCAGGCGTCACCGCAGCGACCTCCGCTTCCGTCTCCGTCACGGCAGGCACCGCTTCGATGGGCTCTGCGGGCGCTTCAGGCGCTTCAGGCGCTTCGGGCTGCGCGGCAACCTCGGTCGTTGCTGCAGGTTCGACCGCGTCCTCTGCAACAGCAGGCTCATCAACCGCAGGTTCATCCGACACCGTGGCAGCGACCGGCTCGTCGGCAGCCACAAGGTCCGCGCTCGCGTCGGCCGGCGTGTCCGCGGTCTCGTCGGCCGGCGTCGCCGGTTCCGGCGCGGCCGCGTCGCCCGCAGGCACGGCGTCGCCAGACTGGGCAGCTTCTACTGCCGGGGCTTCCGCGCTGGGCGCTTCGACGGCAACCTGCTCCGGCGCAACAGCGGCGGTCTGCACAGGCTGTTCGAGCCCCTGCAGCACTTCACTGGCCTGCCCCGGCGTGCTGGCGACGACCAATGGCTGGCTGGTCTTGTCTTCGTTGATGACGACGATGAAAGCCTCGTCGGACTGGCCGGCCTTGCCGGCCTCGCCCAGCGTGATTTCGAGCCCGCCCGGCGGCAGGGGCGCATCGGGCACGAACACCCAGTCGCCGCTTTGCTCGACCGTGGTCGCGCCGAGCTTTTCGCCATTGGCGAAGACTTCGACTTCAGAACCCGGCGTCCCGCTACCGGCGATCACCACCGAGCCATCAGGCTCGGCGCGCAACAGGCCAAAGGTTGCCGTGATGACGTTTTCCGCTGCGGCCGCATCGACTTCCGCCGGCGGCGTCACATCGAGCGCCGGCTCCTCGGGAATGGCTTCTTCGAGCGCGGCGACCTGGGCCGTCGGCTCTTCAGCCACTTCAGCATCGGCCATCTCGGTGACTGTCGCGGCTGGAACGAGGCCCGCTTCGGCCATCTTGCCGCGCAGGCACTGGCCCATGCCTTCGGGAGAGTTGAAACAGGTCGCCACGGACGGCCCGGTGAGCACGCCCAAAACGACAAGCAAGGTGACCGCGGCTGCCCCGATCGTCAGGAGAAGTGGTCTATTCGGAGCGGTTTCGGCCAGTTTGCCCTCCCGGTATTGTCCCTCAGCCGGTGGCGCGCGCCGCCCGGCCGTCATTTGCCCCCAGTGTCGAATCCTGCGCCGCTTCAGTCTTCAACAGCTTATATGTGATGGATTCATATAGAGCTTCAAACGAGGCATCAATGATGTTGGGGGATACGCCAATCGTCACCCAGCGCTCGCCGGCGCCATCGCGGCTCTCGACCAGTACACGGGTGACCGCGCCCGTGCCACCGTCCAGGATACGCACCTTGAAGTCGGCCAGTTCGAGGTCTTCAATCCGGCTCGAATAGACGCCCAGGTCCTTGCGCAGGGCAAGGTCGAGCGCATTGACGGGGCCGTTGCCTTCGGCGACGGACATCAGGAGTTCGCCTTCGACGCGGATCTTCACCACTGCCTCGGTGACCGTGATTTCCTCGCCCATCGCATTGTGCCGACGCTCGACCGAGGCCCGGTAATTCTCGACATGGAAGAATTCGGGCAAGGTGCCCAATACCCGGCGCGCCAGAACGCAGAAGGAGGCGTCGGCGCCGTCATAGGAATAGCCGCGCGCTTCGCGTTCCTTGACGATGGCCAGAAGCTTTTCGAGACGCGGATCGTCCTTCTCGATTTCGATATTGTGCCGCGCCAGCGCCGTCAGCAGGTTTGACTTGCCCGCCTGCTGGCTGACCATGATGGAGCGTTCATTGCCGACGCTTTCGGGCGGCACATGCTCATAGGTCGAAAAGTCCTTGAGCAGGGCAGAGGCATGAATGCCCGCCTTGGTGGCGAAGGCGGAAGCGCCGACATAGGGCGCCTGCCGCGCCGGGGCACGGTTGAGCCGGTCGTCAAAGGCGCGGGAGATATTTGTCAGCCGTTCCAGCTGCTCCGGGCGGATGCCGGTTTCAAAGCGCTCGGCATAGTAGGGCTTGAGCACGAGCGTGGGGATCAGCGTGATGAGATTGGTATTGCCGCAGCGCTCGCCCAGCCCATTGAGCGTCCCCTGCACCTGGCGCACGCCAGCCTCAACGGCCGCGAGCGCATTGGCCACGGCCTGTCCGGTATCGTCATGCGGGTGGATGCCGAGCCTCTCGCCCGGCGCGACCTTGAGCACCGCGCCCACGATTTCGCGGATTTCCGAGGGCATGGTGCCGCCATTGGTGTCGCACAGCACGACCCAGCGGGCCCCGGCCTCCAGCGCAGTGGTCACGCAGGCCAGCGCGTATGTCGGGTTGGCCTTGTAGCCATCAAAGAAGTGCTCGAGGTCGATAAGCGCCTCCTTGCCGACGGAAACGGCAGTGCGCACCGTGTCGGCAATACCTTCGAGATGCTCGTCAGTGGTGGAGCTAAGAGCCAGTTCGACTTGGAAATCCCAAGCCTTGGCAACAAAGCAGGTGGCCTCGGCAGCTGAATTGACGAGACCCATGACGCCGGGGTCATTGGCGGCCGAGCGCCCCGCCCTCTTGGTCATGCCGAACGCGGTAAAGGTCGCCTTCTTGCTGCGCTTCTTTTCGAAGAACGCCGTATCGACAGGATTGGCGCCGGGATAGCCGCCCTCGATATAGTCCACGCCCAGCTCTTCAAGCAGGCCAATAATGGCGATCTTGTCCTCCAGCGAAAACTCGATGCCGGCGGTCTGGGCACCGTCGCGCAGGGTCGTGTCGAAGAGGTAAAGGCGGTCGCGGGACATGAAAAAAGCCTAACTCGGAATACTTACTTTAACGGCCAGTCGGCCGTGTCGTGGTCGGGATGCTGGTTGTTGGTGGCCTTGATGCCGCTCCACCAGTCCTTAAGGTCCGGCTGTTCGGTTGCCCCGCCATCCTCGATGGACAACAGAGTTTTGAACCAGGGGACCATGCCCTCCGTGCCCGTATTGGCAGCGGGCGGGAAGAGTTCGGGGTGATCGAGTGACCCTATGGTGAAATTAACGCGTCCGCCCTCGACATTGTCATAAAAGAGCGGCGTGCCGCACTTGGCGCAAAAACCGCGGTCGACATGCTCGGAGGAGCGGAAACGGGCCGGCTCACCACGCGTCCAGGTGATGGCCTCACGCGGCGCGGCGACCAGGGCGGCAAAGATATTGCCCACCGCCTTCTGGCACATGCGGCAGTGGCAGACGTGGGAATTGTTCAGCATTTCGCTCGCGTGGTAGCGCACCGCGCCACACTGGCAACCGCCGCTGACTTCCATGGCATAGCGCTTCATCAACTATCCTCCCTCGGGGGCCAGTCGGTCGTGTCATGGTCCGGATGCTGGTTGGAATGGATGCCGGCGAGGAAGTCGCGCCATTCATCGCTGACCTCGTGGCGCTCGGGCAGGCCCGAAAGTCCGGCAAAGAACGGCTGGCGGTCGGCGAGATTGACCTGGATTTCGGGAGCCGCAACCGTCGGCTCGTCGAAGGCGCCGATGGCCAGTTCAAGTCCGAAGCGGGTCTCATAGGCAAGCGGGGTGCCGCAATCGCCGCAAAAGGCGCGCCGGGCCGCGTTTGACGACTGGAACCACTTTGGTTCGCCACGGGTCCAGACCGCGTTGTGCGCGGTAACGAGCGGTCCGAAAAAGCCGCCAAAGGCCTTCTGGCACATGCGGCAGTGACAGATGGATGGGCGCCCCAGACGGGTCACCCTGAAACGCACGGCGCCGCATTGGCAGCCACCGGTATGAGCCTTGCTATCCGCCATGATAGACCGCTTCCACGTTGTTTCCGTCGGGGTCGAACACGAAGGCACCATAATAGTGCTCGTGGTAGTGCGGGCGCGGCCCGGGGGCGCCATTGTCCGTGCCGCCTGCTTCCATCGCCGCCGCGTAGAAGGCTTCGACCTCGGCCTGCGAATTGGCCTTGAAGGCAAAGTGGAGGCCCGGCCCTACCGTCTTGCTCTCGGTCAGCCAGAAATCCGGCTTGTCCTTGCCATAGCCACCGACTTTGACGCCACCCGTATGCTCGGGCGGCACTTCGGCAATCATGGAATAGCCGAGCGGTGCAAAGGCAGCATCGTAAAAGGCTTTTGACTTCGCCCAGTCAGCGACGAGGATACCGGCGTGATCGATCATTGCAGTGTCTCCCTTGATGTGGAGACAAAACCTGATCGCGACGCCGTGACAGGGGCTGTCAGGAGAGCGGACATTTACCGCTTCACCTCCCATTTGGTCTGGCGCTGGCCCGCTTCGTCCTTGTAGTCCATTAGGGCAATGCCCTGTTCCGCCAGTTCATTGCGCAGGCGGTCGGCTTCGGCGAAATCCTTGGCTTTGAGTGCGGCAACGCGGGCGGCGACCTTTTCAGCGACCGCATCGTCCACGGCGACTTCACGCTTGATGGTGATGCCCATGAGGGCTGCCAGTGCCAGTCCGTCTTCGGCCCTGCCCTCGTCCATGATCAGCGCGTGGATGCGGGCGATGGCGCCGGGCGTGTCGAGGTCTTCCGCGAGGCGCTCGACGAGGTCGGGCGACAGCTCAACTGTTGGCTCAGCATCGCCAGCGGCGCGTTCCCACTTTTCGAGCAGGTTTACCGCCTCTTCCAGGCGCCGGACGGAAAAGTCGATCGGCTCGCGGTAATGGGTCATCAGCATGGCAAGGCGCAGCACTTCGCCGGGCCACTTGCGGCCGCCGAAATCCTCGGTTTCGAGCAGCTGGTGGATGGTGAAGAAGTTGCCCAGGCTCTTGGACATCTTCTGGCCCTCGACCTGCAGGAAGCCGTTATGCATCCAGACATTGGCCATGGCATGCGAGCCATGGGCGCAGCGGGACTGGGCGATTTCGTTTTCGTGGTGCGGGAAGATGAGGTCGAGCCCGCCGCCATGAATGTCGAAGGTCTTGCCGAGATAGCGCTCGGACATGGCCGAACATTCAATATGCCAGCCGGGGCGACCGCGGCCCCAGGGGCTGTCCCAGCCGGGTTCTTCGGCGGAGGACAGTTTCCAGAGCACGAAGTCGGCCGGGTCTTCCTTGTGGGCGTCGACGGCAATGCGCGCGCCGGCGAGATTGTCTTCCAGATTGCGGCCGGAGAGCTGGCCATAGTCAGGCATAGAGCGGGTGCGAAACAGCACTTCGCCACCTGCCTGATAGGCATGACCGCGCGCGATCAGCTGGCTGATCATCGCCTGCATTTCAGCGATGTTTTCCGTCGCGCGCGGCTGCACGGTGGGCTCGAGGCAGCCGAGCGCAGCGACATCCTTCTGGTACTGTGCAGCGGTGGTCTCGGTCACCTTGCGGATGGCTTCGTTGAGCGGCAGATCAGGATGATCGCGCAGCGCGCGCGCGTTGATCTTGTCATCCACGTCGGTGATGTTGCGGACATAGGTGACGTGTTCGGGGCCATAGACATGGCGCAGGACCCGAAACAGCAGGTCGAAGACGATGGCGGCGCGGCCATTGCCGATATGAGCAAAGTCATAAACCGTCGGGCCGCAGGCATAGAGCCGCACATTGCCGGCATCCATGGGCACGAAGGGGGCCTTGGCGCGGGTCAGGGTATTATAGAGCGTCAGCTGCGGCTTTGCCGGGGTCATCAAGGCGTCCTGTGGCAGGCGAAAGTGTCACTGGTGACGCTCTGTCCCGGAAAGCAGCATAGGCTCAAGGGCAGAACGCTCCGCTGGCGGGAGAGCCTCTATCCGTTTTCGCTATCGGGATGAAGAAGACCGCTCCGCCAACGCTGGGTTAGCAGGTAATAATGCAGCAGGTAATGGTGCACGGGGTCGTCATGGCGCGGAGATTGGCCGGGCGGCTGCAAGAAATCAAGCGAAAACAAAAAAGGGCGACCCGAAGGCCGCCCAATCGCTTTGGAGGCGATGCTTTACGCCCGTGGCGTTCCGGTCTCAGCTGCGGAACTGCTCGTGGCATTGGTTGCAGGTGCCCATGACGGCCTGGAGGCCGGCGCCATAGGCAGCGGCATCACCGGCCTCGGCGCCAGCCAGGGCTGCTTCAGCCCCGGCGCGGCCGGTTTCGATGATGGCGGTGAAGGTTTCCCAGTTCTGCCAGATGGCGGGAAGCGCGTCGCCGCCCTCCGAGCCCTCGGGGAAGAGGTCCGGCATATGGGTGAAGTTGTCGAGAATGGTTTGGGCGGCGGTGACCGCTTCAGCGCCGCTCAGCCGCGACGCGCCACGCAGGATGCCGCCATTTTGCTTCATGATGGCCTGCCGCATGGCGATGGCCTCTTGAGGTGTGGCGGGGGGAGTGAAGGCCTCCTGGGCAAAGACTCCGGCAATGCCGGTAGCGAGCAGGACGGTGACGGCAAGGACAGAAAACTTCTGGATGAGCATACGGTTACCCTCGAACCTTGAAAACTCGTGCCGAACGGCTCCCCTCAGCCGGTACCGCACCCTTACACGGGACAGTGACCTGCCCAACCTGAACACGCGAATGTTATCAATCAGTTGAGGAGCTGCACCCGCTGCTCCATGGCGCCAAAGACAGCGGCTCCGGAGGCGTCGACGGCGGCCATGCGGACCACATCGCCCGGCGCCAGGAAGGGCGTGCGCGCCCCGCCATACTTGGCCTTTTCGGCCGTGCGCGCCTCGGCGATGCAGGCAAAGCCGATGCCGTCCTTCTTTATCGGTAGGGTCTCGTCATGCGCATTGGAAATGGTGCCGCCCCCGATAATGCTGCCGGCTCCGAGCGCCCGCGTCCGCGCGGCTTCGACGATGAGGTCGGCGAAATCGAAATGGACGCCTTGGCCCGCATTGGGCTGGCCATAAAGGGTGCCATTGACCTCGATCCGCACAGGCAGATGCAGGCGGTTGTCGCGCCAGAGATCGCCTAGTGCGGCGGGTGTGGCGACAATGGGTGCAAAGCAGGTGGAGGGCTTGGCGTGAAAGAAGCCAAAGCCGTTCTGCAGGTCATCGACCACCAGGCGGCGCAGGGATGTGTCGTTGCAGATGCCCACGAGCCGAATCGCAGCGGCGGCCTGTTCGCGGTTCGCCCGCATCGGCACTGGGCCGGTGATGACAACCACTTCCGCCTCGAAATCCAGCGCCAGGTCGTCTTCGGGCACGACGATGGGATCGGTCGGCGCGCTGAAACTGTCCGATGCGCCCTGGTAGAGCAGCGGCCGCACGGACTGCAATTCGGCATCCTTGCTGCCCTTGAGCGAGCGGACGCGTTCGAGATGGCTGAGGTAGCCCGAGCCGTCGATCCACTGATAGGCCCGCGGCAGCGGGGCATGTGCGGCAGCGACATCGAAACGCTGGCCGGCAATGGCGCCCGCTTCGAGCTGGGCGGCAAGCGCTTCGAGCTCGGGCGCGGCGCGATCCCAGTCGTCAAGCGCAGCCTGCAAGGTAGGCGCGATCCGTCCGGCCGCGACATGACGGGTTGTATCGGCCGAGACGACGACGAGTTGACCATCGGGGCGATTGGCGCGCAGGCTGGCGAGTTTCATTTGCGGGAGCGTCTCCGCCCAAGAGTGTGACATGGCCGCCCTATCACGTGTGGGGGCAAGCCCTTATAATGCTTCCGTTCGCCCTAGCGATGTCTTAAGGGCGCTGAGGACGACACGAAACGCGTCCGGCAGGCAGGTATGGTTGTGACTTTAAGACTGAGTGGCATGCGTGCCCTGATCCTCGTATTGCTGGCCCTGGTCGTGGTGGCGCTCGACGTGGACCTTGCCTATGCCCAGGCCAACCAGTGTTCCCGCCTGCAAAGCGCCCTCGCCCAGTTCGACCGGAACAGCGATTTCCGGCAGATGAACAACAATTCCCAGGCTGCCCGGCAGTTGCAGCGCGAAGTGCAGAATGCCGAGAGCCGCTATATCCGCGACGGATGCAATGACGACGCCAAGGCCGGCCGCACGCTGACGCGCGAATGCCAGGCCGTGGCGCGCGACGTGCTGCGCCTGCGCGAACAGTTTGCCCAGGTTTCCCGCTCGGTCGAATCGGCCAATGCAGTGGGTCAGCAGCGTGAAGCCATCCTGCAGGAAATGGCGCGCTTCGGCTGCGGCACCGACCGCGGCTCCAGCGCCACCTTCACCCAGGAACGCCAGACCCTCTTCGACCGCATCTTCGGCAGCACCAGCGATGGCGACTTTACCGACGGCGACTTCGTCGATGGCGGCGACTACTGGGGCTACCAGGGCTACAGCACCTATCGCAGCGTCTGCGTGCGCCTCAGCGACGGCTATTTCTGGCCCATCAGTTATTCCACCGTGTCCGATTATCTCGGCCAGGATGCGCAGACCTGCAGCCAGATGTGTCCCAATACGCCGGTCGAGCTCTACTATTATTCCAATCCGGGCGAAGAGCCTGAGCAGATGCGCAACCTCAACGGCACGCCCTATACGAGCCTGCCGACCGCCTTTGCATATCGCAACAAGTTCGACACAACCGCCTCCTGCCGCGCCGCTCCGGCTGCCGACGGCGCCGTCAACCTGGTGGCCGCAGAGGATGGCAGCAGTCGCGCCGTGCTTGAAATCGATGGCGTGAGCGTGCCGCTGCCGCTGCGCGATCCGCGCGGCATCGTGCCGGTCCAGGCTGCCCCGCTCGAAGCGGTCAGCACCGTGGCCATGGTCGATGTGCCCTTGCCCCGCCGCCGTCCGGCCGGCCCGGGGGAAGTCGCGCGTCCGGTGGCCTCAAGCCCCACCGAAGCGCAACTGCGGATCGTTCACTTCGGGGATCGTGCCGTCAGGGTAGTCGGTCCAGACACGCCTTACGCCCAAGCAGGAGAATCAGGGACTTGAGCTCGGGGCCGTCGTGACGGCCCGTTAGCGCCATCCTGAGCGGCATGAACAGCGCCCTGCCCTTGCGGCCGGTGGCGGCCTTGAGCGCATCGGTCCAATGGCTCCAGGTGCTCTCATCCCACGGTTCGGGCGGCAGCAGCGCCCTGGCCAGCTTGAGGAATTCCTCATCCTCGGGCGCAATGTCGGCCTCGATCGGGCCAGTGAGCAGCTTCGACCATTCGGCAATGTCGGTGAAGCGGACGAGGTTTTCGCGCAGCAAGAGCCAGGCAGATTCACCCTCAAGGCCCATCGAAGACAGCCTAGGCGCCGCCTCGGCATAGGGCATGGCATGGACGAGGCGGGCGTTCAGATGATCCAGTTCCGCCGGATCGAAACGCGCCGAGCCGTGCGAAATCATCGAGAAGTCGAGCTTCGCGGCAATGGCGTCGAGGCTCTCATAAGGTTCGACCGAAAGGCTCGTGCCGGTCAGGGTCGCCACGATGGCGATGGCCAGCGGTTCGTAGCCCTCTTCGCGGAAATCGGCGATGGATTGGCTGCCCAGGCGCTTGGAAAAGCCCTGCCCCTGCGCGTCGGTCAGAAGGTTGTGGTGACCGAAGACCGGCACTGTGCCACCAAGGGCTTCAAAAATCTCGATCTGCGTGCCGGTATTGGACACGTGGTCTTCGCCACGGATCACGTGGGTGATGCCCAGGTCGATGTCGTCGACAACGGACGGCAGCGTGTAAAGGTAGGAACCGTCCGCCCGGATCAGCACCGGGTCGGACATAGAAGCGGTATTGACCGTCTGGGCCCCCTTGATCACGTCCTCGAACTGGACGGGCCGACCGTCGAGCTTGAAGCGCCAATGGGGCTTGCGCCCTTCGGCCTCGAGCCGCGCCCGGTCCTCGTCGGTGAGGCTGAGGGCGGCGCGGTCATAAATGGGCGGCTTGCCCAGGAGACGAGCGCGAGCGCGCTTGCGGTCGAGTTCTTCCTCGGTCTCGTAGCAGGGATAGAGCCGGCCCGCCGCGATCAGCCGGTCGCGCGCCGCATCGTAGAGAGCCGTGCGCTCGGACTGGCGCACCAGAAGATCGGGCTCGACGCCGAGCCAGGCCAGATCGGTTTCGATGGCATCGGCAAATTCCCGCGTGGATCGAGCCAGATCGGTGTCGTCCATGCGCAGCACGTATTTGCCGCCATGCCGACGGGCAAAGAACCAGTTGAGCAGAGCCGGGCGCGCATTGCCCAGGTGAATGCGCCCGGTCGGAGACGGGGCCCAGCGAACGATGACGCTCATCCGAGAGTGGGGTCCTTGTAGCCATTTGTGATCGGGTACCTGCGCCCGAGCCCAAAGGCGCGCGGCGACAGTTTGGGACCCGGCGCCGACTGGCGGCGCTTGTATTCGGCGATATTGACCAGCCGTTCGATGCGCTGGACCGTCGCCGCCTCATGGCCGCGGGCCACGATCTCGGCCAGCGACATTTCCTCTTCCACCATGCAGAGCAGGATATCGTCGAGCACCGGATAGGGCGGCAGGCTGTCCTGGTCCTTCTGGTCGGGGCGCAGTTCGGCGCTGGGCGCCTTGTCGATGATCGCCTGGGGGATCACCATGCCCGCGGGGCCCAGGCAGTCGCCGGGCAGGTTCTTGTTGCGCCAGTCGGCCAGCGCATAGACCTGCATCTTGAACATGTCCTTGAGCGGATTGTAGCCGCCATTCATGTCGCCATAGATGGTGGCGTAGCCCACGCCCATCTCGCTCTTGTTGCCCGTGGTCAGCAGCATGGAGCCCAGCTTGTTGCTGACGGCCATGAGCACGACGCCGCGCATGCGCGACTGGATGTTTTCCTCGGCCAGATCCACGGGACGGTCGCCAAAGATCGGCGCCAGTTCCCTCAGGGCCTCGTCGACGGGGCCGCCAATGGCCACCACGTCGTAGCGCACGCCGAGCAGGCCCGCGCAGTCCTCAGCGTCCTTGAGGCTTTCCTTGGAGGTGTAGCGGTAGGGCAGCATTATGCAATGGACCTTTTCCGGTCCGAACGCATCCACGGCCAATGCAGCGACCACTGCGCTGTCGATGCCGCCGGACAGACCCAGCACGACATCCCTGAAGCCGTTCTTGTGCACATAGTCGCGCAGGCCCAGGACGCAGGCGCGCCAGGGCGCTTCGTCCACCGAGGTCAGCTCTTCCACGCGGCCGTTGGTGCAGGTCCAGCCGTTTTCGCCGCGCTGCCAGTCGGAGACGATGAAATCGGTCTCGAACGACTTGCCCTGCAAGACCAGCTTGTCGCCGGGCTCGATGGCAAAGGACGCGCCGTCGAAAACCAGTTCGTCCTGCCCGCCGACCTGGTTGAGGTAGAGCAGCGGCACGCCATCTTCGGCCACCCGGGCGCGCACCAGTTCCTTGCGGATATGCTGCTTGTCGGTCCAGTAAGGCGAGCCATTGGGGCACAGCATGATTTCTGCGCCGCGCATGGCGAGGTGCTCGCAAACGGCCGGGTGCCAGATATCTTCGCAGATGGGGATACCGACGCTGACGCCCTTGATGGTCACCGGCAGCGGCAGCGGACCGGCACTGAAATAGCGGCGCTCATAGAACACATCGGAATTGGGCAGTTCGCGCTTGATGCGGATCGCAGTGATCTCGCCTTTTTCGGCGACCAGAACCGCGTTGTGCAGACCGGATTTGTCCTGCCAGATGGTGGGCAGGATCAGCGCGACCTCGCTGCCCGCAGTTTCGCCCGCCAGCGTGCGGGCAGCGGCTATCGCGTCGGCGACAAATTGCGGCTTGAACAGCAGGTCATCGGGAAAATAGCCGGTGAGGAAGAGCTCGGAGAACATCAGGATGTCCGCCCCCGCAGCCTGCGCATCGGCCAACGACTTGCGCGCCAGCGCAAGATTGCCGGGCAGGTCGCCCACTTTCGGGTTGAGCTGCGCAAGGGCTATTCTGAGCGTATCGGTCACGATGATGCTGGCCTGGTTGCAACACTTCACAGGCGCGGCCGGGCGGCCGGGCGCGGGCCAGACTTAGAGCATTCGCCCCGGCATGGAAATGCCCTAATTGGCGGGCTCGGCGCCCGCCAGGATCAGAACCGGCCCGTCAGTTCGAACAAGGCGCCATAGCGGAACACGGAGGCCATGGTGGACTGAACCGTCATCGGCGGCGCGCCATAGACATTCATCGTGGCTTCGAGGTCGCCTTCGACATACCAGGCCCGGCCGCCAACGCGCAGCGCCAGGTTTTCGGTTGGCCGGAAGCCAACCATGCCTTCGGCCATGACGCCGTGCCCGCGGCCGGTGAGCGTGGTGGGTGCCGATTCATAGACGGTCCCCAGCCCGGTGTTAAAGCCGGCATCACCCGTGCCGCCCAGGACGCCGGTCACATGTGCATAAGGCACATAGGCCACTTCCGCCTGCAGGTCGAACATGTCGAACTCGGCCGTGCCGCGAATGCCCAGACGCAAAGCATGGACGTCGAAGTCGTCCCGCGCCTCGGCAAAAGCAACAGGATTGCCCAGAAGGTCGAACCCGGTCACGATGCGGCCCTGTCCGATATCGGGCGCGTCCTTCCAATAGGCATAACCGGCAAAGGCGCCCAGCGCGAAGCCGTCTGCCATGGAGCCAACCGGCATCCAGCCGTAGTCGGCGCCCGCATATCCGATCATCGAGCGCAGGCCGATGGCCCCAGCCGATGAGGGCGAGATGGTATAGGTGCCGCTGGTGTTCAGACCCAGCCCGCCCTGCGCCTTGAGATAGGTATTGGTGTAGAGGTCGTCGATCCGCCCATGCAGTTCGCCGATATGGGTCTGGTCATCGACATCAACGAAGACTTCGCCGATCGCGGTATCGAAGCTTGCGTCCTGACGTCCCCAGCTCATCCAGTAGCGGACGCCGCCCTCGAACCGGATGGAATTGTCGCCCGTTTGCCAGGCCGGTTCATAGGCCGGGCGAAGGTCGGGGTAGTCGGCTGCGTAAGAAGAGACGGTGCCCAGGGAGCATGTGGCCAGGATGGCCAAGGCCGGGCTGACGATATTTCGGACCATTTCCTACCCCCGTCGGGACACGTTTCCCCTACCTTTATGGCGCGTTAGGGTTAATGTCCGCTAAACAGGGCTTGGTCATCCGTTGGCGATTTGCTAACCCGGAAGCGTCAGTGTGTCATCACATTCTCTGGATGGGAACAAAATGTGCGCAACCGCAATGCAGCCCCATGAGTTCCTGCTCTGCTCAACAGCAAATACATTGACCTACCCGTAAGTATCTTCTGATGTCCTGTCGTATTCTCATAGTCGAAGACGAGTTCTTCATCGCAACCGAGATCGAGCATGTTGTGCTCGACATGGGCCACGAGCCGGTGGCGATTGCGATGGATCAGCGCTCGGCGCTCGCCCATGCGTCGGACATCGATATCGCTCTGGTAGACCTCAATCTGCGCGACGGTCCCACCGGGAGCACGATCGGCAAGATCCTGGCCCAGACCCATGGCGTGACCGTGGTGTTCATGACGGCCAATCCATCTCAGCTCGGTCCCGGCGTTCCCGGCACGGTGGGTGTGTTGCCCAAGCCGGCAACCGATCGCGACTTGCGTGATGTCGTGGCGTTTGCCGTCGCCAAGCACGCGCGCGACCATGCGAACCCGCCGCGCCGGCTCAAGCTTTTCAGCTGGAACGACGACCAGCCGCTCGCGACCTGATCAGGCTGGTTCGGCTGCGCGTTGCAGCTTAGAGGAGCGGTTGAGGGATGCCAGCGGCATGGTGGCAATGGCCTCGAGCCCTTCGCGCTTCCACTCGCGCCTGAGCGACCCGCGCATCTGACCTTCCACCGAAAGCGTCACCAGACGCGTTCCGAAGCCGCCCAGCTTGGGCTCGGACGAAAGTTCCGGCCCACCGGTCTCGGTCCAGGTGAGGACATACTGTTCGCCCTCGATCCGACCGACCAGGCTCACCTGTCCGTCCTGGCTCGACAACGCGCCATACTTGGCTGCATTGGTCGCCAGTTCATGGAACAGCAGGGCCAGCGGGGTGGCCGCTGCATCATCAATGGTGACATCGTCGCCCGAGAAGGCCACGCGCACGGCGCCGCCTTCTTCGTTATACGGGCGCATCAGCCGGGCGATCAGGTCTGACAGCAGACGCTGGCCATTGCGGTGCTCGGAGTGCCGGCTGTGGGGGCGCACGAAGTCATGCGCCTCGCCCAGGGCGAAGATGCGCTGGCGCAACTGGTCGGCAAAGGGCTTGGCATCGGGATAGGTGCGTGCCGAAAGGCCGATAATACCCGTCAGGACCGCAAAGATGTTCTTGATGCGATGGCTCAACTCCTGGGCAACCAGTTCCCGCTCGTCCGCGGCTTCCCTGGATTCGTGGATGTCGGTGCAGGTCCCGATCCAGCGCAGGATCTGCCCGTCTTCGTCGCGGATCGGCAGGGCGCGCCCTAGGGTCCAGCGATACTGACCGGAATGATGGCGAAGCCGGTATTCGATCTGGTAGGGCTCTCCGGTTTCCAGCGAGCGCCGCCACAGCGCCCAGGCCTCATCGCGGTCCTCGGGATGGAACATGTCGTTCCACCCTTCCCCGTCGGTGGAGCCGGGCGGCATGCCGGTAAATTCGTACCAGCGGGCGTTGTAGTAGTCGTGAAAGCCGTCCGGACGCGTCGCCCAGACCATTTGCGGCATGGTGTCGGCCAGCGTGCGGAAGCTGATCTCGCTTTCCCGCAGGGCCTCGGCAACGCGCCGCTGCTCGGAGACATCCATGACGACGCCAGGAAAGCGATATACCTTGCCCTGTGCGTCCAGGCGCGGCCGGCCCGATGCCACGACCCAGGTCACCTGGGCATCGGGGCCGATCAGGCGATATTCGGACTTGTAAGCGGTGCCGTCGCGCATCGCCGTCGCGATCTCGTCGCCAACGCGCTGCACGTCCTCGGGATGAATCGCGCGGAGGAATTCTTCGATGGGAAGGCCGAGCCCCACCCTGAGGGGGTCAAGATTGTAGAGCGCCGCAAACTGGTCGTCGGCCGTCACCCGGTTGTTGGCCACGTCCCAGTCCCATGTACCGACAAGGGAGGACCCGTTGATCGCCAGGCTCATGCGTTCTTCGCTGCGCGCCAGCGCCTGCTCGGCCAGCACCCGGTCAGTGGTTTCATGCACCACGCAGAGCGTGCCGATGGATTGTCCATCATCCATCATGATCGGGCTGTAATGGAGGTCCATCCAAGCCGATTCAGGCTCGCCATGCCGGTTGAGCACCAGTTCTTCGTTGCGCAGTGTCCATGACTCGCGGCGCAGTCCGCGTTCGATATTGACCCGGTTGAAGTCGGCGATTTCCGGCCAGGCTTCCAGCGCCGGCATGCCGAATATCTGGGGATGCCGCTGGCCGGCAAATTCGGCGTAACCGGTGTTGTAGAGCAGGATGCCGTGTTCCCCCACCATCATGACCATGGGGTTGGAGGCGGCAACCATAAGGCGTACCGCGCCCTTCAGGCTCTCCGGCCAGGCCGGGATCGGCCCAAGCGGATTGGAAGCCCAGTCATAGGTGTTGAAAAGCCTGAGAGTGGGGTCCTGTTCGAGCCGCGCTCGCGTTTCCGGAGCCGCATTAGGAAACAGGGTTCTTGGCATTGCCCACTCTTATATTCGCCTTCGGCGTCGGACGAGCCGAATCCCGTCCCGTCCGGAGGAATGCGGCCCGCAGGCATTCAGTTGCATGGCTCCAGCAGTTTATTCGCCGGCGATGCGCTCCTCGCGCAGCGGCTTTTGCGCATGCACTTCCTCGGCAACGAGGAAGGCCAGTTCGAGTGCCTGGCTGGCATTGAGGCGCGGGTCGCAATAGGTGTGATAGCGATCCGAAAGCGAAGCTTCAGTAACGGCAGAGACGCCACCCACGCATTCGGTCACGTCATCGCCCGTCATCTCGATATGCACGCCGCCGGCATAGGTGCCCATTTCGCGGTGCACGTCGAAGAAGTTCTTCACCTCGCCCAGAACGCGGTCGAACGGGCGCGTCTTGAAGCCGGTGGACGCCTTGACGGTATTGCCGTGCATGGGGTCGCAGCACCAGACAACAGTGCGCCCGGCCTTCTGCACCGTCTCGATCAGGCGCGGCAGATGCTCATGCACCTTATCGACACCGAAGCGCGAGATGAGGGTGATGCGGCCAGCCTCGTCGGTCGGGTTCAACCGGTCGAGCAGGCGCAGCAGGTCATCATTGGCAAGGCTCGGCCCACACTTGATGCCGATGGGGTTGTGAATGCCGGCAAAATACTCGACATGCGCTTCATCGGGATTGCGGGTGCGATCACCGATCCACAGCATGTGGCCGGAAGTCGCGTACCAGTTCTTGCTGATCGAATCCCGGCGGGTCAGTGCTTCCTCGTAGCCAAGCAGCAGCGCCTCGTGGCTGGTATAGAAGCTGGTCTGCTTGAGCGCCGGGGTGTTTTCCGGATTGAGGCCCAGTGCCGCCATGAAGGTGATCGCGTCATCGATCCGGCGCGCCACTTCCTCGAAGCGCGCATCCCAGCTCGAGCCCTTCATGAAGCCCATGGTCCATTCATGGATCCGGGTCAGCTCCGCATAGCCGCCCATGGAGAAGGCGCGCAGCAGGTTGAGGGTCGCCGCCGACTGGCGATAGGCCTGCAACATGCGGTCGGGATTGGGCACGCGCGAGGCTTCGTTGAAGGCGATGTCGTTGATGATGTCGCCGCGATAGGACGGCAGTTCGACGCCGTCGATCACTTCGGTATCGGCCGAGCGCGGCTTGGCGAACTGCCCGGCCACGCGACCCACCTTGACCACCGGCTTGGACGCGCCATGGGTCAGCACCACCGCCATCTGCAGGAACACGCGGAAGAAGTCGCGGATATGGTCCGCGCCATGCTCGGCAAAGCTTTCTGCGCAGTCGCCGCCCTGGAGCAGGAAGGCCTCGCCACGGGAGACAGCGGCCAGGCGTGCCTTGAGCTCACGCGCTTCGCCGGCGAAAACCAGCGGCGGAAAGCTGGCCAGCTGGCGTTCTGCGTCCGCAAGCGCCGCAGGGTCGGGATAGGCCGGTACCTGCTTGATGGGTTTGTCGCGCCAGGAGCTGGGGGTCCAGGTGGTCATGAAAGGTCTCGTTTGCCGGCAAGCTCTGTGTCCGCGGGGTCTATCAAGACTGGGGGCCCCTGCCAAGCGGCAAGAGCCTAGACCTTTTGCCCATCGCGATAGACATAGGACGGCGCCTTGAACGTCACCAGCTCTTCTGCTGCCGAGGGATGAAGGGCAATCGTGCGGTCGAAATCAGCCTTGGTCGCCTTCATGCCCACGGCAATCGCAACCAGCTGGATCATTTCGGCGGCGCCCGGTCCCAGGATATGGACGCCAAGCACCCTGCCCCCGTCCTTTTCCGTGATCAGTTTGAGCACCATGCGCTCGGTCCGGCTCGAGAGCGTATTCTGCATCGGGCGGAAGCGGGCAAGGTAGACGTCGATATCGCCGTGGGTTGACGCTTCAGCCTCGGTCAGGCCGACAACGCCGATTTCGGGCTCGGAGAAGACGGCCGTGGGGATCAGCGAATGATCGACCGCCTGCCGATTATTGTTGAACACCGTCTCGGCGAAATACCAGCCTTCGCGGATGGCCACGGGCGTCAGCTGCGCCCGGCCCGTCACGTCGCCCACAGCGTATATGCTGGGGACGGAGGTCTGCGAATAGGCGTCCACGGAAATGGCGCCGCTATCTGTCAGCGCGACACCCGCCGTTTCCAGCCCCAGCCCATCGATATTGGGCCGGCGCCCTGTGGCGAACATTACCGCGCCGAAAGGCGCCGTCACCCCGTCGCTGAATGTCACCAGCACATCGTCACCCGGCTTGGCCATCGAAGCAATGCTGGTCTGGTAGATCAGGCGGATGCCGCGCTCGGTAAGCCCCGCTTCCAGCCCGCGCCGCATGTCCTCGTCAAAGCCGCGCAACAGGCACTCGCCACGATAAACAATGGCGGTATCGACGCCCAAACCGGCAAAGATCGTGGCGAATTCCACCGCAACATAGCCGCCGCCCTCGATCAGAATGGAGCGCGGCAGTTGAGGCAGATCGAACGCTTCGTTGGAAGTGATGCCGAATTCGGCGCCTGGAATATCGGGTATGAAGGGACGCGCACCGGTGGCCACCAGAATATGCCGCGCCGTCAGGTCCCGCCCTTCCTGCACGAGGCGCACGCCATTGGCCCCGGTGACCACGGCGCGGTCGCGGATGATCTTGACGCCCGGCTTTTCGAGATTGCTGGAATAGGCGTGTTCCAGCCGGGAAATTTCCTTTTCCTTGGCTGCCACCAGCGTGGGCCAGTCGAAACTGGCGTCGACCTGCCAGCCGAAGCTTTCGGCAATGTCGAACTGGTCCTTGAAGCGGGACGCATAGACATAGAGCTTCTTGGGGACGCAGCCGCGGATCACGCAGGTGCCACCGACGCGGAATTCTTCGACGATGGCAACCTTGGCGCCGTAAGTGGCAGCCATGCGGGCCGCCCGAACGCCGCCCGAGCCTGCGCCGATGACAACCAGATCAAAATCGAATTCCATGATACCCCCGGGAGTCATCCGCCATTATCGTCATCTGACGATGAATATGGGCTGGCGCTTCGCATAAAAAAAGGCCCCGCACAAGGCGGGGCCCGGTGGGGCGCAAGGCCCGCCTAGATTTCGATGCCCTTGGAGCGCAGTTCGGCGCGCACCTTGGCAAAAAATTCGCGCTTTAGATTGTTGGTATAGACCTGCATCACGGCCTGGAGATCGGAATTGATCTCCGAATTGGCCTGAGCCAGCTTCTGGCCGACCGGCGATTCATAGAAGGTCACGATCTGCTGCATTTCTTCGAGCGTGAAGCGCACGGCATACACACGTGCGAACTGGTCGAGCAGCTCGCCCTTGCGGCCATTGTAGTCCTGAACGACCACGCCAATGGCGTCGGAAACAGCATCGGTGATTTCCGGGTTCTGCTGGATCAGCTGACGCATGGTTTCGATGCCGGTTTCGACCACCGTCACCTCGAACACCGCGCCGCGGTCCGTCAGGTCGATATACTTGCGCGCCAGCGACTGGATTTCAGGCGCCACTTCCTGAGCCGAGACCGGCGCCGCAAAGGCGAACACCCCGGCGGTCATTGCCGCGCACATCATTACCTTTGTGCCGCGCACAAGCTTTGCGTTCGTCCAGAATGCCATATTGCCCCGATCCACCTTTGGTCAGTTGCCAGTCTTGAGTATCTTTACGCCATTCGGCGTCGCCACATAAGCCTTGCTGCACAGGTTGAGAAACAGCCCGTGCTGCACGACGCCCGCAATGTCGAGCAAGTCACGCGAAAGAGCTTCTGGCCGTGAAATACGGCCAAAAAAAGCATCCAGAATATAGTGTCCACCGTCGGTCAGATAGGGCTTGCCATCGGCGGTGCGGCGCAAGACCGCCTGCCCTTCGGCGGCATGGCTGGCCATGACATCGGCAACCGACCGCTGCGTCGCGCCCAGTCCGAACGGATTGACCTCGATCGGCAGCGGAAAGCGTCCGCCCAGGCTCTCGACGATCTTGCTGTCGTCGGCAATCACGATCATGGCGTCCGAGGAGGCCGCCACGATCTTTTCGCGCAGCAAGGCGCCACCGGCACCCTTGATGAGGTTGAGCGCCGGGTCGATCTCGTCGGCGCCATCGACGGTCAGGTCGAGCCGGTCCAGCGTGTCGAGGTCGGAGAGAGCAATATTGAGCGCACGCGCCTGCCGGTCGGTCGCTTCCGAGGTGGGCACGCAAATGACGTCCAGGCCCTGCGCCACCTTTTCGCCCAGCAAGTCAACGAAGTGGCGGGCGGTCGATCCGGTGCCCAGGCCAAGGCGCATGCCGGGCCTTACCTCTTCAAGCGCCATGGCCGCGGCCTGGCGCTTCAGCTCTTCACTCATGTCTCCGGGCCCTCCCATCAGGCTTTTGGGCGGTTTGGCAGGCGGATGGGCACGGTGTCAAGCGAGCCTTTCGGCCCTGATCACGACGATGTGATCGATCCGTGTAACCTGCCGGCAACACAATGTGGCGAAGCTGGGGCACTTATGACGGAAACAAGGCGCAGTCTCTTTTCGCTTTATTGCATTCCACGTAAGTAGCGAAAATTACCCCGGCCGAGAATCGCGCCGGTTCAGAGGCCAGTGGACGGATGAACATATTGAAATTGGCGGCGGCTTTCGTGACGTCGCTCCTGCTTGCGGCGATGGTGGTGGCTCCGGCCTCGGCGGCCGTCTGGTACAACCCCGAAACGAATACGTTTGAAGAGCGCGCAGCCTCGACCAATCCGCGTGGCGGCAGCCCGATCAAGAAGCAGGTGGTGGATTATGAAACCACCTTCAAGCCCGGCACCATCGTGATCGAGACCGGCGAGCGCCGCCTTTATCTCGTGCTCGAAGACGGCAAGGCCATGAAATATGGCATCGGTGTCGGCCGTGAAGGCTTCACCTGGTCCGGCACCAACCGCATCACCCGCAAGGCCGAGTGGCCCGGCTGGACCCCGCCCCCGGCCATGCGCAAGCGCGTTCCCGACCTGCCGGCCTATATGCCCGGTGGCCCGGACAATCCGCTTGGCGCGCGCGCCCTCTATATCGGCTCGACGCTCTACCGCGTGCATGGCACGTCCGAGCCCTGGTCAATCGGCCAGGCTGTATCCTCGGGCTGCATCCGCCTCACCAACGAGGACGTGATCGACCTCTATGACCGCGTTCAGGTCGGCGCGACCATCGTGGTCCGGCACTGATCCCAGCCATTTGACAGGGGCCGCCGCGAGGTGGCCTTTTTGTTTGCCCGTTTGCTTTCGCATCGGGCGCGACTAGACTTGCGGCATGACCATCGCTCCCCCTCCCCATAGACCGCTCATCGACAGCTTCGGCCGGCGCATCTCCTATCTGCGCATTTCGGTGACCGACCGCTGCGATTTCCGCTGCGTCTATTGCATGTCCGAGGATATGACCTTCCTGCCCAAGAAGGAGGTCCTGAGTTTTGAGGAAGTGGAGGCAATTGCCTCGGCATTTATCGCAAGGGGCACGACCCGCATCCGGCTGACCGGCGGCGAGCCGCTGGTGCGGCGCGACATCATGGATCTCGTCGGCACGCTGGGCGGGCACATCGGCAACGGCCTCGAGGAGCTGACGCTGACCACCAATGGCAGCCAGTTGGCCAAACATGCGCAGGGCCTGCATGCCGCGGGCGTCCGGCGGATCAATGTGTCGCTCGATACGCTCGACCCCGCCCGCTTTGCCGCCATCACCCGCCGCGGCCGGCTCGCCGATGTCCTTTCCGGCATTGACGCAGCGCAGGCGGCCGGGCTCGCCATCAAGATCAACATGGTGGCCATGCGCGGCGTCAATGACGACGAGATCGAGCCCATGCTGGCCTGGACGCATGGCCGGGGCATGGGCCTGACGCTGATCGAGGGCATGCCGCTGGGCGAGGTGGGCATAGACCGGGTGGACAGCTACCTGCCCCTGCGCGAACTCCATGACCGGCTGGCCCGCCGCTACACCCTCACCCGTCTCGACAAGCGCACCGGCGGCCCTGCGCGCTACGTGCATGTTGCCGAAACCGGCGGCACCCTGGGCTTCATCACGCCCATGAGCCACAATTTCTGCGAAAGCTGCAATCGCGTCCGCCTCACAGCGACCGGGCAGCTGTTTCTTTGCCTCGGGCAGGACGATCAGGTGAACCTGCGCGATGCGCTGCGCGAGGGAGGCGCTGCCGGCCTCGATGCAGCGCTCGACCATGCCATGATCATCAAGCCCAAGGGCCACGACTTCGTGCTCGACCGCACCCGAACCGAGCCCGCAGTCTCCCGCCACATGAGCGTCACCGGCGGCTAGACCATCGGCACGAACGGAGATTTCCAGAATGACCGAGATCGTTGCGCTGGTCACCGGCGCGAGCCGGGGTGTCGGCCGCGGCATTGCGCTGGCCCTGCTCGCACAGGGCGCCACCGTCCATGTCAGCGCCCGCACCCGAACCGATGTGCAGGCGGCTGTCCATCCCCAGGGGGAGGGGTCTCTCGATAGCCTCGAGCGCGAAGCCTCTGCCCTGCCCGGCCGGCTCGTCACCCATGTCTGCGATCACGCCGACACCGACGCGACTGATACCCTTGTGCGATCCGTACTGGCGGCGGAACAGCGTATCGACATCCTCGTCAACAATGCCTGGCCCGGTTACGAGCGCATGGAGGAAGACGGCGAGTTCACCTGTCCCCGCCCCTTCTGGGAACAGCCCATGTGGCGCTGGTCGGCCATGATCGACACCAATCTCAAGTCTGCCTTTGTCGCGTCCCGTGCCGCAGCACCGGCCATGATCGCGGCCGGCCGCGGGCTCATCGTCAATATCTCCCTCTGGGCCGCCCAGAAGCATGACGGCAATGCTATCTATGGCGTCGCCAAGGCCGCGATGGACAAGCTTTCCGCCGACTGCGCTCATGAGCTTGCGCCACATGGCGTTGCCGCCATCTCGCTTTATCCGGGTCTGGTGAGGACCGAGGCGGTGATGCGTGCCGCCCAGTTCTTTGACCTCAGCAATTCGGAATCGCCGCAATTCGTCGGACGCGTCATTGCCGCCCTGTGGCGCGACCCGGAACTGATGGCGAAGTCGGGCAAGGTGCAGGTGGCCGCCGAACTGGCTCAGCTCTACGACGTCACCGATATCGACGGCAGCCGGCCCCGCCCGATGGGACCGGCCGATTTCGGCAGCTGATTACTTGTCGTCGTCCACGACCTGAACGAAGTCGAGCGGCAAGGCCGTTGTGTACTTGATCTGGCCCATGGCAAAGGCCGAGCTCACATCGGTCAGATTGATCTTGCTGATCAGGCGCTTGTAGAAAGCGTCATAGGCCGCGATGTCAGGCACCACGACGCGCATCAGGTAGTCGACGTCCCCGCTCATGCGATAAAATTCCACCACTTCTGGGAATTCGTCGATGACGCCGGCGAATTTGCGCATCCAGCCTTCATTGTGTTCGTTGGTCTTGACCGACACGAAGACTGTCACGCCCACATTGACCTTGGCCGGGTCGAGCACGGCCACGCGCCGCTGGATGACGCCATCTTCTTCCATCTTCTGGATGCGGCGCCAGCACGGCGTCGTCGAAAGGCCCACCTTGCGGCCGATCTCGGCCACCGGCATGGTCGCATCCTTCTGCAAGAGCGTCAGAATTTTGCGGTCGATCTTGTCCAGCGCCATTACACCCTCGTGAAATCAGATTTCGCGTTATCAGCAGTCACGCCCCCGCGCGCTGTGCGTAAGTGCCATATGGCTGCAGTTTGCGCAATAAAATTGCGCCGATGAAACAGGCGGGCGCCATCAGGAAGTTTTAACCACCTCTGGCAGTTTTCGGTGTTTCACCGCCTGTTAACCACGCCCCTCCTAGTGTCTCAGCCATGTTCAGGCGGACGCGTTTTATGTCCGCTCCTTTTAGTAATGAGTAGCGTATCGATGCCGTCCCAGCCGGCCAGAGATGTCGATCTTCGTGCAAGCGCAGGGCGGGACAGCCGGCGCACTTCGCATGCTGTTCTGGAGGCGCGCCAGCGTCTGACGTCCAGCTCGGGCACGCGCGCCGAATTCGACTTTGAACTTCTCCATGACTATGCCGACTCGCGCCTTTCGGCCGCGCTGCCCATGGCAGCCATCGTAGCCATTCTGGCCATCGTCGCGACCTTCTGGGTTCCCGTTGCGCTGACCGCCCTCTGGGCGGGTCTCGTCATTCTGAGCCTGCTTGTGGTCGTGCTCGCCGCCCGCCGCTTCAAGCTCAGCGATCCGGCCAAATTCAATGCCGAACGCTGGACCACCACATTTGTGATCGCCGAAGGCGTTGCGGGTGTCACTCTTTCGTCCCTCGCCCTCTTCACGCTGGTCGGCAATCCCCAGGACCTGGCCCCGGTGATCTTTGCCATGGTCTTGGTCAGCATAGCCGCCAATGCCGTGGCCACCCATACCCTGCCGCCGGCCACGCTGGTCAGCACCATGCCGGTGACCCTGAGCGTTTCCATCGCGCTCATCGCCATGGGTGGCACGCTCAACTACACGCTGGCCGCCGTTGCCATCTGCGGCGAAATCTTTTTCGTTTATCTCGCCCGCCAGCTGCATGGCTCCGAGCTCGAAACCATTTCGCACCAGGCCGAAAAGGACCGGCTGATTGCCGAACTTGAAGAAGCCCGCAACATGTCCGACGAGGCCCGCCGCCATGCCGAGCAGGCCAATATCGCCAAGAGCCAGTTCCTGGCCACCATGAGCCACGAACTGCGCACGCCGCTCAATGCCATTATCGGCTTTTCCGAAGTGCTCAAGTCCGAGCTGCTGGGACCCCACCAGGTTCCGCAATACAAGGAATACGCCGGCGACATTCATGGCAGTGGCCAGCATCTTCTGACCCTGATCAACGAGTTGCTCGATCTCAGCCGCATTGAAGCGGGCAAGTACGAGCTCAACGAAGAAGTCGTGTCGCTGGTCGACATTGCCGACGATTGCCGTCGCATGATGGAACTGCGCGCCAAGTCCAAGGGCATCGAGCTGGTGTTCAGCGTCGGCGATCACCTGCCCAAGCTGTGGGGCGACGAGCGCGCCATCCGTCAGGTCATCCTCAACCTGCTTTCCAACGCCATCAAGTTCACGCCGCAGCACGGCAAGGTGACCCTTGTCGTGCAGCGCAGTGGCGATGGCGGCCAGCTGGTTTCCGTGCGGGACAATGGCCCGGGCATTCCCGAAAGCGAGATCGAAACCGTGCTTTCGTCTTTCGGGCAGGGCTCGCTGGCGCAGAAGACGGCCGAACAGGGCGCGGGCCTGGGCCTGCCCATCGTCCAGAAGATCATGGACCTTCATCAGGGCCGCTTCGATCTTTTCTCCAAGCTGCGCTTTGGCACCGAAGTCATCGCCACCTTCCCCCGCGCCCGCGTCATGGACGCATTGGCGCCGGTCGTGGAACGCCGCAACCGGCTCGAAATCTACTCCGAGGCCGGCTAATCCTCCTAAATCTGTTTAAGACCTCCGAAACTTCTTCTGCGGCATGCTTGGTCTTCCTGGGGAGGAAGACTTGCAAACCAAAAGAAGTGAAGGGCTTCTCTATATTACGGAAAGCCCCGACTCGCTCGACTACAAGGCGTTTGCGCGGGCGCTGAATACAGAACCGATCGGGTTGCGGACGCTCACCGTAACAGATATTCGCAACGATCCAAATATCGTCTTCGATGTGGACCTGCGCAGTACGGCCACGATGAAGCGGCTGAGCGAGCTGTTCGCCCGGCCCGGACTGGGATGCCGCATCTTTCTGACCGATCTCGACACCAGCGTCACCCGCGCCAATGCGAGGCTGCTCGGCGCCCATGCGGTCTTGCCGACCCACACAAAGCCGGACGCCATCTACGCAGCCATCGAGGCCCATTTCGGCATCTCGTCAACCGCCACGGCTCGCCGCTCCATCGATGCCGGCGCCAAGGCGCTGGACCAGGGGTTTGCAAGCCTCGCCAAGGACGAGGCCTTCGACACGGCCGGCGCCGAGAACGCCTCGGGCCTGATTGCCGATGCCATCGACGATGTCGGGATCAACCAGTGGCTCGCCACCGTGCGCGGCCACCATGTGGGCACGTTCCAGCACTGCATGCTGGTGACCGCCACCGCCTCGGCCTTTGCCCGCCATACCGGCATGCGCCGCCGCGACGTGATGACCATCACCACGGCGGGCCTGTTGCACGATATCGGCAAGGCCTCCGTGCCGCTCGACATCCTCGACAAGTCGGGCGCCCTGACACCCGAAGAAATGCAGGTCATGCGCCAGCACCCGCTGACCGGCTACGATTATCTCGCCCGTCGCAGCGACATCGCCAAGGCGACCCTGCGCAGCGTGCGCAGCCATCACGAATATCTCGACGGCACGGGCTATCCCGACGGCCTGTCCGGACAGGAGATCGACGACCTCACCCGCATCGTCACCATTGCCGATATCTATGGCGCCATGGTCGAGCGTCGCGCCTATAAACCGCCAAAGTCGCCCCAGGAAGCCCTTGAGGTGATCGTCGCCATGGCCGATGCCGGCAAGCTTGAAAAAGCGCTGGTGCGCGAATTCGGGCGCATCATGGTGCCGCAGATGGCCGCCGCTAGTTCAAGACTGGCCGGCTGATCCCGGCGCTGTCATAGGTCGCCATGTTGTCGTGCAGGTGCAGCGCCGTCTTGGCCAGCACCACGCCCAGCGCTGCGCCCGTGCCCTGGCCCAGATGCAGCCCGAGATCGAGAAGGCCCACCTGCCCCATGCGCTCGAGCGCCCGGCGATGGGCGCCTTCGGCCGAGGCATGGGCAAAAAGGCAGTGGTTGATCGATGCCGGGTTGACCGCGTGGGCAATGGCCGCGGCGGCCGTCGCCACATAGCCGTCAATGATGACGGGCACTTTCTGGTGCCGCGCCGCAATCAGCGCCCCGAGCATGGCCGCGATTTCCCGACCGCCCAGGCGCGCCAGAATGGCCAGCGGGTGATCCAGCGCCCCGGCATGGTGCGCCAATGCCCGATCGATTGCATCCACCTTGCGCGCCAGCCCGGCGTCGTCGAGCCCGCTGCCGCGCCCGGCCCAGTCGGCGCCAGTGCCACCATAAAGCGCGGCATAAACCGCCGCTGCCGCCGTGGTGCTGCCCACACCCATGTCGCCAAGCCCGATCAGGTCCGGCTTACCGGCCACCGCTTCCATGCCATAGGCGATGGTCGCAGCGCACATCTGGTCATCCAGCGCTGCCTCGACCGCGATGTCGCCCGTGGGCAGTTCCACCGCCAGTTCGAACACGCGCAGGTTGATTTCATGCAGGCCGCAGATCTGCGACACGGCCGCGCCGCCATTGGTGAAATTCTGCACCATCTGCGCCGTCAGTTCGACCGGATAAGCCGAAACGCCCTCCGCCGCCACGCCGTGGCTGGCAGCAAAGATCGTGACCATGGGATTGCTCAGTCGCGGCTTGCTGCGATGCTGCCAGCGGGCAAGAAATTCCAGGATTTCCTCCAGCGCCCCCAGCGCGCCCACCGGCTTGCACAACTGCCTGTTGCGCTCGCGCACGGCGGCAACGGCTGTTTCGTCGCCCTCGGGCACAGCCACAAGCAGGTCGACGATATCGGCAAAGGCGGAGTTGAGCGGGGCCATGGGAAATCCGGCTGGGCGTGGTCAGGGCAGCGCCTTGTGGCGCGAAACGGGGCCGAATGCAATTGAGCCCTTTGTCGTGCTGCGGCAGCGCCGGGTCTGGCCCTGCCTTGAAATCCCTGCAATTGCTTCCTTTATCGAAGAGGGCACGCGGAAGAGTTGGCGCAGCATGATGTTCATTGGTCTGGCAATCCTGGTCGCGGCGGGCCTCGTGCTTGTCATCATTGCCGATGCCGGAAGCCTTGTCGGGCTCACCCAGACCCAGACCGCCCAGCTGATCCCGCTGCTGGTGCTGCTTGTGCTCTTCAGCGGCGGCATTTTTGCGCGGCGCCATCGCGCTTCCGAACTGCTTTGGGGTGTTGTGCTTTGGGGCGGCCTGTTCGCCGTGGCCATGCTGGCCTATGCCTATCGCGACGAGCTGACCGGAGTGGCCGGGCGCGTAGCGGGCGAGTTGCAGCCGGGCATTGCCATCGTCGATGCCGAGACCGGCACGGCCACCTTCCGCCGCAGCGCCAATGGGCATTTCGAAGTCAACGCCACCGTCAACGGCCATACCACGCCAATGATCTTTGATACCGGCGCCAGCGCCGTGGTGCTGACCGTGCCGGATGCCGAGGCCGCCGGCATCAACGCCGCCGGCCTGCGCTACTCGGTGCCGGTCTCCACCGCCAATGGCACCGGCATGGCGGCCCGTGTGCGGCTCGACAGCCTTGAAGTGGGCGGCATTGTGCGTCGGAACGTCACGGCATTCGTTACCGAGGCCGGCGCGCTCCAGACCAGCCTTCTGGGCATGACCTTTCTGGAAACACTCAGCCGCTACAGCGTCTCGCAGAACTCGCTCGAACTGGTGGATTGAAAAAGGGCCGGTCTTTCGACCGGCCCCTTTATGGATCAGCTCACCGGGAACTGTGTCGCCTGCCCGGCCACGATGTACCAGGTGACGAAGAGCGCATTGATGAACGCGCCCGGCAGATAGCTGCCCGTCCGCCGATAGGTATAGGTGGACAGGAAGGCAATGATCGCCATGAGCGGCAGGAACTGCATGGCGATCACCGTGTTCAGCGGCTCTTCGAGGCTGAACAGGCGGCCGGCAAACAGCAGCCAGCCATACTGGAAGGCCAGGAACACCAGGAAACCCAGCGCCAGCGCTCCGATATTGGCCAGATACTGGCGGGCCCGGCTATCGCCCGTCACCGACAGGCCGGTATGGAGCCCGCGCAATGCCAGGACGAAGAACAGGGTGAACGGCACCAGATAGACCAGCGCGATCTTGAACTGCACGAGGCTCATCGGCTTGATCGCCACGACCCAGAAGCGGAAATCGATCTTGAAGAAGAAATCCGCCGCCAAGACGAAAAGGTAGCCGATGCCCACCGTCGCCAGCGCGATCAGCAGCGAGCCCAGCACATTGCCGCGCGCCTCGACCCGCTCGCCCTTGAGCACAAAGCCCAGGGCAAAGACGATCAGCCCGTTCAGCACCGCCCAGAAGGCGATCTGGCTGGTAATGGTCTGCGGCAGGAGTGCCGAAGCGGGCAGGAGCTGGCCACCCCATCCCAGGAACAGGTAATAGGTCAGCACGGGCACAAAGGCGCTGACGGCAAAGGTCAGCCACCATTTGGCATCGCGCCGCGCATAGGCCGCCTTAGCGGGGGCCTGCCGCAGATGGGCAAAGGCCTGCGTTCCCAGCAGCATTTCGAACGCGCCGGCAAGCAGCACGACGAAGCCGACAAGGGCGATCAGCGTGCCGATTTCCTTCCACAGCCAGATCTGGTCGGACGACGGGATCGGGTCGGCGCCTTCGAGCGTCTGGGCGAACCAGTCGATCGAATGGCCGATGGCCTCGGGCGAGAGATGGTCGCCCGGATGGGTGGTGTTGGGCATGGTCAGCATGCGCGCTGTGCCCGCGGCGATGTCGCCGTAAACCTGGCCAGGGACCACCGGGTCGGTGGTTCCGAACACGGCCTGCAGCTTGGGGCTGGTCACCACGTCCTGGGCGCGGTCGACATTCCACATCAACGGCGAGAATTCGTCATATTTGGAGAAGACGACGGCCAGGTTGCGCGGCCATTCGGTCGAGCCTTCCTGGGCAAAGGGCGCACCCGTGCTCGAGCCTTCCAGCACCACGGCCTTGTAGGCGTCGGGCATGGTCGCGGCCGCAGCCAGAACGGTCCAGCCGCCCATGGAATGGCCTTCGAGCCCGATATTGTCCGTATCAACGATATCGAGATTGCGCAGATAATTGAGTGCGCCGGGGCCGCCGAAGCCATTGGCAAAGGCCGGGGCATCCGAATAGCCGTGGCCGCCTTGGTCGAGCGCCAGCACGACATAGCCGCGGCGGGCATATTCGATGGCAAAGCCGGACTGGGTTTCGCGGCTATTGATATAGCCGTGCACCGCCAGGATGGCCGGCGCCTTGTTCTCCGCCGAAACGCCGGGCGGCACGTAAAGCAATCCGCTCAGCACCTGACCATTGGTGCCATTAAAGCGGATGTCGCGGATGGAAATGCCACCCGAAGTCTGGATGAAATGCGCCAATAGCGCGCCAATAAGGATGATGACCCATCCCAGATGGAACAGGCGTGTCTTCTTGTTCATGTCTCGCTCCCCTCAGGACGCCCCGAAAAGACTCGGCACACACGTCCTGTCGCTGCTTAGCTATAGCGCGACGGCAAGAAAAAGCGAAGAGAAGCGAAAGCGTTTTTACACTAAACGAAAGACGTAACGGTGAGGATCACGCGGTAAGGACGGCGGCACGGTCTTCGACGGCAGCCAGCGCGCGGAAGAAGACTTCCGGTCCTGCATTTGGCCGGCAGGCATCGACGCTCATGATCTGGCGGAACTGGCGCGCGCCCGGCCGCCCGTTGGCTAGGCCCAGCATATGCCGGGCAATCGCGTTGAGCCGGCCGCCGGCCACCAGGTGCCGCTCGGCATAGGCGGCCATGTCAGCCATGATGGCCGCGAGATCCGGCGCCGCCCCGGCCTCGCCGAACACACGCGCATCCACCTCGGCCAGCAGCATGGGGTTATGGTAGGCGGCGCGCCCGAGCATAACGCCATCGACATGGCGCAGGTGCTCGTCCACCGCCTCCAGCGTCTCGATCCCCCCGTTGATGTAAACGGGCAGCGGCGCCAGCCGCTCGCGCAGGCGATAGACCCGCGGGTAGTTGAGCGGCGGAATGGTGCGGTTTTCCTTGGGACTGAGACCCTTGAGCCAGGCTTTGCGCGCGTGCACGTAAAGGGCATCCACCCCCGCCTCCACCATGGCGTCGGCAAACCGGTCGAGGCCTTCCTCGATATCCTGGTCGTCAATGCCGATCCGGCACTTGACCGTCACCGGCAGATCGGTTGCGCCCCGCATGGCGCGCACGCATTCAGCCACCAGCTCCGGTTCCGCCATCAGGCAGGCGCCGAACTTGCCGGACTGCACGCGGTCAGACGGGCACCCCACATTGAGATTGATCTCGGCATAGCCAAAGCCTGACGCAATCTCGGTCGCGCGGGCCAGCTCACCGGGATCGGAGCCCCCGATCTGCAGGGCCACCGGTTGTTCGAAGGCATCGAAATCCAGATGCCGCGCCGCATCTCCATGCACGATGGCGCCGCTGTTGATCATCTCGGTGAACAACAGGCTCCGGCGCGTCATCAGCCGATGCAGATACCGGCAGTGCCGATCCGTCCAGTCCATCATCGGCGCCACGGAAAATTTCCGGCTGCGCGCGAGGTCCATGTCTGCAATCGTGTTCAAGTCTGTCCGGGGGTAGCTTGGGGTTCTGCCGGCCCCTTTACAGCAATGGGACGGGCACCGGAAGCCCGCCGCGCTCACGTCCTCGCGTGCATGCTAGCCGCTGCCCGGCTGCTTGCCTTAAGACCATGTTGAGACTGTTTGCGGGTTCGGTTTTGTCGCGCCACGCCCTTGCGGCATTATCATGGGATAACTGGAGACGAGGGGAGCGCCCCATGTCCGCACCATCTGCTGCCACACTCGCCGCCTGTGCGGCTGTGCTGATTGCGCCCAATGACAGCGATACCGCCACGCTGAAACTACTGGCCGAGGCCGTGGGCTTCGGCGCGGCGCTGGACTTCCGCGCGCCCGGTTCGGCATCTCTGACCGAGCTTCCCTATTACCTACTCCATCCGGCCGTGCCCGACCTGGGCAAGGCGCGCTTCATCAAGGCCATCCGCAGTTCGGAAGAGCCCAGAAAGAAGTTCGCGCCCATCATTCTCTTCCTGCCGCGCGGCCCCGCGCATCAGGCGCTCTTTTATATCGAGATGGGCTTTGACGACGTGCTCTTCATGAGCGACCCGGTCGGCACGCTTCAGGGTAAGCTGTTGCAGCAACTGGGACAGGAAGTGATGTTCGTCCAAACCGGCAATTACCTGGGTCCCGACCGCCGCCGCATGGAGCGCATCCGGCGCGAAGACCCCCGCCGCAAGCCGGGTGGGTCCGTGCATCGGCGCTTTGCGGTGATCCGCGATCCGCAAACCGGTCTCAGGGTTCAGGATCGCCCGGAGCGCCGCCTCTAGTCCTCGCCCGGTTTTCGGGTCATGCTGGACCCGTGTGATCTGGATCAAGGCGCCTTTTCTCGTGCGCCGCTAATCTTGGTTCACAACACGGGAAAGGACAGTGCCATGTACAAGACGATCGTCTGCGCCATCGACGGGTCTGAGCTCAGCACCAAGGCCCTGCGCCACGCCATCGCGCTGGCCAGGCAAACCGGCGGGCGCATCATAGCCGTCACCGTCACCGAGCCCTCCGTCATCGTCGCGCCGGGCGCCGAGATGATGATGGTCGATACCGGTTCCATCATTGCCGATCTCGACCAGGCCAAGGCCGATTCCGCGCGTCATACGCTGGCGGAGGCCGAGAGCATCGCCAAGGCCGAGGGCGCCACCATCGACGGCCAGCATATTGCCAATAGTCCTGCAGCCGAGGGCATCCTGCTGGCGGCCAGGGAGCTCGGTGCCGATCTTGTGGTCATGGGCTCGCACGGCCGGCGCGGCCTCGGCCGCCTCCTGCTCGGCAGTCAGGCCTCCGAAGTGCTGGCCCATGCCAGCGTGCCAGTGCTGATCGTCAAGTAGGCGCGACTACCCGGGTGCGGCCGTTCCCCACCGGCCGCGCCTCCGTTTTCCCTTGCGGTCGACGGTCCCGACCGGAACCAGCGCGGTTTTCGCCTGTTGTTCGGGTGCAGGCTGCCCTCCATGGGTGGCACACAGCCGATTCTGCCCATGCCGTTTCGTTGGAGCGGCGCGAGGGTGAACCAACAGACCGACAGGGGGACCAGCCGTGGCAGAGCGCAGGCACCGCATCGTCATCGTGGGCGGAGGCTTTGGCGGCCTTGCAGCAGCAAAGGCCCTCAAGCATGTCGACGCCGATGTTGTGCTGATCGACCGGCGCAACCATCACCTCTTTCAGCCACTGCTCTATCAGGTCGCCACCGCCGCCCTCAGCCCCTCCGAGATCGCCTGGCCCATTCGCCACCTGCTGCGCCGGCACAGCAATGTGCGCGTCCTCATGGCCACCGTAACCGGCGTCGACACCGCGGCCCGCGCCGTTCTGCTCGAAGACGGCAGCCGCGAGCCCTATGACAGCCTCGTCCTCGCCACCGGCGCCCAGCACGGCTATTTCGGCAATGACCAATGGGCCGACTTCGCTCCCGGCCTCAAGACCATCGAGGACGCCACCGCCATCCGCCGGCTCCTGCTCATGTCGCTCGAAGCGGCCGAGCGCGAGACCGATCCCGAAAAGCGTCGCGCCCTCCTCACCTTCGCCATTATTGGCGCCGGGCCGACGGGCGTCGAAATGGCCGGGGCGATCGTCGAACTGGGCCATGCCAGCCTCAAGGGCCAGTTCCAGACCATCGACCCGCGCCATTTGCGCGTGGTCCTGATCGAGGCCGGTGACCGGGTGCTCTCCAATTTCCTGCCGGAACTGTCCGACTATACCCTCAACTCCCTCCGCCGCATGGGCGTCGAGGTGGAACTAAACCAGCCGGTCAAATCCATCGACGCCAACGGCATCGATTATGGCGACAAGCGGCTGGACACCAAGACCATCGTCTGGGCCGCCGGTGTCGCCGCCTCGCCCGCGGCGAAATGGCTCGGCATCGATGCCGACAAGGCCGGCCGCATTGCCGTCGAGCCGGACGTCACGGTGCCTGGCCTGCCCGATGTCTACGTCATCGGCGATGTCGCGAGCATCCGGCAGGAGAATGGCAAGCCCGTGCCCGGCGTCGCACCCGCCGCCAAGCAGGCCGGCCAATATGTCGCCGGCGCCATCAGTGCCCGCCTGCGCGGCCAGCCGGTCGCGCCCTTCCGCTACAAGCATGCCGGGGACCTGGCCACCATCGGCAAACAGTCGGCGGTGATCGACTTCGGCTGGACCCGGCTCACCGGGCGGCTCGCCTGGTGGGTCTGGGGCTTTGCCCATATCTATTTCCTGGTGGAAACGCGCACCCGCATCTTCATCACCATGAGCTGGCTGTGGATCTACCTTACCGGCCAACGGAGCGCGCGGCTGATCACCCATGGCATGGCGCCGGAGAAAAAGCCGCTCAAAGAACTCGACGAGGCCTAGCCCTCCGAGATGGGCGCGCTGACCGGCCGCGCCAGCTTGCGCTCCCGCATCCAGATATAAAGTCCGCTCAGGATAACGATCGGCGCGCCGATAAAGAGCCAGACATCGGGTGGCTGGTTGAAGATCAGCCAGCTCGAGGCGGCCATGAAAATGATCTGCAGATAGGAAAACGGCGCCAGCACCGCCGCCGGCGCGAACCCGGCCGCCATGGTGATCAACTGGTGGCCGACAAAGCCGAAAATCCCCACCGCAAAAAACGCAAACCAGCCGTCGGCCGTCACCGGCCAGGACCAGAAGAACACCACGAAGGGCAGAAGGCCCAGCGTTGCAAAGATGCCGACATAGAACTGGCTCGTCGCCGCGCTGTCAAAGCGCGACACGCGCCGGGTCAGCAGCATGTAGAGCGCGGTGCTGAACGCGGCGACGATGCAAAGCAGCGAAGCGGGATGAAACGCCTCCGTGCCCGGCCGCACGATGATGAGGATGCCCACGAACCCCACCCCGATGGCGGTCCAGCGCCGCCAGCCTACCGTCTCGCCCAGCATGGGCACCGAAAGCGCGCAGATAAAGAACGGGGCCGTAAAGGCAATGGCGCCAGTCACCGTGAGTGGCAGATATTGCACGGCCAGGAAATTGCACGCCGTCGCGCCCATCAGCGCCAGCGCGCGCAGCCCCTGGAGCCGGATATCGCCCGTTCGCACCAGCGCCCGGCCATGCCGTGGCAGGTGGATGGCGGCCACCAGCACCAAATGGATAGCGTAGCGCAGGAACACGATCTGCACGAAGGAAATGCCCACCAGCCCCAGCCACTTGGCCGAGGAGTCGATGCCGGTGAACATGAAATAGGCAACAAGGCAAAGCCCGATCGCGAGCAGGCGACGCTCGGGGGGCGGGGTAAATGAAGTCGACATTGCTGATCCAGACGCCGCGGGAATGACGGCGCGTCGCTAGCGTCATCAATGTCGCGGGGCATGTCAATGACAAGTGGAACGGGGGTTGTCTGGTCAGGGCCCTCACCCGACGCTGTGCGTCAGGCCGGGTGAGGAGCCCCTAAGAGACTAGAACGTCTCGGCCAGGTGCCGGACCTTGAGCGAACCCGACAGGTCAGCCGAGCTTACCGTCGCGCCGTGGCGCGGGGTGAAGACGACCTCAACCGGCCGCCCCGGCAGCAGCGTCAGGGCATTGTCCGAGAAGTAGCCCGGAACATCGACGCTCGCCGTGGTGAACAGCGCCGGCCTGTCGCTTTCGAGCGTCAGCACGGCCTGCCCGTCCCGGTCCGACCAGCTGGCCGAAACCGTGGCATCCACCAGTTCATAGGCCTTGTAGGGCTTGGGGAAATAGTCGTTTTCGCCCAGCACGCGGCCCTGCGCATCCTTCCAGACGAAGAACAGGAATTCGTCTCCGCCAAGATCCTTCATGTCGATGCTGGTCACGCCGAGCGCAGCATCCGGGCCCACTGCCGTATTGCCCGAGAACAGGACGCGTTCGCCACCGCCGACCTTGACGGCCTTGACCTCGAGGCTGATCGAAACCGGCTTGCCCGTATCATTGATGGCCTTGAGCAGCAGTTCGTCCGGCATCTGCCCGGCCACCGGAATGCCGCGCGAATTGGTGCGCACTTCGCGCACCTGCGGCACGGCCACGACATTGACGAGGTTGAAGAAGCGCCGCGCCATATAGTGCATCAGCTTCCACTGCCCGCCATAGTCGAGGCTCGACCAGCTGGCCACCGGCCAGATGTCATTGATCTGCCAATAGAGCGTGCCCATGCAGCGCGGCTTGGTGGAGCGCCAGTATTCGATGGCCGTCTTGATGGCCAGGCCCTGCTGGATCTGGCTGAGAAACACCATCTGGTCGAAGTCGCGCGGAAAACGGAAATAGCGCGTCATGGTTTCGAGGATGCGCGCATTGCCGCCGTCATTGCGCTGGTGGTTTTCCATGACCGGCGAGGACGGATTGCGGTCCTTTTCTTCCGAGAAAGTCTCCATGACATTCATCGAGGTGAAGGACTGGAAGCCGAATTCGGAGGCAAAGCGCGGATTGACCGAGCGATAGGCCTCAAAGCTCTTGGCCGAGTGCCAGACGTCCCAATAGTGCAGGTCGCCGCGCGTATCCTGGTGCCACCCGTCGGAGAAATCGAGATAGCCCAGCGAGGGCGAGGACGGCCAGAACCGGCGCGCGGGGTCTTCGTCCTCGACGATGTTGCCGAGCATGGAATTGAGGCGGTCGTAATTGGCCAGGTACCGGCCGGGATCGGCCTTGGTTTCGGGATACCAGTGCAGCGAGCCGATCACTTCGTTATCGCCGCACCAGAGGGCGATCGAGGCATGGTGGCTGAGGCGGCGCACCTGCTGGGTGATTTCCAGCCGCACGCTGTCGAGGAATTCGCGATTGGACGGGTAGCTCATGCAGGCAAACATGAAGTCGTGCCAGATCAGGATGCCCAGCTCGTCGCAAAGGTCGTAGAAGTAGTCGGGCTCGTACTGTCCGCCGCCCCATATGCGCAGCATGTTCATGTTTGCGGCCTTGGCGCTGCCGAGCAGGTCGCGGATCACTTCGGGCGTAACGCGGGAGGGAATGGCATCGGCCGGAATCCAGTTGGCGCCCATCATGGTGATGTCGCGGCCATTGATCCGGCACTTGAAGGTGTGGTCGATCTCGTCCTTCTCGACCACCCATTCGAGCTGGCGCAGGCCGATCTTGCGGCTCGTGACTTCGCCTTCGAGGTCGGTGACGAGGTCATAAAGGGGCTGTTCGCCCTGCCCGGCCGGCCACCAGATTTTCGGGCTTTCGATAACGGCGGTATGGGTGAAGACGTTTTCGCCCCTGGCGACGGCGACGCGCCCGCCCAGCACCTGGCCGTCGATCCGGTGTTCCAGCTCGACCTCGCCGGCGTCGAAAGCGAAGAGGCGCGTGGTGATGGTCAGCTCGACCTTGCCGTCGGCGTGCTTCTGGTCCACCTGCACGCTGTCCTGCCGCGCCAGGCGCGCCTTGCGCAGGCTCATCGTACCGTAAACCCCAATAGGCATGGTGCAGATGCCCCAGTCCCAGCCCGCATGGCATGCCGCCTTGCGGATGAAGTTCATGTGGATGCCCTTGAGCCCATTGGTCTGGTAGTTCTTGGTGAACGGGATCGGGAAGGGATGGGCGTCCGCGCGGGCCTTGGCGACATCGGGAGCGATGTCGAATTCAAGCCGCAGCGTATTGGCGCCCGCCTTGACCTTGCCGGTCACGTCGATGTCGTGGCGCACAAAGCTGTTGTCGGTGCGGGCAATTTCTTCGCCATTGAGGAAAATCGTGGCGATGCAGTCGACCTCGGACAGGGTCAGCGTCAGGTAGCCGTCGATGTCGGAGGGAGCGGCGTCAAACGAGCGTTCCATCACCCAGGCCGTCTCATTGACCCACATGACCTGCTTTTCATTCTCGCCGTAATAGGGATCAGGAATAAGTCCGGCCGCCAGCAGGGCGCCATGCACATCGCCGGGCAGGCTGATCGTCGTGTTGATCGATTTCGCCGGCGCCGAGAGGCTGAACGATCCGGCAAGGTTGAGGGCGCTGTTGCGGGGGACGATGGCCATGTCATTTTCCTATAGGCTTTGAACGGCTGCCGGGGCTGCATTTTCCCCGCTGCAATCGTTTTCGATCACCCTTCTAGCGCAAGGTTGGTCGGACGCCATCCTAATATTGCGACCAAATAAAAGAAGGCTGCGACGAAGCCCGAAAACGATTTCCTTTGTATTAGGATTTGTGCGGTTAGGGTCCTTGCTCAAGAGGCGATAATGTCCCACCGAGCAAGGCTTTTAGACTGGTTTGCCAAACCGCCGGACTCGGCGGAGCTGACACTCGCCCAGTGGGCAGCCGCCAGCCGGCAGGTCCCCTTGCTTTATTGCATGCTCGTGGCCAATTCGCTGATCCTGGCCTGGACGCATCGCGAGGTCGCTCCCGCCACGGTCAGCCTCTACATTCCCCTCGCTCTCACCCTGGTCTGCGCCTTCCGCACCCTGATGTGGTGGCGCCAACGCAACCTGGCGGTTTCCGTCGAAAAAGCCCGCCGCGGCCTGCGCGCCATGATCGGCATTGGCGGCCTGATGTCGCTGGGCTTTGCCTTCTGGAGCTTCTCGCTCTACCCCTATGGCGACGCCTATCTGCAATCGCAGATCGCCTTTTACATGGGCATCACCACCATCGGATGCATGTTCTGCCTCATGCATGTGCGCACCGCAGCCCTGGTGGTCGGCCTCTGCTCCCTGGTCCCGTTCACCATCTTTTTCAGCGTCTCGGGCCAGGTCACCTTTATCGCCATCTGCATCAACATGGCGCTGGTCATTGCCGCCCTCCTGGTCATTCTCCTGACCAATTCGCGCGATTTTGCCGCTCTCGTCGCCTCTCGCACCGACATGGCCCGGCGCCAATTCGAAACCCAGGCGATCCTTGAGGAAAACCACCGCCTCGCCAATATCGACAGCCTCACCGGCCTGCCCAATCGCCGCAGCTTCGACCGGCAGCTGGCCGCCGCGCTGCATGAATCGGCGCAGTCCGGAGAGGCGATTGCCGTGGCCCTGCTCGATCTCGACCGGTTCAAGTCCATCAACGAGATTTTCGGCCTCCTGACCGGCGACAGGGTGCTGGTGGAAGTGGCGCGGCGTCTGGAAGCCCTCCGCCGGCCGGACATGTTCATCGCCCGGCTCGACAGCAACACCTTTGCGCTCCTGATGCATGGCAGTGCCGACGGCAACGCCCTCATGCGCTGGGGCGACATTCTTTGCCGTGCCATGCGGCAGCCGTTCGACCTGCCCGGAGCCGTCATCCGGCTCACCGTCTCCATCGGCTTTACCCAGTCGCGGCCGGGCGACCGCGCCGACCACGTCTTCGACCGGGCGGACTATGCGACGTCCGTGGCCAAGCGCGAGAACCGCGGTGGCTGCGTGGTGTATGGCGAGCACCATGACCGCGAGATCAGCAAGATCCGCCGCATGGAGCATCTGCTGGAAACCGCTGATCTCGAGCGTGAAATCTACATCCTGCTGCAGCCGCAGTTCGACGTTTCGACCGGCATGACGACGGGCTTCGAGGCACTGGCGCGCTGGCGCAGCCCCATTCTGGGGGAAGTCTCGCCGGGCGAGTTCATTCCCATGGCCGAGCGCACCGGCCAGATCTGCCGCATCACCCAGATGGTGCTCAAGAAGGCGCTGGAAGTGTCGGTCGACCTGCCCCGCCCGCTCCGCCTGTCGGTCAATCTTTCCGCCCATGACATCGGCTCCACCGCGGTCATCGAGCAGATCGTCGCCCAGGTCAGCCAGTTCGGCACGCCCTGCCGCATCGATTTCGAGATCACCGAGACTGCCGTCATGCACGATCTGCGACAGGCCAATCTTTCCCTTTTGGCCCTGCTCAATCTGGGCGCGCGCATTGCGCTGGACGATTTCGGCACCGGCCATTCGAGCCTCACCCATGTGCAGAAGCTGCCGCTTCACCGCATCAAGATCGACCGCTCCTTCGTGTCCGAGGTCACCGATGACGCGGCCAGCCGCGCCATCATCAAGACCATGATCGACCTCAGCCGCAATCTGGGCATTTCCTGTGTGCTGGAAGGGATCGAGACCGAGGAACAGCTCGACGCGCTGGTCCTCCTGGGCGGTCACATCATGCAGGGCTACCTGTTTGGCCGGCCCATGCCTGTCGATGCCCTGCCCGAATACCTGGCGCGCGAAAAATCGCTGCGCAACATGGAAACCCGCGCCATCAGCGCGTGAACGGGAAAGGGGCGGAACTCTTGTCCCGCCCCCCCCTAAAACGGCCTAGCTGGCAGCTGCGTCGAGGTCGAGGAACCCGCCCGACTGGCGTTGCCAGAGCATGGCATAGTGCCCGCCTGAGGCCAGGAGCTGGGCATGGCTGCCCTCTTCCACGATGCGCCCCTTCTCCAGCACCACCAGGCGGTCCATGGCCGCAATGGTGGACAGCCGGTGGGCGATGGCGATCACCGTCTTGCCCTGCATCAGGTGCGTCAGCTGTTCCTGGATCGCCGCCTCGACCTCTGAATCGAGGGCTGAAGTGGCTTCGTCCAGCACCAGGATCGGGGCATTCTTGAGCAGCACCCGGGCGATGGCCACGCGCTGACGCTGCCCGCCCGAGAGCTTGACGCCCCGCTCGCCCACATGGGCGTCATAGCCCTTGCGGCCCTGCGGGTCCGAGAGGCCCATGATGACGTCATGCACGTTGGCCTGGATGGCCGCCTCGATCATCGCCTCGTCACTGGCGTCATGCCGCCCGTATTTGAGGTTCTCCCGCACCGAGCGATGCAGGAGCGAAGTGTCCTGGCTGACCAGTCCGATGGCCGCGCGCAGGCTTTCCTGCGTGACATCGCGCACATCCTGCCCATCGATCCGGATCGAGCCCTCCTGCACGTCGAACATGCGCAGGGCCAGGTTGACCAGCGTCGACTTGCCCGAACCCGAGCGCCCGACCAGCCCGATCTTCTCGCCCGGCTTGATGGAGAGGCTGAACTGGTCGATGACCGCCCCCTCCTTGCCGCGCCAGTAGTTGAAGCTGACCCCGTCATAGTCGAGCCCGCCTGCCGTCACCGCCAGCGGCTTTGCGCCCGGCGCATCGAGCTGGGTCAGCGGCTGGGCAATGGTGTCCATCGAATCCCGCGTCGTGCCGATCTGGCGGAAGATGTTGGAGCCGATCTCGAGGATCCAGCCGCTCATGTTCATGATCTGCAGCGCAAACGGGATCGCCGTCGCCACCGCCGCGGCGCTCAGCACGCCATTGTTCCAGCCGGTCAGCGCCAGCCAGGTCACCGACACCACGAGCCCCGCATTAAGCAGGAACAGCACCGACCACATATAGGTAAAGACCCGCATGAGTTTGCGGAACTCGATGGCGTGGTCCATCACGCTGTCGGCGACATACTTGTCCTCATGCCCGCCAGTGGCGAAGGTCTTGATGGTCTGGATATTGGTGTAGCTGTCCACGATCCGGCCCGTCATCACCGACTTGGCTTCCGAAAGCGTCTCGGAATAGCGGGCGATGAGCGGCATGGTGATGGTGAAGAGGATCGCATAGAGCAGCAGCCACACCCCGATCGGTACCAGCAGCACAGGGTCGAGCCCGGCCAGCACGACGATGGCCACGACGACGAAGATCGCCGCATACCAGGCTGCGTCGATGGTGAGGTTCACCCCGATCTCGATGGCCTCGCCGGCCTGGATCACCTTGTTGGCGATGCGCCCGGCAAAGTCGTTCTGAAAGAAGGTCCAGCTCTGGCGGATGACATGCCAATGGCTCTGCCAGCGGATGAGATCGACCAGATTTGGGACGATGCCGTGGTTGCGGATCAGCGTGTCCAGAAGAAAGGTCAGCGGCCGCACCAGCACGACGACGAACACCATCCAGAGCAGCGTCGTGCTGTGCTGGTCGAAGATGTCGCCTGGATTGGTGGTGGCCAGCATGCCGACCACAAGGCCGACAAAAACAGGCATCAGCGCATCGGCAACCGAGCCGATGGCCACGAGAATGAAGCGGAGAATGAAAGCGCCCCGGAACTAGCCGACGAAATAGCCAACAAAGGCCTTGAGACCCATCGGCGGCTGGCGGTTTTCGGCCAGGGCAACGGGTGAGTAGAGATTGTCGAAGAAATCGACGACGCGGTTGAACATAGTTCTGCTCTTATGTGAGCCGCGCCTGACGCTTTGGTTTTTCGGGCGATCAGGTTCGGTGACGGTCGATGGGTTTTGGCTGTTTGGAGGCTGCACTGTCCGGATTGCCTCTATCCATGAACTTGATGATGTCACCCATCGGGGATCTCCTCGGTTTGGTTGCTGTTTCACCTCTCCCTCTGGGGGAGAGGTCGGATCGCTCTTGCGAGCCGGGTGAGGGGGCCTTGGCCCCACGAGGTTGCTGAAGGCCCCCTCACCCGATGCTGCGCATCGACCTCTCCCCCGAAGGGAGAGGTAAGTCCTTGCCCTACTCCGCCGCTTCCTCGTCCTGGTCGGCGTCGATGAAGCCGCCGGACTGGCGGTGCCAGAGCTGGCTATAGATGCCGCCCGTATCGACCAGTTCGGCATGCGTGCCGGTCTCGATGACCTTGCCCTTATCCAGCACCACGAGCCGGTCCATCATGGCGATGGTCGAGAGGCGATGGGCGATGGCGATCACCGTCTTGCCGTCCATCAGCATGTGGAGCTGGCCCTGGATGGCCGCTTCGACCTCGGAGTCGAGCGCGGAAGTGGCCTCGTCCAACACCAGGATGGGCGCATTCTTGAGCAGCACGCGGGCAATGGCAATACGCTGACGCTGCCCGCCCGAGAGCTTGACGCCCCGCTCGCCCACATGGGCATCGAAGCCCTTGCGACCCTGCAGGTCGCTCAGCCCCTCGATGAAATCCGTTGCCTCGGCCAGTTCGGCAGCGCGGCGCATCATTTCCTCGGTCGCGTCTGGGCGGCCATAGATGATGTTGTCGCGCACCGAGCGGTGCAGGAGCGACGTATCCTGCGTCACCACGCCGATATTTGCCCTGAGGCTATCCTGCGTGACCTTGGCGATGTCGTGCCCGTCGAGCAGGATGCGTCCGTCCGCCCGGTCGTAGAAGCGCAGCAGCAGGTTGACGAGGGTCGATTTGCCCGCCCCCGACCGCCCCACGAGGCCGATCTTCTCTCCCGGCTTGATGTGGAGGTTGAGGTTGTCGATCACCCCACCCTTCTTGCCGTAGTGGAACGAAACATTTTCGAACTTGATGTCGCCCTGCACCACCGGCAGCGGCTTGGCATCGGGAACGTCCGAGACCACGCGCGACACCGACAGCGAGGAAATGCCGTCCCGTACCGTGCCGATATTCTCGAACAGCGAGGACATTTCCCACATGACCCACTGGCTCATGCCCTGGAAGCGCATCACGAGGCCTAGCGAAACAGCCAGCGAACCGGGGCTCATCAGCCCCTGCATCCAGAGCCATACGCCGGTGCCGCCGACAGCGGCGAGCAGCAGCGAGTTCGACCACAGAACCAGCGTATTGAGCACGGTAAAGAGCCGCATCTGCCGGTAGGCAGTGTCGAGAAACTCGTCCATGGCCTCCTTGGCGTACTTCTCTTCCCGGTTGGAATGGCTGAAGAGCTTGACGGTGGCGATGTTGGTATAGCTGTCCACGATGCGGCCGGTCATCATCGAGCGGGCATCGGCCTGTTCCTGGGAAATCTTGCCCATGCGCGGGATGAAGTAGAACATCATCCCCACATAGGCGACGAGCCAGATCAGGAACGGGATGGTCAGCCGCCAGTCCGAGGCCGCCACCAGCACCACAGCGCCGGTGAAATAGACGACCACATAGACCAGCATGTCGAGCAGCTTCATCACCACTTCGCGCACCGCGAGCGATGTCTGCATCAGCTTGGCGCCGATGCGGCCGGCAAACTCGTCCTGGAAAAAGCTCATCGACTGGCGGATGAGATAGCGATGGCTCATCCAGCGAATGCGCTGGGGGAAGTTGCCCAGAAGTGTCTGGTGCATGACCACCGTCGAAAGCAGCGCGCAGAGGGGCAGGAAGACCACCACAACCGCGCCCATAAGCCAGAGCTTCCAGCCGTCGGTCTGCATGAAGGTAGCCGGATCGGCGTCTGCCAGCCAGTTCACCACATCGCCGATGAAACCGAAGACGATGATTTCCCCGATTGCCACCACCGCAGCGGCAACAGCCATCAGCGCCAGCCAGCGCTTAGCGCCGTGGCTATAGTGCAGGCAAAAAGCAACCAGGCCCTTGGGCGGCTCGACCGGTTCGTCCTTGGGATAGGGGTCCAGTCTTTTTTCAAACCAGCGCAGCATTTATTCAAACCATTCTTTTCAAGCGCGGCCCAGCGCAATCCAAAGCATTGCGACCCCGGCATGGGCCGGGTCAGGCGTGATGGGCCGACGGCTGACGTCCGTACGGAAATTTCGGAACCGGCGCTCGTGTCAGTCCTGCGGACAGAGGAGCGGCGTGCAGGCAGCCGCGCAGCCCTCCCTCCCAAATGCCGACGCAATTGCGGCAAAGAGTGTGCTGTGCAGCCGATAGCCGCACAGAATACACGACTATCCGGAGTCGCCTGTAACCGAAGCGCCACAGCTTGGGATCGATCAACGAAACGTGACGATCCCCACGCATGGCCAGGGGCCAAGTCGACACCGGACATGACACGCCTCGCCAGACATGGCACCACTGACCGCAGAACGCTTTGCCATTGGACCCTTCATGCGCACCGACACCGAACAGACCATCTATCTCAAGGACTATGCCCCGACCCCCTACAGGATCGTGTCAGTAGACCTCGATTTCCGGATTCTGGAGGACGCGACCCGCGTCCGGGCGCAACTGACCATCGAGCCACGCGAAGACACGGCGCCGGGGACGCCCCTCGTGCTGGACGGTGATGACCTCAAGCTCGACAGCATCGCCATCGATGGCGCCCCGCTCGTGCTCTCGTCCTATCTGGCCGAGGCCAACAGCCTGACCCTGGTCGAGCCGCCGCATCGCCGCTTCGTCCTCGATACCGAGGTGACGCTCGATCCGGCCGCCAACACCAAGCTCATGGGCCTTTACCGCTCCAGCGGCACCTGGTGCACGCAATGCGAGCCGGAAGGCTTCCGCCGCATCACCTATTACCTCGATCGGCCCGACATTCTTGCCCCGTTCAAGGTCCGCATCACCGCGCCGCTGGCCGTGGCGCCCGTGCTTCTGGCCAATGGCAATCTGGTGGACCGCGGCGATGCCGGGGACGGCATGCACTATGCCGTCTGGGAAGACCCCTTCCCCAAGCCGGCCTACCTCTTCGCCCTCGTTGCCGGCGATCTCGGCTCGATCACCGACACCTTCACCACCATGAGCGGCCGCAAGGTCGACCTGGCGATCTATTGCACCCATGGCAAGGAAGCCGAATGCCATCACGCCATGGACAGCCTCAAGCGCTCCATGGCCTGGGACGAGCGCCGCTTCGGCCGTGAATACGATCTCGACGTCTTCAACATCGTGGCCGTCAGCGACTTCAATTTCGGGGCGATGGAGAACAAGGGCCTCAATATCTTCAATGACAAGCTGGTCTTCGCGCAGCCCGAAACGGCCACCGACGCCAACTACCACTCCATCGAGCGCGTGATCGCGCACGAATACTTCCACAACTGGACCGGCAACCGCATCACCTGCCGCGACTGGTTCCAGCTCTGCCTCAAGGAAGGCCTCACCGTTTATCGCGACCAGGAATTTTCTTCGGACGAGCATAGCCGACCGGTGCAGCGCATCCACGACGTGCAGAACTTGCGCACCAACCAGTTCCCCGAGGATGGCGGCCCCCTCGCCCATCCGCCAAGGCCCGACCATTATCGCGAGATCAACAACTTCTATACGACCACGGTCTACGAAAAGGGCTCCGAGGTCGTGCGCATGCTGGCAACGCTTCTGGGCGAGACCGGCTTCCGCAAGGGCATGGATCTCTATTTCCAGCGGCATGATGGCGAGGCCACCACGATCGAAGCCTTCATCAAGGTCTTCGAGGATGCCACCGGCACCGATCTCTCCCAGTTCATCACCTGGTATCTGCAGGCCGGCACCCCGCAGGTCACCGTCTCGGACAACTATGACGCCGCGACGCAGACCTATTCGCTCACCATGACGCAGTCGGTTGCCCCGACCCCGGGACAGCCGGACAAAAAGCCACTGCTCATTCCGGTCCGCTTCGGCCTTATCGGCCCCAATGGCAGCCCCATGGGCTGGAGCGCTGTATCGGGCGGCACCGTCAGGGACGACCTCATCCTCCTCGACAAGGACACCGTGACCCTCACCTTCTCCGGCGTTGCGAACAGGCCGGTGCCCTCGCTGTTCCGCGGCTTCTCGGCCCCGGTCAAGCTCAGCTCGGGCCTCAGCCAGGATGACCTGCTCTTCCTGGCTCGCCATGACAGCGACCCGTTCAATCGCTGGGACGCCCTGCAGACGGTTTCGACCAGCCTGCTCTCCAATGCAGCGAAGGGCCAGCGCTGGTCCGATACCGATGTGGACGCACTGCGTCAGGCTCTGATCGATACCCTCGATAATCCCGAGCTCGATCCCGCCTTCAAGGCGCAGGCCATCGGCTTGCCGGGCGAAATGGCTGTAGCCCGCCATCTCGGCAGCAATGTCGATTCGGACGCCGTCGCCGCGGCGCGGCACGACCTGCTGACCGCGCTTGTCGGCCCCATCGCGGGCAAGCTCGAAGCGCTCTACGCCTCCCTCGCCTCCGCCGCGCCCTATAGTCCGGATGCCGCGCAGGCCGGGCAACGCGCGCTCCGCAATGGCCTGCTGCAACTTCTGGTTGCCGGATCGGACCGGGGCGATGCGCTTGCCACCCAGCAATATCAGTCGGCCACCAACATGACCGACCGCTATTCGGCCATGGCCATTGCCGCCCATTACTGGGCACCCGGCGCACAGGCGCTGCTCGGCGACTTCCGCACCCGCTTTGCCGGCGATCCGCTGGTCTTCGACAAGTGGCTCACCGCGTCCGCGCAGGCGCCCGATGACGGCGTGATCGAAAGGATGCGTGCCATCCTTGCAGCGCCGGATTTCCCGCGCACCAATCCCAACCGCCTGCGCTCGCTGCTCGGTGCTTTCGTGATGAGCAATCCGGTCCAGTTCACCCGCGCCGATGGTGCCGGCTTCCGCTTCATCACCGAAGCGGTTGCCGCCATCGACAAGGTCAACCCGCAGGTTGCCTCCCGCATCCTCACCGGCTTCCGCATCCTGCCCATTCTGGAAGCCAGCCGTCAGCAGGCGGGCAAGGCAGCGCTCGAAGCGCTCAAGTCGCAGCACACGCTCAGCCGCAATGTCGGGGAAATTCTCGACCGGATTCTCGCCGGCTGATCGCCATTTTAGCCGGAGGGTCGCATTAGCGGCTCTCCGGCACCCAATGACACGCTCAACGTCAACAGTCTGCCAACCAATTCGACCTGATTTCCACACTTGGCCAGGCCCAGCTTCAGGCGCCCGATTTTTGGAAGAATTTTTCTTCCCCGCTAAGTGATTCAGCCGACTCCGCTTTTTCCGACAGGCCTCAAAACCTCTCTCCCGAGCCTATGGACATCTGCAGGCGAATTGATTCATACCTTGTTAACCGCTGGTTGGTTTGGGGCTAACCTCTTTTAATATCGGAGATTTTCATGCGGACGTCGGAGGCAACCGACGCCGGCGCACTGCGATTCCGCGCCGGCCGAAACACCGTGGGGACACCTGTATCCCCCATAACTTTTGCCATCGCCGCCACCGCCTTCCTTGCTGCTGGGCTCTTCATTCTTCACGACATCGTCCGCACCTATGGCGAAGCCCGTCGGGAACTCCATCTCATTGCAGAAAGCGTTGCAGATCAACTGGTTAGCCAGGATCATGACGCCGTCTACGCCGCGCTCGACAGCTCGCTTGCCCGCTACGACGCCGTCAGCCGCGCCAGCATCGTCAATGGCGCCATGCCGTCCAACGACCCGCTAAGTCTTTCATTTCCTTTATCAAATTCCAACATTCTGGCGCTTCAGCCGGCGCATGATGCCCTGATCGCCGGTGTCGCCGGCCGCGGTGCTGCAGCCCTGGGCCTTGCCGGTCTCTTCACCTTCTTTGCCGCTTACCGCCGTCGTCCGGCCGACATGCCCGATCCGCTACAACGCTTTAATTACAAGCAGTTAGCTGCCGCCCTCCCCCTCGGCATCGCCTGCTGGACGCGCTCGGGCGAGATGATCGTCTGCAACGATCACTACCGCAGCCGCCTCGGACTGCGCGACACCACCCTCACCTACCAGCAAGCCGTCAGCCACCTCATCGCCGGCGGCTACATGAAGCTGATGCGGGAAGACGACACCAACCGCCTTCTGGAACTGCACTGTGAAGACGGCTCGTGCCTTCTGATCGACGAACGGCCGCTGGGTGAAGGCTCGTTCATGACGCTGATCTCTGACGTGACCGAGCGCAAGCGGACCGTGGAGATGCTGGACGCGATCCGCGAAGACCAGCGGCAACTGGCTCGCCGCTACCACGAGGAAAAGCTCAAGGCCGAGGCGGCCAGCCGGGCGAAGACGAATTTCCTCGCCCATCTCAGCCACGATATCCGCACACCGCTCAACCACATCATCGGCTTTGCCGACCTGATGCAGCACGAGACCTATGGCCCGCTCGGCGACCCGCGCTATGTGGAATATGTCCAGTCCATCAAGGCTTCCGGCGACCATCTGCTCAAATCCTTCGCCACCATCCTCGACCTAGCCGAACTCGAAGGCGGGCAAAAAGTGTTGCGCCAGGAACCCGTGCTGCTCGACGAGGTCATCGAAACCACGGCGCAGCGGTTCCGCGGGCAGATCGAGCGGGCGGGACAGCGTCTGAAACTCCGCAAGCCTAGCGGAGCCGTGCTGAGGGGCGATCGTCTCGGGCTGACGCGCATGATCGGGAATATTGTCGACAACGCAGTGCGTTACTCGCGACCGGGCGACGAAATCACTCTGGCCGCCTATGCAGCGGACGATGGCGTTGTGATCGAAATCACCGATACCGGCATCGGCATGAGCGCTGAGCGCCTTGCCAGCCTGTCGCAACCCTTCGCCATGGGCGACGCGACCTTTACGCGGGGCGAATCCGGACCGGGCCTGGGCATCTCCATTGCCCGCGCCATCGCCGAGCTGAGCGGCGGGCACATGGCCATAGACTCGGCCCCTGCCCTCGGCACCACTGTGGCCATCACCCTGCCGGTCGAGCAAGCTGCCGCTGAGCTTGCCGCCTAGCCGCTATAGCTGCCGGGCGCGCTCATACCACGTGGCAGCAGCCGCGGAGACCTCTGCCTGCATTTCCCTTATGTCCAGTTCGAGGCGCCCGAAGTCGGGATAGTGTGCCAGTTGGGCTAGAAGATCTTTGAAGGCTAGCGACCACGCCTCATCCTTGAACGGGCTGATGAGGGCAGAGCTCATGACCTGAAGGATGGTTGAGTAGACCGTGTGGATTTCCGCCAGCCGCCCGCCGCTCGGGACAAGGCCGGTTTCGCCCAGGCGCGCCAGAACGCGTGCCGTGGGCGCCTGGGGCAGGCTGATTGTCTCACCAGCGACAAGCTGAGCAGACTGGGCAATGAACTCGAGGTCCACCAGACCGCCGCCGGCAAGCTTGAGATCGAAGGGATGGCGCGGCTTGCGTTCGCGGGCCATGAGGGCGCGCATGGTCGTTACGTCTTCAATGGTCTTGGCGATATCGCGAGGCCTCTTCATCACCTCGGCTATAGCAGCGTCCACTTCGCCGCCCAAAGCGCCGGTCGCGGTCACGACCCGTGCACGGCTCAGCGCGAGATGTTCCCAGGTCCAGGCATTGTCCTTGTGATAGGCGCGGAAACCGGAGAGGCTTGTCGCCAGAGGACCAGCATTGCCGGACGGGCGCAGGCGCATGTCCGCCTCGTAGAGCACGCCCTCGGCCGTGGGCGCTGAAATGGCCGCGACAAGCCGCTGAGTCAGCCGCGCGAAATAGTGCGGTGTCGCCAGGGCGCGCTCGCCATCGGACTCCGTATCCGGCGCATCATACAGCAGGATGAAATCGAGATCCGACGTGTAGGTCATTTCCCGGCTGGCCATCTTGCCGAACGCAACGAGCGCCGTTTCCGCACCCGCAATTACGCCATGGCGAACGGCGAATTCCTCGCGGACCTTGGCGTAGAGCCGGTTGAGCAAGGTTTCCGCAAGCGCGGTGAACTGCTCACCGGCCCCTGTGGTGCTGACAGTCCCGGACAGCAAACCCGCCGCAACCAGAAACTTCTGTTCCTGCCCGATGATACGGGCACGGTCGATGAGCTCTTCATAGGAGCGGGCGTCGGCGAGGAAGGCGTCGACCTTGGCCACAAGCACATCGCGATGGGTGACGTCATTGGCGAAGGCCGGGTCGATGAGGCCATCCACCACATGCGCGCGATGGATCACCGCTTCGGCCATTCGCGGCGCAGAGGCCATGAACTGTACGAGGAGGGTGCGCAGCTGATCGTGATTGCGCAGTAACGCAAAAAGCTGCACCCCCGCCGGGAGACGCGACAGGAAATTGTCGAAGCGCGACAGGGCTTCGTCGGCATTGCCGGCCGCACTCAGGGTTTTGAGAAGGGCAGGCAGGAGCTCGGTCAGATGCGCCCTCGCCGCAGAGGTGCGCGTTGCGGCGTAGCTGCCATAGTGCCACTTGCGCACCGTTTCGATGACCTTGCCGGCATCGGCAAAACCCATGCCTGTTAGTGTTTCGAGCGTGCCCGGATCGTCATCGCTACCGGTAAAGACCAGATTGCCGTCATCGGCGCCCAATGTTTCGCCCTCGGCAAAAAGACCGCCGTAATAGCGCGCTACCCGCTCCAGAGCCTGCCGATACTGCGTCTCGAAACGGGCACGGTCAGGCTCGCCCATAAGCCGGCCGATGATTTCGACCCCTTCGCTGGTCTCGGGCATGATGTGGGTCTGCTCATCGCGCAGCATTTGCAGCCGGTTTTCAACGGCCCGCAGATACCAATAGGTCTCGGTCAGTTCACTGGCGGTGCGCGGGCTGATCCAGTTTGCGTCGGCAAGCGCCTTGAGAGCGACGGACGTCGGACGGACCCGCAGCGACTTATCCCGCCCACCCGCGATCAACTGCTGGGTCTGGGCGAAAAATTCGATCTCGCGAATACCGCCTCGGCCCAATTTGACATTGTGCCCCTCGACGCGGATATCGCCGACCTTCTTGGAGACATTGATCTGCCGCTTCATCGCCTGGATGTCCGCGATGGTTGCGAAGTCCAGATGCTTGCGCCAGACATAGGGCGCCAGTTCCTTGAGAAAGGCCTCGCCAACCGCCTTGTCGCCCGCGCAGGGTCGGGCCTTGATCCAGGCGGCGCGCTCCCAATTCTGGCCGCGAACCTCATAATAGGCCAGGGCGGCATCAACCGAGATGGCCACTGGCGTCGATCCAGGATCCGGGCGCAAGCGCAAATCCGTCCGAAACACATAGCCTCCCACCGCGCGATCCTCCATCAGCGCAACGAGCTTCTGCACCATGCGCGAATAGATTTTCGTGCCTTCGCCGGGGTCCACCAGTACCGGTTTCTGGGGATCAAAGAACGCGACTATGTCGATGTCCGAGGAGTAATTGAGCTCACGGCCGCCATGCTTGCCCAGGGCGAAGAGTGCCAGGCCGGAATTGGCTGCTGTAGCGCCCTCAAGCGGGAGGGTCAGAAGGCCTTTCTGGTGTGCCTGACGCATGAGAAAATCGAGCGCGGCCTCAAGGGCGGCATCCGCAAGGTCGGAAAGCGCCTCGGTGGCGCGCGCCGTCGTCCACGCCCCGCCCGTTTCCGCCACGGCGGCAAGGAGCGCCGTCCGGCCTTTGGCGTGGCGAAGGCTTTTTGAAAGGGTGGATTCGTCCTCAGTGCGACCCGCAAGTGCGACGCCGTCAAGCAAAGTGGCGGATGCTGCGTCGGGCTCGGCGCTCAGCACATCGGCGAGCCAGGTGGCGTGGGTGCGGGCAAGCTCAAGCAGGTAGGGTGCCGATTCCAGGAGGGTCGAGACTGCGTTTCCCGCTCCGCGAAGCGCTGCGGCGTCCTCTGCCGGTAGCTCTGCCAGCAAGGCATCGAACTGGGGATGGGCAATAGCGGGCAGAGGCGCAAGGTGCATGGTCATGTCCGAGGGATAGCTTGCGTCGAGTGCGGCGGCAAGCAGGCCGCTCAGGGCCGAGATCAGCTCAACGGCAGGCTCAGGACAGCGCGGACGCCGGGGCCATTGTCCTCGATATGGAAAAGTCCACCATGAAGGCGCGCAACGGCGCTTACAAGGGACAGGCCCAACCCCGAACCGGGTTCGGAGCGGCTCTCCTCGAGACGCACGAAGCGCTCAAGCACGCGATCCCGTTCCGCCTCGGGAATGCCTGGCCCGTTGTCGGCTACGGTGATGACTGCGCGATCGGCCTGCGCCTCAAGGGTTATGCTGATCCGACCGTGGCTGCCATCTTCGGGCCGAGCATATTTGACGGCGTTTTCGAGAAGGTTGACCATGGCCTGGCCGATCAGTTCGCGATTGGCCTTCAGTGTGATGCCGTCGGCAATGCTGGTCGAGACGTCGATCCCGGCATCCTCGGCGACCGGTCCGTAGAGTTCGGCCACATCGGCGACGATGGTGCTGACATCGATGGGCGACAGCACGCCAGAGGGCGCACCGGCCTCGACGCGCGCGATCATCAGCAGGGCATTGAAGGTGCGGATGAGCCGGTCGCTTTCAGCGATGATGGTCTCGAGCGCCTTTTCACGGGTTTCCGGCCCGGCCGATTCCCGCAGTGCGGCCTCTGCCTGGTTGCGCAGGCGTGTCAGGGGCGTCTTGAGGTCATGGGCGACATTGTCGGTGACCTCTTTCAGCCCCTGCAGAAGTTGCTCGATCCGGTCCAGCATGGCGTTGAGATTGGTGGCAAGCCCGTCGAATTCGTCGTTGCGCCGTGTGACAGGGACGCGCTCGGAGAGATTGCCCGACATGATCTTGGTCGAGGTGTCGCGGATGGTGTCGATGCGGCGCAGCACGCGGCGCGCCGTGATCCCACCTGCCAGCACGGAGAAAAGGATGATGCCGACGACGCCCACAAGAAAACTCTGGAGGATGATGGCCGAGTAGCCGCGGCGCTCTACGACGTCGCGTCCCACAACCAGCCGCATGCCATTGTCGAGCGCCACCGAGCGTACAACGGCCACGCCGTTGCGCGTTTCACCGGAATTGTCGCTGAGGGGATTGGGTCGCTCGTAGTTGAAACTATAGACGCCGGGCTCGATCAGCACTTCTGCCGGCACCGTGGAGACATTGCCCAGCAAGTAGAGCCCTGATGCGTCACCGAGAAAATAGATGCCGGGTCCGGGCTGGCTGGCGAGTCGGCTCACAGCAAAGGCAAGCGCTCGCACCCCCTGGGTAGCCTCCAGCCGCTCGAGCACCCGCACTTCCTGATCGATGGCATCGGTTTGCTGGCGCTGGATCTGCATGCTGGATTGCCAGCCGATGAAGGCCATCAGCAGGATGGCAAAGATGCTGAAGATCGCGATGAAGGTCGCCGTCAGCCGAACGGTGGAAGTCCGCCAAACCTGGGCGAAGCGGCTCACGGATTATTCCTTGATCATGTAGCCGGCGCCACGCACCGTATGGAGAAGCGGAGTGGCATGGCCCTTGTCGATCTTGGAGCGCAGGCGGGACATGTGCACGTCGATGACATTGGTCTGTGGGTCGAAATGATAGTCCCAGACGTTTTCGAGGAGCATGGTGCGGGTGACCACCTTGCCTGCATGCTTCATGAGATATTCAAGCAGCCGAAATTCGCGTGGCTGGAGCAGGATTGCTTCACCGTCCCGCTCGACCTTGCGGCTCAGCCGATCAAGCGTCAGCCCGCCAACGGCGTAGGACGTGGCGGCCTCAACCGGACTGGAGCGGCGTGCGAGCACTTCGATGCGGGCCAGCAATTCAGTGAAGGCGTAGGGTTTGGTGAGATAATCATCGCCCCCTGCCCTGAGGCCGGTGACGCGATCATCCACTTCGCCAAGCGCCGAGAGGATCAAGACGGGGGTATTGTCGCCCTCGGCTCGAAGGCTTTCGATAATGGAAAGGCCATCGCGGCGAGGCAGCATGCGGTCCACGACGAGGACGTCATAATCCATGCCGGAAGCCATTGCGTAGCCGGCTTCACCATCTGCTGCATGGTGGGTGACGTGCCCGGCCTCATCCAGCGCCTGGATAAGATAGCTGGCGGCCTCGCGATCGTCTTCGATCAGCAGAATTTTCACCCGGGACGCTCCGCGATGCAGATGGTCCCGGGCGCTGACGCCCGGGACCAATAGAGTTTACTCGGTGATCGGCAGACCGATGAAGCGCGCTTCGCCGTCGCGGGCCACCTTTACCAGGGCGGTATTGAGCCCCTTGCTCTTCACGTTGGCAATGGCGTCGTTGAAGTCGCCGGCCGACTGAACGAGTTGGTTGTCCACTTCGAGGATCACGTCGCCGGTGGCGAGGCCGCGACGACCCGCTTCGCTGCCGGGATCCACATTCTGGATCAGAAGGCCACCCGAGCCATCGCTATTGGGAACCAGCGTCAGGCCAAGACTGGTGGTTGCCTCAGGCACCGCCTGCGGCGGCACCGGGGCACCGGAGCTGTTGTCGGCCACCTGTTCCTCAAGCTGCTGGAGCTTGACGGAAACCTTGGTCTCCGCGCCGTCGCGCCAGATAGTCAGCTCGACAGTGGAGTCGGGGGACTTGCTGGCAATGGTACGGCTGAGGTCGAGCGCATCATCGATCTGGTCGCCGTCGACCTGAAGGATGATGTCGCCCGACTTGACGCCGGCAGCACCGGCCGGACCGTCTTCGGTGGGCTCACGCACAATGGCGCCGCGGGCATTGGGCAGGCCGACGCTGTCGGCAATGTCCTTGCTGACGTCCTGGATGGAAACGCCCAGATAGCCACGGGTTACAGTGCCATCCTCGATCAGCTGACCGACGATCTGCTTGACGGTGCCTGCGGGGATGGCAAAGGCGATACCGACATTGCCCCCGTTGGGAGAATAGATGGCGGTGTTGACGCCGACCACTTCCCCATTGGTGTTGAAGGCCGGGCCGCCGGAATTGCCGGTGTTGACGGCAGCATCGATCTGCAGGAAGTCGCCGTAGTTCGAACCGCCGATATTGCGGCCGGCGCCGGAGATCACGCCGACGGTGACAGTACCGCCGAGGCCAAACGGATTACCAACGGCCACGACCCAGTCACCCACGCGGCTCGGCTCGTCTTCGAAGGTCACGAAGGGCAGGTTTTCCCCTTCGATCTTCAGCACAGCCAGGTCAGTCCGCTCGTCGGTGCCGACGATGGTGGCCACCTGTTCGGAGCCGTCTTCAAAGACCACGGTCACCTTGGTCGCATCTTCGACGACGTGGTTGTTGGTTACGACATAGCCGTCATCGGAGATAATGAAGCCCGATCCGGCCGCCATGAACTGGCGCGGACGAGGCTCGCCGCCGGAGCCGCCGGGGCGGCCAGGAGCGCCGGGGCCACCGAAGTTATCGAAGAAGTCTCGGAAGGGGTGATCTTCGGGCAGATCGGGGAAGTTGAATTCGAAATTGAAGTCGCGGCCGCCGCGCTGCACCGTTCGGCCCGGAGCTTCAGCTTCAACCAGGATGGACACAACGGCCGGCTTCACGGCCTCTACCAGATCGGCAAAGCCCTGCTGGACGCTGGTCTGCGGCACGACGATCTGGGCGACGTTCTGCGCCTGGGCGTTTACGGCCTGACCATTGAGCACGAAGGCAGTCGAAACACCGCCAATGCCGACCACCAGGGCCAGGGCCGAGGCGCCCAACCAGCGGCTGGTACGCGAGAGAATAGTCGAACGCATGAAACGGTCTCCTTGGATAAGCTCTCAACAGCTTGTGGCCATAGATATGGAGCACTTCGCCTTTCAGGGAAGTTGCGCCAACATTAAGCTTTGGCAATGTTGCGGGCTATATTACGGCGACAGTTGAACTACCGCGCAGCTACTGGCGCGCGATCCGCTCCAGAGCGGCCTGCTCTTCCGGCGTCAGCTCAGCTGAAACAACCGGGGCTGTCCGGCGCCGAGCCGCGAACAGGAGCGCAACAAGCCCAATCACCAGCAGCGCCGGGGCTGCAATCCACAACAGCAGTGTATGGCCGCCAATCCTCGGATTGAGCAGGACATATTCGCCGTAGCGGTCCACCACATATTGCTCGACCTGGGCATTGGTATCCCCGGCCATGAGGCGTTCGCGCACGAGAACCCGAAGGTCCTTGGCGAGGTCTGCGTCGCTGTCGTCGATGGACTGGTTCTGACACACCAGGCAGCGCAACCCCGCAGAAATGTCGCGCGCGCGTTGCTCGAGCACCGGATCAGGCAGGATTTCATCCGGTGAAAGCGCGTTTGCCGGAACAGCAAGAGCCAGGGCCAGCGCAAGGATGATCGCCAGCCGGTTCATTCTGCTGCCTCCGGTGCAGCCTTTGCACGTCGCTGCGGAAGCCCCACACGGACCCGCCGGTCGGTGAGGGAAAGGAGGCCCGCGCCTGCCATGACAAGACAGCCGATCCAGATCAGGAGGATATAGGGCTTGTGCCAGATGCGGACGACGTGAGTGTCGTCGAGCGGCTCGCCGAGTTGCAGGTACAGCTGGGACAGACCGTAGGTCTGGATCGCCGCCTCGGTGGTCGGCGTGCCACTGGCAACATAGATGCGGCGCTCCGCTTCGAGCGTCGCCACGCCGCCTCCCGGCGCTGTCACCGAAAACACTCCGGTGTCGGCGACATAGTTGGCACCCGGCACCTGACCAAAACTGTCGAAGGCAATGGAATAGCCCGCCAGTTGCGTCGTCTCGCCCGGATTGAGTGTGGTGACGATTTCGGTTTCCCAGGCGGTGACAGACACGATGCCCAGAACCGTGAGACCAAGGCCCATATGGCCGATGGCCGTTGACCAGATGGATCGAGGCAGCCCAGCGAGGCGGCGCATGCTGTCGCCGACAGGAATGCGGAAGAGGCGACTGCGTTCGACCAGTTCTGCGACGGAGCCCAGGGTGACCCAGAAGCCGAGCAGAAGACCCAGCGGGGCCAGAGACAGGTGCACTCCCCCGAGGGCCGAAATGAGAATGCCAAGGAACACCGCAAGGGCCGCAAATCCCGCCAGTCGCTGGCCCACAGCCACGAGGTCGGCACGCTTCCAGGGCAGCAGAGGCCCAAACGGCAAGACCAGAAGGAGCGGCGCCATCAGCGCGCCGAAGGTAAAGTCAAAGAAGGGCGCGCCGACCGAAATGGTGCGACCGGTAAGCGCGTCGAGAACCAGCGGATAAAGCGTGCCCACCAGCACGGCGCCGACAGCCGTCGCCAGAAAGAGATTGTTGAGAACCAGGGCCCCCTCGCGACTGATCGGCGCAAACAGTCCGCCCTGCCGCAGGCTGGGGGAGCGAATTGCAAAGAGGAGGAAGGCGCCGCCGATGAGCACGGCCAGAATGGAGAGGATGACAAGGCCGCGCGTCGGATCGCTGGCGAAAGTATGCACCGATGTCAGAATGCCGGAGCGCACGAGGAAGGTGCCCAGCAGCGACAGCGAAAAGGTAATGATGGCCAGAAACACGGTCCAGATCTTGAGCGCGTTGCGCTTTTCCATCACCAGCGCGGAATGGAGGAGCGCCGTGCCAGCCAGCCAGGGCATGAAGCTGGCATTTTCAACCGGGTCCCAGAACCACCAGCCGCCCCAGCCCAGTTCGTAATAGGCCCAGTAAGAACCCATGGCGATGCCCAGGGTCAGAAAGACCCAACTCAGCATGGTCCACGGGCGAACCCAGCGCGCCCAAGCCTGGTCAATGCGTCCGGAAATCAGCGCCGCGATAGCGAAGGAAAAGCAGATCGAAAACCCGACATAGCCGGCGTAGAGCAGCGGCGGGTGGATGGCAAGGCCGATGTCCTGGAGGATTGGGTTAAGGTCGGCGCCCTCGAGCGGTGGATTGGCGAGCCGCGCAAAAGGGTTGGACGTGAAAAGTGTGAAGCCGGCAAAGGCAGCCGTGAGAAGGCTCTGCGTGCCATAGACAAGGTTGCCCAGATCGGCCGGAAGACGCCGGCCAAACGCGGCAACCAGTGCGCCGAACAGGACGAGAATGAGGATCCAGAGCAGCATGGATCCTTCATGGTTGCCCCAGACGCCGGAAATCTTGAAGATCAGCGGCTTGAGGGAGTGGGAGTTGTTGGCGACCAGGGCGACGCTGAAATCGGACGCCACAAAGGCCTGGACCAGCGCCACGAAGGACACCGCCACAAGCACGAATTGCAGGATCGCAGCCTGCCCCAAAACCATGGACAGTCGTTCGCCACGCCGCCACAGCAGCAACCCGCCCACCGCTGATACGAGCGAGATGGCGAAGGCCAGGATCAGGGTGAAGTGGCCAAGCTCGATGCTCACTGCGCGCCTGCCTCCGGACGCCATTCGCCCTGCGCCTTGAGGGCCTCGACAACTTCCTTGGGAACGTAATTTTCGTCGTGCTTGGCCAGAACATTGCTGGCGATGAACTGGCCGTTCTCACCCATGCTGCCTTCCGCCACAACACCCTGGCCCTCACGGAACAGGTCCGGGAGGATGCCGCTGTAGGTCGCGACGATTTCGTGCCCGCCATCCGTGATCGTGAACGTATTGTCCTGCCCCGACCGGGTCCAGCTCGCGTCCTTGACCAGACCGCCCAAGCGAATGGGCTGGCCCGCCGCGACTTCGCGCGCGACAACATCGCTCGGCGAATAGAAGAACACGATTTGGTCGCGCAACGCGACCAGCACCAGCGTTGTGGCCAGCGCAACAACCACGGCGAGCCCGGCAATGATAGCGATGCGCTTCTGCTTGCGCGTCATGCCCTTTCGGCGGGCGGTGGCCGGCATGGTCACGGCGTGCCTCCATTCAATGTAAGCCCGGCGCCCAGCGCCAGCGTGTCCAGTTCACCGCGGTCGAAGGCCGCCGGATAGGCAGAAACCGCCGCATCATAGGCCGATTGTGCAGCCGGGAGATCACCCAAAACGACATAGGAGCGGACCAGCTGCATCCAGTCCTCCACGGTGCCGCCCTCGGTTGCGAGGCGCTCGGCAAGACCGCCCACCATGCCCCGGATCATCTCGGCCTGCTGCTCGGCTGCGGTATCGACGCCGCCCGCCTGCGCTACCGCCAGACCCTGCTGCGCGGCCGCCAGCCAAGGCTCGTCACCCTGCGCCAGAGCAATCGCTTCCTGCCACCATGCAACGGCTTGAGCATAGTCACCGGTGCGCATGAGTTCAGCGGCAATATAGAGGCGCGGCTGGACGAGCGACGGATCGCGTTCGGCAGCAGCGCGCAGCAAGTCGACTGCCTCTGCCGATCCCTGTCCGTTGGCCGCCAGGAGCAGCGCTTCGGCAAGCGCCGTTTCAACATTGGCGTTTGCGCCGCCCAAAGCAAGCACCTGCCGATAGGCGCCAATGGCGTCGTCATACCGTCCAAGCTCAATGTAAGCCGGCGCTATCACCGTCCACCCGCGCAGGTCGTCGGGTGTTTGGGCGAGCCGGCGTTCAATCTGAGCGATGGCGTCGTTGAGATCGATAGTCTGCGCCACCACTTCGGGACGCTCGGCCAGCGGCTGTGCCGGCATGTCGGGGTTACCCAGGATGGCATAAAGCCCGAAGCTCAGCGCCGCGACGGCGCCAATGCCAGCCAGAAGGACGCCGCGCCCAAGCTCGCCACCCGGGGCGGCATGACGGTCGCTGAGGCGCATCACTTCGCGGGCCAATTCCTTCTTGGCCAGCAAGGCCTGGTCATCCGCAATCCGGCCTGAGGCAATGTCGGCATCGATCTCGGCCAGCAGGTGACGAAAATGACTGTTGGGATCGGCCGTTTGCGGCCCCGGCGCGTTGACCACGCGCCCGCCGGCCGCGTAAAACAACGCGGCGCAGGAGATGGCGGTAACTGCGATGACAATCGACCAAAAAATCATGGGCCCCAAACGCTTGTTTGCCAGGCGCGGCAAGGCATGGTCCTCTATAAGCCGAATACGGCGAAAAACCACCAAAACAGCGCGTGAGAAGCGGGACGCATTGCCACAGCCCCTCAAAAACCTTGCGTGCACGAGCGCATGACGCCAGCAATTTTCGACCATGTCGTCATTGGCGCAAGCGCCCTTGCCCGTCTTTTGGCAGGACTGCTTGCTGGCGAACACGCTCGCCGGGTCCTCTTCGTGGGAGAAAGCCAATCGGGGTATCGCCTGCCCCGAGGCGTCGATCTTTCCGTCGCCCCCGTCACCCGGCCGGAAACCTGGGCTTTGCTGACGAACGGGGTGGCCGAAACCCTCAGACTTGCCGGTCGCATCGGCGGCCGCGGCGCCTTCCAGCATATTGACCCCATCTTTTTCGCCGCCACCACGCCTGCCGTCGAGGCCCTGTCCCATGCGCGGCACATGGCTGGCGGCTTCGGCGTGACGGTTGAGCCAGCCCCCTCATCGCTTGTGGGCGCATCGCGGCAGGGCGTCATCGTGCGGGACGCCATTCGGCTCAATCCAGCGGTGCTCGAGCCTGCGCTCGACCGGTGGATGGAGGCTCAGGGCGTTGTTTCATCGACGCCCGACAGTGTCAGCGTCGCCATGGACGGTAGCGCCGTTCTCGCTGTGGGCACTGCGCGCATCGAAGCCCGAAATGCGGTCCTCACTGATTCTGGCGCCATCATTGCCCACCTGCCTTTGCGGCAATGGACGCCGCTCCTGCAACGCATACAAACCGCGACCCTGCTGACCACGCCAACCCAGCCGCTGGCGGCCCCGGTCATGGTGGACCTCGATAGTGGCGCGACGTTGGTCCAGCAGCCCGAAGGTGGTATCGCCGGCATCGGACATGGCGACCTCGCCGTCGTTTCGCGGCGCATGCAAGATCTGCTCGGCACGCAGCGTCAAGTGGAACTCGCGGGGCAGACGGCTTATCCGCTGCTCGCAACAGCTGACGGAGCGCCCGCTTTTGGCCGCGCCGCCGGGCAGGGAGCCGACGTCGTCGCCGGCCTGGGCGCGTTTGGCGCCTTCCTCGCGCCGGCCCTTGCACGCTGGCTCGCGGGAAAGTCCAGCGCGGTTGAGGCAGACTGGTTCGGCCAGCGCCTCATAAACCGTTCGGCAGTCGGTGCACCCGTCGCCGACTATCACCCCGGTATTCGCCTATGAGGCCGCAGCACAATCGCCTTCCGGCGGAGAGCAAAGCGTTCTCGGGTCTGTACGTAGACCGCTCGCGCCCCATCCAGTTCCGGTTGGATGGTCGGCTGGTCTCGGGTTTTGCAGGCGACACGGTGCTCTCGGCGCTTCTGGCGTCCGGCATCGATACTGTTGGCGACCATCTGGATGCACCGGTGGCGCTCACTAGTGCGGCAGCGCCGGCCATCCTCCCGGTGAGCCATGGCGACGGAGCCGGGCACGCCTTGCCCATGGAGAGAACGCCGGCTCTCGACGGGGCGGAATTCGCCACGTTAGGGGCCCGTCGCGGAAACCCCATCCTGCGCCTTTTCCAACCGGGACGAACCCTCGGGCTCGCGTTGGATCAACGCGGCGCCCTCGCTCGGCCCTGGCGCACATGGCCAGCCGAAACGATGCCGGAGCAGGATATCGTGGTGGTTGGTGGTGGCGTCGCGGGACTTTCCGCCGCTCTCGCCGCTGCGCGCGCCGGCCTTAAGGTCAGCCTGTTTGAAACAGGCCTACACCTTGGCGGCAATTCCGGGCTCTTCGGCACTCAGGAGGGGGAAGAGGCGCCGGAGGCGTGCATGACCCGCCTTTCGGCCGAAGTCGCCGCCAATCCAGCGATAAGCGTGTTTACCGGCTCCGAGGTCTTTGCCGCGCGGTCGGGCATGGTGCGCGCTCATATCGTTACTAGTGAGGGTAACGAAGCCAGCGGTCGCGTGGTCGACCTACCCACACGCTTCGTGGTCCTCGCCACGGGCTCGTGGGAGCGGCTGCCGCTCTTTGCGGGGAACAGGTTGCCCGGCGTCATGGGCGCGCAGGAAGCCTATGAGCTTGGCCGCCGCTTTGGAGTGTGGCCCGGCCAGTCAGCCGCCCTTTATACCGCCAGCAACCCCGCTTATCGCGTCTCGCTTGCGGCCAGCGATGCGGGCATTTCGGTCGTCCGGCTGCTCGACCCTCGGCCCACTCCGAATTCGCGCTTCATTGCCTTTACCCGCGCGCACGGCATGCGCCACGCAACAGGCACCCGAATTGCGGCCATCGAACAGGGCGGCCGGCATCGGGCCCTGTCCATCGTCACCGATGCCGGCGAGAGCGACACGCTAACGGCGGACCGGCTTATCGTTTGTGGTGGCTGGCAACCCGACCTTACACTTTGGCACGTCGCCGGCGGGCAAAGCCGCTGGGATAAAACCCATGCACGCCTCAAGGCTGTGGGTGACCTCGACGGCATTGTCCTTGCCGGCAGCGCAGCGGGCTACTTTACCCGCAAAGCCTGTATCCAGAGTGGCGCCGATGCGGTGGATCGTCTGCTCGGTCGCACCCGGCAACCGGTTGTCGACAGGCTGATCGAGCCGCTCTACGAGACCCCCGACGCATCCGCCATTGGCCCGGCGACCAGCAACGATTCCAATCCGACCTATCTTGATGCCGGCACAGCGCTACTCGTCCGGCCGCAGGAGCATAAACGCAACTGGAAAGACTGGTTCCGGCCCGCCCGCCAGACAGGTCTCACCGCCCTCTCCGAAGCGCCACAACCGCTCACCGTCACGGCCGTTCTCGCCGGGGTGGAACTGGGCCTCATCCCGACCGAGGCTGCGGGGGCCGTCGCTCAGGAGCGCGTCGCCCTCGTCCCCCTGCCTGCTGTTGACACTCCAGAAGCGGGGACAGTGGTGGACGATACGCCAGAACCGGGGCATGTGCCGGCCTATTTGCAAGGCCGTTTCGGCTCGGACGAGCGGCTTGCAACCCTGTTACCCGACCAGCCGCGACGCCTTGAACCCGGCATGCTGATCTTCCGCAGCTCCGACACTGTCGACCCGATGCGCGCCATTGGCGTCGTGCTGCGCACCGCAAATGATGGGGGCGTCGCCCTTGTGGCGGCGGAGGCTCTGGCATCGGGTCTGCCCGTCAGCCTGCGCGACGCCGACCGGTCCATATCGGCCCGGCTCAAGCCGTGGTCGGCGTAGACGGTTAGCCGCGCCGCTCGGCCGCCTGCCGGGCGCGACGCAGAGTTTCGGCATATTCTGGATTGAAACGAACTTGCGCCATCTTGATGGCCGCGTCGAGCCGCGCACCGGCACCGGCATCCGCGGGGTTCTGTCGGATCAGATCGAGATTGCGCTGCACATGAATTTCAAGCGCCTGCGCAGACTGGTTCCAGGCTTGGTCGAAGACCGCATTCAGGGCGAGGGAATCCTTGGCGTCACGCACCGCGGACAGCAGATACATGCCGTTGATCGCTGCAAGAATGGCGTCATTGTCGACGCGGTCAGCCCCATCCCGCGGCCGGCGCATCGCCATGTTGAGGTCGGTCAGCATGTCGCGCAGCCGCGGCTCGATCCGGTCTGAAACGGCCTTGGTGATCGTGGAGAGCATCTGCGTGGTGCTGCTGCCCCGGCTGAATTCGATATAGCCGGTCAGGGCCCGCATCAGGCGGTGATAACGATCAAGGCTGCGGCAGGCCAGGTCGACATCGGCAAACGGTCCGCCCAGTTCCAGGCTATGGATCTGGTTCTGTGCATGCGCGATAAAAGCTTCGATCAGGGGGCCAAAGCCGTTGCGGGCGATGGTAGCCTCGGTGGCATTCCCCGACAGCCTGATGGCCGCAGTGATCAGCCGAGTGGGGTTGGCCACCTGCCCTAGCGCCGCCTGAAACAGCAGTGCTGCCAGTTTCGGGTCCTGCAGGGGCATGGATTGCAGCGCCACGCCCAGCGCGGATTCTTCGGTAATGGTGTTGATCGCGCGGCCAAATCCCTGCGCCTTTATCAGCAAGGCGCGGTGCCGCAGCGCCGATGCGATCACGGCAATCTCTGCCCTGGCGTTTTCCCGACCGGTCTGCGCCCGAAGCCGCCGCATGGCCTCGTGGTCGTGGTCGACCTGGTCAAGTACTGCCTTGATGCGTGCGAGAATGTCGGGAACGGAAGGCTCGAGCGCGGCTGCGCCGAAACCGCCGTCGGCCATTGCTCCCGCCGGGATCAGGTCGGGCCTGAGGTCGCGCGTCACCCAGGTCCATACCGCCGTGACAGCATCGCGGCTGATCGACCCCGGCAGGGCGTGCAATACCGGCTCTTCAACCAGAACGGGGTCGATCAGGCCGCAGAATGGCCTGATCGTCGCCGCGCGCTTGGCGCCGCCATGCATCGGCTGAGCAAGGGTTTTTGCGGATTGGGTCATCAACTCGTACAGGTTCGATCTTCAGATCGACCCTATAACGGGCTGGTAAACAATCCTTTTCTTCGGCGATCCAGCGCCTTAGGCAGCGCCGGCCTCGACCTTCCAGTTGCCGTTCTGCTCGCGGCAGGCCGTGCCCTTGCGGACATAGTCGGCGCCGCCGATCTTGACGGTATGGGTGAAGTCGCGGCAGTCGAGATTGTTGACGCGAACATATGGACCGACTGAAACCGAGCCGGAAGTGCCATTGTCGCCGGCCCACTGGCGCGGTGCGCCCGGACGGCCGAACTGCAGCGCGTAGAACTGGGCGCTGTTTGCTTCGCTCGAATCCTTGGCGGTCATCAGGTTGAGCGCTGCGGGATCGACAAAACCATTGGCAATGCTGGTGGTGAGGCGCGCCTGCTGAACGTTCTGCGCCGTGGTCGGCACCATGGGCTGGACCACAACCGGCTGAGCCACGACCGGGGCCGGCGTCGCAACGCGGGTCGTGCCCGTGCTGGAGCAGCCAGCAACGGTCAGGGCGACGAGCGGAATGGCGAATAGCGCGAAACGGTTCATGGAATTGCCTCTAACTAGCGTTGTTTCGGTCTTTGTTGGCCCATTACGGCAAAAGTGCGTCATGGAGCGGGCGGTTTGGTCGTGCCTCCCAGCCGCGCTGTGGGCAGGCGCAGTTCGACCAATAGCCCGCCCAGCGCAGAACGCTTGAGGTCGAGGCTACCGCCGTAGACATCGACCAGTTCCTTGACAATATCCAGTCCCAGTCCGGTGCCGGGCGTTTTCTCGTCCAGCCTGACACCTCTTCGCAACACTTTGTCCGCGTCTTCGGGCGTCAGGCCGGGACCGTCATCGGCGATGGCGATCAGCAATTGCGCAGGCCGGTCGCTGCCATCGGCGCCCAGCCGCACTTCAACCTGGCCGGCTGACCATTTGCAGGCATTGTCGAGCAAATTGCCGGCCATCTCTTCCAGGTCCGCCTCGTCCCCGCGGAACCAGGGGGGATTTCCGCTTGGTTCTTGGAGGACGATAGTGATGTCCGGATGGATCTTGCGCATGACCCGCGCGAGCCTTTGCAGCACGAGGCCCGCATCGGACCTCTTGCCAACGACCGACGTCCGCGCGGCGAGGCGTGCCCGTTCGAGATAGGTCGAGACCAGATTGCTCATTTTTTCGGTTTCACTGGAAACAACATCGGCCAGGGCCCCCCGGCTAGTGCTGGCCTCGTTGCGCAGGACCGCTATTGGCGTCTTGAGACCATGCGCCAGGTTGCCCACTTGATTCCGGGCGCGTTCGATGATCTGGGTGTTGGACCGCAGCAGCTCATTGACCTCCTCGGCCAGTGGCGCGATCTCGGTCGGGTAGCTCCCCGAGACTTCGGCGCTGTCGCCGGCCCGCACGGCTTCGATGGCATCGCTCAGGCGCGCAATGGGTCGCATGGCGATGCGCCCCACAATTGCGCTCATGATGGCCAGCATCGCTCCGACGACCGCGAGCACGATAAAGGCCTGGCCCCGGAACTGGTCCACCAGCTCGAGGATTTCCGTCAGGTTGCCGGCAACGGTGATCCGGTACCGCTCGGGCCCGAGCGTGACGGTGCGCTCGACCACCCGCAGCAATGTCCCGAAAGGGTCAGTGGTCACTTCGGTGCTACGCCCCAGCGCGTCGGACGCCGTGCCGACCCCCTTGAGGTCGATGCCAACCACCGAAGTGGAGAGGTTGACGAGGCTGTCGTCGCCGTCCCGGATGATCCAGTACCATCCAGAGCGCGGTCGTTCGAAGCGTGGATCGGCAAGGGCGAGATCAGGGTCGCGCGGATCACCGATATCGAGCAGCGCTCCTGTGAGGCTCTCGACGTGAAAATCCAGCGTCTGGGTGAGTGTCGTATCCAGCGCCCGGGAATAGAGGTCCGTCAGCAGGAAGCCGGTCGTCACCAGCGCCACGATCAGCCAGCCGGCGGAGAGCCAGAACAGGGATGCGGCGATAGAACCTTTGCGCAGCACTGGCCGGGTTCATCCTCTACTCAAGAGAGCCGCCACCTGACGGTCAATCGCCCACGATCTGGTAGCCAAGCCCGCGCACGGTCTGGATGCAGTCCCCCGGCAGCTTCTTGCGCAGCCGGCCGACAAAGACCTCGATCGTGTTGCTGTCGCGATCAAAATCCTGATCGTAAAGGTGTTCGGTGAGTTCGGTGCGCGAAATCACCTTGCCCTTGTGATGCATGAGATAGCTCAGCAGGCGCAATTCGTGGCTGGTCAGCTTTACCGACTGACCATCGACCGTCACCTTGCCCGAGCGCGCATCGAGGCGCACCGGACCGCAAACAATCTCGTTGCTTGCCAGACCGGCCGCCCGGCGCACCAGGGCCCGGAGACGCGCCAGTACCTCCTCCATGTGGAAGGGTTTGGCGACATAATCGTCGGCGCCGGCATCGATCCCCTGGACCTTGTCGCTCCAGCGGTCGCGCGCGGTCAGCAGCAGAACCGGCGTTGTCTTGCCGGCGCGGCGCCATCCCTCGAGCACGGACAGGCCATCCATCTGCGGCAGGCCGATATCGAGGACAATGGCGTCATAGGGTTCGGTGTCCCCCAGGAAGTGCCCTTCCTCGCCGTCGAATGCGACGTCCACCGCGTAACCGGCTTCCGTTAGTGCGTCCTTGATCTGACGGTTTAGGTTGACGTCGTCCTCGACCACCAGAATACGCATATCGATGTCCCGCCCCGCTCTCTTCTATTGCGCGCTCAAGGTGCGCGTTTCTGCCTGCCCGTCCGGCGCCAGCATGCCGATAACATATACCAGCGTACCGCCCTGGTCACAGACTTCGACGCTCAAAATCTGCACGTTGGGCGAGATGCCAGCCGACGCCAGCACGGCATCGAGCGACATGATCTGGCCGGTAGCGACGGCCTCCTGGATGGCACGCTTGTCGAGGCAGGCCTGTGCCTGCGCCGTGCCGGTGCCTGTCAGCGAAAGTGCCAGGGACAGCGCCAGGGCCAGGGCAATGGAGGCGGAGGGTTTGGGGAATTTGGTTTTCATGGTCCGATCAATAGCGGCTGCTTGCTGAATGGGACATGAATGCGGCAGCCACGCCATAATTGAGGTGCACGGGATTTGGGGCCTGCCCGCTTAGCTGGCAAGAGCCTAGGCCTTGGCTTTATCCGCTTTTAGGCTGCGGCGCAGAAACAATATCGCGAGCGCTTCCAGCATCAGGCTTCCCGGCGCGCTTCCGCCCATGGCCGGGACCTCCACGCCGAGCATCTGGGCCAGCCCCACAAGGAGCATGATCGCCGCAACAATGTAGGTCTTGTAACCCGAGAGGATGTCCATATTTGTGTCTCCTGAACTAGGGGGGTTGGTGGTTCTTGCTGCGGCCCGAGCGGCAGCGCGTACAGCGGCAACGCGGCTGGTCCAGCCGCGGCCGAACGTGGCAAAGGTTGAAAGACCTTGGAGAAAGCTCAGCCGCCGGTCGCAGATGGCGTCGACCACCACCCGCGCATTGGCCTTGGTGGCCGCACCCAGCGTGATGGGGCCGACCTGTCCGTCGACCGCGACGCCCAGCGCCGCCTGAAGGGTACGGATGGCCCGGTCCGGGCCGGAATTGACCGCATAGTCGAAGACGGCCAAATCGATGCCGGCGGGCAGGTTTTCCCCCTTGCAGGGCGCCCAATATATGGCGCGATAGATCTGCGCTGCCTCCGCCCGGGTCAATTTCTGGACCTCTGTCTTGGGCAGATCCCACCAGGGCGACACCTTGCGCCACAGCGCCAGCGTCTTGCGGGTAATACCCATATTGGTGGCGCCGCCCGGATCGGCGGGATGGTCGGCATAGCCGCCTTCATGCCGCAAGACTTCTGCCAGGCAGCGGTCAAAGCGTGTGTCAGCCATGGAATTCTCCTGTGGCAAGGTGCCCCGGCCCCAGCAGAGGGCTGAGCTGGGCAATCGTGTAGGTAAAGGCGGGTGCAGGCGCGCCGAAATCGGCCGCCTGCTGGGCGGACGAATAGATTGCGCTTGTCGTGCCGGGCTCAAGGACGCGCCGGGTTATGCCACCAGCGATCACGGTCAGCCGCCAGGCCTCCGGAGCATGGTCCAGGGCCGGCTCGGCAACGCCCCAGTCCACCCCGTCAGCCCGGCTACGCCGCACCCAGTCAAACCGGATGCCACCGCCGTCGAGCCGGATGGTCCGTAGGTGCACCGGCGCCAGCGGCAGAGCGGGCGCTGTCGTCAGCGCCACCGTGTGGGAGGCGCCAACGAGGTCGTTGCCGCCATGCACCTGCAAGTCATGGCTGGTGCCGAGCTGGCCCGGCTCAACCGGGATCACGCCCAGCCGGCCGTCCAGCACGACAACGCGCCGCCCCGCCGAGACCGCGCCCATGGCCGTATCCGTCCCCTCAAGGCCGCGCAGAAGGCCGGTCAGGCGATAGTGACGGGGCGAGAACAGTTCAGCGCCGGCAAAGCCGATCACTTCCCACGCGCCCGCATCGGTTTGCACCGCAACCCGGTTGCTGCCAGCAAGCGCCGCGCCGGGCGCGACGTCGGCGAGATGGCCGGACCAGAGCATGACGTCGAGAACGTTGACCCGGTCCCAGAGCGCGCGCGGCCCGGGGCCAATCCCGCCCGTCACTTCGCCCAGAACAGCGGGCCGGGTCAGTTCGGCCCGCAGCGTACCCGTCGCCACATCGTAGAATCGCACGCTGCCCGGCCAGGGCCGCGCATAGGCACCGATCAGCAAGCGGCTCCTCTCGGGCTGGCCGGGTGCCGGCGGCAGATGCGCGGTCACCACCACAGGCGGCACGTCTGCTGCCGGTGCGCCCGGCCCCGCCCTGGGCCGGTCGATCCCTGTGGCGCTGGCCTCGCCCTGCGGCTCGCTGCGCGCCACAATCCGCCGGACGAGCCCGTCGCGGATCTCCGACACGACAAAGGGCCGCTCCCCCTGCCCCTCGACCTGCAGCCGGTCACCCGGCTCGATGGCGAGGCTATTGGGCGGCAGCGAAAGGCTGATGCTATCGCCCGATGCCGCGCGTTCGTTCAGAAGGCGTTCAGCTGCCTGCCGTGCGCCGCCACTGTCCAGCACCACCGGCATGGTGTCGGCCACCAGCGGCCCCTCCCCGCGGCGCAGGGCCGTCGCGGTCGCCGTCAGGTAGTCGCGTTCGCGATCCATATGCGCCAGCGCCAGGCGACCTGGCCGTTCAGCGACGGCGGCCCTCCTGTGCACGACCACCGCACCCCCGTCATCGGCCAGCCCCGCCTGATCCAGCGCGATCTGGGCGCCAGAGCCGCGCTTTTGCGCCCGCAGGACACCCGCATCCGCGCGCAGCATCTGCGCGGTCAATTCGAGCACCGGCTCGATGGCCTGGCGCGCCGTTTCCGGCCCGGCGCGCACCATGCCGCCGATCAGCGGGCTCGCCGCCGATGAGTGGACCTCAAGCCCATAGTCTTGCGCGATAGCGGACAGCAATTCGTCGCTTGCCAACGCGCCCAGCCTGCCGGTCAGCCAGTGCCCGGTCCGGTGGTTGGGCCCATCGGCCCAGACGTCCTCCATCGCCGGAAAGGCCGGATAGGGTCGCGCGTCCCAGGTCCAGCAATAGATGCGCGCGGGGTCGAGCATGCCGGCCGGATTGTGAACCGGGTCGGCCCAGTAGCGATGATGGGCGCGCAGGAACTGTCGCTGGATCAGCGCGTCCGGCAGGCCACTCGAAAAATACGGACGGCCGCCCTCGACGCTCTTGGCATCGCCGAAGATGTTGGGCTGGTTTGCTGCCCGGTCCACCGCGCCGCAGCCGACTTCCGTCAGCCAGATCGGCTTGCTCCCCGGCACCCATGCGGTCGGCGTGGCCGCCCGAACGCCACCGGGCCGGTTATAGTGCTGCTGGTTCCAGAAGGCACGAATATCCTTGTAGCGCCACACCCACGGCTCGCCATAAGCCCCGTCGGTGATCGGCGTGCGCACTTGCGCCTGCCGGTCGGCATCACTGGCATAGTACCAGTCAAAGCCCTCGCCGCCGGCGACACTGCCCTCGATATAGTCCAGCTCGTAGCTGTCGGTGCTGATCGCCGCATCGGCGTGGTCGCGGCCATCGCGCCAGTCGCTGAGCGACATGTAGCAGTCGATCCCCACCGCATCGATATCGGGCGAGGCCCAGAGCGGATCGAGATGAAAGAACCGGCCGCCATCGCGCTGGCAGCCCCAATATTCCGTCCAGTCCGCCGCATAGGTGAGCTTGGTTGCCGCCCCCACCACCGCCCGCACATCGGCGGCCAGAGTCACCAGCGCAGACACGAAGGGAAAACTGTCCGCTGCGCCCCGCACCCCGGTCAGCGCCACCATTTCCGAGCCGATCAGGAGAGCATCGACACCCCCTGCGGCGACCGCGAGACTGGCATAATGGAGCACCATGGTCCGGTAGCCCGGTACAAAGGCGGCCACCTGCGCCGCCGCAGCCGCGCTGCCATCCGGCGAGCCGGGCCGGCCCGGCGCCGGATAACAGGTCACGCGCCCGCGCCAGGGATAAGCCGGCAGGCTGCCCGTGCCATGCGGGTCCGGCAGGCTGTTGCCGGCGGGCACATCCATCATGATCAGCGGATAAAGTGTCACCTTGAGCCCGCGCGCCTTGAGGTCGGCAATCGCCGCCAGCACCGAGGCATCCGAAGGCGTACCGCCATAGGCCGCCCCACCGGCGTGGCTCGAAACGACCTGCGCGCCCGAGCGGGTCACCCCGGCAACAGACCAGCTCGTGTCCTTCACGGTGCGGTTCGACGCCTCGACGCGCGGCGCAATCGTGCAATGGCCGCAGCGCAGGTCATTGCCGAACCAACTCACCACAACGGCGACATGTTCGAGATTGGGGCACAACGCCATCAGCTCATCGATGGACCAGGTCCAGTTGCTGGTCCCGGCGACGATGTGGCCGTTTTCTGGGCGCCCCTCGCCGGCGGAGATCATCTGGACACGCGGCACGGGGTCATAGCCGAATTCGGTCGCCCCGGGGATCACCGTGACCGCCCGAATGGCCGGCTCGAGTTCCCCCACCACCCGGCACAGCTCCGCCGAGATTTGCGGAATGCGGTTGCCGAAGCGGCTGAGCGGCAGGTTCTCGACCACGAGGTAGCAAAGCCCGCGATAGGCCGGGGCGTTCCCGGCGCCCTGTGTCGCCTCGATCAGGCTATCGGGCAGCTGGTCGTCATCGCCATGATAAAAGCGCAGGTTCAGCCCACGCGTATCAAGGACCTGCCCGTCAGCCCAGATGCGTCCGAGCCGGGCCACCGGCCCCTCGCAAAAGGCAATGGCAAAGCTGGCCCCGATCTCATCCTGGTCCTGGCTCCCACCCGTGCCCTTGGCGCCCGTTGCTTCTCCGGCCAGCCGTTCAAGCTCCCGCGCCCAGATGATGTTGCCCGAGAGCCGCCCCCAGCCATAAAGCCGGGGAATGGGCCCGCCCTCCGCCGAACCGCTGAGCCGCAGATCAAAGCCCGTCTCGGTGCGCCGATCGCCGAACAGCATGCCGTCGATGGCATTGCCGGCCAGCGCGCCAAGCGCACGGCCAATCGTGGCCCCGATCGGGCCGCCAACCATCGCGCCGGCGAATTGGCCGACGACGGATAAAGCCAAAGTGGCCATGCCGAAGTCCTTGTCTCTTTAGCGCGGAACGGCGTCCGGGAAGCTGAAGCGGCCGCTGATGCGGCGCGTCCAGCCCGGCGTCAGGTTTGCCTCGACGACGCCCAGATGTTCCTGCGCATGGATAAAGCGGGTGGGAGAAACGAGGATGGCGCAGTGCCGCGCATCCTGGAGGCCACCCAGAGTGAACAGCACCACCTGTCCGGCCGCGAGTGGTCCTGTGTCCGGCAGGAGGTAGGTCTCGGCGGCCTTGCGCAATGCGCCAGTCATTTCAGGGTCGCGCGGGCCCTGCCGGTAAGGCGGCACTTCGACGGGCTCATCGCCATAAAGAGAGCGCCAGACGCCCCGCAAAAGGCCAAGGCAGTCGCACCCTGCCCCGCACACGGACGCCCGATGCCGATAGGGCGTGCCCAGCCATTGCCGCGCCGCAGCAACGATCAGCTCGGAATTCATTTGACCACCGCCCGACCGTCCAGCGCGTCGCCGGCCCGCGGCAGGCGCATGACGAAGTCGCTGCCGGGCACATGCGGGAAGCCTCTGAAATTGACCGCGTTTTCGAACCGTTCCCGGCAGGTGGCAAACCGCCGGTCGCACCCTGCAGTCACCGTCAGCCGGTCGCCCGCCGCCACATGCGCGCCCACCGGGTCGGCAAACACCAGCACATCGCCGGCATCGTCCCGCAAATGGGTCATCACAGCATCGCGCAGGTCGAGCCACGCGCCGCTGGTCCAGACACCGAGCCCAAGGGAAAACCATCCCGCTGCAAAATCCCCAAGGCCGGACAGGCGCAGCCGGAAGGGATCGAGCACCGCCGCCACCGTGCCGTTGGCCCGGTAAGCGGGCTGCGCCGCATCCACTCCGCATCGCGCATCGCCGAACTCGGCATCGCAAAGGCCCTGGTAGATCCGCCCGCGCGTGACGTTGAGCGCTTCCTGCGGCGAGCGCAGCTCCGCCCGGAACACGCCGTCCTCGCGCACGATCTCGCCCACCGTATCGACGCGCAGCAGGGCCGCCTGGCTGGGGGACTGCCAGTTGACCATCCAGCTTTCGACCCGCGCGCCGTCATAGCGGCCCAGTTCGATATCGGTTTCGGAAATAGCCGCGCTGTCGAGAAGCCCGATGACCTCGCCCGTCTCCACCTGTGCCCCGAGCCGAGCCGGCATTTCGCCGCTATCGAGCCCGGTCGTCGGCGCACAGACCGTCCCCGACACCGTCAGGGACCGGTCGTGGTCGGTAAAGCCGAGCACTGCGCCGTCCTTGCGGATCACCCGCCAGCAGCGGGCCAGCGTGGTTTCGCACTGGGCGATGTGGGCGGCAAATCCGCTCAAAAACGTCTTCATGGCACAATCTCCACCAGGGGAATTTGCGGCACTTCGGCGCCGTCGAAGCCGTGCAGTTCGATATCCAGCCGGTCGGTGTCGAAACGCACGGGTACGTCGAAAAGGAACCCCGCGGTAATGGTGGCGCCTGCGGCCGGAGCCGTCGCGAAGCTCACGACGCCGCTGGTCGCATCCACCGTCCAGCCGGCGCTGGCCTCGACCCCGTTCACCGCCACCCGCACGCTGCCGGCCATCGGCTTGGTGATGGGCCGCCAATAGGGATCAAAGCCCGTCCCATAGCGCTTGCGCAGCTGGAACTGGCTCTGCGTCCCGTTGCCTGTCCCCAGCCCCTGGTCGGTCGGGCCGGGCACCGGGCCGCCGGACGAGAAGTCGAGCCCGTCGCGCCACAGAAATCCATGCAGCCTGCCGCGCCGCTCCTCGAAAAAGGCGAGGATCGCCGCCATGTCGGCGCGCGACTTCACGCCGTAACCGGCATTGTAGCGTCGCCGCGAATGCGCCCAGCGCCCATTGCGCTGCTCGCCCCCGCCCGCCAGCGTCACGACATCGGTCTTGCGCTCCGGCCCGCCCCGCGCCCCCAGCGCGATATCGAGCGGAAACCGCACATGATGAAAAGCCATCTGTTTCTCCTCTTCCTTTCCCGCTCGGGGAGAGGGTAGATCGGCCCAAGGCGCTCACTTCGAACACCAGCCGTCACCCTCGGGCCTGACCCGAGGGCTCTTCACTTGCTTTGACGACGAGTGGTGACAGAGCGCGAAGCATCCCCAAACGCGATCAGTCCCTCCCCCTTCTTCAGGGGGAGGCTAGGTGGGGGTAACTCAACTTGCCCGACTGCCCCGCCTCACCGCCCGCAAAAGCATGGCGCTGATCTCGGCCTCGCTGGCCGCAAAACTGCGCGCGTCACTCGCCGTGACATTGAAGGTCACATGCACCGCCCCCCCGCCCCCGGCCGCCACGCCCAGCCGGCCATCCGGCCCGCGCTGCAAGGGCATGATCGCTTCCGGTCCCGCCTCCCCGGCAAGGCCCATGCCGCGCCCCAACGGGAAATAGCTGGGCGCCGCGATGACCCCGTCCTTGGCAAAGGGCGTGACGCCTCCCAGCGCCGGATTGGTGGCGGTAAAAAGGTTTTCCACCAGCCCGCCCACCAGCGAACCCAGCGGCTTGATCGCCGCCTTGAGCGCGATGTCGGCAAAGGCCTTGGCGATATCTGAAAGCACCGAGCGGAAGGATTTGCCTTCCGTCAGCGCGCCGCGAAATGCCGTCGAGATGCTGCGCGCCACCCCGTCGGCAAGGTCGCCGATGCGCTCGAGTTCAACCGATACATCGCCCAGTTCATCGCGAAAATCGTCGCCAAAAAGACTAGTGCTCATCGGGAAACCGCTCCATGAGGCGTTCGAGCCCGCCGCGCTCCATGGGCGGCACCGGGCTCCCGGAAAGCGCGCTCCAGGCCGAAGCCAGTTCGCGCGGCGTCATCTTCCAGAAGGCATCGGGCGGCAGGCGCAGCACGCCCAGCCCGAACCGCATGGCGTCTTTCCAGGGAAAGGGCGTCATTGGGCCTCTCCAAACGTCGCCTTGAGCAGCCGCACCGCAATATCGGCCGCGCCGCGCAGCCCGCCCTCGACGCTCATTCGCGCCAGGTCGTCGTCGGTGATGGCATTGCCCCCGCCGCGCAGCCCGCCCCCAGAATGGCCGTCAGGTCGCGCGCCGAAACCCGGCCGGATGCAAAGCGCTCGGCCAGCCCGGCCAGGTCCCCGGCTCCGAGCCGCGCCTCGAGCTCCGCCAAGGCGCCCAGCGTCAGGCAAAGCGTGCGCATCTCGCCCCCGATCTCGGCGGCGATCTCACCACGATGGATGTTTGTCATCAGTGTCCCCAATGTCTTCAAAGCCGCCGCAGCAGCATAGGTGCCGAAGGCCCGGTGAGTGGCCTTCGGGATCAGGCCGCCGTGAACGTCACTTCGCCCGCGCTTTCGAGCGCCAGGTCGAATGTCACTTCCCCCGCATGGTCGGCCGAAAACTCGAGCGCCACGATCTGGAACGGCCCCTGCACCACGCCGAAATGCGGCAGGATCAGCTGCCAGTTGCGGATCGCCCCGCCGAAGAAAAGGCTGCGTACCTGCACATCCGAGCTCTGGTCCTTGAAAACGCCCGACCCCGACACCGAGGCGCGCTTGACCCCGCCACCGGCCAGCAGTTCGCGCCAGCGCCCTGCACTTTCCTGGTCGGTCGTATCGACACTGGCCGCGTTGAAGCTCAGGCTGCGCGTGCGCAAACCGGCCACTGTCAGAAAACTGCCCGACCCGGTCTGGTCGAGCTTTAAAAGCATGTCCTTGCCACTCTGGGCTGCCATTCGAATTCTCCCGGAAAACCCTATTCGCTCAAGAACCGGATCAGCAGGGCGGCCCGCGCCTGCCCGGTCTGGGCGTCGATCACCGTTTCGGTGCGCATGGTCTGGATCAACGTCACCGCCAGCCCGGCGGGAGCCACGCCGGCCGACACCGCGACCACGCGGGCCGCAATCGCCAGCGCGCCCTTGCGGCTCGGCCGGTCGCTCCAGCAATGGAACATCACTCGGTGCTCGAAGCCCGGCGTCAGGTCGCCGTCGCGGGGTTGCAGCTCGTGCCGGTCGATCACAACATAGGGCGCCGCCCTGCCCCGTGGCGGCGCGTCGAACACGCCATCGGCCCCGATCAGCGCGGTCAGTTCCGCGTCGGCACCCAGCGCAGCGACCAGCGCCGTCTGCAATTGCATGATGGGGTGCATGGCTAGCCCGTGAAACTGGTTTCACTACAGGCGCAGCTGAGATAGGCCCGGCGCCCGTTGAGATCGGCGGCGCTCACCACATCCAGATTGCGCCCGCGATACACAATGCGATCGCCCGGTCCCACATCATCGCGAAACCGCAGGACGACGCTGTGCGAAATGGCCACCGTCCGCCCGTCGCTATTGGTGCCTTGCCGCCCCGAAAGACTGCGCACCCGTGCCCAGACACTGCTGACCGGCACAAAGATCCGTTCATGCCCGCCGCCGTCCTCGACGAGGCTCTGGCGCCGCCTGAGCTGCACGCGGTCGGTCAGCGAGCCGACAGGCGGAATACGCTCCCCGCTCACAGCCGCACCCGCTTATAGGCGGCGATGAGCCGGTCAAAGCCGGAAGGCACGACCGCGCCGGACCCCGCCACGATCACCGCATCGCGATGCTCGAACCAGTGCGCCACCAGCCCCAGAACGGCCTGCCTGATATCGGCGGGCACATCTTCGGGCTCGGTGCCGAAGCCGGCGACATAGTCGATCTCGATCCCGCCCCGCTCCTGCAGCGCCGGCATGCCCACCAGCACGCGCGGCACGATCAGCCGGTCCGGCTCAGATCCGAACTGCCCCAGCCCGATCTCGTGACTGGCGCCATTGGCATCGGTCGCAACAATGCCGGTTACCGCCACCAAGGGTGTCACCGGCAGTTTCACCACGCCGGTTTGTGGCCAGTCGTCGAGCACCAGCCGCCAGCTCTGCGCGACGAGCGCCCGACCGGTCACCCCTTCCACATGCAGCCGCGCCGCGCCGATCAGCGTCGTGATCAGCCCATCCTCGGCTGCATGGTCGACCTTGAGAAAAGCCTTGGCCTCGGCAAGCGAAACCGGCTCCGCGGCGGGCCCCGCCAGGAGATAGGAGGTCATGTTGATGTTCCTTGTTTGAAAGGGGCACCCCCACCCGGCCTCCCCCTGAAGGAGGGGGAGGAGCAGAGGTGCACTCCGAAAGATCGCGGCATACTCGATCGGTCCCTCCCCCTCCTTCAGGGGGAGGTTAGGTGGGGGTCCGCTTAGCTCGTCCCAAACTTTAGCAGCTTGATCGCGTCATAGTCGGCGATCCCGCCGCCGACGCGCTTGGTGGTGTAGAACAGCACATAGGGCTTGGCGCTGAACGGGTCGCGCAACACCGAGACACCCTGGCGGTCGACGATGAGATAGCCACGCTTGAAGTCGCCAAAGGCGATGGAGAAGGAATTGGCCCCGATATTGGGCATGTCCTCGGCTTCCACCAGCGGAAAGCCCATGAAGCTGGCCCGGCCATCCGCCGCAGCCGCAGGCTGCCAGAGATAGTTACCATCCGCATCACGCAGCTTGCGCAGGGCGGCCTGCGTCTTGCGGTTCATCACCCAGCTGGCATTCTGCCGGTAGCCGGCTTTCAGCGCATAGACGAGGTCGATAAGGATGTCGGACGCATTGGTTGTCGGCAGCGCACCCGACTGACCCGTGGCAAGGTAACCCAGGCTGCCCCAGGCCCAGCTGCTTTCGGCGACCTTGGCGCCATTGAGAAAGCCGCTCGGCTTGTTGGTGCCGTCGCCGGTCACGAAGGCCGTGCTTTCCTGGGCCGCAAAAGCCGCGTTGACCTCGTCGGCAATCCACTGGCCCACATCCACCGCAGCATCATCGAGGAAGGCCGAGGTCGCGGCCGGCATGGCATAGAGCTCAGCCGTCGGATAGCTCAGCTCGGCCAGGGTCTGGCTGGTGGTCGTCGTCCGCGTCGCCGTTTCGGCCACCCAGCCGGTCTGCGGCCCGGCCAGCGTAATGGGGCGCTTATAGGTCCCGGTTGAAACCTGCCGGACGCCGGCAATGGAGCGCATGGGCGAGATGTGGCTCATCAGCCGCGTGATTTCGGTTTCGATTTCCGCCGGCACCACATAGCCGCCATCCGCCGGAACGCCGGTCGAGAGCGCCTTTTCCTCGCCGCGCTTCACATAGGCGGAAAAGGCTTCCTTGTATTCGCCATCGGCGATCTGGCCCTTGCCTTCGATAGCCGGGCGGGCGCGCTCGGCGGTGGCGCGGTCCATGGCCGCCTTGAGCCCGTCGAGCACGGCATTGAGCTTTTCGAGCTTGCCCTCGAGCAAGCCGTCCGCCGTGCCGCGCTTTTCGATCTCCGCCAGGCGCTGGTCATTGGTGCGCTTGAATTCCTCGAAGGCGCTCGAGAATTCGCCAAACAGCGCGGCAATATCAGTCCCCGCGCCGGCCTTGGTTTCAAGGCCGTCGTCAATCCGATCCATGTCGGTATCCCTTTATCGGTTGCGGATAGTCCTGGTGGCGGCGGCGATGGCCGCGCCGGTCGTAAGGGGCGCCGCGATGCGCGCCTCCTCCATCATCGGAAATGTGACGATGGAGATTTCGTAGAGATCGATCTCGCTCAGACGGCGGTGTCCGGTTGCCGCTGCGCGGCTGGCGCGCACCGTGCGAAAGCCGATGGAAAGCCCGTCCAGCGCCCGGCTTTCGATCAGCCGCCGCAGGGCATCCGAGCGCGGTACGCCCGGCACCAGCCGTCCGGTCACGAAAAGCCCGTGGCTGTCCTCGGCCAGCGTTTCCCAGATGCCCACCGGCTCCTTGGGATCATGCTGGAACAGAAGGCGTATCCGCCCGCGCCGTTTGGCCAGCGACTTGGCAAAGGCGCCCGGCAGCACGATGTCGCCGCCGCTGTCGAGCCGGTTGAACACGCTGGCATAGCCGGCAAACCGCCCCTCGGCGTCTATGGGAATGGCTGTCATCAGCGCTTTGCCCCGACCGGCCGGCTGGTCCCGGCCCGGCTCGGTCGCGCCTTGGCGTCTCCGGCCTTCCGGTCGGCCAGCGTCCCCGCCAGGTTCCAGGCAAATTGCCGGAACGTCTGTTGCACCTGCTCGCGATTGTGCTTTTCAGCCATGCGCTTAGTCCTCCTTGCGGAACAGTCGATTGAGCGCGGCAATCTCGCGCACGAAGTCATTGAAGTGCTGGTTCGCCTTCGCCATTTCGCGCAGGCTCCACACCAGCAGCGCGCTCGAACTGCTGCCCCACAAAAACAGCGCCAGATGCGCCAGATCCCCGCGCTCGATGATCGTTGTGGTCAGCGTGTCCATTCGGACCTCCAGGCATAATTTTTTGCTTCCGAAGCAAATAGAATTTGCACTGCTGCAAAGAGGGATGTGTTGAACTGACCACCGTCTAGGGGAAACAAAGTGCCCACGATCCTGCGTCTCGACGGCTATCGGTTCTTCTTCTACAGCGGCGAGGGCAATGAACCGCCGCATGTCCATGTTGAATTTGGCGACAGGCTCGTCAAGTATTGGCTAGAGCCGGTAGAACTGGCATCATCGAAGCGGTTCCGCTCGCATGAGCTTGGGCCGTTGCGTGACATCGTCGTCGCCAACCGCGATGCGTTTCTGAAGGCCTGGCATGAGCACTTTGACGCTTGAGACAGAACCGCTTGCTATCGACGTCACGGTCGATGACACGACCCTGCGCGTCAGCCTTGACGATGGCCGCGAGATTGCCGCCCCAGTCGAATGGTTCCCCCGCCTGCGTGACGCCAGCCCGGCGGATCGCGCCAATTGGCGTCTAATCGGCGCGGGCGAAGGCATCCACTGGCCCGAAATCGACGAAGACGTTTCCGTGCTTGGACTCCTCGCCGGATACGGTCGCCAGACCCGCGCCGCCTGACCCCACTTCACCTCTCCCTCTGGGGGAGAGGTCGGCCTTGGCCGGGTGAGGGGGCCTTCCAGCATCCCGCCATTCGGGCACAGCCCTCATGGCCTTGGTCGCTCAAATCGCTCCACTGGAGCGATTTGCCTAATCGGACGCGCCCAAGCCCACCATCGCCCGCTTCTCTGCATCGGTCAGAAATTCCGCTGCCCCTACCCTCTCCCAGAGCGCCGCGCGGTCTTCGGCCAAGGCTTCGACCTTGTCGAAGTCGGGCACGACCTGCGCGCCTTCAAAGGCCGGCTCCAGCCATCCCGTCAGTTCCTGGGCCACCCGCACCACCAGCGGCACCAGCGTCTGGCGCCAGAGCGTCCGATTGGCTTCGGCCATGTTGGCATAGGTATTGTCGCCGGGAATGCCCAGCAGCATGGGCGGCACGCCGAACGCCAGCGCGATGTCCCGCGCCGCGGCGTTGCGGGCCTCGATGAAATCCATGTCGCGCGGGCTCATGGCGAGCGGCTTCCAGTCCAACCCGCCATCGAGCACCATGGGCCGGCCGGCATTGCCAGCGCCGGAGAACTGCTCTTCCAGCTCCGCCTTGAGCCGGCTGAACTGGTCGTCGGTGAGGCTGCCATTGCCAGCCGAATAGACCATGGCGCCGGAGGGCCGCGCCGCGTTGTCGAGCAGGGCCTTGTTCCAGTGGGCTGAGGCGTTGTGAATGTCGAGGCTGGTCTGCGCCGCTTCGAGCGGTCCCATGCCGTAGTGATCGTCCATGGGATGAAACAGCGCCACATGCAGCACGGAGGGAATGGGCAGCGTCTCCTGGCTGAGGCGCACCACCCGGCCCCCGGCCTTGTAGTCATAACCCACCGGCCAGCCATCGCGCCCGGCCACCACGCTCATCCGGTCCGGCCGCAGCACAAAGAGGGTGCGCACCACGCCATCGACCATGCCCGCCTGCAGATAGGCATTCCCCGAGGTCTGCAGATAGGCATAAACCGCTTCCAGCAACTCGGGCCCCGACTGCCGCCCATTGGGCCGGTCGAGCAGCGTGGCCAGCGGATGGTCTGAAACGGCCTTGCCATCCACCACCACATTGAGCGGCACCCGGTTGGCCGTTTCGGCAATCAGCCGCACGCAGCGATACACCACCGGATTGCGCATGAATCCCTGGTTGACGAGGCTCGCATAGCCCCGCCCGCTCCACTGCGCCGGACCCAGCTGGCTCAGCGTCATCATGGTGTGCCCGGCAAATGTCTTGGTCTCACCAGGCGCATCCGTCCGCCCGCCAAACAGGCGGTTGAAAATGTTGGGCATGTCATTGGTTCCTAAATCCCCCGCACGCGCGGGCGTTGATCGTTCAGCACCAGTTCGGTCAGCGCCCAGACCAGCGCGTCAACGCGGTCCGGGGAATGGCCATCGGCCTTGCCATCAGGCCCAAAGGCGCAGAGCTCGTCCTCGAGCGCCGTCAGGCCCGGCACGTGGCTCACAAGCCCGCGCGCATAAAGTGCCGCTGCCGGTTCGGCGCGCACCCATTTGCCACGCGAGGCGCGCACCGTGCGCACCGGCACCGAAGGGTCCTCCTGGGCCAGCACCTGCCGCACGAGATCGCCGCCCTGATTGACCTCGACCACGATACAATCGGCCTCATGCGCCCGATAGGCCGCCACGGCGCGCCGCGCCCATACATTCGGCTGGATGCCCTGGAGCGTGGCATCTTCCAGCACCACCGCGCCTTCGCCCACCCGGCCGACCACGATGATTCCACACGCATCCGAACGCGCCGTGCCGGTCACCGGCGGGTCCACCGCCACGACGACGCGACCTTGAGCGCCGCCCTCGGCCTGACGAAACATGCTTCTTTGCCAGAGCGCATCGACCCGATCTTGGATCAGCTCGCCGTCGAGCTCCTGTCGCCCCAGCACGGTACCCTGATACCGGGCCACGACAGCGCTGAGGAATGTCGGCGCGAGGTTGGACTGGTTCTCATTTGTCGCAATCCGCACCACCACGGTTCGCTCATCGTGCAAGAGACGCCGCATCAGCGGCGTTGCACGGGGCGTCGTCGTCGCCAGCTGGCGGGGGTTATCGCCCAGCCGCAGGGCAAACTGCAGCATGTCCCACGCCGCCTCGGCATTGGGCCATTTTCCGACCTCATCGCACCATGCCGCGGCAAATTGCGGCCCCCGAAAGCGTTCCGGGTCCGACGCGGTGAGGATCGTCGCCTCCACCCCATTGGGCCAGACCAGCCGGTTCCGGCCGCGCAAGACCGGTCGCTCCTTTTCGGGATGCACCGCGATCAGCCCGCTTTCGCCGCGCACCATGATGTCGAGCGCCTCGACCATGGTCTCGCCCACCAGGGCGATGGGCGTCACCCGCTCCCGCGCCAGCTGACGGACCCATTCTGCCCCGGCCCTTGTCTTGCCCGAGCCGCGTCCGCCCATCAGCAGCCAGGTCGTCCAGTCCCCCGGCGGCGGCAGTTGCTTGGGAAAGGCCCATTTCTGCCATTCGAAAATCTGCCTTTCGACCTCATCGTCCTCGAGCCTGGCGACCTTGCGCTGCGCCTTAACGGCGTTCGTATTGTTCATAGAGCTTGGCCAGCTTGGCCCGCATGGCGGGCATATCCTTGCGCGTGGCGGGCTCCACATTGCGCTCGGCCGCACCGAGTTCGATCAGCTTGTCGAGCGTCTTGACCTGCGTGGCCAAGGTATTGGTGCGTTTATCGACCGGCTCATCCGTCGCCATTTCCAAATCCCTGATCTGTCGATCCAAAACCTTCAGCATCCGCGCCACCAGCACGGCTTCTTTCGGCCGCCGCTCGCGCTGGCTGAGCCAGCCTTCGCATTGCCGCCGGTAGCGCAGCTGCGCCGGCGTGATGCCGTGCCGCTGGCAGATGGTTGAGGGCTCGAAGTGGCGGCCCTCATATTCGAGCCGAATGGCACCCCAGTCGGGGCGCCTGTGGCCACCCGATCCCGTCTTGTCTTCCATGTCGTTGACTCATCTGTGAATCGGCCGCCGGAACCCGCTGGAATCCTGCCGGATTCGTCATTGCGGAGTCCAACCGGGAGAGCCCCGATGTCCGCCGCAATCCGCCGCTACCACTACAAGCCCGAGACCCTGGAGCTTTCGCTCTGGTTCGGTCCGGGCTTTCGCCGCTACAATTATTTCGGCGTGCCCCAGCCGGTCTATGACGGCCTGGTCAATGCCCCCTCCAAGGGGCGCTATTTCAACGCGACCATCAAAGGCCGCTATGCCTGCCGGCTGGCCGATCCGTCCGCCATGCGCAACAGGCGCTGGCAGGACATCCGCTCGGCCTCGTGACCCAATTTCTCGACCATGCCTGAACTATAGCGCAGCACCGTCACGCGGGGATAAGTTCTGCCAATGCGCGCAAAAAAATCTGCGCCGGGGCCGGACGAGGCCTGCGCACAGGCCTTCCCCGCGCTGGCCTAGGTCTCCGACTCCACCCAGCGCGCCACACGCTTGAGCACGCGAAAATCGTCCTCCAGCGCAATCGCCGCTTCGGCCCGGCGCAGCGTCACCCGGGCAAAATCACGCGCCGCCCGGCGAAAGGCCGGATTGCATTCGGCCACCGTTTCCAGGCTCTTCATCAGCCGGATCATCACTTCCACGATCGCCGCGCCGTCGCGGGCCGTGGGCCGGAACACATCTTCCAGCACATCGGCAGGATTGATCGGCGACACAAGAATGCGGTCATAGCGCACGTCGACCGGCGCTTCGGTCCAGTCCAGCAGCAGGCGCGTCGCCGTATCGATGACCACGATGCCCGTGCCCGGATCGTTGATTCCCGCCGACATGGCCTTGTCGCCGATTTCCCCGAGCACGATCATGCCGTAGCGAGGATCCGACTCGAAGGTGCGGCTTTCCCCCACGACAAAGCAGTCGGACAGCTCCTCGCGCACTCCTTCCCCCAGCGTCCCCTCGACCAGCATCAGCGGCCGCACCGGGGTTGCATAGGTGCCCGGCCGTGCCATCACGCAGATGGTGAGGCCATGCTCCTCGGCCAGTTGCTGGAGCGCCGGCATGTCGCAATGCTGCACATAGCCTGATTTCGGCGCAGGGATCGGCTCCCCCGTCCCCTCCCCCTCGAGCTGGCGCCCGCCGAGAAAGGGATATTCGGTCATCACGCCGATGGCGTCACGCGTCGCCTTTTCCACGGCATTGATCGTGTAGCCCACCCGGCCGATGGCTGAAATCTGCCCGATCCAGCGGATCAGCGAGGTGACCACCAGCACGACGACGCCCAGCGTCACGACAAACAGGAACAGCCGTCCGGCCTCGCTATAGATGCCGATGGAAAGCCCGATAATTCCCACGATGGAAAACAGAAAGGCCCCGATAAAGACCGAGATCGAGGTCTGCGCCCTGAGGTCCCCGGCAATCAGCGGCACAGCGCGCGGCGTGGTCGCCGCCGACGCCCCGGAGAAGGCGCTGACCACCGTCGACAGCGCAAAAACCGCCACCGTGAGCAGGCTTGAGGCGAGGATCTGCAATATCGTCTGCACGGCATTGGCCGGCATGACAAAGGGCAGTTCTTCCGGCGCGTAGAGGGCCAGGAAATAGGCGATGACGATGGTCAGCAGCGCTATGCCCGAGAACGCCGCCGGCAGGAACCACATCCGCTGCACCAGCTGGCGCAGCTTGAAGCGCAGGTAACTCATAAGGCGTCCTCGGTCAGGTTCGCCTCCACTACAGCGTGGCGGGGCGCGAAATGCAACCGCGCGCCGCCGCTGGCTTTTCCGCCGCCTCAGGCGCCGAAGACGCGCCGCGCCTCCAGCGCCAGCCCCAGGCCGACGCTGCCCAGCACATCGGTGCGCACGATCTCGGCGTCCGGAAAAAGGCCGCTCAACCGGCCGGCTACGGCTGGCACCAGCGTCGAACCGCCCGTCAGGATTAGGCTGTCCACATCGCCCGGATTGACCCCCGCGCGCTTGAGCGTCTCACCAATGGTGGCTTCCAGCCGCCCCACGGACTCCGCCAGTGCCGCTCCAAGCTGCCCCACAGTGATGGTTGTCCGGATCGTCCGGTCGCGCACGTCAAATAGAAATTCGGTTCCATCGACATCGGAGAGCGCGATCTTGGCCGCTTCCACCGCGCCGGTCAGGCGATGCCCCAGCCGATCCTCGACCAGCATCATCATGGTCTCGACCCGCTCGGCCTCCACCGCTTCGCGCATGGTCGAGCGCAGATCGCGCAGGGCCTGTGCGTCATAGAGCCGGTTGATCCGGTGCCAGGTGGAAAGGTCGTAATAGGGCGCCACCGGCAGATGGCGCTTGCCATCCCGGGTGAGCGATCCCAGCCCCAGTTCCGGCATGACCCGGCTCATCGAGAGCAGCCGGTCAAAGTCCGTGCCGCCGATATGCACGCCCGCCGTCGCCAGAATATCGGCCGAGCGATCCGCGGCCCCGGCCCTGTCAGGCGACACCCGCACCAGCGAAAAGTCCGATGTACCGCCGCCAAGGTCAACGATCAGCGCCAGTTTTTCCGACCCCACCTGCCGCTCATAGTCCAGCGCCGCTGCAATCGGCTCAAACTGAAATTCGATATGCCGGAACCCCTGCGCCCGGGCCGCGGCTTCCAGCTGGTCCTGCGCCGCCCGGTCAGCGTCGGGGTCGTCATCGACAAACTGCACCGGCCGGCCCATCACCACCTCGGTCAGCTCGCCATCCAGCACCCGTTCGGCGCGTCGCTTCAGCTCCGCAATATAGACGCCGATGATCTCGCCGAAGCCCATGCGCCGGGCCTTGATGCGGGTCGTGTCATTGAAGAGCGCCGTGCCCAAAACGCTTTTGAGCGAACGCATAAGCCGCCCTTCCGCGCCGGTCACATATTCGCCCACCGCCGCCCGGCCGAAATGGGTCTGGTTATCCTCGAAGCCGAAAAACAGCACGCTGGGCATGGTCTGCTGCCCGTTTTCGAGCGGCAAAAGATGCGGCGCGCCATCCCCGCCGACGCGGCCCAACGTGGAATTGGACGTGCCAAAGTCGAGGCCGCAAGCCAGTGTCATCAAAGCCGTCCATTTGCCGGGGTACGCGAAGGACCGGCCTTTTAGGGAAGTTGCCGCCCTATGGCAATGGCCCGTACCGCCACATCCCCACTCCCACGCTGCCCACGGGCCCGACCCGAGGGAAGCACCGTGTGTCGCGCAAAACCAAGCCAATCCACGCGCAGGGTAATGTGCCCGAACCGACCACCGGCCCCCACCTCCCGCTCAACGGGCGAGGCAAGCGCAGCTTGGCCCGCAGGGCCTAGCGCAGCTCGGACGGGGTGACCACGCGCTGGGTCCGAGTGCGCGCACACCCCACCCCAGCCCTCCCCGTCAAGGGGAGGGTGCCGCACCGCGATCGCCTCGTCATACTGGCCTTCCCCGCCCCCTCATCGTCACCCTCGGGCCTGACCCGAGAGGGCTGCATCTCCCTGTGTCAGCGAACAATGAGCCTCTGCCTAAACCCACCGGCCCCCGCCTCCCCCTAGACGGGGGAGGCAAGCGAAGCTTGGCCCGAAGGGCCCTAGCGCAGCTCGGAGGGGGTGCCCACGCGCTGGGTCCGAGTGCGTGTGCACCCAACCCCAGCCCACCCCGTCAAGGTAGGGGGCCTTCCGCCCTAAGCCGCCTTCTTGCGCTTTTCGGGCTTGCCGCGCAGGTCGACCACTTCCAGCCGGCCGATACCGCGGCGCTGGGCCTTTTTCACGGCCTGCGCCGTCTGGCTTGGCAGGCCCTTGTCGAAACTGCCCTGCGGATTGACCGCCACCAGGCCAACGCTCAGCGTCACCTGTCCGGCATGGCTCTGCCGGTTGGGCAGGTCGCATTTGCGCACCGCAGCCGCGATGCGTCCGCAGAGGTCGCGCGCCATGGTGACGGGCATGTCCGGCAGGATCAGCATGAAGCCTGCCCGGCCGGCGCGCACGCAGCGGTCTTCCGGCCGCGTCAGCAGGCAGCGAATGGTCTGGTCGAGCGTGCGCAGCGTTTCGTCGACGCTCTCGCGCCCATAGGCGGCAAAATATTCGGTGTAGAGGTCGAGCTCCAGCGCCACCGCACAGAGCGACACATTGCGCTCGCCGGCCAGCGCCCAGCCGCGCCGCAGCTCTTCGTCCACCATGCGGGCCGGCCGATTCTTGCTCTTGGCAATGGCGGACTGCCCATAGGCCGGCTCGGCGCTGGCCGGACGGCGGCCAAGCGCCACGCGCACCCGTGTCCAGAACCCGTCCCGTCCGCTGGCTGCCTCAATACTCATTCTGCCTGTCCTGGGCCCGTCAATTTGGCTCCGATCTGGCCATACTATGGTTAACGGGCCGTAAGCATTTCTGCCTAGAGGTGCTCTGGCGGCTCATATTCGGGCCAGTCGACGGCGTGTTCTTCCCAGTCTTCCGGGTCGATTTCCGTTTCGAGAAACGTGCGACCCTTGACCGAAACGCCCACATCCACAACCGTCTGCGGGTCGCCCGAAACCAGCGGATGCCACCAGGCCAGCCCCTTGCCCTCGGCCAGCCGCCGATAGGCGCAGGTCGTTGGGATCCAGGGGATTTCCCGTACATTGTCCGGCGTCAGCTTGATGCAATCGGGCACGATGGCCTGCCGGTTGGGGTAGTCGGTGCAGCCGCAGGTATCGCCATCGAGCAGCTTGCAGCGCACGTCAGACGTGATCAGCGTGCCCGTATCCTCGTCCTCGAGCTTGATCAGGCAGCATCGCCCGCATCCGTCGCAGAGCGCTTCCCACTCCGCCGGGGACATTTGTTCGAGCGTTTTTTCTTCCCAGAAGGCCATGTTTACTCATCGGCGTTTAAGCTGTTGCCGGTTTGCGCTTGCCTGAGGGCAATGGCAATCATATTCCAGCGATTGTGTTGCGCTGCCAGCGCCGAACCGGCCACAGTGCGACCAACGAGGCTCCGGGGACCGGCGTGCAGGATCCGTTCTACACCAAGGAAAAAAAGCGCAAGCGCGCCGGCGGCATGCTGGCGGCCGATGCGTGGCTCGATTCCTCGCTTTATGAATTCTGGCAGGCGCTGGGCCGGGGCTATACGCGCTACCAGGATTTCATGAGCCGCTTCCATGTCAGCGGATTGAAGCGGTTTTTTGTCGAGATCTTCTCGGATGCTTTCACCTTCGGCGCCATCGGCGCCGTGCTGATGACGGCCCTGGCCATGCCGGCCTTCGACATCATCGACCGCGGCGTGCTCAACAAGGCCGAGGACTATGCCGTCGTCTTCCTGGACCGCTTCGGCAATGAAATCGGCCGCCGCGGCATCCGTTCGGACGATTCGGTGGCGCTCGACCAGATGCCGGACTACCTGATCAAGGCGACCCTCGCGACCGAGGACCGGCGGTTCTACGAGCATTTCGGCGTCGACGTTGTCGGCACCCTGCGCGCCCTGGCCACCAATGCCGCGGGCGAAACGAGCCTGCATGGCGGGTCCTCCATCACCCAACAGCTGGCCAAGCAGCTGTTCCTCTCGTCCGAACGCACGCTGGAGCGCAAGATCGTCGAGGCCTTCCTCTCGGTCTGGCTCGAATGGCACTATTCCAAGGACGAAATCCTCAAGCTCTACCTTGACCGCGCCTATATGGGCGGCGGCAATTTCGGCGTCGTCGCCGCGGCCGAATACTATTTCGGCAAGCGTATCCAGGACATCTCGCTGGCCGAGGCGGCCATGCTGTCGGGCCTCTACAAGGCCCCAGGCCGCTGGGCGCCCCATATCGACCTTGCCGCCGCGCGCGGCCGCGCCAATGTGGTGCTGACCAACCTCGTCGCCGCTGGCTTCCTCACCGAAGGCCAGGTCACGGCCGCCCGCCGCCATCCGGCAACCCCGGTCCAGCGCGTCGCCGAAACCAATTCGCCCAATTATTTCCTCGACTGGGCCTTCGAGGAAGCCAAGCGCACCATCGAGACCAGCGGCGCGCCGGGCAATAACTTCATCGTCCGCACCACCATCGACACGACGCTGCAGCGCTATGCCGAGGAGGCCATCACCTCGGTCATCCGCGAACAGGGCGAGCAATATCGCGTCGAACAGGGCGCCATGGTGGTGACCGACACCGAGGGCGCCATTCGCGCCATGGTGGGCGGCACCGATTACGCCAAGAGCCAGTTCAACCGCGCCATCGTCTCCAATCGCCAGCCCGGCTCCTCTTACAAGCCCTTCGTCTATGCCGAAGCCATCGAGCAATTGGGCCTCAAGCCCACCGACACCATTTCGGACCGTCCGGTCTGCATTGGCGACTGGTGCCCGCAGAATTACGGCCGCAGCTACAAGGGCCAGACCACGCTGATCAGCGCCTTCGCCTCCTCGATCAACACGGTGCCCGTCACCCTCTCGATCAAGACCGGCCGCGACAAGATCGCCGAGCTCAGCTACCGCATGGGCCTGCGCCAGGAATATCCTGTCACCCGTTCGCTGGCCCTGGGCGTGGCCTCGGTTTCGGTGCTCGACATGACCTCGTCCTACGCGGTCTTTGCCAATCGCGGCCTCAAGACCCCCGCCTATGGCATCATGCGCATGACCACGCCTTTGGGCGACCTCGTTTACGAACACGACCCCGACGAGGGCCATGAGCGCGTGCTCTCCGAGCAGACCGTGGCCTATATGAACCAGATGATGCGCGCCGTGGTCACCTCGGGCACCGGACGGCGCGCCGAGATCGAGGGCGTCCCCACCCTGGGCAAGACCGGCACCACCACGTCCTATCGCGATGCCTGGTTTGCCGGCTTTACCGGCAATTACGTCGCCGCCGTCTGGTTCGGAAACGACGATTATCGCGCCACCAATGACCTCACCGGGGGCCTGCTGCCCACCATCGCCTGGCAGAAATTCATGGCCTATGCCCACACCAATATCGAGATCAAGCCGGTCTTCGGGGTGGACTTCGAGCCGGCCCAGACCGTGATCGCCGAGGCCGACCCGGCCGAAATCGAAGAGATCGATGCCCGCCCGCCCGGCCTCAAGCCAGCGGCCGCGCGCAAGCTGCTCGACCTGGCCGACCGGCTCGACACCACGCTGTCCCGTCTCAGCCCGCCTGCCGATACGGCCAGCGTGCCGGGCGCGCCGCCGGCCGAACTCTGACCCCGCTTTCCACCGCCGCGCCGCGACAAAGCCGCTTCCGCGACGCACCCGCCATTGCTACAAGCCTTGAAACCCGGCCAGCCCCTGCGGCGGCCCTGTCAGCAACCGGGAGAGACTGACCGCGTGCGCTTCGTTCTCCGACTTCTCCTGGCGATCGCGGTGGCACTGGGCATCGGCTTTGGTCTGAGCTATTACGCGCTGACCGACGGGCGCCTGTTCGGCGCGGTGCAGATCGGGGCCTGGACCGCCTGGCCCGATAGCGGCGCCCCCGCACCCAATCCCTATACGCGCGGCCATATCGTGCGCGAATCCGCCCTGCAACTGGGCCGCGCCGAGGGTCTGCAGTTCGTCGCCACCACCGACGACAGTGGCGAGCCGCTTCGGCTCGACTGCACCTATGTGCTGGCCGGCCGCGTCCCCGTCTCGACCTTCTGGACGCTGGTCGCGGTGGACCCTGCCTGGACCAACCTCGCCGCCCCCGACACCGATGGTGCCCTGCGCTCGAGCCAGTTGGCCCGCAATAATGACGGCAGCTTCACCATCCATGTCGGCACCATCCTGCGCCCCGGCAACTGGCTCGAACTGACCGGCAGCGGCCCCATGACCCTGGCGCTCACCCTTTACGACACCACCGCCCTTTCCGGCTTCAGCGCCGATGATATGCGCCTGCCCGCCATCACGCTGGAGGGCTGCGCATGATCCGCACCCTCCTCTGGCTGCTTGGCGGCGCGATCCTGGGCGGCATTATCCACATCGTGGTGATCCTCACCCTGCCGCTTCTCGCAGAGGAAACGGCCTGGACCCGCATCGGCGCGCTCAATGCGCAAAACAGGATCGTCACCCTGCCCCGTCCCGCGCCGGGCGAGCCCAATCCGCTCCACCTCGACCCCGAGCTGGTTTACGGCGTCTGCCAGGTCGATCTCAGCGAAGGTCCGGCCTTTATCAGCGGCACCCTGCCGGACGCTTTCTGGTCCGTCGCCGTTTATAATGATGCCGGCGTCGTCACCTATTCCACCACCAATCGCGACGGCATCGGCCAGACGCTGGACATGGGCATTTTCAACGCCGCCCAGACCCGCCTTCTGGCCCAGCAGCAGATCGACATCGTCGACGGCCTTCTCGTGGTCGAATCCACCACCGACCAACTCTTTGTCCTCATCCGCCTCTCCCCACCGCAGGAAGTCATGCGCGACCGCTTCGAAGCCGAAGTCGCCGACATCACCTGCCGGCCGCGTCCGGTGGGATGAGTTATAGAAACGGGTTCTATAACTCATCGGCCCTCAACCTTTCCGGAAGCAGGTACCAAAAACCATGACCCCCGACGCTTTCCGCCAGGCCCTTGCGGGCGTCGTGCAGCGCTATCTTTCGGAGGTCGCCGGGCCGGGCGAATACCTGTCGCTGCTGCGTTGGCAGATGGAGCAAGGGGACGCGCTCGACCAGCGCACGACCTTTCCCGGCCATGTCACCACCAGCGCCATCGTGCTTTCGCCCGACCACCGGCAAACTCTTCTGATCGACCACGTCACCATCGGCCGCTGGCTGCAGCCGGGCGGTCACTACGAACCGGCGACGTACTTCCATCTCTCGGCCATGCGCGAAGCCGTCGAGGAAACCGGCGTCACCAGCCTCGCCCTTCATCCCTGGCACAGGGGCAGCGACTTGCCGCTGGTCATCGACAGCCACGACGTTCCCGGCAAGGCCGCCCGCAACGAGCCGCCACATATCCACCACGACCTTCAATACATCTTCGTGGCCGACCCGCTGGCTCCCCTCACCGCCCAGCTCGACGAAGTCCACGCGGCCCGCTGGTCGCCTCTCGCGGACCTCGCCGCCATCTCCCCCAAAGGCTTTGCCCGGATCAAGGCCCTCGCCTGATCTCCTCGCCCCCTAGCCTCGGGGCCAACCGCATCCCTTGCGCAACATCGCCAAAATCCCAAACCAGCGCCCCGTCCCCACCTCCCCCTGGACGGGGGAGGTACCGCCGCTCGGCCCGAAAGGGCCGTAGCAGAGGTAGGAGGGGGTGCCCACACGCTCCATTCCAGCGCGTCCGCACCCCTCCCCATCCCTCCCCGTAACGGGCAGGGTGCCGCATCGAGCGCGCGCCATCTCCAAGGCCCCAAACCCGCGCCCCTTCCTCACCTCCCCCTCGACGGGGGAGGTACCGCCGCTCGGCCCGCAAGGGCCGTAGCAGAGGTCGGAGGGGGTGCCCACACCGTCAGATCCAGCGCGTCCGCACCCCTCCCATCCCTCCCCGTAACGGGCAGGGTGCCGCATCGAGCGCGAGACATCTCCAGGGCCCCAAACCCACGCCCCTTCCCACCTCCCCCTCGACGGGGGAGCGACTGTCTTGATGGTCAAGCGCTTTGCCATGGTTTTTGGTCCCTGATGATGGCATTGAGGATGGTGAGGAGCTTTCGGGCTGTGGCGATGAGGGCGACACGTTTGGGCTTTCCGGCGCTGATGAGGCGTTGATAGAAGGCTTTGAGTGGCTGGTTGTGTCTGGCGGCGACCATTGCCCCGATGAACAGGGCCGCGCGTGGGGCGGAGCGTCCCCCTGCAATGGCGCTCTTACCGCGCCATTGGCCGGACTGCCTGGTAAAGGGTGCCAGGCCCGCCAGCGCCACGATGGCGCGTCGGTCCAACTGCCCCAGTTCAGGCAGATCGGCCAGTAAGGCCCGGGCAATCCTGTCGCCAATGCCGGGCACGGAAGCGAGCAGGTTCTGCTTGTCGCGCCAGACCGGGCTGGCCTCGATGAGGTCGCCCAGATCGCTGTCGAGCCGGGCCAATTCCTCGTTGAGGGCGGCAATGATACGCGCCACACTCAACCGCGCCCGGCCTGGTGGTAGCCGTCCCTGCCGGTTCTTCTCGGCCACCAGCATGCCCACCAACTGCCGCCGACGCGCCATCAACTCGGCCAGAACAAGGCTCTGTTCGTCCGGCAGGGCGCGCAGTTCCGGTTCGGTGGCAGCAATGAACCGGGCGATCACGCGCGCATCGATGCTGTCGGTCTTGGCTCGAGCCCCCACCGCCCGGGCATAGTGCCGAACCTGGGCCGGGTTGATCACCACCAGCGGTAATCCGGCTTCCGCCAGGGCCGCCGCGGCCAGCCGCTCATAGCCGCCGGTCGCTTCGATGCCGATGCAATCGAGCTTGGTCGGGCCAAGCCGTTCGATCAGTGCGGCGACACCGGTCTCGTCATTGTCCACACTGAACAGGCTGCCCACCGGATGCACATACACATCCAGCTGCTTCTTGCTCACATCGATACCAACGGTGATCTCCATCTCGTCCCTTCCTTGCGCAACCGGGCTCGCAAAGCGGCCCAAGCGACTGTTCGGGATCAATGGATCGAGCCGCAGCGGCACAGGCTCCCCCACGGGCTCATACACCCCAGGTACCGGCGTCCTGCTGCGGCTCACCGCACCTGATGATCGCTCAGATAACGGCAACGTCAAGTTACAAGGTACCG
>JAEWBN010000008.1 GCA_023391095.1 Pseudomonadota bacterium
GAATGGATGGACGACTACTGTGAGGTCCACCCGCACTCCGGGCTCAAGTATCGCTCACCACGCGAGTTCCTGCGCCTCAGTGCCTAAACCCAACCGCCGACTGTCCGGTGAAACGGGGTCCACTCCAGTATCTTCTAAATATTGTGAAGACAAAAGCTTTATCAGCCTCACTAATAATTGGCAATCCGTATTTCAGTGGAGGGGTCGCTTTGTATGCGTCAAGACTCTCTGAAGCACGCCCCTTTATTACAACACTTATTTCATGTTGAACTAATTCGGATACATTCCACGCGTCCTCATTGCGGAAAAATTCCACCAATTCCGGGCTCATGAATTTTTCATGCGTCGATAGTTCGCTTGCCACAATTTCATCAGTCGATTCACTGATGTATAGCCGCTGGAGTCCTTTAGATTCCATGGCGTCGCGGTCCAGGAACTCCTGCTCACTAATGGTTTGACGGAGCTGCTCGGCGCAAAGCTCATTAAGGGTACAGACCTTAATAGACTGTGCGGCATCGAAACTGTTGTTCTTGTAGAAACCGTCGGCATCCATAACCTGCACTGTTTCTAGTACAGCGCTCTTAGTGGCGTCACTATGAGTTATGAATGCTAAATGGAGGTCTTTAGCGTCGGATTTTGCCTGTCTTAGTGAGTATAATGCCTTAAGAATTAGCGATAATGTCTTACCTGTGCCAGCGGGTCCTTCAATGCGGTAACACCCTGCGATCGGTGTTGTCACAAACCGAGTTTGGTTCGCCGTCAACAAGGGCAACCATTCATCAAATCCCCGAAACATGGTGGGTGCAGCTTGGTCACCTAAGTCGCCTAGTTGTTCGACCCTAAGTTGATCAAGGTTCTGAGGTTCCGTGGTTTGAACATCATTTCGCACCTTATCCCTAATAGACGGGAGACTTTCGTACACCTTTCTGAATACTGTATACTCTGGCTCTTCTTTTGGATCGCCGCCCTCGAATCCGCCTTTATAGAGTAGCAGGAAATCCCCCCTATGCCCTCGTTTCGATAGCCTCTCCCCCAGAGGGTCTTTCTCTATAACGGCACGGTAAGGGTCTGGTCGATATTGATACGGAAAAAGAATAGCCTTCGAACTGCCCGATATAACTCTTTCGGCATAGGTTAGGCTCAAACCGTGCCACATCTTCTTAGCGAAACGTAACGCCTTTTGAAAAACAAATAAGGACTCAGATTCGCTGAGCGCATCGAACATTTTCGATTGCTTGATATCTATTACGAGGTGTTTTGGATGTAATTGCTTTTTCTTAGTAAATACAAATGTGCCATCACCCTCTTCATCAATCATATAGAGCGAACTGGGAAGTGCCACCTCGCGGGACGTGCCCTTCAAGAATTTAGCAAGCGACGCGCCGTGCGAAAACTCAATAGATTGGAGGCTGCGCTCGGAAATGATCTCATCTATGGCAGACAGCTCGATGGTTAAGTGTTTCATTTCCTGCCTCTGAGCGGCTGAGTGTTGAGAATACGGTCCAAATAGTCGCTATCGAAGTCCTGTAGCCCGATGCGGCCATATAGTAAGGAAAAAGCCTGCATGAGATGCTCGAGCGAAGGTGAGATAAGTTCCGCCACAGGCATCGCCATGTCATCAGAGAAACAAAGACCGTTAATATCATTGCCGCGAGTGGCGCGTCTAAACCATTCGCAACGGCCAATGCGACCTCCGTTGGCAAACTGGTCACTTCGCGCATCAGCACCACGTAACCTGGAGCGTTGTCGTCGTTATATATCGACGGAATAAAATAGTAGCCTGCCAGTTTGTGAGTGCAGATCTCTCTTAATATGGTTTTGGCGATAGGCGCATACGCCTCAAAAACAAAGGCGGCATCGCCTCCGCACAATGCTTCTTTCAGCCGCCGGTCATGCTCAGCAAGCGCTAGTCCCTGATCTCGCAGCTTGCCTGTCTTTTTGTCTGATCCGACAGGGTAAAATACATTTACGATTGATTCAATCGACTGCGAATCTAGAATTGTGGTCGCTATATTGTTTTGCTTGCAGAAATTTAGAAGGCGGCCCCGAAATTCACGTCCCGCTCTGTCAATTAGAATATCAAAACCGTCGACGCCCAACCAGGCGTCCAGCGGAACTATAGGCAAGTATGTGACTATAGGGACTTTATCATTGGCAAGATCGCATCGCGCCGTAATTACCAATCCATGCGCGGCATGCCCCGCGTAGCGCGTAGCTTGAGCGCAATTAAAAATTACGCCTTGGGTGAGTCTCCCGAGGATCGGCTCTCTTACTACCATATTCGATAGATAATACTCGGTTGCGTAAAGTCACCCAATATAATCCTCAGATGTACTGTTTTTCCACACCCTCTTTAGGTATGAAGAAAATTGAGCGCAGTAAATTTTGATTCTATCGGTGCGTTTGCCTTTTAAGAGCGGATTTCTTCTTTGGTCTAGGCGGCCTGCCATCTCGTGATGGGCCCGGCTTTCGCCGGTGTGACAGCCGGTGGGGGTGAGAGCCGAGATGGGTTCCTCCCCTTTATAAGGGGGAGGTTCAGTGGGGGCGTCAGGAGACCTCGCCCTCAAGAGTATCCAGTTCCATTTCCCGCAATCGCTTGACCTCATCACGCAGTCTTGCTGCCTTTTCGAACTCCAGGTTCGTCGCCGCCTCGCGCATTTCGCGTTCGAGGTCCTTGATGACGGTGGCGAGATTGTCGCCCGTAACCGTCTTTTCCTTGCCGTCCTTGCCCTTGCCGATGGAGATCGTGACGTGGTCGCGTTCGGCGGTGGAGTCGATGATGTCGTTGATGCGGGCTTTCACCGATTGCGGGGTGATGCCGTTGGCCTCGTTGTAAGCGATCTGTTTTTCGCGGCGGCGGTTGGTTTCGGCCAAAGCGCGTTCCATCGAGCCGGTGGTCTTGTCGGCATAGAGGATCACCTTGCCGTCGACGTTACGCGCGGCGCGGCCGATAGTCTGGATCAGGGAGGTTTCGGAGCGCAGGAACCCTTCCTTGTCGGCGTCGAGAATGGCCACGAGCCCGCATTCGGGAATGTCGAGGCCTTCGCGGAGGAGGTTGATGCCCACGAGAACGTCGAAGGCGCCCAGGCGCAGGTCGCGGATGATTTCGATGCGCTCGATGGTGTCGACATCGGAGTGCATGTACCGCACGCGGATGCCCTGCTCGTGCATGTATTCGGTGAGGTCCTCGGCCATTTTCTTGGTGAGGACGGTGCAGAGCGTGCGGTAGCCCGCCTTGATGGTCTGGCGGATCTCGTCGATGACGTCGTCCACCTGATGGGTGGCCGGGCGGATTTCGACCGGGGGATCGATGAGGCCGGTGGGGCGGATGACCTGTTCGGCAAAAACGCCGCCGGTCTGTTCCATTTCCCAGGAGCCGGGCGTCGCCGACACATAGACCGATTGCGGGCGCATGGCGTTCCACTCCTCGAAGCGGAGGGGGCGATTGTCCATGCAGGAGGGCAGGCGGAAGCCGTATTCGGCGAGCGTCGCCTTGCGGCGGAGGTCGCCGCGATACATGGCGCCGAGCTGGCCGATGGTGACGTGCGATTCATCGACGAAAACCAGCGCATTGTCGGGCAGGTATTCGAACAGCGTTGGCGGTGGCTCGCCCGGCTTGCGGCCGGAAAAGTAGCGCGAATAGTTTTCGATGCCGGCACAGGAGCCGGTGGCTTCCATCATTTCGAGATCAAACAGCGTGCGCTGTTCGAGGCGCTGGGCCTCAAGGAAGCGCCCCGCCCCGTTGAGCTCCTGCAGGCGCGCCGCGAGTTCCGAGCGGATCAGCTTGATCGCCTGGTTCATCGTCGTGCGCGGCGTCACGTGGTGCGAATTGGCATAGACGCGGATGAAGGTGAGGTCGGCGCTCTTCTTGCCCGTCAGCGGGTCGAATTCGGTGATCGCTTCCACTTCGTTGCCGAACAGCGTCACGCGCCAGGCGGCGGCTTCATAGTGGGCCGGGAAGATTTCGACCGTATCGCCGCGCACCCTGAACGTGCCGCGCACGAAGCCGGTATCGCCGCGCTTGTATTGCAGGGCCACGAGCTTGGCGAGCAGCTGGCGCTGGTCGATCTTCTCGCCCTTCTGCACGTCGATGGTCATGGCGGTATAGTCTTCCACCGAGCCGATACCGTAGATGCAGGAGACCGAGGCGACGATGATCACGTCATCGCGTTCGAGGATCGCGCGCGTCGCCGAGTGGCGCATGCGGTCGATCTGCTCGTTGATGGTGGATTCCTTCTCGATATAGGTATCGGTGCGCGGGACGTAGGCTTCGGGCTGGTAATAATCGTAGTAGGAGACGAAATACTCGACCGCGTTATCAGGGAAGAAGCCCTTGAACTCGGAATAGAGCTGGGCCGCCAGCGTCTTGTTGGGCGCAAGGATCAGCGCCGGGCGCTGGGTCTGGGCGATGACCTGTGCGGCGGTAAAGGTCTTGCCGGAGCCGGTAACACCCAGCAGGACCTGGTCGGTCTCGCCATTGTTGATGCCTTCCACCAGTTCGGCAATGGCGGTCGGCTGGTCGCCGGCGGGGACATAGTCCGTGGCGAGGCGGAAGGGGCGCGAGGCGCCGCGCCTGACCGGGCGCTCGGGGCGATGCGGCACCCATGGTGCCGACCCTTCCACTTCCTTGCGGCCATGCAGAATGATCTGTTCGAGCGCCTTCACCGTGGCCGTGACGCCGACCGTGGTGGCATTGGAAAGGTCCTCGCCCTTTCTGGCCTTGTTCTTTTTCACCGAAGCGTCGAGCGCCTCGCGCACCTTGGCCATGGCTTCCGGATCGGTGGCGGCGGTGCGGGAAATGTCGCGGGCGGTAACCCTGGCCGAGGGCACGTGGTTGAAGCCGGCCTGCGGCGCTTCGCCAAAGCCATCGAAGTCGACGCGATCGACCGAGTTGATCTTGGTCTTGCTCGTCTTCTTCGACATGCCGGTGGCGGTGTCGTTATTGGATTTGGTGGTGCGGCGCTTTTCCAGCGGGGTCTTGGGTTCCGCAGCGGCCTTTTCGGCAGCCTCGGCCCGATCCAGCGCGCGCTTGTTCTTCATCCGCTCGGCATAGAGCGGCTTGGACGCAGCGATATCCTCGGCCTTCTCGATCTCGGCAAAGAAGTCGTCGATGGAGAACTCGGCCTTGCCGGGGCGTGTGGATTTGGGGGCCATGGAAACACCGATGTGCTGGAGATGCGACTCAGATGGGGAACGAGGCGCGCAAACGCAATGTTCCCGCCAGCATAACGGGGATCGAACGGAAACGGAACGGGGCCTGCTGACACTGCGCGTCAGCAGGCAGGATCGGGATCAGTCGAGCAGGTCGGCCGGAACCTTGCCGCCATTGGCAGCCAGCTTGGCCAGCACCTGCTTGTGCAGCCAGATATTCATCGTTGCGCTGTCGTTCTTGTCTCCGGTGTAGCCGAGTTCGTCGGCCAGCTCCTTGCGGGCGGCGAGGGAGGAATCGAGGCCAAGCGCCTTCATAAGGTCGACAATGGACGTCTTCCAGTTGAGCTGCTGGCCGGACTTGCCGACGGCGGCATCGAGAATGGCGCCGACATCGACTGGCGCAGATGCGGGGGCAGCCGTACCAGAAGCCGGAGCCGCGGCCGGCTGGGATGCCTGCGCCACAGTGGTCGTCGGTGTCGCCTGGGGCGCGGGAGCGGCCGGTGCCGGGGCCGCATTGGGGGCCGGGCTCGCAGGCGTTACGGGAGCCGCGGCCGGAGCACCGAAAATTCTTGCCTTGATGTCATCGAAAAAGCCCATGGGAGCACCCTCCTTGTTATGTAGACCCCGGCATCGGACGCCAGCCTTGGGTCAAAATCAAGGCATTGTGAACGGGTGGCGGACGTCCCCTACTCTTCTCGGCGCTGTTGGCAGCATTTTTACCAAGCACGGTAACGCCAGACAAAGATGGCAGGCCATAAAGTCCTGAGAGGGATGGAGATTGGCATGCGGTATGACGGCTCCCGACTGCAGGACCGTGTGAACGAGTGGCTACTGCGCGTTGGGAAATGGCGCGTCGTGGCAGCTATCACCGCCGTGTCGACAGTGTTGTCCGTGTTTATGACCGGCTTCGGAAATATTGTCTTCATGCCCGAAGTGCCTTGGGAGGAAGGGTTCTACATCTCGCTGATTGTGCCCGTTCTCATCTCCCCCATTGTCAGCACCATGGTCCTGTCGCTGTTGTATCAGCTGGCGGAGGCCAAGGCTGCGCTGGCTAGAATGTCCGAAACTGATCCGCTGACAGGTGTCGGCAACAGGCGTTTATTCTTCAGTGCCGCCGCTCCGCTGCTGGCAGCCGCAAGTCAGAAGGGCGAGCCTGCCAGCATTGTCCTGATCGACATCGACCATTTCAAGCGGGTCAACGACACCTATGGCCACGCCATTGGCGACGCCACGCTGATCGCCGTAGCCGGCGCCTGCACGGAGGCGCTGCGGGCCCAGGACGTGTTTTGCCGGTGGGGCGGCGAAGAATTCATCGCGCTGTTGCCCTCCGCCAGCCTCCATTCAGCCTGCAGCATTGCCGAGCGCCTGCGTCGGAACATCGAAAGTCTTGCGATTGCCGGCGTTGCCGAGGGCGTGACGGTCAGCATCGGGGTCGCGGAAGTGAGGGATTTTGCAGCCCCCATCGACGCGGCAATTGCCCTGGCCGATCGGCAACTCTATCGCGCCAAGGAAGGCGGGAGGAACCGGGTCGAGCCGGCGCTGGCGAGCGGACCGGAGCCGCATTCGGGGTTTGTCTCAGGATCGGTGCGGCGCCTGGCAGGCTGATCGCGGGCTCAGCCCTGCTTGGTGGCAAACCAGATGATGTGGCGGGCACCTTTGCCATTGGAGCGCTCACGCACCCCCACTTCTTCGACCGCCATGCCCGATTGCCGCAGCCGCTTGGTGAAGCGGGCGTCGGTATAGGCCGACCAGACCGCCAGATGCCCGCCCGGCGTCAGCGCGGCCTTGGACGCGGCAAGCCCGGCCGGGCTGTAGAGACGGTCGTTTTCGGGGCGGAAAAGACCATCCGGCCCATTGTCGACATCAAGGAGAATGGCGTCGAACGGCTGGCCACCGGTTATTGCCGTGCGCACATCGCCTTCATGAATGCGCACACGCGGATCATCAAGACTCCTCCCATGAATGGGCGCCAGCGGACCCCGGGCCCAGGCAATCACCGAGGGCACGAGTTCCGCAATAGTGATCTCGGCATCCCCAGGGAAAGAGGCCAGCGCCTGACGGAGGGTAAAACCCATGCCCAGCCCACCGATCAGCACGCGCGGCTTGGCCCGGCCGGCCAGGCGCTTGGCCGACAGGATCGCCAATTGCTCTTCCGAGCCGCTCATGCGGCTGTTCATCAGCCCGATTGTGCCGGACATGATGGAAAACTCCGCACCGCGCTGCATCAGCGTTAGCTTGCCACCGCCGGGCATGGTGGTTTCATCGAGTTTGACCCAGGGCTGCATGAATCTATCCTGAAAAGACTGCCGGGCGGTCGGCCCCCTGCCCTAGCAGGAAGCCTTTGCCGCCAGCAAGATCACGATGTACCGGCTTGCTCTTGCAGACGCGCCTTGAACTGGCCATGTCTTTGCGACAAGACCGAACCGTTCCGTTGTTCAGGAGAGCCCCATGCGCGCCCTCGTTCTTGCTGCCTTGGCCACCGCGGCCCTGATCGCCCCGGCATCCGCCATGACGGTGACGGCCAGGGTGACGGGCGGCAATATTGCCGTCCATTCCGGCCCGGATGACCGCTTTGCCGTGGTGGGCCGGCTGGCCGATGGCACGGAAATCCCCATCGATCGCTGCACCCAGACCGACAGCGACAGCCGCCGCGGCTCCTGGATCGGCGATGCCGGGCATACGCTCTGGCCTGCAGGCGCCAAGACCTGGTGCCGCATTCCCGATTATGGCTGGGTGTCGCGCAATTCCATCGTCGGGCGTGGACTGGTCAACGTCACCCCACCCGACTTTGCCGGCGCGGGTTGGTAAGACCCCTACCAAAGGCAACGAGGAGGCCGAAGCCCCCTCTTCTCATTCCAGACCTGACCGGAAATGCTTAGAGCCAGCCGCTCAGTTCGCGGCGGACCATGGATTCCACATAGTCCATGCCTGACGGGGTGGCATTGAGGCAGGGGATATAGGCGAAGTTCTCGCCCCCGGCCTCCATGAAGGCCTCCTTGCCACCGATGGCGATTTCCTCGAGCGTCTCGATACAATCCGCGTGGAAGGCCGGCGCCAGGATGGCGACCTTCTTGACGCCCTTGCCCGGCAGGGCTTCCAGGGTCTTGTCGGTATAGGGCTGCAGCCATTCCGTAGGCCCGAAGCGGCTCTGGAACGTGACCATCAGCTTTTCCTTGGGCCAGTCCAGATACTCGCGCACCAGTCGCGTCGTCTTGTAGCACTGGCAATGGTACGGGTCGCCCTTCTTGAGGTATTCGACCGGCATGCCATGGTAGGAGGTGATGACCAGATCGGGCTCGAAATCCAGCGCCGCTACGCCGTTGCGGATCGAGTCGCCCAAGGTCTTGATATAGGCCGGATCATCGAAATAGGCGGGAGCGGTGCGCACGGCGGGCTGCCAGCGCATGGTCCGCAGGGCGTCGAAAGCCTTGTCATTGGCTGTCGCCGTTGTGGTCGCCGAATATTGCGGATAGAGCGGCACCAGCAGGATCTTCTGGCAACCGGCGGCCTGCATCTTTTCAAGCACCGAACGGGTCGAGGGGTTGCCATAGCGCATGGCAAATTCGACCATGACCCCATCACCGGCCATGCGGGCGGCCAGCGCCTCGGTCTGCTCGCGCGTGATCACCCGCAGCGGGCTCTCGTTCTTTTCCTTGTCCCAGATCTGCGCATAGGCGTGGCCGCTTTTCTGCGGGCGGAAGGACAGGATGACCAGGTTGAGGATCGGCCACCAAAGGAACCTGTTGGTCTCGATCACGCGTGGATCGGACAGGAATTCCTTGAGGTAGCGGCGCACGTTCCAGTAGTCGGTGCCATCAGGCGTGCCGAGATTGAGCAACAGCACGCCGATCTTCTGCTGCGGCACGGGCGGATGATTGGGAGGCAGGTGAGCTGACATGCTGTCCAGTTTGGAAACGTTCCAGATTTTGCGGCACATTTAACCACTTCCGCCAGTATCGCAAGGTGGCGATGGGTCGCGCTGCTGGTTGATCTGGATCCGGACGATTTCGGCGTGTCACCCCGGCGCAGGCCGGGATGACATGGAAGGGAAGAGAACACCTGCAGCGGGTCAGAGGCTGGCGATCAGCAGCAGAACGCCGAAGGCCAGAACAGCCACCGCACCAAGCAATTCGGCCCACCAGACAATGGCGCCGGCCAGGGCACTTTCTGCGCCACCGATGCGCGCGGCCAGCCCCTTGGCGAGAACCGCCAGGCTCGCCAGCGTCGCCACCGTAATGGCGGTGCCCAGGCTCATCAGCAGCACGGAGACAATGCCGGCCGCCAGGAGGCCCTGCGACAGTGCAAACACGAGAACGACAAGCGCCCCGGAACAGGGCCGGAGGCCGACGGCCAGGACGACGCCCAGTTGCTCGCGCCAATTGCCCCTGATGTCGGACGGGCCGACGGCGTGGTGCATATGATCGTGATGATCGTGATGGTGATGCCCGTGATCGTGGTGCGCATGGCCGTGGTGGTCGTGCCTGTGGGCATGGCCATGGCTGTGGCCCCAGCCAAATACCTTGCGCAGCACCAGCCAAAGGCCGAGTAGCGCCACCAGCGCATAGGAGACGACCCCAACCCAGTGCGCCGCATCACCCAGCGCCGTGCTGGTGAGATTGAGAATGCCGGCCAGCACGAGCACGAAGGCAATGGCCACCACCGCCTGCATAAGCGCTGAAATGCCCGAAAGCACGATGCCCTGCCGCAACTGCCGCTCATTGGCGACGACATAGGAGGAGATAACGACCTTGCCGTGGCCCGGCCCGGCGGCGTGGAAAACGCCGTAGAGGAAGCTCAGGCCGCCCAGCACCCAGAATGCATTGAAATCGGTGCGCAGAGCGTCGAGCGCCCCGGTCATGGCGGCATAAAAGTCGCGCTGCTGCTGTTGCAGCCAGCCGAAAAACCCGGTTTGCGGCAGGTTGAGGCCGACCTCGGGTGGCGGGCCGCCAAAGGGGGCGGCGGGGCGGCTGCGAGCCACCTGTTCGGTGGCTTCCAGCGCCGTTGCCGCCGCAGGAGCCGCGCCGCAGGACAGGACCACCATGCCCTGCGTGCCGCGCATGGCCGAGGCCAGTTCGGGCGGCAGTTCGAGCACTTCGGGCCCGAGCGCATAAAGCTGTTCCTCGACTTCCGGCGCCATCGGCTTGGGCGGCTCGACATGGACCGCGCAATCGGCCGGGGCATTGGTGAGGGTCACGTCGCCCGCTTCGGCCACCGTGATCGCAACGTAATATTCCGGGTCATAGACGCCCAGCTCGAACCGCGGTCCCGGCGCTTCGGGTGTGATCGCGGCGAGCGAGAAATCGAGCGTGACGCGATTGTCCGCATAGGACATGCGCTGGTCGCCGACGACCGAAAAATCCATGCCGTCGCCGGCATAGGTATAGAAATCGAAATCAGCTAGGCCGAGCATGTTCTCGTCGGCCAGCTCCTGCATTTCCGGGGAGCTGACGACGCCATCGCCATCGGTATCGAGGCCCTGCACCATCCAGACCGAAAAAGCCGTGTCGAAGGTCCAGCTATGCTTGAGCGTGGCGATGCGGCCGGCGTCGTCAAAGCCGATATCGACCTTGGCGTCGATGAAGATATGCGGATGCGCCTGTGCCGGCTGCACCAAAACCAGGGCACAGAGAGCGGCTGCGGCCAGTCCCCGGCGGATCGTCGAAAAATTCAAGAGCGGCCTCTAATGGATGGGATGGGTGGCGAACCACTCCACCAGATGGTCGATCAGCGCCCGGACCTTGCCCGCCAGATGCCGGCGATGCGGATAAACCGCCTGCAAGGTCTGCCCGGTGGGCAGGAAATCGGTCAACACGGGCACCAGCGCGCCGCGTTGCACAGCCGGTTCGGCCAGATAGGAAGGCAATACGACAAAACCGAGGCCCATTTCCGCCGCCGTGCGCGCGGCGAGCGGCGAGTTGACGCGCAGGGGACCGGTCACCGGCACCGAAATGGTCTTGCCGTCCTCGGTAAAGCGCCAGTTCGACTGGCCCTGCAGGTTGACGTCGATGATGCAGGGCAGATGCCGCAGGTCTTCGGGATGCTTTGGCGTACCGACCCGCTTGAGCAGGTCCGGCGAAGCCCCGGCGATCACATGCATGTCGGCAATCTTGCGCGCGATCAGCGAGGAATCGGCCAGCGTCGAAATGCGCAAGGCCACGTCGATCCCCTCGTCCACGAGGTCGACATAGCGATCCTCTAGCCGCAGATCGAGCGTCACCTTGGGGTACTTCTTGAGATATTCGAGGATGGCGGGCGCCAGAGTGGTCTCGCCGAAATTGCGCGGTGCCGACACCCGCAGCATGCCGCGCGGCTCGGTGGTCTGGTCGGCAATGGTCGAGTCGAGATCGTCGAGTTGCTGCAAAAGCCCCGAGGCTTCGCGGTAATAGGCTTCGCCGGCCTCGGTCAGGCTGAGTTTTCGGGTGGTGCGGTTCATCAGCCGCACGCCCAGATAGTCCTCGAGGTCGGTCACATATTTGCTCAGCAGCGCCTTGGAGCGCCCATGCTGGCGCGCCGCTGCCGAAAAGCCCCCTGCGTCGAACACCTGCACAAAGGCCCGGATGCGGGCAAGGTCCTGCGTCATATCGATCCGATCATGCGGAAAGCCTCGATGGACGCATAACTCATCTGCATCGGGTGAACAATAACGTGGCTTGGTCGTTGCCCGATTAACGATAGGATAGAAGCCAGATCGACGTCACACGGGAGTTCGGACTATTTTCGCCCCCATGGCCAAACCCTCTTCCCGTTCAGCGCTTTACAGGCTCATCGAAGCCGGTCAGCTGGCGCACAAGGCAGTGTTGCTGCCCCTAGTCGAGAAAGGTCTCGAACCGGGCGACGACGCCATCCTGTTCGAGCTGGCGCGCTCGGGCACGACTGAAGCCGACCTGGCCGCCGAACTGGGCATGACCCGGGATGCGCTGGCGGGACGGCTCGACCGTCTGGCCGACCGCGATCTCATCACCCGGCAGGCGGTGGGTCCGCTCCTCGAACCCGGCATTGCGCTGACGGAACGGGGCACGCGCATCCGCAATGCCCTGGCCGAGCACTGGGCGCAGATCGAAGAGGCGCTGATGGGCGAACTCAAGCCCAAGAGCCGCAAGAAATTCAGCCGCGCCCTCGCCCGCTTCGTCGAATTGCTGCGCCTCTAGGGCAAGCGCTGGAACATCCGGGCACGATCGGCCTTTCCAGACTTAACGGTCCGTTCAGGTTAGGTTCATCGCCAATGGACTTATCTGGCGGTCAAGGCACACGTGCCGCTCTCTTGGAAAGGAGACCCTTCATGAAGTTCTCTCGGAAGCTCCTCGCATCCGCCCTGGCGACCATGGCGGTTCTGGCCACCACCGCCGCCGCTTCGGCAGCCCCCGCCGTGGCCACCGGCAATGTCAATGTTCGCTCCGGTCCGGGCACCGGCTACGCGGTTGTCGATACTCTGGCCCGCGGCCAGCAGGTCGATATCCAGTACTGCCGCGGCTCGTGGTGCTTTGTGGAAAAGCGCGGTCCCGATGGCTGGGTGTCGTCCAACTACCTGAGTTCAGGCCGTCCCGGCTGGACCCCGCCGCCGCCCCCGCCGCCGGTCTATGATCCGCGCCCGCCGCGTCCCCCGCAGTGGAATCCCAATCCGCGCCCGCCGCAGTGGAATCCTAACCCGCGCCCGCCGCGTCCGCCGCACTGGAACCCTAATCCCCGGCCCCCGGTCTATCCGGTCCAGCCCGGCAATCCCGGCTCCAGCGTCTGCTTCAATGGCCCCAATGGCTATTTCTGCATTGGCGACTAAGTCCTGAAAGTTCAAGCGCCGCCCTTCGGGGCGGCGTCTTCATTTCACCATCAGCCGCTCGACATCGATGCCGTGACGCTCAAGCGGCGCCCGCGCCTGCCGGGTCATGAACTGGTGGGTGCCATAGGCGACGATCGCCCCCACGGCAGCGACCCCGGAAAACCAAAGAAACCCCTGCTCGCTGCCCACAAGCGAGGCCGTGATGACCGTTGCCGCCCCGATGCCGAGGACGATCCAGCCCTTTTTCTGCTCCACCACGCGCATGTTGCTGGCGCCCGAATGCAGCAGGTCGCGCAGTTCGGTATCGCTCATGGCGGCGAGGTCCGGATTGCGCCGCTCGCGCCTTATGGTTTCGATATAGGCGTCGACCCGGCGCATGATGAGCGCTTCGCGCTTGTCGCTGTGGCGGCCCCGCGTCAGCATGGTGAGACCGCCGCCAAACAGCAGCAGGATCAGGGCAATTTCAATCAGCCAGATCATGTGGTCCTCCTCCATCCCGTGGCAAACACATGCCCTCTGCATGGTCTCACTTCAAGACTTCGAGACGCCTCGATCACGGTTTTCCCGCGCAGCCGGCACAAGGCGGATCAATGCAGGGAGGCGTCCTCCGCCACCGGCACCTTGCGCGTGCGTTCCCGCCACATGACCACCAGTCCTGCAGCCGCGATGATCGCTGCGCCGATCAGCGAAATGCCGTCGATCCAGTGGCCGAAAACCACGATGCTGAGGACAATGGCCCAGGGCAGCGAGAAGTAATTGAAGGGCTGCAGCGTGCTGGCGGGCGCCATGCCCAGGGCATAGATCATCAAGCCATGGCCTGCGCAGGTGGTCACCATGGTTATCGCCACCAAGCCGAAATCACTCCAGGCCATGGGCTGCCAGAAGAACATGCCAACGCCGCTTGAGAGCACCAGGCCCACCAGTGCCGTATAGGTCATGCTGGTGGCCGCGCTGTCTTTTGCCGCCACCTTGCGCGTGATGACGATGTAGAGCGCATAGATCGTGGAGGACAAAAGGGCAAAGCCGACGCCCCAATCGAGCGGCACCCCGCCGGGCCGCACAATAAAGAGCGCACCCAGAAAACCCGCGATCACCGCCCCGAACCGGAAGATGCCCACCTTCTCCCCCAGGAGCGGAATGGCAAAGAGCGTCACCAGCAGCGGATAAACAATGACGATGGCCTGCAATTCGCCCAGCGGCACAGTGCGCAGCGCCAGCGCAAAAAACCAGATGTCGGCGATCAGCAGCACACCGCGCAGCACCTGCCAGCCGGGCGCCCTGGAGCGGAGGGCCTGCCGCAGCGGCGCCTGCCGCGCCACCAGAAAGAGCGCAAAAACGGTAAAGCCCCAATAGCGCATCATGATGATCTGGAACGGCGAATAGCTCTGCACCAGCGTCTTGGCCACGGCATCCTGGATGCCGAAGATCACCACCGTGGCAAGGGTAAGGGCAATGGCGCGGCCGGTCAGGTCGCTGCCCATTGCAGGGTCGGAACGGGTCATGGAAAAATCGTCGGGTCACTGCGGGGCCGCAGCGGATCTGCGGAACCCGGCGATGATCGCGGCAGCGCCCGGAATTGGCAACTGGCCTTTTCGCTTTTCCGTGAAGCTAAGTCCCGCCTGATCCTCCTGCCAGAACCTGTCGTAATGCTCCGGCAAGCCAGCCCTTCGTCTGGACAATTGAAGAACAGCCGCACCCGGCCTATGGTCCATCTCATGCCCGTTTCACCTGCCCCCATCCCGAATCGCAGCAACGCCGTCGCCCTGGTTACCGGCGCAGGCGACCGCATTGGCGCGGCCATCGCGCAGGCGCTTGCGATGGAGGGCTATGCCGTTGTCATCCACTACCGTTCGGACGCCGATGGCGCCAAGGCAGTGCGCGCCCGCATCCGCGCCGAAGGCGGCAGGGCCGAAATCCTCAAGGCAGATCTGGGCAAGCGGAGCCAGCGCGCCGGGGTGATCAAGCGAGCGGCCGAGTTCTTCGGCCCGCTCACCGTACTCATCAACAATGCCTCGGTGTTCGAGCCCGACAGCGCCACCGATATCGACGAAGCGCTCTGGGACATTCATTTTGCCATTCACGCCGAGGCGCCGATCTTCCTCGCCCGCGACTTTGCCGCACAGCTGCCCGAGGGCGTCGAGGGCAATATCGTCAACATGATCGACGAGCGCGTGCTCCATCCCTCGCCCGGCTTTTTCACCTATTACCTTTCCAAATCCGTGCTCTGGACCGCCACGCGCACGCTAGCGCAATCCCTCGCGCCCGCCATCCGCGTCAACGCCATCGGGCCAGGACCCGTCCTGCCCAATTCGCGCCAGACCCAGGCCGAGTTCGACGCGTCGGTGGAAGTGCTGCCGCTTCAGCGCCATGCCGGCCCCGAGGCCATTGCCCGCGGCATTCTCAACATTCTCGCCATGCCCGCCTTTACCGGACAGATGCTGGCCCTCGATGGTGGCGAGCATCTGGAATTTCTGCCCAAGAACGGGCCGACGCCCCGATCATGACCGACGACACCACCCCGCAAAAATCCGGTCCGGAGGTCATCCGGGCCTTTGTCCGGACTCTGCCCGCCGCACCCGGCGTTTATCGCATGCTCGATGCGGCAGGCGAGGTCATGTATGTGGGCAAGGCGCGGAACCTCAAGGCGCGCGTGACCAACTACACGCGGCCCGAAGGGCTCGAACTGCGCCTTCAGCGCATGATCGCCTCGACAACAAGCATGGAATTCGTGCGCACCGAAACGGAGTCCGAGGCGCTCCTGCTCGAAGCCAACATGATCAAGCGCCTGAAGCCGCGCTTCAACGTGCTGCTGCGCGACGACAAGAGCTTCCCCTATATCCTGATCGCCACCGACCACGAGGCGCCCGAGCTGACCAAGCATCGCGGCACCCGCCGGCGCCAGGGGCATTATTTCGGTCCCTTCGCCTCGGCCACGGCAGTGGGCCGCACCATTGCCAGCCTGCAAAAGGCTTTCCTGCTGCGCAATTGCTCGGACAGTTTCTATGCCGGGCGCACGCGTCCGTGCCTCCAATACCAGATCAAGCGCTGCGCCGGCCCCTGCACGCGGGAAATCAGCCTCGAAGCCTATGGCGAACTGGTCGAGGACGCCCGACAGTTCCTGTCCGGCAAGTCGCGCTCGGTGCAGGCGCATCTGCAGGCCGACATGAACAAGGCCGCCGAAGATCTCGATTTCGAGCGCGCCGCGCTGATCCGCGACCGGCTTTCGGCGCTGGCGCTGATCCAGAGCCAGGGCGACGCCACTGCCCGCTCGGTGGAAGAGGCCGATGTCTTTGCGATCCATCACGAAGGCGGCCAGTTCTGCGTACAGGTGTTCTTTTTCCGCGCCTACCAGAACTGGGGCAACTACCCCTACCGCCCGCGCGCCGATGCCACGCTCACCGATGCCGAAGTGCTCGAAGCCTTTATCGGCCAGTTCTACGAGAACCGCACGCCGGCCCGGCTGGTGCTGGTCAGTCACGAACTGAGCGAACATGCGCTGATGGAAGAGGCTCTGACCTCCCGCGCCGGTCGCCGCGTCTATATCGAACAGCCCCAGCGCGGCGAAAAGCGCGATCTGGTCAATCACGCGCTCAACAATGCCCGCGAAGCGCTGAGCCGCCAGCTTGCCGAGGGCGCCTCGCACCGCACCCTGCTCGAAGGCGTGGCGGAAACATTCGGTCTTGAGAACGTGCCGCGCCGCATCGAGATCTACGACAACTCCCACATTTCCGGCACCAATATGGTGGGCGCCATGGTCGTGGCGGGCGAGGAAGGCTTTTCCAAAAAGCATTACCGCACCTTCAACATCAAATCCGACATCTCCGCGGGTGATGATTTCGGCATGATGCGCGAAGTGCTGACGCGCCGTTTTGCCCGGCTTGCCGCCGAAAGCGAGACCGATGCCGAGGACGAAAATACCGGCATGCCCGACTGGCCCGATGTCGTCTTCATCGATGGTGGCGCCGGGCAGATGAGCGCCGTGCGCGAGGTGATTTCCCAGCTGAACCTCCCCAAGGAGGTGACCTTTATCGGCATCGCCAAGGGCGAGGACCGCGACGCGGGCCGGGAAAAATTCTTCATGGAAGGCCGCGACGCCTTCATGCTGCCGCATCGCGATCCGGTTCTCTATTACGTCCAGCGCCTGCGCGACGAGGCGCACCGCTTTGCCATTGGCACCCACCGCGCCAAGCGCAAGAAGGACGTGGTCAAAAACCCCCTGGACGAAATCGAAGGCATTGGCCCGACGCGAAAGCGCGCCCTGCTCAACCATTTCGGTTCGGCCAAGGCGGTGAGCCGGGCGTCGCTGGCAGACCTCGAGGCCGTGCCGACGATTTCACGCGCCATGGCGCAGCTGATCTACGACCACTTCAACCGCACCTAACTCAGTCTTCGAGACAGACGCCTACATCGTGGCGCAGCGCCGCCGGATCGCTGCTCACCAGATAGTCCGGCAGTTGCATGCTGAGCTCTTCGGCATAGCTCTCGAACAGGGCCTCGACGCTTTCTCCGGACAGGCCCTTGGCGTCGAACTCCTCGAAGGCCACCAGACTCCAGATATCGGCGCGCAGGGCGGGATCGATTGCTTCCGGTGGATAAACCCCCAGCACCTCCAGAACCTGGATGGCCGAGATGCACCACATGGCCAGGTCGGCGTCGGGGCTAAGCTCCTGCGCGGCGGCGGGGGTGAGCAGTGCGGCACAGATGGCGGCGACGAGCAGGCGTTTCATGGCTCCTCCAGAAGATCGGAACCTCGCGCATGCTCAGCCTCACGTCAGCCCCTGTTCGCGGGCGATACCGAGTTACGGCAACTTTCCAGGCACGCCCGGCGTTTATGGGCACCCAACGGAGTTTCCCCCATGAGTGACGAAAACAACCACAGCCTCCCGGCCGGCGAAGCAATCGACCGCATCTGGGAACTGGCCGAAAAGATCGACATCTGCATGTTCACCACCTGGGACGGTGAGCACCAGCGCAGCCGGCCCATGTCGGCCCGCGTGCGCCGCGCTGAAAACGCGATCTACTTCCTCACCGATCTCGAAACCCACAAGCTGGTCGAGATCGAGAAATACCCGCGCGTTTCGCTCGCCTGGGCCGACAATGCAGGCCACAAATATGCAGTGATCGCCGGCGGGGCCGAAGTGCTCAACGACCGCGCCAAGATCGAAGAACTCTGGGAACAGTTCGACAAGGCCTGGTGGGACGATGCCAGCGACCCCAGCATCCGCCTCCTGCGCGTCACCCCCGACGATGGCGAAGTCTGGGACAGCCCCAACATGATCGTCGCCACCGCGAAGATGCTGGTTGCAGCCGCCACCGGCGCCAAGCCGGACTTCGGCGCCAATGCCAAGGTGGACCTGTAGCGCGAGGCCTTCTCCACCAAGGTCGTGGCCTTCAAGCTGCCGAACTAAGCAGGGCGGCCCGTCCCTCCATCGGGGGCGGGCCATTTTCATGCGGTCAGGAGGCGATGAAGTCGCCGCCAGCGTGACCGATTTCCCAGGCCGCGTCCCAGATGGCCTCGTCGGCATTGTTCTTGCCGCGATGCGGATTGGTGTTCTTGTCCTTCTCGGTCGCGCCGGCCGTCCAGCCATCGAGCCGCACCTTCTCGTCATGCCGCTTGTCGTTTGTCATGGAGCTCTCCTGATCTTTTGCGGGCTCTCTAGCATGGCGACGACCGATGGCTCCAGATTGACCGTCCGATTGCCCCCCCCCCAAAATGGGGACTCGACAAGCGCAGAACTCCCCGCTAGCTTCTCGACCATGATCAACGCCGCCACCTTTTATTGGTATTTTAGCTTTCCGCTCCCGGCGGAGGCTATCGCGCGCGTGTCCTGATCCGTTACTGACCAGACCAAAGATCGCAAGCCAGCCGCCCGACTTCCGAGGCGGCTTTTTCTTGGCCGCCTTGAGCAAAACTCAAGAGACCAGAAAATGCTCAAATCCACCGACGACCTGCGCATAACCGAAATCAAGCCGCTGACCACGCCCATCGAGGTCATGCGCACCCATCCGCGCACCGATCCGGCCACCCGCACCGTGCTGGCCGCTCGCCACGCCGTTCATAACATCCTCGCCGGCCAGGACGACCGGCTGGCCGTTGTCGTTGGCCCTTGCTCGATCCACGATCCGGCAGCGGCCATCGACTATGCCCAGCGCCTTGTGGCCCTGCGCGAGGAACTGGCGGGCTCGCTCGAAATCATCATGCGCGTCTATTTCGAAAAGCCGCGCACCACGGTGGGTTGGAAGGGTCTGATCAACGACCCCGATCTCGATGGCAGCTTCAACATCACCCAGGGCCTGCACACTGCCCGCGCGCTGCTGCTCGAGGTCAACAATCTGGGCCTGCCGGCCGCCTGCGAATTCCTCGATATGACCACCCCGCAATACATCGCCGACCTCGTCGCCTGGGCCGCCATCGGCGCCCGCACCACCGAGTCGCAGATCCACCGCGAACTGGCCTCGGGCCTTTCCTGCCCCGTCGGCTTCAAGAACGGCACCGATGGCAATGTGAAGATCGCGCTCGACGCCGTGCTCTCTGCCGCCCAGCCGCACCATTTCATGGCGGTTACCAAGGATGGGCGCTCGGCCATTGCAGCCACGTCGGGCAATGAGGACTGCCACATCATCCTGCGCGGCGGCAAAACCACCAACTACGATGCTGCCAGTGTCGACGCCGCTGCGGCCGCTGCCGCAAAGGCCGGCGTCAACCCGGCAATCATGATCGATGCCAGCCACGCCAATTCCGCCAAAAAGCCGGAAAACCAGCCGCTCGTCCTTGCCGAGGTGGGCGCGCAGCTCGCCAATGGCGACAAGCGCATCATCGGCGTCATGGTAGAGTCCAATCTTGTTGCCGGCCGGCAGGATCTCGTGCCGGGCCAGGACCTCGTCTATGGCCAGTCCATCACCGATGGCTGCATCGACTGGGACACGACAGTCACCGCCCTGCGCGCCCTCGCTGCCTCGGTCGAACAGCGCCGCGCGGTGAACAGCCAGGCCGTGGCCTGATCACCCCCACCCGGCCTCCCCCTGAAATAGGGGGAGGAGCAGATCGGGGATGGTCTCGATACCGCCCCAAACCGGATCGGTCCCTCCCCCTATCAGGGGGAGGTTAGGTGGGGGTACGAGTGCAACTGGCACCTTGACCCCCACCGCCCATCCTGTTCATGTCCACCCATGACCCGGAACCCGCTCACTCTCGTCCCCAATATCATCACCATCGCCCGCATCGCGGCCATCGTGCCCATTGCTGTGCTGCTGCTGGCCGGCGATCCGCTGCTGCGCGCCATTGCGCTGGCGCTTTATGTCATCGCTGCCGCCAGCGACTGGGTGGACGGGTATCTGGCGCGCGCGTGGAACCAGTATTCCGATCTGGGGCGCATGCTCGACCCGATCGCGGACAAGATCCTTGTCAACATCCTCATCGCGGTCCTCGCCTTCGATCACAGCCTTTCCGCGCTCGATCTCATTCCCGCTGCGGCCATCATTTTCCGCGAGACCTTCATCCCGGGCCTGCGCGAATTTCTGGGCAACAAGACCGTGGTCCTGCCCGTGACAAAGCTGGCCAAATGGAAAACCACCATCCAGCTCGTGGCGCTCGCCATCGTCATGGCCGAACCGATCATCCCGGGCCTGACGCTGGTTTCCGACGTCGTGCTGTGGGCCGCCGGCATCATCACCGTCTGGACCGGCTGGCAATATCTGCGCGCCTCCTGGCCACACCTCTCCGGCATCGGCAAATGAAGATCCTCTATTTCGCCTGGCTGCGCGAGCGCCTCAACCGCGCCAGCGACGAAGTGACCCCGCCCACTGGCGTCGTCACGCTGGCCAATCTCGTTGCCTGGTTGCGCGCCAATGACGAGGCGCTGGACGCCGCCATGGAAAATCCGGCCATTTTCAAGCTCTCGATCAATGCCCGCATCGTGCCCTGGGACACACCCATCATCGGCGCGACGGAAATCGCCATCCTGCCGCCCATGACCGGCGGCTGAGCCGATGATCCGCGTTACAACGGACCCCTTTGATCCCGGCGCCGAGGCCAACCGCTTTGCAGCGTCCCATACTGCGGCCGGCGCCATGGTGACCTTCACCGGCCTCGTCCGTTCACTGCCCGAGGACCCGATCACCGCACTGATCCTCGAATGCTACGAGGACCTTGCGCGCAACGAACTCGCCGCCATCCGCGACGCCGCCATCGCCCGCTTCGCCCTGACCGACGCCGCGATCCTCCATCGCCACGGCCGGCTCGTGCCCGGCGAAACCATCATGATGGTAATGACCCTGGCCCCCCACCGCCAGGCCGCCTTCGACGGTGCACAGTTCCTCATGGACTACCTCAAGACCGACGCCCCCTTCTGGAAACAGGAGGAAACGGCGACGGGAGTGCGGTGGGTCGAAGCCAAGGCTGAAGATGATGCAGCGCGGGAGCGGTGGGCCATCTAGCCGGCTAAAATCCCCAAGCTCACCACACACTCGATCGTCACCCTCGGGCTTGACCCGAGGGCTCTAAACTATTCGGGGCAGCAAGAAAGTACAGTCTCCTCGGGTCAAGCCAGAGGATGACGTCCGGTGGTATTGGGCTGCGTCACTGCCTTCGCCGAACCAAAACAAAAAAGCCGGGCATCGCTGCCCGGCTTTCTAAACTCAATCCAACCCAACCCTATTCGGCTGCGGCCTTTTTCGGCGTCACGGCGGCGGTATAGGCGTCGATCAGGGTGCGGCAGCCTTCGCCGGGGGTGAAGGTGTAGTCGCCGATCACCGAAACCGGGGTCACTTCCGCGGCGGTGCCGGTGAGGAAGCATTCGTCGAACTGGTCCAGCTCTTCGGGCATGATGTGCCGCTCGGTGACCGTGTAGCCATTTTCCTTGGCCAGGGCGATCAGGGTCTGGCGCGTAATGCCGTTGAGGAAGCAGTCCGGCGTCGGCGTCGTGATCTCCTTGCCCTTGATGAAGAACACGTTCGCGCCGGTGGCTTCCGCCACATAGCCGCGATAGTCCAGCATCAGCGCATCGGCATAGCCGTTGGCCATGGCGTGGTCCTTGGAGAGCGTGCAGATCATGTAGAGACCGGCCGCCTTGGCCGAGGACGGGATGGTCTCCGGGCTCGGGCGCTTCCACTTGCTCCATTCAAGGCGAATGCCCTTGAGCTTTTCCTCGACCGAGAAATAGCTCGGCCAAACCCAGGCGGCGATGGCCACATGCACCGTGTTGTTGCGCGCCGGCACAGAAAGCTCTTCCGAGCCGCGCCAGGCGACGGGACGCACATAGGCGTCGACCAGGCCATTCTTGTCGAGGACCAGCCGCTTGGCTGCCTCGATCTCGTCCACCGAATAGGGGAAGGGCATGTCGAGCGTCGCTGCCGAGCGGATCAGCCGTTCGGTATGCTCGCGCGACTTGAAGATTTCCCCGCCATAGGCGCGTTCGCCTTCGAACACGGAGCTGGCATAATGCAGCCCGTGCGTCAGCACGTGAATCTTTGCGTCCTTCCAGGGTTTGAGTTCGCCGTCAAACCAGATCCAGCCGTCGCGCTGGTCCATGGGCACGCCTGCCATGTTCCTCTCCAAATCATAATACCGGCGGCCCTGCGGCCAGCTCGTTGGCGCCAATCATGCCCCAGGGTCATACCCTTGGCAAACCGGAAAGCCTTTGGGATAAGACGAAACGGCGGTGGCGATGGAGGGAAAATGCCAGCGGACATAAAAAATGTCAACAAGGCTGACATAAATTTCGATCCAGCCCGCATAGCCGAGCTTCCGCTCGACATTATGGGCCTGTTTTTCTTCGCTTATCGGGACTTTACCGGCGATGCCGATGCGCTGCTTGACCGGCAGGGATTCGGCCGCGCGCATCACCGTGTGCTGTATTTCGTCAACTTGAGGCCCGGCATGCCGGTGGCCGACCTGCTCGACATTCTCAAGATCACCAAGCAGAGCCTCGCCCGTGTCCTGCGCCAGTTGATCGACAACGGCTATATCGAGCAGCGCACCGGCCGCACCGACCGGCGCCAGCGGCTCCTTTTTGCCACCACCAAGGGCGAAGAGTTCTTTGCCAACCTCTCGGCAACGCAGGCGAGCCGCATCAATGCCTCGATCGCCGCCCTGCCCTCGGATGCCGCGGGCCATATCAGGCGCTTCCTGGTCGGCATGGTGGACCCCGAAGACCGCACCACGCTTGACCGGTTGCGCCTGACCGAAAAGCTCTAGCCCCGGCCCAGTTCCTCGCTGCGCTTGCGCGCCGCGTCCACCGCCCGCTCCATCAGCGGGCTAAGCCCGTCATCGGCCATCAGCACGGCCAGCGCCGCCGCTGTCGTGCCATTGGGCGAGGTGACATTCTGCCGAAGCACCGAGGCAGGCGCCGGATCGGCCTCCATCAATGCCGCCGAACCGATCACGGTCTGCCGCGCCAGCTGCATGGCCACGTGTTCGGGCAGGCCCTGCGCGGTTCCGGCTGCGGCCAATGCCTCTACCAGGTTGAACACATAGGCGGGGCCGGAACCGGAAACGGCCGTCACCGCGTCGAGATCGGTCTCCCGGTCGAACCAGGCCACCTGCCCGGCCGCCGCCAAAAGACTGTTCGCCACGTCGCGGTCGGCCGCATCGACATTGGGGCCTGCGACCGCGCCGGTAATACCCTTGCCGATCTGGGCCGGCGTATTGGGCATGCTGCGGATGACCCGCGCGGTGCCGAGGCCCGCGCTCAGCCGCGCAATGGAAATGCCGGCGGCAATCGAAACGACCAGCGTATGGGCTCCCATGGCGGGCGCGATCTGCTCCATCACCGGGTCGATGATCTGCGGCTTGACCGCCAGCACCAGCACATTGGGCTGCAGCCCCACCGCCTCGGCATGGATCACGAGGCCATAGTCGTCGGCCAGTTCCTTGGCGGCCTCACCGGGCACCGGATCGACCAGCACCAGATTGCTGGGCGAAAGGCCGGCATCGAGCCAGCCGCGGGCCAGCGCCACGCCCATCTTGCCGGCGCCCACCAGCATGACGGGTCCGATGGAGCGAAGATTGGTCATTTGGATGGCCTCCCTTTGGGTCTGTGCATTGGCCACAGACATGCATCAGCAGAGCACAGGAATGCAATCGGAAGAAGGCGGCTCAGGCTTCGCCGACGGTCTCGAACATCACGTGGCTGAGCGCATCGGCGGCCGACTTGCCGGCCCAGACCACGAACTGGAACGCCTGGTAATAGAGGTCGCAGCTGTCGGTGGCCGAGCGCAGCAGCGCCTCGCATTGCTGCGGCGACACATCGGCGCCGCCCGTAAGCAGGTGCGAATTGCGGAACAGCACCACGCCTTCCTTGTTCCAGATGTCGAAGTGGCCGATCCACAGCTGCTCGTTGATGAGGCTGATCAGCTGCTTGATCTCGTTGCGCCGCCCGTCGGGCACCTTGAGGTCGAAGGCGCAGGCGATATGGAGGCTTTCGAGGTCTTCCATCCAGTTGAACGAGACGTGGTAGTCGCTCCACCCGCCCCGCACCGAAATCGAGATTTCGTCGGCATCCTGGCGCTCGAAGGTCCAGTCATTGATCGAGGCGATATGTTCGACGAGATCCACCGGATGGGAGGTGCGATCGGGCTCGAATTCAATCAGAGACATGAACGGTTCCGTGCCTTTTGGGCGCTGGGGGTAGAAGGCAGCCGAAACCGCCAAGGACCTGGGTGGAAACACGCTTGCGCCGCCGCAGCAGCTTACGAATCGTCCTCCTGAACAAACCGTACACCGCGCCACTGATTCAGGGGACGCGACCGGAGGAAGGACAGCCAATCTCTTGTGGAAGATGGTTGAGCCCACATGGTTAACAAGGCGTTAACGCCGGGCGCTTATGCACTGCTGCATGTTTCGCCTTGGGACGGTTCAGCCCGTCCCGAGCGCCAGATGAAAGCGCGTATAGCGCTCGAACCGCTCCACCGGGACAAAGCCCGCCCGCTGCAAAAGACGCACGCTGCGGCCGTTGCCGTGCGAAACCCCGGCATAAAGATCGCTGGCGCCCAGTTGGCGCGCCACCTCGCACAGAGCCCAAAGACTGGCCAGCGCAAACCCCTGCCCCGTGGCCGCTTCCGCCAGCCAGTAGCCCAGGCTATAGCGTGGCGGGTCCACCGCGATGAGGTCGATGCGGCCGATCAACTGCCCATGGCGCACAATGCCGAAACGGCGATGGGGTCCATCGGCGTCCAGTTCGGCGGCAATCTCGGCAGGCGAGGCCGCCACTTCAGTGGCGAAGTCGCCATGTGCGGTGAGATGGGCGCGATTGGCGGCCATCAGCGCGTGGAGCGCAACGGCATCCGAGCCGCGAAGTGGCCGGAGCACGAGCCCTTCGATTGGGGTGGCGATCACCCGGCGGGGTGCCGGCGATCAGGCCGCGGGCGTGCTCGTGCCGCGCAGGGCCGCGATTTCCTTGCGCAGCGCGTCGATTTCTTCGCCCTGCACCTGCACCAACTCGCGCAGCGCGTCGAAATCCTCGCGCTTGACCAGTTCCATGTCATTGACGATGCGCTGGGCCTGCGACTTGACCACGGTTTCGACCTCGCGGCGCACGCCGTCGGCCACGCCTGCAGCTTCGTTCATCACCCGGCCGAGGCCGTCAAAGATCCGGTTGTTCTGGTTCATTGCGCCGATCCGTTTCGCGAAAGTGTTCTTCGCCCAATATGTAGGGCAGTGCCGCTGGCTTGACCAGTGTGGCTGATTGGCGATGGGCCGGCAATAACCGGCCCATCGCCACTAATCGGTCAGGCCAGATCGCGCACCTTCGGTTCGCGCGCCCAATGGCGCACCGGACCGACCGCGACCAGCTCTTCCCACGGCACCACGCCCTCGTCCTTTTCGACATTGGCCTTGTCGAGCAGGATCTGCGTGCCCTTGCAGTGGCCGATGGTCTTGCAATGGGCGAAGGCATCGGCAAACCACTGGATCGCCGCGGCATTCCTGGTCAGCTTCTCGGCCGCATCGGGCATCAGCACCGAGGCAATGGCGTCGAACACGACAGAGGGCGCGCCGTCCAGCTTTTCGTCGGCCTTGAGCGTGCCGCCCTTGACCGGAATACCGCCGACCTTGGGCGCCACCAGCTTGACCGTGCCGCCGGCCGCTTCGATTTCGGCCTTGAGCGTGTCGATGCTGGCCTTGTCCGACCCCTCGGCAAAGAGAATGCCGACCTTGCGACCCTGGAAGGTATTTTTCGCCTGCTTCTGGATCGAGAGCTTGTCGGAGGGTTCCATCTCGACCGGCTCGCGCGCCGCCTTGGCCTTTTCCGGCAGCTTCATGGCGAGGCCATCGGCCGCCCGCTTGGCCAGGCGCTCATCGACATTGCGCAGCCGCGACATGACGCGATTGCGCACGTGCTCGAGGCTGACCTTGGACAGCTCGAACACGATAGCGCTGGCAAGGTGGGCCTGCTCGTTTTCGGTCTGGCTTCGGAAGAACAGCCGCGCCTGGATGTAGTGGTCGGCGAACAATTCCGCCCGCACCCGCACCTTTTCGGTCGGATCGTTGCGTTCGCCGTTTTCGCGGAGCGAAGTGAAGCCGGTGTCGAGGCTTGCTCGGGGCCCGGTATCCTCGCCCGCTTCATTGAGGCTATTGGGCTCGTAATTGGCCCGCCCCTTGGGCACCAGCGTCTGCATCATCCCGTCACGCTGGAAATTGTGGAACGGGCACTTGGGCGCGTTGATCGGGATCTGGTGGAAATTGGTCGTCCCCAGCCGCGATTTCTGCGTGTCGAGATAGGAAAAGAGCCGCCCCTGCAGCAGCGGGTCATTGGAGAAGTCCACGCCCGGAATGACATTGGACGGCAGGAACGCCACCTGCTCGGTCTCGGCAAAGAAATTGTCGACATTGCGGTTGAGCGTCATCCGCCCGATGATCTCGACCGGCACCATCTCCTCGGGGATCAGCTTCGTCGCGTCGAGCACATCGAAGGGCAGCGTCTCGGCAAAGGCCTCGTCGAAGACCTGCACCCCAAAATCCCACTGGGGGAAGTCGCCCTTGTCGATGGATTCGAAAAGGTCGCGGCGGTGGAAATCGGGGTCCGCGCCGGCAATCTTGACCGCTTCGTCCCAGGTCGTGGACTCGATGCCCAGCACCGGCTTCCAGTGGAACTTGACGAACTTGCCCTCGCCCTTGGCATTGACCAGGCGGAAGGTGTGGACGCCAAAGCCCTCGATCATCCGCAACGAGCGCGGAATGCCGCGGTCGGACATGGCCCACATGATCATGTGCATGGTTTCGGGCATGAGCCCGACGAAATCCCAGAACGTATCATGCGCCGACGCCGCCTGCGGATAGCCGCGATCGGCCTCCATCTTCACCGAATGGACGAGATCCGGAAACTTCATCGCATCCTGGATAAAGAAGACCGGGATATTGTTGGCCACAAGGTCCCAGTTGCCCTCTTCGGTATAGAACTTGGTCGCAAATCCGCGCACGTCGCGCGGCGTGTCGATGGAGCCCGCGCCACCCGCCACCGTCGAAAAGCGCACGAAAACCGGGCAGCTATTGCCCGCCTTGCCGAAGAGCTTGGCCCTGGTCAGCTCAGGGATGGCCTTGGTCACCTCGAACACGCCATGCGCACCCGAGCCGCGCGCATGCACGATGCGTTCGGGAATGCGCTCATGGTCGAAGTGGAAGATTTTCTCGCGCAGCACGAAATCTTCGAGCAGCGTCGGCCCGCGCTCGCCGGCCTTGAGGCTGTTCTGGTTGTCCGAAATCCGGTGCCCGAAATTGTCGGTGAGATAGGCGGACGGATCGGCTTTGCCCGAAGCCTGCTGCTGGGTTTCCCCTGCATTGCCCAGCTTGGTATCGGGCTTGGCCATGCCCTCGCCGGGGCTGTGGTCGTGAAGGCTGTTGATCGTGGATGGCGACTTTGTCATGTCTGGCATGACTTCCTCCCGGGACGCTTGCAATGGCAGCGGCCCATGATTGGACCACCACCAAGCAACAACGCCCGCCCAGTCTGCCGCGTTCCCGGCAGGGCTGGGCTCCCCGGCCCTAAACGACCAGAAGCGGCGATCCGCTCCGCACATTATCATGGAGGTGGATGATGTCCTGCGGCAGGAGGCGCACGCAGCCACTCGAAATGGCCTGGCCGATGGTGCGTTCATCCGGATTGCCGTGGATGCGGTATAGCGTGTCTACATTGCCCTGATGGATATAGAGCGCCCGCGGCCCCATGGGATTATCCGGACCCGGCTCCATGCCATAGCGGTATCTTTCGAGTTCGGGATGCCGCTTGATCATGTCGGACGGCGGCGTCCAGCGCGGCCATTCGCGCTTGTAGGCAATATGCGCCCGGCCCGACCAGGCAAAGCCCGAGGCGCCGATGCCCACGCCATAGCGCGTGGCCATGCCATCGTCGCGCACGTGGTAGAGAAGGCGCTCGCTCGTATCCACCACGACACTGCCCGCCGGCTCACCCGTCGGGTTCGGCACATCCTGCCGCCAGTATTTTTCGGGCACCAGCGCCATGTTGGACGCGCGGATGGGGAAGCGGTCATCGGTCACCGCGCCATACATGGCGGCCACATGGTCGGGCACGCTGCGCGGCCGCTGGGTTGTCTCCGAGGCCGGCCTTGCCACCGGCCCGGCCGTGGTGGAACAGCCGGCCAGCGCCGTGGCCACGAGGGCCGCGGAGCCGAACAGCATATGGCGGCGGTTGATGGGCGCATTTGTCAGCGTCATGGGGTCTTCTTTCGATCAAGTTGCATTCTGGGAGGCAGCGCCGGCGGCCAGCTCGGCGCGGGAAAAATTGGTCCATTCACCCGGCAGGACGCCGAGCATCGGGGCGATCCGCGCCACCACGCGCCCGGTGATGTCCCCGGCATTGTAGGCCGCCGTGCGGCCGACACCGGCCCGCTCCGGCTTGGGCTCATCCACCATGACCAGCATGGCAAAGCGCGGCGCATCGAGTGGAAAGACAGAGGAGAAAAAGGTGGTCACCGACTCGCTCGAATAGCGCCCATTGACCACCTTTTCGGCCGTGCCGGTCTTGCCGCCGATACGGTAGCCGCGGGCCAGCGCGTCAGCCCGGCGGGCCGAGCCTTCAAGCGCATTGAGCCGCAAGAGGTAGCGCATCTGAAGGCTCGTGCTGTCGCTGATCACCTTGGCGCCGGCTTTTGCCTTGCCTGACATCCCCTCGCCGCGCGACAGCGTCGGCTCCCCGCGCAGCAGCGTCGGCTCGACAAGGTAGCCGCCATTGACCAACGCGGCCGTAGCGCGCAGCACCTGCAGGGGCGTGACGCTCAGCCCATGGCCGAAGGACATGGTGGCCGCCGCGACTTCCGAAAGCGTCTGGGGCACGACGGGCGCGGTCTTTTCCGGCAATTCCAAGGCGGGCGCCGCGTCAAATCCGAGGCGACTAAGAAAGCTGCGGAACGCCTCCTTGCCCATGGCCTCGACAATGCGCACCGTGCCGATATTGGAGGAATAGACCAGCACTTCGGGCACGCTCAGCATGCGGTGCTTGCCGTAATAGTCCGATATCGCATGCCGCCCGAAACGCACCGGCGTGCGGGCATCCACCCGGTCGTCCAGCGTCACCGCACCGGCATCGAGCGCCCCGGCAATGGTCAGCGGCTTAAAGATCGAGGCCGGCTCGAACTTGCCGGCGGTGATCCGGTTGAACCGCCCTTCTTCCAGCATGGAGGCCGGCACGTTGGGATCGAAATCGGGCAGCGACACCAGCGCCAGCACTTCGTCCGAATGCACATCCACCACCGCCCCGGCCGCCGCCACGGCCCCGTAGCGGGTCAGCGCATCGGCCAGTTCGCCATGCAGGACATGCTGCACGCGCATGTCGATGGACAGATGCACCGGCTCCAGCACGGCACCCCGCGCGAGCCCGATAGAATGGAGCAGCCGCAGGTCATAAAGGTCGTCGATATGGGTTTCGATGCCGGCAACGCCCGCATTGTCCACATTGACCGCGCCCAGCACATGCGCGGCCTGGTTGAAACCGGGATAGAAGCGCCGTGTTTCCGTCAGAAAGTCGAGGCCCGGAATTCCGGCCCGCATGATCTGCGTGCGGACCTGCGGGGTCAGCTCACGCGCAACCCAGGCAAAGCCGCCATCGCCCGAAAGCCGCTGGCGCAGGCGCGCCGGATCCAGTTCCGGCAGCACCGCCACGACGGCGTCCACCGCCTCCTCCACATCCAGGATGTTGCGCGGCTCGGCAAACAGCGAAGGCACGCGAATGTCGAGCGCCATGGTGACGCCATTCCGGTCCAGAATGGCCGGACGAGAAGCCAATGTTGCGTTCAGCACCGTGCCGTCTACGCTGACCGGCGCGGCACTCACCCCGAACCAGACCAGCCGGCCCATGACCACCGCCACGAAAAATGCGATGGCCCACAGCGAAATCACCAGCCGGCGCTGCGTCACGTCCAGCCGCGCCTTGCGCGCGCCGATGAGCTGGATCGCAGCCGCAGGCGCGGATGCGTCTTGCCCGGCGGGGCTTTGTGAGGGATGAAAAGACAAGATGATGCACGGCCCGGCTACCGGACCGCCCCAAAAATTGCGTCAGCATGGCGTGTCACGAATAGTAAGCATGCCGATTATCAGTATACTTGTCAATTTGACAGGGGATTGCACACGTGAACTTGAAAGCCATGCCCGGCCACTTGGCCCGCCGCTTCCATCAAGTCTCGACGGTTCTGTTCGACCTTCAGATGCGGGAAGCCGGACTGCCCCTGACGCCGGTGCAGTTTGCTGCCTTGCTGACGGTGCGGGACAATCCGGGGATCGACCAGGCAACGCTGGCCGGGCTTATCGCCTATGACCGCACCACCATCGGCGGCGTGGTCGACCGGCTGGTGGACAAGGGCTTCATCACCCGGGCCCCCAGCGACCTCGACCGGCGCGCCAAGCTCTTGACCCTCTCGGCAGCGGGAGATGAGATCATCCGGCAGGCCGAGCCGCTGGTCACCACAGCCCAGGACCGCCTCGTCGCATCCCTCTCGGCCGACGAACGCGCCCAACTGGTTGCCCTCCTCGAAAAAGTCGTCAGCGACCTGGGCGACCTCAGCCGCTCCAACCGCTGAGCAGCCTAGGCACACCTGCTCAGCCCTCTTGCGCGTCTGCGCTGGTGGGCGCTAGCTCTCCCCCATCGGCAACATCCAGAACGCAAAGCCCGAGCCCCCATGTCACAGCACCAAGCCGCCACACTCTACCCCCATCGCTGGCTCGCCATGCTGATCGTGTCCATTTCGGTCTCGATCATCATCATGGACGCCACCGTGGTGAATGTGGTCCTGCCGGTGCTGATCCGCGAATTGAGCCTCACCCCGGCCGACGCGGAATGGGTCAATTCGGTCTATTCGCTGGTCTTTGCGGCCTTCCTCATCACCGCAGGGCGGCTCGGCGACATGCATGGGCGGCGCAAGCTGCTGCTCGTCGGCACCGTCATCTTCGGCATCGCCAGCGTCTTTGCCGCCGTCTCCGCGACGGGCGGGCAACTCATCGCGGCGCGTCTCCTGCAGGGCCTTGGCGGCGCCATGATCCTTCCGGCGACGCTCTCGACTGTCAACGCCATGTTCACCGGCCGCGAGCGCGGCATAGCCTTTGCCATCTGGGGCTCCACCATTGGCGGCATGGCGGCCCTCGGGCCGCTGGTCGGCGGCTGGCTCAGCACCGCCTTTAGCTGGCACTGGGCCTTCCTCATCAACGTCCCCATCGTCGCCATCATGCTATTTGGCACGCTGGCCGTGGTTCCCGAAACCCGCGAAGCCAATATGCGCAAGGGCCTCGACCCCGTCGGCATCCTCCTTTCGGTGCTGGGCCTCGGCAGCTTCGTCTTCGGCCTCATCGAAGGCCAGCGCTATGGCTGGTGGGCCCCGTCGGACCTCGCGCCCGCCGGTCTGCCGCTTTCCCCCGCTCCGCTGGCGCTCGCCTTCGGCGTGATCTGCCTCATCGCCTTTGTGGTCTATGAGAAAGCCCGCAAGGATGCCGGCAAACCCGTCCTTGTCGATCTCGGCCTCTTCCGCATCGGCAGCTTCCGCATCGGCTCCATCGCGGCGCTCGTGGTGGCCCTAGGGGAATTCGGCATGCTCTTTGCGCTGCCCCTCTTCCTCCAGGGCGCGCTGGGCTATTCGGCACTCGATACCGGTATTCTGGTCGTCTTCCTTGCCATCGGCACGTTCCTGATTTCCGGCGGCACACCGCAACTGGCCCGTCGCATGGGCGGCCGCGCGGTAGTGCAACTGGGCATCGGGCTCGAAATCATCGCCATTCTCGGGCTGGGCTTCAGCTTCTCGGTCGGCGCCGCCTTCTGGGTCCTTGCCGCCTGGCTCTTCCTTTATGGCGTGGGCGTGGGCCTGGCCACCGCTCAGCTCACCAGCGTTATCCTTGCCGAAGTACCGGTCGAGCAATCCGGCGAAGCCTCGGGCCTCCAGAGCACCGTACGCCAGCTCGGCTCGGCGCTCGGCATCGCCCTTCTGGGCACCGTGCTCGTCACCACCCTCAAGTTCGATTTTGCCACCGCCCTCTCCGGCATGACCGATATCGGCGAACCCGACCGCACCGCTGCTCTGGCGCTGGTCGGCAATTCCGTCGGCGCCGCAATCCCGGAAATCGAGACCGCAGCCATCGCCGACGCCGCCCGCACGGCGCTCGTTCAGGCCGCCCGCCTCACCACCTTCCTTGCCGCCGGAGCCCTCTTGATCGGCCTCATCGCCTCTTTCCGCCTGCCGACCCTCAAGCCAAGGGAAGACGTGGCGGCCACGGCACACTAAGGCAGCGGCTTTTGCAGCACCGGGTCGTCGAAATGACTGCCCGACGCCCAAACGACCTCGGCTTAATGTGAGGGGAGCGGCAAGCTACCCCCCTCCCCCTTGAGCAAATGGCCCCTTCGCGCTAGGCAGACCCATTCTCGCCACATGACGCTGTAAGCTGGTCGAACTCCGGAGCGCCCCTTGCCCTTCCCCAATATCGACCCCGTTGCCATTGCCATCGGCCCCATCGCCATTCGCTGGTATGCGCTGGCCTACCTCTTCGGCGTGCTCCTTGGCGCGGCCTATGGCTATCTGCTTTTGCGCAACGAGCGCCTCTGGCATCGCGGCGCGCCCCCCTTCAAGGCCGCCGACATCTGGGACTTTGCCTTCTGGGCCATGCTGTCCATCGTCATCGGCGGGCGCGCGGGCTATGTGCTCTTCTACAACCTGCCCTATTACAGCCAGAACCCGCTCGAGATCATCAACACGCTCGATGGCGGCATGTCCTACCATGGCGGCATGATCGGGCTCATGGTCGCGGCCATTCTCTTCACCCGCTCCAAGGGCGGCAACTGGCTCTCGAGCCTCGATCTGCTCGGCGCCGTCGCCACCATCGGCATTTTCCTTGGCCGGCTTTCCAACTTCATCAATGCCGAGCTTTACGGCGCGCCCACCAACGCGCCCTGGGGCGTGGTTTTCCCCACCGATCCGTTGCAGGTGCCGCGCCATCCGAGCCAGCTTTACGAGGCCGCGCTCGAGGGCCTCCTGCTCTTCCTCGTCATCCGCATCGTCACCCATGTCTTTTATGGCTTGCGCAAGCCGGGCCTCGTTGCCGGCATCTTCGCCATCGGCTACGCCCTTTCGCGCATCGCGGTGGAATTCGTGCGCCTGCCCGACGCCCAGCTCGGCTACCTCTATGGCGGCTGGCTCACCATGGGTCAGGTCCTGAGCCTGCCCATCCTCGCCGGCGGACTTATCCTCGTCATTTACGCGGCAACGCGGCGCGAAAATCCGCTGCGTCCGTGAGTTTTGACATTTTCCTAGCCCTATCCCCCTTAGTGAGACGGTCAACGTGAACAGCCTGCTGACATTAGAGGATCAGATCGACCTCCAGATCCGTGCCGGCGGCCCCATGTCCGTGGCCACCTATATGGGCCTCTGCCTCACCCATCCATCCAAGGGTTACTACCGCGCCGGCGACCCCATCGGCGCAGCCGGGGACTTCATCACCGCGCCGGAAATTTCCCAGATGTTTGGGGAGCTTATCGGCTTCTGGCTGGTCAATCTCTGGCAGCAGATGGGCGAGCCCAAGGCCTTCACCCTGCTCGAACTCGGGCCCGGACGCGGCACGCTGATGGCCGATATCCTGCGCGTCGCCTGCCGCGCTCCCGGCTTCCGCGACGGGCTCAATCTCCGCCTCTTCGAAACCAGCCCCCCGCTCATGGCCGAGCAGCGTGCACGGCTTGAAGTCTACGATCCCAAGTGGCTGGAAAACTTCGACAATTTCGATGAAGGGCCGGTTCTGGTCGTCGCCAACGAGTTCTTCGACGCCCTCCCCATCCGCCAGTTTGTGCGTAAGGAAGACGGCTGGCATGAGCGCCAGGTGGGCCTCGTCGACGGCAAGCGCGCCTTCGGCCTTTCGCCCACACCCATTCCGCCCGCCTCCATGCCCGACGCGGTGCAGGACGCCGCGATCGACAGCATTTTCGAGGTGAACTTCGCCGGCGCGGAAGTCATGTCGCGCATCGCAAAAGTCGTGGCCAAACAAGGCGGTAGCGTGCTTGCCATCGACTATGGTTATGGCCGCACGCAGCCGGGTGAAACGCTCCAGGGCGTGCGCCGCCACGCCTATGCCGATGTGCTCGAAGCCCCCGGCGAAACCGACATTTCCGCCCATGTGGACTTTGCCGCCCTGGCCAATGTTTCGCGCCAGGCCGGGCTCACGGTCCAACCCCTTGCCACCCAAGGCGAATTCCTTGTGCGCCTGGGCATCGGCGAACGCGCCGCTGCCCTCTCCCGCGCCAATCCCGATGCAGCCACGGGCATCCGCACGGCCCATGACCGCCTTGTCGGCAAGGACCAGATGGGCGAGCTGTTCAAGGTTTTTTGCGCCCATAGTCCGGGCCTGGCACCGGCAGGCTTTACCGCATGATCCCCTTCCGCACGTCGAGCCTTCTGGGCCTCAACCCCGCACTACGCCACGGTTTTTTCGGTCGCCAAGGCGGCGTGTCGGCCGGTGATTTCGGCGCCCTGAACGTCTCCTATGCGGTGGGCGACGATCCCGAGGCCGTGCGCGAAAACCGCCGTCTTGTCGCCGACGCCATGGGCGTCGGGCCGCTGGTCGTCCTCAGGCAGGTCCATTCAGACCGCGTGGTGACAGTGGAGAAATCCGCCCTGCCGGACGGCACAATCGAGGCCGACGCGATGGTCACCCGCGATCCCGGCATTGCCCTTGGCATCCTGACGGCCGATTGTGCACCCCTGCTGTTTGCCGACCCCGAGGCCGGCGTCATCGGCGCGGCCCATGCCGGCTGGAAGGGCGCGGCCCACGGCATTGCGCTCAACACGATCAAGGTCATGACCAATCTTGGCGCCGATCCGGGCCGTATCCTCGTGACCGTCGGCCCGACGATTTCGGGCCCCAACTACGAAGTCGGTCCCCAGTTTATGGCCGATTTCATGGCCCTCCAGCCCGCCGCCGGCGATAGCTTTGCGACCCCCGAAGGCAAACGCGAGCATTTCGATCTGGGCGGTTTTCTCCTCGGCCAGCTCGCTCCCCTGGGCCTTGCGGCACAGGACCGGCTCGACGAATGCACCTATGCCCGGACCGAGCGCTATTTCTCCCACCGCTATGCCACCCATCACGGCGCAAAGACCGGCCGGCAGATTTCCGTCATCGGGCTGGCGTGAGGTTTAATTTACCCATGCGGCCAAAGTGGCGTTGTCAGGCCCGAAACGACTCGCTAAAGCTGCCCGCGAAACTGGTGGTCCGCCCCCTTCGGACCGGTTGAGACAGGATCGCGCCTATGAAGCTGGTGACCGGCAATTCCAACCGCCCGCTGGCCCAAGCCGTGGCAAGCTACCTCGAACTCCCGCTGACCGACTGCACCGTCAAGCGCTTCGCCGACAAGGAAGTCTATGTCGAGGTGCACGAGAATGTGCGCGGCGAGGATGTGTTCATCCTCCAGTCGACCTCCTATCCGGCCAATGACAACCTGATGGAACTGCTCATCCTCACCGATGCGCTCCGTCGCTCCTCGGCCCGCCGCATCACCGCCGTGCTGCCCTTTTATGGCTATGCCCGGCAGGATCGAAAATCCGCCCCGCGCACGCCCATCTCGGCCAAGCTGGTGGCCAATCTGATCACCGAGGCCGGCGCCAATCGCGTGCTGACGCTCGACCTGCATGCCGCCCAGATCCAGGGCTTTTTCGATATTCCCACCGATAACCTGACCGCCGCGCCGGTCATGGTGCGCGACATCCGCGACAATTATGACGTCAAGAATGTCATGATCGTCTCGCCCGACGTGGGCGGCGTGGTGCGCGCCCGCAACGTGGCCAGCCGCATCGGCGCCAACCTTGCCATCGTCGACAAGCGCCGCCCGCGCGCCGGCGTCAGCGAAGTGATGAACATCATTGGCGACGTGGAAGGCCAGACCTGCATCCTGATCGACGACATCGTCGATAGTGGCGGCACGCTGGTCAACGCGGCCGAAGCCCTGCTCAAGGCCGGCGCCAAGGAAGTCTCGGCCTATATCACCCACGGCGTTCTGTCCGAAGGCGCGTCCGAGCGCATCGCGGCCAGCAAGCTCAAGGAACTGGTGGTCACCGATTCCATCCTCGAAACCGATGCCGTCCACGCTGCCGCCAACATCCGGCGCATGTCCATCGCCCCCCTGATCGGCGAAGCCATCGCCCGCACCGCCAGCGAGCAGAGCGTTTCCAGTCTTTTTGACTGAGAGGCGTCCCGAAGGGAAAATCAGTCCGGTGGACTGATTTTAGCCGAGCAGGCCATGAGAGCTATGCTCGAATGCCGAGAACCGGCCGAAGGCAAATGCCTCGGCACGACCAGCAAAAACCTCGCATCCACCGTACCGCCCGCGCCCCGCGCGCACCATCTGCATTTCGGACCCGCAACAGCGTCCAGACACGCAGAATCCCTTGCCCCTCGCCCCCCTTTCCTCTATATCCCGCGCCCATGAAGCGCTCGTCACCCCTGGAGGACGGGCGCGTATGGCATTGTTGTAATGCCGTACACCAACCGGAATGGATGATTTCCATGGCCAACAAGGTGCTCAAGGCACAGGCGCGTGAGGGAGTGGGCAAGGGGGCCGCTCGTGAGCTGCGTCGTCAGGGACGTGTTCCCGCAGTTATTTATGGTGACAAGAAGCCCCCCGTCACCGTCTCGGTCGCATACAACGAGGCTCACAAGGCCATCTATGCGGGCGGTTTCAAGTCCCACATCCTCGATCTGGATGTCGACGGCACGATCCACAAGGTGATCCCGCGCGACTATCAGCTCGACGTGGTCATGGATCAGCCGATCCACATCGACTTCCTGCGCGTCTCGGCCAATTCGACCCTGACCGTTGAAGTGCATGTGAACTTCATCAACGAAGAACAGAGCCCCGGCCTCAAGCGCGGCGGCACGCTCAATGTCGTGCGCCACACCGTTGAAGTCGCTGCTCCCGCCAATGCGATCCCCGAAGAAATCACCGTTGATCTCTCGGGCACCGAAATCGGCGACTCGATCCACATCTCGGCCGTCACCCTGCCCAAGGGCGTGACCCCGACGATCACCGATCGTGACTTCACCATTGCCACCGTCGTTGCGCCGTCGGGCCTCAAGTCCGCCGATGCCGCCGAAGGCGAAGAAGCCGCTTCCGAAGAGTAAGCGCTTCGATCCGGCAAACCTGTTTGAGGCGGCCCCACGGCCGCCTCTCGCATTTGTAAGGCTTGATCCATGAAACTGCTCGTCGGCCTGGGCAATCCGGGCAACCAGTATGCCGGCAATCGCCACAATATCGGCTTCATGGCCGTGGACGCCATCGCCTCGGCCCATGGAATTTCCGGCTGGAAATCCAAGCATGCCGGGCTGATCGCCGAAGGCAGCGTCGGCGGCGAGCGCGTGCTTCTGCTCAAGCCGCAGACCTATATGAACAAGTCAGGCGACAGCGTTCAGCAGGTCACCCGCTTCTTCAAGATTCCGGTCTCCGACGTCATCGTGTTCTACGACGAGCTCGACCTCGCCCCCGGCAAGGTTCGCGTCAAGGTGGGCGGCGGCAATGGCGGGCACAATGGCCTGCGCTCCATCGATCCGCAGATCGGCCTCGACTACAAGCGCGTCCGCCTCGGCATCGGCCATCCCGGCAAGGAATTCGTCACGCCCCATGTGCTGGGCGACTTCGCCAAGGCCGACAAGGCCTGGCTCGATCCCCTGCTCGACGATATCGGCCGCCATGTTGGCCTGTTGCTGAAGGGCGACGACGCCGGCTTCATGAACAAGCTGGCCCTGGCCGCCAAGGCCAGTGAAGACCCCAAGCCCGGCGCCGCCTCCAAGCCATCCCCTGCCCCCAAACAAGCCCAAAGCCACATCCGCCAGGCCCGCCCCACCAAGCCTCAGGCCGACCTCCCCAAATCCGGCCCCATGGCGGACATGCTGAGCAAGATTTTTGGGAAGGGGGATTAGGCGGCGAGAGGGAATGGCAGGTTTCGACCCATTTCGGGCGTTCGTGGCCTATTTACGAAAGTCTGATAGCAGTCATTCACCTTGCCGGTCATAGCAGGTACGCGCGTCATCCTTCGCCCTCCGCGGCTAGACTTTCAAGCGCCCTCATCATGTGGGATGAGGGCGAACGTCGTCCCTATGCAGCTTCGACCTTTCGCCTCTCGCGAGCTTTGGCCGAGCGTTTCTTTGCCGCTGCCGATGGGCTTCCCAACCCTAATTGATCAAAGAATGCTTTGTTTCGAACTTCTGCGTCACGCAACATCTTCGAGAAAGAAATGACGCGGATCCGAGCATTGTGCGGTACCGACCAGCCATAGTATCCATCGCCGTCAGGGGTCGGATGTTGAGCTATCGACCGTTCCAACGACTTGCGCGTCGCCGCAGTCAGGTCACAGACGATGATGCAGTCGAACGGTGTATTATTATCGATATTCGAAATCACACCACCATCAACGTCCGTGACGGTTTTCCCACGCAAAAGGTCCACATAGTTGAGTACCTGATTGACTGGATCCTGACTCATCCGCTCGTCACCCGGGCGCTTGAACTCAACGATGGCGATCGGGTCGTTTGTGCCCTCCCGGCGAAAACCGAGGGGGTTGAAGAAGATAAGGTCCGGCTCCTTCGTTGAAGTCGACGCCGGTGCAAGTGATTTAATGGTCTTGTCTGACGCAAAAAATTCGTACGCGCCTAGCGTGTCATCCAGCATCCAAAGGTTGTGATCGGCGTACTCGCCCGTGCGATACATCTCGCCCATGGGACAGATGAGATCGTGGATGACGCGTTCATAGTGATATGTTTCGTCTACATCGTCATCGTACTTCAGGAGGAGATTGGCCAGCTGCAGCAGTTGGTGGCGCTTGACCACCAACTCGGCCAATCGGTGCTTTTCCTGGTTGGATATTTCCTTGAGCGCCTCTTCCGCCTGCTCACGGACTTCTGGCTCAAGATTTTCCAGCTGATCGAGCTGCGCTATGCGTTTCCGCAGGTCCTTTTCGTCGCGATAGAGCAGGACAAACAAGTTTTGTGCTATCTGCTCGTCGTCCATGCTGGGCGATATCTGAGCTACATAGTCGTCAAGATCCGTAATCTGCGAAGCAAGCTGGGGATGCTCTTTTAGGATTGTCGCCACCGTCTTCGTCTGGTGCTTTCGCAGCGTGGCAATATGCTCGGACAAAAATGCCTCTGTGGTAGCGAGAACTTCGTCCTCAAGAATCTCTTTCTGCTCTGCCGTCAGCTTGAACCCCAACCGTTCTTGATCAACCCGCTCGTCAAGGAAAGCCGAACTCACGACTGCGACATATGCTTTGCCATTCTTCAACTCCTTGAGGGCGTATTTGCGTTCGATAGAGATTGGATCGCCGACCAATCGCCCATGCGCAGTCAACAAGTAAGCGTTACGCAACGCATTAGATATCGAGGGCGCTACGAAAAGATGGTCCACGGTGAGTTCGACTTCACCGTCGCCGAAATCCACCATCTGAGAAGAGCGCACCGCCGGCTCAACTTGCGCCTTTATGAATTGGTTGAGACTGGAAGGCTCGCCCTTGTACGTAATTCCGATCTTCGGCAGCGTGCCGGAGATGAACTGCGGGAAGAAGTGTAACGCTAGATCTTTGAGGTATGAGCTAGGCCTAACTCGTCCTCGTTGATCAGGTCGCAGGTCCGATAGTGTTATAGTGGTGCCGATCGCTAGCCCTGGCGCCGGCATCTCGACCTTGTCCCTTATGGAATCTGGGTGTTCTGGGTCGAAGCGAAAGGAGATCCTTTTCCTCGCGCCATCTTGCTCGAAAACGCTTTCCACACTGATGGACTTGAAGAGCTTGATCCATATGAAGCGGCCGACGCCTTTACCGCCACGCGCGTACTTGAATCGGCTGTCGCTGGTTTCGAACGAATCGAGGTTGTCCGCATTAAAACCGACGCCGTTGTCAGTAACGGAGATTGACGAGACATCGCCGTCGTCGTCTACTTCGATATTCACCGCCACTTCGCCGCGTTCCGCAGCCAGTTTTTCGGTAAATCGGTCGTTGATGGCGTGTATTGAGTTACTAACTGCTTCGTATACCGAATAAAGGACGGCGGTCTTGCCGTCCGGCAGGCGCATGTTGTTGATGCGGCCGAGGACGTCGAATTTCATCGCTAAATATCCGGGCTGGTGCTTTGAAGATTGAATACGCGGATGTGCTTGCGCTATCAACACTGCACAAAGCGCAGTCGATACTTCAAGACAGTCACTAACGGGCACCGAAGGCAAAACTTGATGTCTGCTAACTAGCTGGACACCCGCAAAAACCCTTGGCGCCTTTGGTGCTGTCGTGATTCACTGACGATGCTTGATCATGGAGCATCGTCATGGACCCACAGTCGCTGTTCAGCCTGAACGATCACCTTGAGGCGC
>JAEWBN010000017.1 GCA_023391095.1 Pseudomonadota bacterium
CACGGAGGTGATGACTTCGACCCGTCGAAACGGCTCGTCAGAACTCTTGGACATAGTCGTACTCATAGGCGCAGGCCTATGCCTTATCGGCTATGCCGACTGTCCGGTCAAAATGGGGTGCGCTCCACCCGGACAAATAGCGTCCCATATAATCTCTGACCGGAAAATGAGCTCTTTAAGCTCGAATGCGGGAGCAGACACGACGCCCAGAGATCGGGTGCTTTCGGAATCCATTTCAACAAAAAAAATACCACCAAAATGCCTAGACGCATTTGATGGCACTTCATTATCTATTTCTGACTGCTTCATCGCAAATACGAAACGAGCGGTCATATCTCGAATATCATCCAATGGAACTGGATAAGGAGCTATAAGTTCGATCATGTGGGAAGGGCGTATATTTACGCACTCTTCGATGTATCTATCTCTTAAGCCTATAATAGCTGATATTCGCATCCTTTACACCATTTCTGTTCCTTCTATTTATTATAAATCTAATTGTTTTTAGGCAATAATATAGCTACAGCGTTTCAAGATGAAACTCTGTCATGTATTGCTTTGAATGTATCTCGGGTATTCGCATTGCACTTTTTGCTCACGTCGAATTGTTTTGTGGTAAAAACGCCCCAAATAATTTAACTATTATGTCTCCCTAGCCAGCAGTTTTGGGTATCTATTTGTCCTGCCAGAGGGTAGTCACCTACCGAGAGTGACTTTGTGATATATCCAGAATAATCACCATGGACGGGTTCGGCGTAGAATAACCGTTTCTCAAACTTTCCGCCCTTGTGCTCTTTAAGCACCTTGCTATCCCAGATGGCTTCTAGGTGCCCCATGATTTCTGTGGCAGTTAAGCCAGATGAATCGGGGGAGAGGAGGCCGTGAGCGTGCCATCCGGTGCCTTCTTTGTTCTCGTGTGTAATAAATCGGGGAATGCGTACATGCTTGTAGCGATTGGCGGAGCCAAACACCTTATAGTCGACGCAGTTGAAATAGTATTGAAGGCATTTAGCAAGCCCTGCGGAATCCCACGCGTTGTGCTGGAATTTGTAGCTGTTCGGCAAATGAAGGCTAATCGCAATACTGAAGGTAAAAGGTAGGCTTTTAATCCAATCAGTAGCGATTTTTCTATATTCGATGTCAGGGGTATTGTTCAATATTATATACCATTGTTGTGTTTGGGTGTTAATGGGTTAATTAACTGAAAGTGAGCTGCTTTAGAATTGTATTCTATATTTAGGTGGCGTTAAAAATTCAATTGTACACCTCGAGATTAGCGGGTTTAATTACTAATAATGCGGCGTATCGCGCATTCGCGTCAATATTTATATTTGCACTGCTGTCGATTTGTTTGAAATTACCGGTGCACACCAAGAAGTACTTAATGGTCGGCGTCTTTTTTTTGGCCGACGTGGCTGCCGCCCAATACCTGACCTGTATCTACGTGGGCTTTAGATCGGTAAACGCATTTGGTCGTGAGCCTGTGGAGGCAAAATAACGTTTGCTGTGGTTTCTTGCGGCTACGAGCCGATCCGCCTCAAGTGCGCTCCACACTGCCACGAGACTGCTCAATCACGGCGTGATGCGCGCTTTTTAGTCCGGCTATTGAACTAAATTCGAGTTTATCTGCTCGCCCTTATCCGGTGCTATGCTGCTAGACACCGAAATAAAAGAACCTAGTACTCAGTGGAACATGCTGCCATCTAGTTTTTTGCTAAGTCATTGCAATTTATGATAAATGGTGTTCCGGCTCTGGGCACCACTCTTTTTCCAGCACAAATGGATGACCTGCGGCATGATAGTGGTGAGCGCCATTGTCCGGATCTACACGTTCGCCGGAAAAATCGGCTCAAGCCGAACAATCGGGCCGTTAAGCCAGATTCTGGCAAGCGCAGACATCACACCAGATCGGCGACCGAGTCCCGTTCGATCAGCTGCGGCACCAGCATCAGTCGCTGCGGCGGCAATTGCTGCTTGGCCGTGTCCATCCGGTCCTGGAGCAGCCGGAACGCGGCGACGCCCATGTCATGTCCGGGCAGGCGGAGCGTCGTGAGTGGCGGCGAGATCTGCGTCGCGGCGGCAAAATCCCCGTAGCCGACGACCGAGACATCCTCCGGCACGCGGAAGCCGAGCCGATGCAGTTCGGAAACCACGAAGACCCCAAGGCTGTCATGCGAGCAGAACAGCGCCGTCGGCAGGTCGCCCTCGAGCTTGAGGCCCAGAAACGCCTGGGAAAACGGATAGTCCGGACTGAACTGGATTTCGCAGACCGAGGCGGCGTCATGGGTCCGCAGTGCCTCCTGCAGGCCGAAAAGACGCTCCATGCGGCCGCGAAGCACGCGCGTGCCATGCACGAACCCCACCCGGCGATGCCCGCGCGCCAGCAGATACTGGCCCACCGCATTTCCCGCCTCGTGGTCCGCGCCGGTCACCTGGTCGGTCTTTTCGAGCGGCAGCACCCAGCCCATGCGAACCATGGCGCGGCCGGTCGATTGCAGGGCGTCGATGATCTCGGGCCCATGCTGGCCCACCAGCACCACCCCGGCAGCGGTCAGGGCAATGGGCCTGGCGTTCTCCGCCTCGGGTGCCCAGTGCGTCTGGATGCGAAAACCGGCCAGCGAGGCTTCGCGCTGGATGCCGTTCTGCATCTGCATCCACAATTCGCTGTTGACCGGATCGTGCTCGGCGAAAATAAGCTGGATCACCGGTTGCGCCGGGATCATTTCTGCCGTGCGCAGATACCCCATCTCCACCGCCTTGCCGACGATGCGCAGCCGGGTGTCCGCGCTCACCCCGTCCTTGCCGGCCAGTGCGCGTGACACGGCGAACTTCGACACGCCCAACGCGTCGGCAATGTGCTGGAGCGTGACTTTCTTCATCCGCCGTCCTCAGATTTTGTTAGGTTTTATCACGCCCATTGTTTTGCGCAAGAGCGCACAGGTGAACGTGCTATTTCGGCCGGTTTTACAGGCACTTGGCAGACGTGCGGAGCGAATGGTCAGTATCGACCTCATACCTATTGACCTAACAGTTAGGCACTGAGAGGCTGATGTTAGCTCGAAGAGCGATGTGTTAGGTCGCCCGGGTGAGGAGGACATCATGAAGACCATTTCCCGCAGATCATTTTTGGCTGCCACCGGCGCCGCCATGCTGTTGCCGGCCATTCCCGCCTTTGCGCTGGCCCCTCTCAAGGAGGCACAGGCGCTGGCCGACGCTGTCGCCGCTGGCGACCTGCCGGCCTTGGCCGACCGCCTGCCACTCAACCCCATGGTGGTGCAGCCTTTTGAGCGCATCGGCCAGTATGGCGGCGAGATGCGCGCAGCCCTTATGGGCGGCGGCGCGCTCAACATGATGCACCGCTACCAGGGCTACGAGCCGCTGGTGCGCTATACACCCGACTTCACCGGCGTCATCCCCAACGTGGCCGAAAGCTTCGAAGCCAACGAGGACGCGACCGTCTACACCTTCAAGCTGCGCGAAGGCCACAAGTGGTCGGACGGCCACCCCTTCACCACCGACGACATCATGTTCTTCTACGAGGACGTGCTGCTCGACCCCGAACTGACCGTCAGTGCACCGACGCCCCTGCGCACGCTGGGCGGCGACATCGCCAAGTTCGAAAAGGTGGACGAAACCACTTTCCGCATCGTCTTCCCCGAGCCCAATGGCCTCCTGCCGCTGCGCATGGCCTGGGCCAATGACGACCGCTCGACGCGCACCCCGCGCCACTACCTCGAGCAGTTCCACATCAAGTACAATCCGGACGCCGACCAGATCGCCAAGGATCGCGGCCTGACGGGCTGGGTGCAGCTGTTCCAGATCATGAGCGGCACCTCGGTCGACGGCGAGATCTTCAAGAACAAGGACATGCCCACCCTTTACGCCTGGAAGATCATCCAGCCGATCGGGGAATCGTCCGAATACACCATCGCCGACCGCAACCCGTACTATTTCAAGGTCGATACCGATGGGAACCAGCTCCCCTATATCGGCCGCCTCTCCTACGCCGTTGTGGCCGACAACGAAGTGCTGCTGCTCAAGGTGCTGCAGGGCGAAATCGACGTGCTCGACCAGTGGATCGCAACGCCCGCCAACCGCGCGGTGCTCTATGACGGCCAGGAAGCAGGCAAGTTCGGCTTCTACACCACCACCTCGACCGAGCCGAACGAGATGGTGTTCCAGTTCAACATGACCCATCCCGACCCGGTCAAGCGCGCGCTGTTCCAGAACAAGGACTTCCGCATCGCCATGAGCCACGCGCTCGACCGGCAGGCCATCATCGATACCGTGTTCATCGGCCAGGGCGCGCCCGCCCAGCCCTCCATCCGTCCGGAAGATCCGCTCTACAACGAGCAGCTGGCGACGCAGTACACCGAGTTCGATCCGGCCCGTGCCAACGAGCTACTCGACACCATCCTCCCCAACAAGGATGGCGAAGGCTACCGCCTGCTCGGGAACGGCAATCGCCTGACCGTGGTTTTCGAGATCGACCAGGCCCGCCAGACCTTTGTCGATGCCTTCCAGCTCGTGCTGCCCATGTTCCGCGCCGTGGGGATCGACACCCAGATGCGCTCCATGGACCGCTCGCTCTGGACCGTCCGCGTGCGTGAAGGCGGCGAATACGACGCCACCGTCCACAAGTTCGGCGGCAATAGCGGCATCTCGGCCGTGCTCGATCCGCGCTACTACTTTCCCAACACCACCGAGGCCTTCTACGCCAAGGGCTGGCAGATCTGGTACAACAACCCGGACTCCCCCGATGCCGTGGAACCGGGCGCGGAAACAAAGCGCCAGTTCGAGCTCTACAACCAGGTCCGCCAGACCGGCGACCAGGACGAGCAGCGCGCGCTGATGGCCGAGATCATCCAGATCGCCGCCGATCAGTTCTACGTCTTCGGCGTCACCCTGCCGATGGACGGCTATGGCGTGGTCACCAACCGGATCAACAACATGCCCCCGTCCATGCCCAATAGCTGGGGCTATCCGACGCCGGCTCCGACCAATCCGGAACAATACTTCATCAGCTGACGCGCTCCCAACGTCAGCCTCTGCACCGGCGGCATGTCCTCCGCCGCCGGTGTCCCCTGCCCATCTCGTTTTCCCGGACCCCTCCGATGCTCAAGATCGACGAAAATGCTGCAGCAAGCGGCTTGCGCTCATCCGACTGGTACAAGCATGCTACCCGCTGGACGCAGCTGACCTTCGTCGAGGACGATCCGCAGCGCTATGACCCCGCCTTCTGGGTGGATGTGTTCAAGCGCACCCAGTCCAACGCCCTCTGCCTCTCGGCCGGCGGCTATATCGCCTACTATCCGAGCGAAATCCCGCTCCACTACGTTTCCAAATATATCGGCGACAGCGATCCCTTCGGCACGCTCGTCGACGAAGCGCGCAAGCTGGGCATGCATGTCATGGCCCGCGTCGACCCCCACGCCATCCACGCCGACGCGGCCGAGGCGCATCCCGAATGGGTGTCGCTGACCGTCGACCGGCAGCCGCGCGAACATTGGGCCCTGCCCGGCATCTATGTTACCTGCGCCTATTCGAGCTACAATTTCGATTTCATGACCCAGGTGATCGTCGAGATCGCCGAGAAATACGATATCGACGCGCTGTTCGGAAACCGCTGGCAGGGCCATGGCGTGTGCTACTGCAAGGCCTGCGAATCGAGCTTCCGCGACTATTCCGGCTATGAGCTGCCCGAAACCAGTGTCGCTGCCGATCCCGTCTGGCAGGCCTGGGCCGCCTGGCGCCGCACCACCCTGACCCGCCTCGTTGCCCATTGGGACAATGAGGTGAAGAAGGTCAAACCCCACGCCAGCTTCATTCCCAATATGAGCGGTTCCTCGCTGATGGAGTTCGACCTCTCCGTCATCAAGAAGCATTGCCCCATTCTCTTCGTCGATCACCAGGGCCGCCGCAATGTCGAGCCGGCCTGGTCGGCAGGCCGCAACGGCAAGCGCATCCGCGCCACCTTCCGTGATCGCCCGGTCGGCCTGATCACCTCGATCGGCCCCGAGGAAATCCCGCGCTGGAAGGACTCGGTGCAGACGGGCCCCGAGATCGAGCAGTGGATCCACGCCGGCGTGACGCAGGGCCTCTTTCCCTGGTTCACCAAGTTCAACGCCTGCATCCCTGACGACCGTTGGGTCGAGCCCACCGCAAACGCCTTCCGCCTCCATGCCGCGGTAGAGCCGGCGCTCACCGGCACCCAGCCCACCGCCGAGATCGCCATCATCGATCCGGCCACCACCTTGCGCCACTGGGACCCGGACAAGCGGCACCTCGCCGAGCTCAATGACCTCGGCTTCTACCAGGCGCTCGTTGAAGCCCGCCTGCCCTTTGAGTTCATTTCCGACCAGGTGATGACCGCCGAGGCGCTCAAGCGCTTCAAGCTCGTCATTCTCGCCAATGCCACCTACCTCTCAGATCAGCAGTGCAAGGCGGTCAGCGACTATGTCGCGGCCGGCGGCTCGGTCGTTGCTGCCCACCAGACCTCGCTCTACGACGAAAAGGGCGACATGCGCGCCGATTTCGGCCTCGCCGATGTCTTTGGCGTGCGCATGAAGAGTCCGCCGCGCGACAAGGTGCGCAATTCCTATGTCGCCATCAACGGCAATCACCCGATCAATCGCGGCTACCACAATTCGCAGCGCATCATCGGCGGCACCGAACTGATCGCGGTCGAACCCACGACCGACATCGAGCAGCCCTTCCTGACCGTGCCGGACTTTCCGGACCTCCCCATGGAAGAGGTCTATCCGCGCCTGCCGCCCCAGGGCGTGGGCGTGGCGGCCCGCACCACCCAGGCCGGCGGCCGCGTCGTCTATATTCCCTGGAATATCGGCGAAGTGTTCTGGACCTATCTCGCGCCCGACCAGGGTCGTCTCATTGCCAACGCCGTAAAATGGGCGCTGGGCAAGACGCCCGAGGTTGAACTCGAGGGCAAGGGCGTCTTCGACCTGGGCCTGCATGACAGCGAGCGCGGCCGTACCCTGTGCGTGCTCAATCTCACCAATCCGATGATGATGAAGGGCCCGCTGCGCGAAACCTATCCGGTCGGCCCGCTCACCGCGACCATCGAGATTCCCGCTGGAAAAACCCTCGCGACGGCGAAACTTCTTGTTTGCGGACAAGATGTTGAAGCCAAAGTCGCCGAGAATCGCGTCACCGTCGCAATCCCCCGGATCGAGACCATGGAAGTCATTCATCTGGTCTGGGCATGAGGAGAACTGCCGCCGCTGGCGCCCAGCCACGGCAGCCGGGTGGGGGCCCTCCCCCATCCCGAAAGTCCCGATCCGGCCCCTGCGCCAGATCACCCTGCAATGCCGAATGAGGAGCGGCGATGCTGAGCTATATCTTGAAACGGCTGGTCTACATGATCCCGACCCTGTTCGGCATGTCGATCATATCCTTTGCCATCATTCAGCTGCCGCCCGGTGACTATCTCACGTCCCTCCTGTCGACCCTGGCCGACGGGGGGGCGCCGATCGATCCTGCCACCGTGGCGCGCCTGCGCGCCCAGTATGGTCTCGATGAACCCATCTGGTCGCAATACGGCCGCTGGATCTGGGGCATACTCACCCGCGGCGATTTCGGATTTTCCTTTGAGTGGAACCAGCCGGTATCGGAAGTGATCTGGTCGCGCATGGGCTCGACCCTGGCCATCTCCCTGGCTGCCCTGCTGTTTGTCTGGGCCGTGTCGCTGCCCATCGGCATCTATTCGGCCGTGCGCCGCAATTCCCCGGGCGACTACATCTTCACCTTCTTCGGCTTCATCGGCCTCGCCGTCCCCAATTTCATCCTCGCGCTGACCCTGATGTACGTGTCCTTCCGCGTCTTCGGTCAGTCCGTGGGCGGGCTGTTCTCGCCCGAATATGTCGATGCACCCTGGAGCTGGGCCAAGCTCTGGGACCTCATCATGCATCTGTGGATCCCCATCATCGTCATCGGCATGTCCGGCACGGCGGCAATGATCCGCATCCTGCGCGCCAACCTCACCGACGAGCTCTCCAAGCCCTATGTCGTCACCGCGCGCGCCAAGGGTCTGCCCGAATACAAGGTGATCGTGAAATACCCGGTGCGCATCGCCCTCAACCCCTTTGTCTCGGCCATCGGCTGGGTGCTGCCCGAGCTTGTCTCCGGCGTCACCATCACCGCTATCGTGCTCAACCTGCCCACCGCCGGCCCGCTCCTGCTGCGCGCCCTTGTCTCCCAGGACATGTATCTGGCCGGCAGCTTCATTCTTCTCCTCAGCGTCCTGACCCTCGTCGGCATGCTGATCTCCGACATCCTGCTGGCGCTGCTCGATCCGCGCATCCGCTACAATTGAGGATGATGGCATGACAAACACCCCTGCCCTCGACGCCAAGCTCGCCGAAGACGGCCCGGCCATTTCCGGCCTCCAGCCCGGCATGGACCCGATTTCCGACGCGTCCGCCAGCCAGTGGACCCTGATCCGCCGCAAGTTCTTTGCCCACAAGGTCGCTGTCTTCTGCGGCGCGGTAATCCTCGCGCTCTATCTGATCGGCGCCTTTGCCGAATTCCTGGCCCCTGGCCTGCCGGACACGAGCCGGGCCCAGTTCACCTATGCGCCGCCCCAGGCCATCGGCCTCTTCACCCCGGACGGGCAGTTTCAGCCCCATGTCAAAGGCTACAAGGTCGAGATCGACCCGGCCGCCCTGCGCCGCACCTTTGTGGTCGATGACAGCGTCATCATTCCCATCGGCCTCTTTGTCGAAGGCCCAACTTATAAGATGTGGGGTCTGTTCGACGCCAACCACCACCTCCTTGGACCGCTCGACCCAAACGACACCATGTATCTGCTCGGTGCCGACCGTCTCGGCCGCGATCTCCTGAGCCGGCTGATCTATGGCACCCGCGTCTCCATGTCGATCGGGCTCATCGGCGTTGTCATGTCGCTGTGCCTGGGCGTCATCCTCGGCTCCATCTCCGGCTATTTCGGCGGCTGGGTCGATACCGTCATCCAGCGCGTCATCGAAGTGGTGAGCGCCATGCCCACCATCCCCCTGTGGCTCGGCCTCGCCGCCGCCATTCCGCTCACCTGGTCACCGCTCCAGGTCTATTTCATCATCACCATCATCGTGTCGCTGCTCGGCTGGACCGGTCTCGCCCGTGAGGTCCGGGGACGCTTCTTCGCCATCCGCAACGAGGATTTCGTGACCGCGGCCAAGCTCGATGGCTCGAGCGAACGACGGGTGATCTTCCGGCACATCCTGCCCTCGCTGACGAGCCATATCCTCGCCGTCGTGACGCTCGCCGTGCCCTCGATGATCATTGCCGAGACGTCCCTCTCCTTCCTTGGCGTGGGTCTCAAGGCGCCCGTCGTTAGCTGGGGCGTGCTGCTCCAGGACGCCCAGAACATTCGCTCGATCTCGACCGCACCCTGGCTCCTGATCTGGCCGAGCCTGGCCGTGGTCATTGCCGTGCTGTCCTTCAACTTCTTCGGCGACGGCCTGCGCGATGCCGCCGACCCCTATGAGAACTGAGGAGACCGCAATGGATAAGCCAGTCCTCAGCGTCGAGAACCTTTCCCTCGACTTCCGCCTGCGCACCCACATCCTGCACGCTGTCCGCAATGTCAGCTTCGAGCTGCATCGCGGCCGCACGCTGGCCCTGGTGGGCGAAAGCGGCTCGGGCAAGTCGGTCACCGCCCGCTCCCTGATGCGCATCGTCGACAAGCCCGGCGAAATGGTCGGCGGCAAGATCATCCTGCGCACCCAGGGCAGGGAAACCGACCTTGCCCAGCTCGACGCCAACAGCAAGGAAGTGCGCGCCGTGCGTGGCGCGCGCATCGGCCTGATTTTTCAGGAACCCATGTCCTCGCTCTCGCCCGTGCACACCATAGGCAGCCAGATCGATGAAGTGTTGCGCCTTCATGCCGGCCTCGACAAGAAGGCCGCCCGTGTCCGCACCGTCGAACTTCTCGGCCAGGTGGAAATCCCCCACCCCGAGGAAATGGCCAACCGCTACACCTTCGAGTTCTCGGGCGGCATGCGCCAGCGCGCCATGATCGCCATGGCCCTGGCGTGCAATCCCGACATTCTCATCGCCGACGAGCCGACCACCGCGCTCGACGTCACCACGCAGGCCGAGATCCTCGACCTCATCAAGCGCCTCCAGACCGAACGCGGCATGGCCATGCTCTTGATCACCCATGACATGGGCGTGGTTGCCGAAGTCGCCGACGATGTTGCCGTCATGCGTTTCGGTCAGATTGTCGAGACCGGCACGGTGGACGACATCTTCCACGCGCCCAGGCATCCGTACACCCAGCGCCTCCTCGCCTCGACCCTCAAGCTCGAGCAGCCCGCCGAGCTTCGCGCCGAAGCCACGATCGCGCCCCAGCCGATCCTGACCGTGACCAACCTCACCAAGGTCTATGGCGGCGCCCGCGGCTTCATGGGCAAGACCAAATTCGCCATCACGGCCGTCGATGATGTGAGCCTCACCCTCAATGCCGGCGAGAACCTCGGCATTGTGGGGGAAAGCGGTTCGGGCAAGACCACGCTTGGCCGCCTCATCCTGCGGACCGTCGAGCCCACCTCCGGCACCGTCACCTATCGCGACCGTCAGGGACAGGACATCGACGTCACCGGTCTCAACAAGGCCGGCCTGCGCAAATTCCACGCCGATGTGCGCCTGATCTTCCAGGACCCCTTCGCGTCCCTCAATCCGCGCATGACCATCAGCCAGATCATCGGCGATCCGCTGGTCGTCGAGGGCAAGCTCACGCCCGGCCAGATCCGGGAAAAGGTGGCCGAGCTTCTGGTCCTTGTCGGCCTCTCGCCCGATGTCATGGAGCGCTACCCCCACGCCTTCTCCGGTGGCCAGCGTCAACGCATCGGCATCGCCCGGGCGCTCGCCCTCGATCCGCGCATCGTCATTGCCGACGAAGCGACCTCAGCGCTCGACGTTTCGATCCGCGGCCAGATCCTCGATCTGCTTCTCGACATCCAGCAGCGCCTCGGTCTCTCGTTCATCTTCATCTCGCACGACATTTCCGTCGTTCGCTATTTCTGCGACCGGGTTGCCGTCATGCACCGGGGCAAACTCGTCGAACTGGGCGACGCGGACAAGATCTGCACCGCCCCGGACGAGGACTATACCCGCGCCCTGATTTCGGCTGTTCCCAACCCCGATCCCCGTAACAAGCGCATGCTGCACCGTACGCGCCTATCCGCACTCTCAACGTGAACAGTCTGCTAACGTTATGACCCCAAATGCTAAAGCCGTGCTCGTCGGCGCGGGCGCCATGAGCCGCAAGTGGCTCGACTGCATCAAGACCCATGGCGGCGTCGACATCGTCGGGATTGTCGATCTCAACACCGCCAATGCCGAGGCGCGGGCCGCCGAACAGGGCATTGCGCCCGACATCGGCACCGACCTTAAATCCATGCTTTCAAAGCACAATCCGGACATCGTTCTCGACGTCGCCATCCCGGCCGCCCGCCATTCCATCGTCTCGACCGCCCTCGCCGCCGGCGCCCACGTCCTGTCCGAAAAGCCCATGGCCGAAACCCTTGATCAGGCAAGGGATCTGGTGGCCCGGGCCGAGGCCGCCGGAAAGCTCCATGTGGTCGTTCAGAACCGCCGCTACCTCCCCCAGCTCCGCCGCATCCGGCGCCTGGTGGCGTCCGGGGCCATCGGCGAAGTCACTGGAATCCATTGCGATTTTTTCCTCGATCCACACTTTGGCGGCTTCCGCGAACAGATGGCGCATGTCCTCCTCCTCGACATGGCCGTCCACACCTTCGACGCCGCGCGCTTCGTCGTCGACGACATCGCGACCTCGGTTCTGGCCGAAGAGTGGAACCCCGCCGGCAGCTGGTACGAACGCGACTCCACCGCCTTTGCCAGCTTCAGGTTTTCTCGTGGCGCCGTAATGACTTACCGGGGTTCCTGGTGCGCACCTGGTTTCCGCACCAGTTGGGAAAGCGCCTGGCGGATCACCGGTACCCAGGGCACGATCCTCTGGGACGGTGGCGAGGACATCCGCGCCGAACGCGCCCTGCCGCATCAGGCTGGCAAGCTCCTGCCGGACGCCCAAGCCATTGAAATCCCTGCACTTGACCCCGCCGACGGCGTGGGTGGCCACATGGGCGTCATCACCGATTTCCTCGCCGCCGTACGCGGCGGGCCGGTTCCCGAAACCGTGGGCCGCGAAAACATCAAGAGCCTGGCCATGGTGCTGGGCGCCATCGATAGCGTGGGCCAGGGCCGTCGCGTCGAGATCGTAATTTAGGAGATATTTCATGGCCATAGACCCTAAAGCCATCCGCATCGGCACGATGATCCGTGGGCACGAACCCGACCCCGTGGGCTATCTCGAAAAGATCCTGCCGCATGGCTTCGAAAGCATCGAGCCCTATTTCTGGCAGACCGTGAACAAGGATCTGCCCGAGCTCGCCAAGCGTTTCAAGGACGTCATCGGCGACCGCGACGTCACCATCTCGACGCTGGGCATGTTCGGTAACCCGTTGGAAGACCGCGAAAAAGACGTCGAGACGCTACGCGGTTGGGAAATGCTGATCGACAATGCCCACCATTTCGGCGCCACCTGCATTGCCGGTTTCACCGGCCGCATCCGGGGTCGCCCCATCGAGGAAAGCCTGCCCCAGTTCAAGAAGGTCTGGGGCGAACTTTCAAAGCGCGCCGCCGACAAGGGCGTCAGGATCGCCTTTGAAAACTGCGCCATGCACGGCGGCAACTGGGCCGCGGGCGATTGGAACATCGCCCACAACCCCGATGCCTGGACGATGATGTTCAACGAACTGCCCGAAGAAAACCTGGGCCTCGAATGGGAACCGTGCCACCAGATGGCTTATCTCATCGACCCGATCCCCCAGATCCGCGAATGGGGCCACAAATTCTTCCATGTCCACGGCAAGGACGCCACCATTCGCTGGGATGTCATCAGGAAGCACGGCTTCGGCGGCAAGGAAAAAGCGGTCTGGATGCGCACCCCCGGCTTTGGCGACACCAACTGGGCAGACGTGATCTCCGAACTGCGCCTCGTCGGCTATACCGGCGCGATCGATATCGAGGGCTGGCATGACCCGGTCTATCGCGACGAGCTCGAGATGATGGGGCAGGTGCACGCGCTCAACTATCTCAAGTCCTGTCGTGGGGGCGACTTCATCCCCTATCCCGGCCCGCTGAAGGGAGCTTGATCCATGCCGCGGTTTTCAGCAAATCTTTCAATGCTTTACACCGATCTGCCATTCATGGAGCGCTTCGCTGCGGCAGCTCAAGATGGGTTTGAAGCGGTCGAATATGTCGGCGCTTATGACCAGGACAAGGACGCTGTAGCGTCCGTGTTGCAGCAGCATGGCCTGACACAGGCGCTGTTCAATCTGCCGGCCGGCGACTGGGCGGCCGGGGAACGCGGCATTGCCTGCCACCCTGACCGGATCGAGGATTTCCGGCAGGGCCTCGACACGGCCATCGCCTATGCCAGAGCGACCAATTGCACCCAGCTCAACTGCCTCGCGGGCATCGCCCCGGAAGGCCATGATCGTGCAGCCCTCGAGCAGGTCCTGATCGACAATCTTGCCTATGCCGCGCCCCGTCTGGCCGAAGCGGGAATAAAACTCCTGCTCGAACCCATCAACACCCGCGACATTCCCGGCTTCCTCATCAATTCCACTGCGGATTTCGAGCGGATCGCAGCGGCGGTCGGGCATGACAATCTCCACCTGCAGTATGATTTTTACCATATGCAGGTGGTGCAGGGTGATCTCCTGCCCTCGTTCAAGCGGCTGCAGGCGCGGATCGCCCATGTGCAGATCGCCGACAATCCCGGTCGCAACGAACCCGGTACGGGCGAGATCAATTACACCAACATTTTCAAAGCGCTGGACGATGCTGGCTATGCCGGCTGGGTCGGCGCTGAATACAAGCCGCTCAACGGCACATCGGCCGGTCTCGGCTGGTTCAAGGATTGGAGCTCTCGCGCATGAAGATCGGTTTTATCGGACTGGGCGTAATGGGCCGCCCCATGGCCGGCCATTTGATCGCTGCGGGCCACGACGTGTTCCTGCACCGGGTCAAGGACGTTTCGCAGCATCTGGTCGAGGCGGGAGGCAAGGCGCTGGATAGCGCCAGGGCCGTGGCGGAAGCCGCCGACACCATCATCCTGATGGTGCCCGACACTCCCGATGTGGAGGCCGTGCTGTTTGGTGAGGACGGCGTCGCAGCTGGCATTTCGGCGGACAAACTGGTGATCGACATGAGTTCGATTTCTCCGGTCGCCACCAAAGATTTCGCTGCCCGGATCGAGGCGCTGGGCGCGCGCTACATCGATGCCCCGGTCTCGGGCGGGGAAGTCGGGGCCAAGGCGGCCTCGCTCACCATCATGGTCGGCGCGTCGGAGGCCGATTATGTTTCTGCCCTGCCACTGTTCCAGCTGATGGGCAAGAACATCACGCGCATTGGCGATGTCGGCGCAGGACAAACGGCCAAGGTGGCCAATCAGGTCATTGTCGGCCTCACCATCGAGGCCGTCGCAGAAGGGCTGGCGCTGGCCAAGGCAGCAGGCGCCGACCCCGCCAGGGTGCGCGAAGCGCTGATGGGCGGGTTCGCCGCCTCCCGCATTCTGGAAGTCCATGGCGAACGCATGGTCAAGGGCACGTTCGACCCCGGTTTCCGCATTCGCCTGCATCGGAAGGACATCGGCCTCGCCATGGAGGCTTCAAGGGAACTGGACCTCGCCCTTCCGCACGCCGTCAGCCTCGGGCAGATAATGGACGAAGCCCTGGCGCAAGGCCTTGGCGAAAAGGACCACTCTGCTTTGTATAAGCTGGTAGACCGGTAGTCCTAACCTCCGGTAGCGGAAACTCCGGTCTCGCTCCACGCGCGCACAACTCTGGCCTACGCCTCATCTGGGCGTGGGCCATTTTCGCCGAGTTCCGCCGACCACGTACACGTCGCGGCTGGCCATTCGTGGTGCCGTGTTCCTTGGGCAGCAGCGCGCCCCTTGGCGCGCTCTGGCCTTCGGCATGATGCTCAAATTACAAGATTGTAAGTGGTGATGGCCGGCGACCGCTGGTAACGATCGGACATTACATCGAATTTGGACTGAGGTTTCACTTGATCCGGCAAATTGTGGCTTCGCTGGTCGTTTTGGTCGCGGCAGGACTTGGATGGCTCTACTTCGTGCCGGGCGCGCCGCAGACGCTGGCCAATGCCGGGATTTCCCTGCCCTTCGGACCGAGTGTGGAAACGGCTGCAGAGCCGCAGGTCGGAGCCGGCCCGCGGGGGCCTGGAGGGCCTGGGGGGCCCGGAGCACCTGGGGGGCGCTTCGGCTTTGGTTCGCGCGCTACAAATGTTGTGACCGCCGAAGTTGTTCTGGCGACCATCAACGATACGCTTATTGCCATCGGCGAAGGCACGCCGGAACGCTCTGTCACCGTTATAGCGCCCAGTGCAGGCACGCTTGCAGAAGTGCTGGTGCGCCCGGGGCAGCGCGTTGAAGCAGGCGATGTGATCGCCCGTTTCGATGCAGAGGCCGAGCAGATCGAATTCGACCGGGCCCGGCTGGCGGCTGAAGACGCCGCGGCGACGTTGGAACGCACAACAGGCCTTGCCAGCAGCAGCCTTGTCGCGAACACCGCACTGACAGCCGCTGAACTTGCCAACGCGAATGCCCAGCTTGCCCTGCGCAATGCCGAACTGGCGCTGGAGCGCCGTACCATTACGAGCCCCATCAGTGGCGAAGTCGGTCTCATCCGCGTCACGCCCGGAAACTATGTCGGCGCCCAGACAGCCATCACGACCATCGATGACACGTCGTCCATCCAGATCGATTTCTGGCTGCCTGAGCGCTACGCCGCCCAGCTCAAACCGGGCATGTCGGTCGATGTGACGGCAGTTGCCCTTCCCGGCCAGAGCTTTTCCGGCGACATTTCAGCGGTCGACAGCCGCATAGATCCGGCAAGCCGCACGCTTCAGGTTCAAGCCAGCATTCCCAATCCCGACGGGCTGCTGCGTGCAGGCATGAGCTTTTCGGTGTCCATCAGCTTTCCGGGCGAAGAGTATCCGGCGGTCAATCCGCTGGCGCTCCTCTGGTCAGCCGAAGGCTCCTATGTCTGGAAACTTGAGGATGGCAAAGCCACGCGCGTTATGGCCAAGATCGTGCAGCGCAATAGCGATGGCGTGTTGGTCATGGCCGATCTGGCGCCCGGCGACGCGATCATCACCGAAGGCATTCTGCAACTGAGCGAAGGCGCCAGTGTAACTGTCCTTGACGGTCCGGGGGCCAACACAACCCCGCCTGCCCCGCCGCAGAACTAGGAGACGCCCATGTCGATCGCGACGAAGAACGAACGAGGCGGCGCCCTGGCCACCCTTTTCGTCCGACGCCCCGTCATGGCGGTGGTCATTAACGCCTTGATCATGGTGGCGGGCCTCGCCGCCCTGCTCGGCATCGAAGTCCGCGAGCTGCCCAGTGTTGAGCGGCCGGTCCTGTCCATTTCGACCAGCTTCCCCGGCGCCGCCGCTGAGACTGTGGATCGCGAAATTACGGCCGTTGTGGAAGGAGCCGTGGCGCGCGTGCAGGGCGTGTCGGCGATCTCATCCAGTTCATCGGTCGGGTCGAGCCGCGTGACGCTTGAATTCTCTGAATCAACCAATCTCGACATCGCCACTTCAGACGTCCGCGATGCCTTGAGTCGAGTGACTCGCAGCCTGCCTGAAGCGGCCCAGGAGCCGACTATCTTCAAGGCCGATAGCGACGCGCAGGCGATTATCCAACTCGCGGTGACTTCTGACACGATGCCCATCGCCCAGTTGAGTGAGATTGTCGAAGACGTGGTGGCCGAGCGCTTGGGCGCGATCGAAGGCGTTGCCGAAGTGCAGGTCTACGGCACACGGCAATCGAGCTTCGAAATCGACGTCGATCCAGTCAAGCTCGCCAGCCGGGGCCTAACAGTTGCCGATATCCGCAACGCGGTTTCCACTATCGCGCTGGATGCCCCCGCTGGCTCGATCAACGGCCCCAACCAGAACATTTCCGTCCGCGCCATTTCGGAAGTGACTGATCCGTCCGACTTCGAGCGCCTGCCGGTGGGCAATGGCCGCGCGCTTCTCGGCGACGTCGCCACCGTGGTTTTCGATGCCGCTGCCAGCACCTCCTCCATTCGCGCCGACGGGCGTCCGGGCATTGGCCTCGGCATCGTCCGCCAGGCGCAATCGAACACGATTGCTATCTCGCAGGCCGTTCATGCCGCCGTAGAAGATCTCAACAAGACCGTCCCGGCGGGCGTCAACGTGCTGATCTCGAGTGACGAGGCCGTCTTCATCGAGGGCGCGCTGCACGAGGTGGAGATCGCGCTGATCGTGGCGCTCGTGGTCGTCATCGCCATCATTTACGTGTTCCTGCTGGACTGGCGCGCGGTCATCGTTCCGGCCATTTCCATGCCCATCGCGCTCCTAGGCGCCGTGGCCGGCATGTATGCGGCCGGTTTCTCGCTCAATATCATCACCCTGCTTGCTCTCGTTCTTGCTACTGGCCTCGTCGTCGACGACGCCATCGTGGTTCTCGAAAATATCGTTCGCCGCAAGCATCTGGGTGCGGGGCCACGTGCGGCCGCAGTGTTGGGCACGCAGGAAGTCTTCTTCGCAGTCATCGCCACGACACTGACGCTGGCCGCTGTTTTTGTGCCCCTCTCCTTCCTTGAAGGGCAGACCGGCCAGCTGTTCCGCGAATTCGGCTTCACACTGGCGATCGCCGTGCTGCTTTCTTCGATTGTTGCCCTATCCATGGGCCCGATGATCGCCTCGCGCTTCCTCAAGGACGATGGCGGCAAGAAGCACGTTGGCTTCATCGGCCGCATCGGACACGCCTTTGGCAGCTTTTATCGGGTGACGCTTGTTGTTGCCCTGCGCAATCCACTGGTTGTGCTGCTCATCGCGGGCCTGTTTGCCGGCTCTGCCTATTTCGTCTTTAACAATCTCCGTCAGGAAATCACGCCACCGGAAGATCGTTCGGTCATCAATGTCAGCGTGTTCGCGCCCAACACGGTCAGCCTCGACTTCGTCCGCACGCGGCTCGGACAGGTGGAGTCCATGCTGCAACCTTACCTCGATAGCGGCGAGGCGACGTCTCTCTTCGTGCTGTCCGGCTGGGGGAATGGTGGCAACATGACTTTGAGCCTTGCCCCCTGGGACCAGCGTGATCGCAGCCAGGCCGAGATCGCCTCCGAGATCACCGCGCTTATGGCGCAGGTCCCGGGCGTTCGTGCATCGGTGCGTCAGGGCAATAGCCTTGGCATCCGTGGTGGTGGCAGCGGGCTGCAATTCGCCGTGGCTGGCTCTGACTATACCGAGCTTGCAGAAACTGCGCAGAACATCGCTGATGTCCTGACAGAAGATGGTCGCTACGGCCGCGTCGCCGTCAATTTTGACACAAGCCAGCCCCAACTCACCCTGACAGTGGACCGCGCGCGCGCTGACGCCTTGGCCATCGACATCAATGGTCTTGCCACCACCATGCAGGCCATGATCGACGGTGCCGATGTTGGCAATGTCTTCATCAACGACACCAGCTATTCGGTGCGGATGGTGTCGACCACCAACCCGGTGAACGACCCGAAAGACCTCGAAAATCTCTTCGTGCGCGCCGGGGACGGCCGCTACGTCCCCATGTCCACCATCGCCACGATAGAAGAATCGGCGGTGCCGCCGTCGCTTCGCCGCGAACAGCAGCGCCGTGTTGTTACTGTTTCCGCAAGCCTAGAAGGCGGCTTGGCAATGGGCGACGCTTATGCACACCTACAAACGGTGGCTGCCCCCCTCCTGCCGGCAGGAACATCACTCCTGCCGCTCGCCGAAGCCAAGACGCTGGGCGACGCGAACAACGCCCTGATGCTGACATTCGGCTTCGCGCTGGTCATCATTCTGCTGGTTCTGGCAGCCCAGTTCGAAAGCTTCTGGAGCGCGATCATTGTCATGACCACGGTACCCTTTGGTGCGGCGGCGGGCGTGTACGCGATTCTGCTGACCGGCGGGAGCCTTAACATTTTCTCCCAGATCGGGTTGGTGCTCGTGGTCGGCATCATGGCGAAGAACGGCATCCTGATTGTCGAGTTTGCCAACCAGCTGCGTGACCAGGGTCGGTCCGTAAGGCAGGCAATCGAGGAAGCATCCAATGTACGTCTTCGTCCAGTGATGATGACCATGATCGCCACCATCCTTGGCGGCGTACCGCTGGTGCTAGCCTCTGGCGCGGGCGCAGAAGCGCGTGCAGCACTGGGTTGGGTCATCGTCGGCGGCCTGTCATTTGCCGCCATAGCCACCCTCTATCTCACCCCTGTCGCCTATCTGCTGCTGGCCCGCTTCTCTCGGCCAAAGGTCGAGGAGGAAGCACGTCTTGAGCGTGAGCTCAACGACGTTACGCCACAGCCAGGGCCTGCCGAATGACGCAAGGCTGACGTTCGGCAGAGCGCTTGATGGGGTGAGCCATGGCGCACCCTTTTCATCAGGGGTTGGTAGCACGCGCGTGAAATGTGGGCGAGGTTGAACGCCGACCGCACCCTATGGGCCGTGGATGAGCGCAGCCGTCCGCTTTCGCAACGCATTCTGACGACTGCTTCGTAGGTGGGCGCTTCTGGAGCGACGAACACCTCGCGTGCACTGGTGGCAGCTGGTTAGCCGCTATCGTGCCGCAGGGTGTCGCCAACATGCGCCCCTCGAGCCTCGAGATGCCATGGTCGAAAGGACCGTTTGTCGCTCTCGGCGGCCATTGCTTAAAAGTCAATTCAGAGACGGGCTAGCCCCGGATTCTTGGAAGCAGCCATGCACAGGGCTGTTTCGACAGGCACGGCCAAAAAACTACAGACGAATCTGCAATCGAGCCAGACGATTGCATCCTAGGTAAAAACGGAAGAAACCGCGAACCCAACACGATTTGGTGTCGAAAAAAAGAAATGGCGCGCCCGAAAGGATTCGAACCTCTGACCCCCAGATTCGTAGTCTGGTGCTCTATCCAGCTGAGCTACGGGCGCGCATGCCGCCTATTGGCGGTTCGGATGTGGTGTTACCCTTCCGAAGCGCGGCAAGCCATACATGGGTGTTTTGGGCATTGCAAGCGCGCGAAGAAATTTTTCGAAAATGCCTGTGCATGAACGATCGCTTCCTCGCCCGATGTGTCGGGCTGACGGGCGTGCCTACCCTTACTCTTCCTGCGCAACTGGAAGGGTGATGTCGAAACGGGTGCCGCGTTCCTGGGCGACAAGCTCTATCCGCCCCCCATGCGCTTCTACCAACTCGCGCGCAATGGCCAGACCAAGCCCGGTGCCACCAGAGCGGGCAGATCCCTCGAAGGCGACGAAGAGGCTTTCGCGGGCGCGGGGTGGTAAGCCGGGACCATTGTCGGAAACGCTCACGGTGACCCAGCTATCCGTTTGGATGGCAGAGACTTCGACTCGGCTTTCACGAGCCTCGGCGCTCACCGCTTCCAGCGCTTCGCGGGCGTTTTTAAGGAGGTTGACCATCACCCTCCCGATCATTGCGGGGTCGACTGAGACGCGCTGCGACTCAACGATGTCATTGACGAAGGCAATCTGGGGATGCCCAGCCAATCGCGCATCGAAAGCCGCCTCTTCCACCAAGGCGCGAAGGTCCACCGATTCGAATCGGGGCGCCGCCACCGATTGCCGGCCGTAATCCATCACCGACTGAGCAAAATCGATGGCCCGGTCCAGTGTGGTCACGAGCTTGGGGGCAAGTCGCTGCACCTTGGGATCGTCGAGCGTCGCCACTTGATCAGACAGCAATTGCGCAGACGTCAGCATGTTCCGCAGATCGTGGTTGATCTTGGCCACAGCCAGCCCGAGCTCGGCCAGATGCCGCCTTTGGCGCAACAGCGAGAAGATTTCTGTCTCCATCGCCGCCAGTTCGCGCTCGAGGATACCCATTTCATCGGCGCGAGGCGTCGGTGATAGAATGAGGGCGGCGTTCTCCGGAGCCTGGCGGAACGCCAGGACATTGCGGGTTAGCCGCTGCACCGGATCGATGAAAAGGCGACTGACAAGGACATAGAGCACAAAGGCGGTGATCGCCGCGATTCCGAGTGAAACAATCATGAAGTTGCGGGAATAATCCAGCATGTCGCGCCGCAGCGGACGCTCAGGCATCAGAATTTCGACATTGGAATCGTTGAGGTCTCCCTCGCCCACGATTCGCAAGGTTCGACCCGGGCCCGCAAGCAGAGTGTCGACCGCCCCCATGATCTGGCTGACCACATCGCGCTGACGCATATCGGCAGTGGCGACCACCTGCGGCGCGACCGGGTCGGTCAATTCGATCAGCTGGCTCTGTCCTTCCCGACGATAAACGATGGCGTCGGCCTCTGCGGAGGTCAGCAGCCTGTCGGTGAGGTTGCGGGGTAGCGACATCACATCAGGCACCGCGTCGAGGACTCGCGCGGCAACCACGCCAACCCGCAAGCGGTCCTGAAGCCAGCTGTCCCGGTATCCGGCAACGGACGGGAAATAGACCACGACTTCAACAAGCAAGATGACGCCGATGATCGTGGCGATCAGCTTGTTGGAGAGACCGGAGAACCGGCCCGGCATGGCGCTGCGCTCGTCCTTCATGGTGCCTCGATCTTAAGACAGCCGATATGCTGCCGTCAGCCCCACATCTCCGATTGTCGGCCGGAGTTCCCCGCGCCAACTGGCCGGGTCTTCGGCCCTAGAATGGCAGGTATCGCCGGAGGGCGCGGGCAGGCGTCTTCAAGGAGGATACGCGGCGAACGGGCTGATGGTTCTCAGCAAGCGCGATAATAATGCTCAAAAGGCTCGGCTCGGGCAGCGTCAGCGATGCCAGACGGTCCAGCGGTATCCCCTGTTCCATGGCAAAAGCCAGCACCGAGACGACGTCTACCGCGCCGGGTCCAAACGCACTTGCACCCGCGATCCGGCCATTTGCGGTGACTGTCACCTTGACACCGCCAATCCCTTGCCCACGCGCCAGAGCCTCCGCATTTTCCGCGAAACTGGCCCGCAAGATCCGCTGTCCACCTTTGGGCTTGCCGCCCATGACCTCTGGGTCGCCGACTTGCGCCAGAGATGGCTGGGTCAGCACAACGCGCGGCGGCAAGGCAATAGGTTTGCCCGCCGCGCCCAAAAGCGCGTTGACGACAGCGCGCCCGTGAGCCAGGGCCTCAGGCCATTGATCGATGCCCGCCAGACCGCCGGTGACGCGAACTAGCCGATTGGTCGTCCGGCCATGGCGCCCCATCTCGAACCCCTTGCCCGTGTCAGATGGCCGGAGCTTTGCAGCATCGGAGTTGAGGTCTTTCACAGAAACGCTTCTGCAGCATGCGACGAGAACATGGGACACGTCGAGGCGCTTTTGGGACCCATCGGGCACGCGCACGAGCACACCGATGCCCTGCGAACGCTTCTGAATGCCTTCGACGCTTGCACCGGTGCAGATCGTCATGCCCTCGCTGAGAAGACTTTGGATGAGCGCTGAAACCGCTTCCGCGTCGAACCCTGACAGCTCATGCCCATGGGGGACGACGGTGACGTCCGATCCGAGCCGGCGGTAGGCCTGCGCCAGAGCCAGCGCCTCGGCGCCTGCACCGATCACCAGAAGATGAGTGAGCTTGCGGGCGTTTTCGACAATCGAATCGGGCGTGAAAAAATCAATGTCGGCGAGGCCCTCTATCGGGGGCACGTTGGACACGCTGCCCGTGGCCAAGACAAACGCGCGCGGTTTAATTACGCTTTCACCGGCAGAGAGCGTGGCCGGATCGGAAAAGGCGGCGGGACCAACGACGACCTCGATCCCTTGAGCCTTGAGCCGCTCGTGGCTGTTCTCCGCTTTCCACTTGATCCGGAGATTGACCAGGCGCTCCTGCAGCGCTTTGAACCGCACCTTCGGAACTACTGGGTCAAAACCGAACGTATCTCCCCGGCTCGCAAGGTGGAGAGCCTCAGCACTGCGATTGAGACCCGCCAGGGCAATCGAAATCTCCCAGGCATCGCCGGGCTCGGGCGCACCGCGATCAACCAGCACGACGTCGGCACCGGATGCGCGAGCATGGCGTGCCAGGGTGATGCCGAGCGCGCCAGCGCCGATGATGCACAGATCGGGTCGCAAAATATCTGACATGGTCGCCGAAGCCGTAGGAAGGGAGCGGCATTTTATGGGATCATATGAGGCAGTTTACAACTGCCCCTGCCCCGCCATCTCTGCGACGCTGCCGCGTTGACTTGCCCGCTGCTTTTCCCTATAGACCCCACCAACCGGAAGGCGGCGCCGCATGCCCGCCCCCACAGGCATTTCTGCGCAAGCAGTAGAACTTAGAGGAACCGCGCGACAGCGTGGTCTGATGTTATGAAGCGTACATACCAGCCCAGCAAGCTCGTGCGTGCCCGTCGTCACGGTTTCCGTGCCCGTATGGCCACCAAGGACGGCCGCGCGATTCTCAATCGCCGCCGCCGCGACGGTCGCAAGAAGCTCTCGGCCTAAGGCTTGTTGGCCGAATGTCGGCCGGACAGTCTCAGCCAGACGTGAAATTGCGCCGCCTCAAGCGGCGCTCACAGTTTCTCAGAGCCGCCCGGGGCAATCGCGCCGGGCGTTCTGCGTTTGGGCTACAGGTTGTGGCCGCTTCGGAGCCGGAAGCCGGTGTCGGCTATACGGTCACCAAGAAGGTCGGCAATTCTCCAGAACGCAATCGGATGAAACGCCGCCTGCGCGCCGCTGCGGCAGCGTGTGCGGATGACTTTCGGCCCGGACATGACTATGTGCTTCTGGCAAGACGGGAGGCGTTGAGCCTGCCGTTCCACCGACTGGTCGCCGATCTGGGCGGCCTCATTTCCCGCGTGCACGATGAAACCCGTGCGGGCACTACTCGCAACAGTCCCGGCCGCGGCCAACGGAATGACAGACAATGAACCCTGACAATCGCAATGTGGTCCTGGCGGTCGTGCTCAGCATGCTCGTCCTGTTCGGATGGCAGTTCTTCATTGCCGGCCCGCAGTTGGAGCAGGCCCAACGCCAGGCGGAACTGCGCGCGGCTCAGCAGGCGGAGGCCGAAAGCCTTGCCCTGCCGCAGACCGGTGCCGATGGCGCGGCCACTCCCGCCGCGGCCACACTGCAAACCTTTGCCGACCGCGACAGCGCGCTTGCCGCCAGCCAGCGCATCACCATTTCCACGGCCGACCTCGAAGGCTCGATCAACCTCACGGGCGCCCGCGTGGATGATCTGGAACTCAAGCAGTATCGCGAGACGGTCGAACCCGATTCGCCCATTATCGCCCTGCTCAAGCCCGCCGGTCTGCCCGATGCCTATTTCGTGGAGCAGGGATGGGTTGCAGCTGCCGGCTCGTCGGTAGCGCTGCCCGATAGCCAGACCGTCTGGAACGTGGAAGGCGACAATACCACCCTCACCGCCTCGACCCCCGTCACCCTCACCTGGGACAACGGCCAGGGCCTGGTTTTCCACCGTACCTTCTCGGTCGACGACTTCTACCTATTTACCGTGACCCAGACCGTGGACAACCAGGGTACGGGCGATGTGGCCCTCTTCCCTTATTCGCGCGTCGTTCGCCATGGCGATCCCAAAGTCCAGAATTTCTTCATCCAGCATGAAGGCCCCATCGGCGTTCTGGGCTCCAACAACTACGTTGCGCGCAAGTACCACGACCTGCAGAACGAACAGCAGGTCGACTTCTCCTCGACCACCGGCTGGCTGGGCATTGCCGACAAATACTGGGCCACTGCAGTTCTTCCCAAGCCCGGCACCGCCATCAATGCGCGCTTCGCTTATTCGGCACCGAATGGCGTGCACGTCTACCAGACCAATTACGTGGAAACCCAGCCGGTCGTCGTCCCGGCTGGCGGCAGCGTCAGCCACGAAGGCTATATCTTCGCCGGCGCCAAGGAAGAACGCGTCATTGCCTCATATGAGCAGCAATACGGCTTCGACCGACTGGAACTGCTGATCGACTGGGGCTGGTTCCACTTCCTGACCAAGCCGATGTTCCACCTGCTGACCTTCCTCTACGGCATCCTGGGCAATTTCGGCCTGGCGATCCTGGCGGTGACGGTCATCATCAAGGGCCTCTTCTTCCCGCTGGCCAATCGCTCCTACGCCTCCATGGCCGCGATGCGTCGTGTGCAGCCGGAAATGAAGTCGATCCAGGAGCGTCTCAAGGATGACCGCGCTGCCCAGCAGCAGGCCATGATGGAGCTCTACAAGAAGGAAAAGATCAATCCGCTGTCCGGCTGCTGGCCGGTGCTGATCCAGATCCCCGTCTTCTTTGCGCTCTATACTGTCATCTTCATCAGCCTCGAAATGCGCCACGCGCCCTTCTTTGGCTGGATCCAGGACCTGGCGGCACCCGATCCGACGAACATCTTCACCCTGTTCGGCCTGATCCCGTGGAATCCGACAGCGATCCCGCTACTCGGCTCGTTCCTCCACCTGGGCGTGTGGCCCGTCATCATGGGCATCACCATGTGGGTCCAGATGAAGCTCAACCCGCCGCCGCCGGACCCGACCCAGGCCGCCATCTTCAACTGGATGCCTGTGATCTTCACCTTCATGCTGGGCACCTTCCCGGCGGGTCTGGTGATCTACTGGGCCTGGAACAACCTGCTCTCGATCACCCAGCAGTGGCTCATCATGAAGCGCCACGGGGTCGAGGTGAACCTGCTCGGCAACATCGTCGACAGCTTCCGCCGCAAGCCCAAGCCGGCCGAAGGTACCAAGAACTAGAACAAGACCTTTCGGGCCCGCCGCACAATCGGCGGGCTTCGACTTTGAGGGGCAGCCATGAGCCAGCCAGATTTTTCGCCATCCACCATTGAACGCGGTCGGCTCATGTTTGCCCGCCCGTTTCTGTTCATCAAAGGCTGCGTCAGCATCGCCGACCTGCCGCCGATGGATCGCGTGGAAATTGCCTTTGCGGGGCGGTCAAATGTTGGCAAGTCCAGCCTGATCAACGCCCTTTGCGGCACTTCGGCACTGGCGCGGACGTCCAATACCCCGGGTCGTACGCAGGAGCTCAACATCTTCGAGAGCCAGAGCGAGAGCCTGCGCATAGTGGACATGCCCGGCTATGGCTATGCCAAGGCACCAGAGCCCAAGGTAAAAGCCTGGACCGCGCTCATCCACAAATACCTGACCGGCCGCGCCACGCTGCGCCGCGTCTATGTGCTTGTCGACAGCCGCCACGGCCCCAAGGACAATGACCTGTCGGTCATGAACGAGCTTGACCGGGCCGCGGTCAGCTATCAGGTCGTCCTGACCAAGATCGACAAACCGTCGGCCGCCGAGCTGGAACAGGTCATCGCCAAGACCCGCGCCGCCATCGCCAAGCGCCCCGCTGCCCACCCTGATGTGATCCTGACTTCGAGCGAAAAGGGACACGGCCTGGAATGGCTGCGCAGCGAGATCACCCTTTTGCTGGAAACCTGATCTTCAGCCTAGCGGGGCGTCTTAACGGCGCTCTGCACGAAAAACTCGGCGATATAGTATGAGAGCGCCGCGCTGTCGGAGGGTGTTTTGAAGGACGCCAGGCATGTTTGCAGCAGGTCCGCGCCCAGAACACCTTCGCGCATCAAGGCTAGCTCCCGCGCATAGTCTTCCGAAAACTCGGGATGCGGCTGGAATGTCAGCGTCCGGCCATTGTCGTAAAACAGACCTGCATTGGGCGTAAACGGCGTCGAGAGGATGACCTGCGCGCCCGCAGGCGGCTCAATCACCTGATCCTGGTGCGAGCAGGCAATCGAGAACAGATCCGGTGCGTCTGCCATGAAGGCAGGCTTGGCCACGACACGGTAGCTGTGCCGCCCCACGCCCCAGCCTTTTTCCGATTTGCGCACGATGCCGCCAAGGGCATCGGCGATCACCTGATGCCCGAAGCATATGCCCAGCATTGGAATGTTTGCCGCATGAACCTCGCCGATAAAGCTTCGCAAGGGCGGCAGCCAGGCATGGTCCTCGTAAACGCCAGCAGGCGACCCGGTAATCGCAACCCCCTCAAGCGTCTCGAGTGAAGGAAGGGCCTCGCCATCGATCAGCTTCACCACTTCATATGAGAACTGACGTCCCGAGGCGTCGAACATGTCCTTGAACATGTCCGGATAGTTGCCGAAACGCGGACGGAGAGGCTCTGGCACGTAGCCGGTTTCGATGATGGTAATCTTCATGACGCTCGCTCTACCTCGCTATGAGGTAACGTTGCGATCCGCTCAGATCAACTCCGCCCAGCGCATGGCTCGCTCAACCACAGCGGAATTACGCCGCAGGCTCGAACCGCAGCGCCACGCCATTGATACAATAACGCAAACCGGTGGGTTCCGGGCCATCGGGGAACACATGACCCTGATGCCCGCCGCAATTGCTGCAATGAACCTCAGTGCGCATCATGCCCAGCGAATTGTCCTGTCTGGTGCCCAGGCTCGCAGGAATGAAATCCCAGAAGCTGGGCCAGCCGGTGCGGCTATCATACTTCGTTGCCGCGTCAAACAAGGCTTGATCGCAGCCCGCGCAGTAGAAAATGCCTGCACGCTTCTCATCATTCAGCGGAGAGGTAAACGGATATTCCGTATCTTCATGCCGAAGTACGGAATAGGCGAGCGGCGTGAGGCGCTGCCGCCATTCGGCGTCGGTAAGAGAAAACGGAAATGCCTCTTCGGCTACTGCGCCGCGATTAAGTCCGAAGGCGGCAGCCAGAGCGCCCCACGCAGACGATACGATCATGGAACGGCGGGTAAGGGGCATGGCACTCTCTCCCGAAGGACCCGTGCCGGCAGGGAGGGAAAGACCGCCGACACGGGGGGAACACGACGTGACCACAACCAGGTTGGAGCGTCTAGCAGGTCACGCCGTATTGAGAGCCGCGCCACAGCGAACGCGCGACCCTCGTAATCACGTCCGACTTACATGGCCGGCAGCAGGACCGCGTCGATGACGTGGATCACGCCATTGGACTGGTCGACGTCGGCGATGGTCACGGTGGCAACACCGCCATTCGCGTCGGTGATCTTCACGGCGTCGCCGTCGAGGCTGAATGTCAGCTCGCCGCCCTGCACAGTGGCAGCCTTGTATTCACCGCCATTGTCGTTGATCAGGCCGACCAGGTCGGTCGACATGATGTCGCCAGCGATCACGTGGTAGGTCAGAACGCCGGTCAGCTGGTCCTTGTTCTCGGGGAGCAGGAGGTTTTCGACAGTGCCTTCCGGCAAGGCTTCAAACGCGGCGTTGACCGGGGCGAACACTGTGAACGGACCTTCGCCCGAGAGCGTTTCGACCAGGCCGGCAGCCTGGACGGCAGCGACGAGCGTGGTGTGATCGGCCGAGTTCACGGCGTTTTCGATGATGTTGTTGGTTGCGGGCATTGCAGCGCCGCCGACCATGGGGGCGTCCTGGGCAATAACAGCAGCGCCGGAAAGCGAGCCAAGGGTCAGAAGGGCAGCAACGGAGAGAGCACGAAGAGACAGAGTCATGTGAGTTTCCTTCCTGTTAAAAATCTCGTCCCGGTTTCAGCGTCGGGATGCAGTCAGGTACGGCCCCTGTTTCAGGATAGTTTTCGCCGGACGATTTTTTTTGGAAGAATTTTTTCGGTCTAAAGCGCTGTCACAAATTCCTTTAGATTCAAAGGATTACGAAGATTGATCGGTTGTCCCAACGCGTTTTCGGCGAAAATAAGATGCGGTGATCCAAACCGCCGTCGAGCGCGTAAATAGCACCTTTGCTCATCTCCGGTTCCCTGGAATGCAACAAAAAATCCCGGCCGAAGCCGGGATTTTGTTTGAGCGACTGCGCGGCGGCTCTAGCTGCGGAGGCCGGACCAGGACGGATCCGACGCGTAGCTTTCGGTCGGGATGCTCTGAGCGCTACGGCCCCAGATATCGACACTCATCAGGCGCGGCCCGTCATTGCCGCCCGGATCCTGGAAGAACATGATCACACGGCCGTTGGGCGCCCAGGTCGGCCCTTCGGCGTGGTAGCCAGAATAGAGCAGCCGTTCGCCCGATCCATCGGGGTTCATGATGCCGATATGGAATTGGCCACCTGACTGGCGCGTGAACGCGATGAGGTCTCCCTTGGGCGACCAGACCGGCGTCGAATAGCTGCCCTGCCCGAAGCTGATGCGCTGGGCATTCCCGCCGTTTGCACCCATCATGTAGATCTGGGGAGACCCGCCGCGATCGCTTTCAAACACGATGCGGCCGCCATCGGGCGAATAGGACGGGCCAGTGTCGATGGCGGCACCCGAAGTCAGCTGCATGGGCTGGCCACCGCCGGTGCCCACGGCATAGATATTGGTCGCGCCGCCCTGCTCCACGGAGAACACAACAGTGCCGCCATCCGGCGAGAACCGCGGGGCAAAGGTCATGGCACCGACAGAAGCCAGACGCTGCTGCTGACCGGTCGCCAGTTGCAGCAGGTAGACCTGCGGATTGCCATCGGCGAAATTCATGTAGGTGACCATGTCGCCGCGCGGGGAAAAGCGCGGCGTCAGGGCCATCGAGGACCCATCGGTCAGGTACTGCACATTGGCACCATCCTGATCCATGATGGCCAGGCGCCGCGTGCGGTTGGCCTTTGGGCCGCTCTCAGCCACATAGATGACGCGCGTATCGAAATAGCCGGTACCGCCGGAGAGCTGCTCGTAGATGGCGTCCGAAACGATATGAGCGATCCGGCGTGCCGAGCTTGGATCGGTATTGTAGCTCTTGCCCACCACCTGCGCGGCCTGCTGGGTGTCCCAGACGCGCACCTGAGCCGAAATCTGTCCGCCGCGCTCGACCGAACCCATGACCACGCCATCGACATTGGCAGTACGCCAGACGTTGAAGTCGGGGGTATTGCTGACATCGCCCACCTGGACCGGAAGGGATGCCGGATCGAGCGGCAGGAACAGGCCTGACCGGCGCAGGTTGTTGCGCACGATCTCGGCGATTTCGCGCCCGAAGCTCGGATCAGAGGAAGCAAAGTCCGGAATGGCGATGGGGAGGGGCTGGAAATTTGCGCCTTCCACCACGATGCGCAGTTGCGCGAAAGCCATGGGCGAGGTTGCCAGCAGAGCGCCGCCTGCTAGGCCGAGCTTCAGCGCGGAGCGCCGGGAAAACAGTGTCATGTCTTTTCGTCTCCAGTCTCGCTGTTAGGCCGTTCTTTGGCCATCAAACAGGCAAATTCAAGGTCACGGGCGCAATTCGACTTCTATGCTGCGCCACTGATCATAGGCGTCCGCGGAAAGCATCGTGTAGGGCCCGCACTGCATCACTGCGCGCTGTGCGGCTCGGGCCACAGCCCCCCCGGCAGCCGAAGAGTCTGCCGAAACGATCTGCGGCGTTCCATTGACCGTGCCATCGGGGTTCATAGCGACACGCAGGGTAACATTGAGGCCGCTGTTGAAGTCGCTGGGCAGCAGATTCCAGCAGGTCTTGATCCGCGCCACGAGCCCGTCGATTGCCGTCTGGCTGAGGCGCGCGGACGTCCCGGTCGTATCGCCGAGGGTGGGCGAGCCGCCCTGCCCGGTGGTCGCCCCGGTGGTGGGGGCATTGTTGATGATGTTGGAAATCTCGTCGGCCGTGCGGTCTGCGGTCTGGCTGGTCGGACCCGGACGCGTCTGCTGCCGGGCCGCGGCCTGGCGCTGACGCTCCTCTTCCTCGCGCCGGCGGCGCTCGGCGGCACGCGCCTGCTCCCGGATCTGCTCGAGGTTGGCCGGGCGTGACGTGGGCATGGTCACAGCCACCTGGGTAGGCTGTTCGGGCTCAGGCGCAGGTTCGGGTGTCGGCTCTGGTGTCGGTTCCGGGGTTGGCTCGGGCTCTGGTTCCGGCTGCGGTGCAGGTTCGGGCGTCGGCTCCGGCGTGGGCGCGGGCGCCGGCACGAGGTCAGCCGGACGCGACACCGGCAGGGTCGGCGTAACGGGCGTCGGCGTTGGTGCTGGCGTGGGCTCAGGAACGGGCACGGGCTCCGGTTCCGGTACGGGTTCCGGCACCGGCTCGGGTTCGGGGGCAGGCTCAGGTTCGGGCTCGGGGACGGGTTCCGGCTCGGGCGCAGGCGCGCTTTCGGTGACGGGAGCGGGGGTGGGCACGTCCGCCGGTGAGGGCGTCACCTGATCCTGTTCGGTGTTTCCTGTGGGCTGTGCCAGCTCAGCCGGCTGTTCTGCCTCCACCACGGATGGAGTATTGGTCTCGACAACGGTGCTGTCGAGCTGCCCCATACGAATGTTGGAATATTCCTCGATCGGCACGAGGTCGACCGAAATAGACTGCACCGTCGGCTCCAGCGGCTCGGTCAGTCCCAGGTTGAGGAGACCAAGCGTAAGGAGCAGCACATGCGCAGCTATTGAAACGGTCAGGCCCGTGCGCATTCGGCCGGCCTACCTTTCGCGCTCGGTGACGAGCCCGATCTTGGTGTAACCGGCGGCCGAAAGCATGCCCATGACGCGCATCACGGTGCCGTAGTTCGCGGTCGTGTCCCCGCGCAGGAAGATGCGGTCTTCCGTAGTGGCGAGTTCGCCCACCGTGGCCACGAGCTGAGCCTCGGCCACCGGCGCTTCGTCGACGAAAATCTCGCCTTCGGGGGTGACTGCAACCGTGATCGGCCGGGTCTGGCTGGGCATTTCGCCGGCCGCCGTGCGCGGCAGGTCCACGGTCACGCCAGCCGTCATCATCGGTGCGGCGACCATCATGATGATCAGCAGCACCAGCATGACGTCGACCATCGGCGTCACGTTGATTTCGCTCATGACGCCCGCTTTTCTGCGGCGCCGACGGCGTCCGCCGCCGCCTCCGCCACCGCCCGGTGCTCCACCCATGCCCATTTTAGCGGCTCCGGGCTTCGAGCTGGCGGGAAAGGATGGTCGAAAATTCGTCGGCAAAGCCTTCGAGGCGGCCGATCATCTTGTTGGCGTCGGAAGACAGCTTGTTATAGGCGATAACCGCCGGGATAGCGGCCACTAGGCCGATGGCCGTTGCAAAAAGGGCTTCGGCGATTGGGCCGGCCACGACGGCAAGGTTGGTGTCGGACGAGGCGGCGATGTTGGTGAAGGCATTCATGATGCCCCAGACCGTGCCGAAAAGCCCGATAAACGGGCCTGCCGAGCCGACGGTGGCCAGGAAACCCAGGCGCTTTTCGAGATATTCGCTTTCGCGGGCGATGGCGACGTCGAGGACTTTATCGAGGCGCTGCTGCATGCCGACGAAGCTCGCGGCGTTCTGCTCGTGGCTGCGCTTCCATTCCTTCATGGCGGCGACAAAGACCGCGCCCAGGCCCCCCGAGGGCTTTTCGGACTGCTGCTGGTAGAGCTCTTCCAGCGACTGACCCGACCAGAATGTCCGCTCGAAGCGGTTCATTTCGGCCTGGGTGCGCCGGTAAGTGATTGTTTTGTCGATGATAATCGCCCAGCACCAGATCGATGCGGCAAGCAGGCCGAGCATGACCGACTTGACCACGATATCGGCCATCCAGAACAGGCCCCAGATGGAGAGGTCCGCATGGGGGGCTGCTGCCCCAACTGCATCCATAGCTTCCATGAACTGATCCCTTTGGCGGCCCGTCGCAATGGCCCTGTCGACGTTGCGATGGGGACGAAATCTGTCAAAATTAAGAGAAATGCCCGCGTTTCCGGGCCGCGCAGGGCCGGAAACGGAGCAATGCTCCCTTTGGCGTCTTTATGGTCACCAAAGGGTTAACAAACCGACTCTTTTGGGGCCTACAGGCTAGCAGACTGTTGACGCTGACCGTCGCCCAGAGCGCGTAATGCTAACGGTAGACGTGCCGGGCCACCGCTGGTTTTGATAGCGGCGACGGTCAGTTGAGCGGTGGTGAGGGTGGTCTGCTCACGGACAATTGTCTGCTTGAGGACAAGTCGGGCGCCGCTGGCGCTGACGACCTCGGTGAGCACGTCCAGCATATCATCGATGCGGGCCGGGGCGATAAACTCGAGCTCCATGGAGCGCACAGCAAAGGCGATGCCCTGCTCGGCCAGTTCGGAATGATGAATGCCCTGCTCGCGCAGAAACTCGGTCCGCGCCCGCTCGAAGAATTTGAGGTAGGCGGCGTGATAAACGTTCCCGGAGAAATCGGTGTCTTCGTAGTAGATGCGGACGGAGAAGCGATGGGGGGTCATGGCGCCTTATAGTCCAACCCGCGGTCGGCCAAGGCGGGGTCCAGTTCGGTAAAACTCTTGGGGCCAATCCCGTGAAGGTCTGCGACGGCCTTGCGGGTCCAACCCGTCAGGTCGCGGAAGGTGACGATGCCGGCATGGGCGAGCGCCCGGTGCGCCGGGGCGCTGAGTTTGAGACTATCGGCAATGCGGTCGGTTGGACTGCTCATGCCGACTTGCGCTCGTCGTGAACGATGTGGGCGAGGCCCGTGTCGGCAGAACGCAGGAATGCAGGCAGCCAGCGCGGCAGGAGGTTGAAGCCTTCTAGGGCGTCGCCGTCCATCGGTACCCAGAAAAAGCTCAGCTCATGCCCCTCGTCATGGCGAATGAGCCAGGGGGATTTGCCATCCGGCCCTTGCCCCGGCAGCGTGACGCGATAGAAAAAGCCGAGTTCGTGAAAGGCCTCGCCTTCGCGGCGGTAAAAGCTTTCCGATGTGACAGCCAACGGGCCAATCTCGGCCGGCAATGCCAGTTCCTCGGCAATCTCGCGTTCGAGGCTGATGCGGCTGTCTTCGCCCAGCTCGATCCGGCCGCCGGGCAACATGACGTAGTCGTCATCGTCTTCCCGGCAGACGAGCACATGCCCTTCCGCAATGATGATGGCGGCCACGCGAAAATTGAAGCGCTGGCCCTCAATCGGAAAGCTGATGACGTGCCGGCTCATTCCTCGCCCTCTTCAAACAGGCTCGACTGGATGCCGACGAAGCTTTGCGGCACGACCTTGCCCAGATGCTGGAAGGCAATCGAGGTCAGCATGCGGCCGCGCGGGGTACGCTGGATGAACCCCTGCTGCAACAGATAGGGCTCGACGATTTCTTCAATGGCGTCGCGCGGCTCGCTAAGCGCCGCTGCGATGGTTTCGATGCCCACAGGGCCGCCATTGTAGAAATCGGCAATGGTGGTGAGATAGCGCCGGTCAAGCTGGTCAAGACCGCGCGCGTCCACGTCGAGGCGCAGCAGCGCCTTGTCGGCAATGGCTGAATTGACCTCCTTGGCGCCATCGACCATGGCAAAATCGATGACGCGGCGCAGCAGCCGTCCGGCAATACGCGGGGTACCGCGCGAGCGCCGGGCTATTTCCATGGCCCCATCGGGCGCCATGGGCATGCCCAGGAGCCGCGCGCCGCGGGTGACGATCTGCACAAGCTCCTCGGGCGTATAGAAATTGAGACGCACCGGAATGCCGAAGCGGTCGCGCAGCGGAGTGGTCAGGAGCCCGGCACGGGTGGTGGCGCCGACCAGCGTGAACTTGGCGAGATCAATGCGCACGGAGCGAGCGGCCGGGCCTTCGCCAATGATCAGGTCGAGCTGGAAATCCTCCATCGCGGGATAGAGCACTTCTTCGATCGCCGGGTTGAGCCGATGGATCTCGTCGATGAAGAGCACGTCGCGCTCTTCGAGATTGGTAAGCAGCGCTGCCAGGTCGCCGGCCTTGGCGATGACCGGGCCAGAGGTTGCCCGGAAGCCGACGCCCAGTTCGCGCGAAATGATCTGCGCCAGCGTGGTTTTGCCCAGCCCCGGGGGGCCGACAAAAAGCACATGGTCGAGAGCCGCGCCGCGCTGCTTGGCGGCCTGAATGAAGACTTCGAGATTGGCGCGCGCCGCCGCCTGTCCGACGAAATCGGCAAAGCCGGAGGGCCGCAGGGAAACGTCGAGACTGTCGTCACGGCCTGCAGATGCGGAAGTCAGGTCGGTCAAGTGCTCAATTCCCTAAGGCCCAGACGGATCAGCTTTTCGGTCGGCGTATCGTCCCCTTCTCGGGCCACGACACGCGCCACGGCAGCGGACGCCTGTGCGCTGGAATAACCCAGATTGGTAAGCGCCGAAACCGCGTCCGCCACATTGCCCGACGCTACGCCCTCACCCAGAGCCGCCTGCAGGCCCAGCGTGCCGGCATCGACGGCGCCAATGGCCGGAACCTTGCCCTTGAGCTCAGTGACGATACGCGTGGCCAGCTTGGGGCCGACGCCATTGGCCCTGCCGACCATGGCCTTATCCTGCAGCGCCACAGCGCTCGACAATTCCGAAGGAGACATGACCGAAAGAATGGCCAGCGCCACGCGCGAGCCGACACCCTGCACGGTAGTAAGCAGCGTGAACCAGCTTTTCTCCGCCTCGGTGGCAAAGCCGTAGAGCCGGATCAGGTCTTCACGCACAATGGTTTCGACAAAGACCACGGCCGCCTCGCCCACCCGCGGCAGGGCCTGCAGCGTGCGGCCCGAGCAAAACACCTCGTAGCAGACACCGCCGCAATCGATCAGCACCGAGTCATCGCCGAAACTGTCCACCAGTCCCTTGAGCTTGCCGATCATGCAGGCACTCCCATGCGGCGGGCCGAGACCCTGTGATGCGCGTGGCAAATGGCAATGGCCAGGGCATCCGCGGCATCCGGGCCCTTGACCAGGGCGGTCGGCAGAAGCGTTTTGACCATGATGGCAACCTGGTTCTTGTCGGCATGGCCGGTGCCGACCACCGATTTCTTGACGAGATTGGCCGCATATTCGGCCACCGGCAGCCCGCGCAGGGCGGGCGTGACCAGGACGACACCGCGCGCCTGGCCCAGCGTCAGCGCGGAACGGACACCGGCATTGACGAAAGTTTCCTCCACCGCCGCCTCGTGGGGCGCATAGGCATCGAGCACGCCCGAAATGCCTTCCGCCAGGGCGGCGAGCCGCACCGCGAGCGGTCCGTCGACCGGCGGCGTCAGGGTGCCGGCGGCAACAAAGGCAAGCCGGTTGTCCACAGCCTCGATAATGCCCCAGCCGCAGCGGCGCAGCCCGGGGTCGATGCCCATGATTCGTACGGCTTGTTTCATGTTTTTCCTTGTAATCGGCCTGCTCGACCCTACCAAGCCCTAAGTGAACAAAGCCGAAACAAAAACCGATAGATCGAAATTTACGGTTCCGGAAAACCTATCCTTCAGAACGCCGCTCTAGGGTCATCGGCGGAACGCAGGGGCAATAGACCAGGGATGCTTGGGGCAAGGATCAGGCTCGACGGCCAGTCATGGCGGCGAGTGTATCGCATCACGGGTATGATGACCGCTCTGGCAATTGCCCTGTCGGTCATCATCACAAATCTCGCCATGGAAACCTTCTCGCAGGGCGTCGATGTCCAGGGCCTTATGGTTGCCATCGTCACTCCGCTCGTTCTGGCAGCGCCCTCGATTGGCCTTATTGCCATCCGTCACGAGCAGCTCCGGCTCGCCAACCAGAAATTGCAGCACCTGGCGACCTATGACTGGCTGACCGGTTGCCTAAACCGGGGCGCCTTCACCACGAGGGTCAGCACGGCAATCGCCCGGCCATCGACCCGGATGCCGGCGCTGCTGGTGGTTGATGTCGACCACTTCAAAACCATCAACGATACTCATGGCCATGATCGGGGCGACGACGCCCTGCGGCTGATCGGCGGCGCTTTGCTGCAGGCCGCGCCGGAAAAGGCGCTGGTGGGACGGGTCGGCGGCGAGGAATTCGCGGTTTTTCTCGAAAGCTCGGACGGCGCCAATCTGGCCCGGATTGCCGAGCAGCTGCGAGCGGCAGTGGCACAGCTGAGCTTTATATCCGATGGCGCCGCCTGTTCCCTGTCGGTGAGCATCGGCTGCGCCATCGTCCACAGCCCCACCGACTTCCGCACGCTGTACCGCATTGCCGACGACTGTCTCTACAAAGCCAAGAGTGCCGGGCGCGATCAGGTCATGCTGATCGACGCCGCATAAGCCCTCGGAAAGAAGACCAGGACCACCGCCGTTCACCATCCCCAGACAACAGGCTCCCCGATGCGGTCAACGTTCAGCAAACTCTCCGGCACCTTCCCCACCATGGGTCGCTTTGCCATCGCCTGGACTGTGATTTGCGTGGCCCTGTCGGTGACCACCAGCCTGATGCTGATGCGGTCTGGGCCCGAGCCCAATGCCGGACAGGTGATCGTGGTGTCGGCCCTGATTCCGATCCTGATGGTATTGCCCCTATTGGTCTATTCGGGCGTGCGCATCCGGCAGTTGCGGATCGACAATCTGCGCCTCGGACGGGTGGCACGCACCGATAGCCTCACCGCCTGCCTCAATCGCGGCGCCTTCACGTCACGGGTCGAGGAATGGCTCGACAGGCCCGGCGATGGCGTGCGGGGTGCCCTGCTCATTATCGACGCCGACAACTTCAAGGCCATCAACGACCTTTACGGCCATCACGCCGGCGACGAAGCGCTGACCATCATTGCCCGCTCGATCAGGTCCGTGCTGCGCACCGGCGATATTGTGGGGCGTATGGGTGGAGAGGAATTCGGCGTTTTCCTGCCCGATGTATCGGAAGATCATGCCACCCTGGTTGCCGAACGCATCCGCCGCTCGGTCAACCTGGCGCTGTTCACGCCCGAAGACCACCGGCGCGAACTCTCGGTCAGCATCGGGGGGGCAGTGTTCAGCCACAAGACCAGCTTTGCCGAGCTCTTCCGCATCGCCGACCAGCGGCTTTACGGCGCCAAGCATGCGGGGCGCAATGTGGCGGCCATCGTGCAGGTGGAGGACCACCCGGCCATCAGGCTGCGCAAGAGCGCATGAAAAAGGGCGGCCCCGCAGGACCGCCCTCTATCCATTGCCGGAAGATCAGGCCAGCTTGGCCGCGTCTTCCTCGCTCATGTCGAAGTTCGAATAAACGTTCTGCACGTCATCGTCTTCTTCGAGCGTATTGATCAGCTTCATCAGGGTCGCGCCCTTTTCGGCGTCGATGGGGGTGCGGTTCTGCGGCTTCCAGATGGCCTTGACCGATTCCGCTTCGCCCAGCACGGCTTCGAGCGCCGAAGCGACTTCGGCCATGCTCTCGAAGGCGGTGTAGATATAGTGGCCGTCTTCGTCGCTTTCGACGTCGTCGGCGCCCGCTTCGATGGCCGCTTCCATCACCTTGTCTTCCGAGCCGACAGCGGCCGGATAGGTGATCTCCCCGACGCGGTCGAACATGAAGCCGACCGAGCCGGTTTCACCCAGGGCACCGCCATTCTTGGAGAAGTAGGAGCGCACATTGGACGCGGTGCGGTTGCGATTGTCGGTCAGCGCCTCGACGATCACGGCAACGCCGCCCGGACCATAGCCCTCGTAGCGGATTTCGTCATAGTTCTCGGCATCGCCACCCGAGGCCTTCTTGATGGCGCGCTCGATATTGTCCTTGGGCATGGACTGGGCGCGGGCATTGGTGACGGCCAGGCGCAGGCGCGGATTGAATGCCGGGTCGGGCTGACCCATCTTGGCGGCGACGGTTATTTCACGGGCGAGCTTGGAAAAGATCTTGGACCGGATCGCGTCCGACTTGCCCTTGCGGTGCATGATATTCTTGGCGTGGGAATGGCCAGCCATGTGTCCCTCAATGGGTAATTTCTGAAATCGGGCCGCTTATAGGGTTTTGGACCGCAAAAATAAAGCGCCCGCCGGGCAACCAGCCGGGCGGGCGCAACGCCGGCTCCGCCCTAGCCCGGATCGTGGCGGTTCCAGATAGTCTCGTCGATCCGGTCGCGCAATTCAGGGTAGTCCGCGGCATGGAAGGTGGGCACCTTCCCGGCCTTGCGCTGGCTCGTATAGTCCCGCGTCAGCTTCACCACGGTGCCGGACAACAGGACGATGGCGATGAGATTGACGGTGGCCATCAGCCCCATGGAGGCATCGGCGGCGTTGAACACGGTCGCCACCGACTGCACCGAGCCCCAGATCACCATGGCCAGTGCCGCGACGCGCAGCATCATCAACCCGGGGAGATTGCCCAGCTTGAGGAAGGTCATGGCGTTTTCGGCATACGAATAGTTGCCGATGATCGAGGTGAAGGCGAAAAAGAAGATGGCTATGGCGATGAAGTCGTCTCCCAGGTGGCCGATATGCTCGGTCATCGCCGCCTGGGTCAGCGGGGTGCCGGTGAGTTCGGACCCCGGCACCATGACGCCGGACAGCAGGATCAGCAGCGCGGTCGCGGTGCAAACCAGGATGGTGTCGATAAAGACGCCCAGCGCCTGCACGAAACCCTGCGAGGACGGATGGTGCGGATCGGGCGTCGCGACGGCGGCAATGTTGGGGGCTGAGCCCATCCCGGCCTCGTTGGAGAATAGGCCGCGCTTGACGCCATTGAGCATGGCTCCGGCAATGCCGCCACCGGCCGCCTCGAGCCCGAAGGCGTCGCGCACGATGAGACCCAGCATGGCGGGCACTTCGGCAATGTTGACGATGACGACATAGAGAGCGACGAGCAGATAGACGAGCGCCATCAGCGGCACCACATATTGCGACACGGCGGCGACACTGCGGATGCCGCCGAAAATAACGACGCCGGTGAGGACGGCGAGGCCAATGCCGACCCAGAGCTTGTCGATGCCGAAGGCGCCCTGAACGGCGTCGGCAATGGAATTGGCCTGTACCGCATTGAACACCAGCCCGAAGGCCAGGATCAGGCACACCGAAAAGACGACCCCCGCCCAGGGCGCATTAAGGCCGCGGGCAATATAGAAGGCCGGACCACCGCGATAATCGCCGTTCTCGTTCTTGATCTTGTAGAGCTGGGCCAGCGTGGACTCCGCATAGGCCGTCGCCATGCCCACCAGGGCCACCACCCACATCCAGAAGATCGCGCCGGGCCCGCCGAGGTAGAGCGCAACGGCAACACCGGCGAGATTGCCAGTGCCGACGCGCGAGGCCAGCGAGGTGCACAAGGCCTGAAAGGGAGTAATGCCGGCCCGGTCGTTTTCCTTTGACCCGAGAACGGCGCGGAACATCTCGCCAAAATGAACGAACTGCACGAAGCCGAGACGGATCGTGAAGAAGATGCCGACGGCGATGAGCCCATAGATGAGCACATAGCCCCAGAAGATTTCATTGAGGAAGTTGATGATCGGATCGAGCATTGCCTGTTCCCATGCGCGTGGACGATTGATCGGCACGTCTGCCGCGTCCGGGAACAGTGCTACCCCCAATTCAAACTGCGCCCAGGCGCAACGGGGTCAGGGGACCCCATATCGGGGGCGCTCGCAAGGAAAAAGTCGCCGAAGCCTCAGGCTTGCGGAAAATCCGGCAGGGTCTGTGCGAGGACACCGCCCAGCCGCAGCGGGGCCACATAGGTGGCCAGACCTGTGCGCGGATCGGTTTCGATGGCCACGCCGCATAGCGTTGCTTCCCCTTCGGCAGGGGTAAAGCGCCCATTGGGCAGACCGGTGAGGAACCGGTTGAGCGGCTCCTCGGTATCGGTGCCGATGACGCTGTCGAAATCCCCGCACATGCCCGCATCGGCCATGAAGGCGGTGCCGCCCTTGAGGACGCGATGATCGGCCGTGGGAATATGGGTATGGGTGCCCACGACAAGACTGACACGACCATCGAGGTAATGGCCCATGGCCTGGATCTCGGAGGTGGCCTCCGTGTGGAAATCGACGACGATGGCATCGGCCACATGCCCCAGCGGCGCATCGGCAATGGCCGCTTCCACTGCGCGGAACGGATCATCGATGGGAGGCATGAAGACGCGGCCTAAAGCATTGACCACGAGAACGCGGTGACCATTGCGGCCTTCCACCATCATGGCGCCGCGCCCCGGCGTGCCGGGCGCATAGTTTATGGGACGGATCAGGGTGGGTTCCCGCTCGATATAGCTGAGGGCCTCGCGCTGGTCGAAGGCATGGTCGCCCAGCGTGACGATGTCGGCTCCGGCATCGCGCAGACCCTGGAAGTGGCTTTCGATGAGACCCTTGCCATGGCTGGCATTCTCGCCATTGACCACCACGAAGTCGAACCGGTAGCGCGCGATCAGGCCCGGCAGATGTTCGGCCACAGCATCGCGACCGGTGCGGCCCACGACGTCGCCCAGAAATAGCAGTCTCATAGAGGCTTTCCAAAAAATCGTACGCCCGCTTCGGTCACGACCGCATCGAGCGGGATATCGTGCGCCTCGCGAGGAATGGCCGGTAGTTCCTGGGCCGCAAAGGAGAGGCCGACGAGAAGGGGTTTTCTGCCCAGCACAGCCAGGGTGCGGTCGTAATAGCCACCGCCATAGCCAAGGCGGGTGCCCGCATTGTCGAACCCCAAAAGCGGCATCAGGACAAGGTCCGGGGCGGCGCGGGGCGCAAGGTCGGAGGGCGCCAGCGTGCCGAAGCCGGCCTCATAAAGCGGCTGGTCGGCTTCCCAGACGCGCAGGTCCAGCGGCGCATCGGGAGCCACGACCACCGGCAACACGACGCGCTGGCCGGCATCAACCAGACGCACCAGGATAGCCTGGCAATCCAGTTCGTCGCGAATGGGCCAGTAGCCGGCAACGACATCCTCAGGGGCATAGGCGATCTGCTCGAAGAAATGGGCCGCCACCGCCAGCGCGGCCTCTGCCCGATCCTCTGCCGACAGGGCGGCGCGGGCGGCATGGGCTTCTCTGCGAAGGGCCGATTTCTGTTGCTCGATCGCCTCGTCGGCCATTGGCCCTCGTCAGTCGCAAAATCAGGTGCCACCCTGGCCGTGGGACATGCGATCCCGGGAACCTACAAACGTAGGTGGGCGCCGTATGTCCGAGCCCACGGGCCCGGTCAGGGACAGCTCCCTTAGGATCGATTAAGGCCCCGGGGATATGTGAAGTCCTCACGCGCCGGGCAGCCAGCAAGATATAGGCGCTTCGGGACCCTGATGCAAAGAGGGGCGCGCAACTTGTGAGCAGATTGCACAGGCCTTTGATCGGCCCGGATCAGGAGGTCACGGCAGGGGCGCGGCGCTGTCCAGAGTATCGGCAACGCTTTCCAGCACCCGCGCGGCATCGGAGAGCTTGCGCGCAAACTGGGCTTCGGTGTTTTCGAGCTCCACGGCAATTTCCTGGCCGGCGCGGGTCAATTCCAAGACTTCGCGCTCCAGGGCGGCGATCTTGCGTTCGGCCTCGTTGAGTTCATCGAGCACGGCAATGCCGGCCATGACGGTGAGCCGGTTATCGCCGATTTCGCCCACGGCGCCCTTGAGCGCCTCGACCTGCGTATTGAACCGCTCGGCCAGGCCGATCAGGTGCCCCTGCTGGCCCTCTTCGCAGGCCATGCGGTATTTGCGGCCATTGATCTCGACATTGACCTCGGGCATGGCCTACTCCGACTTCTGCAAAACGGCGCGCACGGTTTCCATGGCGTCCACCAGCCGGCGCGACACCTCATGGGCGCTGTCGTCCAGCCGCTTGGCTCGCGCTGCGGTCTTGTCGAGTTCGGTGGCAAGACGGGCGCGCTCGTGGATCAGCCTTTGCGTATCGACCTCGATGCGCTGATGCCGGGCCAGGCGCGCATTCATCTCGCGCAGGCTTGCATCGAGCCGGCCCATGGCACGATCGAAACGGGCGGAAGCGGAAACCAGTCCTTCTTCACCTTCCGTGTCAGTCATGGTCACTCATGCCAGATTTGCCCTCGATGGCTTTGATTCAGCGCGCTCCAGCCTGCCCCAGCCAGCGTTTCATTGCAACCGCATGGGCGTGGCAAACCCCCGGAATTCCGCGCCCTCACCGAACGGCTTTTGCCCCCGGTGACATTGACAGCGAAGCCGAACCTGTTATGCCTCAACCGCCTTTTGGGAGGAGGCGTTTCGGCCCGCCACCCCCGACAAACCCTACCCTTTTGAGAGAGCGGTCTTGCCCATGACGAACACAGCCCAGCAGAACGAATTGGCTAATGCGATCCGGTCGCTGTCCATGGACGCCGTCGAGAAAGCCAATTCCGGCCATCCCGGTCTGCCGATGGGCTGCGCCGACATTGCCACCGTGCTCTTCACCAAGGTGATGAAGTTCGACGCTGCCAATCCCTATTGGTCTGACCGCGACCGCTTTATCCTTTCGGCCGGCCACGGCTCGATGCTGCTCTACTCCTCGCTCTATCTGCTGGGCTACGAGGACATGACCATCGACCAGGTCAAGAACTTCCGTCAGCTGGGCGCCAAGACCGCCGGCCACCCCGAATATGGCCATGCCACCGGCATCGAGACCACGACCGGCCCGCTGGGCCAGGGTATTGCTAATTCCGTCGGCTTTGCGGTTGCCGAAGCCAAGCTGGCCGCTGAATTCGGCTCGGACCTTGTCGACCACTATACCTATGTGCTGGCTGGCGACGGCTGCCTAATGGAAGGCATTTCGCAGGAAGCCATTTCCCTTGCCGGTCACCTCAAGCTCAACAAGCTGATCGTCATCTGGGACAACAACAACATCACCATCGACGGCGCCGTATCCAACGCCGACTCGACCGACCAGATCGCGCGCTTCAAGGCCTGCGGCTGGAACACGATCGAGATCGACGGTCACGACCAGGACGCGATTGAAGCCGCGCTCATCGAAGCCAAGAAGTCGACCGACAAGCCCACCATGATCGCCGCCAAGACCACGATCGGCTTCGGTGCGCCCAAGAAGGCCGGCACTGAAAAGGTCCACGGCGCTCCGCTCGGCGCCGAGGAACTGGCCGCTGCCAAGGCAGCTCTGGGCATCGACTACCCGGCCTTTGAAATCCCGAGCCACATCCTTGACGCATGGCGCGCTGCCGGCCAACGTGGCGCCAATATCCGTGGCGACTGGGAAGCGCGCCTGGCGCAGTCGGACAAGAAGGACGAATTCACCCGCCGCATGTCCGGCAAGCTGCCGGCTGGCCTCGACGCTGCCTTTGCCGCCTACAAGCAGAAGCTGGCCGAGGACAAGCCCAAGGTCGCCAGCCGCAAGGCCTCGCAGATGGCGCTTGAAGTGGTCACCAAAAACGTGCCGGAAATCATGGCCGGCTCGGCTGACCTCACCCATTCGAACCTGACCAATACGCCGGACACCGTGCCCTTCCAGGCCGACAACCGCACCGGCAACTACATGATGTACGGCATCCGCGAGCACGAAATGGGTGCTGCCATGAACGGCATTACGCTGCATGGCGGGCTCATTCCCTATGGCGGCACGTTCATGGTCTTTACCGACTATGCCCGCCCGGCCATTCGCCTCGCCGCGCTGATGGAAACCCGCTCGATCTATGTCATGACCCATGACTCCATCGGCCTGGGCGAAGACGGCCCGACCCACCAGCCGGTGGAACACCTGACCGCCCTGCGCGCCATTCCGAACCTCTATGTTTTCCGTCCCGCTGACGCGATGGAAACCGCCGAGTGCTGGGAAATCGCGCTGGCGTCGGAAAAGACCCCGTCGATCCTGGCGCTTTCCCGCCAGAACCTGCCGGCCGTGCGCACCGAATATTCGGCCGAGAACAAGTCCGCCAAGGGCGCCTATTCCCTGATCGGCCCGGCCGATGCCGATGCGGTGATCTTCGCGACCGGCTCGGAAGTGGCCATCGCGGTGGAAGCCCAGAAGGAACTGACCGAAAAGGGCATCTCGGCCCGCGTCGTCTCGGTGCCGTCCATGGAGCTTTTTGCCAAGCAGTCCGACGCCTACAAGGCCGAAGTGCTGGGCACGGCCAAGGCCCGCGTTGCGGTCGAAGCCGGTATCGAAATGAGCTGGAACAAGCTTCTGGGCGACAAGGGCCGCTTTGTCGGCATGAACTCGTTCGGCGCTTCGGGCCCCATCGACACGCTCTATGCCCACTTCGGTATTACGTCGAAGGCCGTTGTTGAAGCCGTGGCCGCACAGTTGTAAGAGACCCGCGCCTCCCTTTCTCTTCCCTCCCATCAGGAGCGTCTAACATGGCAGTTCGCGTCGCCATCAATGGCTTTGGCCGCATCGGCCGCAACGTCCTGCGCGCCATCATCGAATCCGGCCGTACCGATATCGAAGTCGTGGCCATCAACGATCTCGGCCCGGTCGAGACCAATGCGCACCTGCTGCGCTTCGACAGCGTGCATGGGCGCTTCCCCCATGAGGTCAAGGTCGATGGCGACACGATCGATGTGGGCCGCGGCCCGATCAAGGTGACGGCCGAGCGCGACCCGGCCAACCTGCCGCACGCCGCCATGGGCGTCGACATTGCGCTCGAATGCACCGGCATCTTCACCTCCAAGGAAAAGGCCTCGGCTCACCTCAAGGCCGGCGCCAAGAAGGTGATCATCTCGGCTCCCGGCGACGGCGCCGACAAGACCATCGTCTATGGCATCAACCACGCTTCGCTCACCAAGGACGACGTGGTGATCTCGAACGCCTCGTGCACCACCAACTGCCTGGCCCCGCTGGCCTATGTGCTGCACAAGGAATTCGGCATCGAAAAGGGAATGATGACCACCATCCATTCCTATACCGGTGACCAACCCACGCTCGACACCATGCACAAGGATCTCTATCGCGGCCGCGCTGCTGCCCTGTCGCAGATCCCGACCTCGACCGGCGCTGCCAAGGCCATCGGCCTCGTCCTGCCCGAACTCAAAGGCAAGCTCGACGGTGTTTCCATCCGCGTGCCGACCCCGAACGTGTCCTGCGTCGACTTCAAGTTCATTGCCCAGCGCAATGTGACGGCCGAGGAAATCAATGCCGCGGTCAAGAAGTATGCCGATGGCGAGCTTAAGGGCGTCCTGGGCTATACCACCCAGCCCAACGTCTCGATCGACTTCAACCACGACCCGCACTCCTCCACCATGGCCCTGGACCAGACCAAGGTGATGGACGGCAATTTCGTGTCGGTCCTCAGCTGGTACGACAACGAATGGGGCTTCTCCAACCGCATGGCGGATACCGCCGTGGCGCTGGGCAAGACGCTCTGAGCGGCTGAAATTCGTTTGAAAAGGGCGTCCTGCGGGGCGCCCTTTTTGTTATGATGCCTCCGATCATCGGGGAAACTTCATGACGCTGAACCGATCCATTCGCTGGCGCGGGCTTGAGCTGCAAACCCTCGAACATGCCCATGTCATCGCCAATGGCCGGGATACGCGCATTAGCGGCGCAGTCATCGGGCCAGACTTCGGGCTTTTCTATCGCGTCAAGCTCGACGAAAACGGGCATACGCGCACGGTCAGGATCGAGCGGGCCGACGGCAAGGTGCTCGAACTCTTTGCCGATGGCGCCGGCGGCTGGTCGGATGACCGCGCCGAACCCATTGCGGCGCTGCGTGGCTGCATTGACGTCGACATCTGGCCGACGCCGATGACCAATGCCCTGCCCATCTGGCGGCTCGAATGGACCGACCAGCCGGTGCGCCTGGCCATGGCCTGGATCGACGCCACCGATTTCAGCTTCAAGCGCTCCGAGCAGATCTATACCCGGCTCGACACCAACCGCTTCCGCTTCCAGTCTGCCGGCTTCGAGGCCGTGATCGAGACCGATGATGATGGCCTGGTCCTCGAGTATCCCGGGCTGTTCACGCGCTCGGCGTAACCCGGTTTTTCCCACACATTTTGGTGGCTTCGGTTGGGCGTTAGGGCGCTGTTAACCATGCGGCCGCTTGATGGTTAACGAAGTCGAAACGCTGATTTGGGGTCCGCAAATGGCCGATGGGCTGGCGCATATCATCACCGTGGGCAATGAAAAGGGCGGCTCGGGCAAGTCCACCACGGCGCTGCACCTGGCGGTCTACCTGCTCCATCAGGGCTATTCGGTGGCGACCATTGATGTGGACAGCCGCCAGCAGACGCTGACCCGCTATGTACGCAACCGCCGGGCCGCGGCCGAGGCCAGCGGCCGCGACATCCTCATGCCCAAGCATGTGCACCTGCCGACCGCCTGGGGCGATTCCATCACCGAGAACCAGCGGGTGGAACTGGACATATTCGAGCGCGCCATGACGGGCCTGCGCCAGGAAGTGGACTTCGTGGTGATCGACACGCCCGGCTTTGACGGCAATCTGGCCCGGCTGGCCCATGGCGCCGCCGACACGCTGATTACCCCCATCAATGACAGCATGATCGATCTCGACGTGCTGGCGCGAATCGATCCGCGCACGGGCGCGCCTCTGGAAGCCAGCCCCTATACCCGCAATGTGCACAAGGCGCGGACCGAGCGGCAGAAGACGGGCCGGGCCTTGGACTGGGTTCTGGTGCGCAACCGCATTTCGAACCTGGGGTCGCACAACGCCAGCCGCGTGCAGGATCTGGTGGAGCGCCTCGCCGGCGGGCTGGGCTGCCGCCTTGCTGACGGCATTGCCGAGCGAGTCATCTTCCGCTCGCTGTTTCTTTCGGGCATGACCGTGTTCGACCCGCTCGACGCCGAAACGTTGGGCAGTGCCCCGTCCATGTCCCATGTCAACGCCCGGCACGAATACAGGGCGCTTGTGGCGGCTCTCAACCTGCCCGACCACCGTTCGATGAAGCTGTCCGCCTAAGCCACATCTGCCGCGCTGGCGTCAGGGAGAGAGAAATTTGTCTGCCCCGCTTTCCCACGCCGTGCCACTCTGCTACCCCACGGCCAGACAATCCGACCTCCGGGAGCCGCAAGATGAGCGACAGTTTCAAGACCCTCGACGAACTCGATCTCACCGGCAAGCGCGTGCTGCTGCGCGCCGACCTCAACGTGCCGGTGGCCGATGGCAAGGTGACCGACGCTACGCGCATTGAACGGCTGGTGCCCACCATCCGCGAAATCGTCAAGAAGGACGGCAAGGCCATTCTGCTCTCCCACTTCGGCCGGCCCAAGGGCAAGGTGAATGCCGAATTCTCGCTCGAGCAGGTGTGCGAAGCCGTCGCAAATGAGACAGGCCATCCGGTGGGCTTCGTGGCCACCGACTGGACCGATGTCAGCGCTGCCCGAAAGGCCATCGACGAAGCGCCCGCCGGCTCCGTGCTGGTGCTGGAAAACACCCGCTTTCATCCCGGCGAGGAAGAAAACGACGTTGAACTGGCCAAGCGCATGGCGAGCCTCGGCGATGTGTATGTAAACGACGCTTTTTCTGCCGCTCACCGCGCCCATGCCTCGACCGAAGCGCTGGCACGCCTCCTGCCGGCCGCGGCGGGCCTGGCCATGCAGGCGGAACTGGAAGCGCTGGAAGCTGGCCTCGGCAAGCCCAAGAAGCCCGTTGTGGCCATTGTTGGCGGCGCCAAGGTGTCGTCCAAGATCGACCTGCTGGAAAACCTCGTGACCAAGGTCGACGGGCTCGTCATTGGCGGCGGCATGGCCAATACATTCCTTCATGCCCAGGGCGTCAATGTCGGCAAGTCGCTGTGCGAGAAGGATCTCAAGGACACCGCCATCCGCATCATGGAAAAGGCCGTGGATTCGGGTTGCGCCATCATCCTGCCGATCGACGCCGTCGTGGCCTGGCATTTCAAGGCCGACACCCCCACGCGCCTCTATGGCCTCGACGCCATCGATCCTGACGGCATGATCCTCGACATCGGCCCCTCCTCGGTCGAGCGCATCAATGCCGCGATCGACGACGCCCATACCGTCGTCTGGAACGGGCCGGTTGGCGCCTTTGAAATGACCCCATTCGACGCAGGCACCGTGGCCATTGCCAAGCATGTCGCCAAGCGCACCCATGACGGTCACCTGGTATCCGTCGCTGGCGGCGGTGACACGGTGAGCGCGCTGGCCCATGCCGGGGTCAAGGACAAGCTGACTTATGTGTCCACCGCCGGCGGCGCCTTCCTGGAATGGATGGAAGGCAAACCCCTGCCGGGCGTCGAAGCGTTGAAAAAGTAGGATTGCTCCCGGCCGTCTGGTTCCACACGGCCGGGATCGTCTTTCGTCTAATAACCACAGGTCTAATCGTAAGCACGCAAACGAAAGTCTAACCTTGGCACAATCCAGCCCGAGGGAAGACCATGACCAAGTCGCTCAATGCGATTGCCCAGAAGTTGATGACGCCCGGCCAGGGCATCCTTGCCGCCGACGAGTCGGAAGGCACGATTGCCAAGCGCTTCGCCAAGATCAACCTGCCCAATACGCTCGACCTGCGCCGCGACTATCGCGAAATGCTGTTCGGCGCCAAAGAGGCGATGTCCGAGTATATTTCCGGCGTCATTCTCACCGAAGAGACGCTGAAGCAGGAAGCGGCCGATGGCACGCCCTTCCGCGCCATCCTGGCGGACGCCGACTGTATCCCGGGCATCAAGGTGGACCGGGGGGCCTTCCCCATGCCCGGCGAGGGCGGCGAAAAGATCACCGAAGGTCTTGATGGCCTGCGCCAGCGGCTTGCCCAATATGCCGACCTTGGGGCCGGCTTTGCCAAGTGGCGGGCCGTGATCACCATCAATGACATTGCCCCCACCCGCAACAATATCCGCGCCAATGCCCATGCGCTGGCGCGCTACGCCATCCTTTGCCAGGAAGCCGGCATCGTGCCGGTGGTCGAACCCGAGGTGGTGGGCGATGGTGAGCCGGGCAATCATTCGCTTGAGCGCTGCGCCCAGGTGACCGGCGATGTGCTGGAAAATACCTTCAAGGAGCTGCGGCTTGCCGGCGTTGACCTCTCGGGCATGCTGCTCAAGCCGAACATGGTGCTGCCCGGCGTCAATTCGCGCGACCGGCCCGGCGTCGAGGAAGTGGCGCGCCGCACCGTCGAAGTGCTGCGCGAACATGTGCCGGCGGCCGTGCCCGGCATTGCCTTCCTTTCCGGCGGACAGACGGACGAGGAAGCCACCGCTCATCTTTCCGCGATGAACCGCATTTCCGGCAAGCCCTGGCCACTGACCTTCTCCTATGGACGGGCGCTGCAGAATGTCGCGCTGCGCACCTGGGCGGGACGCCGGGAGAACTTCAACCCGGCGCGCGCTGCCTTTGCCCACCGGGCCCACATGAACTCGCTCGCAGCCATCGGCGAGTGGTCCAACGCCCTCGACCGCGCCGCCTGAGCGCGCCCATCGACCCTGGGCGGCGCGCTTTTCGGGAGCGCGTCGCGGGATTGCGCCGCACGGGGCTTATCCTCTATTGGGTGGACTGTCCCTTTGTCGCCAAAATGCTGACCTAGGGACGCCAGCGTCAAGCGTTCCCGGGAACCCCATGCTCCCCCAGCTCTATCTCATTACCCCGGCCGATCCGGATCCCGCAGAGTTTCCGCGCCGCCTGATGGGCGTGCTGAGCGGTCCGCAGATCGCCGCCCTGCTGGTGCGGCGGGGCAGCCTCGATGATGCGGGCTATGCCGGGCTGGCCGAGCGCCTGATGCAGGTGGGACAGGCAGCCGGCGCCGCCGTGCTCCTTGAAGATGACGTCGACCTTGCCCGCCAGCTTGGCGCCGACGGCGTGCACATCACCACCGGTGGCACCAAGGCCATCCGCGCGGCAACCGATGCCCTCAAGCCCGACGGGATTGTGGGCGTGGGCAATGTCCGCTCACGGCATGATGCCATGAGCTTTGGCGAGCTCGATGTCGACTATGTGATGTTCGGCCCCCTCGGGGGTGCGCCGGACCCGCAGGCGAGCGAACTGGCCGCATGGTGGGCGGAAACGTTTGAAGTCCCGGCGGTTCATTCCGATCCTGCTGCGACGCTTGCGGCGCTGGACCAGACCGGTGCCGAATTCCTGGCGCTGTCCGATTGCGTCTGGTCGGCCGAACAGCCGGCAGCAGCGCTGGCCGAGTTCGACCGCGCCGTCCGGAAACCGGCATGATCCGCGCCCGTCTCCTTCTTGCCCTCCTGCTTTCAGGCCTGCCCGGAATGGTCCAAGCGCAGGACAATTCCGCGGAATCGGTCAGCTCCGCCATTTTCGGACAGCAGGGGCCGGTGGACTACGCCTACGGCGCTTACCAGCGCGGCTATTACCTGACGGCCCTGGAACTGGCTTTGCCCCGAGCCGAAGAGGGCGACGCCGCGGCGCTGACGCTGATTGCCGAACTTTATGCCAACGGGCTGGGCGTCCCCCAGAATGCCGAGCGCGCCGCCAGCTGGTACCAACTGGCATCGGACCGGGGCGACCGGCTCGCGACGTTCGAGCTGGGCATGCGTTATCAGGAAGGCGTGGGGGTTGAGCGCGACCGAACCCGCGCGGCCGAGCTTTTCGCCAAGGCGGCGGAGGCAGGCTATATCCCGGCCAAGTACAATATGGCGCTGCTGCATGTGGAAGGCGTCTATGCCCCACCCAACCTCGTGCGGGCCGCCGAACTGATGCGGGAAGCGGCCGAGGCCGAACTGCCCGAAGCGCAATACGACTACGGCTCCATGCTGATTGAAGGCGCGGGCGTCCTCCCCGATCCCGAGGAAGGCGCGCGCTATATCGGGCTTGCCGCAGAGCAGGGCCTGCCCGACGCGCAGGTGGATTTCGCCACCCTGCTCTATCTGGGTCAGGGCTTGCCGCAGAATATTGAAGCGGCGGTGGATTATTACCGGCGGGCTGCCGAACAGGGCAATCCGGTGGCGCAGAACCGCTATGCCAAGCTGCTCGCGGTGGGCGAAGGCACGGCGATCGATCTCGAAGCGGCCGCCATGTGGCGATCCCTGTCCCGCCGCCAGGGACTGAGCGACCCGGCGCTAGACCGCTTGCTGGTCTCCATTCCGGCCGATGCCCTGGCGCGGGCGGAAGAACGCGCCCGCTTCTGGCCGGGCCTGCCGCCGACGGCTCCGTCTGCTGCCACCGAGGCGTCCGAGCCCGCCAGCGACGGCCCCGTCCTGCCCAATTCGCTTGACCCGCAAAATGCACCCAGCCGGGTCGTGGACCCCAATGCGGACGCGCCTGCGGATGCGGCGGACGAGGCTCTGGCGCCGCTCGAAGCGGAGCGGGGCCGGGAGGCAGAGGATGCGGCCGCGGACGAGGCGGAAACGCAAGACCCTTGAAACAGGGCCGGTTCTGAGGCAATAAGCCCGCCACATCATAAACCCCCGCGGCCGGGCCTTTGCCCATTGGCCGGATGCGCCTCACCAGACGGCGTCGTCCGGGTCGCGCGAGCCAGCGAGCACCTCCCCTATGGCGCGTTCCGCCCTTCTCAACGTCATGGTCTCTGCCGCCATCAAGGCCGGAAAGTCGCTCAGCCGCGACTTCAACGAGGTCGAAAACCTGCAGGTTTCGCGCAAGGGCCCGGCGGACTTCGTCTCCAAGGCTGACCTGCGTGCCGAGCAGATCGTCTATGACGAGCTGCGCAAGGCCCGTCCGACCTATGGGTTCCTGATGGAAGAAGGTGGGGAAGTCGCGGGCACCGACGGCCAGCACACCTGGATCATCGACCCGCTCGATGGCACTACCAATTTCCTCCACTCCATCCCGCTCTTTGCCGTGGCCATTGCCCTGCAGCGCGGCGACGAGATCGTGGCGTCGGTGGTCTATAATCCGATCATGGACGAGATGTTCACGGCCGAAAAAGGCGGCGGCACCTGGCTGGCCGATCGCAAGCGCCTGCGCGTTGCCGGCCGCCGGCACCTTTCCGATGCCGTGGTGACTACCGGCATCAAGACCCAGGGCACCTCGAACGATACGCTGCAGCTGCGCCAGCTGGCGGCCATCAACCCGGCCGTTGCCGGCATTCGCCGGTCTGGCTCCATCTGCCTCGACATGGCCTGGCTCGCCGCCGGCCGTTTCGATGCCATCTGGGAAGCGGGGCTCAAGCCCTGGGACGTGGCGCCCGGCCTGCTGCTGGTCAAGGAAGCCGGCGGCATCGTCTCCGACTTTGCCGGTCAGCCCGGATCGGTCTGGAACGGCCAGATCGTTGCGGGCAACGAGACCCTGCACGGCGCCCTGCTCAAGACCCTGAAGCCGATCAAGTAAGATCCGCTTTTTCCTCGATGAGGCGCGCGAGGGTGCTTTGTCCCAGCGCGCTCATGGTTGGATTGGTCTGTCGGTAATACCAGACCAGACCCATGGCCTGCTCGAATGCCCAGGCGGCGCCGCGCCGCCATTCGAGGTCACTCGCGCCGACTGCCTCGCGAAATATCCGCCGCCTTTCGCCATCGAGCAGGTGCCAACCGACTACCAGGTCAAGCGCAGGATCAGCGGGGCCGAAGCTTCCGCCATCCAGAACGCCCGCAAGCCGCTCGTCCCGGACCAGAAGATTGGCGGGGGTGAGGTCCCTGTGGCTCATGACCACCCGGCCGGGATGGGGCAAGACGCGGAAGCCGGCCCACATTGCGCGCAGCACGGGGACGTCGAGTAGGTTTTCGCTCCGCACGAGGCACTTTGCCATCCAGGCGTCGTGATCCGGGAGAGAGCCGCCCCTCCCCTTGCCATCGAAGGGCCGGCCCATTGTATCGGCCGAGCGTAATCTTAAGACCAGTCCGGCAAGGTCCAGCGCAAAACCTGCCGAATGGCTGACGCTGTGCGGCGTCGCGGTTTCTCCCTCGATCCAGGATTGGACGCTCCAAGCGGAGGGATAGCCGTGTCCGGGGCGGCCAATGGCAACCGGAACGGGCGTCGCAACGGGGCATTGCGCCACCAGCTCCCGCATGGCCGCCAATTCCTGCCCGACCGTCTCAGCCGACGTCATTTGAAGCGGAAACCGCGCGACATGGCCTCGACCGATGCGAAAAATGGCATTGACCGTTCCGGGTGTCTCGAGCCGCACAATGGCCTCGCCATCGAATTCGGGGAACTGCCCGCGGATCAAGGCCTTGGCCAGTGCAACGTCGATGTGCAACTGCTTGGCATGCATGGCTTAACTCTCAGCCTCTTCCCCGGGCGGGTCCCACAAGGGGCCCGTTAACCTTTTCCATTGTCACGCCTTTCCACCGCCACTAGTGTCGAAGGATGGCTGATTTGGCACGCGGGGGAAGGTTCCATACGATGACGCAAGGCTACGATCCCTACCATCTTTCGAGCCCGACCGTTTATCTGGTCAAGATCGTCATCTTTCTGGTGCTGGTGGCGCTGGTTGCCGCCATTCTGTTTTCCACCATCATCACCTTCTTCTGGGCCAACCCCTTTATCAACTCGCTGATCTTCCTGACCCTGGCGATCGGCATCTTCCTCAGCTTCCGACAGCTCTTCCGATTGTTTCCCGAGGTGAAGTGGGTCAACTCGCTTCAGGACGGCAACCTCAATACGACCCGACCCCCGGTCTTGCTGGCGCCCGTTGCCGGCCTCCTGCGGGAGCGGATCGGCGAGGCGGTCATCACGCCCTCCTCCATGCGCTCCATTCTGGATTCGGTGGGCAATCGGCTCGATGAAGCCAAGGATACCTCGCGCTACCTCACCGGACTTCTGGTATTTCTTGGCCTGCTGGGCACATTTTATGGCCTCCTCGAAACCGTGACCTCGGTCAGCAATGTGATCAATGCGCTTGATGTCACGGCAGGCGACTCGGCAACGCTCTTCACCAACCTGCGCGAAGGGCTCGTCGCGCCGCTGGGTGGCATGGGCACGGCCTTTTCGTCCTCGCTCTTTGGCCTTTCCGGATCCCTGGTCCTGGGCTTTCTTGATCTCCAGACCAGCCAGGCGCAAAACGCCTTCTATACCGATCTCGAGGACTGGATGACCTCCATGACCGAGCTCGACCATCCGGTTTCGGCCATGCAGGCCAATGCCGGCGGCCCGGACATCCAGGCCATAGTCGACAAGCTCGGCGCCAATAACCAGAGCATCAACTCGTCCCAGAACGCCATCCGCGCCATGGCCGAGCTGGCGCGCGGCATTGACGGATTGGTCAAGCACATCCGCACCGAACAGGACGATTTGCGGCGCTACATCACCGAACAGGGCGAAACCAACAAGAAGCTGCGCGACCTCATTGAGGCCATGCTCAACGAAGCCGATAACGAGCGCCGGGAATAGGCCATGGCTTTCGCGCGCTCCCGCCGCCGTCAGGAAGCCAATTACTGGCCCGGCTTTGTCGATGCGCTGTCGAGCCTGCTGCTCGTCATCATCTTCATGCTCAGCCTGTTCATGCTGACCCAGTTCTTCCTTGGCCAGGAAATCCAGGGGCGCGACACGGCGCTGGCGCGCCTCAACACCCAGATCGCCGAACTGACCGAATTGCTGCAGCTCGAACGCGCCAATTCGGACGACCTGACCTCGCAGCTGGCCACATTGACCGCCACCCTCGCCGGAGCGCGTGCCGAAAACGAAACGCTGTCGAGCCAGCTGTCCGGCATCGGCACGGGCCTGGACGACCGCGACGCTACCATTGCCGGGCTCGAGCAGCAGGTGATCGATGCCGAGCGGCTTTCCGATGAAGCCAATGCCCAGGTCGCCCTGCTCAACCAGCAGCTGGCGGCCCTGCGTACCCAATTGGCGGCACTCGAAGCTGCGCTTGAAGCCTCGGAAGCCCGCGACACCGAAAGCCGCACCCAGATCGCCGATCTTGGACGCCGCCTCAACCTGGCGCTGGCTCAACGCGTCCAGGACCTCAGCCGCTACCGTTCGGACTTCTTTGGCCGCCTGCGGGAAATCCTCGAAACCCGCGCCGATGTGCGTGTGGTCGGCGACCGGTTCGTATTCCAGTCCGAAGTGCTGTTCGATCCGGGGCAAGCCGATATCGACCCCGCGGGCACGCCCGAGCTCGATGCGCTGGCCGACGCCATTCTGCAGCTCGAAACCGAGATCCCGGAAGATATTAACTGGGTGCTGCGGATCGACGGGCACACCGATGCCCGCCCCATTTCCAATGCCCGCTTCCCCTCGAACTGGGAGCTCTCGGCCGCGCGCGCCATTTCGGTTGCCCGCTATCTCGTCAGTCGTGGTGTCTCGCCCAATCGGCTGGTCGCTGCCGGCTTTGGCGAATTTACCCCGCTCGACACTGGCGAGAACGACGAAGCCTATCGCCGCAACCGCCGCATCGAGTTCAAACTCACGGAGGGCTAGGTCACCAAGCCCGCCGCTGGCCCTGCCGTTCCTGGTGTCCCTCGCGCTTAACCTTAACAGCGCGACGCCACCCGCTGTTGCCGAAGCGCAACGTCACAAAAAAGCCCGGATTCCTGCCACATCGCGGCCTCAATAGGCAAAGATTAACCACGTTGGCTCACCCGCTTTTAAGAATAAGCGCGGTAAATGCTGGGCCCAAGATTGTAGCTTTCCAGGAGCCGACCCGTGGTCATCCCCGCACCCATCAATACCGTAATGCGCGCTGCCGCGATGATGCTCTTCGTCGTCGTGCTGGCCGCCTGTTCCCGTAGCGCCACCGACAATGTGGGCCTCACCGGCGTCGGCAATACCGGCCCCGGCGGCGGCGCACCCGGCAGCCAGCAGGAATTTCTCGTCACCGTGGGCGACCGCGTCTTCTTCGAGACCGATTCGAGCTCGCTGACCTCCGAAGCCATGGCAACCCTGGACAAGCAGGCCGCTTGGCTCAACCAGTACCAAAACTACCGCATCATGATCGAAGGCCATGCCGACGAGCGCGGTACCCGCGAATACAACATCGCCCTGGGCGCCCGCCGTGCCTCGGTGGTGGTGAACTACCTCGTGTCCCGCGGGGTCAACGGCCAGCGTATCCAGAGCCAGTCCTTTGGCAAGGAACGTCCGGTGGCCATCTGTAACGACATTTCCTGCTGGAGCCAGAACCGTCGCGCCGTCACGGTGGTCCAGTAAAAAATCCGGCTGCCGACCAAAGCGGTAGCCGCAACCATCCAGTGAAAACTGGAGGCAAGAGCGCCCGGGGCCAACTTAATGGCCCGGGCGCTTTCTTTTCACCAAAATTGCTCTTTATCGGCAGGGCAACAATGCCCATCTTGGCACAAGCATCAGCAATGGAGGCTTGCTTGACTTCGACCCGATTGACCCGGCTGGGGCGTGCCGCGCTCTGCGCGCTGGGCCTTGGCTTTGGCGCCACCAGTGCCCAGGCCGAGACCGCCACTGTGTTCCCGCCCGGCGAATTGGCCGGTCTTGGCTTTACCAATGCCGACAACGGTCGCATCCTGGTCGCCCAGGCCGACAGCGCCCAGCTTCTGGTGCGCATCCAGCAGCTTGAAGAACAGATCCGCTCGCTGAACGGGCAGATCGAGGGGCTGACCTTCCAGCTCACCCAGCTGCAGGAAATCATCAACCGGATGCAGGAAGACAACGAGTTCCGTTTCCAATCGCTGGAAGGCGGTGCGCCGGGAAAAACTGATGCGGCAACCCAAGCGGGCGGCGCGACGCAGCCCGAGGCGTTGCCGCAGGACCCGGCCATAAGCGAAGAGGGCGCAGCGCCCCTAACCGTGATCCCCGAACAGGGCGTACAGCCCCTGCCCGGCGAGCAGGAATTCGACCCTACCTTCGATGATGCCGGCGCAGCGCCGGTGGATGAACTGGGCGAAAGTGCCGACCCGCTGGTCGGCACCGGACAGGCCGGCGGGGTCGACCTCATCACCGGCCAGCCGCTGGACCTGAGTTACAACCCAGCCATGGCGCCGACATCCAATGCCGATGCCGATGCACAGTACCAGGCGGGCTATGAGGCCTTCGTGCAGGGCGATTATGCCTTTGCCGATGAGCAGCTGAGCCAGTTCCTGGCGCTTTATCCGGCCGATCCGCGCATTCCCGACGCCGCCAACTGGCTGGGAGAATCGATGATCGCCCAGGGCGCTTACACAGAGGCCGCTGACATTCTGGTCGACATCTACCAGAAGAATGCCGAGCACGCCCGCGCCCCCGACCTGTTGCTCAAGCTGGGCATCGCCCTCGCCGGCGCCGGTGAACGCGACACCGCCTGCCGCACCTTCGACGAGGTGGAACGCCGCTACACCGACGTGATCCCGGCCTTTCAAAACCGTTTGAGCCAGGAACGGGCCCGCGCCGAATGCGCGCCGGCCTGACGCCCGATCTGGGCGAGCCGGCGTCTCTGGCCCGCCTGTTTGCGCCCGTGGCGCAGGAGCCCGCCATCGGGCTGGCCGTTTCAGGTGGCGCCGATAGCCTCGCTTTGATGCTTCTGGCGCACCGCTGGGCGAGCATTGCCGACAGCTCCCCCAAGCTCATCGTCTATAGCGTTGACCATGGCCTGCGGCCCGAAGCGCAGGACGAGGTTGCCATGGTGCTTGCGGCGGCGGAGGCACGTGGCCTTGCTGCACGAGGGCTGGTCTGGGAGGGCGACAAACGCGCAACGGGCCTCCAGGAAGCGGCAAGACTGGCCCGATATGGCCTCATCGGCGAGGCTATGGTCAGGGATGGCGCGACAGTGCTGCTCACCGCCCATCACCGCATGGATCAAGCCGAAACGGTGCTGATGCGGCTGGCGCATGGCAGCGGTCTTGAGGGCCTCAAGGCCATGGCGCCCCATTCGGTCGTCGAGGGCGTGCGCATCTTCCGCCCCCTGCTCGATGTTGAACCGGCGACGCTGGCAAGTCTGGTGGACGCTGAGGGCATGACGCCTGCCCATGACCCTTCCAACCACGACACCGACTACGAACGCGTGCGCTGGCGCAAGCTGCTGCCGGTTCTGGCCGATCATGGCCTCGACACCGCCACCCTGTCCCGCTTCGCCCTCCGGATGGCAGAGGCCGACGATGCGCTGACGCAGATGGCGCATGCCGCCTTTGACGAACTGGTGACGTTTGACGGGTTTGGGGCAGCCATTCTCCCGGCCGCAGCTTTTGGCACGATCAGTCCGGCCATCGGCCGCCGCGTCCTGGGCCGCGTACTCAATATCGTGGGCGGCCGGCAGCGGCCGCGGGCTTTGGGCCAGGTTGAGCGCCTTTACGACCAGATCACGGCGCGCGACCTGCCACCGGCCGCGACGCTGCTGGGCGCGGTGCTCCGCCTCAAGGGCGATACGCTGAGCATTTCCCGCGAACCGGGTCGTGCCCTCCTGCCGGATCGACCGCTCGTGCCGGGTGAAGCGATCATCTGGGACCAGCGCTTCCGCATCGCCAGCCGGCCCGAAGCCGAGCACCTGACCGTCAGCGCCAGTGAATTTATGCCGCGCCATCGGCTGGAGCATGTTCTGGGCTTCAAGGTGACGACGCCTGCCGAAGCCATCCGCACCGCGCCAGTGGTGCGCGACGGCGCCGGCGACCTGCTTGCGCTGGGCGGCTGGTCCTTTGATGACCGCGTCACGGTGGATCTCCTGATCGACTAGGTCCAAAGTTTTGCGCCGGGGGCGAAATTTCTCCCCATTGCCGATTTAAACCCCCGGCAAAATCGAATAGACCCATTGCCCGATTGCCTTTGAGGGAGAGCTGCGCCGATGGCCGAAGATACACCCAATACCGATCGGTTCAGCCATGATGCCGGCATCCTGGCGCAGGCCCTGCCCTATATGCAGCGCTACGAAGGCAAGACCGTCGTGGTGAAATATGGCGGCCATGCCATGGGTGACGCCAAGCTCGGCCAGGCCTTTGCCCGCGATATTGCGCTCCTCAAGCAGTCAAAGGTCAATCCAATAGTCGTCCATGGCGGGGGGCCGCAGATCGCCTCCATGCTCAAGAACCTGGGCATCGAATCCAAGTTTGAAGGCGGGCTGCGGGTTACCGACAAGCGGACCATGGAAATTGTCGAGATGGTCCTGGCCGGCTCGATCAACAAGGAAATCGTCGCCCTGATCAATGCCGAGGGCGAATGGGCCATCGGCCTTTGCGGCAAGGACGGCAATATGGTCTTCGCTCGCAAGGCCGAAAAGACCTATACCGACCCCACCTCCCATATCGAGCGCGTCCTTGACCTCGGCTATGTGGGCGAACCGGTGGAAGTCGACCGTACTCTGCTCGATCTGTTGGCCCGCTCGGAAATGATCCCGGTAATCGCGCCGGTGGCGCCCGGCCGCGACGGCAATACCTACAACATCAATGCCGATACCTTTGCCGGCGCCATTGCCGGTTCGCTCGGCGCCAAGCGCCTCCTGTTCCTCACCGACGTTCCCGGCGTGCTGGACAAGAATGGCAAGCTCATGCCCGAGCTGACCGTGCGCGAAGCCAAGGAACTCATCGCCGACGGCACGATTTCCGGCGGCATGATCCCCAAGGTCGAGACCTGCCTTGAAGCGCTGGAAAACGGCGTCGAGGGCGTCGTCATCCTCAATGGCAAGACCCCGCATGTCGTTCTGGTCGAGCTCTTTACCGAACATGGTGCCGGCACGCTGATCGTGCGCTGACTGCAACTCCGCGCCACCCGGCGCGGTTGTGCTGTCTGCTGTCATGACTGGCTACGGAGCGTCTATCGTTTGGGAACCGAGTTCTTTATCTTCGCAGCCATCGGCTTTTTCGCCCAGATCGTGGATGGGGCACTCGGAATGGCCTATGGCGTGGTCAGTTCCACCATGCTGCTGGCCTTCGGCGTCCCTCCGGCCGCAGCGTCCGCCAGCGTCCATGCCGCCGAAATGTTCACCACCGCCGCATCGGCCTCGAGCCATGTGGCCCACAAGAATGTCAATTGGCGCCTGTTCTGGCGCCTGGCCCCCGCCGGCATCGTGGGTGGCGTGCTCGGCACCTATGTGCTGACCGCCATAGATGGGGCGATCCTGCGCCCCTTCGTGACGGTCTATCTCGGACTTTTGGGCATCTACATCCTCTACCGCGCCTTCCGCATCCGTGCCGCGTACAAGGAACCGCAGACCAAGCTGGTCCTGCCGCTCGGCGTCGCAGGTGGTTTCGTCGACGCCGCCGGCGGCGGAGGCTGGGGACCGATTGTCACATCCAGCCTCATCGGTTCGGGCGGTGCGCCCCGCTATATCGTGGGCACGGTGAACACGGTCGAATTCTTCGTCACCACCGCGGTTTCAGTGGCCTTTATCACGGCGCTCCTGACCGGGCACTGGGAAGAAGGCGGCGGCATTGAGCGGCATTTGTGGTCCGTGGGCGGCCTCGTCGCTGGCGGTATCCTGGCGGCACCACTGGCAGGCTTTGTGGTGCGCGCCATTCCACCGCAAAAGCTGATGATGCTGGTCGGCGGTCTTGTGATTGCGCTGGCCTGCTTCCAGACCTGGCAACTGTTCAACCAGTGAAAAAGGCCGCCCGCGGGCGGCCTTTGTGCATCAGGCTTCCATCGCAACGGGCGCTGGCCGACCCTGCGGCTGGCGGCCCGATGGCTTGAAGACGAAAGCCATGGCCAAGACCAGGCCGAAGGACACCACCTGATACCAGAGCGCCAGCGACGCGGCATTTGAGAAGGCAAATTCCGGGCCCGATCCGGCGGCGAAATTGCCGGCCAGCCGGGAAAAGAAAATCTGCCCCACAAGCGCAATGCCAAGCGCGCCGCCCACCTGCTGGAAGGCCTGCAATGCCCCGGAGCCGGCCCCGGCATCACGTGGCGGCACATTGCGCAGGACCAGCTGGAACAGGGACGAAAAGCCCGTGCCCAAGCCGATGCCTGCAATGACGAGGGCTGGCAAGAAGGTGATGGACTCGATGGTTTGGCCGGCATTGGCAAAGATGAAGTGGAGCCAGAGGATGCCTCCGGCCAGAAGCGTGCCGGCCGCGGCAAGGCGGCTGCGCAGATAGTGCGACCCGAAGCGTCCCGCTATGAAGGACGCGATCAGCACGCCGACCGAGAACGGGGTATTGGCAAGGCCCGACTGAAGCGGGGAATAGCCGAAGCCCGATTGCAGCATCAGCGAGATGATCAGGAACATGCCCGGAATGCCCGAGGCAAAGACGGTGACCACGAAGGCGCCGAACATATAGTCGCGGTTGCGCAGGAGATCGTAGTTGAGCAATTGCGGCTGACCCGCCTTGGCGCGCCTGCCTTGCCAGACGTAGAAGGTCCCCAGAAGGGCGACGCCCGCTGCCATCATGGCAAAGGACCAGAGCGGCCAGCCGAAGGCGCGTCCTTCGATGATGGGAAAGACGAGCGCGATGATGCCAAGGCCGAAAAGGGCGATGCCGACATAGTCGTTGCTCAGGTCCTTGTGACCCGGCAGGCGGGGAATGAGCAGCCAGCCGGCGACGATGGCGGCAATGCCGATGGGAATGTTGACAAGAAAGATCGGCTGCCAGTCGAGCCCGAAAAGCTGCGCATCGATCAGGATGCCGCCCAGGATCGGCCCGCACACCGAGGCCAGACCCGCCGACAGGCCGAACAGCGAAAAGGCCTGCCCGCGTTCATTGGGAGGGAAGGTGACCGTAGCGATGGCCAGCACCTGCGGCGTCATCATGGCCCCGCCAATGCCCTGGAGCACGCGGGCGGCGATCAGCATTTCGATATTATGCGCGAGCCCGCAGAGGGCCGAGGCCGCCGTAAACGCCCCCACGCCCCATAGGAACATTTTCGTGCGGCCCACAATGTCGCCCAGCCGGCCAAATGGCAGAAGGCCGAGAGCAAAGGCCAGAACATAGGCTGCGACCACCCACTCGATCTGGCTGTCCGAGGCGCCCAGATCTTCGCGCATCGAGGGGAGCGCGACATTGACGATGGTCACGTCGATCAGGTTCATGAAATTGGCGATCAGCAGGATGGCCAGCGAAAGCCAGCGGCGCGGATCGGGGGGCGTGGCCGTTTCGGCCGCATAGGTCTGTGACATGATGGCTCTCTGGGAGGTCAGATTTTGGCGGCCCGAAAGGCCCGCTCGAATTCGGCAAACACGGCAAGAACGTCTGAACGCGCTGGTCGGGTGATCCGCCAGCTCGAAACCATACCCGCATAAATGCGGGCGGCAGCATCCGGGTCGAGATCGGCCCGGAGGGAGCCATCGTCGGCGCCCTTGCGAAACATCTCCGCCAAGCTGGCCAGCCAGCCCAGCCGCATGGGCCGCATGATGGCGGCAATGGCGGGGTCGCGGCGAGCGCGCTCGGTCAGCTCGGCCATAACGGCCAGGCGTCCGGGCGCCTCTTCAATGGATTCAAGCGCATCCTCGAACTCCATACGAAGCAATTCCAGCCCGCTCTTGCCTGCGCGTGGCCGCGACAGATCCTGCGCCACAAATTCGGCCTTGAGGCTTTCAGCCACCAGGGCCACCAGCGCTTCCTTGCTGGGCACATGGTAATGCAGCGTCGCGACATTGATGCCCACACGGGCGGCGATGTCGCGCGTGCGCAGGCCTTCGAGCCCCTTTTCAACGATGATGTCGCGCGCCGCCTGGGCAATGGCGGCGCGGCGTTCGTCGCTGCTTTCGCGTTTCTGGATATCCGGTTCCATGCCCAGCCTCTACGCCGCCACACAGCAACAATCAATCAGTTGATTGAGACAATGCAGCCATGCGTTTCGGGGGCACCCTGGCCGGCGCGGTTGACATTTTCTGTCAGCAGGCGTCCATCAGCCTGCCGTTTCCGGAGGCGCGCATGACTGACTACGTTCGCAAAATCCTGACCTCTTCTGTCTACGAGGTTGCCGAGCAAACCCCGCTCGAACCAATGGAACTGCTGTCCGAACGCCTGGGCCGCACTATTCTGGTCAAGCGCGAAGACCTTCAGCCGGTCTTTTCGTTCAAAATCCGTGGCGCCCATAATCGCATCGTGCATCTTACTGCCGAGGAACGCGCACGCGGCGTCATCTGCGCCTCTGCCGGCAACCATGCACAGGGCGTTGCGCTGTCGGCAACACGGCTGGGTATCCGCTCGGTTGTGGTCATGCCCACCACGACGCCGCTGATCAAGGTGAACGCGGTCAGGCGCCTGGGCGGCGAAGTCGTGCTATTCGGCGACGGCTTTGACGCCGCACGCGCGCATGCTGCGGGGCTGGCCGAACGCCATGGCTATGTCTTCGTCCATCCGTTCGATGATCCCGACGTGATCGCGGGCCAAGGCACGGTGGGGCTTGAGCTGATGCGCCAGCATCCCGAGCCGATCGGGGCGATCTATGTGCCGGTCGGCGGCGGTGGATTGGCCGCTGGCATTGCCAGTTTCGTTAAATTCCTGCGCCCGGAAATCCGCGTCATCGGCGTCGAACCGGAAGAAGCAGCCAGCATGAAAGCGGCCATCGCCGCCGGCAAACCCGTGCCGCTCGACCAGGTGGGACTTTTTGCCGATGGCGTCGCCGTGCGTCAGGTGGGTGACGAAACCTTCCGCCTCTGCCGCGAACTGCTTGACGACATTGTCACCGTCTCGGCGGACGAAATCTGCGCCGCCATCAAGGACATTTTCGACGACCACCGCGCCATAACCGAACCCGCTGGGGCGCTGGCGCTGGCCGGTCTGCGCCGCGATGTGGAGAACGGCAATGCTCCGCAGGGGGCGCTGATCGCCATCAATTCGGGCGCCAATGTCAATTTTGACCGCCTGCGTTATGTCGCCGAGCGTGCCGAAATTGGGGAACGCGCCGAGGCCCTGCTGGCCGTAACCATTCCCGAGCGACCCGGCTCCTATCGCGCGTTTATCCGGCTTATTGGCAACCGGGCCATCACCGAGTTCAACTACCGCTATGCCCCCGGTGCCAGCGCCAATATCTTTGTGGGGGTCAAACTCTCTCGCGGCGATGCCGAAAAGACCGAAATCATCGGCCTGCTCGAAGCGAACGGCCTGACCGTCGCCGACATGACCGACAATGAAGTGGCAAAGCTCCATGTCCGCTACATGGTGGGAGGGCGTGTGTCGGGCCTGCTGGACGAGCGGCTTTTTCGCTTCCAGTTTCCCGAGCGCCCCGGCGCTCTGCTGAAATTCCTCGAAGGGCTGAACGATGCCTGGAACATCTCCCTGTTCCACTATCGCAATCACGGCTCGGACTACGGCCGCGTATTGGTTGGTGTCCAGGTTCCGCCCGAAACGGCTGCGGACTTTACAGCACATATCGACGCCATCGGCTTTCCCTATTGGGACGAAACCGGCAATGCGGCCTATCGGCAGTTTCTTCACGGGGACTCTGACACCCTGAAACAGGGTTCGACATCGGCCTGAAATAAACGTCATCTAAAGGCTATGACGCATTTCCGCCTTCAAGCCGTTGAATTTATGGACGGCAAGGGCGATTTGAGACTTTAAGGCTGCAACCGGGTGTACGGTTAGGCGGCATCACCCAGGGACAGAAAAAGAACATGACACGGACGACCAAGACCACCGGCCTGATGCTTGCCACCGGGCTCGCCACTCTGGCACTCCTGCAGCCCGCCATGGCGCTCGATGCCGAGGCCTTTGTCGACCGTATTGAAGCCGTATACCAGACGCTCGGCTACCAGTTCGATTTCGGCGCCGCCTCCGTGGATGGCAGCACCGTCACCGTGGATGGTTTGACCGTCGACGCCACGGGCGCCGGCGAGGAGCCCTTCACCATCGACACTCAGCTGACCTTTACCGGCGTCGTGGAAACCGAGGACGGCGGCTATACCGCCGAGCGCCTGACCGTGCCGGACGTGGATGCCGAGTTTGCCACCGAGCCGACCGGCCGCATTACCGTGACCGACATTGTGGCCGAGGACATCTGGCTCCCGGCCGCAGACAATGTGAACTTCATCTCCGCCATGCAGGCCGTCGCCAATATCTCGACTGGACCGCTCAGCGTCACCCGCGACGGCACGGAAGTGATCACCGTCGACAGCATGTCGCTGGTGTCCGAATACACCTATGACGACGCCGATGAACTGGACACCGTCGCCTCCGACCTGTCGATCAGCAATATCTGGGCGGACCTCAGCACCGTTGGCGAGGAAGATCCTGACGCCGGCGCGGTGATCGAGGCGCTTGGCCTCACTGAAATCAATGGCAATGTCACCCAGTTGTCGAGCTGGTCGATAGCCGATGGCCGCATGGTCGTCGACGAATTCCTGTTCGATTTTGCCGATGTCGGCGCTCTCGACATCAAGATGGACCTCTCCGGCTTCACCCCCGAGGTGATGGACAAGATCTATGCGCTCCAGGCACAGAGCATGGAAGACACCAGCGAGGAAGCCCAGGCCCAGCAGATGATGGCCGGCATGGAACTGGCGCAGGCCATTATCCTCACCAGCGCCAGCATCCGCTACGACGATGCCTCGCTCGCCGGCAAGCTGCTCGACATGTTCGCCGCCCAGTCCGGTGCCGAGCGCGCAGCGTTTGTTGAAGGCCTCAAGGCCATGCTGCCGACACTGGTTGGCCAGGCCGGCATCCCGGCCCTCACCGACATGGTCGTGCCGCAGGTCAGCGCTTTCCTCGACGATCCGCAGAGCCTCGAAATCGCGGTGAAGCCCGCCAGCCCCACCAGCGTTCTCGTGCTGAGCGCGGCGGCTGCCAATCCGGCCGGGCTAATCAAGGCGCTAGGTCTTGCAGTCACGGCCAACCAGGCGGCCGAATAAGCCCGATCGAACGACAAAACAAAAGGCCTCCGCAAGGAGGCCTTTTCATTTCCGGCCAACACGATGGCATGATCGACCGGCGTCGGCATGGCGACGCAACCCCGATTCCGCTATAAGCGCACCATGATGTCCAGCCCCACGCCTGCCCGCACGCTCGACCACGTCACCGACTGGGTCTTCGATCTCGACAACACGCTGTATCCGCGTGAATGCAATCTCTTTGCCCAGATCGACGTGCGCATCACCCAGTATGTGATGGATGTGACCCGGCTCGATTTCGACACCGCGCGCACGCTACAGAAGCAGTACTATCAGGATTTCGGCACGACCCTCAACGGGCTGATGCACCAGCACAAGATCGACCCCGACCACTTCCTCAATACCGTCCACGCCATCGATTATTCGCCCGTTGACGCCCATCCCGGTCTGATCGAGGCCATCCGCAACCTGCCCGGCCGCAAGTTCATCCTGACCAATGGCGACACGACCCATGCCCGCTCCGTGCTGGCGCGGCTGGGCGGCCCGGAGCTGTTCGAGGACGTGCACGATATCAGGGCCATGACCTATGTGCCCAAGCCGCACCGGCAGGCCTATGACGGCTTTTTTGCCCGCTATGGCATCGACCCCACGCGGGCGATCATGTTCGATGACCTCGAGAAGAACCTTGTCGTGCCCCATGAGGTCGGCATGGCGACCGTGCAGGTGGTGGCGGGGGCAGGCTTTACCCATGAGCAGGTCGATGCCTGGGAGCTGGAACGGGCCAAGGGGCCGCACGTTCATCACGTGACCGCAGACCTCGCCGGGTTCCTGCGCGATCTGCCCTGACCGGCTTTACAGCCGATTTAAAGACCGGGTAGAACAACCATCGGCATTTGCCGATACATTCCCCTGACCCGGTGCCAGGAACGCATTGCGCCTCCACCGGGCCTGCCCACATTTCAAAAAGTCGCATCCAGCAAGGAAGCATCGCCATGGAATATCGTCGTCTCGGAAAATCCGGCCTCAAGGTCAGCGAGTTCTCGCTGGGCTCCTGGGTCACCTTCTCCAAGCAGGTCGATGAGGCCGATGCCATTGCGCTGATGAGCCATGCTTACGACCAGGGCATCAACTTCTTCGACAATGCAGAGGGCTATGAAGCCGGCGAGTCCGAAGTACTGATGGGCGCGGCCCTCAAGAAGCTGGGCTGGGGCCGCGATACCTATTCAGTCTCCTCCAAAGTGTTCTGGGGCGGCAGCAAGCCCACCCAGCGCGGCCTCTCCCGCAAGCACGTTACCGAGGCTGCCAATGCGGCACTCAAACGCCTGCAGGTGGATTACCTCGACCTCTATTTCTGCCATCGCCCGGACGTCGATACGCCGGTCGAGGAGACCGTCTGGGCCATGCATAACCTAGTGACGCAGGGCAAGATCCTGTATTGGGGCACGTCCGAGTGGAATGCCCAGCAGCTCACGGAAGCCTGGGGCTTTGCGCGTGCCAACCACCTGACGCCGCCCACCATGGAGCAGCCGCAATACAACCTCTTCGAGCGTCACAAGGTGGAAGCGGACTATCGGCCGGTCTATGAGCTCCTCGGGCTGGGCACGACGATCTGGTCGCCGCTGGCCTCGGGCCTGCTCACCGGCAAGTACAATGACGGCATTCCAGCCGATAGCCGCCTCAACCTGCCGGGCTATGAATGGCTCAAGAAGGAATGGGAAAGCGACGCCGGCAAGGCCAAGCTCGAAAAGATCCGCCAGCTCGCAGCCCTTGCCGGGGATATCGGTATCTCGATCACCCATCTGGCCCTGCTCTGGTGCCTGCGCAATCCGCATGTCTCGACAGTCATCCTGGGCGCGTCCAAGCTCGACCAGCTCAAGGACAACCTTGCCGCGCTCCAACACAAGGACAAGCTGACCCCCGACGTGCTCGAAAAGATCGAAGAGATCATGGGCAACAAGCCCGCCGACCCTTCGCGCTACTGATCTTTCCAGAACAAATCTGCTGCCGCCCCTATTCTCGCTCGAGGGGCGGCGGCTTACATTGGCCGGCATGACCGACCTGCCCGGGCGCCGCCCACCTCCCCTCCCCGACACCAATCCCACGCTGCGCGAGCGGCTGGACAATCTCCGCCATCTCGGGCGCCTTGTCGCGCAGATCTGGCGCACCAGCCGATGGCTGACCGGAGCCAGTATCGGCCTGCGGCTCATCGCTGCCCTGCAGCCGGTTGCGGTGCTCTATGCGGCCAAGCTCATCGTCGACGAAGTGGTGCGACTGACGGCGCTGCCCTCGCCCGGCCCGGCGCTGGCCGATTGGTGGGCGGCGGGCCTGCTCGACCATGTTCTCCTTCTGCTCCTGCTCGAATTCGCGCTGGTTCTGGCCAATGACATCATCAGCCGGGCCACCGGGCTGGTGGATTCGGTTCTGTCCGAACTCCATTCCAACCAGGTGACGGTCGAACTCATGGCCCATGCCGCGCGCCTCGACCTCATGCATTTCGAAAGCGCTGAATATCAGGACCGTCTGGAGCGCGCCCGGCGCCAGGCCGCGGGGCGCAATGCGCTTTTGAGTCAGATGTTCGGGCAGGCGCAGGACATCCTGACCGTGCTGACACTCGCGGCCGGCCTGTTTGTCTATGCGCCCTGGCTGATCCTGCTCCTTCCGCTCAGCTTCATCCCCTCGATCTGGGGCGAAACGCGCTTCAATACCATGGCCTATATGCTCAGCCGCTGGCGCACGCCGGAGCGCCGCGAGCTAGAATACCTGCGCCATATCGGGGCCAGCGCGGAAACGGCCAAGGAGGTCAAGCTTTTCGGCCTCGGCGATTATCTCATCACCCGCTTCCGTGACCTCGCCCAGCGCATCTTTCTCGAAAACCGGCGGCTGGCCATTCTGCGCTCCGGCTGGGGTGCTGTCTTTGCCGCCATAGCGAGCCTGGCCTATTACGCGGCCTACGCCTTCATCGTGTGGCGCACCATTGCCGGCGAATTCACGCTGGGCGACCTCACCTTCCTTTCGGGCTCGTTCCTCAGGCTCAACGGCCTCTTCCAGCGCATTCTTCTCGGCTTCACCCAGATTGCCGGGCAATCCATGTATCTGGACGACCTGTTCTCCTTCTTCGAGATCGAGCCAACCGTGCTGGCGCCGGCCCATCCCAAGCCCTTCCCGAACCCGATCCGCAGCGGCATCGTCTTCGAGGGAGTCGGCTTCCGGTATCCGGAAACGGAAAACTGGGTGGTCCGCAATCTCTCCTTCACCTTGCCCGCAGGCGAAACCCTGGCACTCGTGGGCGAAAACGGCGCCGGCAAGACCACGATCGTCAAGCTCCTCACCCGGCTTTATGATCCCAGCGAGGGCCGCATCACCATTGATGGGGTGGACCTGCGCGAGCTCGACCCGCGCGATATCCACGCCCATGTCGGCGTCATCTTCCAGGATTTCATCCGCTACAGCTTTTCGGCGCGGGACAATATCGGGGTCGGCCGTATCGAGGCGCGGGGCGATCAGGACCGGATCGATATCGCTGCCGAACAGAGCCTTGCCGATGGGGTCATCGCGAAGCTGCCCAAGGGCTATGACCAGCAATTGGGGCGCCTCTTCAAGCATGGCCGCGACCTTTCGGGCGGCGAATGGCAAAAGGTGGCGATCGCTCGTGCCTATATGCGCGACGCGGAGCTTGTGATCCTTGACGAACCCACCGCAGCCCTCGACGCCAAGGCGGAAGCCGAAGTGTTTGCCCGCTTCAAGGCGCTCGCGACCCAGAAGACTGCCGTCATCATCTCCCACCGCTTTTCGACCGTGCGCATGGCCGACCGCATCCTGGTGCTCGACAGTGGGGCAATACTGGAGGCGGGCAGCCACGAAGAGCTGGTTGCACAAAAGGGGCGCTATGCTGAACTCTTCGAGCTTCAGGCCGCCGGCTACCGCTAGGAGACCAAGATGACCGTGACCATTTTCCACAATCCCGATTGCGGCACCTCGCGCAACACCCTGGCCATGATCCGGGGCGCCGGGATCGAACCAGACATCGTACTCTATCGAGAGAACCCGCCGGATCGGGAACGCCTGGCCGACCTTGTCGCCCGAGCCGGCCTCTCTGTGCGTGAGGCCATGCGCATCAAGGAAACGCCCTATTTCGATCTTGGCCTCGACAATGAAGCGCTGTCGGATGCCGAACTGCTTTCCGCCATGGTGGCCGATCCCATCCTCATCAACCGGCCGTTCGTGGAAACGCCCCATGGCGTGCGCCTTTGCCGGCCTTCCGAAGTGGTGCTGGAAATTTTGCCTGAAGCGCTCGGTATTCCCTTCACCAAGGAGGATGGGGAAGTCGTCATCGATGCGCAGGGAAACCGCGTCTGACTGGTCAAGGCCGGCAAAGCGCCTTACCTAGTTTAAGCCAGCAAGCCCACGGACACCGCCCTTGCCCCTGCCCGACGACAATACCGTCAACGTGATCGCCGAGACCTACCGGTTGCTGGGCGACCCCACCCGCCTCAAGATCGTCCTGACCTGCCTTGATGGCCCCATTGCTGTGGGCGATATCGCCAAGGCCACAGGAGCAAGCCAGTCGCTGGTGAGCCATCACCTTCGCCTGCTGAGGGCGGCCCGGCTTTTGCGCGGCACGAGGCGCAACAAGCAGGTTTTCTACGAAGCGGCCGATCACCACATCGCGCGCATGCTGGCCGATATGCTCGATCACGCAGGCGAAGAACACGACGAAGACTAAATCATATCTAGACTTGCATTCCCCATCCCGGCCCTGCTTAATTGGGCAGAGGACGAAGCGGTTCGCGCTTCACCAAGGAGGGGAAAGTCCGTGAAAATTACATCGGTGAAGACCGCAGCCACGCGCGGTCATTGCATGCATCTTTGGGTCCGCATCGAGACCGACGCCGGCATTACCGGCCTGGGCGAATGTGTCCATGGCGGTCACCAGGCCATTGCTATTATCCAGCAGGAACTGGCCGAGAAGCTGATCGGACGCGATCCCTTTGCGATCGACGCCATCTTCGAGGAAATCCGCCGCAGCCTCGTGTTTGAAGGCGGCTTTGCCGGCGCCCTCATCACTGCTCTCACCGGCATCGAAATTGCCCTCTGGGACCTCAAGGGCAAGGCGCTGAACGTGCCGATCTACGAACTGATGGGCGGCAAATTCCGCGACGACATTCGCCTCTATGCCGACTGCGAAGTCTCGCCCGGCATGAACATGGACGAGGTCCAGCGGGAGGTGGACCAGGTTCTCGAGGCCGGATTCAAGGCGCTCAAGGTCGACCTCGATATCCGCGCCTATGGGCATACCGGATCGGAGACCGGCTGGTACACCAAGGACCGGTTCAACATGACGCCCAACAAATGGGAACATGACCGCATGGTCCAGCTTGCCGAAATGGTGGTCAAGGCCGCCGGCAAGGATGTGGAAGTGGCCTGCGACCTGCACACCCGCCTCGACAAGCACAGCGCCATCCGTCTGGCCCGCGACCTCGAACATCTGCAGCTGATGTGGCTCGAGGAGCCCATTCCGCCCGAAAACATCGACGTCATGGCCGAGATCACGCGCAGCACTTCGACCCCGATCTGCGCCGGCGAGAACCTCTACCTGCGCCACGGCTTCCGCAAGCTTCTGGAAACCCAGGCGGTCGACATCATCATGCCCGATATCCCCAAATGCGGGGGCCTGTCGGAATGCCGCAAGATCGCCGAACTCGCCGACCTCCACTCCATCCCCTTTGCGCCGCACAATGTGTCCTCGCCCATTGGCACCATGGCCTCGGCCCATGTCTGCGCCACCGTGCCGAACTTCCTCGTGCTGGAATTCCACTGGTTCCACCGCGACTATTGGTCGACCATTACGGACGGCGGCGAGATCATCAAGGACGGCAAGATCGCCCTGACCGACCGCCCCGGCATCGGCCTTGAGCTGAACGAAGAGGTCGCCCGCGCGTACCAGTATCCGGGCACGACCTGGTTCCAGTAAGCGCCAGCGCAAACCTCATGGTGTTGCACCACACCATGAGGCACCCCCACGGCATCCAACTTGACTTATACGTATGAACAGGTATTCATATGTATAAGTCAAATGGATCAATGCCGTGTCGAATTCGTCGTCTTCCCACAGCCACAACCACGCCCACCACGGCCATGGCGACGATCACGCGCATGGGCATGACCATGACCATGGCAAAGACGGCCATGACGGGCACAACCACGTCCCGACCATAAGCGCTGCAAACGAGCGCGCTGTTCTGATCGGGCTCACACTGACCGGCAGCTTCATGGTGGCTGAAGTGGCCGGCGGTTATCTGTCCGGATCGCTGGCGCTGATCGCTGACGCCGGTCACATGCTGACCGATACGGTGGCGCTGTTCCTTGCCTGGCTGGGCTTTCGCCTGGGTCGCCGACCGGCAGACAGCAAGCGCTCCTTCGGCTATGCGCGGTTTGAAGTCTTGGCGGGGCTGATCAACGCCCTCACGCTTTTCGCACTGGTTGGCTGGATCGCCTATGAAGCGGTGCAACGCTTTTTCAATCCGCACGAGGTTCTCGCTGGACCCATGTTCGCAGTCGCCGTGATCGGACTTCTGATCAACCTGCTGGTATTCCGCATCCTCTCCGGCGCCGATGCGGACCACGTCAACATCAAGGGCGCGCTGCTCCATGTGTTGGGCGATCTTCTGGGTTCGGTCGGCGCGATTGCCGCGGCCGTGATCATCTGGCTGACCGGCTGGATGCCGATAGACCCCATCCTCTCGATACTGGTGAGCCTGCTGATCCTGCGCAGCGCATGGGCGTTGCTCATGCGGACCTTCAATATCCTGATGGAGGGCGCGCCGGAGGGCTTTGATGCGCAGGAGCTGGAGACTGCGCTGGTCGCTGCCGTGCCCGGTCTTGCCCGCGTGAGCCACCTTCACGTCTGGTCGCTCTCGTCCGGCCGGACCATGGCAACCCTTGACATCCACCTGGCCGATGGGGCCGATCCGGCCGGCGTCACCGCCGAGGTGCGCCGGAGGCTCCTCGACGACCATGGCGTCAATCACGCCACCATCGAGATCGACTGGACCGGCAGGGGCACGGCCTGCCCCGGACAGGACCGCGCACCTCAATAAGTCGCGCGGCCACCCGAGAGATCGAACACACTGGCAGTGGTGAAGCTGTTGTCCCTGCTGACCAGCCAAGCGACCATCGCTGCGGCCTCCTCGACCTCGAGGAACCGACCACGCGGGATGCGCGAGAGCATATAGTCGATGAATTCGTCGGTGAGGGATTCAAGAATGCGCGTCTTGGCCGTCGCCGGAGTGATGGCATTGACGCCAATGTCGTATTTGGCCAGTTCCTTGCCCAGCGACTTGGTCATGCCGATCACGCCCGCCTTGGCAGCCGAGTAAGCTGATGCTGTCGGGTTGCCTTCCTTCCCGGCGATGGAGGCGATGTTGACGATCCGCCCGTAATTGCGCGCTTTCATGCCCGGCACCACCGTGCGGTTCACATAGAACGTGCCGTTGAGGTTGATGTCGATCACCCGGCGCCATTCGGTCGGGTCATACTCATCCAGCGTGGCATTGTTTCCCGCAATCCCGGCAGAATGGACGAGAATGGATACCGGACCGACTTCTGTCTCGGTTTCCGAATGGACGCGACCAAGAGCGTCAAGGTCGGTGATGTTGACCAGTTTGCGCGAAGCACCTTCGCCCAGCGCCGCCACGGCCTTGTCGAGCAGGGCTTCGTCCATGTCCCAAAGGCTGACCTTGGCGCCGGATGCCAGAAGCCGATGCGCCACGGCAAAGCCGATCCCTTGCGCACCGCCCGTTACAACTGCGACCTGCCCGTCTAGATCGATCCGGTTCATCTGTCCTCCCACACCCTCAGGCGCTAAGTGCGGCGGCATATCGTGCCGCTTCTGTTCCTACCTTTTTTCCAGTCGCCAGGCAGGCGGTCAACAGATAGCCGCCTGTTGGCGCCTCCCAGTCAAGCATTTCGCCCGCAACAAAAAACCCGGGGCGACTTTTGAGCATGAAGCCGTCGTCCAGTTCCTGCCAACGCACGCCGCCGGCGGTCGAGATGGCCTGTTCCATTGGCCGCGTCCGATCCACACCGACGGGCAAGGCCTTGATCCGGGCAGCAAGGCCCTCAGGCGTCAAACCGCTTGCATCGGGCGTCAGTTCGCGCAACAGGGCAAGCTTGACGCCATCGAGGCCGGTCGCCTTGCGAACGCGGTTGCCGAAGCTGTCCTTAAGCTTTTGCCGCGCGAGGTCCTGCGCCATGCGCTCTACGCTGCGGCCAGGCACCAGATCGAGCCGCAATTCCGCGCGCCCCTCACCCTCCAAACGGTCGCGCAGCGCCGCAGAATGCGCATAAACAAGACTTCCCTCGATGCCCTGGCCGGTGACGACGAACTCGCCGGGCAGGCTGCCGGCATCACTGGTTGCGATCACCGCCTTGACCGGCGCCCCTGCAAACCTTTCGACGAAAAACTCGCTCCACTGCACCTCGAAAGCGCAATTGGCCGGACGAAACGGCGCAACGCCAATGCCCGCATCTTCGAGCCACGGCACCCACGCCGCATCCGAACCGAGGCGCGGCCAACTTGCGCCCCCCAGCGCGAGGACCACGGCGTCGAACGTTTCCAGCCGACGGCCCTCGGCCGTTTCAAACACCAACGCATCCCCATCAAACCCGGTCCAGCGATGCCGCACCCTGATCTCGACTCGGTTTTCAGCAAGCCGGCGCAGCCACGCGCGCAAGAGAGGAGACGCTTTCATTTGCTTGGGAAACACCCGGCCGGACGATCCAACGAAGGTTTCAACGCCCAGGCCCGCGCACCAGGCGCGCACAGCCTCTCCATCGAACGCATCGAGCACCGGCCGCAGCCGGTCAGCGCTGGTTCCGAAGCGAGAGATTAGCGCGGCCCGGTCTTCGCCATGGGTGATGTTCAATCCGGACTTGCCGGCCATCAGCAGTTTTCGCCCTACACTGGGCATGGCCTCGAAGAGGGTGACCTCTGCGCCCAGGATTGAGGCCGCCTCAGCGGCCATCAGGCCGGCCGGACCACCCCCGATAATGCCAATGCGCCCAGCCATGCCTCGTCCTCTGTCCCGATCGCGTCACCCGGACATATCCCATGCAGGCGATTTGGACACGCCTTCTCGCCGATAGCAACGCACCTCGCGGCGACAGGGACGTACGAGAAAGGACAATCTTGCCAATGCCTTAGGCTGTAGCGCTGTACATCGATCAGGGAAAAGATGGTAGCGGAGGTCCGTTACCTGCAATCCCCCCAAGATGTTCGCTTCGTGTTCCGGGCGACAGGAGCACAGCGGAGCTGACGAGGGGCGAACGTAGTGGCCAGCCCCTTCGCGCGGGTCGGCGGGTTTAAATGCTCAGACCCCTAGAGCCAAAATCTCATCAATTGAATTGACTGCTACAAATCCACCGCGGACCGCGTTACCAACCCCCTTTACCGCTGCCACTCGACCACCATTTGACAGCTTCTGGTAGGAGTTCAACATCAGGTCCGCGTGGTTTGGCGCTTCTTCCAGCCCCGTGTCATAGGCGGCACAAGCCCGAGTCAATGGTTCGTTCCCTGCTTCGTCTTTCTTTTGCTTGACCTGCAGTTTGCGAACCGCCTCTACGGATATGCGCACGTAGCCTATTATTTCGCGGGGTGTACCGTCCGCCTTGAAACGTCCGGCCTCAAGAATGGAATTCACCTGATGTTTGAATTCGGCAACGGTGGCCCGACCTAGACGTAGAGTAGACGAGCCGTAAGTGGACAAATCACTTAGAAAACTTTCCCTCAAAACAACCGTGCCGTCTTCGGCCCGCTTGATGTGGGTGTCATCAACCACCAGACGGACAAGGGTCTCATCGCTTCCAACAGCTTGGTTGGAGAATGCGGAGACGGATGACACCTCGCAGCAACAGTCAGGGGCTTTTTCGCAGATGTAGGCAACAAATGTGTCATCGTCGGGTGCGGACTCGAAAACCGCAGCGCAATCAACACAAAGCGCAGCAACAGACATGTAGCTATATGAGGCTCAAAAACTCAACGGGAAGTCGATCTACGCTAGCTGGTACGTCGAAGTCGAAGCTCTCAGCTGCGTCTACAGCACCATAAACGGAGCCATCCGCACTAAATTCCAGAAGCGCAGAAAAACCTTCGCCTTCAATTTCTAGGGCCGCGTTACCGTGCGCAAAGATGGTGGCAGAAACAGTGGCACCGGTGTTCTGCAGTTTCACGTCTCTCAGAAACTTTTCGGCGTTATCAAAAGATGCCGCAACCGCCCCCCTAGACCTGGGACCGTTCCAACCATCCTCATAGCGACGAAGTCGTTGCAATTCGGCGCTTGCTGACGCCACTGCAGACACGGTGTCCGGCCGAGCGAAACTGCTGACTGTATTGACCCAAGACCAAGGCATAATACCCGAAAGGTCTGGAGGATCACCGGAAACGGATGCATCACTCAATGCTGTACGAACATATCCAAGCGTTGGCACGGCGTGAGCAGCAGTTGCTGAAACTGCTGCCGCGACAGCCATCGCTCGCATAAGGATGGCGGTCGCGTCGACACCTGTCGAACTGCGCGGAAGCGTTGAATTCTCTGTATAAGAACCGGCGTATGAAAGAGCCGTCGCCGAACTACCCATTCAAGCCTATCCTTGTCTTAGCCGGTGATGCCATCGCGTAGCCCAGCAGCTCTTTATCTAGGTGGTGCAACGCATCGAACCAAGCAGTGGCGTTCGAATTTCCTTTCAGCACCTCACCTAAGGGTGCCGGCGCCGGAAATTCGTAGGACAAGTAACTATCAATCTTTACAGATGGCAAGTTGCTAGCAGGATCAATAACGCCATCAATGTGCAATCTTTCTAGAAGTTTTGAAGGCGGAAGCCCAGAAGCATCATATCTGAATCGCCCTTGATGCAAATGCCACCAAGGCCCATTAGAAAAGATCCCCGATGGCACCATATTGCCCTCTGCGAGCAGTTGAGAAAGGTCGTAACTCTCACTACCGGCGGTCCAATCCCATTGGTCAATGTATTGCAACACAATGGACGTCGCGGGGTTATCCTCTGCCGCGAGCACAGACGTTACCTGCTCAAAAAGTGGCTGCACTCGGGCCCAAATCTCATTCCACCGAGTATAGCTCAAGCAGTTGATGTAGATGCTATTACCTTCAACTCGGAGCCTCCACTCCGGGCTTCCATCAGGCTTTACCCTGTCGAACAGCGCGGCCCCAACAGCGTTCTGTTCCACTTGAACAAGCGCACCATCAGGCCCAATCGAGAACGCGATTCCTGGTTGCCTGTGGAACCTGGGCAGAAGTTCCTTCCACAACCCGTGGCTTTTTCCAAGTTTGTCAAACTCGGAGGGAGTGAACGGCCGGCCAGTGTTCAAGCCGAACACGGCTTCCACTATGGAATGTTCGCCACGTGTCGTGGGCTCAAATGCCATACGATCCTCCACAATTGCCGAGGCTCTTACAGAGGCTGCGCGAGACCGGCAAGCGACAATGCAACATACTAATCACGTATTAACGGATCGATATCGCTCTTGGTAGGCTTCGTTTCGAGCGTTGCCTACGATGTTGCAAGGACAACGTCCCTGCTCACCGGCTTCAGCTCGTCTGTGAACAGGCAAGCATCAGTCGGTGACTATCGGCGCCCCCTTTGCCCTTTGCACGCTCGTGCTATGGTGCGGAGGAAGGCTGTGAGGTCCAAATGGTCCGCGTCCCCAATTGCGATCCAAAGCGAGAGGCAGAAATAGCCCGTCTGGAGAAGCTGCTTCGGCATTTCCAGGCTATCTCCGAGCATCGACGCGACGCGGAATGCGCAGACGTGCGGGAACCCGATGTGAAGGCACTTCTGAAGGACTTGCAACCAATATCGCGGACGGATCGGCCTTAAGGAGCGATACGATGTGCAACCTCTACAGCCACACCTCGAATGCCGAGGCTATCCGCAGGATGGTCGGCGACATCAAGCGCATCCATTCCAATATCGGCAACCTCGAGCCCCAGCCCGGCATCTTCCCTGATTATGAGGCGCCCATTGTCAGGAACACGCCGGACGGCCGCGAACTGGCAAAGATCCGCTGGGGTCTGCCGTCGAGCCAATTCGCCCTGATGCAGAACGCCAAAAAGCGTGCGGCCAAGCTCGAGGATAAGGGCCAGGTCATCGACTTTGCCGAGCTGCTCAAGATGGAGCCGGACAGCGGCACGACCAATGTCCGCAATATCTACGACCCTGAGAAGGGGAAGTGGAACCAGCACTGGAATCGGTGGATGGGCGTTGAGAACCGTTGCGTCGTGCCGTTCACCAGCTTCTCCGAGTTCGACAATTCGGCTGGGCCAGACGGCAAGAAGAACGGCGACACCTGGTTCGCCTTCGATGACAGCCGCCCCCTCGCCTTCTTCGCTGGCATATGGGTTCCACAATGGACCAGCGTCCGGAAGATCAAGACCGGCCTCGAAACCATCGACCTCTTTGGCTTCCTGACCTCCGAGCCCAACGATGTCGTGGGCTCGATCCACATGAAGGCCATGCCTGTCATTCTGACCGAACCGGCCGAGATCGAGATGTGGCTGACCGCGCCGAGGGAAGAGGCCATTTCCCTGCAACGGCCATTGCCAGATGGCGCGCTGAAGATCGTTGCTGTCGGCAAGAAGCAGGATCAGGCCGCTTGAGGCGTCATCGCCCCTCGCCTTGGTACAAATCCCACTTCCAAAGCTGCCGGACGCCATTGGGCCGCCGCAGCCGTAACTGTCCAATGTCATATCGGGTCGGCAGGTAGAACCGAACGGCCATCCGCCCCGAGCATCCGCACCGGCCACACCGGCGCGGAGGCTCATATAGCTTCTTCTCCGGGCCCCAGATTTCCAGAACATCGGTAGCGAGAAACGCCGTTTCGTTCTTGCAGGCCAGGCAGGTATAGATGATTACCCTGCCCTCTTCGGCGGCGTGTTTCAGGCGGTAGGCTTCAAGCCGCCTGCGGCTGGGCGTCATGATCATTTGCGGATCGCGCTACCCTTTTCGCCGGCAGCAATCGCCTCCCGCACCTGCGTCAAGGGGTATCCGGTCAGCTTGGCAATGTCTTCGGCGTCCAGCCCCGTGTCGAAGAGTCGACGGATTTTGACCGCCTTTGGGATCTTGATCGCTATGCTCATGTCGTCACCTCGCTAGTGGCAAGGTCGCGACTCTTACAATGAGAACAGAATGAGAACAAGCAAGGCCGAGGCTAGAACCGACGGCGACTGCGAAGCGCCTATGGCCATTTGGTGAGTTGACTAGATACTCGGGACATGACTTCTACCGATAGCATCAGGAGTATGCGGTGAGCAGACCAGCAAATTTGCCCGACTTTGCGGCGCCCCCATTAAATGAGATCGTTTTGGGAGTGCAGTTTGAACAGATCCCTGATTACAGCCTAATCAATGCGGGCGAGATTTGGGCGCTATACAAGTCTGCCTACCCAAAGGTAGTCACGCAAACACCAATGCCCCCTCAATTTGAAACATTTGGTTCGCGACCCGGCCCAAATTTACAGTTTCAAATCACTGACGCCACCCAGCATCCTCGCTTCTGGTTTTTGCAGGAAGACGATCACGAACTGTTGCAGTTCGAGCCGACGCGCATCTTCCACAATTGGCGGCAATTAGACGGAGTAGGGGGAAATTACCCTAGATACGAATATCTAGCCGACAGATTTAGAAATGAATTAGTTCTGCTCGAAAAATTCGCCATGAATTTTTCGAATACTTCTTTGTCTATTACGCAGGCTGAAATTACCTACATCAATAGGCTCTACCTTAGCGAGAATGACACAGCGTGGCCGTTCTCGGACCTAACTTTTCTTAACGTACCTGCGAGTGAAGTGGAGGCTGGCGGAGGAGTATTTCAAAAAGTCCTGTCAGACCAGATGGGGCCGGTTGGCAGAATGTATGTTGAGTTCGGAACCAACTGGGATTCGACAGGCAGGCCCCATATCACTTTTTCCCAAACAGTCAGAGGCGCTCCGCGTAAACCAGGAATTGCCGGAGCTCTTGAATTTCTCGCATCCGGACGTCAAGTTATAGTGCAATCGTTCGCCGATTTAACGACGGAAGAAGCTCACAAGAAATGGCAGCGAACCAAATGAATGCAATTACCGCAGCCACAGAGACAAATGTCGTGCGTTTTCGCGCGCATTCCGGTCGTACAATTGTTCAGCATCCTGACAACTCTTGGATGCGGACGGTCTCGAATCGACTGGATGAGCTGATGAAGCTTCCTAGGGGATGGGACGGATATCACGGGATACCCGTTCGATTTGAAACGGGTTTTTTTACGCTAAACATGCTTAGGTCAATCTGCCCCGGCGACATGGATGCTCCACAGCTCGTGCCAGGGCCATCTGGTGATCTGCAGGTGGAGTGGCATTACTTGGACACCTCGATCGAATTGCATGTACGAGCACCGAATAGGGTGGATGCCTGGCGCTGCACGCCTCAGACAGGGCCTGATGGCGAAGAGCTGCCGTTAACCAATGATTTTACTCCAGTAGTCGAGTGGATTTCTCAGTTGCACCAGGTGCCATTTGCCGCTCAAGCCGCCGCCGGTTGACGAAAATGGCGCCGTGGTGCCGCATGACCACGACGGCATTCTGCAGCAAGATCGCCTCATTAGGCGCGTGTCTCCGCAGCATGTGGTTTCCACGGCTGCTGGAAGGCGCCTTTCATCTATGGCGTTTCAAGCAGCGTCGCAAAATGGCGGGCTCTCCGTTGACTTGGAGACGCAGCTCGTAGAGGCAGGGGAAGACCCTATCAAATATGTATCGAAGCCCCCATTCATTGGCTCCGTCTATCTTTCTGTAGGCCCAGTTCGGGCTTTGGGATTTCAAGTGGGCTATAACCCGTTGCCACCCGATCTACCTCACCACGGGGAAATTTGGGGCGTCCAGACTCGGGGACACAAAAGAGCCTTGCAGGAACTGGCCGCGTGGCACAGACCCTTACCGGACGTCGCAATCGTATAGCTACCCGCCTCGCCGCAATTCGCGGTCGAGGCGCATTTCTTCACGAATGCGGTCGATGCCCTTGGCAAGGGCCGCATACCCTTCCGCGATCTCTTCGGCGGTTCGCCGGGCATCACGAATTTCGTCGGTCAGCTTGTCTACCGCCGCCACGACGCCGTTTGTGGCCTTCGCAAGTTGATGACCCGCCTCGGTCGACGCCTCCGCAGCTTCAAGCCCGCGCGGCCCCAGAGCCTTGATCTCAGTCATGGTCACGTTGAGCGCCTCGAGCGCGGCTGCGACCTGCTTGATGGACAAGGTGTCGATGGTGAGCGCCGCGATCTCGGTCTTGCCGCCGCCCGCGCGCCGATTGTTGACAACGGCCACGGCGACGGCGCCAGCGGCCGTGACAACGCCCGCCAGCACACCGACAATGGCAACCTGCGTTGGAGCCTCTAGCGCGAAAAACCAATCCACTTTCGGCTCCTGACGGCGTTGTAGGTGTCCATGCCGGCGCGAGCCGAATTGAAGATGTCGCCGACCATCAGCGGCAACGCGAGCAGTATGGCCATGGGTGGGCCGTGCTCATTGGTGGCCATCGCATAACCGGCCGCGATCGAGGAGAAGAGCCCGACGCCCAGCACAGCCACTACGCACCGGACAGGCGCCGAGATCGTCGGGCGATGGCCATTGAGCACCAGCGCGCCGATGCGGGCGGCGCCCAGGATAAGGCTGGCGGCAACCCAGTTGCCCACCGGCGAGATCGCCGCAAAGCCTGACAGGCCCGCTCGCGAAAAGGCAGAAGGCCAGATCACGAGGTAAAGGCCGATCAGGATCATCGCGAGCCCGCATAGCCATTCGGCTATGCGGAGCGGTACCTTTTCGCGAACGCGTAGAAGGATCACGGCGCCCGGCCGATCAGCTTGTCGCCGTTGGGCATGATCGTCCCTGCCGGCAGCGGCAGTTTCGGGGTCAGGAGCCGATCCAGCTGGTCAATGCCGAGACGGTCGCGCGTATCAATCCCGAAATGCTTGAGCGCATCGGGCACCGAGCTTTCGACATAGCTTCGTGCCGTGGCCATGATGGTCGGTGTGATCGCACTGCCGGGCGCCCACCCTGCCCGCTGCAGGGCGAAGAGAATGCCGTTCATCAGGGCCGACTGGAGGGCATCACGATGCCGGGCCTCAATGGTAATGCCGGTGCGCTTGTGCAGCTCGGCGGCCGCCCACGTCAGCACGGCCGTAATCACCAGGCCCACGGCCGGCATGATGGCAATGATGAGCTGTTGCACCAGCGTCGGTTCGGCCAGGGCAGCGCCGCTGGCCAGATCCTGGGCAAGAGCAGCGGCCGGCGCCAGGCCAATGGCGAGAACCGGCACGGCAAGAAAAAGGGCAGCGATCATCGCCGCCTGCTTGAGCAGTCGCATGGGTAGTCTCCTTGATGTTGAGGGGGTCAGAAACTCAGGCAGTGAGGCGGCCGAGCGGATCGGTCGGAACACTGAAACAGGGGCAGGCCTTGGCGGCATATTCATTGTGGCCGCTGATCTTGCGGATGCCTTTGTGCCGGGCCGCGAGCTGGTCGCGCAGCCAGAGCAGGGAGGCGCGCTGCGCCGGCGTGCGCGTATCCTTCGCGGTCTTGCCGTCAGCAGAGAGGCCGCCGACATAGCAGATGCCGATCGTGCCGGTATTGCGCCCGGCAACATGGCTGCCCACCTGCCCGATCGGCCGGCCGACATGGATCGAGCCGTCACGATAGACGACATAATGGTAGCCGATGTCGGTCCAGCCGCGTTCCTTGTGCCAGGCGCGAATGGTGGGCACGGTATAGTCCTTGCCTTCCGGCGTGGCCGCGCAATGGATGATGATTTCGGAAATCGGCCGGCTGGTATCGAGCAGCTTGAGGCTATCGACATTCGGCGGCGGCGCGGCTTCGGTGCGGGCAGCCGGCGACGTCACCTCCGGCGCCGGAGCGTTGATCCCCGACTTATCCGGCTCGGGCTTGCCCGGCTTCACCGGCTCGGCCGCACGCTTGAGCGCCGTGATGGTCTGGGGCCCGGCGATGCCGTCGACGACAAGCTCGAGGCGCTCCTGCGCCGCCTTGACGGCCCGTTCCGTCGCCGGCCCGAACTCGCCGTCGACTGTGACGGACGATCCGCCTCCGGCCCGGTTGAGAAGTGTCTGCAGGTCGCGCACGGCATAGCCGCGCGATCCCCGCTTGAGCAGCGTGGTCATTGGGATATCTCCTAAGTTGGACAAAGAAAAACCCCGCCGAAGCGGGGTGCCGTTGGTCAGAATTTCCGACTGCTAAGTCTCAAAGCCGATCAGCAGATTGTCGGCCCTTGTCGCGCCAAGAGAGTGCTGCGACCCTATTCTAGATCGGTGACGGGCGACGCTTCAGATGCAGCGACCTCGGCCTGCCGAGTTGCCGCGTCCTTGAACGCACCCGTCGCAAGACCGTGCGCCAGAACGGCCCGGCCGTCCTCGGGGTCGCCGCCCACTTGCGCATAGCTGACTGCAACCGTGGTCCAGCCGGGCTGGCTTCGGCGCTCTTCGATAGCGGCGTAAACGCGTGCCTGTATGACATTGCTCAGCCAGAATTTCGGATCGGCATGGACGTCAAGCAAAACCGCGAAGTCGTCTTCAGAGATTGAAATGGTCTTGGACATGGTTACCCCACAAGGAAGCCAGAGAAGAAGTTGTAGCCGTTCACTCCGTCGGTGAGGCCCGCACCGAGGGGTACGAAGACGCCGATGTAGTCGCCGGCAGCCATGAGAACGTCGGCACCGCTGGAAACAGACTGGTTCGACCCAACGGTGAATACGGCCGGGGCCAGCTCTATGCCATTACGCGCAAGGCGCACCCGAAGCGCAGCAGCCGTAGCTTGATTGATCACTCCGAAGTCGAAGTGGTAGAGGCCCGCAACAGGAGCCGTGAAGAAGCCGCTGCTGGGCACGAATGCGTTTCCGACATTGTGTCGCATGGAATAGGAGCTGAGGTAGGCCCCCTGCGCTACCGCTCCCGTCGCAATGCCAGAAAAGGCAATCTTTTGCGGGATCAGAACCTGACCCCCATTTGGGTTGAGCTCCAAATTGAAGTTGGTGCCAAAGTTTACAGACGATCGTGGTTGCGCCCAAACCGTGCCCGACGCCCTCACGCCAATGTCCAACTCGACATTGCCGCTACGAATGGATGCAGCCATTGCAGCGTCTGATACGCCGCTCGTGGCGGGCGCACCAGGCGTCCCGCCGAGGACTTGCAGACCACCCTTGTTCGCAACCGGGGCCACACCAATACCGAGAGCGCCAGTCATCTGGTCTCCGGCCTTATTGACTGTTTCGTCAATGTGGGCGACGCGGCGCCAAGGCGACCATGTGCCGTTGAATCGTCCTCGGACAAACTTCCCGCCAATAGCCCCGCCGGTGAAGTAGGCTGTCAGCTCCTGATAGACCTGCGGAACCCCGCTCAGGACTTTCACATCTACATAGAAGTAGCTGCCGGGCGCGGGATGGTTGGCGTTCGACGGCCCCACGATCTTGTTGAACGGGCCGGGAGCAATGATGTCGTTGAGATTGGTGGTTCCATCAACATCAGTAGCTGCTGGCTCGGCAGCAGAGCCGATAGCAGCGCGCGCTGCGGCTGCATTGGCCGCCGCCAGGATTTCACGCGCCTTCGGGGTAAGATCGGTCAGGGCGGCGGTATTTGCGTCGGAGAAATATGGCAGCTTATTTGCTGCGCCCGTCAGCCCTACCAGCGAGCGAGCGGCTGCCGTAAAGGCCGTCCGCGCCTTCGCGCCCGCCCCGATGAAATAGCTGAGCCAGTTGCCGCCAGTGCCATCGATCGCAGCCTCGGCGGTCAAATTTCCACCTTTGAGCATGTTGATCATGCGCTGGCTGAAATTCTCCAGGCGCACGCTGTCTGGCACCCGATAGATCGAATAGGCCTGCGCCGTCTGCGCAGTGCCGGCGAACGGAGCGACGAGTGTGATCTGGGTGTTGCTGTCGACGCTCAGCACCACAGCCATCTGGCCGATCCGGTTATATATCTGGTCGCCCGGCTCGACATTGGTCAGCCAGGCCGTCCCCTGTCCCGTCACCGTTGCGGTCGCCCCGAAGGTGGCGGTCCCTGTGCGGTAATAGGGCTCGATTTGCGACAGTGGCATGGTGCCTCCCCTAAATCTTGATAAAGCCGGGCGTGACCGTCACGGTCCCGCTCCAGGTCGATGCGTAATTGGATGTATCGACGAGGGAGCAGCGCGCGCTCTCGGGTCCATCGCGCTTCTTGTCGATGGGCCCGCCAGGCCCCTTCGTGTCGAGGATGTAGGCAGGCCAGCCATTGGGGTCACCGCCATGCGTCCAGCCCTGGCGCCATCCCCCGTTCGGGAAATAGAGTGCATTGCCAGGGGGGTAAGGCACCCCGGCACCGCCACCCTTGACGGACTGCTTGCGCCGCAGGCGCACCTCGTTGCCGGACTTCTCGAACCGGAAGAGCCGCGCCAGGGGGCCTACCCGCTCAACAATCGCGGATCCACCATCGAGCAAATGCCGCTGCCCTTCCTTGAGCAGCTTTGGGATTTGCTCCCCAAGGTATGTGGACGGATTGACCGTGCGGGTGAGGTTCACCTCGACCTCGAAATAATTGGCACTTGATGGAAGGTCGCAGACGTAGCTGAGGCCGCTGTCCCACTCCTGTGGCAGAATGGCCGCCATGGACATGCAACTGGATTGCTGGAAGCCGAGGAAGTCGGTGCCTATGTCGAAGCCATAGACATTGGTCTTGGGGAAGTCAGGAAAGGCGATGCTGAACCCGGTTAGCGTGACCGCAGCCGAAGGGAGCAATTGGGCGGCCGGGCGAAGCGTGGACCACACCTCTCGCCCACCCTCGGTGTGGATGATGTCGTTGCCGGAATTGTAAACTGGCATGGTCAGAAGCCCACTGAGCGAAAGGCGGGTGCCGCCATCGAGCCTGCGTAGCCGGGCTCGGTAACCACCACTCCCCCGGAAGCGGAGCGGACGGCGCCCTGGTTGACGTCAAGGGTTGGCCCGAGGTTGAGAGCGAAGGGGCTGGTTGAAGCGCCCCGGCGAAGATAGGACCGCGAGGAATTGACGATGCCGCGGGCAAGAACCAGATTTGAGCCAAGCTTTCCGAACATGGGCTGGCCTGGGTCAGCAGCCCGAGTCCTGAAAACGTAAACCCTGTAGCTCAGGGCGATCGCGGGCAGTTCGGCCGAACCCGACATGGCCGTCTCGCGCAGGTAGATACCCGAACTGGTGGCATAAACCGACACCTGCCGGGCGCCAGACGCGGCGTCGTACTGGATCTGCCAGCCGTCCGGCACGCGACGTCCATCAAGCGCCACCATGAACTTCGGTACGTATCCCAGGCCATGGCTGGCCAGCAGAATGTCCGTCTCGCGTGAGTTGCCGAATACCGTAAAGCCGACGCCTGCAACTCCGCCGCCTGCAATGGGACCGGCGTCCCACTTGACCCCATAAAATCGGCTTCGAACAGGCAGCGCACTATGCGTAACAGCTACCTCGACCGGCCCATAAGCCACTTCGTATTGGAAGCAGTTCGAATGAAAAGTCAGAAGGTCGAGATAGTCGCCGGGGTCGCGAGCCGGACGGTTTCGAAACGCGTTGATATCGAAGACGCTTCCGACACTGGACGGCTCGGCAAAACAGGCAACAACGTTCTGGTCTTTGAAACTCCGGATAGGCATGGCTCACCCGAAGCTGAAGTTGCCGGTGGACAAGACGTCACCGTTGATCAGGTTGAGGATGAGCGCCCCGTTCGTGGAGCGCAGTGTCTTGGTCGCTCCATCCACCAATGCCAAAGGCGTGCCGTCATCGGCATAGAACACGGTTCGACTGGCCTGCAGTCCAATGGTCGCGACCCCACCGATCAGGTCAATAAACAGCATGCCGATGGCTACCGTTGTGCCGTTGTTGGTGGTTTGAAGCCTGATCGCCCAACGGGAGTCGGGTCCACCCGGACCGTTGGTGACTTCACCCTTCATCAGCACTTCGGCGGCGCTGTCGCCGATCACAGCCCGCAAGGCATCCAATCGGGTAGCTTCGGCGGTAACCCTGCCGTCGACGCTCTGCACCAGCGTGGTGACCCCGCTGATCGCCTGGGCGACATCGTTCTCAACCTGCGCCTGGACAACGTCGATACGTTCGGAGATGGCCGTGGTGTTGCCGTCTATCCGGCTCACTTCGGTGCGCAAAGTTTCGGAGACCACGGCTGAAGCATGCAGAGCCTCAGAGTCGGTGACAAGTTGCCCCTGCCCTTGTTCGGCACCCAGAACAGCCGCGGCCAGGATGGCGTTTGCTTGCCGCCGCGTGGTCGTGGTCGCCGAGGCGATCTCTGCGTTGGTTGCAGCAACACGCGTTTCCACGTCGGTGAGTTGGGCAGCCAGGGCTGCGACCGCTTCGCCCAGCGTGGCGTAATCCCCGATTTTCTCCCAGAAGTCGGTGTCTGTCGGCAACGTTCCGGCTGGCGCGTTGACGTCCATGCGGTAAAGGCCGCCGCCGTATCGGACGATGGCGTTCACGTCATAATCGACCAGCGGGTCATACTCGGGCGCCGCAGCGATGTCGGCGAGCTGCGCCTGAATGTTGCTCAGCTCATTGGTGATGGCCGGCAGCTGTTCCTCCAGGAACTCATGGACATTTTCGAGGGTCTCGTTGAGTTCTGGCGTCAGATCACCAGGGCCGAACGGCCCAAGTGTGACATTGGGAACCTCGCCAAGCTCGAATACCCGCTTGGTCCATGGGCCCTGTAGCACCCCAACGGCTGCCACGCGCAAGACCAGCTTCTGCGGCAAAACAGGCACGGTGAACCGGTTGGCCATCCCGCTGTAAACCGGTGTCCAGGTCTTTTGAGCCTCCGGCAGGGTATCCTCGTCATAGCTGACCTCAGCGACATAACCGCCGATGGCACCAGCCGAGGGCTGCCACATCGCGTCAAGCTCAAGCTGAGCGATGCCAGGTCGCAGCTCTGCATATAGCCCCAGAAGCAGCGGACGGGCAGGATTTGTCGGCGGCAGCACGGGCGGGGTCCAGGGCGATGGCATGACCTCGGTGCCATCGGCCAGATAGACTTCGGGCGCATCGATCACCGCAAGCACGTCGACCTTGCCCGCCGAATTGGGGACGGCCGAGACAACCAGCCCATTGAACGGCCGCGTTTCGCCGGCGCAGATCAGCACATGCGCGGCCTCTGAGCGCCCATCCGGCAGGACGGAAGCCAACGATCCCATCGACGCCGAGACCACGGCACGGTCCGCCGCATTAAGGGTGATGGCGCGACCGACAATGCTGTCGGCCCGGCACGGGCCCCATTCCTGTCCGGTTTTGCCGCGGATGATCAGATAGGCGTCACCGGTCACCGCCTTAGGGTCTCGGTCAATGGTCAGCACGTTGCCAGCCAACCCGGCCAGCGCCACCGTCTCTACGGCCTCGATAAAGGGATGCTGCACCAGGATCGGCTCGCCCCGGACAAGGAGTTTGCCTTCCCACTCGGCTGTGAAGCTGACGAATTCGCGGTTATAGGCGTTGACCGCCGCTTCGGTGACGCTCTCCCGCCAAGCCTGCTCATGGTTGGTAATGCCGAACCATTCAATCTTCTGCGGCAGGTCGGACCCGACCGACGCCAGCGACGCCTTGACCTCGCGGGTCTGCCAGATCGTTTCGTCGATAAAGCTGCCCGTGACGCTATCAGGCTTCTCATCATCGAACAGCACCAGCTTATGACTGAAGCTGCCGCGCACCACGTTGCGCGGGGTGAATACGGCACGCTTTATCAGTTTGGGCTCTAGGCGCACGAAGCCGATCCGGCCTCCCATGCGGACAGCCTGGGCGCGCCCGGCGCGCAGGACGGCGCGTAGCGCATCTTGCAACGTCCAGGAGCGGTCGAAGATCGCATTGAATGTGTCGCCTCGGGCCTGCCAGGTGGCAGCAAGCGTGGCAAGTTGCGCCAGGTCGAACCGTGACGTCGACAAACCAATGGAATAGTCACTGTTCATCAACAGATCAGCCACGACCCAGGCAATCGATCGCGTCTTCTGCTCGACCCAAGCCGAGCCATTCCAAACCGGCAGGTAGCGTTCGGCCGTGACGCGGACCTGGTTGGCCGAGAACTGGCTGAGCTGCTCATTGGCCCGCACCTTCATCGCCAGCAAGGTACAGTTGGGGGGCGTCACGAAGTCTGTGAGATAGCCGCGCAGGCCCGTCCACACCACGCGATTGACCGCCTCGCCATTGTCAGGGGCAAACGCCTCATCAGCAAGAAAACGCACGCGATAGCGGCCGGGCGTGACATTGGCGGCACGGCTCATGCGTTGCGGCGTTCGGGTCGCGGCGCTGATCGTCTCGGCAAACAGGTTGACCCAGCCGCCGATCGGGGCGCCGGCATTGTCGATAAGCTGGTACTCAGCCCGTAGCGCGATCGAGTTCGGATCGACGGCCCGACCACTTGCCCGCCACAATCCGCCTGGAAACGCAAAGTCGACGGCCAGCCGATTGACGGTCGTGCCGGCCGCGTTGACGACGAACGGGCCCAGCACGGCCGCAGGATCGGGCACGGTCTGCCCCGACACTTCGCTCGATGTGACCACGTTGGCCGGAAATAGCGTGATCGCCTGCCCCGGCTGGATGATCTGGAACTGCAGGTCGGAAAAGCTGGAGCTATAGCCGCTCGCCGCGCTCCAGGCCTGGGTCTCCCCAATGTCGATCTGCTCGATATCAGCCTTGCCCGCGGTCACATGAAACAGCTGGTAAAGATACTGGTCGTTCCCCTCAAATTCAGAATAGGGCCGACTGGCATGGCGGGGCGCAAAGCGCAGGCGGCCGTAGAGCACCGGCAACGGCTCCAGTGGCGCTGCCTGGTTGGATGCGGCGTTCACGGAATAGACCGTGTTTGCAGCCGCTGTGTCCTGCTGTGGCGGAGGCATCAGCGCGTTGAGCAACAGCGAGCCACCAACGAGAAGAGCGGCTGACGCCACCGACGCCATCACCGAGCCAGCGCCGAATATGGCAGCACCGATCATCGGCGCCGCAATCGACAAGGCCAGCGATGCGATCAGGCCGATGATCTGCTTGCCCTGCCCATCGCCCTGCCCGCCCCCGCGCGGCACGGCGACAAAGGTAATGACCTCGCCCGGTCTAATGATCCGCACAGCCCAGACGCCACGCAACACCGGCTCGCCATCGAGCACGGCAATGGTCGGAGCTGAGAAGGTCAGCTCATGGGCGGCGATGATCTCGGCAATGGCCATGGGCCGGTCCAGCTCGATGGTGCGCTCGGCCGCGCCGAACGGACCAGTGAGCAGCACGGCTTTGCCGCCCGCCGCCATGTGAGGGTCGTGAAAAGTCATCAATTGCCTGTTTGGTTAGGCTGGAATGTGAAAACGGAACTTGCGCCAGCCGATAGCCTCAAGGCTCGGCAGCGTATCGGCGACAACGCCGCAGTCTTCGATGGCATGCACGATGATCCCACCATCCTCGGCCAACCAAGTGCCGATATGATAGCCGACAGTGTTGCGGGCCATGGTCACCAATGCCCCGTCAACGGGCATTCCGACCTCGACCCAGCGCAGCCGTTCCGGATGCGCGGCAATGGCGGCAGCAATGGCAGAGCGCCCTGCCTCGCCGGGCATGGCGAAGTCCGGCATTTCCCTGCCGAACAATTCCCGCTGCAGCACACGAGCCGCGCCGTAGCAATCCAGCGTCCCTGGCTTGCGCCCGCCCAGATCGTAGGGCGTTCCTATCAGGGCGTTGACGATATCGACCCGGCTCATGCGCCACCAAACAGGCCGGGGAATTCCGCCGCCGAGAATGAACGACGCGGAAAGCCCTTGTTGAGCAGGTCGACAAATGTCGCACTGCCTTCGAGCCGCAGCACTGTGGCGGTGACGATGCGCATGGTCAGCTGGTCGATTATCATGTCAGGCGCATTGCTGGGCGTGTAAACACCCGTCGCCAGGTTCCGCACGGCCACCCACTCGCGATAGATCACCTGCGCCGAAGCGCGCACTCGGGCGGCTGACTGCAGCTTTGGCCAGATCGTGCGTGGCACATTGTCCAAAGACAGCTTGAGCGAACCGAAATTGGCCTCGCTCTGCTCTGGAAGGCTCACCTGCATGGCCAGCGGTTCGAAGGTCTTGACCTGGCCTGCAAAGAGCGGCGCCGTGCTCTCGTAGCGTAGATCCCACGCCCGGTTGTCGAGCGCCACCCGCACGCTGTCGGCATTGCCGTTGCCGTCGTCGAAGGCGGGGTGCAGCAGTTCGAGCGTGTGCACCACATAGTCATCGGCCGGCGCGACGGCATAAGCCTCGGCAAGCGCTGCGCTCCAGTCTGGCATCAGTATCCCTCCACATCGAGCTGGAAAGACACGGACTGACGCCGGGATCCGGCCGCGCCAAACTGATAAGGCTCGACAAATGAGCAGGTCCGCTCTTCATAGGCTGCGCCGGTCCAAATCGGCATGGTGAAGGGCAACGTGCCGTCCACCAGGGTGTCTCGCACCCAAGCCTTGAAGATCAGAAACTGCGCGTTGGTCATATGAATTGTCATATCGAGACTAGCCGTATTGAGGCTGACATTGCGCCGCCGTCGACGGTTCCCGCCATCCATGTCGGTGGAGAGCGGCGGCTGAAAGCCGATTCCTCTTAAGCTATCGACTGCCGGCTTGTGCGGCACGGACGCTGGCCAAGTTTGCGCCATCAGATGCCCTTTCTGCCTAGCCCGTAAGCACCCCGCAGAGCACCGTCGAGGCTGCCATCCGCGATAGCATTCTTGACCGTGCCAATAATAATGCGAGCGACTTCTACGCCGTTCTCACTGCTCATTGTCGCAGACTTGGCCGCGACGGGCTGGCCGCCTTCGTTGTAGATTTCCACTCTGAGGGCCCGCCCTTCATTCCCTTGCTCGTACGATTTCAACGGCACCCGAGAGTGGTCGATAACAGTTTCGTTGGGATGGAGGATACCAAAGCGCCCCCCTCGACCGTCGACGCCCCCCGTGCGAGGCCCGTCCCAAGTGTAGCCACCTCCCTCCCAGCTGCCCCACGCTGATGCACCCCCTCCGAGAAAACCCGGCCCTCCAGCTCCAAGGCTGAACGGATTGCCGCCCCATCCCCCGCCACCCATGGCCGCGCCGAAGATCATGTCGAAGATCCCGTCGAGCGCCATCGACATGGCCCGGTCGGCAATCTTGTCGAGAGCCGACACACCGGCATCGCCCAGTGCCGTCCAGAAGTCCTTGCCCTGCCGCAGGCCATTGGTCAGGTCGTTCACGAAGCCGCCGACCGTGGCGCGATAGAAGGCGGTCTCATTGGCCACGATTTTCTGCATGGCCTCCTGCTCGGCCATGACCCGAACCAGCGCCTCGATCTTTTTCCGTTCTTCGTCGGTGGCCGCTGCCCCGGCGCGGCGCAAGGCATTGGCCACTTCCTTGTCGACAGCGCTGAGCCCCATCAGGCTCTGCTCATGCTCCAGCTCGGAAATCAGCGCGGCCACGGCCTGCTGTTCGCGCTCCAGATCGGAAATGGACTTGGCGCCGGACCGGTCGTCCTGCGCCAGCTGCCGGCGCCGCTCTTCGGCAGCAAGCCGCTGCTGCGCCAGGTTGAGCACCTGCTGCTCGGTCAGGATGACATCGCCACTCTTGGCCTCGCCCCTGACCCGATCCATTTCCCGTTCGAGCGACAGCTGCTCGGCCGTGAGCGCGTTGAGCCGCTCCTGCTCGGCGATGAATTCCTGCTGGTCGTAGAAAATCTTCGGGTCGGGACCCTGCATCATGACAGCAGCCAGCTCAGCATTGAGCTGGCCGGTTCGGGCGGCCGCCGCGGCAATGACAGGGATGAGCGCTACCAGAACGTCCCTAAACCCTTTCATGGTGGGAACCGTTTCGGCGCCAGTGGTGCCCGCAAGTGTCGAAAGAACGGTATCTAGGTCGGCAGAGGTTACCGACCCATCGGCGATCTTGGCTTCCAGCTCCGAGAATGCAGACTGAAGGGCGTCGATTTCATCAGCCGTTCCCCCGACGGCTTGAATATCTGTCCGCGCGGCCGCCAGTTCCACGCGCAGGTCGGATACCCTGCTGCGCGCTTCAGCGAAGGCTTCGTCCACCAACACCTCGGTAGCTTTATTCAGGTCTGAAACCGAAGCGGCCCGGTCAAGTTCGTCGACATAGGCCTTGAGCGAGGGAACCGCCTCGCCCCAGTTCTGGGCCACGCGCCGGATCAGGTCGTTCTGCTCCTTGATCACTTCCGTGGCTTGCTTGCCGTCGGTGTTGAGGCTGGTCAGGTACTGAAACAGCGCCGCGCTCGCCGCGATCGTGCCGATGGTGATCAGCGAGATAGGGTTGACGAGGCTCAGGAAAGCCGTCTTGAGCGCCCCCAGCACCTGTCCGCCGCTCATCCCGGTAAACACCTGGTTGAGCTGGGTGCCCTGCTGGATGGCCAGAATCAGCGGTGACTGGCCCGAAGCCATCATCACCCCGATATCGTTGAGCTGCGCCGCCACATTGGCCGTTGCGAAGCTGGTGCCGTTCATGGCGGCCGCCGCCCGGCCTCCCTGACTTGTCAGCGCTGCCCCGACGCGGTTGGCATCGCTGACAACCGCGTCGAATGCGGGCTTGGTCTGGTTCTTCGCCGTGATGGCAACTGCCAGTTGCGGGTTCATGTCCGCCCCTCATATTCGGCCTTGAGCGAAAGATAGGCCAGCCAGTGGTCATAGTCGGCGAGGGTGAAGCCCTCGCGGATTTCCTTGGGAGTCTTGTGCAGCCGATCCGCCAGCCAGAAGATGTTGAAGAGCTGGGGATCGGCTTCTAGTTTCCCCGCGCTTCCTCTTCGGAAATCCGGCCCATCATCTTGAGCGCAATGCTCTGCAGCACGTCCGGCGCCGCACTGGTCCGCAGGAAATGCGCATCGCCCAGCTTGAACAGCTGCTCGCCCTTCTCATTGGTGGACTTGAGCACGATCAGATAGGGCGCAATGCGATTGACCGCGCCGGACTTGGCCATCTCATTGACCTGCTGCAGGTCGTCGAGCGTCACCATGGTGTAATAGATGACCAGTGGCGTGGCCCCGCCGTCGAGCGACCATTCGGGCACTTCGATACGCCGGCGCGCTTCTGGCTGGGCATGATTGGCGATTGCCTGCTGTAGCGGGTTCATCAGGTATGAGCCCCGCGCACGAGCGGGCCGGTGCCCTGAAACTGCGCCGTAAACGGCACGATCGCGCCATTGTCGCTGGCAATTTCGACATTGGTCACGATCAGGTTGCCGCTCAGCTTGGCGAGGCCCGTGGCCGTGCCGATCGGCGACATTTCGAAGGCGAGTTCGGCCCCCTCCACCACAACCGCCTGGCCGTTGGTGTCCCCTGGGAAGTAATGGCCGCGCATCGAGCCGCTGAAGCTCGGCAGCCCGTCCGGCTTGTGGGTGCGGGCCGTGTCACCCTGCGCGGTGTCCTCGAGCGTCCCCGCCGTCGCTGTGATGGTGAAGCCGGTCAGCTCGGCCACGGCCGTCGGCACCGCACCGACCTTCAACACGCCGGCATTGCCGCGATAAGTCGTCATTTGTCTTTCCTTTCAGGACATAGAAAAACCCCGCCGAAGCGGGGCCGTTAAGATTACCGGGCGAGAGCAGTTCAGGCGGTCACTTGTCACCGCTAGAGTGCGAACGCGCCGGGTCCTGGCAGACCACGGCGCGCTCTAACCAAACCCGAACGAACGAGGTTCAGGATGGCTGACGCTGTCACACCACTATTTCTAGGCGCCCGCAATGGGCCGACTTTCGCAATGGCTAGCGAAAGCTATATCAACAACGGCGGCGAGGCCCGGCATCTCGACAAGATCATTGCCGAGCTCGGACACCTGCCCGTGACCGAAATTGTGCCGTTCACCATCTATGAGATGGCCAAGGCAGTCTATCCGACCCAGGCCAACTCCACCCGGAACCGCCAGGCGATCACACCCGCGAGGGCCGTCATGCTGCACGCTTACGAGCGCGGCTGGGCGCCCCAAATCCGCCTGCGCCGCTTCAAGGAAGAGAAGCGCAAGCGCAAATCTCCGGCCAGCCAGGCATGGCTTCATGTGTTCTGCCGTCAATGCGAGGCCGACAACCTGCCCCATCTCGCGGCCTTGGTCCTGTTCATGTCCCATACCGGCGCGCGGGTCAGCGAGGCCATCCGGCTGGAATGGTCGGAAGTCGATCTCATCGGTCGCAAGGCGCTGCTGCTGCGGACCAAGACAGACGTCAATTCTGTCAGGCATCTGACCGACGAGCTCGTCGCCCGGCTCCATGCCCTGCGCGAAACCGCCGACATGGATGCGCCGGTCTTTGGCTATCGCTCGCGCTACGGCGTCAATGACAGGATCATGGCCGTCTGTCGACGGGCCGAGATACCGTACAAATCGAGCCATGCCTGCGGGCGCCACAGCTTTGCGACCAACGCCATTGGCTTCGGCATGGACATCCGGACCGCCATGGACGCCGGCGGCTGGAAGAGCAGCGCCGTCTTTATCGAAACCTATGTGCATGTGAAGAACGCAGGCCGCCTTGTCGCCGACCGCTTCAACGCCTTCCAGTTCTCGACCGAGCTTTGAAGGCATAGCCGGGGCGGAAAAGCCGTCCCGGCTCACCCCCACTTGATGTGAGGGTGTGGGTGCCTCAGAACTCAGGATCGGGCACGAAGCGAAGGCCACGGCTGGCGAGAATGCCCGCAGCATGTTCGGTCGGGATCACATCGCCAGAAGCCGAATAGACCTGTAGGTTCGCGCCGCTGATCGCTTCCTGTGCGGTTGCAGCGTCGATAATGCCATCCTGCCCCCACACGTTAGTGCCGATGTCCGGCAAGTCTCCGTTGGCCATGGCCTGCCACTCGGCAACATCCTCGTCGGAGGCTGACGCGTCACTCATCAGATAGTGGGTAGCAGGGCTTTCGGTTGTCGCGTTGGGGTCGTCGGTCAGTTTGCGGCTGAAAGTGCCAGGGCCGCGCCCCATGGCTTCCCAGACCTTGTTGACGTTCTCGCGGGCAGCGGCGGTGCAGACGCAGATTGCAGGCAGGTTGGCCATCATTTGGCTCCTAGATCTTGAGAAGTTCGGAACGGATGCGCTTGGCAGTGGACAAGTCCAAGGTGGAGCGCCCAACCAGTGGAACCAGCAGAGAGCCACCGAAGAAGGCCGTGGCGGTGCCGTTGTTGTTGACCGCTCCGAGCAACCATGTGGTGGCTGTTGGCAGTGAGCCTGTCCACGCACCCGAGCCGACGACTTCGCCATCGGCGAAAAGGTATGCCGTGGTACCGTCCGTCCAGAGACCAACGACATGCTCCGCGCCGCGCAGGTCAATGCCGGTGCTGTCGATAACCGTCT
>JAEWBN010000019.1 GCA_023391095.1 Pseudomonadota bacterium
CGCCGAAACCGCGCCGCCGGCCCTGCAGGCGCCGCCGCCGCCGCCCAAGGTCAAGCCAGAGGGCCAGGAAGCGCCTGATCTGGTGGTGACCCCCTGATGAGCGGAGAGCGCGACAGAGCCCTGGCTGAGATTGCCTTCTGCGAGGCCGTTCTCGCCAAAGGCGGGCTCACCGTGCTCTCCGACACCTTTCGCGGGGTCGATGCCATTGCCGCCTGGGACCATTACCCGCCGGGCGATGTGTTCGACCCCGTGAGCAATGCGCAGTGGTTCTACCACTGCCACCCCGCCGAAGAGGGCGCGCTCGAGCATGGGCACTTCCATTGCTTCCTTCGCCCAGATGGACCCGATGGTCCCATCCACCATCTTGTCGCCGTCGGCGTCGACGCCGAGGGACGCCTCCTGCGCCTCTTCACCGTCAACCAATGGGTCGTGGCCGATGACTGGGCCGATGCCCAAACCACGGTCGGGCTACTTCCGCGTTTCGATATCCAGATGCCGTCGCCGTCCTATCTGGTCAATCGCTGGCTCACCGCCGTACTGACCGCCTACGAACCGGAAATCGTCGCGCTGATCGACGAGCGCGACCGTGTCCTGGCCGCTCGTCCCGGCGATCGATCCGCCGTTTTGGCAGACCGTTCACTCGAAGTGACCTCGGAGTGGCATTTTCCCCGCTAGCGCGGTGGTCAGCGTCAACAGTCTGCTAACGTATTCGGCCCTTTACCATCATCCCGCAGCCATGCGAAAAGCCTTTGGATTTGCTGGGTCCCGGACCCTATGCTGTGCCGGGGCAGATCCTCGCGTCTGGGTTGCGTTCTGGGGGAATGGATGAAGAATTTTCTGTCGGGGGCGGTGTTTAGCGTCGGCTTGGCCCTCGCCATGCCGGCACAGGCAGCACCGGGCGAGTGCTCCATGACCGGCTACGACCCGTTCGCGTGCGATGTGGCCGTCGATGGCGGCGGCATCACCTTCGAATTGCCCGACGGCAAGGTCTTCGTCTTCGCCCAGACCAGTGGCGGCGAGGGACTAGGCTACCTTATCGAAGCCGGAGCCGTGCCGGGCTATCCCCCTGAAGAACTTGGCAATTTTGCTCCGCTCGCGGACGAGCCGGGCTGCTGGTTCGGACACAAAGAAGCGCTCAAATTCTGCGCGGCCCTGCTGCAGTGACGGACCCATCCAACGACCCGGGCACCCCATTTACGGTCATCTCCGGTGGCGCGAAACTGTCCGGCCTGACCATGGGCGAAGGCCTGCCCGTCGTCTTCCTCCACGCCGGGGTCTGCGACAAGCGCATGTGGCTGGACCAAATGCGGGAGGTTGCCGCCGAGGGCTGGCAGGCGGTGGCTTATGATCGGCGCGGCTTTGGCGAAACCGATAGTCCAGACGAAAACTTCAATCATGTCGATGACTTAGAGGCGGTGCTTCGCAGTCTCGACATCCATGCCGCGGTGTTTGTCGGCTGCTCGCTGGGGGGTGGGCTGGCCGTGGATTTTGCCCTGCGCCATCCCGGGCGCATTCTTGGGCTGGTCCTCATCGGCACCTCAATTACCGGCGCGCCCTGGACCGCTACGGCGGAAGAAGAAGCCATCGAAATGGCCGAGGAAGACGCCTGGGAGCGCGGCGATCTCGATCTCGTCAATAAAGTTCAGGCGCATCAATGGCTTGATGGTCCCCGCTCGCAAAGCGGCCGGGCGAGCGGCGACGCCCGGGCCCTGTTTCTCGACATGAACGCCATTGCGCTCGCCAAGCCGCGGCTGACGCAAGAAGAACAGCGGCCCGATGCCTGGCGCCGCATGGAGCAGGTCAGCGCGCCAAGCCTGCTGATCGTTGGCGACGAGGATTTCACCGCCATCATCGAGCGCCACGAAACCCTGTCCGAGACAATGCCCAACGCCTTTGCGGTGATGCTGGAGGGAGTGGCGCATATCCCCAGCATCGAGCGTCCCGATCTGGTCAACGCGCTGCTGCTTGAGTTTCTGGACGCTTTCGACGACGACGAAAGCGACGAGGATTCAGAGGATTAGCGCCGGAAGGTACTGAGGCGCTCACGTTGGGAACCGGCAGTTCATCTGCCGATTCCGCTCCTTGCCAGACAGATTCAAGCGGGTCACGAATTGAGTCGGGAGCCCAGCTCAACGCTTTGAAAATCCAGCCCAATCAGACTGCAATGATGCCGTCGAAATGCTTGGATAGCTGCGGGGTTGGCAGGTTGGTCAGATCCTTGTCCAGCTCCGCCACGATAGTCTTTTTGACATGCTCGGAAAGGCCCTTGCGCAGGTTGCCGAGCGCGATGGGCGCTGCCGCGATGATCAGCCGGTCATAAGCGCCGCTCTTGGCCTTTTCGTCCATGACCTGCGCCAGATTGCGCACGAACTCGGCTTCGCGATGGTCGGCCGCGTCGGTCCGGGCCTCCATGGCGCCGCCAGTCGGACCACGGCCCTGACGGTCGGTGTTGATGTCCTGGGCCTGCAGGGGAGCAATTGACCAATCCATGCCCTTGATAACCGAAAGCCCCTTGCCAGGCCCGTTATGTTCAAGAACGTGAGCCTGTGTGCCGTTGGCGATCAGGATCCACGTCGTAGGCTTTTTCATCTTATGCTCCTCTGTTTAAGACGGGGCAGGGGCGGCATGAGCGCTCCCACAGCCAAAGAACGTTCGACGGAGTCAAAGGTTGGCCCAAGACATCACCTTTGCAAGTGTGGGCATCACAAACTCCTATTGGCGGGAGGTCCCTGGCGCTGGTAAATCGGTCCTGCGCCCAAGGCGGCGCGGAGTAGATCATGACATTGCCCGAGCAGGCGCCCGAAGTGGCGGTCCCAGCCCACGTGCCGCACCAAACCGACAGCATGGAAACCCGAAAGGGCGTCGTCGCGGCCCTCGGCGCCTATCTGCTGTGGGGCTTTCTGCCCATCCTGTTCCGCATGCTGGAAGAAGTGGGTGCGGTGCTGATCGTCGCCGAGCGGACCGTGTGGTCGCTGTTGCTGCTCGCGATTATCATCGCTGCCACGGGCGGCTTTGCAGAGGTAATTGCGGTGTTCCGCGACCGGCGCCGCATGCGCGTGATCGCCATTTCTTCGGTGCTGCTGGTGGGCAACTGGCTGCTTTATGTCTGGGCCGTCGAGACGGGGCAGGTGCTTGAGGCCAGCTTCGGCTATTTCATCAATCCGCTGGTCAATGTGGCCATCGGCATGGTGTTTCTGGGCGAACGGCAGAACCGGCGGCAAACCATCGCCATTGCAATGGCCTGCGTGGCCATCCTCATTCAGGCTGTCGGGCTGGGCAAAGTACCCTATGTGGCGCTGGGTTTGGCGCTGTCCTTCGGCTTTTACGGTTTCATCCGCAAGACAGCCAAGGCCGGACCGGCCACGGGGCTCTTTGCGGAAACCGCAATAGTGGCGCCCTTTGCACTGGCCTTTGTGGGATATGACCTCGTTGTGAACGGGGCTGGCGCGCATACGGAGCCGCATCTCATGCTGCTTCTGGTTTTGACAGGCCCGGCCACGGCCATACCGCTGCTTCTGTTCGCCTATGGCATCCGGCGGCTCAGGATGACCACCATTGGCATGTTCCAGTACCTGGCGCCGTCCATCCAGTTCCTGCTCGCGATCTTTCTTTTCGGCGAGCACCTCAATGCCACGCGCCTGTTCAGCTTCGCGCTGATCTGGCTGTCGCTGGTGGTTTTTTCCTACGACAGCTTCCGACGCTATAACCGCGCCGCCGCCTAGGCGGCGCTGCCCAGCGGACTATGCCGGATGACATCGGCGATACGGGCATAGGTGTCCCCGAAGGGTGTCGCGGCGCGCCAGACCATCCGCAGTTGCCGCCCCGCGCTCGGCGTATCGAGCTTGTGGATGGCGATCCGGGAGTCGCTGGCTTCCTTGCGCAGGGCGATGGACGGGAGGAGCGTCACGCCCTGACCGTTGGCGACGAACTCGACAATGGTGGACAGCGAGGTTGCCGCGAATGTGCGCGTGCCGCGCTCCCCCTCGAGCCGGCAGGCGGCAATGGTCTGGTCGCGAAAGCAGTGCCCTTCATCAAGGAGGAGTATACGTTCCGGCTGCAGGTTGGCCAGCGAGACCGGCGCGTCGGTGGCTTCATCGCGCGGAGTCGCCAAGACGAACTGATCCTCGAACAGCGTTTCCACGACCAGTTTGGGGCCCTCGGTCGGGGCGTCCGTGGCGATCAGGGCAATGTCCAGAGACCCGTCGGTGATCGCTGACAGCAAACTCTCCGTGCGGCTTTCGCTGATGGTGAACTTGAGATCGGGTAGGGCCCGCGTCAGTTCAGGAAATATCTGGGGCAGCAGGTATGGGGCTACCGTTGGAATCAACCCGAAACGGATCGGGCGCACGGGATCGGCGCCGGAGCGGATGGCGAAACTGTCGAGCATATCGGCTGCCCTGAGCACCCCATCGGCCCGCTCCAGAAATTCCCGACCAAAAGGGGTCGGGGTCACGCCGGATCGGCTGCGATCAAACAGCGGAGTGCCGCACAATTCTTCAAGGGCGAGGATCTGCTGGGACAACGCAGGCTGGGAAACGGCGCATTCCGATGCGGCCCGGCCGAAGTGCCCGGTCCTTGCCACAGCCAGAGCGTAGCGCATTTGCTTGAGCGTGATCATGATAGGTTTTTCCTATCATAACCGGAAGAATTATCAATTGGCCTAATGATCGGTTGCGTCCTATAAGCCCTCAAATTTCAGTTCTGGAGGTCAGATATGGACGACATTATCGCCGCAAATCCCCATGGCGAATCTGCCGGCAAGTGCCCGGTCGATCATGGTGGTCGCAATGTGCGCAGCAACCGCGACTGGTGGCCCAAGCAACTCGACCTGTCGATGCTGCACCGCAATTCCGATCTGTCCGATCCGCTCGGCAAGGACTTCGACTATGCCGAAGCGTTCAAGTCGCTCGACCTCGAGGCGGTAAAGGCTGACCTTCACGCGCTGATGACCGATTCCCAGGAATGGTGGCCGGCCGACTTCGGCCACTATGGCGGTCTGTTCATCCGTATGGCCTGGCATAGCGCGGGGACCTATCGCATCACGGACGGTCGCGGCGGCGCAGGGCAGGGTCAGCAGCGGTTTGCGCCGCTCAACTCCTGGCCGGACAATGCCAATCTCGACAAGGCGCGGCGCCTGCTGTGGCCGATCAAGCAGAAGTATGGCAACGCCATCTCCTGGGCCGACCTGATGATCCTTACGGGCAATGTCGCGCTCGAATCCATGGGCTTCAAGACCTTCGGCTTTGCGGGTGGCCGCGCCGATGTGTGGGAGCCCGAGGAGCTGTTCTGGGGTCCGGAAGGCACCTGGCTTGGCGATGAGCGCTATTCGGGCGAGCGTCAGCTCTCCGAGCCGCTTGGTGCCGTCCAGATGGGCCTCATCTACGTGAACCCGGAAGGGCCCAACGGCAATCCCGACCCTGTTGCCGCTGCGCGCGACATTCGCGAGACGTTCAGCCGCATGGCCATGAATGACGAAGAAACCGTGGCTCTCATCGCCGGCGGCCACACGTTCGGCAAGACGCACGGCGCCGGCGATCCCTCGCTGATCGCTGCGGAACCGGAAGGCGCGGATCTCGAAGACCAGGGCCTGGGCTGGAAGAGCTCCTACGAAAGCGGCCACGGCAGTCACGCTATCACCTCCGGTCTCGAAGTGACCTGGACGCAGACCCCCGTGCGCTGGAGCAATTTCTTCTTCGAGAACCTCTTCAAGTACGAGTGGGAACTGACCACGAGCCCAGCCGGTGCTAAGCAGTGGGTCGCCAAGACCGACGAGCACGTCATTCCCGATGCGTTCGACCCGAACCGCAAGCATCGCCCGACCATGCTGACGACCGACCTGTCGCTGCGCTTCGATCCCATCTATGGGCCGATCTCGCGCCGCTTCCTCGAAAATCCCGATCAGTTCGCGGATGCTTTCGCGCGCGCCTGGTTCAAGCTGACCCACCGCGACATGGGTCCCAAGGTTCGCTATCTCGGCCCCGAAGTGCCTGCCGAAGACCTGATCTGGCAGGATGTCATTCCGCCGGTCGACCATGAACTGGTCAATGAAGCGGACATCGCCCAGCTCAAGCAGACTATCGCTGCCTCGGGCCTGTCGGTTTCCGAACTGGTCTCGACCGCGTGGGCTTCGGCGTCCACCTTCCGTGGCTCGGACAAGCGTGGCGGCGCCAACGGCGCGCGCATTCGCCTTGCGCCGCAGAAGGATTGGGAAGTCAACAATCCCCCGCAACTGGCCAAGGTCCTTGCGGTCCTCGAAGGCATCCAGCGCGACTTCCAGGCTGGTGGCAAGAAGATCTCGCTGGCCGACCTGATCGTGCTGGCCGGTGGCGTCGGCATCGAAAAGGCCGCTGGCAACGGCGTCACGGTGCCGTTCACCCCGGGCCGGATGGATGCCAGCCAGGAGCAGACGGACGTCTTGTCCTTTGCTGCGCTCGAACCGCGCACGGATGGCTTCCGCAATTACTACAGCAACCGTGCCTTCATGCAGCAGGAAGAAGCCCTGATCGACCGCGCCCAGCTCCTGCGCCTGACCGGCCCGGAAATGACGGTGCTGCTCGGTGGCCTGCGTGTCCTCGATGTCGGCGTCAACAAGCACGGACTTTTCACCGACCGCCCGGGCACGCTGAGCAACGACTTCTTCCTCAACCTGCTCAGCATGGACACCGTCTGGTCGCCCAAGGCTGGCGAGGATGGGGTTTATGAAGGCCGCGACCGCAAGACCGGTGCGATCAAGTGGACCGGCACCCGCGTCGACCTGATCTTCGGTTCGCATTCGCAGCTGCGTGCACTTGCCGAGGTCTATGCACAGTCGGACTCGCAGGCCAAGTTCGTGCAGGATTTCGTCGCCGCCTGGGTCAAGGTGATGAACGCAGACCGCTTCGATCTGCGCTAAAAGCCTTCCGCATCCAGCAATGCCCTCGCCGTTCACCGCGGCGAGGGCTTTTTTATGGGTTGGAAGTGGCCTTCGCCGTTCGATGCAATTTGAATTAAATGCTCTTGGGTCCTTTCAGGCCCCGCAAGCAGCTGTTGGGTCACTCTCGCCCCGTTAGCGGCAGAAGCCGGGAGAGTGGACTTATGAGCGACACCAACACCGAAATGTTCGAGGGCAGTCGGGCATTTGCCAGCTTCAGGGTCCTCAACGGCGACGACAATCACGGCGAACGCGATCAGCTGTTCCGCAATATGGCGCAGCTGTTCAGTTTCGTGTCCGACCGGTGCGACGATGATCAGGTCGCCCAGTATGACGAAGTTCTCTGCCAGCTCGCCGAACTCGTCGAAGTGGAAGCTCGTGCCCATGTCGCCAAGCTTCTGGCCCCGCTCGAGCGGGCGCCCGGCACGGTGGTGGTCAAGCTGGCCAATGACGACATCGAAGTCGCTCGGCCGCTGCTCGAATTCTCCAACGTCCTCAGTGACGACGACCTAATCGACATCATTTCCACCCAGTCGGAAGAGCATCGCGTGGCCATTGCCGGCCGCGCCGCCGTCACCGAGCGCGTGGGCGAAGCGATTGTCGAACATGGCGAAACGGCCTCTGTCGTACGGCTAGTCCGCAACGCCAATGCCGAGTTTGACCGAGCCACCCTAGAACGTCTTGTCGAGCGCGCCGTGCAGGATGCCAACATCGCTGCCGATCTGCGTGGCCGCAAGGACATCGACTGGAAGTCGCTGCGCGGCGAGATCGACACGGTGGCCGGCAAGGTTCTGCAATCCATCGGCGAAGTCGAAAAGCGCTTCGATCCCGTGGCCGCCGGCAAGGTCAATGCGGTGGTGTACAACCGCCTGCGTAACCGCGCCGGGTTCAATGCCCAGGAGTGGAAGGTTGCCTATAACCAGGTCAAGGGCCTGGCTGACCGCAAGCAGCTCGACGATCGTGCGCTGGCCCGCTTTGCGCGCTTTGGCTACGGCCATCACGCTGCAGCGGCGATTGCCGTCATGCTGCGCGTGGCGCCGGAAGTCGTGGTCAAGTGGCTCGCGAGCCAGGACTATGTGGCCATCACCGTTGCGCTTCGCGCTGCCGGGCTGACGCCGGATCTTTTTGAAGCCATTGTCGCCACCTTGCCGTGGCGGGATATGCCCAGTGAGGCGGACAAGGCCATGGTCGTATCGCGCTTCGAAGCGCTGGATGCCGAAGATGCCAAGCACATTTTCGAACTTTGGCGCGCCCATTCCTTCCGCAAGCGCTCCATGAGCGAGGAACGCGAGACCGCGTGACCACTCGGGCACAAAAGCACTAGACTGCCTCGGCGCCTGAATATAAAGATATCTTTATATCAGGGGTGGCTATGAGCAATCTTGGCAAGATGGTTGGCGTTCTCAAGGCCGCGGGCGAAAGCACGCGACTGCGCCTGCTCGCCCTCTTGGCCGACGGAGATCATTCGGTCAAGGACCTGACCGAGATCCTGGGACAGAGCCAGCCGCGCGTGTCTCGTCATCTCAAGCTTCTCGCCGATGCCGGTTTGGTACAGCGCCATGCCGAAGGGGCCTGGGCCTATTATCGCCTCGCACCAGATGGGCCGGGCGCGGAACTCGCGCGCTGGCTGACGAGCCGCATCGACAATGCCGACCCGGATTATCGTCGTGACCGGGCACGGCAGGCCGAAACGCGGGCTGCCCGGCAGGCGCAGGCGGCTGCGTATTTCGCCAAGGTCGCGGAAAGCTGGGACCTTCTGGCAACCCTGCATGTGCCTGAAGCGGCCGTCGAACAGGCCCTGCTCAAGGAGTTGGAAGGCCGGCAGGTGGACCTCCTTGTCGATTTGGGCACTGGCACCGGACGCATGCTGGAACTGCTGGCGCCGGCTTACCGCAATGGGGTGGGCATCGATTCCAGCCGGGAAATGCTTGCGGTCGCCCGCTCGCGCCTCTCCAGCGCAGGTATTTCCAATGCACAGGTGCGGTTGGGCGACATTTCGGCGCTTGATCTGGGCATGGGCGAAGCCGACGTCATCGTGCTTCACCAGGTGCTGCATTATTTCGATGATCCCGGCCGCATGCTCACCGAAGCTCGCCAACTGCTGAAGCCGGGCGGGGAAATGCTGATCGTGGATTTCGCGCCCCATGATCTCGAATTCCTCAGGACCGAGCATGAACACCGGCGGCTCGGACTTTCCGCGGCGCAAATGCGCACTTGGGCCGATGCCGCGGGCCTCGACGTGGCGTCCAGCCGCGAATTTCCAAGCGATAACACCGATGGCGGTCTGACCGTGTGCCTCTGGCGCCTGGTTGCCCGCGCCAGGACGGATTGATCCCATGCTAGACGACGCACAGCGCGCCAGCCGCCAGGTGGCGGCCCAACGCCCTGACCTCCAGATTTCCTTCGAGTTCTTTCCGCCCAAGACGGATGCGATGGAAGCCCGGTTCTGGGAGAGCATCCATAAGCTCGCGCCACTCAAGCCGCGCTTCGTTTCGGTGACCTATGGGGCAGGGGGCTCGACCCGCGAACGCACGCTGCGCATGGTCCGCTCCATCACTGCCGATACCGGTGTGCCGGCTGCGGCGCACCTGACCTGCGTCGGGGCCACGCGCGACGAGGTGGACGATGTCGTCCGCGGCTACAAGGAGGCCGGCGTCAGCAGCATCGTTGCGCTGCGCGGTGATCCCCCCGAGGGGGTGGGCCAGCCCTTCACGCCCCATCCGGACGGCTATCGCAATGCGGCCGATCTTGTGGCGGGTATCCGACGCATTGGCGACTTCGATATTTCCGTTGCGGCTTATCCGGAACGACATCCGCAGAGCCAGAGCTGGGACGAGGACATCGACAACCTCAAGCGCAAGCTGGACGCCGGTGCCAATCGCGCCATTACGCAGATGTTCTTCCGCAACTCCGATTACCTGCGCTACGTGGAGCGCGCGCGTCGGGCCGGCATCACTGCGCCCATCGTGCCGGGCATCCAGCCGATCCATAGCTTCAAGCAGATTTCCGGCTTTGCGGCCCGCTGCGGAGCGTCCATTCCAGACTGGCTCGCAGACCGCTTCGAAGGGCTGGAGGATGACCCTGAAACCCACGCCCTTGTTGCTGCTGCCGTAGCCGCCGAGCAGGTCACCGAGCTCCTGGACGAAGGCGTCACCGAATTCCACTTCTATACCCTCAACCGGTCCAACCTCGTGCTGGCTCTAGCGCGCCTTCTGGGACGCCGCCCGCTGGCCTAGCCATCACATCTGGTTCATCTGCGGTTCAGGCGGCCAGGCAGATCATGCCTGGCCGTGGCCCTTCATATTGTGGCCACGAAATGGGGCGATGTCGCCCGCTTGATGATGAAGCCGGAACACGCGCCAAATGCAGATTGATCGCCGCATCACCAACGGACTGGCCTGGGCCGGGGCCGCTCTGGTCATCGGCATTCCCGTTCTCGATTTTGCCATGCGACAGGTTTCGCCGGAGACGCCCCGCGCCGTCGTTGTCGCGCCTGAGGTGGTTGAGGACGTGGTCGCACCCGCAGTCTCGTCCGCCGCCGAGCCAGGCGCGCCGAGCCAGGCGGCGACACCGCCCGCCCAGACTCAAGCGGTGGCGCCAACCCAGCCCCAGCAGACTGCGAGCGCATCAGGCGATGCCGTTGATCGCTTCGTCGAGAGTGGCCGGCCGCTCCCAAGCTATATTTCGGGCTCCGACCCTGCGCCGACGCCGACTGCGACCGCTCCTGCTGCGCCTGCCCCTGTTACGCCTGCGCCTGCCTCTGAACCTGTGGTCACGCCTGCACCCACTGCCGAAACGCCTGTCCGGCCGGTGATCCAGACCCCGATGCAAACGGAGCCCTCTGCCCCGCCGGCTGTCGCCGTGACCATGCCGACGCCCGTGTCCCAGCGGCCTCCGTCCCGACCAGCCATTGGGCCCACCCTATCGCCAGCCCCTGCTACCGTGCCCGCCCTGCAGCCGCAGCAACCTTTGCAACTGCAGTCGCCGCAACCCGTGCAGCCACCGCTGGTGCTGGACGATGGCGGACCCCTGATCACTGCCGAGGACCTCGAAGACTGGGAGTCCGGGCCGCTGAGCGAATTCCTGGCTAACCGCGCCAATCAGCGCGGGCAGCAGGTTCCGGTGACGGAATATGAGCCAGAGGGCTTTTTCCTTGATGACTACTATTCCGGCTTCGGGCAGTAGGCATTCCATGGCTGGCATGGACGCTGACGCTGCAACGCAGTAGGTTGCGCCCAAATCAATGCGAAGGGCCGCCACCATGCTGTGTTGCGTGCGCAAAGAGGAAGAAAACCGGAGCCTGCGTGAGAAATTCGCAGAGTTTCTGGGCTCATTTTCCCAGCGAACGGGGCTGGCTGGCCGCGTGGCCAGTGCGCTCGACCCTGACACCTGGCTGCCCGGCGGGCGCGACGCGGCCTTTACGCTGGCGCTGATTGCCCTGTCCGCCAAAATGGCGATTGCCGATGGCGCGGTGACCGCGTCCGAAGTCAGGGCCTTCAATGCGACGGTCGAGATTGCCAAGGGCAATGAGCCGCAGGTGGAAAAGCTCTTCAACCTCGCCAAGCAGGATGTCGCCGGTTACGACGCCTATGCGCGCAAGGTGGCGCGGTTCTTTTCCGACACGCCCGAAACGCTCGAGCATGTGCTGGACGGTCTGTTCTTTATCGCCACTGCAGACGGCCTCGTGCATGAAGCCGAGCTCGACTATCTGCGCGACGTGAGTTCGATCTTCGGGTTTGACGACGCGCGTTTCGAGCAGATTGCGTCCCAGCATGTGGTGCTGGAAGAGGGTGTCGATCCCTATACCGTGCTGGGCCTGAGCCATGATGCACCGCCCGAGGAAGTGCGCCGGGTTTATCGCATGCTGGTTGCCGAACATCATCCAGACCGGCTGATCGCCAAGGGCGTGCCCGAGGAACTGATCGACGTTGCAACGGCGCGCATGTCGGCCATCAACCTCGCCTACCAGGCCATCACCAAGCCCAAGCCGCAGCCATTGCTGACTTGACGGCGGCCCGCGCCTCCCGCACATATCCGCCCGCCAGTTGACCGGGTGGCCGCTGGCATGGGGGTAACCCCATGCTGGAGGAAAGTCCGGGCTCCATCGAAACACGGTGACGGCTAACAGCCGCCGGGGGCGACCCCAGGGAAAGTGCCACAGAAAGCAAACCGCCTCTCTTCGGAGCGGCAAGGGTGAAAGGGTGCGGTAAGAGCGCACCGGGCGTCTGGAAACAGAAGCCGCACGGTAAACCCCACCGGGAGCAAGACCAAATAGGGATGACGCGGGGCAACCCAGCCTGTTTCGAGGCCATGTCGTCCGGGTTGGTTGCATGAGCGCGCTGGCGACAGCCGCCTCAGATGAATGGTCACCACGTCGCGGCAACGCGGCCCTACAGAACCCGGCTTATAGGTCAACTGGCGTTGACTTTCTGGTTCCATCGTCGCTAAACGATACGCTGACTTCCGCCGGATACCGGCGGGCACACGCTGGAGCCATTCATGGCTCTTTTTTTGTTGGTCGTGTTTCCGGGGCGCCTGTCTATGGCTGTTGCGTCTGGAAACCCTGCCTGGAGTTGGCGCGATGCCCCTGGCTACCCCATACTATCTGATCGACGAGAATGCGCTTGAGCAGAACCTCGCGCGCGTCGATCTTCTGCGTTCGCTCTCGGGTGCGAAGTGTCTTCTGGCGCTCAAGTGCTTTGCCACCTGGTCGACCTTTCCGCAGATCGCGCCGCACATGGACGGCACGACCTCGTCGTCCCTGAACGAACTCAAGCTCGGCCGTGAAAAGTTCGGCGGCGAAACGCATGCCTATTCGGTCGCATGGTCCGATGCCGAGATCGATGAGGCCGTGGCCAATGCCGACAAGATGATCTTCAACTCGGTGAGCCAGCTTGAGCGCTTCGGTGCCAAGGCGGCCCACCTTCCCGTTGGCCTGCGCGTCAATCCGGGTGTCAGCCATTCGCACTTCGATCTGGCAGACCCGGCTCGGCCTTTCAGCCGGCTGGGCGAATCCGACCGGAGCAAGGTCGAGGCGGCGATGGACCGCATTTCCGGCTTCATGCTGCACTGCAATTGCGAAAATGATTCCGTGCCGGCGTTTTCCGAACTGCTCGACACGATCGAAGCGCGGATTGGTGACCTTCTGGAACGTCTCGACTGGGTGAGCCTGGGTGGCGGTATCCACTTCACCAAACCCGGCTACGACATCGAGGGCCTGGCTGCCCGGCTCAAGGCCTTTGCCGAGAAGTTTGGCGTCCAGGTCTATCTCGAACCCGGCGACACGGTCGTTACCGATACGACCACGCTCGAGGTTTCGGTTCTCGACATTGTGGAAAACGGCAAGTCCATCGCCATTGTGGACTCGGCCGTCGAAGCCCATATGCTGGACTTGCTGGTGTATCGGGAGAGCGGCGCCGTTGCGCCCAATTCCGGACCCTACCGCTATGTGATTGCGGGCAAATCCTGTCTTGCCGGAGATGTGTTCGGCGAGTTCGACTTCCCTGCCGAGCTGCATATCGGCGATCGGATTTCACTGCTCAATGCAGGGGGATACACGATGGTGAAGAAAAACTGGTTCAACGGCGTGGCCATGCCCGCTATAGCCATTGCCAGGAAGAACGGCACGATCGAACTTGTACAATCGTTCGATTATGCCGACTATGTCGCCAGCCTGTCATAAGGACAGGCTGATCCGTTACCCCTCGAAAAAGGTGTTTCGTGCCAATTGAAAAAGAACCTGCTGATCATCGGCGCCGGAGGTGTCGCGCAAGTTGCTGCCTTTAAGGCAGCCATGCACAATGACGTGCTCGGAGACATTCATATCGCCTCCCGCACACTGTCGAAATGCGAAGCCATCATCGGCTCCATCCTTGAGAAAAAAGCGCTCAAGCGCCCGGGCATCCTGGCTGCGCATCAACTCGATGCCATGGATATCGAGGCCACAAAGGCCCTTATCCGTCAGACCAAGAGCCAGATCGTTCTCAATGCCGGCTCGGCCTTCCTCAACATGAGCGTGCTGCGCGCCTGTATCGACATGGGCGTCGCCTATATCGACACGGCTATCCACGAAGACCCCACCAAGGTGTGCGAGACGCCGCCCTGGTACGGCAATTACGAGTGGAAGCATCGAGAGGAATGCGAGCGCAAGGGCGTTACCGCCGTCCTGGGCGCCGGTTTTGATCCGGGTGTGGTCAATGCCTATGCCGCCCTGGCCGCCAACGCCTATTTCGACCAGATCGACAGCATTGACATCATCGACGTCAATGCGGGCAGCCATGGCCGCTACTTTGCGACCAATTTTGATCCCGAGATCAACTTCCGCGAATTCACCGGCACGGTGTGGAGCTGGCAGGAAAGCCAGTGGCGCGCCAACAAGATGTTCGAGGTCAAGCGCACGGACGACCTGCCGGTCGTCGGCGCGCAGACGACGTATCTGACCGGCCATGACGAAGTGCATTCCCTCTCGGCCAATCTCGACGTCCCCGATATCCGGTTCTGGATGGGCTTTGGCGATCACTACATCAACGTCTTCACGGTGCTCAACAATCTCGGCCTTCTGTCCGAGAAGCCGGTTGTGACCGCCGAAGGGCTGGAAGTGATCCCGCTCAAGGTGGTCAAGGCCGTGCTGCCTGATCCCATGTCACTGGCTCCCGATTACACCGGCAAAACGTTTATCGGCGATCTGGTCAAGGGCACGCGCAATGGGGCTCCGGCTGAGCTGCTGGTTTACAACATCAGCGATCACGAGGACGCCTTTGCCGAAACCAACAGCCAGGCCATCTCCTATACGGCCGGCGTGCCGGCCATCGCCGCGGCCATGCTGATCGCCAGGGGCGAGTGGGACTGCCACCACATGGTCAATGTCGAGGAACTGCCGCCCGTGCCGTTCATCGACCTTCTGGGCAAGCTGGGCCTGCCAACGCGGGTGCGCGACGCCAATGGCGACCGTGCGTTCGATCCGGCGGAGTTCCGGCACCAGACCGGGCAGGCAGCCCGCGTCAAGGGCGCCTAGGCAACCAAAAGACAAGAGGCCGCAGCGATGCGGCCTCTTTCATATGCGTTGGGTGCTCAGATCGCGCTGAGGATGCCCTTGGCGACCACCGGGCCGGTGGGGATACCGCCGGGTCCACCGCCCAGCGGCTCAAGCGTGATGGCGAGCAGCGCATCCTCTGCCCAGCCGGCATATTCGCTTTCGGGCAGCACAACCAGCGTAGGTGACTCGGCCGACACGATGCCCATGGATTTGGGCGCATTACCGCCCTCGATCACCCAAAGCTCGTAGTCACGATCCTGCCCCGGATCGCCGGCCAGGGTGGTCAGGCGCAATTGGCCAGTGCCGTCGTAAAGCGCCACCATGCGCACCTCGGTGCCGGGTTCTTCCAGCATGGCGACCATCTGGGTGCTGGTTTGCGGGGCTTGGGGGACCTCCGGTCGGAGGGTGGCAAAGCCGATGGACAGGACGGCAACTGCGAGCGCGCCCGCGGCCACCGCGCGCCAAAAGGCAAGACTTTCCCAGAAGGATGCCTTTTCCGGCGCGGAAACGCCGAAAAGCCGCCTTTCTAGACGGGCGTAAGTATGAGCCGGCGCGGGCACGGGCGCGAACTCCGAATCCAGCGCGGAAAAGTGCGCGATCCAGAAGTCCCGCTCGGCTTTGAGCTGCGGACTGGCCTCGATCAGCCGTTCGACCCGCTGGTGCTCTGCCGTGGACAGAACGCCGAGCACATATTCAGCGACAAGGGCAGGGGAGTCGGCCGTTTCTTGGGGTTGTTCGCTCATGCTGCAAGACAGTCCTTGAGCCGCATCAGGCTCCGGCGCAGCCAGGTGCGCATGGTATTGAGCGGCACGGAAAAGCGTTCGGCCAGCTCCTCATAACTATAGCCTTCGAGATAGGCCCCTTTGACCGCTTCGGCGCGATCGCTCTCCAGCGTCCGCAGGCAGGCCTCGATACGGCCGCGCTCCTGCCCGGCAGCCGTGGCTTGTTCAGGGCTAAGGCCGTCGTCCGCAATATCGAGTGCCTCGTCTATATTATCTGAAGCGGGGCGCCGCGCGCGGAGCACATCGAGTGCGTGATTGCGCGCGATGGCCACGAGCCAACTGATCGGGCTGGTATTGCCGGGCACAAAACGGTCCGCGCGTTGCCAGATTTTTACGTACACTTCCTGGATTGCCTCTTCGGCGTCGGCCCTATTCTTAAGGATACGCAGGGTCACTCCGAAGAGTTTCGCATTGGTGCGCTCATACAGCAGTTTGAAGGCGGCGCGGTCGCGCAGCGCACAACGGGATATGAGATCGGTAATCTCGTTCGACGCCGTATCCGCTGGCATTGGCCGCGCCTCCACTCACACTGCGTTCGGTTCGAACAACGCAGCACAGGCGCGGTTGGATCAGCTCTCGTCGCGAATTCAGACGGGGAAAGTGACGAGCACCCGCGTACCCGGGCCGTCGCTGTAGCTCACCGTCGCATCGAGAGCATGGGCCATGGCGCGCACGATGCGGCTTCCCAGCCCAGTGCCCTGCGGCTTGCCCGAGCCGTTCCAGCCAATCCCGTCATCCTCGACCACGAGTAAAACCTGCTCGGAATTATGGCTCATATTCACCCGCACTTCGCCGGGCTCGCGGTCGGAATAGGCATATTTAAGGGCGTTGGTGACGAGCTCGGTCACGATGACGCCCAGCGATGCCACCTTTTCCGTGGGGAGATGGAAGGCGGTGACCTCGACGCGGATACTCGGCATCTTACCCTCTGCCTGGACGGTGTTTTCCAGTTCACCGATCAGGCTATTGAGGTAGTCGGAAATTTCCACGGACCGTACGTCGTCGCTAGTGTAGAGATGCCTGTGCACGCCAGCGATAGCCTGGATGCGGGCTTGCGTTTCGTTCAACGCCCGCTTGGCCTCCGGATCATCCACTGCATTGGCCTGTAGCCCCACAAGTGCGGACACCATGGCCAGCGAATTGGCGACCCTATGGTTGACCTCGCCCAACAGCGTTTCAGCGCGTTCGCGCGCCTCGTGCACTTCGCGTTCGGCCCTTGCCTTGGCGCGGTTGAGCCGCAGGTGGTCGATCGCGTGGTCGATGGCCGAAAGCAGCAGTTCCATGAAGTCTTCGGCTGCGGTCTTGGGCACGAAGTCACCCGCGCCAGACTTGAGGGCGGCAACAGCAATAGCCGTTTCCGCCGATCCCGTCACATAGACCACTTCCGGACGATCCTCGATGCCGTCCATTCCCGCAAGCACATCCAGGCCCGTTCCAGTCGGGAGGTAGTGATCGAGGGCCACGACATCCACGCCACCGGCGCGAATCCGCTCTAGGCCTTCCTCACCGTTACGCGCATGCGTGAACTCGTATCCACGCCGCTGCATGGCCTTTTCGACCAGGCGCGCGAGCCCCGGGTCGTCATCGATATAGAGCACATGCGGCGTGCGGTTCGGCATAAAGATCACTCGGCCTCGGGAATCTTCATTACCGAGAAGAACAGCCCCAATTGCTTGATGGCATTGGCAAATCCATCATAGTCCACGGGCTTGGTGATGTAGACATTGGCGCCCAGGTCGTAGCAGCGCTGGATTTCGCGCTGGTCGTCGGTCGTGGTCAGCACCACCACCGGGGACCGCTTGGTATGGTCGTTGCCCTTGACCTTCTCCAGGATGTCGATGCCGGTCATGTCGGGCAGGTTGAGGTCGAGCAGTACCAGCAGTTGGCGGCCGCGATTGACCACGCCCGAGCCATCGGGGCCCAGCAGATAGGCCAGCGCGTCGGTGCCGTTGGTAAAGGCCACGATCTCGTTGGCAACCCCGGCGCGCCGGATGTTCTTTTCGATAAGGCGCGCATGGCCCTCATCGTCCTCGACCATGATGATGGTAACCGGTCGTGCGTCGTTCATGCCTGCGTGCTCCCCAGGTAGCTGCGCACGTCACGTGGCAGGTGGATAAAGAATGTCGTGCCTTCGCCTAACACGGATTTAAGGGTGATGTCGCCTCCAAGCGAGCGCACCATTGTGCGTACATGTGCAAGGCCGATGCCTTCGCCCGCCTGCGTCTGAGAACCAGAACGCCGGAACAGCTCGAACACCCGTTCGTGGTCCGTGGCGGCGATGCCGCGGCCATTGTCCTCGACTTCGATGACGATCCGGTTGGCCAGGACATTTCTCGCCCGGATTTCGACATGCAGCGGGCGGTCCGGCTGGCGATACTTGATGGCGTTGTCGAGAAGATTGCCCAGAATCTGCTCGATAGACAGCTTATCGGTCACCACCCGGTTGGTGCGAATGTCGGTGACGATTTCTCCGCCGCTGTCGACGACCTGATGATGCACGGCATTGGCTGTGGCGTTGGCAATTTCGGAAAGATCGATGGGCTCGGGCCGCAATTGGCGCCGTCCTTCGCGCGAAATCTTGAGAATCGCGTTGATCAGCCCGTCCATCTTGCGAGTTGCGGCTCGGATAAAGGTGACGGCTTCCGGCAGGTCCTCGATCGCGGCGGCACGGGCCTCGCTGGCGACCGGGTCTTCCGCATCGGCCTCAGGTTGCGCTTCCATATAAGTGCGCACCGAGCCAATGCCGGTTTCGAGCTCGGTGGTGAAGCCCATGATGTTCACCAACGGTGCCCGCAGGTCGTGGGTGACGATATAGGCGAAGCGCTGAATTTCCTCGTTGGCCTTTCCCAGCTCGGAGGTGCGCTCCTTGACGCGTTCTTCAAGGCTTGCATTGGCTTCTTCGACCGCTTGACGTGCGCGGGCGAGTTCCTGGGTGTAAGAGAGCACGGCCCAGATTGCGCCGCCAACGACGCTCAGGATGATCAGCCCGCCGATGATCGACACCCAGCGCATCAGCGCCAAGGTGTTGCGCTGGTTTTGGTCGCTTTCGGCAAGGCGCTGGTCAATGCCTGTCAACAGGTCGGAAAGGAACTGGCGCATCCTGTCCATGGCTTCCTTGCCCACATCAGTGCCAATCCGTTCCACCGCATCACCGGCATTGCCGGACCTCACAAATTCAATGGTCTGGGCCAACTCATTGAGTTTGAAATCGATGTCGCTCTTGAGCTGGGCAACTTCGTCGGCCACCGTGGGGAAGGGGCGCAGGATGGCTTCAAGCGCTTCGTACTGGGCGGTCACCCGGGGCACGGCGTCATTATAAGGGGCGAGGTAGGCCTCGTCCTGCGTGATGATGTAGCCGCGCTGGCTCGTTTCCATATCCTGAAGCAGGCTGCGCAAGGTGATTGCAGCAACGCGGGCCTTACGCCCCTGGCTGATCTCGTCGAAATAGACCTGCGAGCGCTCGACCAGCCAGACGTTCGTGCCCACGATGCCCAAAAGGGCCAAAAGGCCGACAAGCAGCAAGAGGGCCGTGGACCGGACAAAGGATTTGCTCGTGATGGGCATGGACGCTCCCCAATTGAGCCGCATTCTTGGACTGAACCAATGCCTGGGGCAATAAGCATGCGTTAAATCGCAGAGCTTTTTGTGCGCAGCAACATGCTTGGCAAATCGCTAATGGGAAACAGAATCTTAAGCGTCGCTGTGCAAACTTCCGTCGAGTTTATGTGGCCGGCCGTGGCCGGAGTGGAGTTGTGGCGGATATGGGTAATCCATCCCTGCCAGAGAGAGCGCTGGTAGAGGGTCCTCACGCCCCTGTGCTCCTTGAGGAAGTGCTGGCCGCCTTGGCGCCGCTGGAGGGCCGTCGCGTTGTCGATGGCACTTTCGGGGCGGGTGGCTATTCGCGCGCCATACTGCAGTCAGGCGCCCATGTGATCGGCATTGACCGCGATCCCACAGTCCAGCCCCATGTCGAAGCCCTAAGCGCAGAATTCTCCGACCGGTTCACCTTTGTGCCGGGCACGTTTTCCGAGCTCGACACCCTCGCCCAAGGGCATGGCGCGGTCGATGCGGTCGTGCTCGATATCGGCGTTTCCTCCATGCAACTGGACGAGGCTGATCGCGGATTTTCCTTTATGCGCGATGGCCCGCTCGACATGCGCATGAGCCGCGCTGGCCAGAGCGCAGCTGATCTCGTCAACAATCTCGCTGCAGAAGACCTCGCCAATCTCCTCTATGCCTTTGGCGAGGAGCGAAAGTCCCGGCGCATCGCGCAGTTCATCGTGGCCGCGCGAGACGTCGAGCCGATCACCACCACGCTGCAACTGGCGCGGATTGTGGAAAAAGCCATTGGCCGCAAGCCCGGCGACGCCCATCCCGCGACCCGCACCTTTCAGGCGCTGCGTATTGCGGTCAACGGCGAATTCGACCAACTCGTCGAGGGTCTCTTTGCCGCCGAGCGGCTGCTGGGGGAGGGCGGTACGCTCGCCGTGGTCAGCTTCCATTCGCTCGAGGACCGCATCGTCAAGCGCTTCTTCGATCCCGACAAGGGCGGCCCTGCGCAGTCGCGGCATCTGCCGCAAACAGTCGAGGAGCCGCGTCGCTGGAGTCGGGTGGCCAAAGCGGTCAAGGCCGGCGAAGCTGAACTTGTTCGCAATCCGCGCGCGCGCTCGGCCGTCCTGCGCAGTGCGACGCGGACGGGCTTGCCGGCTCGTCCCGTTACCCTTGCCGGTTTGAGCGTTCCGCAGGTGAGGGGCGTCGAATGATCCGCAGCATCAACATCGTCCTTATCTTTGCATCCATCGCCATGCTGGCGGGGGTTTATGCCCTCAAGTTTTCGATCGAAGGCACGGCCGCCGAGCGCTCGGCGCTCACGGCCAAGATCTCTGACCAGGAGGCTCAGCTGTCGCTGCTCCAGGCTGACTGGGCTGTGCTCAACCAGCCCGGATATATCGAACCCATCGTGCGCCGCCACGAGGCGGAGCTTGCCGTGTCCCAGGTGGCGCAGGAACAGTTCGGATCGTTTGCCGACCTGCCCATGCGCCCCGCCCGCCCGGACACCGCAGCCATGGATGCACTATTCCAAGCCATTGCCACAGGCACCGATCCAATCGACGCCATCCTTGAGCTGGAGGGAATCGAATAATGGCGGTCACCACCGAAGACTTTGCTCAGACCATCACTCTTGAAGGGGCCCGCAAGCAGCGCGGCACCCTCACCCAGGCCCGCATTCGCTGGATGATGCTGGCCATCGTCATCGGCTTCGCGCTGGTCGGTGGGCGACTGGTCCAACTGGGCATGGTGGAAACCGACCAGACCATCGAGGGCCAGACGCGTGACGCCATTCAGGCGAGCCGACCACCGATTCTGGACCGGAACGGTCTCGAAATGGCGGTCGATATCCGAGTGCCTTCGCTTTTTGCCGAGCCGCGGCGCATCGTTGATGTGGATGAGGCCGTGCGCAAGCTGCGCACGGTCCTGCCCAATCTCGACGAAGCCTGGCTGCGCAATCGCCTTTCTGGCGACAAGGGGTTTGTCTGGGTGCAGCGCGAACTGACACCCGCCATCCAGGACCAGGTGATGCGACTGGGTATTCCCGGCATCGACTTCATTACCGAGTCCAAGCGCTTCTATCCCGCCATGAACGAAGCGGCGCATATTCTGGGCTCCACCAATGTGGACAATCAGGGCATTGCCGGCATCGAGCGCTCGATGGACAGCGAGTCCCTGGCGCTTCTTCAGGAGCTCGGGCTGGCGCGCGGCAATGCCCTGACGCCGGTCGAACTCTCGGTGGACATGCGCGCACAGCACGTGATGCACGACCAACTGGTCGACGCCATGACTCGCTATCAGGCCATTGCCGCCGCCGGCGTGATGATGGACGTCCATACCGGCGAAATCATCGCGCTGGCCTCGGTCCCAGATTTCAACCCCAATGAGCCGGCCACGGCTTTGGTCAAGGACACGTTCAACCGGATCACGTCCGGTATTTTCGAGCCGGGGTCGACCTTCAAGACCATCACCATTGCCGGTGCGCTCGATAGCGGCGCGGTGCGCATCACCGACCAATTCGACGCCCGCTACGGCATTCGCTTCGGACGCTTCACCATCGACGACTTCCACGGCAAGCACCGCATCCTGAGCCTGCCGGAAGTCTATAAATACTCGTCCAATATCGGCACCATCCGCATCATGCAGGCCATGGGGAAGGAGAACTTCCGCGCCTTCCTGAGTAAGATGAAGTTTGACGAGCGCGTCGATTTCGAGCTGCCGGAAATGCGCGTGCCCACCGTGCCCAAGGATTTTTCCGAAGTCGGCGCCGCCACCGCCTCATTCGGCCATGGTCTTTCGATTTCGCCGCTACATCTGGTCACCTCCTATGCTGCCTTCGTCAATGGCGGCAATTATGTTCCGCCCACGCTCTACAAGCGGGAGATGGCCGAGGCCGAGCCGCTTTACGAGCGGGTCATCAGCGAAGAAACCAGCCGGAACATGCGCTACCTGATGCGGCTCAACGCGCTGGAGGGTTCGGGCAGCCAGATGAACAAGGCGGCCCAGGGCTATCGCGCTGGCGGCAAGACCGGCACGGCCGAAAAGGTGGTCGACGGCCGCTATTCTTCGAGCAAGGTCACGAACTTCTTTGCTTCAGCCTTTCCCCTGGATAATCCGCGCTATGCCATCGTCATCATGGTCGATGAACCTAAGGCCGAAAATCCGCAGTCCGGCACCACAGCCGGCTGGAATGCCGGTGCGATTACCGGCCGCCTTATCCAGCGCGTTGCCCCCATGCTCGGCGTCGCCCCCGATTTCAGCGAAGAGCTGGATCTCCAGATCGTTCCGCCCGCACTCCGTTAGGTCAATCCAGAAGGATTCGATGCCGTGTCGCTTAGTGTAACCCAGCTTCTAGAAGGTTCAGGCGCTCGTCCCAAAAAGGGGCTCGGCGCTGTCTTCGGCCTCAATTCGGACAGCCGGCGGATCGAGCCGGGCGACATTTTCTTCGCGCTGCCCGGTGCGAAGGTGCATGGAAATCAGTTCGTGGCCGACGCGGTGCAGCGCGGCGCGCTGGCGATCATTACCGACATAGCGCCGCCGGGCGACCCGGGCGTCCCGGTGATCGTGGTCAAGGACGTGCGCGCAGCCTATGCTCGTGCCGCTTCGCGCATCTTCGAGCCGCAGCCCGAAATCTGCGTGGCGGTGACCGGCACCAATGGCAAGACCTCGGTGGCCTCCTTCGTCCGCCAGATATGGAACCATGCGGGCCTGCCGGGCGCCAGCATTGGTACCTTGGGTATCGAAACCTCCAAGCGCACCATTGAAGGTGCGTTGACCACACCGGATTCCCGCACGCTCCATCAGGCCATGCGCGCGCTCAAGGCGCAGGGGGTGGACCACGTTGCGCTCGAAGCATCCAGCCACGGGCTCGACCAGCGTCGTCTCGACGGACTTCATTTCGAAGCCGTCGCCTTCACGAACCTCAGCCGCGATCACCTCGACTACCATGCCGACATGGACGAGTATCGCAATGCCAAGCTGCGCCTATTCACGGACCTCCTGGTCGATGGCGGCGCGGCCATCGTCAATGTCGACGATCCCGAACATGAGCAGTTCATGTTCGCCGCCCTTTCCGCCAGCGCCACCTTGCTGACTGTGGGCCGCGAGGGCGCCTATATGGAAATCCTCTCCATCAAGCCGGAAGGCTATGGGCAGCGGGTGGAAGTGCGCCATATTGGCGAGAAGGTCAGTTTCCATCTCAAGATCCCGGGCGAGTTCCAGGTGTCCAACGCCCTTGTGGCCGCGGCGCTGGCCATGTCCTCAGGCGTCGACAAGGCCGATGCCTTTGCCGCTTTGCCGGAACTGGTCGGCGCGCGCGGGCGGCTCGAACTTGTCGCCGAGCACAACGGCGCTGCCATTTTTGTGGACTATTCGCATAAACCCGAAGCCCTGCGCGTCGCGCTTCAGACGCTGCGCCCCTATGCAAAGAACAAGCTGCAGGTGGTATTTGGGTGCGGCGGTGATCGCGACAAGGGCAAGCGCCCTCAAATGGGCGAAATTGCCAGCGAACTTGCCGATGTCGTGATTGTCACCGACGACAATCCGCGCACCGAAGATGCTGCCGCCATCCGCGCGGAAGTCCTTGCGGGTGCCAAGGGGGCGAGGGAAATTGCCGATCGCAAGACAGCCATCGAAGAAGCCGTGCGTTCGCTCAAGCCGGGCGATGTGCTGCTTGTTGCCGGCAAGGGCCACGAAACCTATCAGATCATCGGGACGACCAAGCACCACTTCTCGGACCATGAAGTGGTTGCGGCCGCGGTCAAAGGTTAGGCGACATTTTCTCCAGCCAGCCTTGACGGGCGACGTGCGGCGGGCGAGGGGTGCCGCCGCACTTGTCGGCAACGCGCATCGGCCCTATCCATCATGACAACGCCTCTTTATACGCTCGACGCTGTTTTGCGCGCGACCAACGGTCGTGCCGAAGGTGTTGCGGCAAGCCAGATCAATTCGATTTCCATCGACTCTCGCGAACTGGGCCCGGATGCGCTGTTCGTCGCCATCAAGGGCGACCGTTTCGATGGCCACGACTTTGTCGATACGGCCCTGGCCAATGGGGCCGTCGCTGCACTGGTCAGCCGGGGCGCGGGAGCGGGCCGCATCCATGTCGAGGATGCACTGGGTGGCCTGCGAGACCTCGCCAGTGCGGCGCGAGACCGCAGCGACGCTCTTTTCATCGGCGTCACGGGCAGTGTCGGCAAAACCACGACCAAGGAGGCGCTCCGGGTCGTATTTGAGGCAGCAGGGGAGACCCATGCCTCGATCAAGAGTTTCAACAATCACTGGGGCGTGCCCCTGATGCTGGCGCGCATGCCTCAAACTGCGCAGTTCGGCGTTTTCGAGATGGGCATGAATGCGCCCGACGAAATTCGCCCGCTGAGCCAGCTCGTTCGCCCGCATATTGCCGTTATCACCTCGATTGCTCCCGTGCATCTGGAAGGTCTCGGCTCCATTGAAGCGATTGCGCGCGCCAAGGCTGAAATTTTCGAGGGTCTTGAGCCGGGTGGAACCGCGGTGGTCAATGCGGACCATCCGCAGCTACCCATTCTGGTCGAAGCCGCAAAGGCCGCAGGCGTGGCCAATCTGGTCACCTTCGGTTTTTCGTCCGGCGCCGACTGGCAGATCGTCGAGCCCGAAACGCTTGCCGACGGCGGCACGGCGACGGTGGTGCATGGCGCAGATCGCCATGCGCTCGTGTTGAACCTTCCCGGCCGGCACATGCTGTCCAACGCCACGGCCGCCCTGGCGGTCGCCCATATTGCCGGTCTCTCGCCCGAAACTGCCCTGCGCGCTCTTGCCGGCCTCACGGCCCAGGCGGGCAGGGGGCAACGCCTCTCTCTTGGTCCAGCGGAGAAACCACTTCTGCTGGTCAACGAGAGCTACAATGCCAACCCGGTCGCGGTCACGGCCGCCCTCTCGGTCTTTGCCGCCATCGAGCCGCCGGGCGGGCGCAAGGTGGTGGTCCTGGGGGACATGCTCGAGCTGGGCGAAACCTCCGAGGCGCTTCATGCAGGGCTCGCCGATGCAGTTCTGGCCAGCGGCGCAACGCGCGTGCATCTGGTTGGCCCTCACATGGCCGCATTGGGCGCTAACTTGCCCGAAGCGGTCGTGGCCAGCCGTTTCGACCATGTGGAAGACGCGCTGGACGTGATTGTGGGCGACCTTGCCTATGGCGATGCAGTTATGATCAAAGGATCGAATGGCGTCGGGCTTGGCCGCGTCGTCAGTGCGATCACGGCACAGTTTCAACAGAGCTGAGTGCTCAGGCGGAATAGCGGAACAGGATGCTCTATTTTCTCGGCCAACTAGGCGACTCGCTCGCCGCGTTCAACGTCTTCCGCTACATCACTTTCCGTACCGCCGGCGCAGTTGTCACGGCGCTGTTCTTCGTCTTCCTTTTCGGGCCCGGCATGATTGCCCTGCTGCGTCTTAAGCAGGGCAAAGGCCAGCCGATCCGTGAAGACGGCCCGCAAGGTCACCTGCTGACCAAGAAGGGCACGCCTACCATGGGTGGGCTGATGATCCTTTCCGGGGCGGTGATTTCAACCCTGCTCTGGTCAAACCTCACCAATGGCTATGTTTGGGTGGTCCTGTTCGTCACCGTCGGCTTCGGGGCCATCGGCTTTTACGACGACTACCTCAAGGTCAAGCGCATGAGCCACAAGGGGTTTGGCGGCAAGCAGCGCCTCCTGATCGAGGCCATGATCGGGGGCATCGCGGCTTTCGCCATTTCCCAGCTCGCTTCTGGCGCCTATGGCACATCGCTGCTCTTCCCCTTCGTCAAGGACCTCGCGATCAACCTTGGCTATTTCTACATTCTGTTCGGCGGCTTTGTCGTCGTTGCGGCGGGCAATTCGGTCAACCTGACCGACGGGCTCGATGGTCTCGCCATCGTCCCCGTCATGGTGGCGGCAGCCTGTTTCGGCCTCATCGCCTATCTCGTCGGCTCACAGAATTATGCGGACTACCTACTGCTCAACTCCGTTCCGGGCACAGCCGAGCTGGCGGTGGTCTGCGGCGCGCTGATCGGTGCAGGCCTTGGCTTTCTGTGGTTCAATGCGCCACCCGCGCAGATTTTTATGGGTGATACCGGCTCGCTCGCCCTGGGCGGCGCACTCGGCACCATTGCGGTCGCCACCAAGCACGAGATCGTGCTGGCCATTATCGGCGGCCTCTTCGTGCTCGAAACCGTCTCGGTGATCGTGCAGGTGGCCTCGTTCAAGCTCACCGGCAAGCGCGTCTTCCGAATGGCGCCGATCCACCACCACTTCGAGGCGATGGGGTGGACCGAAAGTCAGGTTGTGATCCGCTTTTGGATCATTTCCTTCGTGCTGGCGCTCATCGGTCTTTCCAGTCTCAAGCTGCGCTGACAGCCGGCTAAAGCCAAAAATTTACGGCGCGGCTGTGATAGGCCGCGCCCTTCGTGTTTGGGCCTATGGTTGACGCGCATCACCGGCAGAATCGCAAAACGCAAAAGTCCTTGGCAAATCGGTAACCATCGGTCCGCTACAATTTGAGGTAGTTTGTATCGAGTACCGGGCCTTCCCCCTGATGTTCTCCCGCGACAGAAAAACGCCGATTGCCGAGTGGTGGTGGTCCATTGACCGCGAATTGCTCGGGGCCCTGATCCTGCTTCTGACCTGCGGCATGGTGCTCAGTTTTGGTGCCAGCCCCCCGGTTGCGGAACGCATCGGGCTAAACGAATGGTATTTTGTCATTCGCCACGCCATGTTCTGCGCGCTGGCCGTGCCCGTCATGCTGGCAACCTCCTTGCTTAGCCACCGGCAGGCCCGCTTTGCCGCGCTCGGCACGCTGATCGTCATGACCCTGCTGCTCTGGGCCGCCGTGCGTTTCGGCACCGAAGTCAAAGGCGCGCGGCGCTGGATTTCCATTGCCGGCCAGTCGATCCAGCCGTCAGAATTCGTCAAGCCCGCCTTCGCCGTCATCGGCGCGTGGTTGTTTTCGGAATTCATGATCCACCGCAACGTGCCGGGACGCATGATCGCAACGCTGATCATGCTCGTGATTGTGGCTGGCCTGCTGCTGCAGCCGGACATCGGCCAGACGGCACTTGTCCTCGCCACCTGGGCGGTTCTGCTGTTTCTGTCCGGCATATCCTGGTGGATCATCTTCGGGCTGGCCGGGGCGGGGTTTGGCTTGCTCATTGGCGCCTATGTCTTCTTTCCGCACTTTGCGCGCCGCATCGACACCTTCCTCAACCCCGACGGTGGCGGCAATACCTACCAGATCGACCGCGCCCTTCAGTCGCTTTTGGAAGGCGGCTGGTTCGGACGTGGTCCCGGGGAGTCGATTGCCAAGAAGCTCATCCCCGACGCGCATGCCGACTATGTGTTCTCTGCGGCGGCGGGCGAGTTTGGCATTCTATTCTGCATGGGCCTCGTTTCCGTCATTGGCTTCATTGTGCTGCGGGCCCTTGTTTCCGCCCAGCGTCAGTCGAGCCTCTTCGCGCGCCTTGCTGCGTCCACCATTGCCATTCAGTTTGCTATGCAGTCCGGCATCAATCTGGCGGTTAATCTCAACCTGATCCCACCCAAGGGGATGACCTTGCCCTTCGTGTCCTATGGCGGCACCTCCATGCTTGCCGTGGCCTTCGGCATGGGCCTCATGCTGGCGTTCACCCGCACCAAGCCCGAGGAGCGCATGGCAACTGGTATCCCCGCTTATCGCAGCGCCGTGGTCGCAGCCGCCGAATGAAAACCTTTGTCCTTATGGCCGGTGGCACCGGCGGCCATCTCTTTCCCGCCATGGCTCTGGCCCAGGAACTGGTGCGGCGTGGTCATGTGGTCGAGCTGATGACCGACCATCGTGTCGACAGCTATGGCGGCGATTTTCCCGCCCGGCAGATCCACGTCGTTCCGGCGGCAACGCCCTCCGGCGCCAACCCGCTCAAGATGGTCGGGGCTGGGGTGACCATTCTGCGGGGCGTCAGCGCCGCCTATGGCAAGTTGCGCAAGGTCAGGCCCGATGCGGTCGTGGGCTTTGGTGGCTATCCGACCTTTCCGCCCTTCATTGCCGCAAACCTGCTGGGTATTCCCGGCATTCTGCATGAGCAGAATGCAGTCATGGGCCGGGCCAACCGGGCGCTCGCCCGCTTTGCCGATCTTCTGGCCATGAGTTTTCCGGCCACCCGCTTTGCCGATCAGCAGAACCTCGAAAAGGTGCTGACCGGCAATCCGGTGCGCGACCGCGTGCGGGCGGTAGTCGGTCGGCCCTATCCCGAGCTCGATGACAAAGGCCCGATCCGGCTCGTTGTGACCGGCGGCAGCCAGGGCGCGCGGGTCATGTCCGACGTGGTGCCTGCCGCCATTGCGCTGCTCCCCGAGGCGTTGCGCGGACGACTGCAGATCATCCAGCAGACCCGCCCCGAGGATATCGATCGGGTGACCGAAAGCTACCGCCAGTCGCGCGCCAGCGTGCAGCTGGCGAGCTTCATCCCAGACCTTCCCGAGCAGATTGCCGACGCGCACCTCGTGATCGGCCGGGCAGGGGCCTCCACCATTACCGAGCTGGCGGTCATCGGCCGGCCCGCCATCCTCATACCCCTGCCGGGCGCGCTCGATTCCGACCAAAAGCACAACGCGCTGTTCCTCCAGGAGGGCGGCGGTGGTTGGATGCTCGAACAGGCCACCATTTCACCGCAATCGCTCGCCAATCGCCTTACCGAGCTGCTCAACGATCCGGCCGGCCTGAAAAAGGCCGCCGAGGCAGCCCGTGCGCTGGGGCAGCCCCGCGCTGTCGAGAAACTCGCCGACCTCGCCGAAATGCTGGCGGGCAAGCATACCCATATCGAAGGGAGACCCAATCCATGAAGATGCCCCGCAATATCGGGCCGGTCCATTTCATCGGCATCGGCGGCATCGGCATGAGCGGCATCGCCGAAATCCTGCACAACCAGGGTTACGTCGTGCAGGGCTCCGATGCGTCCCTCAATCCAAATGTCCAGCGCCTGCGCGACATGGGCATCAAGGTGGAAATCGGCCAGAGCGCCGACAATCTGGGCCAGGCCGAGGTCGTCGTGGTGTCCTCCGCCATCAAGAAGGACAATCCCGAGTTGGTCGCGGCCCGCGCCAAGGCCCTGCCCATTGTTCGGCGCGCCGAAATGCTCGCCGAGATCATGCGATTCAAGACCGCCATTGCCATCGGCGGCACGCATGGCAAGACGACCACCACGACGCTTGTGGCCACCCTTCTCGACGCCGGCAATCTCGACCCCACCGTTATCAACGGCGGCATCATCAACGCCTATGGCACCAATGCGCGCCTTGGTGGCGGCGAGTGGATGGTGGTGGAAGCCGATGAAAGCGACGGCACATTTGTGAAGCTGCCCGCCGACGTCGCCGTGGTCACCAATATCGACCCCGAGCATCTAGACCACTACGGAGACTTCGAGGGCGTCAAGAAGGCCTTCCACCAGTTCGTCGAGAACGTGCCCTTCTATGGCTTTGCGGTCATGTGCCTCGATCATCCCCATGTGCAGGCGCTGGTCGGCGACATTCGCGATCGCCGTGTCATCACCTATGGCCGCAACCCGCAGGCCGATGTGCGGCTGGTTGATCTGGAAAACCGGGATGGCGTGCAGCACTTTGCCGTCGAGATTCGGGACCGCATTCGCCAGACGCAGCTTCGGATCGACGGGCTCGAACTGCCCATGCCCGGTGTTCACAACGCCCTCAATGCCACAGCCGCCATTGCCGTGGCCGACCAGCTGCATGTCCCCGCCGAGGCCATCCGCAAGGGACTCCGTGGCTTTACCGGCGTCAAGCGGCGCTTCACCAAGACCGGCGAAGTGGGTGGCGTGACCGTCATCGACGACTATGGCCACCACCCGGTGGAGATCGCCGCCGTGTTGCGCGCAGCCCGCCAGTCGGCCCGCCGTGAGGTGATCGCCGTGGTCCAGCCGCATCGCTATAGCCGGGTCAAGGATCTCTTCGACGACTTCGCGGCCTGCTTCAACGATGCCGACACGGTCATCGTCGCGCCGATCTATGCGGCCGGCGAGCAGCCGCTGCCCGGCGTGACGCATGAGGAACTGGTCAATCGCATCCGCGCCCGTGGCCATCGCGATGCGCGCATCATTGATCGGCCCGAAGCCCTGGCGCCGCTTTTGGCGAGCCGGGTGGAGGAGGGCGACTATGTCGTCTGCCTGGGCGCCGGCAACATCACCCAGTGGGCGGCTGCCCTGCCGGGCGAGCTCGAGGCACTGATGGGCGAGAGCGACAAATGAGCAAGCATGTCGCCGTCCTCATGGGCGGGCTCTCCAATGAGCGGCCGGTTTCCCTGAGCACCGGCAAGGGCTGCGCCCAGGCCCTGCGCAATGCCGGCTATCGGGTCACCGAAGTCGACGTTGGATATGACATTGCCGAACGCCTGCGCGAAGTCGCGCCTGACGTCGCGTTCAACGCTCTCCATGGTCGGTTCGGCGAAGACGGGACCATCCAGGGCGTGCTGGAATTTCTGCGCATCCCCTATACGCATTCGGGCGTGCTCGCGTCGGCCCTGGCCATGGACAAGCACCAGGCCAAGATCATGCTCAAGGCGGCCGGCATTCCGGTCACCGACCATGTGATCGTCAGCAGGGCCGAGGTTGCCCGCGCCCACGTCATTGCCCCGCCCTATGTCATCAAGCCCATTGCCGACGGTTCAAGCTTCGGCGTCATCATCGTGAAAGCCGATCAGTCCCATCCGCCGCAGGAAATCCTGCGCGAAGACTGGAATGGCGGCGAGGAGGTGATGGTCGAGCGTTACATTCCCGGACGCGAGCTTACCTGCGCCGTGATGGGCGATGTGGCCCTGCCGGTGACCGAAATCGTCACCGATCTGCACTTCTACAACTACGAGGCCAAGTATGCGGCGGGCGGGTCCCGGCACATTCTCCCGGCTGAGATTAAACCTAAAATTTACGACAAAGTGCAAAAGTTGAGCCTTGCTGCCCATGCGGCGCTTGGCTGTCGCGGCGTGACCCGGACGGACTTCCGGTACAACGACGCGGCCGGTGAACATTGCGAGCTTGTCTGTCTGGAAATCAACACCCAGCCGGGCATGACGCCAACCTCCCTTGCGCCGGAGCAGGCTGCTCATGTTGGGCACAGCTTTGAAGATCTGGTCTCCTGGATGGTGGAGGACGCGAGTTGCAACAGGTAAAGAGCGAGGCTTTTCTCGCCGGGGCGCGGCTGGTTGATCCCCGCGCATTGCCTGTTCCTGCCCGCACGCCGCGTCACCGCATTGCCAATCGCTTCAGTCGCGCCTGGGTGCTGCATGGCCGTGCCATCCGCCGCATGCTCATGGCCGCCGGCATCGTCGCGGTCGGTGTTGTCGGCTATCAGCTGCGGGAGCCCATCGGCTTTGCCCTGTCGGGCGCGGTCGATTTCACCCAGACCCAATTTGCCGCTGCCGGCTTTGCCATCGGCGCAATTTCCATTTCCGGCCAGACGCTGACATCCGAGCAGGATATTTTCGACGCGCTCGGCATCATGCCCAATACGCCGACCTTCGGCTTTGATGTGGAAGCGGCGCGGCTGCGCGTTGCCGAACTGCCTGCCGTCGCAACCGTCAGCGTGCGCAAGAGTTACCCGGCCGACATTGCCGTTGAGATCACAGAGAAGGTGCCTGTGGCGCGCTGGCGCGTGGATGGCATCACCTTCGTGATCGACGGCAAGGGTGACCAGATCGGGGAAGACCGGGGCGCCTATGGCGACCTGCCGCTTGTGATTGGCGACGGCGCTGCCGACGACGCGCTGGCCATGATCCGCGCTCTCGATGCTGTGCCAACGCTGCAGGAAGGGCTTGTCGCCATATCCCGCATTGCCGACCGGCGCTGGGACCTCATCTACGATACCGGCTTGCGCATCCAGTTGCCCGAACAGGGCGTGGCGCAGGCCCTGCGCAAGATCGTTACCTATCAGAACGACTACCAAATCCTGGACCGCGACATCGCGATCCTCGATCTGCGGATCGACAATCTGGTCGCCGTTCGTCCCAATCCTACCGAAGACCCCGACAAATCATGATGACCGATGCCATGACTTCCCGGCTCCGTCCGGTCCAACCCGGCAAGACCACGCTTGTGGGAGTGCTCGACATTGGCTCGACCAAGATTTGTTGCGTGATCGCGCGCCTGGTGCCGCGTGCCGAGGGCAAGTCGCTGCGCGGCCGCACCCATCAGGCCGAGGTGATCGGGTTCGGATATGGGCCGGCTCATGGCGTCAAGAGCGGGGTCGTCACCGATATCGAGAAGGCCGAGCACGCCATCCGCACCGTTGTCGGCACGGCCGAGCGCGCGGCCGGGCTGACGCTGGAATCGGTGCTGGTCAACGTCACTGCCGGCCGCCTCGGCTCGGAAACCTTCTCTGCCGCGGTCTCACTGGATGGCCAGGAAGTCGAAAAGGCGGACATCCTGCGCGTCCTCAAGGCGGTCAATGCGCGGTCCGTCCGGCCTGAGCGCTCCATCGTGCACGCCCTTCCCATCGGCTATTCGCTCGACGGGCAGAAGGGCATTCGCGATCCCAAAGGCCTGGTGGGTGACCAACTGGGCATCGATGTCGCCGTCATCAGCGCCGAAACGCTGGCGATGCGCAATCTCGAACTGGTGCTGCACCGCTGCCATCTCCAGATCGAGGCGCTGGTGGCAACGCCTTATGCGTCCGGACTTTCAACGCTGGTCGATGACGAAGCGCAGTTGGGCGTGGCCTGCATCGACTTTGGCGGCGCGACGACCACCGTATCGGTGTTCAACGACGGACATCTCGTCTATGCGGACGCCATTGCCATCGGCGGCCATCACCTCACTCTCGATATCGCGCGCCAGCTTTCCGTCAGCGTGGCCGATGCCGAGCGCCTCAAGACCCTCCATGGCTCCGTCCTGCCGGGCCAGGCCGACGAGCGCGAGATGATCGGCATCCAGCCGGTCGGCGCCAGCCATGACGAGGCGCCCGGGCAGGTTTCCCGCGCTGTCCTGACCCGCATCATGCGTCCGCGCATCGAGGAAATCCTGACCGCCATCCGTGACCGCATGCAAGCCACCGGAATGATGGACGTTTGCGGCCGCCGCTTTGTTCTGACCGGCGGCGCCAGCGAAATGACCGGCCTGCCCGAAGTGGCCCGCCGTACCCTGGCCCGCAATGTGCGCAACGGCCGCCCGATGGGTATTGCCGGCCTGCCGGAAATCGCCCGCGGCGCCGCCTTTGCTACTGTCACCGGCATGCTGATCTACCCGCAGGTCTGCAGCCAGGAATATGTCGAGCCCCGCAATCGCGGAAAGCTCACCGGTACCGACGGCTATATCGCCCGCGTCGGCAACTGGCTGCGGAGCAGCTTCTAGCGTGAAATATGCAGTCTCGCTGGCATCGGCGAGGCGCCCCAGGTTGGTTAATCGCCTCTAAATGCGTAACCGCATGCTGTCGCATTTTGCGCGAAAGTTAACGCAAAGGCGTCAATTGTTAGGGTGGGGTTAACGATTGGGTGGGTAAATCTTAATCAACCACGCCACTATGGGGCCACCTATGACCATCAACCTCACCATTCCGGACATTCAGGAACTCAAGCCACGCATCACCGTATTCGGTTGCGGTGGTGCCGGCGGTAACGCCGTCAACAACATGATCGAATCCGGCCTTGATGGTGTGGATTTCGTCGTCGCCAACACCGACGCACAGGCGCTTGCCCTGTCCAAGGCGCCGCGCATCATCCAGCTGGGGGTGGGCGTCACCGAGGGTCTTGGTGCCGGTTCGCATCCGGAAGTCGGTCGCGCTGCGGCCGAGGAAAGCTGGGATGAGATCAATGATCACCTTTCCGGCTCGCACATGGTCTTCATCACGGCCGGCATGGGCGGCGGCACCGGTACCGGTGCGGCTCCTGTTGTGGCGCGTGCGGCTCGCGAGCAGGGCATCCTGACGGTTGGCGTGGTCACCAAGCCGTTCAATTTTGAAGGCAATCGTCGTGCCCGTCTGGCCGAGGATGGCATTGACGAGCTGCATCGCCATGTCGATACGCTGATCGTCATTCCGAACCAGAATCTCTTCCGCGTTGCCAACGAGAAGACCACCTTTGCCGACGCTTTTGCGATGGCCGACCAGGTTCTGTTCTCCGGCGTCGCCTGCATCACCGATCTCATGGTCAAGGAAGGCCTGATCAACCTCGACTTCGCCGACGTGCGTGCAGTCATGCGCGGCATGGGCAAGGCCATGATGGGTACCGGCGAGGCTTCGGGTGAAGACCGCGCCCGCCACGCTGCCGAAGCTGCCATCGCCAACCCGCTCCTGGACGATGTCTCGATGCACGGCGCGCGCGGCCTGCTGATCTCCATCACCGGCGGTCCTGACCTCACCCTTTACGAAGTTGATGAGGCTGCCAGCCGCATCCGCGAGGAAGTGGACGTCGACGCCAATATCATCCTGGGTGCGACCTACGATCCGAACCTCAATGGCACCATCCGCGTGTCGGTCGTTGCCACCGGCACGGACGCCACCATGGTGCAGGCGCTCGAGCCGGCCAAGCCGCATGCTTCGCGTACCCCGCTGTCCGTCAAGCGCCATACGCCTGTCGAGCCGGTCCGCGCTGCTGCGCCGGCCCCCGTGGCCGAGCCGGTCATGGCTGAGGTCGAAGAGATCGGAAGCCAGGTCGAAGCCGCTGTTGCGGAGGCCTTTGCCTATCATCGCCCGCAGCCCGCCGCTCAGCTTGAGGATGACGGCGTTCTGGTCGAGCCCTATACCCCGGCCGTCGAAACCATGGCCGAGCCGGAAGAGGCGCCCGTCGTTGATGAGCAGCCGATTCCCAGCGTCTATGTGCCCTCGCATGCCGCTCGCCCCGAAGGTCAGCGCCGTATGCCGCGCACCGAAGAGCTGCCCATTGTGGCTCGCCGGACACAGGAAGCTCAGGAAAAGCACGACGCAGAGCCGCGCAATGCCCGCGCCCTGTTCAAGCGCCTCGCTTCCAATGTCGGTCTCAATCTTGGCCAGCAGCAGGCTGAAGCCCGCCCGGAGCCGCGCGTCAGTGCTGCTGACGATGCTGCAGCGCGCAGCGCTATTGAGGCAGGTGGTGCAAGGGCTTCGCGCGTCTCTGCTCCAGCCGCCGGCGCACGCGGAACCCTCGATCAGCAGGGTCGTCCGCAGCCTGCTGCCACCACCAAGGAGCACCTCGAGATCCCCGCTTTCCTGCGCAAGCACGGTTAACGGATCTCTCCAGAGCTGTCGAAACATGTCTCGGTGCGGCTTCCGCACCGAGATTTTTTTGGCTAACACACACACAATCGTCTGGATTGCCGGAGAATTGTCGTCACATGAATAGGCTTTCCACGCGACAGCGTACCCTCGGACGCGAGATATCGTTTTCCGGCTACGGCGTTCACGGCGCTGTTCCCGTGACGCTGACCATTGCGCCGGCCGGTCCCGACACGGGTGTGCAGGTGCGCCGCGTTTTCGAGGACGGCCGCTTCTCCGATACCGTCCACGTCCACTATTCGCGGGTGAGCCGCACCACGCTGTGCACCACACTTGATATCGGCGATAGCGTGAGCGTCGCCACCATCGAGCACGTGACCTCGGCGCTTTCCGGCATGGGCGTCGACAATGCCCTCATCACGCTCGATGCCCCCGAATGCCCGATCATGGATGGCAGTGCCCATCCGTTTGCGGCGGCGATTCTGGAAGTCGGTCTCGAAATCCAGCCGGCTCAGCGCAAGTTTCTCAAAATCCTGCGCGCTGTTACCGTGCGCAACAATGACGCCTTTGCCGCGCTTGAGCCCTATAACGGCCGGGCGCTCGACCTCGAAATCGACTTCGATAGCAAGGTCATCGGCCGCCAGCGCATGATCTTCGACTGGACGCCGCGCCGCTATTTCGAGGACGTGTCGCGCGCCCGTACGTTCGGCTTCGTTCGGGATGCCAAGATTCTGCGCCAGGCGGGCTACGCGCTCGGGTCGAGCCTTGATAATTCCATCACGCTTGAAGATGACCGCGTCCTCAATCCCGATGGCCTGCGCTATGAGGACGAGTTTGTCCGCCACAAGCTGCTTGATGCCATCGGCGACCTGTCCCTTGGTGGGTACCCGATCTGGGGGCGTTTCCGCTCCTACAAGGGCGGTCATGCCCTCAATGCGCACGTTCTGAGTGGTCTCTTTTCGAGCACCGCCAACTATGAAATAGTCAACGCCGAGGATCTTCCGCTCGAATATGAGGCTTTTGACGATTATCCGTCTGGTCTCGAAGTGCGGCACTTTCTGCGGTCCGTGCGCTGACCCGGTCGGCCGCGCGCCACAGTTTTGATTGATTTGATAACTACGCCGCTCGCTGATGCGGTTGAATGATGAACGGGGCTGTCGTGACGTTTGAAGTAGTGAGCCAGTTTTCTCGCCGGGCTGCCAAGTTCGCGGCCATCGGCGTGTTCGCCGCTTTTCTCACCGCCTGTTCGGGCGGAGGCCTGTTTGGCCCCGTCAAGATCAAGGAACAGCCCGTCGTTCCGGCCGCCGCTCTTTATCAGGGCGCACTGGACGATATGGATCGCCAGTATTACCAGACCGCTATCAAGAAGCTTGAGCAGCTCGAACGCCAGCATCCGCGCGACGCACTGAGCGAGCGCGGCAAGGTGCTGCAGGTTTATGCCAATTATCGCAGCGGCAAGCTCGACGAGGCCATTCTGGCGGCTGACCGCTACCTCGCCCTGTACCCGTCGAGCAAGGAAGTCCCCTATGTGCTCTGGCTCAAGGGAACGGCCTATTTCGCCCAGATCACCGACATCACCCGCGACCAGCAGATTTCGCGCGATGCCATCGACACCTATACGCTGCTGATCAACAACTATCCCAAGTCCGAGCACGCCATCGACGCCAAGGAAAAGCTCCTGGTGGCGTATGATCAGCTCGCCGGCAAGGAAATGTCGGTCGGTCGCTATTACCAGGGCAACGGCCAGTACGCCGCCGCCATCAACCGCTTCCGCGAAGTGGTGGAGAAGTGGCAGACCTCGACCCATATCGAGGAAGCCCTGTACAGGCTGACCGAAACCTACCTGCTGCTGGGTCTCACCAGCGAAGCCACTTCGGCTGCTGCCGTCCTGGGACACAACTACCCTTCGAGCGAATGGTACAAGCGGGCGTTTGAAGTGCTGGGCAAGCAGGGCCTGGCGCCGTCGCTCAATGCCGGAAGCTGGCTTTCCGGCATGCGCCGCTAAGCGCAAATCGTAAAACAAGGCCCCGCAAGGGGCCTTTTCTTTTTGTCGGCGGCGTTCACCTGTCTTGTTGCCAATTTGTTCCGTTTTGCTATCATGCTGGCGGTTTCGGTTGGCCTTTGCTGTGGATGTGACCCATCTTGGCGGCGCTCCACTGCAGGGCGATGCTATATCGAGGCCAAAGGCTCTTTATCGTTCCGGTAAGCCCGCCCATGTTGAACGCGCTTTCTGTTCGCAACATCGTCCTGATCGACCAGCTCGACCTCGCGCTGGGCGAGGGCATGACCGTGCTCACCGGCGAAACCGGTGCGGGAAAGTCCATCCTCTTGGATGCGCTGACTTTGGCGCTTGGGGGCAGGGGGGATGCCTCGCTCGTGCGCCAGGGCCAGGACAGCGGTCAAGTCGTGGCCGTGCTCGAACTCGACGCCGCCCATCCCGCGCGAGCGCTGCTGCGCGACAATGCCATTGCCGACGACGAAGACGTGATTCTGCGCCGCGTGCAGTTTGCCGATGGCCGCACCCGCGCTTTCATCAACGACCAGCCCGTATCGGCGTCGCTTCTGCAAAAGGTCGGTAGCCAGATTGTGGAAATTCACGGCCAGCACCACGACCGCGCCCTGGTGGACGTGGCGACCCACCGGGCGGCGCTCGACGCCTTCGGGGAACTCGCCCCGCAGGTCGCGGCTGTGCGCGATTGCTGGGCGTCGCTGGCGGAAATCCAGCAGTCGGTCGAGGAACAGCGGGCCCTTGTCGCCGCCGCCATCGCCGCCGAAGACTATGCCCGCCATACGGTCGAAGAGCTGGGCAAGCTCAGGCCCGTCGCGGGAGAGGAAGACGAGCTTGCCGAGCGCCGCCAGCAGTTGCAGCAGGCCGAGAAGGCGTCCTCTGATGTCACCGAGATCGACGACATTCTCAACGGCGCCAATGCCCCGGCGCCTGCGCTGGCTTCGCTGATGCGCCGCCTGATGCGCAAGATCGATGGCGGCACCAGCCTGTTCCAGCCCATCGTCGATGCGCTCGATGCTTCCCTCGAAGCGCTGGACCGGACCACGGACGCGCTGGAAGACCTCAAGCGGGAAATGGCGTTTGATCCGGGCGAGCTCGAAGCGGTCGAAGAGCGCCTTTTTGCGCTCCGCGCCGCGGCCCGCAAGCACCAGACCACGTGCGACGGTCTGGTTGAGGTGCTCGAAAAGTACCAGGTCGATCTCGATACGCTCCAGAGCGGGGAAAGCCGGCTCAAGGCGCTCGAGGCCGAGGAGGCCACCGCACGCGCCCGCTATCGCGAAGCCGCGGACCTTTTGAGCGCCGGCCGCAAGAAGGCTGCCAAGGCGCTGAGCAAGGCCGTCGAAGCTGAACTGCCCGATCTCAAGCTGGGCGCGGCGCGGTTCATCGTCGATCATCAGGTCGATGCCGAGCGCATCGCGGCCACCGGTTTCGACCAGATCGCCTTTCACGTGCAGACCAATCCCGGCACTGCTGCCGGGCCGTTGCTCAAGGTGGCCTCGGGCGGTGAACTCAGCCGTTTCCTTCTTGCCCTCAAGGTGGTGCTGGCCGACCGGGGCTCGGCGCCTGTGCTCATTTTCGACGAAATCGACACCGGAGTTGGTGGCGCCGTGGCCGATGCCATTGGCCGTCGCCTTGCGCGGCTCGCCAGCACCGTTCAGGTGCTGACCGTCACCCACGCACCGCAGGTCGCGGCGCGCGCCGATCGCCATCTGCTGATCGAAAAGCAGATGGTGGAAGAGGGCGCCTTCATGCGCACCCATGTCCGCCCACTGGACGCATCCGCCCGTCAGGAAGAAGTCGCGCGCATGCTGGCCGGCGCCGAAATTTCCGACGAAGCGCGGGCTGCTGCCAAGAAACTGCTCGGCGCTGTGGGATAGGTCCGTGCTCCCCCACCCAGCTCCCCTGAAGGAGGGGCGGGGTATATCGAGTTCGTCGGAACACCGCGAATGACCTCGATCAGTCCCTCCCCCTATCAGGGGGAGGCTAGGTGGGGGTACTATTCTGCCAGAATCTTCGCCGCGAGTAGACCATGTCCGATCAGCCCCTCAAAGACGTCACCGACCTTTCCGAGGACGAAGCGCGTGCCGAACTCGAACGGCTGGCGGCTGCCATTGCCAAGGCCGACATCGCCTATCACCAGAACGATGCGCCCGAGATCACCGACGCGGACTATGACGCGCTCAAGCGCCGCAACGACGCTCTCGAGGAAGCCTTTCCCGAGTTGGTGCGTGCCGATTCCCCATCCGGCAAGGTCGGCGCCGCACCGGCCGAGGGCTTTGCCAAGGTCCGCCATGGCGTGCCCATGCTCAGCCTGGCCAAGGCCTATACAGATGAGGACGTGACGGACTTCATCGACCGCGGCCACCGGTTCTTTCAAAAGGACGAGGGGCTGGAGCTGGCTTTCACCGCCGAGCCCAAGATCGATGGTCTTTCGGCGTCGCTGCGCTACGAGAACGGCGTCTTCGTGCAGGGCGCCACGCGCGGCGACGGCACGGTGGGCGAGGACATCACCGCCAACCTGCGCACCATCAAGGACATTCCCCAAAAGCTCGAAGGCTCTGGCTGGCCGGAGGTGATCGAGATCCGCGGCGAGGTCTACATGACCTATGCCGAGTTCCAGGCGCTCAAGGAGCGCTCTGCTGCTGCGGGCGGACAGGACTATGTCAATCCGCGCAATACCGCCGCCGGGTCGCTGCGCCAGAAGGATCCGGCCATCACCGCCAGTCGCAACCTGCGCTTTTTCGCCTACGCCTGGGGCTATACCACTGCCGACCCGGCGCCGACCCAGTATGAGGCCGTGCAGAAATTTGCCGACTGGGGCTTCCAGATCAGCCCCCTCATGGTGCGCGCCACTTCGGCTGAGGAACTGGTCGCTCACTATCGCACCATCGAAGCGCAACGCTCCTCGCTTGGCTATGACATCGACGGCGTTGTCTACAAGGTCGATCAGCTCGACTTGCAGCGCCGCTGGGGTTTTGTCACCGGCGAGCCGCGTTGGGCCATCGCCCATAAATTCCCCGCCGAGCGCGCCACGACGGTGGTGCGCGGTATCGATATCCAGGTGGGCCGCACCGGCACGCTGGCCCCGGTCGCGCGCCTTGATCCGGTCAGCGTCGGCGGCGTCACCGTGGTCAATGTGACGCTCCATAACGAGGATTATATCGCCGGCAAGGACAGCAATGGCCTTCCCATCCGTGAAGGCAAGGACATCCGCATCGGCGACACCGTCACCATCCAGCGGGCGGGCGACGTCATCCCGCAGATCGTCGATGTCTTGATCGAAAAGCGCCCTTCCGGCGCCGTCCCGTACCAGATGCCGCATACCTGCCCGGTTTGCGGCTCTCCGGCGACACGGGAAATCAACGACAAGACCGGCAAGGAGGATTCGCGCCGCCGCTGCACCGGTGAGCTCATCTGCCCGGCACAGACCGTGGAAAGCCTCAAGCATTTCGTGTCGCGCGGTGGTCTCGATATCGAGGGCTTGGGCGCAGAAAATATCGAACTTTTCTTTTCGCGTGGCCTTCTCAAGACCGCAGCCGACATCTTCACCCTCAGGGACCGCCGTGGCGACGTTCAGCAGGCGCTGGCCGAGCGCCGGGAAGAACAAGCGCGGCAACGCGAACTGGCCACCGGCAAGACGCGCAAGAATATCCGCGCCGTGGCGGAGCGCAATTTCGAAGGTCTCGACAAGCTCTTTGCCGCCATCGACGCGCGGCGCGCTCCGGAACTTGACCGGTTCATCTTCGCGTTGGGCATCCGCCATATCGGGGAAACGACTGCGGCCGCTCTGGCGCGCAATTTCGGCACGATCGAGGAACTGATCGCCACCGGCCAGCAGGCCGCCGCCGCTGCAGATCCGACGACTGTCTTCCCTTCCATCGACGGCATCGGCAGCACCGTCATCGAGGCGCTGGTCGATTTCTTCGACAATCCGCGCAATGTCGAGGCGCTGGAGGGCCTGTTGGCGCAGGTCCAGCCCAAGCCCTATGTCGTCACCATTTCCGCTGACAGCGTCGTTGCCGGCAAGACGGTGGTTTTCACCGGCACGCTCGAAAAAATGTCACGATCTGAAGCCAAGGCTATGGCCGAACGGCTCGGTGCCAAGGTGGCGGGTTCGGTATCGGCCAAAACCGATATCCTCGTCGCCGGGCCAGGCGCCGGCTCCAAGTTGAAGACAGCGCAGGAGCTGGGCGTCGAGGTGATCACCGAAGACGAGTGGTTCGAACGCGTCGGCAAATAGACGTCTGGGGAGAGGTATATGCGAAACTGGATTGGCGCGGGCCTGGCGCTGGCCCTGCTGTCGGGCACGGCACAGGCTGGAGAAAGCGGCGACCATCTTGCCGATGCCCTCTATTCCGGCTCGCTCGGCGAGCTCGCCAGCACTTCTACGGATGCCTGCGACGCGGGGGAAGGCGATGCCTGCTTCACCCTGGGGCTGGATGCCGTCATCAACGCCTTTGAGACGCTGGCGCAGAACCTCTACCGCCACGGGGCCGTCGTGCCGGATTCATCGGCATTCGGCCTCCTGACGGGCATGGGCGCGCCGAGCGCACCGTCAACCAATCCTGATCCAGAGCCGCTGACCTACGACCTGCTGCGCGAGCATCTCGACGCGTTCACCGCCCAGCTCGACAACGCTGCTACCTATATGAAGCTTGCCGGCGAGGGCACGCAATTCGTCATCGCCATCGAACCGTTACGCGTGCGCATCGATCTCGACGGCGATGGCGAGCGCGGCGAAACCGAAACGCTGGGCACGCTGCTTGAAAACGCCGGCGCAGGGTTCGATGTCCCCGAGCCCTCGGGCAAGGCCCAGTCCAAGGGCCAGCAGCCAGCAGTACCCCAACTCGTCATCGGCTTCGACAATGCCGATGCCTATTGGTTCGCCGGCTATTCCAACATCACCGCGCTGCCGTTCGATTTCCTGCTCGCCCACGATTTTACCGAGTTCTACAATTCGTTCCTCCATCGCGTTTTCCCCAACGCCGGGCTGCCCATGGGCAATCTGGCGCGCGGTGGGAGCCTTGTCATCGACGCGGACACGGACGCCTATTTCGCCGACGTGATTGCCGCCATTCACACGGCGAGCTTCCCGGTTGCCGACCGGGATCGGTTGGCCGGTGTCCTCGAACGCGCTTCCGCCGTGACAGCCCTGTCGCGCCAGAACTGGGAAGCCATCCTTGCCGAAACCGACGATAATTTCGAGCTCGTGCCATCGCCGACCCAGACCTCGCTGGTGCCCGATCAGGAGGTGACCGAGGAAATCGTCTCCGCCTGGCACCAGGCGCTCGACCAGATCGATCGCATCATTGCCGGCGACCTGCTGGTCCCGCATTGGCGCTTCACCAAGGGCGTCAACCTCAAAACCTATTTCGAAACAGCGCAGAAGACCGATCTGGTCCTGCTCTTTACCGGCCACGATGCGCTGCCGTTCCTCGACGATGGCCCCATCGCCGGTGCCGACGATTTCCGCGAACTCAACCACGTCATGGGCGACGACTGGCCGCTCTTTGCCATCTGGTTCAACTGATGCACCGCCCCCAACAGGAAGGCCGCGCCATGCGCCTCGCCGCTCTCGCCTCAGCCCTTGTTCTCGCCTTCGACGCGCCGGTCCTTGCGCAGCCCTACGAAACGCCGGAGGACCTGCTCGAAGCCTTTTACGAGCCCTATTTCACCGACGAGTTTTTCGAGGACGAATCCCAGTTTCGCTCCCGCGCGCTTCAGGCGCTTTATGATCGGGACGCGGAAATCACGCCCGATGGCGAGATGGGCGCCATCAGCTTTGATCCCTATATCGACGGGCAGGACTACGAGATCACCGAATTTGAGATCGGCACGCCCCAGGTGGATGGCGACGCAGCCATCGTGGAAGTGAGTTTCCTCAATATGGGCGAGCCGCGCCTCCTTACCTATGAGCTTGTGCTGGAAGACGGCGGCTGGAAGATCGACGATGTCATCTCCGCCAACCCGGAAAACCAGTATCGGCTGAGCGAGATTTTCGAGGAAGCCGCGGCGGCCTTTCAGTAGACCGCCGCCTTTTCCGTCCTAGATGGCCGCCGTTGCGGCCTTGAGCCATTCCTTGACCGGTCCGCTCACCAGCGGGCCGATTTCGGTCCACACGCGTGCATGAAAGTCATTGAGCCAGTCGATTTCGGCGCTGGTCATCAGGCTCTGCTCGATCAGCCGGGTCTCGATGGGCGCCAGCGTCAGGGTTTCGAATTCGAGATAGCCCTGGTGACGTTCGGCGTCGCGCACGACGATCAGGTTTTCGATGCGGATGCCGTATTCCCCCGCCTTGTAATATCCCGGCTCGTTGGAGAGGATATTGCCAGCCTCAAGAGGCGTCGGATAGCGCGATGAAATGCCCACGGGCCCTTCATGGACGCCCAGGAACGCCCCCACGCCGTGGCCGGTGCCGTGGTTATAGGTCACCCCGTCCTGCCAGAGAAACTGCCGCGCCAGCACATCGATCTGGGCGCCGCTCGTGCCCGCGGGAAAGCGCGCCATGGAAATGGCGATCATCCCCTTGAGCACGCGGGTATAGCGGTCCTTCTGCTCGGCCGTGGCGCTGCCGGTGAAGAGGGTGCGAGTAATGTCGGTCGTGCCGGAGAGATATTGCGCGCCCGAATCCACCAGCATCAGCTCGCCCGCCCGGAGCTGGCGGTTGGTTTTCTCGCTCACCCGATAGTGGACGATGGCCCCGTTCGGCCCGGCGCCCGAAATGGTGTCGAAGCTGGCATCGACGCAGGTTTCCTCTTCGCGCCGGAACGCTTCAAGTGCGGTGACGATGCCGATTTCGGTCAGCTCGCCCTTCGGCGCCTCGCTGTTGAACCAGTGGAGAAACTTGGCCAGGGCCACGCCGTCGAGCTTGTGCGCCTCGCGCATACCCGCAAGTTCGGCGTCGTTCTTGCGCGATTTCGGGCCCAGTACCGGGTCACGCTTTTCAATGACCCTGGCGCCGGCGCCGCGCAGGGTTTCGGCAACCGCAGCCGGCGCGCTTTGTGGATCGACGATCACTGCTTTCTTGTCCGTGCCGAGGCTTTCCAGCGCTGATGTCAGCGTTGTCGCCTCCACCACCGTGGCAATGCCATCGAGCGCGCGCGTCACATCGGGCGTGATCTTTTCCGCGTTGAGATAAAGGCTGGGTAGGCCCTCGCGCGGCACGATGGCAAAGCCGAGCACGAAGGGCGTATTGGGCACGTCGCGCCCGCGCATGTTGAACAGCCAGCAGATGGACTCGGGCAAGGTCAGCACCGCGGCATCCGCCTTTTCAGCAGCCAGCACATCATGGAGATAGCCGATCTTGTCCTCGGCAGTCCGACCGGCGCGATTGTGTCCCAGAAACTCGATGGTGCTGACGGGCGGGGCAGGGCGGTCGGCCCAGATCGCATCCACCAGATTGGCATGCGGCACGACCCGCGCATGGCCGTCGAGCTTCTCGGTGAGGTCGCGTACTTCGCCCGGCGTATGCAGCCAGGGGTCATAGGCCAGCGTGCCCCCTTCGGGCACGTAGAGCCTGATGTCGGCGCTGATGCCGCCCTGGTTCACCTCGTGCACGGCGACAATCGTTGTGTCGGTCTGCGCTGGGGCCTGGAGCGTGTAGCGGCTATCGACAAAAAGCCCGGCCTTGTCCCGTCCTACCACGGCCATGCCCGCCGAGCCGGTAAAGCCCGTGACATAGGCGAGGCGCGCCTCGCTGGCGGGAACCGACTCGCCCCGATGCGCGTCGGCACGGGGAATGAGAAACGCATCGACCCCCGCCGCCTTCATGGCTTCCCGCAATGCGGCCACCCGCGGGGCGACATTGGTGGGATCGGCCTTTTCCTCGAAGCTCTGGAACTTGGCGGGCGGGAACTGGGCTGTGGTCATTGATCTTCCTGGACCGGACTGCGCTCCGGTCATGGCTGGCTTGTTGTCGGGGCGCTGGTTATCGCCCGCGCGAATCCTATCTTAAGCACAAGTCACAGGAGAGCAAAAATGGACAGCAAACAGAATTTCTTCCAGCGCGCGCTTCACGCGATCGTTGAGGGTCGCACACGGGAAGCCGAACGCTATGTCGCCCGCTTCCAGCGCGAACACGGCCGCAATGACGGTACGGTTAAGCAGCGTTAACTGCGACTTGCAGATCCGGCATGGCAGGCTTGCCGGCGGAGGCCTAACCAAGGCGACGCAAATAGCCTAGATGGACGATGACGGAGCGCAACAGACCCTCCGTCGCATGGAGTAGAAGATGACTGAGAGCAAGACTGGTTTCCGCACTGCACTGGGAGGTCTTATCGACGCCCGCGGTCGCGAAGCCTCGCGCCAGGTCAGCTACCGCATGCAGCATCAGTTGATCGGCGCCCTGACGAAGCGCCCCTGAGGCCGCTAGCCAATAGTTGACGATCAAGCCGATCCCCGAAGCCCGCTTCGGGGATTTTGTTTTGTCCTCTCCCTCTCGGGGAGAGGTGGCCCGGCGAAGCCGGGTCGGTGAGGGGAATCTCTCCACGCAGCATGAGATGCCTCAGGGACCAACGGTCCTGCTCAACCATTGTCCCCACCACTGGCTTCCCTCAGGCTTGACCCGAGGGCCAATCGCCACGCAGCGCAAGCCGAAAAAGGCCCTCAGATCATGTCCGAGGGCAGCGCGGTTTTCCAGATGGCTTGACTAGCGCTTGCGCAGCACCAGCGTGGTCCAGTCCTTGCGCTTGAGGTGATCCTCCAGCGCAAAACCAGCCGCTTCATAAGCGGCGATCACGCCATCCGCCTGGCTATTGAGAATGCCCGACAGGATCGCGATGCCGCTCTGCTGGGTCATGGCCCCAACGCCTGGCGCCAGTTCGGTCAGCGGGCCGGCCAGGATATTGGCGACCACTAGGTCATAGGGCGCCCGGCCGGCGATTTCGGGGTGGTCGAGGCCGGTGGCCTCAATCGTGTCGATCTGTTCGCCCACGCCGTTGTCGCGCGCATTCTCGATGGTCGTCGTTACGGCAATCGGGTCGATGTCGGTGGCGAGGATTTTGGCATCCACGCGTTTGGCGAGCGCAATCGCCAGCACGCCCGTGCCGGTGCCGATATCGATCATGCGCGAGGGCGTGCGCTTTTTCAGCACCGCCTCGATGGCTTCGAGGCACCCTGTCGTGGTTTCATGATGGCCGGTGCCAAAGGCCTGCGCCGCGTCGATGCGCATGGGGGTCAGGCCTTCAGGCACCGGGTCGGTGGAATGGCTGCCGTAAACGTAGAATCCACCTGCGACGACCGGAGCGAGGCCCTCAAGGGATTTGGCGACCCAGTTGACCTCGGGATCGATGGGCTCGACGGTAAAAGTGACGTCGCCGCCGAGCACTTGCCGGGCAAGCTCAGAAAATGAGTCAAGATCGGGAGGGCTGTCGCAGGTGGCTTCGAACACCCATTCGCCAGTGTCTTCGTTCTCATGCGCCGAAGCGGTCAGCGCCAGATCATCCCGTTCGGACACGGCATCGACCAGCGCATAAGCCTGCTCCTTGGAGAGCGACACGGAAAGCTGGTCTACTGACATGGATTGTCCTCGGTCTGATCGAGCTTCCAATGACGCAGGAGACCAAGGCAAGTCAATGGCACGGCCACCGCGTCGCTGCCGCAGGAGGACAGCATGTTTGGATTGATCGGAAAAATGCTCGCTGCACCCGGTAGGCGCGATGAGCTGCTGGAGATCATGCGCAACGGCGCGGTGCCCATGGATGGGTGCCGCTCCTACATTATGGCGCGCGATCCGCAGAGCCCGGATGGCATCTGGATTACGGAAGTCTGGGACAGCAAGGAGCAACATGCCGCTTCGCTCGGTATCCCGGCCGTGCGCGAGACCATCAACAAGGCCATGCCGCTCATCGCCGGGTTCGGCGAACGGTTCGAAACCGAACCTGTCGGCGGGCAGGGGATCTAGTCGTCAAACGCGATATCCACCTTCCCCTCAGCGGGAGAGGCAACCGAAACCTGGCCGACAGGGCCATAGGGCAGGTAGGTTGGGTGTCGAAGCCCCCGGAACTCCGTATGGGAACACCCCCCCGGCCTCCCCGTCAAGGGGGAGGTGCCGCATCGAGTCGGTGACGGGTTCGGCGCCGAACCCCTAAAGCTTCACCGCCGTCCCTGATATCGACACCATCAGCATCGACCCACCCTGGCCGACGACCTCATAGTCGAGATCGACCCCGACCACGGCATCGGCTCCAAGTCGCTCGGCCTCGTAGCGCAATTCGTCATAGGCCTGGCGACGTGCATCGCGCAGCGCACCCTCATAGGCGCCGGCCCGGCCGCCGACGATATCGCGAATGCCCGCGAACAGGTCCTTGAAGATATTGGCGCCCACGATCACCTCGCCGGTGACAATGCCGAGATATTCCCGGATCGGCTTACCCTCGAGCGTCGGGGTGGTGGAAATGATGACCATGCTGTCGTCCTCCTCGTGACCCTGCAAGATGTGGTGGGATCGGCGGGAAGTACAAGGGGTGACCCGAAGCGGCGGCCGCCTAGCCCTTCTTCACGAAGCTTTCCAGCACCTTCTTGGTCCCGGCCTTTTCGAAATCGATCGTCAGCTTGTTGCCTTCGATGCTGATGACTTCGCCATATCCAAACTTGAGATGGAAGACGCGGTCACCCAGTGTGTAGCCACTGGATTGTCCGCCGAGATCCACCGAGCGAGCGACGAGTTCGCCTTCGATGGTCAGGGGGCCCGAACCCTTGCGGCTCGCCTGGTTGGCGCGGGCGCGCTGCCAGCCGGGCGTTTCATAGACGCTTTCGAATGGATCGGCCTTGTTGAAGCGGCTCGCTGCGCCGCCGCCATAGCCATAGCCGCCATAGGCCGAGCCGCGGTCGGTTACTTCCACCGCATCGGGGGGCAGTTCGTCGATGAAGCGCGAGGGTACGGCAGACTGCCAGAGGCCGTGGATGCGCCGGTTCTGCGCCGCCGAAATGCGCACGCGCTTGCGCCCGCGGGTAATGCCCACATAGGCCAGCCGCCGCTCTTCCTCGAGCCCGGCGCGGCCGCTTTCATCCATGGAGCGCTGACTCGGGAAGGTGCCATCTTCCCAGCCCGGCAAAAAGACCGTGTTGAATTCCAGACCCTTGGCCGAATGCAGCGTCATGATGGTGACCGCGTCATGGGCATCGGCATTGTCCCGGTCCATGACCAGCGAAATATGTTCGAGGAACCCGCCCAGGGTCTCGAACTCTTCCATGGCGCGGCTCAGTTCCTTGAGGTTTTCCTTGCGCCCCTGCGACTCCACCGATTTGTCGGCGGCCAGCATGTCCATATAGCCGCTTTCTTCGAGCACCTGCTCGACCAGCTGGTAGGGCGGCAGGCTTTCGGCGTGATAGGCCCAGTTGTCGAATTGTGCCACGAGATTGCGCAGGGTGGTGCGCTGCTTGGGCTTGAGGTCTTCGGTCTCGACCATCATGCGCGTCGCCGTCAGCAGCGGCACCTGCATGTGGCGGGCCGTGGCGGTCAGCATGTTGACCGTCGAGTCCCCCAGCCCACGCTTGGGCACGTTGATGATGCGCTCGAAGGCGAGGTCGTCGGCAGGCTGCGCCACGAGCCGGAGATAGGCCAGCGCGTCGCGGATTTCCTTGCGCTCATAGAAGCGCGGGCCGCCGACAACGCGATAGTTGAGCCCCAGCGTGATGAAGCGTTCTTCCAGTTCACGCATCTGGAATGAGGCGCGCACGAGAATGGCCATCGAGTTCAGCGGCTCTCCCTGGCGCTGATACTGCTCGATCTCGTCGCCAATGGTGCGGGCCTCTTCCTCGCTGTCATAGACCTGCGTGAAGGAAATCGGCTCGCCTGGTTCCCCCACATCGGTGAACAGCGTCTTGCCCAGTCGACCTTCGTTGAAGGCGATGATGGTCGAGGCCGCTTTCAGGATATTGGCGGTGGAGCGATAGTTGCGCTCGAGCTTGATGACCTTTGCGCCCGGGAAATCGCTTTCGAAGCGAAGGATATTGTCCACTTCGGCGCCGCGCCAGCCATAGATCGACTGGTCGTCGTCGCCGACCACGCAGATATTGGCTTCCGGCGCCGGCTTGCCCTGTGCCAAGAGGCGCAGCCACAGATACTGGGCCGTGTTGCTGTCCTGATATTCGTCCACCAGCATGTATTTGAACTTGCGGTGATATTCGGCCAGCACTTCCGGGTTTTCGCGGAACAGGCGGATACATTCGAGCAGCAGGTCGCCAAAGTCGGCGGCGTTGAGCACTTTCAGGCGCGCCTGATAGTCGTGATAGAGCTTGCCGCCCTTGCCATTGGCAAAGAAGCCGCTATCGGCCACCGGCACATCCTTGGGCAGGAGGCCCCGGTTCTTCCAGGCGTCCAGCATTCCGGCAAACTGGCGCGCCGGCCAGCGCTTTTCGTCGATATTTTCGGCCGCAAGGAGCTGCTTGATCAGCCGGATCTGGTCGTCGGTATCGAGGATGGTGAAAGTCGGCTTCAAATCCACCAGCTCGGCATGCTGGCGCAGGATGCGCGCCGAGATCGAGTGAAACGTGCCCATCCACGGCAGGCCGTCGAGCGCCGGCACCAGCTCGTGGATGCGCTTCTTCATCTCGCTGGCGGCCTTGTTGGTGAAGGTCACCGCCAGGATCTGGCTGCCCCAGGCCATGCGCTGGCTGAGGATATGCGCGATGCGGGTGGTCAGCACGCGCGTCTTGCCCGTGCCGGCGCCGGCCAGCACCAGCAGCGGCCCCTCGGTGGTCAGCACAGCATCACGCTGCTCGGGATTGAGCCCGGCAAGATAGTCCGGCTGGCGCCGGTTGAGCTGGCTGGTGATCGGCCCGCCTTGGGGGCGGGGCAGGGGGGCGGGGTCGGCCATGCGCGCTTACTATCCTGGGGGTCCGGCGGATGGGGCTGTCGCACGAGACCTTGACGAATCTTGGTTTGTTCTGGTCGCCAATATAGGGAGTGGGGCAGCCGCTGTACAGAAGAGGGGGCTTGTCAAAGAGCCGTCACCGGCCAGTCCCGACCCCTGCCGGCAAAACAAAGTGCTGGGCCGTCTGCAATGCTGAAATCCTTGGTCTCAGGCTTGCGCCGGGGCAGCAAGTGCCTACACTCACGCCGGTTTCAGCCGGGGCTATTGGCGTTCAGTGCTCAATCGCATCTATATTGTTGTCGGTACGCTCGCCATTCTCATTCTGGCCGGCGCGTTCGTGCTGCCGCACTTCGTGCAGTGGGGCGATTATCGCGACCGCATGGAGGTGCTGGCAACCACCGTGCTGGGTGCCGACGTCAAGATTCGCGGCGGTATCGAGTTCTCGCTCCTGCCGCAACCGAGACTGCACTTTTCCGATGTGGTCGTCGGCAGCACCGAAGCGCCCGCGGCAACGGTGGAGGAGGTCGAAGCCGAATTCGCCCTCTTCGATTTCCTGCGCGACAACTATACCGTCACCGCCCTGCGCCTCGTCCGCCCCGTTATTGACCTCGTAATCGATGAAAATGGCCTCCTGGGCAGCGGCGTCGATGTCTCGGACGCCGGGTCCGGCCTTGTTCTGGGCCAGGCGCGGATCGACGAAGGCACGATCCGGCTCGAGGATATCCGCGCCGAAACCAAATATGTCGCCACCAGCCTCAGCGGCGATCTGCGCCTCTCGAGCTTTTCCGGGCCGTTCCAGTTCCAGGGTTTCGGCACCTATGAGGGCAACCGCTACGATGTGCGGGTCAATTCGGCAGCACTGGACGCTGAAGGCAATGCACGCCTCACGGCCTATCTGCGGGAAACCTCGGGCGCCTATTCCTTCAATGCCGAAGGCCTGATCACCGCCGGCATCGCGCCGCGTTTTGACGGCACCGTGACCTATCGCCATGGGCCGCCCGCAGCCGAAGCGGCCGACGAGATCAGGGGCGATCTGGTTCTCGAAAGCGCCGTCACGGCCAATACCGACCGCATTGTGTTGACCGGCTATACGCTCCATCCGGACGAAAACCGCGTCGGCATGCGCCTCACCGGCACGGCCAGTATCCAGCTGGGCGAGCGCTCCAGCTTTGATGCGGTGGTCTCAGGCGGTGTCTTCTCGTTGCCGCCCCGCGATGCCGCCGAGATCCCTGCTGAACACCCCTATGAGCTGGTGCGCCTTCTGCGCGAACTGCCGGCGCCGCCGGTGCCGCCGATTCCGGGCCGGCTCGATATCGACCTTGCAGAGATGGGCCTGCGCGGTTTCGCCCTGCGCGATCTGCGTCTTGATGCCAGCACAGAAGAAGGCGGCTGGCGCGTCGAGCAGGCGGTGGCGCGCATGGCGGGCGATAGCGAGCTGCGCCTTTCGGGCCTCGTCAGCAACGACCAGGGTCAGCCCGGTTTTCGTGGCGATTTCAGCCTGACCGCCGGCAGGCTCGACGCCCTGGCCCAGCTCTGGCGGCGCCCGAGTGAGGACAATCCGCTCTTTGGCATGCCCGGCGCCCTTTCAGGCAAGGCCATTCTCGCCGGTGGCGCCCTGGGCCTGACCGGCGGCAAACTCTCTGTCGGCAACAGCACCCATGCGCTCGAGTTGCGCATCGGTTTCGGCGACGAACCACGGCTCGATACAGTGGTCCAACTGGCCGAGGCCGACGCGGCCCATATCAGCGCGCTGACGGCTCTGTTGCCCACCGACATTGCCCAGCCCGGCAGTTTCGGCGTCAGTTTCCCCGATGGCAGTTTTTCGGTCTCATCCGCATCGGCCGATGTTCTGGGTCTCCCGGCCCGGGACCTCCTCGCCGAGGGGCAATGGTCGCCCCAATCGGTGCGCTTCTCACGCCTCGCCACTTCCGACTGGGGCGGCATTGGTCTTGAAACCACGCTGCGCCTCTCGGGGGCGCCGGCTGCGCTTCATGCCACGGCATCGGGTCGCGTGACCGTTGCCGCCGCAGACGCGCCGGGCCTGCTCGCGGCTCAGGAAATGCTCGGCGTCCCCTATACCTGGCAGGAGGCCTCTGCCGGTGCATGGCCGGCCGATCTGCAATTCATCCTGACCGATGCCGAGGACAGCGCTGGCCAGATCCTCACCGTGGCCGGCACGCTGGGCGAAGCCGCACTCGATGTCCGCGCCGAAATGGGCGGTGGTCTTGAACAGCTCGCCACCGGTCCGCTTCGCCTTATTGCCTCGCTTGAGGGCGAGGATTTCCTGTCCCGCCAGTTCGGTATCGGCTCGGTGCCGCTTTTCGGCGATGAGGACGTGCTGGTGGGCAGCGTGTTCCTCGAAGGCTCGGTTGCCGAGGGCCTCGATGGCCGTGTGGCGCTCGGCCAGGGCGAATATGCGCTGGGCTATGTTGGCTCGGTGCATGTTGCCGACAATGGCGACCTCAGCGGCTCGGGCACGCTTGAGGCCATGTTGCCGGTGGGCAATGGGCTGGGTGCCCTCGCGGGCATCGACACGGTGGGCCTCGGCGCCTTCGAGGCAACGGCCGAGCTGGAATTCGATGGGCTGCGCAGTCTGGCCCTGAGCGGCATAGAGGGTGTGGCGGGCGACAGTGCCTTTGGCGGCGATATCACCATGCAGCGGCTCGGTCAGATGCCGTCCTTCGAGGGGCGTCTTGCCGCCGAAACGCTGGACCTGGGCGGTCTGGCCGCGGCGCTGTTCGGTCAGCCGGCGCTCGTCGCGGGGGCGGGCCTTGTGCCGGAGGGGCCGCTTGCCCTCGACACCGAGGCCAACTGGTCCCGCGGTCGCATTGCGCTGGAGGCCGATGCGATGACCGCCAATGGCGATGATGCGCTGGGCGCGGGTTCGCTGGCGTTCATCTGGGATGCGCAGGGCGTCGGGATCGACCGTCTGTCGGCCGAAATGGGCGGTGGCACGCTCAGCCTCAGCGTAACCCGGTGCTGTGCCGGCGCCTTGCCGGAGCGGACGCTGTCGGGTCAGATCACCCTCGCGGACGTTGATCTTGCCGCTATTGCGCCGGGCCCGGTCAGCGCCGGGCTTGCCGGAAAGCTCGACGCCGGCGTGCAATTCGAAGGCACGGGCGCGAGCCTTGCCGAAGTCGTTCGCGCCATGACCGGTGAAGGCAATTTCACCGTCGCCGATCTCACGGCATCCGGCCTAGCTCCCTCGGTATTCCCCGCGGTGGGCGAGCTCGGCGACGTGCTCGCCATGGACACCGCGACTCTCGAAACGCTTCTGGCGCTGGCCCTGCAGCAGGGCAGCTTCATCGCTGACGAGGCCACGGGCACCTTTACCATCGCCAACGGAACGGCGCGTCTCGCCAATCTCATCATCTCGGGACAGGGGGCCCGGCTGGCCGGCAATCTCAATGTCGTACTCGAAACGCTGGGGCTCGACGGGTCCTTCGTGTTCACCGCTCTCGATTTCGTCGACACGAGCGGTCTGGTCGAAACCGAAACAGCCCGCATTCTCCTGCGTATTGCCGGCTCGCTCTATGCGCCGGTTGTGACCCGCGACCTCAGCGAAATTGTCGCCGCCGTCCAGGTGCGGGCGAATGAACTCGAACTCGACCGGCTCGAAGCGCTGCGCCTCGAAGACGAGGCACGCCAGCGCGCCGCTGCGCAGGAACGCAATCGCCTGATCGAGGAGCAGCGGCGCCGTGCCGCCGAGGAAGCCGCCCGTCTTGCTGCGGAAGAGGAAGCGCGTCGGCTGGAAGAAGAACGCCTTCTGCGCGAGCAGCAAGTGCAGCAGCCGCTGGTCCTGTCTCCGCCCAACCAGCCGCTGGCGCCGCTCGACCTGGGCCTGCCGCCAACGGTCAACCAGCCCGTTGGGCCGGGCGTCAATCAGCCCTTCGCGCCGAACTGATCTGGCCTAGCCATCCGCCTGGGATTGCCCGTCGCGATACCAGGCGAGCACCGCAAGGCGAATGGCCGACGAGAGATTGGCCGTTTCGCGCGCCTCGTCGATTTCGCGCACCAGTGCAGCAAGGCTCAGCCCCCGTGCTGTGGCGATGGCTTCAAAGCCTGCCCAGAATTCGGGTTCGAGCGCGACGGATGTGCGGTGACCGGCGATGGAAAACGAGCGTTTGTCCATGCGCCAGAAGGCTCAGGGCTTCTTGCGGAAAGCGTCGAGGCTAACGACCTTTTCGCCGCTTTCTTCACCGGCCGGCGGGGCGTCGCTGCCGGCTGCCTCGACAGCGGCATCGGCCTGGCGTTCCCTCATGTCCTTGACCTCTGCCGGTTCGGCGGCGGGGTCGAAAGTCAGCCCGAACTGGACGGAAGGATCGAAGAACCCCTTGATGGCCGAGAAAGGCACGACCAGCGTTTCGGCCACGCCATTAAAGCTCAGGCCCACCTCGAAATTGGTCTCGGTGACCTTGAGGTCCCAGAACTGGTTCTGCAGCACGATGGTCATTTCCTTGTCGTACTGGCGCAGCAGTTCTTCGCTGATGCGCACGCCGGGGGCGCGCGTTGCAAAGGCGATAAAGAAATGGTGGTCACCGGGGAGGCCCGTGCGCGAGACCTCGGCCAGCACCTTGCGCACGACGCCGCGCAGGGCTTCCTGGGCGAGGATGTCGTATCGCATGTGGTCTTCGGCCATGGTGCCTTGGTCTCCCTGTTATGCCGGCAGAATCCGAACGGCCCATATCAGCCCTACGTTCCAAGAGATTTCAAGGAGAAAGGCGCTGGATTTGAACTGTGGAAGGAGGAAAGTGCAGGCTTCTGTTGCCAGGTGCCTGCGAACCCCGCCTGCCACCCGGCTAGGAGTGGAGGACTTTAATTCCCAGTGCTAGCACCGCTTAAGCGGCGAGAGCGACCGGAGCCTTATTGTTGTCATTAGCAACTATAAGTTTCGGACCGATAACGGTGGTACCTCACCGAGCAAAAGCACACTCTTTACGCCCTCGTCGATCCTGTTTCGTCCCCATTGGCTCCCCCGAAAAGGGGAGGAGATGGTGGAGACGCCGGGTACTGCCCCCGGGTCCGATGGGTTTATTACAATGACCATTTATTGCCATAGCCCTTGCGGGCACCCCCTATATAGGTGACCCCAAAGCGCGATGCAAATGCCCGTCGCGCAAAATCCGCTTCGGCTCCGCATAAGTGCCTAAGCACTGTCCCTCTGCGAAAAACCGGGCCGGTTCCCCAAACTTGCCACCACTGATTCAGGGGGGATTAACGGGGCCTTGCCATCTTCCCACCATCGGAGGTGGGATGAACACACGCAGATACAGTCTCGTCCGCACACGGCGCCGCGCGTGGCTCGATGCGCTGCCGCTCGTGCCCATGCTCCTGGTTGCCCTCGGGGTGGGCGGCGCGGCCACCATGGCGCTGCAGGGCACCGGTCTCGGGCGCTGGTTCGTGGGCCCCCAAAGCGTCGAAACTTACCAGGTTTCTGGCATGTCCCTGTGTTCGGGCAGTCGCCGCGTCACCTGCGTAGTCGATGGCGATACGTTCTGGCTCGATGGCGCCAAGATCCGCATTGCCGACATCAACACGCCGGAAACCGGCAGTCCCCAATGCGCTGCCGAGGCGGCGCTGGGCCGGCAGGCCACGGTGCGGCTGGCGCAACTGCTCAACGAGGGCCCGTTCGATCTGGTCAGCATCGATCGCGATGAGGATCAGTATGGGCGCAAGTTGCGCGTAGTCGAGCGCGATGGGCGCTCGGTTGGCGCCATTCTCGTGGCTGAAGGGCTTGCCCATGAATGGGGCGGGCGCCGGCAAAGCTGGTGCTGAACCCCGCTTTGGGCTAGCACTCGGCAGACCGCCACGGAGGAGCAGGTTGTGCTTGACCTGATCGAGGGCCGCAGCTGCGAAAGTTGCACCGCCTGCTGCAGTTTTCCCCCCATCCGCACCGAGCGCCTGCAAAAGCCTGCCAACACCATGTGCAGCCATTGCCTCGAGGGCAGGGGCTGCACGGTCTATGACATCCGACCCGACGTCTGCCGAGGCTTTTATTGCGGATGGTTCTTTCTCGAAGAGCTTTCCCCGCAATGGCACCCGAGCGAAAGCGGGGTGGTCATCCGCTCCGAGCATTTCGATGAGGACACCGTCACGCTCCTCATCCTGCGGCTTTCTCCCTTCCTCGTTTCGGAGGAATTTGCCAGCGTCGTCGGCGGCTGGGTGGCGGCGGGCGTTGGCGTCGAATTCGAGCGCGTCGGGCCCGTGGGGCACCTGCCGGCAAAGATGCGCGTCAATGAATTGCTCGAAGACGCGGTTGCGGCCCGCGACTTGCGGGAAATGCAGAAGATCTTCGCCTGGTCGCTGGCCCATATCGACCAGACCCACGCCTGGGAACAGGATGATCCGACCGCCTGGTCAGGCCTGGCCTAGCCGTTCCAGCGCATGCCCATATAAACCCCGCCTGCTTCGAGTTCCTCCAGCATCTGTTCAAGGTGTCTGCGCTTGGTTTCGTCGCGCTTGGCCTTGTTGATCCAGAGCAGGTAGTCGTTGCGCTGATAGGGCGGGCGCGCGTCGTATCTGTCGCGCAACCCACGCGCGTCAAGGGCTTCTCGCACAAAGTCGGGCATGTCCTCGCGCTTGCGCAGCGATCTCAATTGCGGGCTCATCGGGTCCTCCTGACAGCACGCAGCCATACCGCGCAATCCTGACACAGGATGGCAGCGGCATGGGCGGTATTAGCCTACCGCTTCGGAGGATTGGATAACCCAGCGCGGGGCAGGGGCGGCGCCGGGCGAATCGGATAGTCTTGGCGCATGCAGCCCTATCTCAAGCTTCTCTCCGACATTCTGGAAACCGGCACCGACAAGTCGGACCGCACGGGCACCGGTACGCGCTCGATCTTCGGCTACCAGATGCGCTTTGATCTCTCGAAGGGCTTCCCGCTGGTCACGACCAAGAAGCTGCATCTCAAATCGATCATCTATGAACTGCTCTGGTTCATCCGCGGCGAGACCAATGTCCGCTGGCTGCAGGAACGCGGCGTCTCCATCTGGGATGAATGGGCCGACGAGAACGGCGACCTCGGGCCCGTCTATGGCTCGCAGTGGCGCAGCTGGCCGGCGCCCGATGGCCGCCATATCGACCAGTTGCAGAATGTCATCGACCAGATCAAGGCAAAGCCCGACAGCCGCCGCCACATCGTCTCCGCCTGGAACCCGGCCGAGGTTGACAACATGGCCCTGCCGCCCTGCCATGCGCTGTTCCAGTTCTATGTCGCCAATGGCAAGCTGAGCTGCCAGCTCTACCAGCGCTCCGCCGACAGTTTCCTGGGCGTGCCCTTCAACATCGCCTCCTATGCGCTGCTCACCCACATGGTGGCGCAGGTCTGCGATCTCGAGGTCGGCGACTTCGTCCACACGCTGGGCGATGCGCACCTTTACAGCAACCATTTCGAGCAGGCCCGCCTTCAGCTTTCCCGCGAGCCGCGCCCGCTGCCGAAACTGGTGATGAACCCGGACCGCAAGCGCATCGAGGATTTCGTCTTCGAGGATTTCGCCTTCGAAGGCTACGATCCGCATCCGGGCATCAAGGCGCCCATCGCCGTATGACCCGCACGCTGGATGACATCGCCGCGCTCGCCGCGCAGGTCTCCGACATTTACGCTGACATTTTCAAGATCGAGCGCGACGGCGACTGGTTTCTGCTCAAGCTCCAGGAAGAACTGGGTGAGCTCACGGCCGAGCATCTGCGCCTCAGCAAGCGCGGCCGCATCAAGGGCCGCTCGGACGCCGAGATCGCCCAGGCGCGCGACGACGAGGCCGCCGATCTTCTGGCCTTCCTGTTGCTCTATGCCCGCCACCACGACATCGACCTCCAAGCCGCCCTCGAGCGCAAATGGTTCGACTATCTTCGCGGCGAGAAGGATAAAAGCTAGACTGGTGGGGGCTTCATGCTCCGGCAGAGGGTCCTCTTGCTGTGCCAATCGCTTGAGAAAATTGGGGAATTTGAAATGCGTATGGTTGGCCTCGGCCTTGCCGCCCTTTTGATCGCCGCGCCGGCCATCGCCAATGACACGGCCGCGGTCCTCACCACCGGCGGGCTGGAATTCGTCGCGCATGGCGAGATCGCGATGGAGAGCGAGGAGCTTTTCATCTCCAGGGACGAAATCCGCGTCACCTATGTTTTCCGCAATGACAGCGACGCGGAGCACGATCTGCTCGTCGCTTTCCCCATGCCCGACATCGTGCCGGACCATTTCTCTCCGGTCGCCTTTCCCACCGGCCCGGCCGACAATCTTTTCGAGTTCGAGACCACCTTCAACGGCGGGCCGGTTGCAGCGACGCTGCACGAATATGCCTATGCGGCCGGCGTCGATCGCACCAAGCTGCTGCAAAAACTGGGCCTGCCCCTTGTGCCGATCACCCAGGAGGCCATCGACGCCGTCGATGCGCTGGACGACGACACCACGGCCGAGCTGCTGCATCTGGGCCTTGCCATCCCGGACGAATATGACGCCGGGCAGGGATGGGAAAAGCACCATTGGCCCAACTGGACCTATCGCGCCACCTATACCTGGGAAGCAACGTTTCCAGCCGGCGAGCGCGTGACCGTCGAGCATCGCTACAAGCCCAGCGTCGGCGGCACGGTTGGCGTTTCCTTCCTTTCCGAACCCTATGAGGGTTTTGACCCCGCCGCCGAGTACAAGCGCAAATATTGCACCGACGAAAGCTTCCTCGCCGCCGTGCGCAAGACGCTGGCCAATCCCGACGAGCCCTGGTCGGCCCCGTTTACCGAAAGCTGGATTTCCTACATCCTCACCACCGGCGGCAACTGGGCCGGCGGCGGTATCGAAACCTTCCGCCTCGTCGTCGACAAGGGCAGCGAGGCCAATCTCGTTTCCTTCTGCGGGGAGGGGGTGAAGAAGATCGGCCCGACGACGTTCGAAATGGTCAAGGAAAACTACTGGCCCGGCCAGGAACTGGAAATCCTCCTCCTCGAACGTCAGGAAGCGTTCGAATAGAAGCCTCCTTCTCCGTGTCATTCCCGCGAAAGCGGGAATCCCTGTTCCGAAAATTGCCTCATGCTCACCATCCGCCCCGCCGCCGCTGCCGACGCTTCGCTCATTCTCACCTTTGTCCGCGAACTGGCCGAATACGAACAGCTTCTGCACGAGGTGCAGGCGAGCGAAGCCGACATTGCCCGCGACCTTTTCGGCGATGCGCCGAAGGTCTTCTGCGACATTGCCGAATGGGACGGCGAGCCGGTCGGCTTTGCGCTCTGGTTCTACACCTATTCCACGTTCCAGGGCCGGCACGGCATCTGGCTGGAAGACCTTTACGTGCGACCCGCCATGCGCGGCAAAGGGCTGGGCAAGGCCCTCCTTACCCACCTGGCGCGCCGCTGCGCCGCCGAAAAACTCGGCCGCTTCGAATGGTGGGTGCTCAACTGGAACGAGCCCAGCATCGCCTTCTACAAAAGCCAGGGCGGGGTCATGCAGGAAGAATGGACCAAGGTCCGCATTGAAGGCGAGGCGCTGGCCAAACTGGGTGCCCTCTAGCCCGACATCCTTGCCAAGCGCATTCCCACGCGAAAATAATCTATTCCACGCGCTGGAGAACAGATCCCAGCAACTGCAACTGCCAGCCCTTACCTTTGCGCGGCCGGCGCGCTAAACCATCGGCATGACCATCATCTCCCTCATCGCTGCCGTCGCTCGCAATCGGGTCATCGGCGCCAATCAGTCCATTCCCTGGCACATTCCCTCCGATTTCGCCTGGTTCAAGGCGACCACCATGGGCAAGCCCATGATCATGGGCCGCAAGCAGTTCGAGACTTTCCCTAAGCCCTTGCCAGGCCGTCCGCATATCGTGGTGACCCGGCAGAAGGATTATGCGCCCGACGGCGTCACGGTCTGCCACGATCTCGACGCGGCGCTCAAGGCGGCGCGGGCGATGGCGGAAGCATCCGGCGTCGGTGAGATCATGGTCATCGGCGGCGGCGACATATATTCGCAGGCCATTGGCCGGGCGGACCGGCTCTATATCAGCCATGTCGACCTCGCGCCGGAAGGCGACGTGGTCTTCCCCGAGATCGATCCGGCAATCTGGACACTTGTCGAGGAGCCGGAGCTGCCGCGTTCAGCCAAGGATAGCGCCAGCTATACGCCGCGAATCTACGAGCGTCTTCACGCCTCTGCGCATTGATCGCGCGGGCGCCTTGCTTATATATGACGTCAAAGATTTCTCTTAGACACCGAAAGGAATGCGATGCCTTGGGAGAATAATGGAGGCGGAGGTGGCCGCAATAATGGCGGCCCTTGGGGCCAGGCGCCGGGTGGCGGCGGTGGCGGACCTCGCCGTCCGGGCGGTGGTGGCAACACCCCCAATCTTGAGGACATCCTCAATCGCGGACGCGATCAGTTCCGCGGTGGCGTTCCCGGTGGCCGCTGGGCCATTGTCGGTGGCGTGCTTGCGCTGCTCGCCTTCTGGGGCGTGAATTCCGTTTACACCATCAACCCGCAGGAAGTGGGCGTCGAGCTGCGCTTCGGCAAGCCCAAGCCCGAACTCTCCGGCCCGGGCCTGCACTTCATGCTCTGGCCCATCGATACGGTCGAGCGCGTGGTCACCACCGTCAACCAGACCCAGATCGGCGTTGCCAGCAATACCGGCTCGCGCGCCTCGGGCGGCGACGGGCTGATGCTTTCGGGCGACCAGAACATCGTCAATGTGCAGTTCTCGGTCTTCTGGTTCATCAGCGAACCGGTCGATTACATCTTCAACGTCCGTGACCAGGATTCCCTGGTGCGCTATGCCGCCGAAAGCGCCATGCGCGAAGTCGTCGGCCGCCGTCCGGCCCAGGAAGTCTATTCTGACGACCGCGCCGGCATTCAGGCCGAAGTGCTGCGGATCACCCAGAACACGCTTTCCAACTACGGCCTCGGCGTCACGGTCAGCCAGATCCTGATCGAAAATGCCAGCCCGCCGCCGGAAGTGATTGACGCCTTCAACGAAGTGCAACGCGCCCGCCAGGACGAGACCCGCCTTCAGGAAGAGGCTCGCTCCTATGCCAACACCCTTCTGGGTAATGCGCGCGGTGAAGCCGCCGCCGCCCGTGAAGAGGCCGCGGCCTATACCAACCGTGTGGTTCAGGAAGCGACCGGTGAGGCGGAGCGTTTCAACTCTATCTATGCCGAATACGTCAATTCGCCCGAGGTGACCCGTCAGCGCCTCTTCCTTGAAACCATGGAAGAAGTTCTGGGCGGTTCCGAGAAGGTCCTGATCGAGAGCGGTGCCGAAGGCTCGGGCGTCGTGCCCTATCTGCCATTGCCCGAACTGCGTTCGCGCGCCTCTAGCACGACGGGGAACTGATCATGACCAATCGCCTCTTCATCATTGGCGCCGTCATTGTCGGCGCTCTCTACGTCCTCTTTTCGTCCATCTACATCGTGGACGAGCGCGAACAGGCCATCGTCATGCGCTTCGGTCAGATTACCGATGTGCGCACCGAGCCGGGTCTTTACTTCAAGATCCCGACGGACGTGGTCGACAGCGTGCAGATCGTCGACGACCGTCTGCTGCGCTACGACATCGCCAACATGCGCGTTCAGGTTTCGGGCAACGCCTTCTACCAGGTCGACGCCTTCCTGACCTACCGCATTGCCGATGCCCGTCTGTTCCGTGAGCGCGCCACAGGCCAGCTCTCGGTTGCCGAAGCCCGTATCGGCGCCAGCCTCGATGCTGCGCTGCGTCAGGTCTATGGTCTGCGTGAATTCACCGACGCCCTGTCGGATGAACGCGCACAGATGATGCAGGAAACCCGCAACCTCATCCGTCCGGACCTTGCTGAACTGGGCCTCGACATTGTCGATGTCCGCATCCTGCGCACCGATCTCGACGCAGACGTTTCCGCCACCACTTTCGAGCGCATGCGCGCCGAACGTCTGGCTGAAGCCGCACTGCTTCGCGCTCGTGGTCAGGAACAGGCTCAGAGCCTGCGCGCCATCGCCGACCGTCAGGCCGTCGAAATCGTCGCCGCCGCAACCCGCGATGCCGAAATCATCCGCGGTCAGGGCGACGCCGAGCGGAACCGCATCTTCGCCTCCGCCTATGGCCAGGATCCGGAATTCTTCGAGTTCTACCGGTCGATGGAAGCCTACCGGAATGCGCTGCCCAATTCGGGCACGACCATGGTCCTCTCGCCGGACAGCGCCTTCTTCCGCTACTTCGGCTCGACCGGCGAACTGCCGGCTGCAAGCTCGACCTTTGCCACCCCGCTGCCGCCGGCCGCCAATGTCGAAGTGCCCTCGACCACGGACACGCCGGCGCTCGATGGCATGGGTATCGAAGAAACCAACGTGCCCAGCATCACGCTCGAGGACGGTTCGCAGCTTGAGCCGACCCAGGGCACCGAAGCTCCGGCTCCGGTCGACCCAGCAGCGACAGAAGCGCAGCCTGATCCGGCACCCGCTCAATAAAGCGTCCGAGACCCGAAAATGGCAAAGGCCGGCTGAGAAATCAGCCGGCCTTTCGCATGAAGTAGCGCCGCAATGACACTTTCCCGCCAAGGGCGAAGGTCAGCGTGCACAGTCTGCTAACCTATTGAACCCAAATGGGCCAATCAGCGCACGAAATCATCTTCCGCATAACCCTGCAGATAGAGCAGGGCGGTAAGGTCGCCGTGGTTGATTTTATAGGGCGCAGCGGCCGCAACAGCGGGCTTTGCATGAAGCGCCACGCCGAACCCGGCGACCTCGATCATGTCGAGATCGTTGGCTCCGTCACCCACCGCCAGCGTCTGCCCGACACTGATCCCGCGTTCCGCGACCAACTCCAAGAGCCTGTTTTTCTTGGTGTTTTTGTCAACGATGGGTTTGGTGACCGTGCCTGTGAGGCGTTCGCCGTCGAATTCCAGCACATTGGCAATTGCCTCGTCGAACCCGATCCGCTTGGCGAAATAGTCCGCAAAGAAGGTAAAGCCGCCCGACACCAGCGAAGTATAGGCTCCATAGGCCTTCATTGTGTGAACGAGGGCCCGCCCGCCGGGCGTCAGCGTAATTGCCTCGCGCCGAATTTCCTCGATAACAGAACGCTCTAGCCCCTTCAGTAGGGCCACGCGGGTGTCCAATGCCTCTGCGAAATCGAGCTCGCCGCGCATGGCCCGTTCGGTGATTTCGGCCACCTGCGGCTTGAGGTTCAGCGCCGCAGCCAACTCGTCGATACATTCCTGCTCGATCATGGTGGAGTCCATGTCGGCCACCAGCAGCAGCTTGCGACGGCCTTCGGTCGGCACCTCATTGGCATCGACCTTGCGGCTGCCGATGATATCGCGTGCAATCTCAACAGCTTGTGGTGCCTTGGGCTCGATAATATCGCAGGCGATGCCGTGGCTCAGCCAGTTGAGTTCTCCGCCGGTTTGCGCCACTACGGCAGCAGCAAGCGCTGCGTCCAGTTCCGGGTCGGCGGGATTGGCAATCAGGGATAGAACCGGCATGGATTGGGCGTCTTTCGGAGGCGAAGTGTGAAGGGCCAGAGGCGCGCCGTCCTGATAGCGGGTCCCACTGCCAGCGGCAAGTCAGCGCTGGCCCTGTCGCGCGCGCAGGCTTCGGGCGGCCTCATCGTCAATGCCGATTCCATGCAGGTTTACGATACGCTGCGGGTGGTTACGGCTCGCCCCAGCGAGACCGACGAGGCTCTAGCGGAGCATCGGCTCTATGGCGCTGTGCCCGCGGAGCAGCGGTTCTCGACTGGCGAATGGCTGCGCGCCGTGCAAACCGTGATCGCCGACAGCGAGCCAGATCGCGGACTGATTTTCGTTGGTGGCACAGGGCTTTACTTCGATGCCCTCATCAATGGATTCGCCGACGTGCCCGAGATATCCGCGGCCGATATCGCCGCGGTAGAATTGGCGATCAGGGATTTGGACGAAGCGGGGCGCATGGCACTGCTCAAATCGGAGGATCCGGAAACGGCGGAGCGGCTCAGAGTTGCCGACCCGCAGAGGGTCATCAGGGCGCTGGCGGTCAAGCGGGCAACAGGACGGGCGCTGTCGAGTTACCAGACCACCCAGCAACCCGGCCCTCTCTCAGGCTGGGATCTGGAAAAAATGGTGCTCATGCCCGACCGCGAAGTGCTGCGGGAACGAATCGCCCGCCGGTTCCAGGCCATGGTCGACCAGGGTGCCGTCGAGGAAGTCGCTGCGCTCAATGCCCTGGAGCTTGATCCCTCACTGCCGGTCATGAAGGCCATTGGCGTCAGGGAAATTACGGACTGGATGAACGGGCTCAGCAGCCGCGACGAGGCCATACGCCTCGCCACCATCGCGACCCAGCAATACGCCAAGCGGCAGCGCACCTGGTTTCGCAATCGCATGGGTGATTGGCCGGTCCGGTCCGCCTAACGTGTTGGTGCGCCAAGTTTTTCCAGTAGGCCGAGGCGCTCCCTGAGGGCGAACCGCGCAACCAGCACCACCGCGACGAAAGTCAGCCCGACCGCGAGCCCGATCCAGATGCCCACGCCGCGCCAGTCGAGCACAAAGCCCAGCACGTAGCTGACCGGCAGGCCAACCAGCCAATAGCCGAGAATGGCGAGGAGCATCGGCACTCGCGTATCGCTGAGGCCACGAAGCGCGTGAGCCGCCGTGACCTGCGCACCGTCCACGAGCTGGAAAATGCCCGCAATCGCCAGAAAGCCCACGGCCAGGCCCACGGCATTGGCATTGCCCGGCACATCGGGGTCGAGGAAAATCGAGACAATCGGCCGGCCAAGGAGCAGGAAGGCCAGGCAGGACACCACCATGAAGCCTGTGCCCAGGGCAAAAGCCGTCCAGCCTGCCTTGTGGATCCCGTCGCGGTCGTTGCGGCCATAGGCAACGCCGACGCGCACGGTGGCGGCAATCCCCAGGCCCAGCGGAACCATGAAGGCCATGCTGGAACATTGAAGCGCAATGGCGTGGGCGGCAACTTCGTCCGTGCCGATCCGGCCCATCATCAGCGCGGCGGCCGTGAACATGCCCACCTCGGCCAGAACCGTCAGGGCGATTGGGGTGCCGATCACCAGGATGGAGCGGAAATGGCCCCAGTCCGGCTTCCAGAAGCGCATCAGGATGCTGAACCGACCGAACCTGCGGTGCCGGATCACGTAGATCAGCATGGCGATGAACATCACGAAATTGGTCGTGAGCGTGGCAATGGCAGCGCCGCGCAACTCAAGCCGCGGCATGCCGAAATGGCCAAAGATCAGGGTATAGGCGATGGCGGCGTTGACGAAGACGCCGAGCACCGTAATCACCAGAATGGCCCGAGTGGCGTCGAATGCCGACAGGAACGAGCGCAGGACGATGATCCCTGTCGCCGGGAAGAGCGACCAGGCGACGATCTGGATGAACTCATTGGCCATGTCTGTAGCCGCAGGGTCCTGGCCGAGGAAGGCGTAGATCGGTTTGATCTGGAGCACCAGCGGCAGCAATACGGCGCTGAGGGCGATTGCAACCCAGAAACCCTGCCGCACGATCCGGCGGATGGCCTTGATATTGCGCGCCCCACGCGCCTGGGCCACGAGTGGGGCGACCGCGCCGACAACGCCTACGCCGAACAACAGGAAGGGCATGAAGAAGGTGGTGCCCAGGGTTCCCGCTGCAAGATAGCTCGGCCCGAGCCAGCCAAGCAGAATCACGTCTGTAGTGTGCAGGGCGTTCTGTGCCAGTTGGGCAATCACCAGGGGCCAGGCGAGCGCAAAGGTGGCGCGCAGCTCTTCAGCCCAGCTCACGGAGGCGGGCGCTACGGTTCCGGGCGCCGCGGCGGTCAGGTCGTTCATTGTCATTTCTTTCAGTCGCGTGCATTGCTCTAGTCCAATGTTGCGCACAGCGAAAGCCGCATTCCGGAGGGACAAGCATGGTACCTATCGCCCGCGTTCTGGTGGTTCTTGGTGCGCTGTGTGGCGCCGCCGGAGTGGCGGCGGCAGCAGCCGGCTCGCACCTGGATTCGCGCAATCTCGATGCCATCGCCCTCATCTGTCTCTCCCACGGGCCAGCCCTCTTGGCCCTCGGCCTGTACGGTAAGGGCAGGGGCCTGCTGTGGGGTGGTCTGGCCCTCGCGTTCGGCACCGCTATCTTCGGTGGCGACCTCATGGTGCGCGAGGCGTTTGAACGAGCGCTGTTCCCGGGGGCGGCGCCGCTTGGCGGCGGCATCATGATCGCGTCATGGTTCGCGCTGGCCTTTTGGGCGCTGGTGGAGCGCGGGGGCAAATTGAATTAAGAAATGTTAAAACCGCGCTGGAACCATTAGCAGCACCACGCATTTTTGCATGCGAGCATCCTGTTGGAGGAAATCATGCATAAAATACTGATCATCGCCGCGACTGCGCTGTCTCTGGCTGCCTGTACATCAACCCAGCAGGGTGCAACCGTGGGCGCCGTTGGCGGCGCCGTGATCGGTGCAGCAGCCACTGGCAATGTCGTCGGCACAGCGGTTGGCGCTGGTATCGGCGCTGTCGCCGGTGCAGCGGCTGGTGACATTCTCGGCCGCGTGGATGGCAGCGACAACCGCTGCGTCTATCAGCGCCCGAACGGTACCCGTTACATCGACGTCTGCCCCGGCGGCTGAGACGTATCGTCCCCCGGTCGCAGCGCCCCCTGCGACCACGCGCCCCCAGGCGCCAGACACCCGGTCTTCATGGCCGGGTGTTCTTTCGTGCATGGAAGCAAAGTGATTAATAAATATGCCCGAATCCGGCTTGATAAAGCCGCGACAACAATAGATAATGCCCGTCACGTGCCACTTGTCTTGCGCTACCTGAACGGCCGGCTTGCCCGGAAACTAGGCTACCTCCTGATCTCGTGAATCGTAAGTCCGGTTCATACCCGGATAAACCCTTCCGCCGCACACTGCGGCACAACAGACCAAGAGGTTTTCTCGCATGGCCGCCATCACTGGTACCGTGAAGTTCTTCAACACCACCAAGGGCTACGGCTTCATCTCGCCCGACAATGGCGAGAAGGACGCATTCGTGCACATTTCCGCAGTGCAGCGCTCTGGCCTGCAGGGCCTCTATGAAGGCGACAAGGTCAGCTTCGAACTGCAGACCGGCCGCGACGGCAAGGTCTCGGCAACCGACCTGACCCTGCTGAGCTAAGGCGTCGGCGGTTTGACCGCCTTGAGCAGACGAATTTGAATGGGCCCTTCGGGGCCCATTTGCATTGGCGGAGTGGACAGTTGCGCTGCGGCTATGCCAAAGGGCTAGCGACAAACGGAATATGGCTATGCGTGATTTTCTGAGACACTGGAGCCCGACAGTCGAAACTCCCGCGGGCCTGCGACAGGCCGGGGCGCTGCCCTATGCGCTGGTCGACGGACGCATGGCGTTTCTGCTCGTCTCGTCACGTCGCAGCGGCAAATGGATCTTCCCGAAGGGCGCAATCGAACCCGGGTTCTCGCCATGGGATAGTGCGGCCAATGAGGCACTCGAAGAAGCCGGCGTCTCCGGCTACATCGAGCAGGTGCCGGTGGGCAGCTATCGGGCCAGCATCGGCAATGACGGCGTAACGCTGGTCGATGTCGATCTCTATCCGCTTCTTGTCACCGAGCAGCACGAGCACTGGCGCGAAGACAACCAGCGCATGCGCCATTGGGTGACGCTGTCGGAAGCCAAACGCCTTCTGGCGGACAGGTCGCTGGCGCGCCTTGCAGCCAAGCTGCACGCGCGCCAGACCGGAACTAAATAACCAGGTCGAGCAGCAGGAAGAGTACGCCTGACAGCACCGCGGAGGCCGGAACGGTGACGACCCAGGCCGCGAAGATGCTATAGACGTGCTGGCGGCGAACCAGAAGCCGGCCTTCCACCTGGCGGGCGTTGGAGAGCGCCATCTCGGGCGTCGCGTTGAGCTGGCTTGGGTCAACAAACCGGGCATTCACCGGAACCGAACTGCCATGGGCATCGCGGCGGGACATGTACTCCCGCAGGAAGCCCACGCCGAAGACGGCGCCAACCGCGATATGCGTCGATGATACGGGCATGCCGAGGGCAGAGGCCACGAGGACGGTAATGGCGGCCGACAGGGCGGCACAATAGGCCCGGATTTCATTAAGCTTGGTGATCTGTTCGCCCACGGTGCGGATCAGGCGCGGCCCGAACAGGGCAAGGCCCAGCGAAATGCCAACAGCACCGATCGCCAGCACCCAGAAGGGCAGGACAACGCCAGCTACTTCGCCCGTGCCGGTTTCTACAGCGGACACGATTGCCGCCAAGGGCCCGATGGCGTTGGCAACGTCGTTGGCGCCGTGGGCAAAGGACAGCAGCGCAGCCGCAACAATGAGCGGCAGGCGGAAAAGGGTCGCGACCTGCTTTTTGCGGTTCTCCATGCCGTGGGACTGCTTGCGCACCCAAGGCATGGCAAGGAGCCACCCGAGGGCGGTGAAGGCAACGCCCAGAGCCAGGGTGGTGACGAGGTCAGGCTTCCAGATCCGGCTCAGGCCCTTGGTCGCCAGATACATGGCGAAAATGCCGGTCATGGCCGCCACAAAGATCGGCACCCAGACGCGCGCTGCGGAAATCTTGTCGAGCCGGTCGGTGATCGTAATCTGGATGACCAGGAGGAACGCTGCGGCAAAGATGCCGCCAAGCACGGGCGAGATGACCCAGGAACTGGCGATGGCCCCAATGGTGGGCCAGTTGACAATGGAGAAGCCCGCCGAAGCAATACCAGCGCCAACGACGCCGCCGACCACTGCATGCGTAGTGGAAACTGGTGCGCCGATAAAGGTTGCGAGATTGACCCAAAGGGCCGAAGCGAGCAGGGCGGCCATCATCACGAGGATGAATGTGGTCGTCTCGATTTCAGGGGCGAGCAGAAGGTCGCGAGCAACCGTGTTGACGACGTCGCCACCTGCCAGCAGAGCGCCGGCCGCTTCGAATATGGCGGCGATGATCAGCGCGCCGACCATGGAGATGGCGCGGGAGCCCACGGCGGGACCCATATTGTTGGCGACGTCGTTGGCGCCGACATTGAGCGCCATATAACCGGCAATCGCCGCGCCGATGATGACAATGTAAGAGGACGGTCCTTGTTCAACGACGAAGCTGGCCCAGACGGCAGCCACCAGCAGGAACACGAGTGCGATGCCCGGCGCTGCCAGGGAACGGGTCAGGTCGTGGGCTGCGGTCTCCATTCCGGATACCCGCTGCAAGTCCTTGTCTAGCGCGCTTTTGCTCATGTCATCGAACTGTCATAATTTCTGTTCCTGCGGCTTTAGCATCCCTTGTCGAGCCTGCAAGCCCTAAACGCGCGCCATCCAGAGTGTTCGCCGTCGCCTTTGCCCAGTGGCGGCTTGACTTTTGCGGCAGAACGCTCTTATCAATGCCGCGTCTAGAATTTTGGAGCGGTCCAGTGCGGGCACTCATTCTCGTAGTAGGCAGGCGCATCGGCAACGTGGGGTAAAACCCCGCGCGATAGCTGGTGCGCCGAACACAGGTCCCAAACGGGGCCTTTTTTATTGCCTTTTTTCCGCCGCGCGGGGAGGGGCGGAAACAGACGGAAAGTCCCTAAGGGGCAAGTTGAGGAAGGGCTGACAATGGCCGAGAAAATGACAGGCGCCGAAATGGTGATCCGGGCGCTCACCGATCAGGGAGTCGAGCATATCTTCGGCTATCCCGGCGGCGCTGCATTGCCGATCTATGATGCGATGTTCCAGCAGGATTTCGTCAAACACATCCTGGTCCGGCACGAGCAGGGCGCGACCCACATGGCCGAAGGCTATGCCCGTTCTACCGGAAAGCCCGGCGTGGTGCTGGTGACATCCGGTCCCGGCGCAACCAATGCCGTCACCGGTCTTACCGATGCCCTCCTCGATTCCATCCCGCTCGTCTGCATCACCGCGCAGGTGCCGACGAACCTGATCGGGTCAGATGCCTTCCAGGAATGCGATACTGTCGGCATCACCCGCTCCTGCACCAAGTACAACTATCTCGTGAAGAACGTGGCCGACCTGCCGCGTATCCTCCACGAGGCCTTCCACATCGCCACCACCGGCCGCCCCGGTCCCGTGGTGATCGACATCCCAAAGGACGTTCAGTTCGCGGTGGGCGATTACTTCAAGCCGGACCTCGAAACCCTGCGTCATCAGTCCTATCGCCCGCAGATGGATGGCGACGCCGCTGCCATCGAGGCAGCCGTCGAGCTGATGCTGCGCGCCGAGCGGCCGATTTTCTACACTGGTGGCGGCGTCATCAACGCCGGCCCGGAAGCGTCCGAAAACCTGCGTGAACTGGCCGAGTTGACCGGCTTTCCGGTGACCTCGACGCTGATGGGCCTTGGCGCATTCCCGGCCTCCAACTCGCAGTGGATGGGCATGCTCGGCATGCACGGCACCTACGAAGCCAACATGGCCATGCATGACTGCGACGTCATGATCAATATCGGCGCACGCTTCGATGACCGCATCACCGGCCGTATCGACGCCTTCTCGCCGCATAGCCGCAAGATCCACGTCGATATCGATCCGTCATCGATCAACAAGGTCGTGCGCGTGGATGTGCCGATCGTGGGCGACTGCAACCGTGTGCTGGAGGAGATGATCCGCATCTGGCGCAGCAAGACCAATGAGTCGCGGGCTGAAGCCATCGCACCGTGGTGGTCGCAGATCGAGAAGTGGCGTGCCGTCGGCTCGCTCAATTTCACCAACTCGGACACGGTGATCAAGCCGCAGTGGGCTATCCAGCGTCTCTACGAAGCCACCAGGAAGCAGGCCAAGGAGGTGTTCATCACCACCGAAGTCGGCCAGCACCAGATGTGGGCAGCCCAGCATTTCCACTTCGACCAGCCAAATCACTGGATGACGTCCGGCGGGCTGGGCACCATGGGCTATGGTCTGCCCGCTGCCGTGGGCGTGCAGGTGGCGCATCCCGATGCCCTGGTGATCGACATTGCCGGGGAAGCCTCCGTGCAGATGACCATGCAGGAGCTTTCCACGGCAGTGCAGTATCGCCTGCCCATCAAGGTGTTCATTCTCAACAACGAGCGCATGGGCATGGTCCGTCAGTGGCAGGACCTCCTGCACGGCTCGCGCTACGCCCACTCCTATTCGGAATCGCTGCCCGATTTCGTTAAGTTGGCGGAGGCGTACGGTGCCAAGGGCATCAAGTGCGACACCCCAGCCGAGCTGGATGCAGCCATTGCCGAAATGATCGACTATGACGGTCCGGTGCTCTTCGACGTCCTCGTGGAAAAGGACGAAAACTGCCTGCCGATGATCCCGTCCGGCAAGCCGCATAACGAGATCATCCTGCCCGATACCGCCAATATCGGCGACATCATCGACGAGAAGGGACGCCAGCTGGTCTAGGCCGGCTGCGGAGGTAAGAGACATGAATGCACATCTGCAGCCCACCGGTTCGGCCTATTTCCTGGCAGCGGAAACACAGCAGACCGAACGCCATACCCTGTCTGTTCTGGTCGACAATGAGCCGGGCATCCTCGCCCGTGTTGTGGGCCTGTTTTCGGCCCGCGGCTACAATATCGAAAGCCTGACTGTCAGCGAGACGGAGCATGATCGGCGACTTAGTCGCATCACCGTTGTCGTGATTGCCACGCCCAAGGTGCTGGTGCAGATCAAGGCGCAGCTCGAGCGGCTGGTGCCCGTACACCGCGTGCACGATCTGACGGCCGAGGGCGCTTATCTCGAACGCGAATTGGCCCTGATCAAGGTCAAGGGCTCGGGCGACCACCGCGCCGAGACGCTGCGTCTGGCCGATGCATTCCGCGCCCAGATCGTTGACGCGACGGTCGAGAGCTTCGTGTTTGAGGTGACCGGCAAGCCGTCCAAGATCGACAGCTTCATTTCCCTGATGGCGCCGCTGGGCCTAGTGGAAGTGGTCCGCACCGGTCTGGCCGCCATCGCCCGAGGGCCGGACGGCATGTGAGCCTGCGGTCAGCTTGACCCTTTACCTGGGGCGGGGTAGCACAAGGTGTTACCCCGCCCTGGTTTTTTCCCATGTCAATGCCCGTTTCATCGAATTTGCGCGGCATCGCGCTGATGGTGCTCGCCACCTTCGTCTTTATCGTCAACGACACCTTCATGAAGCTGGCGACAGACGGGCTGCCGCCATTGCAGGTGCTGTTCCTGCGTGGGGTGGCGGGAACGCTGTGGTGCACGCCACTGGTGCTGTTCAGCGGGCATGCCGCAAGGCTGGGTGGTCTCGTCAACCAGTGGGTCCTGGCACGCAATTTCTGCGAAGTGCTGGCGGTGCTGTGCTTCATCATTGCCCTTGCCAATATGCCGATTGCCGACGTCACGGCCTTGGGCCAGGTGGCGCCCATGTTGCTGCTGATCGGCGTCTCCATCGTTTATGGCGACAAGATTGGCGTCGTGCGCATGGTGCTGATCGCCCTGGGCTTCGTCGGAGCGCTGCTTGTGGCCCAGCCCGGCGGCACCAGCTTTACGGCCTATGCCTTCCTCGGCTTTGGCAGTGCGCTTTTTACGGCAGCGCGCGATACCGTCGGCCGCAAGGTACCGGCTCAGATACCGTCGCTGATCGTGGCCTATTGCACGCTGATCCTGGTGATGATCTGCGCGGGGATCGCGACGCTGCTGTTTGAAGACTGGGTCGTTCCCACGCAGCGGCACCTGCTGCTGCTGGCCGGGTCAGGCTTCTTCCTGACCCTGGGGCACCTTTTCATCTTCATGGCCTACCGGGCCGGCGCCACAAGTGCGGTTGCTCCTTTCATGTACATGTTCACCGTTTGGGCGGTGATATCGGGCATGGTGGTGTTCCAGACACTGCCGAACAGCCTGGCGCTCGCCGGCATTGCGCTGATCCTTGCCAGTGGCGTCGCGGTGGCGCTGCTCGACGAGCGCAAGCGGCGCTTGCTTGTGACGGCGTAATCGCATTCATCACAAGGAAGCATTGGGCGGCAGAGCCATGTTGATGTATGGCAGCCGCACGAACCTTCAGGCTGTGCCATGACCCTTCTTTCCGTCAATCTCAACGCCGTCGCCCAGTTGCGCAACCGCCGCGACCTGCCTTGGCCCAGCGTGACCGGGATTGCCCGCGTCGTGCTTGATGCGGGCGCGAGCGGCATCACCGTGCATCCGCGCCCCGATGAGCGCCATATCCGGCGCAGTGATGTGCATGAGCTTGCAGCGCTCCTGCGGGCCGAATATCCGCAGGCCGAATTCAATATCGAGGGCTATCCCAGCGAGGATTTCCTGGCGCTGGTCGAGCAGGTGGTGCCGCATCAAGTGACGCTTGTGCCGGACGATCCGGCTCAGGCTACGTCCGACCATGGCTGGGATTTCGTGGGGCAGGCGGATTTGATCACCCGCGTCACGGCCCGGATCAAAGCCGGTGGTATGCGTGTTTCGTTGTTCGCCGACCCCGACGCCGGTGTAGCGGGAATGGCGGCGGCCAAGGCGACTGGTGCGGACCGGGTCGAGCTGTTTACCGGACCCTATGGCGCCTGTTTTGCCGATTCGGTGCGCGCCGAGACCGAACTGGTCGCTTTGTCGGACACGTGTTCGGCAGCGCAGGCCCAAGGACTGGGTGTCAATGCCGGGCATGATCTGACGCTCGCCAACATACCGGCCTTTCAGCGGATGGTGCCTGGTGTGGCTGAGGTGTCCATCGGCCATGGAATCACTGCCGATGCCCTTCTTTTAGGTTTTGCCGAGGCGACACGGCGCTACCTTGAGGCGCTTCAGCGCGGCTGAACCAATCGGTCCGACTGTTCCGATTTGCCGAACGATCCGTCATCGGCGGGGCGATGATCCACTTTCACGGCTGCGCCAACGCGTAAGTACGGCAGGAAATCCCTTAAGCCACAAAAGGTTACATGATTGTGCCTTAGGGAAGCTAGTGTCCCTCAAGGACAAAAAGGTGCGCTCTTGAGAAGTTTCGTGGCAGGCACATATATCGCCTCAGTTACGATTTGTTACTAAGGAGGGCATCGAAATGTCCAAGCTCAAGATCGGCGTCATCATCTCGTCTACCCGTCCCACCCGCTTTGGCGAACTGCCGGCAAAGTGGATCCTCGACAAGGCCAACGAGCGTCCGGAAATCGAAGCGGAACTGGTCGACCTGCGCGACTTCAACCTGCCGTTTTTCGACGAAGTTGCCTCCAACGCCTGGGCTCCCTCGCAGAACCCGGAAGCCGTGCGCTGGCAGAAGAAGATCGGTGAGTTCGACGGCTTTATCTTCGTCGTGGCTGAATATAACCGCGCCATTACCGGCGCGCTGAAGAACGCCATCGACCAGGCCTATGTCGAGTGGAACAAGAAGGCTTTCGGTGCCTTCGGTTACGGTAGCGTCGGTGGTGCCCGCGCCATCGAAAACCTGCGGACCATCGGCGTCGAGTTGCAGATGGTTTCGACCCGTTCTGCCGTTCACCTCGGTGGCGCAGACTTCTTTTCGGTGCATCCGGGCTTCGGCGGCACCAAGACCCTCAACGACATCGAGGGCTCGATCGGCCAGTCGGCAAACGACATGCTGGATCAGCTGATCTGGTGGGGCAACGCCACCAAGGCTGCCCGCTCGGCTCAGTAAGCCCCGAAGACCTCCAAAGTTTTCTTTGCCTTTCGAAAAGGTCGTTCCGCAAGGAGCGGCCTTTTTGATTTTGAACCTGCTCTCGCAGTTTGAGTTGTATGTGACCGGGGGCGGGTGTATAGCGGCGCCCGCCTTGTAACAGCGAGAGCGCCACAGCTCATGACGCAGACGAATGCGCCCGGTCCGCAGACCGGTGTCGTAGCGACCGAAAAGGCCAGCCACGAGAAATCCACTCTTCCGCTCCTGACCCTGGGAGCAATCGGTGTCGTTTATGGCGATATCGGCACGAGCCCCATCTATGCCTTCCGGCAGGCGACGCAGGTGCGCCCCGGCGTGGCTGCCAGTGACGTCGAGATATTGGGGCTGCTTTCCCTGATCGTCTGGGCCCTGACCCTGACGGTCGCGGTCAAATACGTGTTCTTCGTCACCCGTGCCGACAACAATGGGGAGGGTGGCACGCTCAGCCTGATGGCCCTGGCGCGCAAGACCTTCACAAACCCGCCCGCCTGGATCACTGTGCTCGGTGTGCTGGGCGCGGCGCTGTTTTTCGGCGATGCGATCATCACTCCCGCGATTTCGGTGCTTTCCGCCGTTGAGGGGCTCGATCTCGTGGCGCCTGGCATGGGCCGCTGGGTCGTTCCAATCACGTTGGTCATCATCCTCGGCATCTTTGCCGTGCAGCGGTTCGGGACCGCAAAAGTCTCCATTGTCTTTGGTCCGATAACCGCCGTGTGGTTCCTGACCCTCGGGATTTCCGGCCTCGTGCACATCGTGGCCAATCCGGAGGTTCTCGCTGCGCTTAACCCATTTCTGGGGCTGCAATTTCTGTTCACGCATGTCGGCATTGCCTTTGTCGTCATGGGCGCGATCTTTCTGGCCGTGACCGGTGCCGAGGCCCTTTATGTCGATCTGGGGCATTTTGGCCGGAAGCCCATAGTCCTGGCGTGGTTCGGCCTCGTTTTTCCCTGCCTGCTCCTTAACTACTTCGGCCAGGGGGCCTTCGTTCTGGCGGCGGGGGTGGAGAATGTCGAAAGTCCTTTCTTTGAAATGCAGCCCGAATGGGCGCTGCTGCCCTTTGTGATCCTTGCCACCATGGCGACGATCATCGCCAGTCAGGCCGTGATCACCGGGACCTATAGCCTCACCCAGCAGGCCATCGCCCTCAACATGCTGCCGCGAATGGTGGTCCAGCATACGTCCGCGACCCAGAGCGGGCAGATCTATATGCCGCAGATCAACACCATGCTCATGGTCGGGGTGTTGGTGCTGGTGGCCATGTTCGGCAGTTCTGCTGCGCTTTCAAATGCTTATGGCATCGCCGTTTCCGGCGTGATGCTGGTGACGCTGGCTTTGCTGGTGGTCGTGATGTGGCGCAACTGGAAGTGGCATCCTGCTATCGTCGTCGGTTTCGGGGTCGTTTTTGCCATTATCGACGGCGCGTTCTTTGCCGCAAATGCCGCCAAGCTTTTCCAGGGTGGCTGGGTGCCCGCGGTCGTTGCGGCCTTGGTCGGGGTGCTGATGTGGAGCTGGATGGCGGGCCGGAAACGGCTGGCGGAAAAGACGCGGCGGGATGAGGTGCCGCTGGAGTTTCTGGTCAACAACCTGGCAAAGAAGAAGCCGACGACGGTGCCGGGGACGGCGATTTTCCTGACGTCGGATGTGGAGGGCGCACCGACGGCGTTGCTGCATTCGCTCAAGCATTACAAGGTCTTACACGAGCAGAACGTGATCCTCACGGTCCGCACTTCGACCTCGCCGCGGGTGCCGGATGATGAGAAGGTGACGATCGATGCCTATAACGAGTTGTTCTTCAGGGTGGTTGTGACCTTCGGCTTCATGGAAAGTCCCAATATTCCCAAGGCTTTAGCTTTGGCGCGGAAGCTGGGGTGGAAGTTCGACATCATGTCGACGTCGTTCTTCCTGTCGCGGCGTTCGTTGAAGCTGGGGCAGAAGGGCGGGGTCGTAAGGTTCTGGCAGGACAGGCTTTTTATCCGCCTGGCGCGCAATGCCAGTGACGCGACCGAGTATTTCCATATTCCCACCGGGCGCGTGGTGGAGATCGGCACACAGGTTATCATCTGAGGCGAATTGGTTGGCAGACTGTTGACGTTGAGCCTTGCGTTAAGGGCTCAACGTCGCAGATCGGTCACTTGAGGTGAAAGCCTACTGGCTGCGCGCGAAAACCGGGGCTTCCTGCGGCTGCGGGACGGGGGTGTGCCAGCGCAGGCGCGGCAGAACCGGCCAGAGTTTGCGCAGGGCCCAATAAAGACCGGTGACCACGACCAGCGAGACATAGCCGTCGATGGCGTAGTGCCAGCCGAGATAGACCGAGCTGAACTGGATGAGCGCCACATAGGCCCAAACGACGGAACCGAGCTTGCGGGAATACTCGCCGGCAAAAAGCGCGATGACGGTGATCAGGGCGACGTGCATGGACGGGAAGGCGGAAATGCCCGAGCCCAGACCCAGTTGGCCGCTGGCGTGCAGGTACCAGAGATATTCCTGGAAGGTCGAGGCGGAGCCGGGCAGGTGGCTCGTCAGGGTCACGAAGGCGTTCTGGTCGGCAAAGCGGGCGACGTCGCCGGTGACGCGGCCGTAGTAGACGGGGCCAGCCGACAGGAACTGGCTGGCCAGCACCGTGCCAACCACGATCCAGCTGCCGAACCAGGTGAAGGCAAAGCGCAGGCGCACGGCATTGGTGCGCGGCGAGGTGACCACAAAATAGAGGACGAAGTAGCAGACGATGAACCAAAGCACGTTGTAGTTCATCTCGATGACGCGCAGGACCCATTCGTGCTTGGAGAAGCTGTAGAGCAGGTGGAACGGGTCGACGCCGAAATGGAGCATCTTGTCGATGTCGGCGTGCAGCTGATCGAGCGGAAAGCCTGCCCGTTCGGGGAACGAGGTCTTGATGGACGAAAAGGTGCTGGTGAAGAGCAGGCCGCCGGTCATCAGAAAGACCGTGCCGGCGATGTAGCGGGCCAGCCGGCGCGGCCAGAACATGGTGCGGTAGGCCAGGATCTTGCGACCGCTGGTGCGCATGGCGATGTGGATGGCGCCGATCGTGAAAACGAATAGCGGGCCGAAGATGCCGAAGTTGACGGACCACTTGAAGGCGTAGGTGTCCAGCATGCCGAGCACGTCGTGGCCGGTGGCCACGACATATAGGGTGCCGACCAGAAAAAAGCTTCCGGTCATGATGTAAAGCGGCAAGTCACTGCGCAATGCCGAAAGAAATTCGGTCAGATAACGCTGCCTTGTGTGGCTGTGCTGAAGCATTGATGGGCCCCCATTTGCTTCAGCACTAGCCTAACCTGCCTTAAAATTGGGTTAGGTGGACGGCGCAAAGCCATGCAAACCCATGGCCTTGTCATGCTCACGGACCCGGCGCGCCTGTATCGGGTAGAGCTCGTAGCTGGTGTCGCCCAATTGCGAGGCGGCATGGGCCGGCCAATTGGGATCGTCCAGCGCGCCGCGTGCCAGGGCGATGAAATCGGCTTCGCCCCGTTCCAGGATCGCTTCTGCCGACTCAACGTCGCTCAGCAGACCAACGGCCATGGTGGGGATATCGGCGCCATTGCGCACCGCGCTGGCGAAGGGAACCTGATAGGCCGGGGCCGACGCGATACGGCCTTGCGCCAGGCCACCGCTTGAGCAGTCGATGGCGTCGACGCCGCGCGCCTTGAGTTCGCGCGCCAGCACCACACTGTCCTCGACCTGCCAGCCTTCGGGGGTGTTGTCGCTGACCGAAAGGCGGACGAGGAGCGGTTTGTGCTCGGGCCACACGGCGCGGACGGCCTCGGTGACTTCGAGCACCAGACGCATGCGGTTTTCGCGGCTGCCGCCATACTCGTCGGTGCGGTGATTGGAGAGGGGCGAGAGGAACTGGTTGAGCAGGTAGCCATGAGCTGCGTGGATTTCGACCGTTTCGAAGCCGGCCTGTTCGGCGCGCTGGGCAGCGGCGACGAAGCCGTCGATGACGCGGCGGATGCCAGCCTTGTCGAGTTCAGTCGGGACCTGGAAATCGGGATTGGCCGGATCATGGGACTCGGCGCTGGGCGCGACGGGCTGCCAATGCTCGAAGCCGACGGCGCGGCGCTGTTCTTCGGCGGCCAGTTGTTCGGGACCGGTCCAGGACACCGGGGTGGACGCCTTGCGCCCGGCATGGGCGAGCTGGATACCGGCCGCGGTGCCGTATTGATGGAGAAAGTCCACGATGCGGGCGAGCGGGGCGATGTGCTCATCCTTCCACAGGCCCAGATCGCCGTAGGAGATGCGGGCTTCGGGCAGGACGCCGGTGGCTTCGAGGATCACGAGGCCAAAGCCGCCCAGCGCGAAACGCCCCAAGTGAACCAGGTGCCAGTCATTGGCGAAACCGTCGATGGACGAATACTGGCACATGGGGGCGACGACAGTGCGGTTGCGGAGCGTGAGCCCGCGAAGCGTAGTGGACGATAGCAGCTTGGACATTTGACTTCCTGAACGGGCGGCAGAGTATTGCCTCTTACATGCGGGGTTTCTCTTCCATCGGCAAGTGCCGATGAAGGAATTCTGTCCGCGTGCCTGACGATGCGGGGGCCATGCTGGCTTTTCAGCAAATGGTTGGGCTGAGCCGGCGCGCCTTCAGCGCATGCCCAGCATGGTCTGTGCCTGGGCCCAGAGTTGGCTGGCGAGCTGCGGATTGAGCCAAACAAAAGCGACAACGCCGACGATGGCCGCGACCAGAACCAGGCCTATGACTTTCTTGAGCACCGAGAAAACCAGCCAGATGACGACGATGGCGCCAACGGCAAGGCCGATAAGGGTCAGGGAGTCATTGGGCATGAAGCTGGTCCTTGGTTCGGGCGCGATGTGAACCGAAGCAGCCCTTCGCGGTTATTTGGTGATGAAGATTGCCACTTTTAATGTCAACGGCATCAATGGGCGTCTGGGCTTGCTGCTCGACTGGCTGGGTGAGAGCCAGCCGGATGTGGTGTGCCTGCAGGAACTCAAGTGTCCCGACGAGCGCTTTCCGGAGGCTGCGCTTGAGCAAGCGGGCTATGGCGCGATCTGGTACGGCCAGAAGAGCTGGAACGGGGTGGCGCTGCTGGCGCGGGGCGCGGTGCCCGTGGAAACGCGGAAGGGGCTCAAGGCCGATGCCGAAGACAGCCAGTCGCGCTATATCGAAGGCGCGGTGAACGGGGTTCTGATCGGCTGCCTCTACCTGCCCAATGGCAATCCGGCGCCGGGGCCGAAGTTCGCCTACAAGCTGGCTTGGTTCGAGCGGCTCAAGGCGCATGCCGCAGAACTGATCGGCGCTGGGGTGCCGGCGGCGCTGGTCGGCGATTTCAATGTCATGCCGACCGATCTCGACGTCTATGCACCGGAGCGCTGGCGCGACGACGCGCTGTTCCGGCCGGAAGTGCGCGCGGCCTATGCAGAGCTTCTGGAACAGGGGTGGGTAGACGCCGTGCGCAAGCTGCATCCCGACGAGCGCATTTATACGTTCTGGAAATACTGGCGGAACGCCTTTGCGCGCGATGCGGGCCTGCGGATCGACCACCTGTTGCTGAGCCCGACGCTGGCGCCGCGACTCAAAGCGTGTGGAGTGGACCGCGATGTGCGCGGGAAAGAGGGGGCGAGTGACCACGCCCCCGTCTGGGTGACCCTGAAAAAGCGGTAGTGTTTAGCCGGGGCCTATCCGGAGATCTCGGGATGGGCGCTGGCCTTCGCCGGGGTGACAGCCGGTGCGTGTGGGATTAAGCGCGCTCTTCCCAGATCCTGGCCAGTTCGACGACGGTGCGCACGGCTTTGTCCATGTCCTGATGGCTGATCCATTCGAGCGGGGAGTGGAAGGCGTGGCCGCCGGCGAAGATATTGGGGCAGGGCAGGCCCATGAAGGAGAGGCGGGAGCCGTCGGTGCCGCCGCGAATGGAGCCGCGAACCGGCGTCATGCCGGCGCGGCGGATGGCTTCGACGGCGTTGTCGACGATCTCAGGATGCTGGTCGAGCACGACCTTCATGTTGCGATACTGTGCCTTGCGGGTCGCGGTGAAGGAGGACCCCGGGAAATCGGCCAGGACTTCGCGGGCAATGTCCTCGACTAGTCCGTGCTTCTTGACGAGGCCGGCATCGGTGAAGTCGCGGACGATGAACCGGATCGTGGCGCTGTCCATGGAGCCGGAAATATCGACCGGATGGACGAAGCCGTCGCGGCCCTCGGTGCCTTCGGGAGAAACGTCGCGGGGCAGGCGGGCGACGATATTCGAGGCGATCTTGATGGCGTTTTCCATGCGGTCCTTGGCAAAGCCAGGATGCATGGCGACCCCGGTGATCTCCAAAGTGAGGGCGTCGGCGGAAAAGGTTTCGTCCTCGATGGTGCCAGCGGTTTCGCCATCGAGCGTATAGGCAAAGCGCGCGCCGAGCTTTTCGAGATCGACCTTGTCGACGCCGCGGCCGATTTCCTCGTCGGTGGTGAAGAGAAGGCGGATGGTGCCGTGCTTGATGCTCGGATCGTTGAGAAGGATTTCCGCGGCGGTGATGATCTCGGCTATGCCGGCCTTGTCGTCGGCGCCGAGAAGGGTCGTGCCATCGGTGGTGATGAGGTCATTGCCGATCTGGTTGTCGAGCTCGGGATGTTCGGCGACGCGGATGACGCGACCGGAATTGCCCAGTGCGATATCGCCGCCGGCATAGTTGCGGTGGATTTTGGGACGCACATCGGTGCCGGTGAAATCGGGCGCCGTATCCATATGGGCGCAAAAGCAGATGACCGGGACGTCGGACTTGTCGGTATTGGCCGGGATGGTGGCATAGACATAGCCGTGTTCATCGAGATGGGCGTCGGCGATGCCGATTGCCTGCAGTTCCTCGACAAGGAGGCGGCCGAGATCCTTCTGCTTTTCGGTCGAGGGCTGGCTCAGCGAATTGGGATCGGACTGGGTGTCGATGACGACATAGCGGAGGAAACGGTCGAGGACGGTATCGGGCATGGTGGCAATCCGGATGCGGGCAGTGTGGGGTGAGGCTTATGCTCTTTTGCCCGGCGGTGGAAGGAGACGAGAAAGCGCTTGATTAGAACCGTACCGTACGGTACGGCAATGGACGAATAGGCGACGATCCGTTCGCCAAATGCCGGAGGAGTTCCCGTGGCCCTGGCCATCAAGGTCAACGAAGAGACGTTCACGCCGCGCCAGCAGGCTGTGCTGACGGCGGCGCTGGATCTGCTCGTCGAGAACGGGGACGGGCTGACCATGACCGCGGTGGCGCGGCGCGCGTCGTGTTCCAAGGAAACGCTCTACAAGTGGTTCGGGGATCGCGACGGGCTGCTGACGGCGACGGTGCAGTGGCAGGCGGCCAAGGTGCGCATGCCGTTTGTCGACCGCAGCCATCTCAACGTGAAGGCGCTGCGGGCGAGCCTCGAGCAGTTTGCGCGCGACCTTCTCACCACGATCATCGGGGAAGTTTCCATTACCCTGAACCGCACGGCGATAACTCATGCGGCGCAGGAAAAGGACAGCCTGGGCAATATCGTGCTGGAAAACGGTCCGCTCGCCATCCGGCGGCGGCTCAAACCCATTCTCGAAGCGGCGCGCGATGCGCGGCTTCTGCGCTTCCCCTCCAGCGAGGAAGCCTATCGCACCTTTTTCGGCCTGGTCGTGCGCGACGTGCAGATCCGTCTGCTGCTCGGCGACAAGGGCCTCACCCAATCCAATGTCGAGGCCAACATCGAAGCCGATGTGAAGACCGCGACGGACCAGTTTTTGGCCCTTTACGGGGCAAAGGCGAACACCTAACAAGCCGCTTTCCCAGGGAGACACCCAATGCGCGTCTATTACGATCGTGATGCCGATCTCAACATCATCAAGTCCAAGAAGGTCGCCATCATCGGCTACGGTTCGCAGGGCCATGCCCACGTGCTGAACCTGCGCGACAGCGGCATCACCGACGTGGCCGTTGGCCTGCGTCCGGGCTCGCCGTCGGCCAAGAAGGCCGAGGGTGAAGGCCTCAAGGTCATGTCGGTTGCCGAGGCCTCCGCCTGGGCCGACGTCATCATGCTGCTGACCCCCGATGAGCTGCAGGCCGATATCTACAAGAAGGATATCGAGCCCAATATCCGTGACGGCGCAGCGCTGGCTTTCGCGCACGGCCTCAACGTGCACTTCAACCTGATCGAGCCCAAGTCCACCGTCGACGTGATCATGATCGCGCCGAAGGGCCCGGGCCACACCGTGCGCGGCGAATACCAGAAGGGTGGCGGCGTGCCGTGCCTGATCGCGGTGCACCAAGACGCTTCGGGCAATGCCCATGACATCGCGCTCGCCTATGCTTCGGGTGTCGGCGGCGGCCGTTCGGGCATCATCGAAACCAACTTCCGCGAAGAATGCGAAACCGACCTGTTCGGTGAGCAGGTCGTGCTCTGCGGCGGTCTCGTCGAGCTGATCCGCGCTGGCTTCGAGACGCTGGTTGAAGCCGGCTACGCTCCCGAGATGGCCTATTTCGAGTGCCTGCACGAAGTGAAGCTGATCGTCGACCTGATCTACCAGGGCGGCATTGCCAACATGAACTACTCGATCTCGAACACGGCCGAGTGGGGCGAATACGTCACCGGCCCGCGCATCATCACCTCGGAAACCAAGGCCGAGATGAAGCGCGTTCTGCACGACATCCAGTCGGGCAAGTTCACCTCCGAGTGGATGCAGGAAATCAAGTCCGGTGGTGGCGCCCGCTTCAAGGCGACCCGTCGCCTGGCCGACGAGCATCCGATCGAAGAAGTCGGCAACAAGCTCCGCGACATGATGCCGTGGATCAAGGCCGGCGCGCTGGTCGACAAGTCGAAGAACTAATCGACAGTTCGGTTAATGAATATAGAGGGGTCGGGCTTTGCCCGGCCCCTTGATTTTTCGGCGCTCGACCAGCGACCGTGCGCCCTGACGGGGACGGCCCCGGCTTCTCAAGGACCCCAAGCTGACCTACAAAGGTGCGAGCGACTTTCGGGGGAGCGTGATGAGTCTGCCGCGGTTTCCGGTGGAGGGCGGGTGTCAGTGTGGGGCGGTGCGGTATCGGCTGCGCGCGCAGCCGCTGAGCGTTTACAACTGTCACTGCAAGGACTGCCAGCGCTTTTCGGGGGCCGGGTGGTCAATGTCCATGATCGCCAAGGCAGACGACTTCGAAGTCCTTTCCGGCCGCACCGAGGTCTATGCGCGCAAGGCGGACAGCGGCAATGTCATTGTCATGAATTTTTGCAGCCATTGCCATAACTGGCTTTGGAACGATCCTCCGGCGGGCGAGATCAAGGTGGTGCGTGCAGGGACGCTCGACGACATCGACTGGGCCGCGCCGGTAGGCAATATCTGGACGAGCAGCAAGGCGGCCTGGGCCCAGATCGACCCGGACCTGGTCAATTTCGAAAAGGGCGCGGTGGATCGCACGCCGCTTTACGAGGCCTGGACCCGGGCGCAACAGGACTGAACTGAACATGCACGAAGACGATATTGCCCGCGTCAAGCGGCAGGAGCTTGAGCTTGTGTTGACCGCTTTCGACGAAGCGGTGGCTTATGACATCGGTTCGGCCATCCGGGAGCGGGCGCTTGCGGAAGGACTGTCGTTGGTGGTGGATCTGCGCACCTGGGACCGGCAGCTGTTCTTTGCCGCCACACCCGGCACCAGCGCCGACAATGCCGAATGGGTCCGCCGAAAGATCAACAGCGTCCGGCGCTTCCAGCGCGCCAGTTACCGTCTTGTGCTGGAGCGTGGGGAAGTGCCGTTCTCGCCGCAATCGGGCGCCGACCCTGCGGACTACGTGATTGCCGGCGGCGGCTTTCCCATTCGTGTTCAGGGCGCGGGCATCATTGGCGCGCTGACTATTTCGGGCCTGCCCGGTCGCATGGATCACGGCGTCGCCGTGGACGGCCTATGCGACCATCTTGGGCTTGATCGCGGGCTTTATGCAATGCCAGAGGTCAGCAAGTGAAGCTTTCCTACCTGATCCTCGACGTCTTTACCCGCGAAGCCCTGAGGGGCAATGCCCTGGCCGTGGTGCCCAAGGCAGATGGCCTGCTCGACGGGGAAATGCAGGCGATTGCCCGCGAGTTCAACCTCAGCGAGACGGTGTTCCTGTGCAAGCCGCAGAGCGAGCGCAATGCCGCATCGGTGCGCATTTTCACGCCCTATCAGGAATTGCCGTTCGCCGGCCATCCGACCGTGGGTGCGGCGGTGGTGCTGGGCCTCAACAGCAAGGCCACTGCGCTGCGGATCGAGGAAAAGGTGGGCCTTGTGACGGCGCTGTTCGAGCGTGTGGATCGCAGGACGGGCGCGGCCAAGTTCACGCTGCCCAAATTGCCCAGCCGGATTGTGGACCTGCCGCACCGCCTCAGCATCGCGCAGGCCCTCGGCATCGAGGTGGAGGATATTGGCTGCGGCGTGTTCAAGCCGGCTGTGTTTTCGGCGGGCGTGAGCTTTCACCTCATACCGGTGCAGAATGCCGATGTGCTCCGCCGTCTCAACGTGAACAGGGGGCTGCTTGAGCAGGCGTTCCCGCATGACCGGCATTCGGCCTATGTGTTCACGCTCACGCCCGATGAACCCAACAACGACATCGCCGCCCGCATGTTCGGCATGGGCTTGGGCGAAGATCCCGGGACCGGCTCGGCGGCTGCGGCGCTGATCGGGCTTCTGGCCGAGGAGGATCTGGACAACGGTCAGGGCGATCTCGTGTTGCGGCAGGGCGTGGAAATGGGCCGGCCCTGCCGGATCACGCTACATTATCGCAAAGAGAAGGGCGAGCTTGTGCACGGGGCGATCGGCGGCGACGCTGTCGTGATCGGCGAGGGCGTGCTGGACTTCGGCGACTGACGACCGCAAATCTCAGGATTTACCATCCCGTTAACGCGCGATTGCCTGCCCGGTGGGGGTTGTGAGCATTATGGCTCATCTCCATCGGGTGTCCCGGTTATGACGACCAGCCGTCTTGGCAATATTGATGCGCTGCGCGCGGTCGCAGCGCTTTCTGTTTTTGTGCAGCACGCCTTCCGAGAGGTCATGGCACGCGGGGGCGATGGCCCTTTCGCCGGCTTTGCGGCCGGAACGCTCAACACCATCGATACCGGACGACTGGGTGTCGTCATGTTCTTCCTGATCAGCGGTTTCGTGGTGCCCTTCAGCATCAAGGGTGACCGACCGGTCCGCCGCTTTGTGATTTCGCGGCTTTTCCGGCTCTATCCGGCCTATTGGGTGTCGCTGGTCGCAGTGACGATCCTGCTGACACTGACGGGTCACGTGCCCAGCTTTTTGCAGGTTCTGGCCAATGGCAGCATGGCTGCGACCGTGTTGGGCCAAGAGTGGATGAATGGCGTTTACTGGACGCTGTTTATCGAATTGCTGTTCTACGGAATGACCGTGGTGCTGTTTGTGCTGGGCGTGTTGTACCAACCCATACTGCTGGCCGGGGTGGCCGGACTCTTGGCGCTCACCACCGATCTGGCGATCATCGCGCCAGATCTGCCGTCGCCGGTGCAATATATCGGCCTGCATCTGTCGGTGATGTTCTCGGGCCTGCTGCTGCGGCTGGGACTGGTGGAGGGGAAGCGTTCGGCGCTGTTCATGGCCGGCCTGCTGTTCGTCTTCCAGATGCTCAGCGTCGTGGTGGCGTCGGATTATGCGCTGCAGACCGAACGCGGCTTTGCCGCCTTCAGCATGACATCGACAATCCTGGCCTATGTGCTGGGTTTTGGCGTGTTTCTCGCGGTTGCGGTCTTCGGGCGCAAGGACACGCGGTTCCTCGCCCATATGGCGGCCGTCAGCTACTCGTTCTACCTGCTCCATTCCGAAATCAACGCCGCGGTGTTCCATTTCCTGCCGCTGACGGGGCAGTGGAGCGACCTCATCGCGCTGTCGGTGAGCGTTGCTGTGGCGATCGGCGTTGCCTCGGTGATCTATCGCCTGGTGGAGCAGCCTTTCATGGCCCTTGGGCGACGGATCGCCGTCGCGTCACGTCCGGTGGCCGTCCCGGGCTAGTTCCGGGGAGAAAATGCCGCCAATTCAATGAGCCGGTCTTGCATCGGACTGCGGATTGACGCATTGTTCCCCCGTTAGACAAGCGTATCCGGGTCAACTATGCAGCGCCGTCGCGCCAAAGCCATTGCTATCGCACAACAGCAGGTCCAGATGACCAAGCTGGTGATTGCGGCTGGCCTGTTGCTGCTTCCCGCGTTCCTTCTTCTTCTTATCAGCCCCTGATCACCGGCAGCTCGGCTTCAGCCAGCGGGTCGTCAGGGGAGTGCGCCACAAACCGAACATCGTAAATGTCCGGTCCAGCGAGCCATTGTCTCGGGGCCGATAGGAAAAAGAGCCTGAAATGTCTGCTTCTGCGTCCAATTCCAACAAAGAACGCGTTTTCATCTTCGACACGACCCTGCGCGACGGCGAGCAGTCGCCCGGCGCGACGATGACGCTGGAAGAAAAGCTCCAGGTGGCCGATGCGCTCGACGAGATGGGCGTGGACATTATCGAGGCCGGGTTTCCGATTGCTTCGGTGGGTGATTTCGAGGCCGTGGTCGCGGTGGCCAAGCAGGTCAAGAATGCAACAGTGGCCGGTCTCGCCCGGGCCATTACGGCGGATATCGACCGCGCCGCGGAAGCCGTGCGGCACGCCCGCAAGGGCCGCATCCATACGTTCGTCTCGACCTCGCCGATCCATCTGGCGCACCAGATGAAGAAGACCGAGGACGAGGTCATCGAAATCATCGCCCGTACCGTGGCGCAGGCGCGCAACCTGATCGACGACGTGGAATGGTCGGCGATGGACGCGACGCGTACGCCCATCGAGTTTCTCAAGCGCTGCGTCGAGACCGCGATCAAGGCCGGTGCGACCACGATCAACCTGCCTGATACGGTGGGCTATGCGGTACCGGAAGAGCATTTCCGCATGTTCAAGGACGTCATCGAGGGCGTACCCGGCTCGGACAAGGCCATCTTCTCGGTGCATTGCCATGACGACCTGGGCATGGCCGTGGCCAATTCGCTGGCCGGTGTGGCCGGCGGGGCGCGGCAGATCGAATGCACCATCAACGGGCTGGGCGAGCGCGCCGGCAATGCGGCGCTGGAAGAAGTGGTGATGGCGCTGCGCACGCGCGGCGATGCCATGCCCTATTACACCGAGATCGAATCGACGCATCTGGCGCGGGCCAGCAAGATCGTCTCGGCCGCATCGAACTTCCCGGTGCAGTACAACAAGGCCATCGTGGGCAAGAATGCCTTCGCCCATGAGAGCGGCATCCATCAGGACGGCATGCTCAAGAATGCCGAAACCTACGAGATCATGACCCCGGCCAGCGTCGGCATCAAGGAAACGACCCTGGTCATGGGCAAGCATTCGGGCCGCGCCGCCTTCAAGGACAAGCTCAAGGAACTGGGCTACGAGCTTGGCGATAATGCCTTCCAGGAAGCTTTCCAGCGCTTCAAGGACCTGGCCGATCGCAAGAAGCACGTTTACGACGCCGATATCATTGCGCTGGTCGATGACGAAGTGGGCTCCGTGGGCGACCGGATCAAGCTGGTGGACATGGAAGTCGTCAGCAAGACCGGTGGGGTCCACAAGTGCAACCTGGTCGTGACCATTGATGGCGAGGAAACCGCCGTTTCCTATGAGGGGACGGGTTCGGTCGACGCGATCTTCAATGCCATCAAGCAGGTCTCCGGGCAGGACCCGCATCTGGTGCTCTATGCCGTTGATGGCGTAACCGGCGGCACCGATGCGCAAGCTTCGGCGCATGTGCGTCTCGAAATGAATGGCCGGATTGCCTCGGGCAATGCTGCCGAGCCCGATACGCTGGTGGCGTCGGCGCGCGCCTATCTCAACGCGCTCAATCGCGTGATGATCGAACGCGGGGCCTCGGCACAGGGCGCGCTGGCAGGCTGATCCTGCCATCGTTGAGGATTGCGGGGCGCTCCGGTCTGGCATCGGGGCGCCTTTTTTGTGCTGGGAGGTTTGGTTGGACTATCAGTTGATCGCGGTGGCCGAGCCGGAAGACTGGGAAGCGTTTCATGCCATCCGGCGGGTCGAACTGTTCGAGGCCAAGGGGCGGATCGGCGTTTACAGCGACACCCATCCCGACGACACGGCCGATTTCGCGCATCCCTTTCTGCTCAAGTGCGAGGGAAGGCCGGTTGTCACCGTTCGCCTGGATGACTTCGGCAATGGTACGGCCGCCATCCGGCTTGTGGCGGTGCCGGCCGCGGAGCAGGGGCGGGGGCATGGGCGGGTGATGGATGACATGGTGGCCGAGCAGGCCAGGGCGCTGGGCATCCATACGCTGCTGGTCAACGCAGCGCCGGAGGCCGTGGGGTTTTACGAGAAAACCGGCTGGGAGCGGTTCGAGTGGGACCCATCTGAACTCGTTGATATTGCGGCTGCTTGCATCCAGATGCGGAAGCTGCTCTAGCCTTTTTATCCAACGGGGCGGGCGGCATGCTGAGCAAGGCAGAGTTTCGGGGCGGACTGCTGGCGCTGTGCGCGCTCCTGGTGGTGGTGATGATTGTCATCGTGCGGCCCGGATTGCTGCCCGGCGGGCTGCTGCTGCAATCGCTGCGCTTCCATATCCTGTTTGCCGGGCTGGCGCTGGTGCTGCTGACCATGCTGATGGGCGCACGCTGGCGGGGCGCTCTGGTGCTCGTGCTGGTGGTGGCCAGTCTCGGCTATAGCGCCATTCCGGTTTGGGACTTCTATGGCAGACGCACGGCTCTGGCGGGGGAGCCTGCGGCGGTGCTCGATTTCCTGAGCTTCAACGTGCTTTACGGCAATCCGCGCTCGGAAGAGCTGGTCGAAGCCATTCTGGCCGATCCGCCGCAAGTGGCGCTGATCATGGAAGCCCCGGAGATCGAGCCCTATCTCGACCGCATGGCGAGTGTGTTTCCGTACCGCATTGGCTGCGAAAACCCCAAGACCTGCGATATCGCGCTTTTTTCCCAGCTGCCGTTCGACAGCGGGGCCGTGCAGGAGTTGCGCCCATTCCGGCATGAGCGGCTGGTGGTGGCGAGCCTGGTGGTGGATGGCCAGCGGCTGAACGTGGCTGGCCTGCATCTGTCGAAACCCTATTTCGACCGCGCCTCCTATGAGGAGCTTTATCAGGCCTATGAGGCGCTGAAGGACATGGAGGGGCCGCTGCTGCTGGCGGGGGATTTCAACAGCGCCTTCTGGACCGAGCCCATGCAGGCCTTTGGTGAGGCGCTGGCGCTGGTGCCCGGGCCGTGGCCAGCGGCGACATGGCCCGTGCGGCTCGGACCGCTCGGCGTGCCCATCGACAATGTCTTTACCAGCGGCAATGCCCGTCTGATCACGCTGGAGGCCGGAGAAAGCATCGGATCGAACCACAGGCCACTGCGGGCGCAGGTGGGGATCTACGCCGCGCCCTGAGCCTCGCGAAGGGCGAGGGGCAGGACTTCCTCCAGTATATCGAGCTCGGCCGAGGGGCCGGCACTGATGCGGATGCAGCGATCGAGGCCCGGCGCCATGGGCTTCCGGATAAAGACGCCATGGTTCGCCAGCGCCCTGAGGACGGCCATGGCATAGGCACCATCGCGGCCGCAATCGACGGTGACAAAGTTGGTTGCCGTGGGCAGGGGCTGGAGGCCGGCGTTGAGGGTTATGCTTGCAATGCGGTTGTTGGCCTCGTGGATGGCGGCAACGGCCCAGTCGAGGTGTGCGCGGTCAGCGAGGGCGGCGAGGGCTGCGACCTGTGCCTGCCGGTTGACGCCGAAATGGTTGCGGACGCGCTCAAAGGCGCGGATGAGACGCGCATTGCCGATGGCGTAGCCGCAGCGCAGTCCGGCGAGGCCATAGGCCTTGGAGAAGGTGCGAAGGCGGACAAGATTGGTCCGTGCCGTGTCGATGGCGGGCAGGGTGCCTGAAGGGGCCGTTTCGCCATAGGCCTCGTCCAGCACGACGAGGCAGGTCTCGGGGACGACGGCAATAAAGGCCTCGACCTCCGCCGCCGGCCAGAATGACCCCATGGGATTGTCGGGATTGCAGAGATAGACCATGCGCGCGCCGCTGGACCTGACCAAGGCGGCCAGGGCCTCAAGATCGTTGCGATCGTCCCGGTAGGGCACGTAGCGCAGGTCACCGCCGAAGCCGGTGACGTGGTAGTTGAAGGTCGGATAGGCGCCCAGCGATGTGACGACGACGTCGCCGGGCGCGATAAAGAGCCGCACAAGGACGCTCATCAGCCCATCGATGCCCTCGCCAATAACCAGTTCGTCCATCTGGACCGCAAGGTGCTGCGCGAGGGCGTGGCGGAGCTCGTGATTCTCCGGATCGGGGTAGCGCCAGACTTCGTCCGCGGACGCCGTCAGTGCCGCAACCACCTGCGGGCTGGGGCCAAACCCGGATTCGTTGGCCCCCAGCCGGGCGCGAATCGGTATGCCGCTGCGGCGCTCCAGCGCTTCGGGCCCCACGAAGGGCACGGTTTCGGGCAGGCCATCCACGACGGGCGTAAAGACTGGAAGAGACATGCGATCTCCCGGGGCGAATCTCGGTGGGCAGTTTAGCGGCTGTCATGGCGCGCCGCATCGTTGCCGTTTACCCATAGAAGGGCGCCGGGGAGGTCTTTTGCACAGCGGCCTTTTCCCGTTTGCTGCCGGAAACTGTTGCCTGACGGGGCTTTGGCGAGGGTCGTCAGTCAGACGGCATTTGAACTAAATGCCGGGCTTTCCGGTAGGCTCCGGACAACCACGCAGGTCCACCCTTTCGGTGGTTCCGCTTCCTTCGGGACGGCACCAAAAACCACCAGGATGACAAGGAGACGCCGAGTGCCACCCACCTATGTGCTCGCACGCGACCATCTGCAACGAGCTGCCATTATTCTGCAAGGCAGCGATTTGCGGTCGCGGCAATTGCAGCACATTATTGAGCGGACGATATCGCTTCTTGACGAGGGCCAGCTCGAAGCACAGCCCCGGAAAACCAGCAATGTTCTGGTCATGGAAGACTATCGCGAGCTCCTGCGCTAACCCTACGCCCGGCATCCGTGCCGGGCGCGCCACTGCTAACTTTATGCACATGAATAGGATTTGGGCGCTGGACATGTCCAAATCGCTTTGCTAGAGAGGCGCCACTTTGGTGCCGGGCCAATTGGCCGACGGGTGCATAGCTCAGATGGTAGAGCAGCTGACTCTTAATCAGCGGGTCCAAGGTTCGAGTCCTTGTGCACCCACCAAAGTTCCCCCGAAGACCGAAAGGTGATTGCCGTCAGCCCAGGCTGACGGGCTGATGCCGCGCTCAGCCTGCGGGACGCAGGGCGGGTCGCTTCAGACCGCGCAGCCATCGGGTCGCGGGCTTTTCGACCCATTCGTGAGTGATCCCGGCAAGGAGGATGGTCAGCGCCAGCGTGATGGCCAGCGACGTCCAGCCGTCGAAGGCTTCCCGCGTCAGCCGTGCGATGGGATAGTGCCAGAGATAGATGGCGTAGGACCACGCCCCCAAGACTACCATGGGCCGCGTGGAAAAAAGGCGTGTCAGCGGCGATGCCGGAACGAGCAGCGCGGCGATCAGGGCGCAGGCCGACAGGTCCACGACAACGCCGCCCCATGTGCTGGCGGCTTCCCGCCCGAAGCGCAGGGACATGACGCACATGGCCAGCACCAGCAGCGCGACTACTGCCACGAATGGGGCCAGAGGGCGCGAGATGCGCCATGGCACGAAGGCGAGTGCGGCGCCCAGGATCAGCCCTGAGAGCCGGGCATCGAGCGGATAATAGGCGCGCAGGAAATCGTCCGCGTTGAGGAAGAGGACCGTGCGCCAGAGACTGGCGGCCGCAAAGAGGGCGAGGAGAATCGGGAGCGCCCGCAGGCGAAGCGGGTGCAGGACCAAGACCACCAAGGGCCAGAAGAGGTAGAACTGCATCTCCGCAGCGACGGACCATGTGTGGGACGTGTAGTCCGGCAGGTTCCAGAAGAGCTTGGAATAGTCGGCGAGATAAAGGGCTGAAAGCCAGAATTCGCCGGCCAGATGGGCCTGCGGGAACAGCCATGGGGTGACCGCCGCAAACACCACGAGCATAAGCAGAAGCGTGGGATAAAGCCGAGCTATGCGCTCCCAGAGGAAGCGGCCGAATGGCATTGGCTCGCCCGCGTCGAGATAGGAACGAAGCTTTCTGGTGATGACGAAGCCGCTCAGCACAAAGAAGATATCGACGCCGATAAAGCCGCCCCGGAAGCCGGGCGCCCAGGCGTGGAACGCCACGACGATGAGCGCGGCCAGGGCGCGCAAGCCATCGAGGGCCTGATCTCTTTGCGGGCTCAAGGTCTGTTCTCCCCAGCGTCACCGGACCACCCATAGCGCGGCAATTGCCTAGAATAGGTGAAGAGTTGCGCAGTGTGATGACTGTGGCGCTGCCCGGGCGGATAACCTTGGTTTGTGATGGAGCCATAACGCGGCTTCGGGATTAGGTGGGCTCCTATGTGCAAATGGAGATCCCCATGCTGATCCGCACCATGATGTTGACCACTGCTCTTGTTTTTGGTGGCGCTGCCATCGCCCAGGAGGCCGCTGCGCCGGCCGAGGCCGTCGCGCCGGCCACGGTGACTGACCCCGCACAATTCGCGACCCTGGCGTCGTCGAGCAATATGTTTGAAATCCAGTCGAGCGAGCTGGCGCTGGAACGCGGCAGCACCGATGAGGTGCGGGCCTTTGCCGAGCAGATGATCGCCGACCATACCAAGGCGGGCGAAGACATGACCGCTGCTGCCGAAGCCGAAGGTGTCGCCCCAGCCGCCGCACTCGACCCCAAGCATCAGGCCATGCTGGATTCGCTGGCTGCACTTGAAGGCGAAGAGTTCGATGCCGCTTATACGGAAGCGCAGATTGCGGCCCATGACGAGGCTGTGGCGCTGTTCGAGGGTTATGCCAGCGGCGGGCCGGACGGCGCGCTTAGGGATTTTGCCGCCGCCACCCTGCCGACGTTGCAGCAGCACCAGACCCACATCCACGACGTAGCCGGCCACTGACCGCGCACCGTTGTGCACCATGGTTTCTGAAAAAAGCATTTTTGCGGGAACCTTTGATGCGCCAGTCCGTTGTAGCTTCATCGCAGCGCGGTTGAAAAACAGCGACAGCGATAAAGAGCCCCGAAGGTGAAAACCTCCGGGGCTTTTCTATGTGACGAGCCAGTTTCTGTCGCCTTGCTGTCCTCGAACTCTGGAGCCGCTGATTTTCCGAAGTTTTGGCGAGAATTGACTTGTGAGCGGCTGGGCGGAGGAGTAGCTGCTCTGCCGTCGCCCTGCGCCTCCCCCTTTCAAGGACCCAACATGTTCGGCTTTGATCCGAGTTTCTTTTCCTCGCTGTTTCAGGTGATCATGATCGACCTGGTGCTGGCGGGGGACAATGCCGTCGTGATAGGGCTCGCCGCGGCGGGACTGGCGCCGGACTTGCGGCGCAAGGCTATCCTGATCGGTATTCTGGGCGCTACGGTGCTGCGCATCGGCTTTGCCCTGGTGACGACGCAGCTGCTTTCGCTGGGCGGGGGCCTGCTGATTGCCGGTGGCGTGCTGCTACTGTGGGTTTGCTGGAAGATGTATCGTGAGCTGACCGTCAGCCACGAAGAAGAACATGAGGCCACAGAGGCGCTTGCCAATGCGGACTACAACGCAGATGGCAGCGTGGCCGCCAAGGCGCCCAGGAAGACGCTGCGGCAAGCCGTCACCCAGATCATCATCGCCGATGTGTCGATGTCGCTGGACAATGTGCTGGCGGTGGCGGGTGCGGCGCAACACCATTTCGAGGCGCTGATTTTCGGGCTGGCGCTGTCGGTGGTGCTGATGGGCGTGGCGGCAACCTTTATTGCGCGGCTGCTGCACCGTTTCCGCTGGATTGCCTGGATCGGCCTGATCATGATCCTGTTCGTGGCCATCCGCATGGGCCTCGAAGGGCTGGGGGCCTTTATCGCCCTGCCCGAAATCCCGCTGCTGTATTCCCCGCATGCGGCTGTCGCGCATTAGCGTTTGGTAACCACGGGCAGAGGTTCCCGGTATTTGCACCGGGCTGATAGGGATTTGGAGACTCCGAGGGGGTAGCGTCCGGCTCGAGAATGCCAGCCGAAAGCTCGCCCATGTCTGCCATTGCCGGATTGGCCAACGACCGTATTGTCGAGCCCGCAAGCGCGGGGGCGGGACCCGACCGCCTGGGCCTGACCTGGCGACGCGTGGACGGGCAGGAATGGGACCGCGTCATTGCCGGTTTCGACGGGGTCTGCCAGGAACAGCTTTACGCCTTTGCCAAGATGCGCTGGCCCGCGGTGGAGCAGGAGCCGGTGCTGTTCGAGCGCGACGGGGTGCTGGTGGGCGGGGCGCTGATGATGATCCAGCCGCTGCCATTGGGCCTTGCCAGAATCGCGGTATCTAAATGGGCGCCGATGCTGGCTGATAACGATGGCGCGGACGCCCCGGCGATATTCGATGGCATAGTGGATGCGCTTAAGGCCGAATATGCCGATCGGCGGGGCATGATGCTGTCCATATTGCCGGCTGCGTCCACGGCGCCGGTCAACTGGCAATATGTGGCCCTGCGCCAGAAGGGTTTCGCGCGCGGCTCGACGCTGCTGTTTCCCAATCGCTACATCGTCAACCTCAGGCTTTCCGATGCAGAGCAACGCAGCAGCTTCCAGCAGACCTGGCGGCGGCAGCTCAACAAGGCCGAAAAATCGGGGCTGAGCTTCGAGCACGCCAGTCCCGACCGGATCGGCGCGTTCAAGACGCTCTATGCGGCCATGACCGAGCGCAAGCAGTTTCCGGACCACTCGGCTTATGAAACGCTGGATGGGCTGATGGCGCTGGACGAGCCGCTGCGGCCCGAGCTGTTTTTCGTGCACCACGAGGGCGAGACGGTCGCGGGGGCGCTGATCTTCAAGGCAGGGGATCGGGCCGTTTATCTCTACGGCGCGACCAATGACCAGGCGCTGCCATTGAGGGCAGGGTATTTCCTCCATTGGCATGTGATCCGCTGGCTGCGGGACAACACGCGAGCGCGCTGGTATGACCTGGGCGGAACGGACGGCTATCAGGGCCTGCACCAGTTCAAGAAGGGCATGGTGGGGGAGGCGGGAATGATCCGGCCCGTGCCACCCGTGGCCAATTTCGGCAGTCGTCCGCTTGCGGGCCTGCTGGGCACGGCGGCGTTTGCCGGACGTGATCTCATGCACCGGGCACAGCGGCAGCTGGCGGCCTGGCGCAATCCCAAATCGCGGCCCGACCAGGCGCCGCACGTGACCGAGGACTATCTCAAATGAGCATCGTCCGGCGGCTGGCGTCGCAGTCCACGGTCATCTTCGGTGCGCGCCTGTTCGGGGCCGGCATCATCTTCGTCGTCCAGGCGCTGATCGCCCGGATGTGGGGTGCGGGCATCCTTGGGGAATATCTCATCGTGATCGCGTCGGTGAACCTGATTGCGGTGGTGATGCCGCTCGGATTTCACACCGTGGGCACCTATTTTGCGGCCGAATACCGGGCGCGCGGGGAAAGGCGGCAGCTGGTCGCTTTCCTTGTACGTTCCTATGGCCATGTGGCGGGCGGGCTGGCGCTGCTGCTGCTTGCCGGGCCGCCGGCTTTGCAGGCGCTGGGCATGGCGGGGAGCCCGGTAGGCGACCATTATGCGCCCATTGTGCTGCTCGCCTTCGGCACGGCCATGGTCTACATCAACGGGGCGGTGCTGGTGGGCCTCAAGCGGCCGTTTGCCGGGTTCTTTGCCGACACGATGTTCCGGCCCATGGCCGTGATCGCGGCCTTCGGGATTGCCAGTCTAGCCGGCTCGCCGCCCGAAGCCTTCACGCTGATGCTGTGGATCATTGCGCTGGCCTATGTGGCCATATCGCTCGTGCATTTCGGGTTCGTGCTGGCGACCCTATCGAGAGTGGAAGACCGTGCGGCGCCGCGCGCGCTGGATACTGCCCGCTGGTGGCGGTTTGCGGCGCCCTGGGTGCTGATTTCGCTGGCCACCGACTTTTTCTTCGATATCGACCTCCTGCTCCTCAGCCAGACACTGAGCCGGGAAGATCTCGCCATTTTCGGTGTCTGCACGCGCATCTTCTCGCTGGTCTCGTTTGGCGTGGCGGCGGTTTATGCGGTGACGCTGCCCGATATGTTCGAGAGCGAAGCCAATGCCGACCGGGCGGCGTTTCATCGCAAGGTGGGGGAAGCCAATATGGTGGCTAGCCTGACCTCGCTGGTGCTGTTTGCCATCATGGCCATCGGGGCGCCGTTTGCGCTTCTCCTGTTCGGGCCGAGCTTTGCGGCGGGGGCATTGCCCTTGACGGTGCTTTGCCTGGCGCTGGTCGTACGCTCCGTCATGGGACCGGCTTCGATGGTGCTCTCCATTCACGACCGGCCCTGGGCCAGCCTGCCGGCGGTGGGGCTGGGCGTCGTGATGCTGATGGTGTGCAATTGGCTACTGGTGCCGCCGCTTGGCCTGCTGGGGGCCTCGTTTGCGGCCATCATCGCCATAACGGCGTGGTCGGTGGGCCTGTGGCTGATCGCGCTGAGGACCGCCCAGGTGGACGTTTCCATCCTGCAGTGGTTCCGCACGCGAAGGGAAACGGCCCTTTCGGCCGATCAGGTCTAGCGGACCAGAGCCACTCGCGCCTTGCGGCGCAGGCGGTTGAGGAGACCGCCTGAGGTGCCGTGGTCGTAGCCGGAAATCACCTTGGTGAGCTTGCGCTCGAGGAGCAGGTAATCCTCCCCAAAGATGTGCTGCTCAAGGGTGGCGATATGCCTGAATCCGTAACGCTTCATGACAGCTTCGGCGGCCTTGTTGCCGGGTTTGGTATAGGTGGCGACCTTGTGGAAGCGGCCATTGTCCCAATGCTCGACAAAGGCACGCATGGTCGATATGGCCAAGTTCGACTTGCGGAATTCGGGAAAGAGATAGCTCCAGTAGAGCCAGAGCGTGCCCAGTTCGGGACCGCTGACCATGAAGCCGACAACCTGGTTGTCGCGCTCGGTGATCATGATGTGGAACGGGTCGGCGTCAACCAGCATGGCCAGGTATTCGCGGGTCAGCCGGCCGCTTTCATAGGCCTTGAACGCATCGTTGTAGAACGGGGACATGCGGATGGCTTCCTGAAGCCGTGCATGCACCATCGCAATGTCGGCATAGGTGGCGCCGCGGCGGACGGGCGCAGGCATTTTGACGTGCGGCGACGCGGTTTCTGTCATGGTGATCTCCAACGCGCCGCAGTCTAGGCAGGGCGGGTTAATAGCCGGTCAGCGCGGGTCAAGGGGGACAATACTCATTAAGTCGCAGCTTGCGGGGCTTGCCGCACCCCCGAGCCCCGACTAGAAGGATTCCTGGGAGAGATAGGGAGGAAGACGATGAGCGATCAGCTCCTATTTCAGCCAAGTGCGGCAGCGATCGCACACACCCACACGACGGCAGAGCAATATGCCGCGCTCTACGAGCGTTCCATCTCGGACCCGGACGGGTTCTGGGCGGAACAGGCCAAGCGCCTCGACTGGGTGACCTTTCCCAAGACAATCAAAAACACCACGTTCGAATATCCCGACGTCTCGATCAAATGGTTCGAGGATGGCGTGCTCAACGTGGCGGCCAACTGCATCGACCGGCACCTGCTGGAGCGCGGTGACGACGTTGCCATCATCTGGGAGCCGGATAATCCGGCCGATGAAGCCCAGTACATCACCTACCGGCAACTGCACGAAAAGGTCTGCCGGGCCGCCAACGTGCTCAAGTCGCTGGGCGTCAAGAAGGGCGACCGGGTCACCATCTACCTGCCGATGATCCCGGCGGCGGCCTATGCCATGCTGGCCTGCGCCCGCATCGGCGCCGTGCACTCGGTGGTTTTCGGCGGCTTCTCCCCGGATTCACTGGCCGGCCGCATCAATGACTGCGATTCTGCGGTGGTGATCACCGCCGACGAAGGCCGCCGCGGCGGCAAGACCGTGCCGCTCAAGGCCAATGTCGACAAGGCGCTGGAAGATTGCCCCGGCGTGACCAAGGTCGTGGTGGTCAGCAATACCGGCGCGGACGTGGCCATGAAGGGCAGCCGCGACGTCTGGTGGCACGAGGCGGCGGCAGGGGTGGAGCCTTTCCACGATCCCGAGCCGATGAATGCCGAAGACCCGCTGTTCATCCTCTACACCTCCGGCTCGACCGGCAAGCCCAAGGGCGTGCTGCACACCCAGGGCGGTTACCTTACCTATGCGTCGCTGACGCATGAGCTCAGCTTCGACTACAAGCGCGGCGAAGTCTTCTGGTGCACGGCCGACGTGGGCTGGATCACGGGCCACAGCTATATCGTCTATGGCCCGCTGGCCAATGGCGCGACGACCGTGATGTTCGAGGGCATTCCCTCCTGGCCCGATGCAAGCCGGTTCTGGCAGGTGGTCGAGCGCCACAAGGTCAATATCTTCCACACCGCACCGACGGCGATCCGCTCGTTGATGGGGGCAGGGGCCGAGTATGTCGACAAGCACGACATGCCCAGCCTGCGGCTCCTGGGCACTGTGGGTGAGCCGATCAATCCGGAAGCCTGGATGTGGTATCACAACAAGGTCGGCAAGGGCCGCTGCGGCATTGTCGATGCGTGGTGGCAGACGGAAACCGGCGGGCACATGATCGCCCCGTTCCCGGGCGCCATTCCCACCAAGCCTGGTTCGGCGACCAAGCCGTTCTTCGGCATCAAGCCGGCCGTACTGTCGCCGGAAGGCAAGCTGCAGGAGCAGACCAAGGCCGAAGGCGTCCTGGTGATCCAGGACAGCTGGCCGGCGCAGGCGCGCACCATCTGGGGCGACCACGGGCGGTTTGTCTCGACCTATTTCGAGACCTACAAGGGCAATTACTTCACCGGTGACGGCTGTCGCCGTGACGAGGACGGCTATTACTGGATCACGGGTCGCGTGGACGACGTGCTCAACGTGTCCGGCCATCGCCTCGGCACCGCCGAAGTGGAAAGTGCACTCGTGGCCCATCCCAAGGTCAGCGAGGCGGCTGTTGTCGGCTTCCCGCATGACGTGAAGGGGCAGGGCATCTATTGCTATGTGACCCTGATGGCCGGCGAGAGCTATTCGGACGAGCTGCGCGGCGAACTGCGCAACTGGGTGCGCAAGGAAATCGGGCCGATCGCTTCCCCAGACTTCATCCAGTGGGCTCCGGGCCTGCCCAAGACGCGGTCCGGCAAGATCATGCGGCGCATCCTGCGCAAGGTAGCCGAGAACGACTTCGGCTCCTTGGGCGATACGTCCACCCTGGCCGATCCATCGGTCGTGGATGATCTGATCGCCAACCGGCAGAACAAGCCGGCCTAACAAAGAAGAGGCGGTGGCCAATGGCCGCCGCCTCTCAAGTTCTGTGGATCCTTACGCGGAAGGTTGAATTAACGCGTAGCCCTAGTCCACTCCGGGTCACCTAGGCCCTGGAAGAGGGTGAAGCACCCCCTAAACAGGGGGTCATCCTCTCGCCGCGTTTTCAAGGTCATTTAGGCCACCTCACCCTCATCAGGTTTTCTCCTTGCTTCGCACCATCTTAGCATCTCTCGTTGTTTCCGCGCTGGCGCTTCCGGCAAGTGCCGCCACCCTGGAAGAAATGGCGGGGCAGATGATCATTGTCGGCTTTGAAGGCAACACTGCGGGGGCAGCCGGCGTCGCTGCCGTGACCGAGGCGCTGGCCGCAGGCCGGCTTGGCGGGGTCATGTATCTCAAGAAAAACGTGTCCAGCCTTGCTGCCGTGCGGGAGATGAATGCGCAATTCCGGGCCGCCTCCCCGGATGTGCTTCCGTTTATTACGCTCGACCAGGAAGGCGGCGCCGTGGAGCGGCTGACGCGCGACGTTGGCTTTAAGGAAATTCCGAACGCCGCGACGGTGGCGGCAGACAATTCTCCCGAGGAGGCCGAGGCCATTTACGGTGAGATGGCCAAGGCCATCGCGGCGGAAGGGTTCACGGTCAATTTCGGGCCCGTGGCTGATCTCAACACCAATCCGGCCAATCAGGTGATTGCCAGGTTCGGTCGCGCCTTCGCCAAGGATGCCGAAACGGTGGTGGCCTATAGCGAGGCCTTCATTCGCGCGCATCACTCGGCCGGCGTCACCACGTCGCTCAAGCACTTTCCCGGTCATGGGTCTTCGACCGCGGACAGCCATGAGGGCTTTGTCGATATTACCCAGACATGGAGCCCCGATGAGCTCGAGCCCTATCGCGCGATGATCGGGGACGGGCTGGCCGACATGGTGATGGTTGGCCATCTCTACCATGCCGACTATGCCGACGCTGATGGCGAGACCCCGTCATCCCTGTCGCCGCGCTGGATTGACGGGGTGCTGCGTCAGGAACTGGGCTTTGACGGCGTGGTGATCAGCGACGATCTCGAAATGGGCGCGATCCGGCAGCATTTCACGCTGGAGGAGACGGTGACCAAGGCCGTACGAGCGGGCATGGATATCCTGCTCTTTTCCAATACTGCCCGGTATCGGGCGGGGCTGTCGGAAGAAATTCTCGACATCCTTTTGGCAGAGGCAGAGGCCGACCCTGATTTTGCTGCCCGGATCGAGCAGAGCTACGCGCGCATTGTGGCGCTCAAGGCGCGCATTGCGCCCTGAGGCAGGGTGTGGCAATTTCCCCCGCTTTCTGCGCGAGCGTGTTTTCTCCGCCATCGGCTGGCTATAAGGTGCGCGGCAACCAGCGGAAGGCAATGGGCTGATGGCGGAAGATCGCGAAGTTCGGCAGGTCCGGGCGCTCTTCATCTCCGACGTGCATCTGGGCATGAAGCCGATCCGGGTCGCCCAGCTGATCGAATTCCTGCGCGCCCATGAGGCGGAAACCATCTATCTGGTCGGCGACTTCATCGACGGATGGCGCCTCGCCAAGCAGTGGCACTGGCCCGCCGAATATAATGTGCTGTTCGATATTCTCCTGGCCAAGGCCAATGGCGGGACGCGCATCGTCTATCTGCCGGGCAATCACGACGAATTCCTGCGCGAATATCTGGGCACCTATTTCGGCGAGATCGAACTGGTGGACCGCACCGTCCATACTTCGGCGACCGGCAAGACCTATCTCGTGATCCATGGCGACCAGTTCGACGTGGTGGTGATGAACATGAAGTGGCTCGCCCATGTGGGGGACTGGGCCTATAACGCCGCGCTGCGCGTCAACATCGCCATCAACTGGGTGCGACGTCGGCTTGGGCTGCAATATTGGTCACTTAGCGCCTGGGCCAAGCAGAAGGTCAAGAATGCCGTGTCGGTCATCGGGCGCTTCGAAGAAGCGCTGGTGCATGAGGCCAAGCAAAGCGGCGTCGATGGGGTGATCTGCGGCCATATCCACTTTGCCGATATTCACGACCGGCTGGGCATTCAATACATCAATACGGGCGATTGGGTGGAAAGCTGCACTGCGATCGTGGAGAATGACGATGGCGGGTTCGAGCTGATCAAGTGGACCGAAATGGTGACCGGGCAGGGCCGTCGCTTCCGCCTTCGACGTGGCGCCGCCGACTAGGTCCCTCCTCATAAAAAACGGCGAAGCTGCGCCAAAAATGCCCGCATCCGGCGCGGATTCGGCCTTGCTTTGCCCTCGCTTCCGAGTCACCTAGGCACACGCGGCGCCGTTTTGCGCCGGGAGTTCTTTTCCATGCCATCGGTTCTTTCGCGCTGGGACACGCCCGAGCTGCGCGCAACCATTTATCAGTTCAACGTCTATATTCCCGGTGGGGTCGCCTCGGTCTTCTTCGGGATCTGGCTGAGCGAACACGGGATTCCGTCCGACCAGATCGGCATTATCAATGCGCTGCCGACGCTGTGCCTGCTGCTGCTCAACATCATCGTGGGGCGCATCGCTGACAAGGCGGACGACTGGCGCACGGCGCTGATCTATATTTCGTTTGCCTCTGCGCTGGCGCCGCTGCCGCTGTATTTCGTTTCCGAATTTTGGGGCATTCTGGCGATCTGGGCGCTGTGTGCGACCAGCAATGGCCTTGTTGCGCCGGTTATCGACGCGGCTACGGTGCGCATGACGCGGCGCAACGGTACGGATTTCGGGGCCATCCGGGCCTGGGCAACCGTGGGCTATGTGTTTGCCGCGGCGGGCCTGGGTCTTTTGATCAACACACTCGGGTCAGGCGCGTTCGTCACGCTCTATGTCGCGACCGTGGTGGTGCGGGCTTTCCTGTCGCTTCTCCTGCCGCGGTTTCGCGCGCCATCGCAGAAGATCACGCTGGCCGATGCCGCGCCGGAGATCGCGGCCGCGCCCAGCCGACTCAAGGATTCGCTCAAGCTCTGGTTCGTGCTCCCGCTCCTGGCTTTTGCGCTGGTCAACTCGTCCAACGCGCTGATCGGCAGCTTTGCGGCGCTGCTCTGGCACGACAACGGCATACCGAGCTACTTCCTGGGGCCTCTACTGGGGATCGCGGCGGTAGGCGAAGCGATCCTGATGTTTGCCTGGCGCCGGTTCGGCGGGCGGGTCACGGCGCGTAACATGATCATGGTAGCGGCGCTGGCGGGTCTGGTGCGCTTCACCATCATGGCGTTCAACCCGCCGGTGGAGGTGCTGTTCTTTACCCAGCTGCTGCATGCTTTCAGCTTCGGCATGGGCTATTTTGGTGTGGTGCATTTCATCGCCAACTGGACCAACGAGGCCAATGCCGCAGAAGCGCAGGGCTTTGCCAATATGCTCAACATGGCTGCGGCCATGGCGGCCCTGATCGTGTTCGGGGTGCTGGTTGAGCATTTCGGGCCTTACGCCTTCTTCTACTCGACGCTGACCTCGATCCTGGCCATTGGCTGCGTGCTGTGGTCGCTGAAGCTGCGTCCGCCAAAGGCGGCAAGCTAGCCGTTTGTTCAAGCCGCCCGATGTGTCACTCTCGGGCGGCTTCAACCGGCTGACGACTCGTGACCGACTTTCTCCGACAATTGCCGCTGCGGTTTTTCGAAGTGCCCTATGAGGCATCGCAGATCCCGGCGGGCGACAATGGGCTGGGGCGTGGCGCCAATTGCCAGCGCTATGCCTATGCGGTGCTGGGCTATTTCGGGCTGAACCTGCCGCCATACCGGTCCAGCGACCTTTGGGCGGACCGGGTGCATACCAGCATGGTGGAGGGAAGCTTGGAGCCGCTTGATCTCCTCCTCTTTGGACCCACCAATAGTTCCTATGGCGCGCATGTCGGCCTCTGGACGGGGGAGGAGGGTGTGCTGCATCTCTGCCGAAGTGTCGGCGTGCCGTCGATCTGGAGCCTCGAGCAGTTCGCGGCGCAACCGGACTATCGGGTACTGATTGGCGCCAAGCGGCTTCGGGCTCTGGCCAAGGCATAAAAAAAGCCCCGGATCGCTCCGGGGCTTTTTGCATGGCGTCGCCTGATCAGCTGAGGCGGCCGCTGGCGTGGGCCAGGGTGGTATAGACCTTGCCGCGATCGGAGAGCAGGTATTCGCGCGTTTCGGCGGCGGGGTTGGGGCCGGCAGCGGCGCGTTTCAGCAGCTGTTCGAACTCAGCCATATAGCTCTGGGCCATGCGGGCGAATTCGGGGTCGCGCTGCACGCGGCGGCGGACGTCGTCATAAGTGCCCTGACCGGTCAGCGTGTAGATGCGGCGGGTGAAGACATTGGACTCGCCGGCCTGATAGCGGGCCCAGGCTTCGGAGAGGGCCGCATCGTCGATGGCGCGGGCGATTTCTTCGGTCAGGCCGGACAGACCCTGCGGCGCAGCGGTGCTGGCCTGCTTGGCCGAGGCATTGCGCAGCACGTCGCGGAGCCAGCCGCCTTCCGGCTGAGCCTGCGGGGCAGGCGCTGCAGCGGCCGGAGCCGGGGCAGGGGCAGCCGGTGCGGCGGCGGGCGCCGGAGCCGGTGCAGGCTGTTCGGCAACCGTGGGACGGATTGGGTCCACGAGTGTCTGGCGCGGGGCCGGCTCAGGACGCCAGGCTTCACGCTGAGGCTCGGGCTGGCGCGGGGCCGGCTGGAAGCTGGCCTGGGCGGGCTGGCGCGACGGACGCAGCGCCGCACGGCGGTCGGTCAGGTCGTGGCTGGCCGGCTGCGAGCGGACAATGGCATTGAGCTCGCTCAGGGCCTCGATCTGCTCGGCAACGACGCGGCGCATGGCGGCGGCGCTGGCGCGGGTTTCCTCAGGAAGTTCGTTGACGCCGCGCGCCAGTTCCGCACGGGTGGCTTCAAGCTCGCTGCCCACTTCGCGGGCGGTTTCGCGCATGGAACGGGCCGTTTCGGCGAAGCGCTGGGTGGCTTCTTCGATGGCGCGCTGCATCTCGCCGACCATGCGCTGCTGGGCTTCCTGCAGGGCGTGGTTGGCGCGACGGCCTTCGGTGTCCGCGGTCTGGTGGAATTCGCCCAGACGCTCGGTGACTTCACCCGTGGTTTCGTCCAGGGCGCGGCGCAGCTGGCCGGTATTGCTGGCGATGGCATTGCGGACCGAGCTGGTGGAGTCCGAAATCGTGCTGGCCAGCGTGCTGGTCGTGGTGGTGAGGACGTCGGTGACGCTGCCGGCCGTGGAGGCGAGGGTGTCGCTGACCTTGGCGGCGTTGTCTTCGAGGGCCTCGTTGACCTGGTTGACTTGTTCGCTGAGCGCGGAACGGACCGAAGCGGACGTCTGGTTGAGCGCGGCAGCGGCGGCGTCGGCAGCTCGCTGGACGACATTGTCCATCTGGCTGGCGCTGCTGTGCAGGGCCGAGGTGAAGCGCTCGTTGGTGGTGTAGAGCGCGTTGTTGACGTTCTCGGCGTTGGCTTCCAGCGCCTTGGTGACGGTGGCGGTCGTTTCCTCGAGCTTGTCGTGGACCGAATGCGTGGTGGCTTCCAGCGCCTCGTCCATTGCCCGGCGCGCGCCGATCAGGCGGCGTTCGGTGTCGTTGACCGTATCGGCAATCGACTGGGCGAACATGCGCATGCGGCCATCAATATCGTCGGCACGAGCCGCAAAGCTCTGTGCCAGGGCTTCCATGGCGCCGCGGCGATCCTCGAGGCTTTCGAGGGCCGTCTGGCCGTTGGCTTCCAGAGCGCGCGAGGCGCGTTCGATGCCCACGGTTTCCTGATCGAGACGACCCAGGATGGTGGAGAACTCTTCCACCATGGAGCGGATGGTCTGCTGCAGGGCGCCGACATGCTGGGTGACGATTTCGCCGGCCTGTTCGGTCTGGCCCATCGCCTCGCGCATGGTGTTGGAATAGTTGGCGGTCTGCTGGGCAACGCTGGTTTCGAGGCTGGCCAGGTTGGCGGTTGAAGCATCCAGAACGCGCTGCAGGAGCAGGTTGGAGTCGTTGAGCTTGTTGAGGGCGTTGGTGACGTCGCTGAGAATGCGGCCGGTCGAGGCGGACATGATGGTCTCGGCTTCGCGGGCATTTTCGCTCAGCGCATCGCGAAGCAGGTTGCCGTGGCTGGCAAGGGCCGACTGCAGCTCGGCGGAGCGCTCGGTGACCAGTTCGGCAAAGCTGTTGGTGTGTGCGGTGACCGAACGATTGATCTCGGAGAGGCGAGTTTCGATGGTGTCGACGGCGCCGACTGCCTTGACCGAAACGATCTCGTCGATGTTGCCGGCGGCAAGACGGATCTGTTCGAGCGCATTGCGCACCGCGGAGTCCATGCGGTTGGCAGTGGTTTCCACGTTGTTGGAAATGACTTCGGCAGCAGCCGTGATGCGGGTCGCGATGGTTTCTTCGATGCGGTCGGCGCCCGCTTCGAGATCGGCCATGGACTGGGTGATCGACGTGCTGATCGAGGCATTGAGGGCGGCCAGGCGCTCGGCCGTGATGTCGGCGCGCGCGGTGATGGCCTCGGGCAGGGTGCCCAAGCGGCTATCGACCATTTCGGTGATCGAGTTGCGGGCCTTTTCGACGCCGGATTCGATAAGTTCGGCGGCACGGCGGGCGCTGTCGCCGACGCTGAGGCTGGCGCTTTCGATACGGGCGGTCACGCCGCGTTCGGCATCGGAAATGCGGGCGACGGCATTGTCGAGGCCTTCACCCAGACCGGTGTTGATGTCGTTGACCTTGGAGGCCACGGTGATCGACATTTCGTCGAGCCGCGCGGACATGGTGTCGGTGACATTGCGCAGCGATGCGTCGATGCCTTCGCGTGCCGCAAGGCCATGCTGGTCGATGGTCTGCGCCATTTCAGCGGTGTGCAGGCCGATGGTTTCGCCAATCGATGTGGTGTGATTGGCCAGCGTGTCGGACAGGTGCTGGGTGCGCGCATTGAGCGCTTCGGAAAGCTGCTGGGTGCGGGTGTTGACGGCCTGAGCGAGATCCTGCGTCCGCATGTCCAGCTGGCGGGTGAGGCCGCTGGCGCCTTCCTCGATGCGCGAGGAGAGGGTGGCAGTGCGTTCGTCGAGCTGGGACACCATGGCATCGGTGGCCTGTGCGAGACTGGACACCAGAGCGCCGGAGCGCGTGTCGAGTTCGGATGCAAAACGGCCAGTGCGCTCGTCGAGCTGGGACACGAACCCGCCCGTGCGGCCATCCAGTTCGGTGAGCAGGCTGCCGGCGCGCTCGTCTAGCTGGCTGGCAAGCGTATTGGCGCGCTCGTCGAACTGGGAAACAAAGGTTCCGGTGCGGTCGTCCAGTTGCGACACCAGCGAGCCGGTGCGGTCGTCGAGCTGGGACACCAAGGCGCCAGCCCGGTCTTCCAGCTGGGAGACCAGAGTGCCGCTGCGATCATCCAACTGCTCGACAAAGGTCTGGGTGCGACCATCGATCTGGGAGACCAGCGCACCGGTGCGGCTGTCCAACTGCGACACCAGGGTGCCCGTGCGGCTGTCGAGGCGCGAGACGAGGGTTCCGGTGCGATCGTCGAGCTGAGACACAAGTGTCTCGGTCCGTTCGTCGAGCTGACCGGCCAGAGCAGAGGTGCGGCTTTCGATTTCCAGCGCCAGAGCGCTGGTGCGCTCGGAAAGGGTATCGGACAGCGACTGGCTGCGGGTCTGGATGGTCGCGTCGAAATCCTGCGTGCCGGTGGCCAGGGTTTCGCCCAGGGCCTCGGTGCGGAGGCGAATGGCCTCATTCAGCTCATCGCCGCGCAGGGCGAGGGTGCGGGCCAGCATTTCGGCCTTGCCCTCGAAGGACTGGGCGATCTCGCGGGTGCGCTCGGAGACGATGTCGTTGAAGCGCCCTGATTCCTCGTTGAGCGCCATTTCGAGAACATTGGCGCGGGCGGCAAAGTTGATCCCCTGCGCTTCGAGGCGCTTGACCAGGTGTTCGCCCTTGTCGCCGACGACGCTGTCGAGGGCATGGAGCTTTTCATCGAGAATGCTGGTGATTTCCGCCAGGCGCGCATCGAAATGGCTCAGCGAATCCTGACCGGCGCCGGCCAGGGTCAGGCGGGCGCGCTCGGAAGTCTCGTCCAGGGCGCCGTTGATTTCGATGACCGCGGTCTGCAGGCGGCTTTCCATGGCATTGAGCTGGATAGACACCGACTCGTCGATCTGGCGGGACATGGTGGCCAGCAGCAGCTCGGCCTCGGTGGTGCGGCCGGCAATGTCACCGGCGATGCGGGAGCCAATGCTGTCGAGCGCCTCGCGGACCTCCTGGCCACGGCTGCGCAGGTCTTCAAGGAAGGTGCTGCCGTTTTCGCTGAGCAGGTTGGAAAAACGGTTGGCACGCGTATCGAGCGCGGTTTCCAGGTCAGCGGTGCGGGCTTCAATCAGGCCGACAATCGACTGGCCCTGGGTTTCGAAGGCGCCGGTGAGCTCGGCGGTGCGCTCGGCCAGGCGCTGGGTGCGGCTGTCCATGGCCACGGCGATGGTGTCGGCGTGGTTGTCGAGCGCCGAAGCAAGCGCCGAGATGCGGCCTTCAATGGCGGCGTTGAGTTCGGAAGATCGGTTTTCGAGCGCCTTGTCGAGGGCGGCGGTGTGGTCCTCGAAGGCAAGGGATACGCGTCCGGTGCTATCGTCGAGAGCGCCCAAGAAGTCGCCGGTGCGGTTGTCCATAAGCTGTACGAAGCTGTCGGCGCGCTCGCTGAAACCGGTGGTCAGGGTGTTTCCTGCAGTTTCCAGCGCGCGCGTCAGGTTGCCGCCGCTTTCGACGATGGTACCGGCAATGCGCTGGCTGATCATGTCGAGGTCGAAGACCAGACCGGTATGGCTCTCGGTAATGGCTTCGCGCACGCGTTCGGTATTGGTGAGCACGCTGTCGCGCTGGCTGGCCAGTTCGGCGATCAGGGCGCGCATGCGGGACTCATTGTCCGAATAGGTGCGCTCGAGGGCGGTGACCTCGTTGTGGATCATCACTTCGAGTTCGCCAGCGCGCGAGAGGGCGCGTTCCAGGCCATCGCCCAGCGCATTGACCTCGCGGCGGACGGCCTGACCAACCGAGGCTACCTTGTCGGCGGCGGTGACTTCGGGTTCGGCAAGGCGAATGGCGGCCTGGGTGATGGAAGAGGCGGCGTTGCGCAGATCGGCGGCGCGACGGAACAGTGTGGCGACGGCAAAGAAACCGAGCACCGGCAGGACCATGATGGCGAGCAGTGCGATGAACTCAAGGGAACCCACGAACTGGCCGAAATTGCCCATTTCCTGGCCAAAGCGCAAAAAGGCAACGGTGCCCGAGGCGGCGAGCCAGACAATCGACAGACCCAGTGCCAGCCAGGTGGGCGCGGCAGACGAGCGGGTCTGCAGGCCATAGAGAAGCTTGGAGGCGGAGATCCGGTCGTCATTGGCGACAACGCCGGCCTGCTGAGCGATCCGGTCGGCGGCCTTGACACGTTCGGATCGCGCGGGCTCGGCGGGCTTCTTTTCCGCGGGCGGGTTGTCGTCAAGGTTGAAGACGGATTCCTTCAGAGCGTCCTCGACGGCAGAAAATGCCAGCGCGGCCGGATCGTTCTGGGGGGTCGTGTTCTTCGCCATACTCTTTACAACTCTCGCGTCGGCACTGCAGCAACTGGGCGGACTATGAAAGGTATGATGCCCCCGCAGCCCTTTCCGGGCCGGTGGTCAACTCGGAACAATTCGATGCAAATGCCCCGCATCGTTCCAACCCTCGCCGCCGCGCGCTGGTTCAAAGCCCATACATACATTCAATTTTATGCAAACCGAACGGTTTCTTACCCAAAGGTTAATTTTTGGGTGGGAAACGTTAACGAATTGAGGGCTCAACCTTGGCGAAGATGTGGCTTAATCTCTGATTCAGATGCCCACGGCTAAGCTGTGGCGCGGACTGTGGAAATCGCGAAGTCCGTCCAGCAGCCGGAGGTGCCAGAATGGCGCAGAGTGCCGTCGCCAACGCCGTCATCGATTCCGCGCCACAAAGGCCCATGCGGCCCGTGGATCTGGTCCACCTCGCCAAGCAGTGTCTGGGCAATGAAGCGCTCGAACTGGACGTGCTGCGGCTGTTCGATCAGACGATGGGGACCTATTTCGAGCGGCTGCGGCTCGCTGCAACCTTCGATGACATGGCCATCACCATTCATTCGATCAAAGGCGCGGCAGCTGGAGTGGGCGCCTGGGCCATTGCGGAGCAGGCCAAGGGCATCGAAGCCGACCTCAGGGACGGCTTTGCCATTCGCAGCGAGCGGATCGATGACCTGGGCCTTGTGATCGAGGAAGCGCGGGACTTCATCTCGCGCATGCTGGCCGGCGAAGCCGCCTAGTCCTTACTCCGTTCTGGAAATAAAGACCGCCACGGGGAGACCGCGGAGGCATTCGGTCAGTGATGGGGAAACCGTGGCTTTGGGATCGCCGATCACAGTTGTCCAGGTTTGGCCCGCGACAGTTTCAGGCAAGCTTAGCCGTGCACCGTCCGCTTGCGGGTGGCGGCCCGGTGACGCGATGACGAGCAGAACCTCCCCGCCGTGGCGCCGCAGGAAGGCCAGGGAGCGCTCGGTGCCGGTGCCCGTGATTGCAAGCGGTTCGTAGCTGCCGGCCACAAAAAGTGCGGGATGGTCGCGGCGCAGGAGCAGCAGTGTCTGCACGACGGCCAGCTTGGCGGCGCCGGAGCGCCAGTCGGCCAGAAGAAAGCCGAGATCGGGATCGAGCATATCGAGCATGTGGGCGCGCTGGGCAAAATCGACCGGGCGGCGATTGTCCGGATCGACCATGCTCTGCTCGTAGAGTTCGGCACCCTGATAGATGTCGGGCACGCCTGGAGCGGTGAGCTTGAGGGTTGCCGCGATCAGGCTATTGCGTGCGCCCAGTGGCCCGAGATGCTCCACGAAATTCACAAGGTCGGGGAGGATGGCACCTGCGGGATCCAGCAGGGCATCGAGATTGGCCTGTGCCTTGGCCTCATAGTCTTCGTTCGGTGCGGTCCATGTGGTGTGCTCGCGCGCTTCGCGCAGTGCCTTGGTGAGGGCGCCGGCGCTGCGGTCCTTGAAGGCGGTGAGGTCGTCGGCGGCGAGGGCGGGGTTATCGAGCTCTGCGGGCCATGCGCCCACAAGCTGCTGGAAGAGGTAGTAAAGGTCGTTGGCGTCTACCTCGGGGGCACCGGCGTCCTCAAGCAGATTGCGCCAGCGGGTGACGGCGGCGATCCAGTCCTCGGGGATCTCTGTCAGGGCGGCAATCCGGGCGCGGACGTCTTCGCCGCGCTTGGTATCGTGGCTCGATGAGGTGAGCATGCCGAGCGGCAGGTTCTGGCTGCGCCAGGCATTGAAGGCGTGGAAGCGCTCCGGGCCGGCATAAAAGACGTCGGGCAGTTCCCCGACATCGCTCAGGGCCAGAAGGCGGTTGAAGCGGTAAAGCGCCGTGTCCTCCAGACCCTTGGCCATGACGGGCCCGGTGAATTGCTGAAGGCGCATGGCCGCGTCGAGCGCCGCATCGTGCCGAAGTTCTCCCGAGGCGAGGCTTTCGAGGAAGGCGAAGAGGGCAGGGTCGAGCGTTGGGGCGGCCGCACAGGCGCGTTGGATGGCCGCGGAGATGTCATCCCGGTCCGCATCGCTGGCGCCATTCGTGTCGAGATAGGTCCGATAGACGGCCATTTCAGACACGAGATGCCTGAGGGCGTTGCGGATGCCGTTGCGGGTCAGGTCAGCGGTCGCGGGATCGGCATGGGCGATCGCGGTCAGGCGCGCTGTCAGGGCGTCGAGTTCGGCAGCCATTTCGTAGTCGATGATGTCGAGCTTTGCCTGCCGCTCGATTGACCCCAGCGTTGCGGTGCGGCCGGTGAAGGAAGCGTAGAAGGCGGAAAGCGTTTCCTCTGCCGCAGGGTCGGTCAGTAGCTGGATGGTCTGATTGGCGAACTCGTAGCCTGTCGTGCCATCCACCTGCCAGTCCAGCCGCAGCTTCTCATGGGGCGCCAGGATTTTCTCGACAACCAGATAGATGGGGCGAGGGCACTTCCGGCGCAGCGTGAGCGCGTAGGCCCGCGGATCAAAAAGGCCATCGATATGGTCGATGCGCAGGCCATCGACCCAGCCCTCCTCGACCAGCTGGAAAATCAGCCTGTGGGCGTGATCGAAAACCTCGTCCCGCTCGATCCGGATAGCGCCGAGGTCTGAGACGATGAAGAAGCGCCGGTAGTTTATGTCATCGGCCGCGACGGAATAGCGGGCGGCGCGCCAGTTCTGCCGCGCGATGAGAGCGGCGATGTCTTTCGGTTCCAGCTGCGCGAGAGCGGTCTCGACTTCGGCTGGTTCCATGCCGGTGAGCTTCTGCTTGAGAGCTTCAGCGCCGGCCGGGCCGCTCAGGTCTTCGAAGTTCTGGCCCAGGTCCATGAGGGCGTTGCGGCCAAACTTGAGAATGTCGCCATAGGTCCGAGGGGCGAGCGGGAGCTTGTGGGCGTCTTCGGCCCAGGCCGAGAAACTGCCCGAGTGGGCATCGTATCGGATGGTCAGGCGTCCGGTTTCCAAGGCTTCGGCTGCCGAGCAGCCGAGGAACGGCACGAGGACCTTGTTGTGCAGGCTCGGCTCGGATGGCGACCAGTTGACGTCGAACCATTGCGCATAGCGGCTGTCGCGACCCCATTCGAGCAGGTCCAGCCAATAGGGGTTGTCCGACCCGCCGATCCCCATGTGATTGGGGACGATATCGAGGATGATGCCCAATCCATGGCGGCGCAATGTTGCGGCCATGCGCCGGAAATCGTCGAGCGAGCCCAGTTCGGGGTCCAGGCGCGTATGGTCAACGCAGTCATAGCCATGAGTGCTGCCGGCGCGGGACATGAGAATGGGCGAGAGATAGACGTGGCTGATGCCGAGCTTTTCCAGATAGGGCGCGATCACCTCTGCATGGGCAAAGGTGAAATCCCTGTTGAGCTGGAGGCGGTATGTGGCGCGCGGCTGGGGACGATCTGCGGGGAAGCTCATCGGTGTCCATGGGCTGGGGGTCGGCTCTCATCAATCCAGCGTTGCCTGCCGGGTTCCATGATCAATCGAGGATGCAGGTCTGCCCAGCCTTGTTTGACCGCGCGGTTGCCAGCGCATATAGAGCGCACCATATAAAACGTGTTCCGTCGCAGCGTTGCGACCACCAACATTCAGTTCCTTCATGTCGCTTGCATCTGCTGCCGAGGCTCCGGCCCGGTCCGTTTCCGAACCGTTCCGCCTGCGCCGCACCTTTGCGATCATTTCGCACCCTGACGCGGGCAAGACCACGCTGACCGAGCGCCTGCTGGCCGCGGCGGGGGCGATCCAGTCGGCCGGCGCGGTGCGCGGCAAGGCCGGACAGCGTTCGACCCGTTCGGACTGGATGGAAATGGAGCAGCAGCGCGGCATTTCCATCACCTCGTCGGTGATGACATTCGACTATGACGGGCTCACGCTCAATCTGCTGGACACCCCTGGCCACTCCGACTTTTCCGAGGACACCTATCGCACGCTCACCGCCGTCGACGCGGCCATCATGGTGATCGATGCGGCCAAGGGCATCGAGGCGCAAACGCTCAAGCTGTTTGAAGTCTGCCGGCTGCGCGACATTCCCATCATCACCTTCATCAACAAGATCGACCGCGAGGGACAGTCTCCGCTCGACCTGATCGACGAAATCCAGGGCAAGCTGGCGCTGGACCTGACGCCCGTGCTGTGGCCGATCGGGCAGGGCGTGGACTTCGGCGGCTATATCGACCTCGTTGAAAAACGGGTGCTTAATCCGCAGGGCAAGACCGTTGCGGAGTTCGAAAGCCTTGAAGACCTGCTCGAGGTCGACGCTCTGGTCGATGATCCGGTGTTCATGACGGCGCTCGAAACGCTGGAAATGGCGCAGGCCATGTTGCCGAACTTCGATCTCGAAACGTTCCACGCCGGGCATCTGAGCCCGGTGCTGTTCGGTTCGGCGCTCAAGGGTGTGTCAGTGGCCGAGTTGCTGCGCACGCTGGGTGACTGGGGTCCCGAGCCGCGGCCGCAGCCGGCGCTGCCCGCGCCTATTCCGCCGGATGACAAGAAGGTCACTGGCTTCGTGTTCAAGGTACAGGCGAATATGGACGCCAACCACCGCGACCGGATTGCCTTCGTGCGTCTGTGCTCAGGCAAGTTCGAGCGCGGCATGCGCCTCAAGAACGTGCGCTCCGGCAAGGACATGGCGGTCTCGAACCCGATGTTCTTTTTCGGCAATAACCGTGAGCTGGCCGAAGAGGCCGTGGCTGGCGACATTGTCGGCATTCCCAATCACGGGACCCTGTCGGTGGGCGATACGCTGACCGAAGGCGCCAATATCAACGTGACGGGTATCCCGAACTTCGCGCCGGAAATCATCCGGCGCGTGCGGCTGACCGACCACATGAAGTCCAAGCAGATGGCGAAGGCCTTGACCGACCTTTCGGAAGAGGGGGTGACGCAGGTCTTCCGCCGCATGGTGGGCGCGGACTGGATCGTGGGCGTGGTGGGCCAGCTGCAGCTCGAAGTGCTGTCGGCGCGCGTTGCCAAGGAATATGGCGTGCCCATCAGCTTTGAGAGCATCGGGTTTGAAGTGGCGCGCTGGGTGGAAAGCGACGATGCCGAGGAACTCAAGCGCTTCATCACGGCGCAGAAGATGAACATGGCCGAAGACCGCAACGACGCGCCGGTCTTCCTGGCGCAGAATGCCTGGTGGGCCGACCGGGCCAAGCAGGACTGGCCCAAGATCCGGTTCCTCACCACCAAGGAACGCCATTGAGCGCGCTGGACCGCATCGGCGAGTTTGTCGCTGCGGTGCAGACCGCCTTTGCCGATGGCACGCTGACGCGTCTGAAGCTTGGCGGTTATCACGGCCCGGAAGCGGAGCTCAAATCTGCCGAGGCCCGCAAGGTCTCCATCAAGGCCGGCGAGCGGCTGAGCTTCGTGTTCCGCTACAAGACACGCGATATCACCAAGAACCTGACGCTCAACGAGGCAGCATTGCTGCTGACGACCGGGCTCACCGAGGACTGGCGTAGCGCGCGGCTCGAAACGACTGACTTTGACCTGCAGTTCGAGCGGCAGGGCGAGAAGATGCGGCTCAAGCGCAGCGACGTTGCCGGCCGGGAGGTTGCAGCCGCCAGCCACGATCGCGCGAAGAACCGGCCGCTGAGCGAGACTGGAAAGCCCTGGCTGCACGCGCTGGGCCTTACCGGCGCCAATGGGCAGGTGCGCAACGATGCGCAGGATAAATTCCGGCAAATCAACAAGATGGTCGAGATCTTTGCGCCCCTGATTCAGGGGCTTAACTCAAAGACTCCACGCATCCTCGATATGGGGGCGGGCAAGGGGTATCTCGATTTCGCGCTCTACGATTATCTCAGCGGGCTGGGACAGAGTGCCGAGGTGATCGGGGTCGAGATGCGCCCGCAACTGGTGGCCGATGGCAATGCCAACGCCGCGGCGTCGGGGTTTGCGGGGCTGCGCTTCGAGACCGGCACCATCCTCGACTATGATGCAGGCGGCGCCGATGCGGTGATCGCGCTCCATGCCTGCGATACGGCAACCGACGACGCGATCTTTCAGGGCATAAAGGCGGGGGCATCGCTGATTGCCGTCGCCCCCTGCTGCCACAAGCAGATCCGTCGGCAGATGGAAGCAGGACAGCCGGACCAGACGCTTGATTTTCTCCTGCGCCACGGCACGTTTCTCGAAAAGCAGGCCGAGATGGTGACGGACGGGCTGCGGGCACTGATCCTCGAAGCCAATGGCTACCGCACCAAGGTGTTCGAATTTGTCTCGGATGCCCACACGCCCAAGAACAACCTCATCGTGGCGCAGAAGGGCGGCGCTGGGTCGCGGGGTGCGGTGCTTGACCGCATCGCGGCGGTGAAGGCTATGTTTGGCATCGAAAAGCACTATCTGGAAGGTTTGCTGGACAGCAGACCGGAAAAGACCACAGGCCCCCAATGACCAAAATTACCTATGTGACTGCCCAGGGCGAGCGTATCGAAACCGAGGGCGAGAACGGCTCGACCGTGATGGAAACCGCCATCATGAACGCCGTGCCCGGCATTGTCGCCGAATGCGGCGGCGCCTGCACCTGCGCGACCTGCCACGTCTATATCGACGAAGACTGGCGCGGCACGGTCGGCGGTCCCTCCTCAATGGAAGAGGACATGCTCGACTTTGCCTTCGACGTGAAGGATGCAAGTCGGCTCAGCTGCCAGATCAAGGTGCGCCCGGAGCTGGATGGCCTGGTCGTGCACGTCCCGACCCGTCAGGGATAGTTTTGCCGCGTTGTCTCAACCGTCGCCTAGGGTAGGCAAAATATTCTACCTCGGGCAGGGGCGCAGATTTATTTGGCGGTGCAGGGGGAAAGCAGCGTGACTTGTTCCACTGCCGTCCCCTCAAGGGAAATATAAAAGCTATTGAATTTCAAAGTCTTGTTGCGAGAGGGAAGATTGGACTATTTTCCGCCAACTCTCGAACAGGATCATGATGGGTTCCCTCAACACATTTCCGTTGAGCTACAAGGTTAAGGGCAAGCGTATCATCATCGTCGGTGGCGGCGATGAGGCCCTCAACAAGGTCCGGTTGGTCGCTAAGACTACTGCTTCGATAGAGATTTACTCCCGCCAGATCGACGTTGACTTCCGCCCTTTCCCCGTCAGCCTCTTCGAACGCGCCGTGCAGGCGGAGGATATTGCCGGCGCGGCGCTCGTCTTCGTTGCGGAAGAAGGCCCGGATGCCGAGTTGGCGAAAGTGCAAGCGCGGCAGTCTGGCATTCCGCTCAATGTCGTTGATGTCCCTGATCAGTGCGATTTCTACACGCCTTCGATCGTGGAGCGTGCGCCGCTGACGGTGGCCATTTCCACTGAGGGCGATGCGCCGGTCCTGGCGCGGCTGGTGCGCGCACAGATCGAGGCGCTGCTTGCGCCCGGCATCGGAAAAATCGCGAGTCTTGCCGGTGGCTTACGGCACAAGGTTGAGAGCCTGATTCATGATGGCGCGGCGCGGCGGCGGTTCTACGAGGACCTGGTGACGCGGCCCGGCATGGATCAGCAATCGGCCGAAACGCTGCTCGACGCCCATGTCGCCAAAGGTGCGGGGCAGGGCGTGGTCTGGCTGATCGGGGCGGGGCCGGGGTCGGAAGACCTGCTGACCTTGCGCGCCCAACGGCTGCTGCAGCAGGCCGACGTCATCGTGCATGATCAGCTGGTCCCAGCGGCCGTTGTGGAAATGGGGCGGCGCGACGCCGAGCAGATCTGTGTTGGCAAGGCGCGTGGCCACCATTCTTTCAGCCAGGCGCAGATCAATACGCTGATCGTCCGGCTTGCGGGCGAGGGCAAGAAAGTTGCCCGGCTGAAATCCGGCGACCCCATGGTTTTCGGCCGCGCCGGTGAGGAGATTGCGGCACTGCGTGATGCGGGCATCCAGTACCAGATCGTGCCGGGAGTGAGCGCAGCGCTGGCCGCTGCTGCCGATACGGCGACGCCGGTGACGCTACGCCAGGTCTCGAGCGGATTTGTGATGGCCACCGCCCATGGGGCTGACGACAAGGACCTCGCGCACTGGGCGGCGCTGGCCCAATCGGGCCTGACGCTGGCGCTTTACATGGGCAAGGCCATTGCGGCGAGCACAGCGCAGCGCCTGATCGCGCATGGCGCGCCAGCCGATCTGCCGGTCGGCATTGTGGTCAACGCCGGTCGGTCTGACCGCCAGCCCTACGCCGGCACGCTCTTGAGCCTGTCGCAGGGCGCCGTCGACTTTGCCGACGGGCCCGCCATCATTCTGGTTGGACGAGCCGTGGCCGAAGGCGACTGGTCCGGCGCGGCAACTCTGGCCGAACATTCTTTCAAGGTAGCCTGACTTATGGAAATTCTCACCGGCAACGAGCTGATCTCCGGCGCCACGGTTTATCTGGATGCCAATGGCGTCTGGGTGGAAGACCTGCAGGCGGCGCGGCTGTTTTCCAAGGACGAGATTGCCGAGCGCGACGCCGCTCTTGCTGCGACCAAGGCTACGGGCCGGGTGATCAGCCTTGAAATCGAAGAAGTGACGCAGGAAGGCGGCGCCATCGTGCCCAAGCGCCTGCGCGAACGCATCAGGGCGGCGGGCCCCACCGCTCCCCTTACTCTCAATGGGCAGGCGTATGATCGCCAGCACTTAGGTGACGACGGGCATGTATCGATATGACGAATTCGACGCCGCTTTCGTAGCGGGTCGCACAGCGCAGTTTGCCGACCAGGTGAAGCGCCGCCTTTCGGGTGAGCTTTCCGAGGACCAGTTCCGTCCGCTGCGGCTGATGAACGGGCTCTATCTGCAGCTGCACGCCTATATGCTGCGGATAGCGGTGCCCTACGGGACGATGAACAGCCGCCAGATGCGCAAGCTGGCCCATATCGCGCGCACCTATGATCGCGGCTATGGTCACTTCACGACGCGGCAGAATATCCAGTTCAACTGGCCCAAGCTCAAGGACATCCCCGTGATCCTCGAGGAGCTGGCGAGCGTTGAAATGCACGCCATCCAGACCTCGGGCAATTGCATTCGCAATGTTACTACCGACCAGTTTGCCGGCGCTGCAGCTGACGAGATCATCGATCCCAGGCCGATTGCGGAAATCCTGCGCCAATGGTCGAGCCTTCATCCTGAATTCTCGTACCTGCCGCGCAAGTTCAAGATTGCCATCACCGGCTCGCCCAATGACCGCGCTGCCATCCGCTTCCACGATATCGGGTTGCAGGCTGCGGTGAACGGGGCAGGCGAGATCGGGTGGGAAGTTTGGGTCGGCGGTGGGCTCGGCCGTACACCGATGATCGCCAAGCTGATCAACAGCTTCGTGCCGAACGAGCACCTTCTGGCTTATCTCGAAAGCATCATGCGGGTGTACAACCGCTATGGCCGCCGGGACAACAAGTACAAGGCGCGCATCAAGATCCTCGTGCATGAAGAGGGGCTCGAAAGCATCAAGGGCCAGGTCGAGGCCGAGTTTGCGGAAGTGCGCGGCGGTGTGCTGACCCTGCCGCAGGAGGAGCTCGACCGGATCACGGCCTATTTCGCGCCGCCGGAGTTTGCCGACCGGTCCGGTGATGCGGTCGACGTTGCCTATCAGTCCATCATCGACCCGGCCTATGGCCGCTGGCTGGACAACAATCTGCACCCCCACAAGCAATCCGGTTACGCATCGGTTACCATTTCGCTGAAGCCGGTTGGTGGCGCGCCCGGCGATGCGACCGACGTCCAGATGGATGTCGTGGCTGACCTGGCAGAGCGCTTTTCCTATGACGAATTGCGGGTGACGCATGAGCAGAACCTGGTTCTGCCGCATGTGGCTATTGCCGACCTGCGCGCCGTCTATGATGTGCTGGTCGCCAATGGGCTGGCAGAGGGCAATAACAACCTCATCACCGACATGATCTGCTGCCCGGGCCTCGACTTCTGCGCCCTGGCCAATGCCCGGTCCATTCCGATCGCGCAGGAGATCTCGAAGACCTTCGCTTCGCCGGATCGGCAGAAGGAAATCGGCGATCTCAAGATCAAGATTTCGGGCTGCATCAATGCCTGCGGGCACCACCATGTGGGCCATATCGGCATTCTGGGTGTCGAGAAGAAGGGCGGCGAGCTCTATCAGATCACGCTGGGCGGCGACGCCACGGAAGCGGCTTCGGTGGGCAAGATCATCGGACCGGGCTTCGAGGCGGACGCCGTTCCCGGCGCGATCGAGAAGCTGGTTGATTTCTACATCGCCAACCGGACCGGTGCAGACGAGCCGTTCATTGCCGCTTACCGCCGGCTGGGTGAAGCGCCGTTCAAGGAGGCTCTCTATGGCCATGCCTAAACTCGCCCCTGTGCCGGTTGCCAACGACAAACTGCGCGCGCTGGGCATTCTGGCGCTCAATGGCATGTTTGACGAGATGGATGCCGTTGGCGTGCTGCGCTATGCTGTAACCGATGTGTTACCGGGCGATCTGGCGATCGTATCATCCTTTGGGGCGGACTCGGCGGTGCTGCTGCACATGGTGGCGCAGGTGGACCCGTCCATGCCCGTCTATTTCCTCGAGACCGGTAAGCATTTTCCCGAGACGCTGGCCTATGTCGAGATGCTCAAAAAGCAGTTCGGCCTCATCAATGTGCACGCGATCCACCCTGATCCCAATGATGTGCGCCGGTTCGATCCCAATGGCGACCTCTGGGAAACGGACCCCGATTCCTGCTGCCATATCCGCAAGACCGAGCCGCTCGAGCCCATCACCGAGCAGTATGGCGGCTGGGTCACGGGTCGGAAGCGCTACCAGACCAAGGAGCGCGGTGTTCTCCCGCATTTCGAATTGACCTCGGACGACCGCATCAAGGTCAACCCGCTGGCCTATTTCTCCGATGCCGATGTCATCGAATACCGCCAGAAGCATAACTTGCCCGAGCATCCGCTCTATGCCAAAGGCTACAAGTCCATTGGCTGCGCGCCCTGTACCTCCATCGTTGCCGAGGGCGAGGATCCGCGCGCCGGACGGTGGCGCGGCCTCAACAAGAAGGAATGCGGCATCCATTACGATTTCAGTGGAGCGATCGCCAATCCGATGAAAGCTGCAAACCGCCATACGCTCTGGAAAGACGGCGCCTTCACCGCGGACCCCTTCAAGGACTGGGAAGAGGGCACCAATCCGGCCGATGCGCGCTATGTGCATGTGCCGCTTCCGGTGTTCCTGGCGAACCGCGCGGAGTTTCTTGCGAACCCGCATCCCATCGGACTGCTGGTGTCGCCCGGCGAGAAGATCGAGGACGTCGTGGACGACCTCGCCCGGTTTGCATCGGTTGCGATCCGGTTTCCGTCGTTTACCGACGGGCGGGGCTATTCCACGGCAAGGCTTCTGGTCGAGCGCTTCAGATATGCCGGTGAAATCAGGGCTGTAGGCGACGTTCTGCAGGATCAGATTCCGCATATGCGCCGCTGCGGCTTCAATGCGCTGGTAGTAACGCATGAACCCACGCGTCAGGCCTTGCTCGAAAACCGTTTGCCGGAAATGGCCGTATTCTATCAGCCGGTCGGGGTTACCGAGATCCCGCTTGGCACGCGGCCCTTCCTTCGCCGCGTCTCCTGAGATAAGTCGAGCGCAATTATCGCCTTTAGGCGAGCCGGGGCCGCTGGTGACAGCGGCGGTTCCCATGAACAGAGCGGGGCAGGCGCCCCAATGGGACCAATTCCGGAGCCCGAGCGGTTCCGGTTTCGAATGGACTTTGGAAAATGAGCACTGAGATCACCACCGATGTCGTTGTCATTGGCGCGGGCCCCTGCGGGCTGTTCGCTGCCTTCGAACTCGGGCTGCTCGACATCAAATGCCACTTCATCGATATCCTGGACCGTCCCGGCGGCCAGTGTGCCGAACTTTATCCGGAAAAGCCGATCTATGACATTCCGGGCTTTCCTGTTGTCACCGGCCAGCAGCTGACCGACAACCTGATGGCGCAGATTGCGCCGTTTTCGCCGGAATTCCATTTTTCGCGCATGGTCAATTCCATCGAGAAGCTGGACGACGGCTCGTTCAAGCTGCAGACCGATGCTGACGAAACCTTTTTCACCAAGGTCGTGGTCATCGCGGCCGGCGGCGGCTCGTTCCAGCCCAAGCGCCCCCCCGTGGACGGCATCGAGCAGTACGAGAACAAGTCGGTGTTCTATGCCGTGCGCCGGATCGAGGATTTCCGCGGTGAGGATGTGGTCATTGTCGGTGGTGGCGACTCGGCGCTCGACTGGACGCTGAACCTGGCGCCCATCGTGCGCACCCTGACGCTGGTTCACCGCCGCGATGCGTTCAAGGCGGCGCCGGCTTCGGTCAACAAGATGAAAGAGCTTGTGGCCGAGGGTAAGGTCAACTTCCAACTGGGCCAGATTGCCAAGCTGGACGGCGAGAATGGCCAGATCAACCACGTGCATCTGACGACCGATGCCGGCGATCTGTCGATCCCCGCCACGCGCCTTCTGCCCTTCTTCGGCCTAACCATGAAGCTTGGCCCAGTGGCAGACTGGGGTCTTGAACTCAACGACAACACCATCGTCGTTGACACCGAGAAGTTCGAAACCTCGGTGCCGGGCATCTTCGCCATCGGCGACATCAACTCCTATCCCGGTAAGCTCAAGCTCATCCTTTCCGGCTTCCACGAAGCGGCGCTAATGGCGCAAGCGGCCAAGGCCATCGTGTCGCCCGGCGAGCGGGTTGTGTTCCAGTACACGACCAGCTCGACCAAGCTGCAGAAGAAGCTGGGCGTGGCGTAGGCTCGACCACAACCACGGTGTCATCCCCGCGAAAACGGGGATCTCCGTTTCTTTCAAACAGGGATTCCCCCTTTCGCGGGAATGACCTGGTGAATGGGCTGACGCGTGGCGACACTTGCGCTGACCGCCCATTGGGCGCTAAGCACGCCCCGCTGTTGAGGAGCGCCGCATGAAGATCATCGTTACGGACCAGGCAGGCGACGTGCACGAGCTCGAAGGGCTTGACGGCTGGCGCGTCATGGAAGTGATCCGCGACTGGGGCCTCAACATCAAGGCCGAGTGCGGCGGGGCACTCAGTTGCGCCACGTGCCATTGCTACGTCGATAGTGAGTGGCTGGATGCCGTCGGTGCACCGAGCGATGAAGAAGAGGACATGCTGGATAGCGTGGGAGACGTGAAGTCGAATTCACGCCTCTCCTGTCAGATCCTTTGCTCCGACGACCTCGACGGGCTCAAGCTGACGCTGGCTCCGAGCGCGGCGAAAGACTGAGCGCTTTGCATTTGTCGAAGCATTAATACCTATGCGCGATGGTGGGGGATATTTCCCGCTGCCTCAGTAACATAGGTTATTTTTATGCCCTCATCTTGCGAGGCCTGCCGGTCTGGTGAAGATTTTCCAGTGCCCTTCACCATGGCGTTCCAGCCGATACTTGATGTGGTGGAGGATCGTATCTGGGGCTATGAGGCGCTGGTTCGCGGCACGGACGGCGGCGGAGCCGCATCGGTTCTTTCGGCTGTAACCGATGCCAATCGCTACGTTTTCGACCAGGCCTGTCGCGTCAAGGCCATTGAGCTGGCGGGCGCAGGGGCGCTGGAGCCGGGCACGCGGCTTTCCATCAATTTCATGCCCAATGCAGTCTATGAGCCGCGCGCCTGTATCCGGGCCACGCTGGGGGCGGCTGCCCGCACGGGCTTTGATCCCAAGCGGCTGATGTTCGAATTCACCGAGAACGAGCGCATGTCCGATGCAGGGCATGTGGCAAACATTGTCAGCGAATACCGTCGCATGGGCTTTACCACCGCCCTCGATGACTTCGGCGCCGGCTTTGCAGGCCTGGGCCTGCTCGCAAAGTTCCAGCCCGACCTCATCAAGATCGATATGGACCTGTTGCGGGGCATCGACGGCTCGCCGGCCCGGCAGGCCATCGTCACTGGCATTGTGGGCATTGCCGGGTCGCTGGGTATCACCGTGTTGGCGGAAGGCGTCGAAACGGCGGCTGAGCTCAGTTGCCTGCGGAGTGCAGGCATTGCCCTGTTCCAGGGTTACTTCTTTGCTCGCCCGCAGGTGGAAACCTTCCAGAGCATGGGAGACTTGCGGGCCGCGGCATAGGCCTCAGGCGGACTTGCCGGCGTCCTGCGTAACCTTGACGAGTTCGGGAATGAAGTCGCGGACCATGGGCTGGTGCAGGGCTTCGAAGGGCAGGGGGCGGACGACGCGCATTGCGGCTATGCCGACGCGCACTGTCATAAGACCGTTGACCACGCCTTCGCCCAGCCGGGCAGAGAGCTTTGCAGCAAGACCCTGACCCACGAGCTGCTCAACCACGCCGTCGGTGAGCACCAGGCCTCCTGTGACGGCCAGATGCGCCAGGACGGAGCCGGAGAGCCGGACGAAGCCAAAAAAGCCTGGGCGGGCTCCGTAGAGGGCCGCGATCGCGCCTGCAAGGCGTATGCTCTCATATATGACGAAGGCGATGTCGATGAGCGCCCGGGGCGACACGGCGGTGACGAGGGCAACGCGGCGGGCGGACGCCGCGGTCAGGGCCTTGGCCCGCGCATCAAGCGGCGCCATGAGGCTACGCTCGGCCAGCGTGATAACCTCGTGGCCATCGAAGAGGTTTGGCAGATGCCTGTTGACCTCGTCACGGGAGCGGGCGAGGTCCGCCCGGCCGGCATAAACGCTGTTGAGATGGTCCACGACGGCTCCGGCGCGCTTGCGGTCATTGTCTGCCACGGCGCGGGCGGCGTCCGCCTTGAGGGCGTCGAGGACGCGCAGGCGCCGGAGGGCGAAGGCTTCGCGCAGGATGAGCGCGACGATGGCGACAAGGAATGCGCCGAGCACGCCAAGGCCGACATAGCCGAGGTACTCGTTGGTCTCGAAGAGGTCGCGGACCAGGCGGTCGGCGGCAAGGCCGAGCCCAGCCGAGACGAGGATGCCGCCCGTGGTCCAGGCGAGGCGCCCGACCCATCCCATGCGACGAGGCGGTGGCGTTACGAGTTCGGGGTCGATCTGGGGTTCGAATGAGGTTTCGACGATTTCGGCGCGATCGGCGGCGAAAGCGCGGGGCGTGCGGACGGCTTCGGTCTCATCCGGCTGGCGGGACAGGGTGTGGGCAACGGGGCGTTTCATGCCATCCAGTCTCCGATGAGATAGTCGAGTGCACGATCCAGCCGGATATGGGGCAGGACCGGATCGCCGGCGGCGTTGCGCTCCAGCCGCTGCGGTGGCGTGAAGCGCAGGAAGTTGAGCGCAACCGGCTGGCCATTCTCGAACAATGAATCCGGACGCTCTGGTAAGTCGCCGGGAAACAAGGCGATTTCGGTCCGGCCGTCATAGGTGGTGCCGTCGAGCACTTCGCCCTGCATGGGTGTGCCGATCAGCGTTGGCAGGGTTTCTCCGCCCTCGCGGATCGTGCCCTCGCTGGTGGCGCGGATGCCGGCCATGGCGATGGAGCGGGTCTCGGTGCCGGCAAAGCGGGCGCGTTTGGCGGCGCTGGCGACCAGGCGATTGAGAATGGCCTCGAGCCGGTCGTGGCTGGTGTGATGGACGTGATCGGCCTTGGTCGCGGCAAAGAGGATACGGTCGATGCGGCGGGTGAAGGGGCGCAGCAGGGGATTGGCTTCACCCTGCCGGAAACAGGACAGAACCGAGGTCAGTGCTGTTTCGAGATCGCTTACGGCGGCAGCCCCGGCATTGAGGGCGCGCAAGGTGTCGACCAGCACCACCTGACGGTCGAGCCGCGCGAAGTGGTCACGGAAGAAGGCGCGCACAATCCTGTCCTTGTAGGCCTCGTAACGGCCTTCAAACATGCGATAGAGGCTGGAATTGCGATGGGTCGCGGGCTTGGGCAGCGGTGCGAAGGTCAGCGCCGGCGAGCCTTCGAGATCACCGGGCAGCAGGAACCGGCCCGGGGGCAGGGTTGAGAGAGCTCCGTGCTCGCGGGACCGGCGCAGATAGGTGGTGAAGGCTGCGGCGAGACGTTCCGCGTCGGCGTCGCTGGCTTCCTTGCTGACATCGGTGCTGTCGAGCTCGCGCAGGAATTCGGTCGCCTCGTCGGCATGGCCCGGCTGGCGGGCGCGCTCGAGCGCTTCGGCGCTCCACTCGGCAAAGCTGAGGCCGAGGAGGGGCAGGTCGAGCAGCCATTCGCCGGGATAGTCGACAATGTCGAGATTGAGCGTGGCCGGGCCCCGCATGCCTGACCACCATTTGGCAGACTGGAATTTGAGCACGATGCGCAGCTGGGAAATCCGGCGCGTGCCTTCCGGCCAGGTGGGCGGATTGGCGGTAAGCGCTGCCATGTGCTGCTCATAGGCAAAGCGGGGAATGGTCGCGTCCGGATATTCAGCGAGTTTTGCTCCGATAAAGCGACCTTCAGCCAAAGGCGAAAACCCCGGGAGGCGGCCTTGCGTCAGCAGGTTGTGCACCAGCGCCGTGATGAAGATGGTCTTGCCGGCACGGCTAAGGCCAGTGACGCCCAGTCTCAGGGTCGGCGTAAAGACGCCGGTCGCGCTGTCGGCAAGGTTAGACAGGGCAATGCCCAGTTCGTCGGTAATCGTGGTCGGCGGCTGGGGCAAGGCTAAATCCCTCGTGTTCCTGCAAGGTAGGACTTGCACCGGCCAATGCAAGGGCGGGGCGGCGTCATGCAAATGTCATCGCTTTGTTGCGGGCGCGTCAAATGGGCGACCTATGCCCTCGCGTGTCCGCGCCATTGGCGCCGCTGTTGAGGAGCAATCCGATGAACGACCAGACCCCAATCTTCAAGACCTCGCAACTTGAGGCCGCCGACGCCGAGCCGCGCAATACGTCCGCCAACCCGACCATGGGCGAGCTGATCAGTGCCCGTTTTTCGCGTCGCGGTTTTCTCAAGGGCTCGCTTGCCGTCTCCGCTATCGCCGCCACCGTGAGCCCGCTGGCGCTACTCACGGCCGGAGATGCCAAGGCTGCCGGTGCGTCGGCATTCTCCTTCACCGAGGTCGAGGCGGGTGTGGACGAAACCCACCACGTCGCCGAGGGCTATGATGCCGATATCCTCCTGCGCTGGGGCGATGGTCTGTTTCCCGATGCGCCCGAATTCGATCCCGAGAACCAGACTGCAGCGGCACAGGCACGCCAGTTTGGCTATAACAATGACTATGTCGGCTATATCCCGCTCGATGGTTCGGACGAGCATGGCCTGCTCGTGGTCAACCACGAATATACCAATCCGCACCTGATGTTCCCGGGCCTTGTGACGCTGGCAGAGGGTGAAATCACGCTCAATCCGCTCACCAAGGAGCAGGTCGATATCGAACTGATGGCGCATGGCGGAACCATCGTTGAAATCAAGAAGGTCGATGGCAAGTGGCAGGTGGTCAAGGACGGTCAGTACAACCGACGCATTACTGCCGAGACCGAAATGCTGATTACCGGCCCCGCCGCTGGCCATGACCGGCTCAAGACCAATGCTGACGCGACGGGTACGAAGGTCTTCGGCACGATCAACAATTGTGCCGGCGGCGTGACGCCTTGGGGCACATACATCATGGCCGAGGAAAACATTCACGGCTACTTCGGCGGTGAACTCCCGGCCGATCACCCGGAGGCCGCGAACTATGATCGTCTGGGTCTGCCGGAAGGCTCGTACGAATGGGCAAAATTCTATGATCGGTTTGACGTCTCCAAGGAGCCCAACGAGCCGAACCGGTTCGGCTACATCGTGGAAGTGGACCCGATGGACCCCAACTCGGTGCCCAAGAAGCGCACGGCGCTTGGTCGTTTCAAGCACGAGGGCGCTGAGTCTATCGTCAGCAAGGACGGCCGGGTCGTGTTCTATCTGGGTGACGATGAGCGCTTCGACTATGTCTACAAGTTCGTCACCAAGGGCATCTACAACCCTGACGACCGCGCCGCCAACATGGACCTGCTCGATGAGGGTACACTCTATGTCGCCAAGTTCGCCGAGGACGGCAGCATGGAGTGGATGCCGCTGATCCAGGGGCAGGGTCCGCTGACCGAAGAGAACGGCTTTGCCAGCCAGGCTGACCTGGTCATTGAAACGCGCCGGGCGGCTGACTTGCTGGGCGCGACCAAGATGGATCGTCCGGAAGACATCGAGCCCAATGCCAGCAATGGCAAGGTCTATGTCATGCTGACGAACAACACCCGCCGCGAGGCAGACCAGGTGGATGCGGCCAATCCGACCGCCATGAACGCCTTCGGCCACATCATCGAGATCGCTGAGACCGATGGCGATTTTGCCGCGGAGACTGGCACCTGGGAAATCCTGCTCAAGTGCGGCGATCCGTCGATCGCCGAAGTGGGCGCTACGTTCTCGACCGACACGACCGCCAACGGTTGGTTCGGCATGCCGGATAATTGCGCTGTCGATAGCGATGGGCGCCTCTGGGTCTCGACCGATGGCAACAGCCCTTCGGGCACCGGTCGTACGGACGGGCTCTGGGCGGTGGATACCGAAGGCGAAGCTCGCGCGACGTCCAAGTTGTTCTTCCGCGTGCCCGTCGGCGCCGAGATGTGTGGCCCGGTCTTCACCGACGACGGAGAAACCCTTTTCCTCGCCGTGCAGCATCCGGGTGATGGTGGCGACGACTGGGAAGGCTTTGGACGCCCCAGCTATTACGAGGACCTCTCGACCCGCTGGCCGGACTTCGATGACGCCATGCCCGTACGTCCATCCGTCGTGGTGGTCAACAAGCAGGGCGGTGGCAAGATCGCCGTCTAGTGTTACCAGATCAAAGGGAAGGGGCCCGGTTGGGCCCCTTTCTTATTTTCCGATTTCGTCCAGCAGATATGGCGTCGTCTGGTAGATCTCGTTGATCCAGTTCTGGAACAGCAGGTGCGCGTGGCTGCGCCAGCGGTTTTCCGGGATCTGGCTGGTGTCACCATCCGGGAAAAGGTTGGCGGGCGGCGGCGTATCGAGGCCGGCCGCGATGTCGCGCTCATATTCGTCGGCGAGCGAGCGATTGTCATATTCGAGGTGATTGAGGAAATAGACCGCCCGACCGTCCTTGCGCTCGAGCATGCAGAGGCCAAGGTCTTTGTTGTCGATCAGGATATCGAGATCGTCGCCGATGGAGTTCCGGTCGATGTCGTTGTAGCGCGACACCGGGATCATCGGGCGGTCAGACATGCCGCGCAGCCAGGGCGAACCCGACTTGACGATGTCATGCCGGAAAACGCCGAAGGCCTTCTTGTCCATGCGATAGCGGCGTGCCTGATGGAAGTGATGCAGGGCCGCCTGTGCGCCCCAGCAGATAAACATGGTGTGGTGTACGTTGGTGCGCGTCCACTCCATGATTTCGAGCATTTCCGGCCAATAGCGGACATCCTCGAATGGAATGTTTGCGATCGGCGCACCGGTGACGATGAAGCCGTCGAACTTGCGATCCCGCACCTCTTCCCAGGTCTGGTAGAAGGTGTTGAGATATTCTTCCGACGTGTGCTTGGACTGGTGGTCGGTGATGCGCACGAGGCTGAGATTGATCTGCAGCGGCGTGGCGCCGATCAAGCGGGCGAACTGCGTCTCGGTCCGCTCCTTGTTGGGCATCAGGTTGAGCAGGCCGAATTCGAGCGGACGGATGTCCTGACGCGCGGCGCGCGAGGAATCCATGACATTGACGCCCTCGGCTTCGAGCGTCTTTCGGGCGGGGAGGTTGTCTGGAATTCGAATAGGCATGATAGCCTCTTAGCTGGGTGCATTGAGAAAGCGATTCAAGCCTGGCGCGCCCATCTGCGGCTCGCCGGCGTCGTTGGCGCACGTCCGGACTGGAAAGGGATTGGCCCCGTTCCTCCGACGTGCGCTAGCGCATTCGCTTCTCGATGGCGGCAGCAACGAGATCGACGAATTCATCGCCATCGCGCACGGTGGCGAGGTCGGATGCCTCCACCACGTAACCGAAATTGTCAGCCAGAGCCTGATAGCGCGGCAAACGATCGTGAAGGAGAGCCTCGAAGCCCCAGGCGCCAAAGCCCGCGGGGTCGACGTCACAGTCGTCAAGAATCCCATGGATCAGCTTGTATTCGGCCCATTTCTCAACGAGGAAATGCGGCCGGTAATACATGGGCTTGGGCGACTTCTTGAAGCGCTTGACGAGGTCCGCGGCGTTTTCCTCGGTGCCGCGGATATAGAGCAGCGCCGTGTGGTCGGTGAGTGTCTTGATCACCGGGTCGTCGGGGTCGGTGTGGTCGATCACTTCGATCAGCGAGCCGCCCGTGTCGGCGATAAAATCGTCATAGCCGTACAGCGCTTTGGCCCGTTCGATGAAGTAGGGCAGGTCGCGCAGGGCCGCAATTTCGGCAACGCGATGCTGCTCCTGGCGGCGCTGGTACTCCGCCAGCGGCAAGCCGCCGCGTTCGGGATTTCCGGGCGTGCCCAAATAGGTGGAGAGCGGGTCGAGATTGTCGAATGTAATATTGGACGAGATGTAGATGGAGTCGGTGCGCAGAAGCTGTGCCAGGAAGGGCACCTTCATGGCTTCTCGCTTGAAATTGTCCACGATGAACTCGCCCATATAGCGCGTGCCAATGCGGTAGTCGGCCGAATAGTGAAACCAATGGTTGGCCCGCAGCATGTTGCTCAGCCGCGTCTTGCCCACTCCGGCCATGCCAAAAACGGTCACGGCGCGTCGAGGGGCTTTCACGAATTCATCGACGCTCGAAAACAGCATGCCGGACCATCACTTCGACGCGGTGGGAACTGGGCCTGCATGTAATCCAACCGGAAGGCGTTCACAAGCATTCGGCAAATTCTGCCGGGAGCCCGGACTCATTTGCCGGGCCGGGGCGCCGTCAACCGCTAAAAATCGAGAATTCTCCAGCAAAATCAACGAGGCGCCCATCTGGCATCGGGCTTGCATTGGTTTTGTCCGAACGAGCCCTCGAGGGCGGAACGGGTTTACGGAGTGACAGATGGGTATCTATGGGGCTCTTTCCAGTGCGGTGACCGGCCTGCGGGCGCAGTCGCATGCGCTGGAGAACATTTCTGGTAATATCGCCAACTCGCAGACGACCGGCTACAAGCGGATCGAAACGAGCTTTCTCGATCTCATTCCCGATGCGCCGCTGAAATCGCAGGTGCCGGGTGCCGTTCTCGCGCAGTCGCGCGGCACCAATGGGCTGGTCGGCGATATCCAGACGTCATCCACCGAAACCTATATTGCGCTTAACGCGGGCGGCTTCTTCGTTGTCGAGCCGAAGATCGGCCAGTCGGACGGCAATTCGGTGTTCGCCGGCTCGAATTACTTCACGCGCCGTGGTGACTTCGAGCTGGACAAGGAAGGTCGCCTGGTCAACGGCGCGGGCTATTACCTCAAGGGCCTGCCCGTCGACCAGTCCACCGGCAATATCTCGGGCTCGGTGCCTGAAGTGCTCAAGCTGTCGAACGCTTTCCTGGCGGCCAACAAGACGACCAACATCAACTATCGCGCCAACCTGCCGCAGGTTCCGAAGACCGAAAACTACGACCCGGAGACGGCCGGCAGCGAGCTGATGGATATCACTGCCTATTCGAACTACGTCGCGCCGGCGACCACGCTCAATACGATCCGGGGCTCGGACCATGAGCGGTTCACGTCTGACTCGATCTATGGCGGCGCCATTACCGTCTATGCAGCGAACGGCGCGCCTGCGAGCGTGCAGCTGCGTTGGGCCAAGGTGGATAGCCATGCATCGGGCGGGGCCGACACCTGGTCGCTCTACTACATGTCCGACAGTGATGCGGCTCCCGGTGCGGACAAGTGGACGCGCGTCCCTCAGAGCTACAGCTTCAATCTCAATGGCTCGATGGATCCTCCGGTCACCGAGACCACTATTCCGGGCCTGACCATCAATGGCGTCAATGTGGGCAATGTCACCCTGAGCCATGATCGGAACGGCATGAGCCAGTTCGCCGACGTCAATGGTACGGCGTCGGTTTCTCAGCTCGACCAGAACGGCTACGGGGCCGGCGAATTCCAGTCGGTGGCGATCAGTGACGACGGTCGCGTGGTGGCGACCTATTCCAACGGCGAGCGTATCGACATGGCGCAGGTCGTTGTGGCGCAGTTCAATGCGGTCAACTCGCTCAAGCGTCTCGATGGCGGCGTTTTCCAGACGACAACCGAATCCGGCGAGCCGATCTTCGATCTCTCCGGCTCGGGCATTCTGGGTGGGGCGCTGGAAGCGTCCAACACCGACATTTCGGACGAATTCACCAAGCTGATCATCACCCAGCAGGCCTATTCGGCGGGCACCCGCATCGTGTCGACTGCTGACGAAATGCTGCAGGAAGCCCTCAACATGGTCCGCTAGGGCCGAAGCGAGTTAGCCGGCCCGGGATAATTCCGGGCCGTCCCCGACTTTTGGAGCCGCGCTGATGGGTCTGGTTTCTTCACTTTCGAACGCTGTTTCGGGTCTGCGCGTCAGCCAGGACTCCATCACGATCCTGAGCCGCAACGTGGCCAATGCCGGCACGCCGGGCTACCACCGCCAGTCCCTCAACATTGTCGACCATAACTCGGCCAATGCCAGCTATGCGCGCACAGCCGGCGTCAACCGTGCGTTCAACTCGAGCCTCCAGACCTATTACAACCGCCAGGTGTCCGACACAGCCGCTTCCAACGTGGCGGCCAACTATCTGAACAAGCTGCAGACCTATCTGGGCAAACCCGGCCAGGCGGGTTCGCTTGATACCATGTTCAGCTCTTTCCAGAATTCGCTGCGCGCCCTGTCCACCAGCCCGGATGATTATTCCACGCGCGCAACCGTCGTTGCCGAAGCGCAGGCTATGGCGCAGCGGCTCAACCAGCTTTCGACCAATATCCAGGAAATCCGCCAAGAAACCGAAACGCGGATCGCCAACAACGTCAATGACGCCAATGCCATGCTGATCTCCCTTCAGGAGGTCAACAAGCGCATGCTTGACCTGGGCATGACGGACACAGCAAGAGCCTCGCTGCATGATCAGCGGGACCGGCTGGTCGCCTCCATCGCCGAAGTCATCGATGTGCGGGCGGATTACCGTTCTGATGGCACTGTGGCGCTCATGACGCGCTCGGGCGTGGGTCTGCTGGACAACGGCGTTTCGACTTTCAAGTTCAGCACCGCTGGCGCTCTTTCCGCCACGACGCAGGCGAGCATCTATACCGACCAGAACCGTGTCGGTACGCTCACCCTGACAACGCCTTCAGGCCTCACCATCGACCTCGTGCAGCAGAACGTCCTGCAGGGTGGCGAGCTGGCCGGGCTGGTGACGCTGCGCGACAAGACGCTGGTGGAAGCGCAGAACCAGCTCGACGAGATCGCCGCGGGCCTGGCAGCGGCCTTCTCCACCATCAACACCGAAGGTACGCCCACCCCCGGAGACGACGGGCTGGCGGTGGACGTTTCCGGCCTCGCGCCTGGCAATGACGTGCTCATCAGCTTTTCCGTCAATGGCGCGGAAAAGAAGATCCGTCTCATCAACAGCGAAAAAGGCCAAAACTACAACGATGCCAGCGGGCAGCGCGTCGTCCATGTAGACTTTTCCGATCCGGCTTCCGTGGCCGCTGTCGCTGCAGACATCCAGACGCGTTTTGGCGTCGAGATCGACGTCACCGGCGGCGTATTGAGCGTCGTCGATGACGGCGCTGGGGGCGTGATCGATATCACCAGGGTTACAGCACGCATCACGGCAACAGGCTCCCAGACCGGCGAGAAGGCGCTGCCGCTGTTCGTCGATCAGAGCAATACGCCGTTCACAGGTAATCTCGACACCGATCCGCCGCAGATCCTCGGCTTCGCCTCGCGCATTTCGGTCAATCCCGCCATTCTGGGCAATAACGGATTGCTTGTGCAGTCCGACATCGGCACGAGCCTGGGCGATGCGGCGCGTCCGAACTACCTGCTCAGCCAGCTGAACTCGATGACCTTTGTGTCGGGTGGCTCGCCCTCCGCCAATATGGGGCGCCACCAGCTTAATGGCACCGTGGAACAGATCATCGGGCAGGTGATCAATTTCCAGGGCACGTCGATCGCCACCGCCCTGCGCAACCACGACGATCGCCTGCTGACCCTCGAAACCATCACCACGCAGATGGAGACCGACTATGGGGTCAATATCGACGAGGAAATGGCGCGGCTGACCGAGTTGCAGAGCGCTTATGCGGCCAATGCCCGGGTGGTTTCGGTGGTCAAGGAACTGCTCGACACCCTCTTTGCATCGACCTGATGGAGTAGCGTGAGATGATCGTCAACAAGTCGATGTTCCCCCTGCAGACCGGTTTCTCGACCATCTCCAAGATGCAGGACAAGTTCGCCACGCTGCAGATGCAGTTGGGGACAGGCATGAAGGCGCAGTCGCTGGCGGAGATGGGCCGGGACCTGCCGGTATCGCTGTCCGTGCGGTCGCGGCTAAACGCCATCGCGGGCTACAACGCCAGTATCGAGCAGGTGTCGCTGCGCCTGAGCTTTTACGACAACTTCCTGATGCGCATGGACAAGGTCGAGGGCGAGGCGCGCAATTCTGCGGTGCAGGGGCAGTACGGCACCGGCAATATCAACATGGCCACCATCGCGCCGCAGTCGAAGGCACGCTTCGATGAGATGGTGACGATGCTCAATACCGATATTGCGGGACGGTACCTGTTTGGCGGTTCGGTGACTGACAAGGCGCCGCTGGCTACGAGTGCCGAGCTTCTGAACGGCACGGGCGGCCGCGCGGGCTTCAATACCGTCGTAACCGAGCGCAAGGCCGCTGACGCCGGTACGTTGGGTCAAGGTCGTCTGGAAACCGACATCGACGGCGCCACACCCAACACTGTGCGGCTGTTCGAGGATGGCGTGCATCCGTTCGGCTTCAAGCTGGGCGCCCCCTCCACCTCTGTTCCAGCCAGCGTGGTGATTTCCGGTCCCGTCGAAGGCGCGTTACCTGACGGGGACGAAATGTCCATCGAGTTTGCGGATACCCCGCTTCTCACTGCTGGTCAGACCATCACCATCGGTCTTTCGCTGCCCGATGGCACGGATACATACATCACGCTGACCGCCGCAACCAGCGCCGGGAATTCCAACGAATTTACGCTCGGCGCCGACGGGGCAGCGACAGCGGCATCATTCCGAACCGCTCTCAACGCCAAGCTCAAGGAGGTTGCCACCTCCGAGCTGGCAGCAGCCTCGACCTTTGCAGCGTCGCAGAACTTCTTCAACGCTGCCGGCGAGCCGGTGCTGCGCGTGCAGGGCGATCCTGCCACCGCGACCTCCCTGCGTGTTGCGACGGCTGTCGATACCGTCATGTGGTATCGCGGTGAGAGTGCGGCGGTCTCGGCGATCGGCCTGGGCCGGCTGGAGAACGGCGTATCGCATGACACGTCACTACCCTCGTCAACCGTCACGCTGGCAGAGAAGGTTCCGCAATCTGCGGCGCACGGCTTTCGCATTACGGCCGCCCAAACCCTGATCAGCGGCTCGGGCACGAGCGCGGATACGGTCCGTACTGCTGGCCCGCCGGCATCGATGGCGGTCACCTTCGATGGGACCGAGGCCGTTGGCGACAAGGTGCGCATCACGCTTACCGATCCGAGCGGCAAGGAGCGCGAGGTCGTTCTCGAAGCCGTTTCCGGTCGGGTGGGGCCTGGCCAGTTTGCCATCGGCACCACGATTGCGGAAACGGCGCAGAATTTCGAGAAAGCCATGCTTCGGTCGGTCACCGAGGCTGCTGCGGATGCCGAGGGCAATCCCCGCCAGTCGGTCAGCGCGGCCATCGAAGACAGCGGCAGGGTTAATTACGGCATGCAGGCCAACGAAAGCGGCTATCTGCGCATGATCCGCACCTTCGCGTCGATGTCGGTCGAAACGTATCCCGAGATCGCCAATGTCGCCGACCCCGACTCCGGCGCGCTGAGCGACGTCAAGGCGCGGTTCGACGCGATGGCTCGCCGGCAGCAGGCGGAATTGTCCGAAGGGCACAATACCGAGCGTGGCTCGATCGAGATCATAACCATGGAAATGGGCGTGGCACGGGCGTCGCTGAATGCGGCCAGCCAGCGCCATACCAACTACAAGGCACAGCTCGATAATCTGCTGAGCGACGTCGAAACCGTGAGCAAGGAAAATGTAGCCATGGAGATCATGGCGCTGCAGACACGGCTTACCGCGAGCTATCAGGTGACTGCAATGATCAGCGACCTCAGCCTCGTCAACTTCCTGCGCTAACCCTCCCAGGTTCCGCGCAAAGCAAAGGGCCCCAGAAGGGGCCCTTTCTGTTTTTGCCAACGTTTGGCTCAGACGCTGCGCAAACCGGCCGCCAGCTGGCGATTGAGGCGCACCAGCACGTCGAGCTGCTGAGGCTGAGGATTGGTGCTCAGCAAGATTTCGCGGGTTTGGTTGAGAATGAAAATGCCAAGGTTGGCAATGTTCTGGCGAATTTCCTGGGGCAGGGGGCTATCGTCCTGCGCGACCGCGGACATGAAGATGGTCCAGAGCTTGCGATTGAAGGTAAGCGCCGCCTTCAGCTCGTCGTCGGTGGAGATGTTCCACTCATCCTTGACCCTCTGGATCCCGGCCGCTGCCTTCATCAGCAGCGCGGACTCGCGCTCACGGGGCGATTCAACGACTTTCGCCGTCTGCTGGTAGGCTTGAGCGCCTTGCTGATACATGGTCGAGGAGTTCCTGTTCGTACTCTATGAGCCGTTGGGCAGCTTTCAGAGCCTTGTACAAAACCCCGGTTAATATCTCGTTATTGATTTGGTCAACAATTGGAACAGCGGAGGGAACCGCTTCAAGAAAATCACGCGTCAGGGCCAAATAGGTCTCCTTGGCGCTCTCCTGACTCTCATCGATATACATGAGCTGAACTGCCAGATAGATGCGTTTGGCCGGCGTATTGGCCGTTTCTGAGGTCAGGATATCCTTCTCACGCAATATCGGCGCGTTGCCGTCTATGAAAAGGCGCGTCCGCTGGTCCGAATTGGTGATGATGCAGTTGCCTACCAGCAGCCGCTCGCCGGGCTTGAGTTCTACCTTGAGCGCCATGGCCAGTTCCTCGACTTTACAGTTGTTGGTTGTTTAGCTGGCAATCCGGGCGAAAACAATGAAGGCGGGCCTTGCGACCCGCCTTCCTGCCACCTCGATGGGAGCGCAATTACTGGAGGAGCTGCAGCACGCTCTGATCGGCCTGAGAGGCTAGGGACAGCGAATTGGACGAAAGCTGCTGGCGGGTCTGCAGGGCCAGAAGGTTGGCGGCTTCTTCGTTCATGTCAGCCAGCGTCAGATTGGCAGCGCCGGTTTCGAGCGTATTGATCATGTTCTTGGTGAACGACTGACGGTTTTCGACGATCGACAGGTTCGAGCCGAAAGAAGACGACTGAGAGCGAACGCTGTTGAGGGCGAGTTTGACCTCGGCAAGCATCTGGTCGATACCCGCGTCGTTGTCGAGGTCTTCGGGATCGATGTTGAACACCTTGAGCGTCGCAGAATTGAGCGGCTGCTCGCCTTTGGTCTGAACGTCGATCGAAGATGTGCCGGTTTCGTTGAAGGTGATGGTCAGCTTGTCGCCGCGCAGCAGGTTGATGCCGTTGAAGGAAGCATCGTCGCTGAGCTTGTCGAGCTGGTCGCGCAGTTCGTTGAACTGGAACGCCAGGTCGCTACGGACTTCGTTGCCCTTGATCTTCTTGGAAGCGCTCGACACGCCGTCCACGGTGCCCGAGGTGTTGACACCCTTGACGTCCATGTCCTTGGTCGAGAGGTTCTCGATCCGCAG
>JAEWBN010000009.1 GCA_023391095.1 Pseudomonadota bacterium
CTGTTCGGCAGGCTTCTTCGTCTTCGTAGGTTTCGTCGTCATTCTGGATCTTTCGTCGTTCAGACGAGACCAGAACTCTCCTTAACGATCAAACCCAATTCTGAGACACAGGTGCTGATGACGAACAGATCGCGCGGCGTGCAGTACTCGCGCCCCCAAGCTGACACCGTTCTCGCTCACCTGGCCGAGCACCGGATCAGCACGATCGCGGAATGCGCGGCCTGCGTCCGGGATCACCATGATCCCATGTCCATCGTGCTGTCGCTTGCGTCCCAGGGCTTCATCGAACTCGACCGCTCTGCCCCCTTGAGGGCGGAAACGCTCGTTTCGGTTGCCCGCAGCCTCGCCAGGAGAGCCCGGCGATGATCGATCACATGCATCTCGCAAACGAAGAGCCAAAGGTACCGTACTGTACTGGTACGGTATGGTATCATGAGCGCTGAAATCGCGACTATCGAGCGTGTTCGAAGCGCAGTGGAAGAGCTTCGCCGCGCGGGCCAGAGCCCCACCGCTGATGCTATCATCCGGCTTATCGGCGGCAGCAAGCGCACTGTCCTGACGCATCTGCGGGCACTTCGCGATGCGGCGCCTGCGCAGGACGACATGCCGACCGCCGTCCTGGAGATGATGCGTCCTGTCGCCCGCGACATCTACCGCGCGGGCCAGCAGGCGGAGTCGGATGCAACGCGCACCGCCACCGAACGGATGTCCAGGGTTATTGCCGACCAGGACGTCCAGATCACGGAGCTTCTTGCCGAGAACGAACGCCTGGAGTCCGAACAAGCATCGCTTGTCCGGGATCGGGATGCTGCCATCTCCGAGCTGGCAGATATGCGAAGCCGCATCAGCGCCGACACTCAGATCGACGCGACGACAGTTCTCTCGAAGATCGAAAAGCTGCTCGAGCAGCAGCCAGCGCAAAGTCAGAAGGATCGCCGGACGATCACGCTGCGGAACAACCAGCGTCGCGACTGACGCCCAGCTGCGAAAAGACCAGATCACGCGGGACTGCGACTGCCCTCCCGACGCCACCAACCGCACCCAAGCGCAACAAGGAACCTGCCGTGGCCAGGAAGCTGAAGACTTTTGTCCCCGAAACCGCCCCGCAAGCAGACCCGGAGCCGATCCCGTCTGAGGAACTGCTGCCCATGACCATGATCGAGACATCGATCGGGTTTGCCGGCCTTAAGAAACTAGAGCAGTTGCAAGGGATCTGCGTGGTGCTCAAGGCGCCATCCGCGGACTTCGTCGAACCGCTCTGCGCCGTCATGCGGAACATGATGCCGTGGAGCCTGCGTGTTGGACGAACCACTCGTGCCAAGGAATCGCATGACGAAACGGCTGTCGACAATTTCGTCACGGCTCTCGCCGATGGCGGACGCGTGCTTGCTGTTTCGCACGATCCTGAACGATTTCTGCCAGCAGCCATCCTTGCTGCCGCAGATATGACGATCGATATCGACCCCGTCAGCCTTGGTCTGCTGTCCAATGTCATTCGCAGGCTCTGCGGTACGTCGCCGAAGGGCCTGACGGCGCATATGCTCACGGGCCTGCGGTTCGACGAGCTGATCCCTGCTCTGCGGCTGGGATCGACAGCTGCCCAATGCGTCGAACGGGTCCGAAAGGCATCTGCCCGGAAAGCCACGTCTCAGCGAGATACCGCCACTGGGGTCCCGCCCGTCGAGGACCTATGTGGTTACGGTGCTGCCAAATATTGGGCGCTGCAGCTGATCGAGGACCTGAAGGAATGGCGCGCCGGACATATCGGGTTCGCCCAGATCGACCACAACGTCGTGCTGGCGTCCGAGCCTGGGCTGGGGAAGACTACCTTTGTCCGGTCGCTCGCACTCAGCACAGGACTGCCGCTCTTCTCAACCAGTGTCGGCCGTTGGTTCGCAGATGGTCCGGGCTACCTCGATTCCGTCATCAAGCAGATTGATCAGGTCTTCGCGAACGCGCGCGCTGCCGCGCCTTCCGTTCTGTTCATCGACGAGCTAGATGCGATTCCTGACCGTGAGACGCTTTCGTCGAGGAACCGGGACTACTGGACCGCTGTCGTGACACACCTGCTCAACGTTCTCGACGGTGCAACATCGGACACCGAGAACCTTGTCATCGTGGGTGCCACGAATTTCATCGACAGGATCGATGCGGCACTTCTGCGCCCGGGAAGGCTGACGCGCGTGATCACCATTGAGCCCCCGGACGAGACCGAAATCGTGGGCATCCTCAGGCAGCATCTTGCCGGCGATCTGAACGGAGAGGATCTGAGTCATGCCGCATCGCTCGCGGCAGGAAGCACGGGCGCCGAGATCCAGCAGTTCTGCAAGTCGGCACGCCGCATCGCCCGGCTGGCAAGGCGCCCCATGATCATGTCGGACCTTGTGACGGCTATTGCACCAGCCGCACCAAGGCCCGATCACGTTGAAAGGCGGATTGCTGTCCATGAATGTGGGCATGCCGTTGCCGCTCTTGAGCTAGGCTTCGAACTAAAGTCCGTTTCCGTTGTTCCGCGCGGCGATGAGGGCGGTCGCGTCCTGATCGGCGGGCTCGGTTATCGCGCCACCCGACCGGACGTGGAAAGGATCGTGCTCTATCTGCTCGCCGGCCGGGCGGCGGAGGAACTCGTATTGGGGGACCCCGGGACGGGAGCAGGAGGCAGCGAGACGAGCGACCTCGCACGAGCCACCCAGTATATCGCCGAGCTTCATCTTTTCCTCGGGCTCGGCAATGATCTTCGGTATCGTGCAGACCCTTCGCACAGCGTGGCCCTGATGCGCGAGCCAGCCACGGCGGCAGCGATCGAGAAGGAGCTTCGCGAGCACTATTCCACTGCGCGAGCAATGCTCTCGGCCCGACTGGACGGCCTGAACCGCATCGTCGAAGAACTCCTTCAGCGCAGGCATATGTCCGGCAAGGAAGTGCAAAGCATCCTCGACCTCGATCAATCAGGGTCGGCGGTGACGCACTGACGTTGTCTCTGCGGGTCGGGAACGCCCGGCCCGCGAGACGCTGGCTGATGAAAAACCCGGGGATCCACAACCCGGGACATTCGGACGTATGGCATGCTGGAGCAATGTCGAGTCCATCCCTCACACGACCACAGAAGGTCTCCTGCGATCATCTGCAGCACGCCTGGAACCGGGCGCTCGTTGAGCGCCTCGATCCGCACATCAGCGTTGAACGCGAGAGGCGGATCTTCGACCTCGTTCTCCTCTGCGATCCAACCCCGACCGGCAAGTACATGAACTGGCTCTCACGCTGGCGGCGCCAGCAATGGCCGGATTTCGGACTGCGGCACATGTGCAGCAACATCGAGCTGCGAAGAGTCGGACGAGGGCTCGAGCATTTCCACCAAGTGCGAAGAAGCCTGGCGCCGGAACTGAGGGACATCGGGCGCTTCCAGACGGCCAGTCAGCTGCTCGAGCTGGAAGAGGGCGCCAAGGTCGTTTCGCGGTCGGACAGACGTGCGCTTGAGCGCGCAGAGGCCCATTCGGAAACGACAGTTCTATACGACGCAGGGTGCTGGAAGCTCGTCAGACTGGAAGGCCCGCGTGCAGCAGAATGGTGGGGCCGGGGCACACGGTGGTGCACTCAGTCGCGATACGCCTTCGAGAACTGGGCTTCGCAGGGTGAGCTCTATGTCCTGCTCACCCCTTTCGCCAAGTATCAGTTCATTCTGCCCGGGTTGGACTGCCGTGACGCGTCGGATTGCAAGGCCGACATCCATTCGGCTGCTCGAAACGCGCCACATGAACTTGGCGCTGCGATAGGGCTACTTGTCTCTCACGCATCGTGACAGCCGCAGTCCTCGTGCCTCCTGCACTGTTGCCGATCGTTACGGTGCATGAGGGATGGGGCTGCCTCGGCCGAATGGCAGATCAGGATTTCGGCTGCTTGAACAGCCACTGAAAAGCGCGGCGAAGGAACGCCTGGCCGTCATGTGTGATCATAGGGCCATGGGCCATGATCACCTGCTCCGTTGGCCACGCCAACACCCGCTGGAGGGACTGGCGCGCGGCGTGGCGATCCGTAAATGCCACCCTGAATTTGCGGGGCACCGAAGGTTCTGCAGCCACCATCAGGTCAAGGTGGGCGACAAGGGCGCGCCAGCCGCTGAACCATCCGCTCGGGAACTGCTGTATCAGATCCGTGAAGAGCGTTGTCCTGCTCGCCCGGTGAAAGAATACGACCTCGGAAGTGATCCTGTTCCCCCGAACGAGCACGTGGTCGATCTCACCATCCCAACCCTCAACCGGTTCATCTCCAAAGGTGACGTCAAACCTTATGTCGTTGCGGATATTTCGCAGACCGGGCGGCTCGAAAACTTCGGCGTTCGGATATGCCCGCTGCCAGTCGCCCAGGAATGTGTGATGCAGGGAATTGGGCGGGACCAGATATCGGACCATTCCCAACGCCTCTATCTCGGCCCGCAGAGCAGGCGAAGCGGCGGTTGGCGACCAGACAACCAGATCTTTGCTGGCCAGCCTGATGACGGCCATGCGGGTTGGGTACCGAAACCCTGCCGCTGCATTGACTGTCGGCCCTTCTGCAACCCAGATATCCGGGCCTGACGCAATCAGCACGACTGCCTCCACAAATGTTTACATATGTGTAAAAATATACGACTGTATAATTATGGCAAGAGCGAAACGAACAGAGCGATCCAGAACCCTCATCCTCGAAGCGGCCGATGCGGCATTCAGGGAATTGGGCTTAGGCGGGACATCGGTCGAAGAGATCGCAAACCGGGCGGGCCTGACCCGGAAGACAGTCTACAACCTGTTCACCTCCAAAGAAGATATCGCCCTGCAGCTGATCGCCCGCGTGGAAGCAAATGACTTTCCCTACCGCGATCGTATCAAAGCCGGCGAGAACGCCGCTGAGCTGCTTGTCGAAGTCTTTCTCGGCAGCGCGAGATGGTGTCAGGCCAATCCGTCCCTCGCAAAACTAGCGCTGGCGCCGACCGTCAGACCTACACTCGAATCTCCTCCCGACCGGCCATCATTTCAGCGGCTCGTCAGGGATATTCTGGTGCTTGGTCAGAGCCAGGGCAGCATGCGTCAGGATGAGGACCCGAACTTGATGGCTCTCATTCTGCTCGGGATCTACGGGCAGGCCATGCTTTCTTCTCTCGCCGGACGATCATTCGACGAAGATGAGATCAGGCGCGTTATCCGTATCGTTGTTGAAGGTATCGGCCAGCAGTCATCGCGCTAGGCGGCACCGGCTTCTCTCAGCATCAACCGGAAAATCTGTCGTCCCCGTCACGGCGCGCGTCAGCTCCTACAGTTTGATCCACGGGATCTTCTCGATTTCGGCACGCAACACATCTGGTGGGAATTCACCATAGGCCTCTGCCTCAGAGGCCGGCTCATGGCCCTGCATGTAGTCGCGAGCGCCAACGTCCATCCGGGCGACGCGTGCTTTCGATTTGAAGGCATGTCGCCATGCGTGGTTAGGTGCCAACCGAGGGTCGTCGATGCCATTGTCCCGAAGCCACGACGCCAGCCGCTCGCCTACCTTTTTGTATTGTGGGTTCTCTGCGTTTCCTCCGCGTCGAAGGCGGGGCGAATAGAACAGGGGCCCTTTTCCCGATTTGCGGACGAACTCAAGAAATCCCTGCTCAATGAGATGCGGGTGGATGGCAACGAAACGGGGACTGCCGCTCTTCACCGTGCCGGCCTCAGGCGTGATCCAGACCAGTGGCACGCCGTCCACCACCTTGACGTCCTCCTTTCTAAGTTGACCAATCTCGCCTACGCGCGCACCTGTGTAGCAGCAGATCCACGGCACCCACCTTCTGGCTGCCCTGTGTTTTTCACTGATCCGCCCCCACTCAGTCCCCAGGGTCAGACGCAGGATCAACCTGGCCTCCTCCTCGTTGTAACCGCGCATCTTTCCTTTCTTGGAAGGCTGAACCTTGACGCCAATCCCCTCGACAGGATTCGTCCTGATCCTCCGGTTCGTCACGGCCCAGTTGCAGGTGGAGCGCAGTGCCGCCAGGTGACCGAACTGGATCGTTCTGGTCGAGAGCCCGCTCTTCACCAGCCTGTCCTTCCAGTCGACGCACCAGTCGGCGTCGATCGTTCGGATGTCGGGATGTTCCTTTGCGACCGTCGCGATGATCGCTCGCCACTTCTTGCGAGTGGAAAGAGCCTGTTCGGTTTCGGCGGCGTACGCCTCATAGATGGCCTTCAGGTCATAGCGGTCCGTGCTTTCCGCTACTGAGCCGGACGTGCTGGCTGCGATGTCTCTGACCGGGAACCGATCCGCATCGGGGTCCGGCCGGAAATTGCCGTCTGCCATTCTCAGTACGTGCTCGCGGGCCTGCAGCATGGCCTTGTTCACCTGCGTCAGGATCCGCTCGAAGCTCTCGTGATCCACGACCTCGCCTCGGGCCGCGAGATACTGCTGGACTCTGGTGCGATGCTGATCGCCGAGCCGGTCCAGGAGCGACTGAGTGATCTCCGGGTTGCCGGCGCGGATGACCCGGGTTCCGGGGTCTCTGGCCGCCACAGCGTCCGCAAGAATACGCCCAAGAACCATCGTCCGGTCACCCGGGTTGTCTTCGTTCGCTGCGACGAACTCCCGGTAGATCTCACCCGCGATGGCGACCGCTTCCTTATGACTGACGGTGACCGTACCGCGACGCAGCCGTGCCCACCTCGCCTCCATGTTCGCCAGTTCGCGGACGAAAGCGGCCTTCGCCTCTCCGGGATCTCTTGTCCTGAGACTGAGCTTCTCCTCGGCCCGGCCAACGACCCTCACGAGGTCTGCAGGAACCCGAACACGCAGTTTGTAGATTCCCGATTTCGGGTCTTTGAAGGGTGTGGCCATGCGCAGCCCCATTGTGTACCGCTCCTGTGTACCAGTCGCGCGGTTGCAAAGGCCTTAAAACCCTTAGGTTTCTGCATTTCCAGTGTTTTTTGGGAAGCTGGCGGAGAGAGAGGGATTCGAACCCTCGAGACGGTTCCCCGCCTACACACTTTCCAGGCGTGCGCCTTCGACCACTCGGCCATCTCTCCGCGTCGCTTTTGCGGCTGGAGGGCCGTTGCGAGCGAGGCGCAATATACTCATGATCTTCCCGCGCGCAAGGGATCACATCGGGGTTGATGTGATTGTTTTTGTACCTGCATAATCCAAATTGTGATTTATGGGCCCGGCGGTGGCAGGCCCGGTATTTTTTCACCGCGGCAAGTTTTTACTTTGCTTTTCTAAGCATAGGACAGGTGGATGCGGCTGGTACTGAGAATATTGGGGACGTGGCTGATTGGCCTATCGCTGATATTGCTTGTCGTTGACGGGACGAAATCGCTGGCCGCCAACACGCTGGTCTTGACCAATCTGGGCCCGCTGTGGATGAACTTGCATGCCGGGAGCCTCGAAGCCTTCCAGGGCTTCATCGACAGCCGGTTTTTCGCCGGTCTACTGCATGGGGTGCTGGAAAATCTGCTCGAAACCCCCGCCTTCGCCGTCGCCGGCCTGCCCGGGATCGTGCTGGCGCTGGCCGGACGCCGGCCGCGGCGGGAGCGTTTTTTGCGCCAGGAACAGCTCTGAGGTGGCAATCGAAGCCCTTTATCCCCATATCATGCGCGAAAGGAGCACATGATGTTCTTCCGCCAAAAACCGCTTTCCATTCCCTCGCCGCTGGATGCCCTGCCGGGCCGGACGACGGAATTGTCCATCGCGCCCAACCACTTCGTCAACGGCGCGGCGCTCAAGGGCCCCTATCCGGAGGGCGCTGAAACCATCTACTTCGGGCTTGGCTGCTTCTGGGGCGCCGAGCGCCTCTTCTGGCAATTGCCGGGCGTGGTCGTCACGGCCGTCGGCTATCAGGGCGGGCACACGCCCAATCCGAGCTATGAAGAAGTGTGCTCGGGCATGACCGGGCATACCGAGATCGTCAAGGTGGTCTACGATCCCAAGGCGATCAGCCTCGAAACCCTGCTCAAGACCTTCTGGGAAGAGCATGACCCGACCCAGGGCATGCGCCAGGGCAATGACGTGGGCACGCAATACCGTTCGGCCATCTATACGACCACTGCGCAACAGGCTGCGGTGGTTGAGAAAAGCCGCGCCGCCTATGGCGAGGCGCTCAAGGCGCGGGGGCTCGGTCCGATCACCACGGAAATCGGCGAGGCCGGACCGTTCTATTACGCCGAAACCTATCACCAGCAATATCTGGCCAAGAATCCCAACGGCTATTGCGGACTGGCCGGCACCGGGGTGAGCTGCCCCATCGGGCTGGGTGTTACGGCATAGACGGCAAGTAATTCCCAAGTATAAAAAGATATACACGAGGCGTCCGATCTTCGCATCGGGCGCCTTATTGTTAGCAGACTGTTCACCCTGACCATGACCTATCCCGCGATAATGCGAAGACCTGCGTTTGAAGCCTTCGTGCTTGGCCTGCCGGCCGCCACGCTGGTGCGGCAATGGCGCGATGATTCCGTGGCCAAGGTGGGTGGCAAGATTTTCTGCCTGCTCGATCGCGACCCCGGCGAGGTCTGGCTCAAGGTTTCGGAGATGAGCTTTGCGCTGACGACCGAAATGGAGGGGATCCGGCCGGCGCCCTATTTTGCCCGTGCGGGCTGGGTGGCGGTTTCGCATGAGAGCCCGCTCACCGATGCGGATATCCGGGCCTATATCGTGGAGGCGCACCGGATCGTGGCGGGCAAGCTGAGCCGGAAGCTGCGGGCGGAGCTGGGGTTGGGGTGAGGCATTCCACAATCGTAGCCTGCCTATAGCCGGGAAGGCCCCCTCACCCGGCCTTCGGCCGACCTCTCCCCCAGAGGGAGAGGTAAGGTAGGCAAGAGCTCGCCTCTGCACTTTCGCCATTCGAGCGCAGCTCTCATGGCCTTCGGGCCACCCGTGATCACGTCCGTGACAGGCTCTCTCTTCGATGGGAAGGAAGCGAGCGGCCGCGGCCGGTGACCTAGTGACCGTAAACTGGCGGCCCCCTCACCCGGCCTTCGGCCGACCTCTCCCCCAGAGGGAGAGGTGAAGTAGGCGAGAGTTCGCTTCTGCACCTTCGCCATTCAAGCGCAGCTCTCATGGCCTTCGGGCCACCCGTGATCACGTCCGTGACAGGCTCTCTCTTCGATGGGAAGATGAAGAGAGCGGGCCGCGGCTGGTGACCGAGTGACCATAAACTGAAGGCCCCCTCACCCGGCGCTATGCGCCGACCTCTCCCCCGGAGGGAGAGGTAAGGCAGGCGAGAGTTCGCTTCTGCACTTTTGCTATTCGAGCGCAGCTCTGATGGCTTTCTCACCTCGGATCGCTCCACCGGAGCGATCTGCCCTGCGGGTCGGTTCGAAGCCCCCTCATCCGGCGCTGCGCGCCACCTTCTCCCCGAGAGGGAGGAGAAAGGGGGCTATGCGCCTCCCGCAAGTGTGGAAGGCGCACCACCCGCTGAGTACTGACCTCTCCCCCAGAGGGAGAGGTATCAGGGGAGGATGGCGTAGACTTTGAGGGGGCCGGGGAGGGAGACGTCGGCGATCCAGGGGGGTGGGGTGCCAGCGGCGATGAGGTTGAGCAGGGTGCCGGGGGTGGTGAGGGCCTGACCCTGGACCTCGGGCATATCGGGGCAGATGACGATGAGGCCCAGGCCGCGCTCGGTGGCGATGGCGCGGGCGTCTTCGGCGGAGCGGTTGAAGAAGCGGAAGGTGTCGAGGACGCCGGCTTCGTTGCGGTGATAAGGCGCCGAAACCACGGCATGGGGCGTTTCGAGCAGCATATGCGAGCCCAGATCGATGGGGGTCATGATGCGCTCGGGCGGGATGGCGCGCAGGTCGGCGAAGGCTTCGGTGGTGAGGCAGGATTGCTTGCTCGAGCGCGCCTCAGTGACCGCCGCGGTGCGCTCGGCTGAAAAGAGGCTGACCGCCACGGTAACGAGGAGCACGAGGACCACGCCGGAAAAGGCCAGCCAGGCCGAGACGAGGCCCACCACCGTGCCCAGTCGCGGCCGGGCGAGATAGGCGTTGCGCGCGGTGACGATGAGCCAGGCGCCGGCAGGGACGGCGGGCAGGATTGCCAGCCGGGCCCCGCGGATCTGGGTGAGCATGACAAGGCCGACGCCGAGCAGGAAAACCAGAAGAGTGAGCCAGGCGAGGCGCTGTCCGGGCACGCGCCAAGCCGCGATCAACGCGACCACGAGGCCGAGCAGAACCGGAGCGCCCACCGCGATGGCATAGGCCGGCATGTCGGGCAGCACTTCATGGAAGGGGCGCGCCTCGATGATGGCGGCCAGCCAATGCTGCTGCAGCCAGGGATCGAGCTCGCCATAGGGGCCCCTGAGGCATTGCGGATAGACTGCCACAACCACCGCAATGGCGATGATGCCCAACCCCGCCATGACCAGAAAACGCTGCCAGAGCGCACGCGGCGCGGCCACGAGACCGGCCACGGCAAAGGCAGCGGCGACCATGAGACCGGCCAGGACATAGACCGGGGAAATCATGTCGCAGGCCGCTTCGAGCCAGCGGGACGGCGGGCGGGCCAATGCCAGATGCACGACCATGCCCAGGCCGAAACCCAGGCCGAACCGCCAGAGCGCCGGCCGGCGGCTGGCATCGAGAATATAGGCGAGGCCGAAGGCCAGAATGGCGGCCATGACCATGGGCAGCGCCTCGACGGCGATGGCCAGGGCCGTGGCGGCCAGAAAGCCGGCCAGCAGGGCGAAGCCCGGACGGCGCAGCGCCAGAAGACTCGTCCATAAACAGGCCAGGGTGAGGACGATGATGACGTTGTGGTGGTCCACCCGGCCAGGGGTGAATTCGGCGAGCACTGCGGGACTGAGGATGGGCAGAACCAGCGCCGGCAGCACCCCTTCGGGCCCCACCAGGGCCCGCGTCACCAGCATGGACAGGGCCAGAAGGGCGCCCATGAGCAGCATGGGCCAGATCGTGCCGGCGATCAGAAGGGCGTTTTCCGGGGTGGTGAAGAGGCCTGCTAGAGCCAGGAGCCCGGCGATGGGCAGGTCGACCAGCCGCGACCAGTGAATCTCGCTGCCATAGGGGGTGTTGAGACGGTGCTGAACCAGATCGTACCAGCCCTGCCCGGCCAGGAAGTCGCGCACCACCACCATGCGCATGGCATCGTCGGTATCCATGAAAAGCGGCGCATCGCCCCGGCCCATCCAGGCGCGGGCCACAAGCGTTGCCGTGGCAATGGCCCAGACGGCAACAAAGGCAAGCCATTCGCGGCGGGCGGGCATGAAGGAATGGGGTGGCACGGGGACGCTTCCAATGGATTTGCGCAAGTATGGCGAGGCCGGGTTAAAGGGGGGTGAGCGGACGCGGGGGCACCGCGCTGGACGATCTTCCTGACGCAGGCTTCCCCAGGAGAAAACCGGCCGGGCCTTGCCAAAAGGCGAGCGGCGATTCAGGGTTTGCCATCACTGGGGGAAAAGCCGATGGCACCTGATCTGCTTGTAGCGGCCGGCCGCGTGATCTTCGGCTTGTTTTTCGTGATTGCCGGGGTGCGCAACTTCCTTAGCCTGCCGACGCGGGCGCCTGATATGACCAATTACGGCTGGGTGCTGCCGGCGCCCATTTCAACGCTGGGCTTTACCGTGCAGGTGATCGCCGGGCTTTGCCTTGTGGTGGCCATGCAGACCGCCTGGGCTTCGGGCTTGCTGATGGCGTTTCTGGTGCTGGCCACCGCGCTGTTTCACAATCCTCTGACCTTCCCGCGGGAAGACCGGGCGCTCCACATCTATCTGGTGCTGGTCAATTGCGCGCTGTTCGGCGGCTTGCTGATGATCGTGGGCACGACCAACGGCTAGGTCGGAATCGGACTTTTTCTGATACGGCGCGCAAGCGCGCGGCGGAAGTGCAGAGCCCTCGGCTCAAGGCCGAGGGTGACGTTTTGTGGGCGTGACAGGGCCCTGAGCCCAAGTCGCTACGGCCGGAATGTGAGGCCGCGGCGGCTCTGCCATCAGGCGCCGGGTCGCGGACGCGGCGTCAGGCCATGCATGAAAAGCTGTTCGAGATAGCGAGCGGCGTCTTCGAACCGACCCTCGCCATTGCGGTTCTTGCCCAGGACGGCGCGGACCTGAACGTCGAAATCGGCATAATGCTGGGTTGTGGCCCAGATGGAAAAGATCAAGTGATATGGGTCCGTGCGGGTGAGCTTGCCCTGATCCATCCACGCCAAAAGCACCTTGGCCTTTTCATCGACAAGGTTCTTGAGGTCCACCTCGATCATGTCGATGACATGCTCGGCGCCCCGCAGCATCTCATTGGCAAACAGGCGGCTTTCGCGCGGAAAGTCGCGCGCCATTTCAAGCTTGCGGCGGATATAGGAGCGGATCTCGGTGAAGGGATCACCGTCCTCGTCCATGTCGCGCAGGGGCGCCAGCCAGGTGTCGAGCAGGGTGGAAATCAGGCGCCGATGGATCTCCTCCTTGCGGGGGAAATAATAGAGCAGGTTGGGTTTGCTCATGCCCGCCACTTCGGCGATCTGGTCGATGGTGGAGCCGCGAAAGCCATGGACGGAAAAGACTTCCAGCGCGGCTTCGAGGATAATGTCCTGCTTTTCCTTCTGGATGCGGGTGAGCGGGCGCGGACGGGCGGCCGGATGGCTCGTGGCCGCCTTCGCATCGGCCTTGTGCTGGCGCGTGGCGAGGGCAGTGCGGGGATCGGCGGCTTTCACTTTTCGCGGTGCCATTTTCGCCTTGCGGGAATGTGTAGGGATGCTAACATTTTTCCAACTGGTCAAAATTTCTTGGGTTCGCGCTCCAACGTCAAGCCCAAAACAAAGACCGGCGCCAAATCATCGGGAGTGAGGCTTCGTGTCGACATCATCCACAGTTGCGCCAAACGATCTCAGCGCGTTCTGGATGCCGTTTACGGCAAACCGGCAGTTCAAGAAAAGCCCGCGCATGTTCGTGGCGGCAAAGGACATGCATTACACGACCAGCGACGGGCGGCAGGTGCTGGACGGTACGGCGGGCCTGTGGTGCGTCAATGCCGGGCACGCGCGGCCGAAAATCGTCGAGGCCATCAGCAAGCAGGCCGCGGAGCTCGACTATGCGCCGGCCTTCCAGATGGGCCACCCCAAGGCGTTCGAATTGGCCAACCGCATCATCGACATCGCCCCCGCCGGGCTCGACCATGTGCTGTTCACCAATTCCGGTTCGGAATCGGTGGACACAGCGCTCAAGGTGGCGCTGGCCTATCAGAAGGTGATCGGCCAGGGCTCGCGCACAAGGCTGATCGGCCGCGAACGGGGCTATCACGGGGTCAATTTCGGCGGCATTTCGGTGGGCGGCATCGTCACCAACCGCAAGATGTTCGGCACGCTTCTTACGGGCGTCGACCACCTGCCGCATACACATAACCTCGCCAAGAACGCGTTTTCGCGGGGCGAGCCGGAACACGGGGCGGACCTGGCCGACGAGCTCGAACGCATCGTGACGCTGCATGACGCCTCGACCATCGCGGCCGTCATCGTCGAGCCGGTGGCCGGGTCCACCGGCGTGCTGATCCCGCCGCCGGGCTATCTCAAGCGGTTGCGCGAGATCACCAAAAAGCACGGCATTCTGCTGATTTTCGACGAGGTCATCACCGGCTACGGCCGGCTCGGCACTCCGTTCGGAGCGGACTATTTCGGCGTCGTGCCTGATATCATGGTCACGGCCAAGGGGCTGACCAATGGCGTCATTCCCATGGGCGCCGTCATGGTGTCCTCGGAAATCCACGACGCCTTCATGCAGGGGCCGGAGCACCTGATCGAGTTCTTCCACGGCTATACTTATTCGGGCAATCCGATCGCCTCGGCGGCCGGGCTGGCAACGCTCGAGACTTATAAGGAAGAGGGTCTGCTCACCCGCGGGGCGGACCTCGCCAAGGTGTGGGAGGATGGGCTGCATTCGCTCCGGGGTGAGCCGCATGTGATCGACGTGCGCAATATCGGGCTGGTGGGGGCGATCGAGTTGCAGCCGGTGGAAGGGCAACCGACCAAGCGGGCGTTCTCGGCGTTCCTGCATGCCTATGAAAACGGGCTCCTCATCCGCACCACGGGCGATATCATTGCGCTCAGTCCACCGCTCATCGTTTCGGAAAGCCAGATCGGCGAGATCATCGATGGCGTGCGCAATGCGCTGCGGAGTATCCAGTGATGCAGATCATCGAAAATGCTGTTGCAGGCAAACGCTATGTTTCGTCCTCGACGCGCAGGGTGCCGGTGTTCAACCCGGCCACCGGCGAGCAGAGCGCGGAACTGCCGCTCTCGACGCTGGATGAGCTGAATGCCGCCGTGGCCAGCGCGGTCAAGGCGCAGGTGGCCTGGGGCGCAACGCCGCCGATGAAGCGGGCGCGCGTCATGTTCAAGTTCAAGGCGCTGCTCGACCAATATGCCGATGATCTCGCCCGCGAGATTTCCAAAGAGCACGGCAAGGTGCATGACGATGCGCTGGGCGAAGTGGCGCGCGGCATCGACTGCGTCGATTTTGCCTGCGGCATCCCGCATCTCCTCAAGGGCGAATTTTCCCGCAATGTGGGGCCGAGCATCGACAGCTATTCGGACCGGCAGCCGCTGGGCGTGGTGGCGGGGATTACGCCGTTCAACTTCCCGGCCATGGTGCCGATGTGGATGTATCCGGCGGCGATTGCCTGCGGGAACGCGTTTATCCTCAAACCCTCCGAGCGCGATCCGTCCGCGCCCATGCTGGCCTGGAACCTCTTCATGGAAGCCGGCCTGCCCGACGGTATTCTCAACATTGTCCATGGCGACAAGGAAATGGTCGACGGCATTCTCGACCATCCCGATATCAAGGCGGTGAGCTTTGTGGGGTCCACGCCGATTGCTGAATATGTCTATCAGCGCGGCACCAAGGCCGGAAAACGCGTGCAGGCGCTGGGCGGCGCCAAGAACCACATGATCATCATGCCGGACGCCGATCTCGACCAAGCGGCGGATGCGCTGATGGGCGCGGGCTATGGTTCGGCCGGCGAGCGCTGCATGGCGATTTCGGTGGCCGTGCCGGTGGGCAAGGCCACCGCCGATGCGCTTGTCGAAAAGCTCAAGCCGCGCGTCGAAAGCCTCAAGATCGGCCCGGCGACCGACAAGGACGCAGAAATGGGTCCTGTCGTCACCAAGATGCACCGCGACAAGATCCTGGGCTATATCGACTCCGGCGTCGAGGAAGGCGCTGATCTTGTGGTCGATGGGCGTGGGTTTACGCTGCAGGGCTATGAGAACGGCTATTATGTCGGGGGCACGCTGTTCGACAATGTCGAGCCAAACATGAAAATCTATAAGGAAGAGATTTTCGGGCCGGTGCTGTCGGTGGTGCGGCGCGACAGTTTCCAGGATGCGGTCGATCTCATCCACGGGCATGAATATGCCAATGGCACGGCGATCTTTACCCGCGACGGCGACGCCGCCCGCGAATTTGCCGACAAGATCGAAGTGGGCATGGTGGGCATCAATGTGCCCATCCCGGTCCCGGTCGCCTACCACTCCTTCGGCGGCTGGAAGCGCTCGCTGTTCGGCGATCACTCCATCTACGGGCCCGAAGGCATCCACTTCTATACGCGGCTCAAGACCGTCACCACCCGCTGGCCCGCCGGCATCAAGGGTGGGGCGGAATTTACCTTCCCGAGCCTCAAGTAGACACCATGGTCAGCGTCCCTCAGAAATCGCTGACCGCCCCACCCCACTCCTCAGGGAGCGGGGACTTCTCCTCTCTCCATTCCTCCCTCGGCCCTGCCGCTCGCTGCACCGCGACGGCAGGGCTTTTTGTTGCTTTAAACTGACGAGTAGACCCCGATGACCTCTCCCGGCGAAAACCTTCGGATCAATGGCGACAGGCTCTGGGAGAGCCTGATGGAGATGGCCAAGATCGGGCCGGGCGTGGCGGGCGGCAATAACCGGCAGACCCTGACCGACGACGACAAAAAGGGCCGCGAACTGTTCCAGCGCTGGTGCGCGGAGGCGGGCCTTTCCATGGGCGTCGACAAGATGGGCACGATGTTCATGACGCGGCCCGGTGAGGACCCCGATGCCCTCCCTGTCTATATCGGCAGCCATCTCGATACCCAGCCGACGGGCGGCAAATATGATGGTGTGCTGGGCGTGCTGGCCGGACTCGAAGTCGTCCGCTCGATGAATGATCTCGGGATCAAGACCAGGCACCCGATTGTCGTCACCAACTGGACCAATGAGGAAGGCGCGCGATTTGCGCCGGCCATGTTGGCTTCGGGCGTCTTTGCCGGTGTGATCCCCCTGGAGCACGCCTATGCGCGCACCGATCTCGAGGGCAAAACCTTTGGCGACGAACTTCAGCGCATCGGCTGGGTGGGTGAGGAAGAGGTGGGCGCGCGCAAGATGCACGCCTATTTCGAATATCACATCGAACAGGGCCCGATCCTTGAGGCCGAAGACAAGCAGATCGGCGTCGTCACCCATTGCCAGGGGCTGTGGTGGCTCGAGTTTACGCTGACCGGCAAGGAGGCCCATACCGGCTCGACGCCCATGACCATGCGCGTCAATGCGGGGCTGGCCATGTCGCGAATTATTGAGATGGTGCAGGAAGTGGCCATGGCCGCCCAGCCGGGCGCGGTCGGCGGCGTGGGGCAGGTCAAGTTCACGCCCAATTCCCGCAATGTGCTGCCCGCCAAAGTGGTCTTCACCGTCGATATCCGCTCGCCCGATATCGAAAAGCTCAACGGCATGCGCGCGACGATCGAAAAGCGCGCGGCTGAAATCTGCGCCGAGATCGGCGTTGGTTGCGCCGTGGAAGCGATCGGGCATTTTGATCCGGTGACGTTCGACCCGACGCTGGTGGGGCGCGTTCGGGGCGCCGCCGAAAAGCTCGGCTACAGCCATATGAACATCATTTCCGGTGCCGGGCATGACGCCTGCTGGGCGGCCAAGGTCGCGCCGGCGACGATGATCATGTGCCCGTGTGTGGACGGGCTTTCGCACAATGAGGCGGAAGAGATTTCGCAGGAATGGGCCAGCGCGGGGGCAGATGTGCTGTTCCACGCGGTGCTGGAGACGGCGGGGATTGTGGAGTGAGGATGGTGGTCCCCTCCCCCGCTGCTGCGCAGCGACCTCTCCCCCGGGGGAGAGGCGAAGAAGGGTTTGGGGTCGCGCAGCGACACCTCTCCCTTGGGGGGAGAGGTCGGCCCGCAGGGCCGGGTGAGGGGGCCTTATGAGCACACTCAAGACCCGTTTTGCCGCTACAGCCGCCAAGCGCTTGCGCACCGATATGAGCGAGGCGGAACGCAAGTTGTGGCGCCATCTGCGCAACCGGCAGTTCCAGGGGCTGAAATTCGTGCGCCAGCTCCCGGTTGGCCGCTTCATCGCCGATTTCGCCTGCCGCGAGGCCGATCTCATCATTGAAGTGGATGGCGGCCAGCATGCGGACAGTGCGGCAGACGCCATTCGCACTAAAGCGCTGTCTGAACATGGATATGCCGTGGTTCGTTTCTGGAACCATGACGTGCTGAACAATATCGAAGGGGTGATGACCGTTCTGGCGGCACACCTGGAGAAGGCCCCCTCACCCGGACTTCGCTACGCGAAGCCCGACCTCTCCCCCAAAGGGAGAGGTGAAGAGGGGCCAGTGGAACATGAAGGGGACACTCCATGAGCAAAGTCATCAAGAACGGTACGGTTGTTACGGCGGATCTGTCCTATCAGGCCGATGTGAAGATCGAGGGCGATATGATCGTGGAGATCGGGCAGAACCTCAGTGGGGACGAGGTGCTTGACGCCACAGGCTGCTACATCATGCCGGGCGGGATTGATCCGCATACCCATCTCGAAATGCCGTTCATGGGCACCTATTCGGCCGATGATTTCGAGAGCGGTACGCGGGCGGGGCTGGCTGGGGGCACGACCATGGTGGTCGATTTCTGCCTGCCCAACCCCAACCAGAGCCTGCTTGAAGCGCTCCGGATGTGGGACAACAAGACCGGTAAGGCGAGCGCCGACTATTCCTTCCACATGGCGATCACCTGGTGGGGCGAGCAGGTGTTCAACGAAATGGCCGAGGTGGTGGATCGGGGGATCACCAGCTTCAAGCACTTCATGGCCTATAAGGGCAGTTTGATGGTCAATGACGACGAGATGTTCGCGTCATTCCAGCGCTGCGCGGCGCTGGGCGCGCTGCCCCTCGTTCACGCCGAGAATGGCGACGTGGTGGCAGCGATGACGGCGAAGCTCCTGGCCGAGGGCAATAATGGACCGGAGGGCCATGCCTATTCTCGCCCGCCGGAAGTGGAGGGGGAAGCAACCAACCGCGCGATCATGATCGCCGACATGGCCGGAGTGCCGCTTTATGTGGTGCACGTTTCCTGCGAGGAGGCGCATGAAGCCATTCGCCGGGCGCGCCAGAAGGGCATGCGCGTTTATGGCGAACCGCTGGTCCAGCACCTGACGCTGGACGAGAGCGAATATTTCAACCCGGACTGGGACCATGCGGCGCGGCGGGTGATGTCTCCGCCCTTCCGCAACAAAAGCCACCAGGATTCGCTCTGGGCCGGGCTGCAGGCGGGGTCGCTCTCCTGCGTGGCGACCGACCACTGCGCCTTTACCACGGCGCAAAAGCGCAATGGCGTGGGCAACTTCGCCAAGATTCCGAACGGAACGGGCGGGCTCGAGGATCGGCTGCCAGTGCTGTGGACGGCGGGGGTCAATACCGGGCGGCTCACCATGAACGAGTTCGTGGCAGTGACATCGACCAATATCGCCAAGATCCTCAACCTCTACCCCAAAAAGGGTGCGGTTATGGTGGGCGCGGACGCCGACCTGATCGTGTGGGACCCCAAGCGCAAGAAGACCATTTCGGCCCAAAGCCAGCAGTCGGTCATCGACTACAATGTGTTCGAGGGGTTCGAGGTCACGGGCCTGCCGCGCTTTGTGCTCAGCCGGGGCAAGGTTTCCGTGGTCGAGAACGAAGTGAAGGCGGAGCCGGGCCACGGCAAGTTTGTGGGCCGCGAGGCCAAGAACCCGGTCAACCGGGCCTTGAGCCAGTGGAAGGATATCGTGGCGCCGCGCAAGGTGGAACGGGCCGGCATTCCGGCGACGGGGGTTTGATGGTGCCGGGGGTAGTTTTCTTGGGGAAGGCCCCCTCACCCGCCGCTTCGCGGCGACCTCTCCCCCCAGGGAGAGGTGAAGGGGTCTGAACATGACTGTGGTATCCGCCCAGAATCTGGGCCTCACCTTTCCGGCCGGGGACGGCGATATTGTTGCGCTGAGGGATGTGAACCTTGCCATCGAAAAGGGCGAGTTCGTTTCCTTCATTGGTCCGTCGGGCTGCGGCAAGACGACGTTTCTGCGGGCCATTGCCGATCTCGAAAAGCCCACATCGGGCACGCTCAGCGTCAACGGGATGAGCCCGGACGAAGCGCGCCGGAAGCGCGCCTATGGCTATGTGTTCCAGGCGGCCGCGCTTTATCCATGGCGCACGATCGAAAAGAACATCGCCCTGCCGCTCGAAATCATGGGCTATCCGGCAGCGGAGCAGGCCGAACGCGTTAAGCGGACGCTGGAGCTGGTCAACCTTTCGGGGTTCGAAAAGAAATATCCCTGGCAGCTCTCGGGCGGGATGCAGCAGCGCGCCTCGATTGCGCGCGCGCTGAGCTTCGATGCCGATCTCCTGCTCATGGACGAGCCGTTCGGGGCGCTGGACGAGATCGTGCGCGACCACCTCAATTCCGAGCTGTTGAAGCTTTGGGACCGGACAGAGAAAACCATCTGCTTTGTGACCCACTCCATACCCGAGGCGGTCTATCTCTCGACCAAGATCGTGGTCATGTCGCCGCGCCCGGGCCGGGTGACCGACGTCATCGAGAGCACACTGCCGCGCGAGCGGCCTCTGGATATCAGAGAGACGCCGGAATTTTTGGAGATTGCAGCACGGGTGCGCGACGGGCTGCGGGCCGGGCACTCCTATGATGAGGAGCACGTGTGATGGGGGGGCTGCTTAACCCCCACCCAGCCTCCCCCTGGCAGGGGGAGGAGCTGCATCGCGGATTTTGCGCGATCGTGCCTCATGCACTGTCCGAACCCGTCCCCCCGACAGGGGGAGGTTGGGTGGGGGTGATCGCCTCATGATGAACCGCGTTCTTCCCGTCCTCACCATCCTCATCGCCATCGTCGCATTCTGGTATGCGGCTGCGATCTGGATGAATGCGCCCTGGCAGAACACGCTCAATGGCCGGGCGGGCCTTGAGAATGTCGGGTTCGTTGAGTTTGCGCAGCAGACCTGGGGGCAGGACAAGCCGGTGCTGCCGGCGCCGCATCAGGTCATGGGCGAAATCTGGAATGCGACGGTGGCGCTGGAGCTGACCTCGCGCCGCTCGCTCGCCTATCATGGCTGGATCACGCTGTCGGCGACGCTGCTCGGCTTTGCCTTCGGCACGGCGCTGGGGGTGATCCTGGCCGTTGCCATCATCCACAATGACGCCTCGGACCGCTCGCTGATGCCCTGGATCATTGCGAGCCAGACCATACCCATCCTGGCCGTCGCGCCCATGGTTGTCGTGGGACTGGGGGCCGTGGGGCTGACGGGGCTCGTGCCCAAGGCGCTGATCTCGATGTATCTGTCGTTCTTCCCTGTCGTGGTGGGCATGGTCAAAGGCCTGCGCTCGCCCGAGGGCATTCAGCTGGACCTGATGCGCACCTATGACGCCAATGGCTGGCAAACCTTCTGGAAGCTGCGCTGGCCGGCGGCCATGCCGTTTCTCTTTGCCTCGATGAAGGTGGGCATCGCCATTTCGCTGATCGGGGCCGTGGTGGCCGAACTCTCCAACGCCTCAGGCGGCGGACTTGGTGTGCGCCTGCTCACCGGGTCCTACAATGGGCAGACGATCCAGATCTGGGCGGCCTTGTTCATTGCGGCGGGGCTGGCGGCCGTGCTGGTCGCGATCGTGGGCAGCGCAGAAAAATGGGTCAATGGCCGGATGGGAGTGCGGGCATGACGCGCGATCTCTCCTATTTCCAGCTCTATCTGGCGCTGATTGCGGGTGGGCTCAGTGCCGTCGGGCTCCTTTTCGGCCTCCCGACTTTGGGCGCGGCACCGCTGATTATGGCGTTCTTTGCGCTGGGGACGCTGTCTTTTCTGCGGCTGGTCATGCCGGTCAGCCTCTGGATCGACGGGGCGCTGGCGGTGTTTGCTGCCGTGGCGCTGATCGGCTCGCTGACAGCTGAGACCCTCCCCGCCCATCACTGGCTGGCGGTGATTGCGGGCTGGGCCTTTGCCTGGCTCTTTGTCGAGCGGCTGTCCGGGGCGATCCGCGCGGGCAAACTGCCGGAAAGCGGGGTGGGGCTCGTCATTCCCATCACCTTCGGGCTGGCGCTGCTGGTGATCTGGGAAGTGGTGACGCGGGGAGCCAATGTGCCGCCGGTCCTGCTGCCACCGCCTTCGGCAATCGGGGCGCGGCTGGTGGCCGAGACCAATATCCTCTGGGCCGATTTCGTCCAGACGTTCATCAAGTCGGTGCTGCCGGGCTATGCCATCGGGTGCCTCGCCGGACTGGCCGTGGCGATCCTTGTCGACCGCTCGCCCTTCCTCAAGGCCGGGATCATGCCCATCGGCAATTTCATGTCAGCGCTGCCCATTATCGGCATCGCGCCCATCATGGTCATGTGGTTCGGCTTTGACTGGCAATCAAAGGCCGCCGTGGTGGTGGCCATGACGTTCTTCCCGATGCTGGTCAACACAGTGGCCGGGCTCAATGCCGCCTCGGCCATCGAGCGGGACCTGATGACAACCTATGCCGCCAGCTACTGGCAGACCCTTATGAAGCTCAGGCTTCCCGCTGCGGGCCCCTTCATATTCAACGCCCTCAAGATCAACTCGACTCTGGCCTTGATCGGCGCAATCGTAGCGGAATTCTTCGGGACGCCCGTGGTGGGAATGGGCTTCCGGATATCGACCGGGGTGGGGCGTCTCGCCATCGACCTGGTCTGGGCGGAGATCGCTGTTGCGGCGGTCGCGGGGTCCGCCTTCTACGGGGTGATCGCCCTCATCGAGAGGGGCGTCACCTTCTGGCATCCGTCCGTCCGTGGTGGACGGGCGTAACAGGGAAAAGGGAACGGAAATGAACAAGTTCATCACGGGTCTACTGGCCGGCGCCCTGGCGCTGTCCACCGCCCCGGCCGCCATGGCCGCCGATGCGCTGACGCTGCAGCTCAAATGGGTGACGCAGGCGCAGTTCGCCGGATATCTGGTGGCCGAGGCCAAGGGCTTTTATGACGAGGAAGACCTCGACATCACCATCCTGCCCGGCGGCCCCAATATCGCCCCCGAACAGGTGATCGCTGGCGGTGGCGCCGATATCATCGTGACCTGGATGGCAGCCGGCATGTCGGCGCGCGACAATGGCGTGCCGCTGGTCAACATTGCCCAGCCGTTCAAGCGCAGCGGCCTGATGATGATCTGCCCGACCGAAACCGGCATCACCTCGGAAGCCGATTTCCCGGGCCATACGCTGGGCGTCTGGTTCTTCGGCAACGAATATCCGTTCTTTGCCTGGATGAACAAGCTGGGACTGGCCACCGATGGCTCTGAGGGCGGCGTCACGGTTCTGCAGCAGAGCTTTGACATCCAGCCGATGATCCAGGGCCAGGCGGACTGTATCTCGGTCATGACCTATAACGAATATGGCCAGGCGCTCGATGCCGGCTACGGGCCGGATAACCTGACCATCTTCAACTATACCGAAATGGGCAATGACCTGCTCGAAGACGGTCTCTACGTCATGGAAGACACGCTCGATGATCCGGCCAAGGTGGACGCCTATGCCCGCTTCGTGCGCGCCTCGATGAAGGGCTGGGCCTATGCGCTAGAAAATCCGGACGAGGCCGCCGAGATCGTGGTTGAAATGGACGATACCGGCGCGGCCGAATTCGACCACCAGCGCTACATGGTCGAGGAAGTCTCCAAGCTGGTCGATCCGGACGATCCGGCACTGGACATGGCCACCTATGACCGCACCGTGCAGGCACTGCTCGACCAGTCGATCATCAAGGCTGCCCCGGAAGGCGCCTATACGACCGTGGTGACCGACGCGCTGAAGTAGGATTTTTGCGACTTTGAAGGAGACGGGCGGGGAGCGGTCCCTGCCCGTTTTTGTGTTCTCACGACAGAACTCGATGCAGCACCTCCCCCTTAACGGGGGAGGATGGTAGGGGGTGGCCGCCTTCTGGACCTGAGTGTGCGGGCACCCCCTCCGAGCGCCGCTAGGCGCTTACAGCGCCAAGCTCTGCTTGCCTCCCCCGTGAAGGGGGAGGTGAAGGCCGGTGGCTGGGGCGGTGTTGGCGCTCCGCCTTCCTCGCGTCACATGTAGAGGCAGTGAACTGCAGGGCTAGATGATGGGGGGCACTGGTGGGTGGGGGGAGAAGCCCTCACCCGTCTCGGTCTGCTGCCGATCCACCTCTCCTACGGCGAACAGGCAGAGGCTAGGAGACGCACCTATCCGTGAGAGACGAGGGGAGATGTACCCCCTCCGAGCGGCGCTAGGCGCTTGCAGCGCCAAGCTCTGCTTGCCTCCCCCGTGAAGGGGGAGGTGAAGGCCGGTGGGTGGGGCGGGGGTGGGGCTTTGCCTTTCCTTCTCCCCTTGTGGGAGAAGGTGGCCCGAAGGGCCGGATGAGGGGTTCTGGTCAAGAGCCACAAATGTGGGAGAACCTGTCACCCGTCTCCGTTTGCGGCCGATCCGGGAGCGATGGGCGGACGCACCCCCTCATATCTCTGCTACGGCCCGATGGGTCGAGCGACGGTACCTCCGCCGTCAAGGGGAGGATGGGAGGGGGTGGCTGCCGCTGGACCCGAGTGCGTGGGCACCCCCTCCGAGCGGCGCTAGGCGCTTGCAGCGCCAAGCTCTGCGTTCCTCCCCGTGAAGGGGGAGGTAGGGCCGCTACCGCGCCCTACTCGTCGTAGGCCTGGGTTTCTGCCGGCGTGATGGGGGTCGGCACGGGCGGCGGGGTGGGTTGGGCGCCGAGGTCGGAGAGTTTGCGCTGAAGTTCGACCATGAGGGCGAGCTTTTCGGCGTCGGGCAGGTCGTGGAGACGCTGGCTGAGGCGGATGGTGAAATCGGAAAAGGCATTGTGCCAGTCCGAGGGCAGCTGGCGCAGATCGACGCGGCGGGCGGCCGGGGCCAGCGCCGCCTTGATGCCGGATACGGTCAACTCGAAATAGTCGTCGAGCTGGGGCAGGATGACCTGATCGCCGCCCAGTTGCCCGCTCGCGATCAGCGCCTCGCGCAGGGCATGGCGCTCCTCGTCTTCGCCATGGGTGAGAAACAGGGCGCCGTGCGCGGGCAGTCGCTCAGCAATCCATGCCATAAGCTCGGAATGATCTGCATGGGCGGAGTAATTGCCCATGGCGCGCACGCTGGCCCGGACCGGAACGATGGTGCCGTGGATGCGCACTTCCTTTGCGCCCGAGAGAATGATCTGGCCCAGAGTGCCGGGCGCCTGGTAGCCCACGAACAGCACGGTGGCATTGGCGCGGATGAGATTGTTGCGCAGGTGATGCTTGATGCGGCCGGCATCGGCCATGCCCGAGGCGGACATGATGATGGCGCCGCCCTTGATCGCATTGAGCGCCTTGGAATCCTCCACCGCCTCGATGATGCGGAAGCGCGGATCGTTGAAGAGTTCGTCGGCAGAAAGCTCGGTATCCTCGAAGAGGCGCGAATATTTGCGGTAGACGCCGGTCACCTTGCTGGCCAGCGGGCTATCGAGCACCACGAGGCGCGGGTCGATCTCGCCCTGTTTGATCAGAAGGCCGATGTCATGCAGCAATTCCTGGCTGCGCTCGACGGCGAAGGCGGGGATGACCAGATTGCCCCCGCGGTTCATGGCCAGGTTGATTTCGGCCTTGAGTGCCTCGCGGCGCTGCACGAGCGTATAATCCTCGCGCTCGCGCCCGCCATAGGTGCTTTCGCAGAGGATATAGTCAAAGCCGGAAGGACCCTCAGGCTCGGCGTAAAAAACCTTTTCGTCTGGCCCGATATCGCCGGAGAACATGAGCCGCACCGGCTTGCCGTCGCCGTTCATCACCTCGACCTCGATGGAGGCCGAACCGATGATGTGACCTGCATTCCAGTAGCGGGCGCGCACGCCGGGGCCGGGCTCGATCCATTCGCCATATTGGCAGGTACGGCGATGCTGCAGCGCCTCTTCGGCATCCATCATGGTGTAAAGTGGCTTTGCCGGTTCATCGCCCCGCCGATTGCGCTTCTTGGTTTCGCGCTCGGCCTCGCTTTCCTGAATACCGGCGCTATCGGGCAGGAGATATTCGAGCAGGCCCGCCGTGGGCTCGGTCATCCACATGGGCCCGCGCCAGCCCTCGGCATAGAGCTTTGGCAAGAGACCGGCATGGTCGATATGGGCATGTGTGAGGATAAGAAAGTCGATAGCGCGGGGGTCAAAGGGCGTGGGCTTGAGGTTTAGGTCTCGCACGCTCTTGTTGCCCTGAAAGAGCCCGCAATCGACCAGGAACTGTCCACCGGGATGGACGACGCGATAGCAGGAGCCGGTGACGGTGCCAGCGGCGCCGTGGAAATGGAGGGTGACGCTCATCGACATTCTCCTCGTCTTTTCTCCGTCCTCGTGTCGGAGTTAGCGCCCGGTATTCGTCATTGTCGAGACAGCCAGGAATGAGGAGAGAAGAATGACCTATGTGGATGGATTTGTGGCGGCCGTGCCGAAAGCGAACAAACAAGCCTATATCGAGCATGCCCGCGCCGCCGCGGTGCTGTTCAAGGAATGGGGCGCCACGCGCGTCGTCGAGACCTGGGGAGACGACGTGCCGGCAGGCCAGCAGACCGACTTCATGAAGGCCGTCGCTGCCAAGCCTGACGAGGTCATCGTCTTTTCCTGGGTCGAATATCCCGACAAGGCGACGCGCGACGCCGCCGGACAGAAGATGATGAGCGACCCGCGCATGCAGGCGATGACGATGCCATTCGACGGCGCGCGCATGATCTATGGCGGGTTCGAGACGCTGTTCGAGGCGTGAGGGCTGGATAACCCCTACCCACCGCACGTCACCCTCGGGCCTGACCCGAGGGGACTTTACTTCAGGAAATTGCGGCAAGTGCAGAGCCCTCGGGTCAAGCCCGAGGGTGACGATCTCATTTCTTGAGCGTTCCTGCGACCGCCAGCGTTATCGCGGCGCGCGCTTGGCGAGGATGCGCTGGAGGGTGCGGCGGTGCATGTTGAGGCGGCGGGCCGTTTCGGAAACGTTGCGGTCGCACAGCTCATAGACGCGCTGGATATGTTCCCAGCGCACGCGATCGGCCGACATGGGATTTTCCGGCGGCTCGGGCTTGTCCTCGCCCGTGGCCAGAAGCGCATTGATAACGTCGTCGGCATCGGCGGGTTTGCTGAGATAATCCATGGCGCCCAGCTTCACCGCGGTCACGGCCGTGGCGATATTGCCATAGCCGGTGAGCACCACGGCGCGGGCATCGGGGCGTTTCTGGTGCAAGGCCGAAACCACATCGAGGCCATTGCCGTCTTCAAGGCGCAGGTCGACCACCGCATAGGCGGGGGGCCGTTCGGCCACGGCGGCAAGGCCGGCGGCGACCGTGCCGGCAATGCGGACTTCAAAGCCCCGCCGCGCCATGGCGCGTTCGAGGCGGCTTAAAAAGGCTGCGTCGTCATCGACCAGGAGCAGGCTCGGGTCGGCAGCCAGGAGATCTTCGATCGTGTTCATGGCTTTTCCAATAATCCTTTGCCTCGGTTACGTCAAAACCGGCCTGCCGGATTGGCCCGGCGCATCGTCGCGCGGCCAGACAATGGTAACGCGTGCGTGGCCTGCCGGTTCGGCATTATCGAAGGTCAGCCGGGCGCCGGTGCGCGCCAGCAGCGTCTTGGCGATGAATATGCCCAGGCCCAGCCCCCCCGGCTGGTGCGCGTCGCTGCCGGCGGGATCGCGCGGGCGGCTGGTGAGATAGGGTTCACCCAGACGGGCAATGAGTTCGGGGGCAAAGCCGGGGCCGTCGTCGATGATCGACACGGTGATGGCCGACTGGTCCCAGCCGGTTTCGATGCGCACGGTCTGGCGGGCGAAATCGGTAGCGTTTTCGATGAGATTGCCCAGGCCATAGAGCAGGCCCACCGAACGGGGAAAGACCGGGGCGGGGCCGAGGGCCTTGCCGGCATCGAAGAGGATGACCTTGCCGCGGCCCTCATGGGGACGGGCCACTTCGTCGAGAATGTCGGTGATGGGGGCTTCGGCAAAGAGATCAGCCGGCTCGCTGCCCAGATTGCGCAGCTTGGCGAGAATGGCGCGGCAGCGGGCGGCCTGCTCGATGATGAGCTCGACATCTTCGGCCAGAAGCCCGCCTTCCTCCACTTCGGCGCGCATTTCCTTGGCTGCCAGGGCAATGGTGGAGAGCGGGGTGCCCAGCTCATGGGCGGCGGCGGCGGCAAGGCCGTCGAGGGCGGACAGTTGTTCCTTGCGGGAAAGGGCCAGTTCGGTAGCGGCCAGCGCATCGGCGATCTGGCGGGCGTCATGGGCGACGCGGTTGGTATAGGCAGCAATGAAGACCACGCCACAGATGATCGAGACCCAGATGCCGATGACGTAGATGCGGTTGAAGATGATGGGCTGGGCCGGGTCCCAGGGCAGCGGCAGGTGGATGATGGCGAGGACCGAGGCGATGGCGGCGGCCAGAAGCGCGATCAGAAAGCTCTGCCGCTGCGGCAGGGACGTGGCCGAGACGGAAACGGGGGCGAGGAGCAGCAGCGAAAACGGGTTCTGCAGACCACCGGTAAGGGCGAGGAGACCGCCGAGCTGGCAGAGGTCGAAGGCAAGCTGGGCTGCCGCGACGCGGGAAGTGAGCCGCATATTGGCGCCATAGCGCACGATGAGTCCGACATTGAGCGCGGCGGAAAGCGCGATCAGCGCCAGGCATTCCCAGAGCGGCAGGGGGAAGCCCAGGCCCCAATTGACGAAAAAGACGCCGATAGTCTGCCCGATGACGGCCAGCCAGCGCAGTACGACCAGCGTGTTGAGCCTCAGAGGCCGCCAGGATGAGGGAAAAGGCAAGGCGGTGGGGCTGGTCTGATCGGTCATGGGGGCTGCCGGGCACCGGCCCCATAGGGAGGGGTCAGGGCCATTTCAAGTTCAAAAAAGCGACAGGCACATTCTTGATCCTGTCTCGGTGGGGACCACGTATGAGCCATCGTGACTGGGAGACGAAACGACATGAACACAGCAATCATCAAACCGCAATGGTCCCCGCTGACCATCGCCCTCATGGTTCTCGGCTTTGTCATCTTCTGGCCCCTGGGCCTGGCGATGCTCGGCTACATCCTGTGGGGCGAAAAATTCGGCGGCTCCGCCGAAAAGGCCCAGGCCTACTGGAACAAGGGATGCAGCTACGTGAAGAACAATTCCAAGCATGCCGGCTTTGGCCGCACCGACTTCTCTTCGTCCGGCAATGCCGCCTTTGACGAGTACCGTGCCGACCAGCTGCGCCGGCTCGAGGAAGAACGCGCCCGGCTCGACGCCGAAATCGACGCCTTCCACGAATACATGGCCAACCTGCGCAAGGCCAAGGATCGCGAGGAGTTCGACCGCTTCATGAGCGAGCACCGCGGCAACCGCCAGGGCTTCGAGCAGAATAAAGAGAACAATTGGGGCAACCCGAATAACGGTTAAGCCGTTACCAACTGGACTTCCCGACCTCCTGAGCCGATCATTCCCAACGGCTTTCACTGAGCGCCCCCGCGAGGGGCGCTTTTTTTTGCGCCGGTATCGGCAACAAACGCACTAGAATGGGCCGGTGATTCCCAAGCCCGCCATGTTTTCCTTTCTTCGCCAGAAACCGGCGCCGACGCCCCGCACGACGCATATCGAGATCGATGGGGCCACCGTCGAGATCGCGGTCAAGGTCAGCGCACGAGCGCGCGGCTTCCGGCTGTCGCTGCCGGCGAGCGGGCCCTTGCTCACCCTGCCGGAACGGGCGCGCTGGGCCGATGCCGAGGCTTTTCTCCGCAAGCATCGCAACTGGCTGGCGGCGCGGTTGCCACGGACCGCACAGGCGCAGCGGCTGGTCGCGGGCACCCTTGTTCCGGTGCGGGGCGTACCGCATCTGGTGGTCAGCACCGGCAAGGTGCGTGGACGGGTGGAGGTGGTCGAGCGCCCCCATGGCCCCGAAGTGCATGTGCCGGGCGGGCCCGAACACCTGCCGCGCCGGCTTTATGACTGGCTCAAGGGGGAAGCGCTGGCCGATCTCAACCGGCAAAGCGCGATCCACGCCGCGCGGCTGGGGGTCAGCGTCAAGCAGGTGCGAATGCGCAGCCAGGCGAGCCGGTGGGGCTCGTGTTCATCGACCGGCACCATCAACTACAACTGGCGGCTGATCCTGGCGCCACCGCATGTGCTCGATTATGTGGCGGCGCATGAAGTGGCGCATCTGGTCGAGATGAACCATTCCGCGGCTTTCTGGGCGACGGTGGAGCGGACACTGCCCGATATGGCGCGGGGACGGGCGTGGCTAAAAGCACACGGTCGGGACCTCATGGCATGGCAGGCACCGGGAACCGGCAGTTGAGCCAGGGAACTGCCAATTTGCTGCCGCAATCCTCCCGGTATCACGAGGCCATGCAGCGTCTCGTCGCCCTTATTGCCCTTGTTTTCGCCTTTGCGTCCCTGGCAGGGACGACGGTCGCGCATGCCCATCGCTATGTGAGCACGCCCATCGTGGTGCTCAACATGGTGGACGAAAACAACAAGTCGATCCCCGTTACCGTGACCATCCAGCGCGGCGAGATCGATCTTGGCGCCGGGATCGTCATGCCTTGCGGGCCGCATCACGCCATTCCGGTGAGCGTGCCGGCCCTGCCCCAGCCGCCCCATTGCGCCGAGCCCGAGCTTGCACATAGCCCGGGCATTGCGCTGTGGCGGGAAGCGCTGCCCCTGCGACCACCCCGGTCCTTCTGAGCCGAACCAGCCATCCCATCGCTCAGATGCCCCACAAGGGGCCAAGGAATTCTTGATGTCCGCAGTTGTTCATGCGCGCCTGTCGCGCCGCGCCATGCTGGCTGGCTTTGCCAGCCTGGGCGCCCTTACCCTTGCCGGTTGCAGCACCACCAGCACAGCCCGTATCCAGCAGCCGCCCGAGCCCCTGCGCCCGGTGGTGCCGCCCGATGTGCAGGCCATGTATGCCGCCCTGCCGAATGAGGAATATCCGGTGCCGGCGGCGGATGTGTCGCTGACCCAGCCGGTGTACTGGCGGCAGGAGGTTGCCAACACGACAGGCCAGCCCGCCGGCCGCGTCGTGGTCGATACCGCCAACTTCTTCCTCTATTTCACCATGCCTGATAATCGCGCCATGCGTTATGGCGTGGGGCTTGGCCGTGCAGGGTTCGAATGGAGCGGCCAAGGACATATCGCCTATAAGCGCAAGTGGCCGGTGTGGACCCCGCCAGCCGAGATGATCGAGCGGCAACCGGAACTTGAAATGTATCGCAACGGGCAGCCGCCCGGCCTGCTTAATGCACTGGGGGCGCGTGCGCTCTACATCCACCAGGGTAATCGCGACACGCTCTATCGCATACACGGGACGATGGATGTCGCCACGATCGGCAAGGCCGTATCGAGCGGCTGCGTGCGCCTGCTTTTCCACGACGTGATCGATCTTTATGAACGGGTGCCCAACGGGGCGCCGATCATCGTACTCTAGGCTTTATCGAACCTCGGCTTGCCGGGGTTCTTTTTTGCCTGGGGAGAGCAATAGCCAGAGGCTCACCGGCGCAACCACCACAAGAGCGGTGAGCGTGCCGGGCATGAGGCTTGCTGTGACGATGCTGAAGACAAGATGGGATAAGCTATTGGCGAGCATCAGAACCGCCGCGATCCTCAGCAGAAACCCCATCCACGGGTGCGGAAAGCGGGCAGCAATCAAGGCGAAGAGCACCGCGCCGATGGAAAGCGCCAGCGCCGCCGGGGCGAACCAGCCGCCGCCCTGCAAGGCGGCGATCACACCCAGCTGCGGCCGGGACGCCACCCATAGGGGCAGGTCGAGGAGGAGTTCCTCAGCATTGTGAAGGGCGAAGGCCAAGGCAAAGACCCAGGCCCTCGCTGGAAGGCTAGTTGCCAAAAATGAGGTCCATCAGCGTGCGCTGGGACTGCGGCTGCTCATAGACCGGCTGCTGCTGACCCAGATCGGCAGGCGGAGCAAAGCCGCCATTGTTCTGGATCTCGATCTGCTGCTGGACCGGGGCGCTGGGCACCCAGACCTGCTGGCCCGTGGCTGGGTCGGTGACCAGGGTCATGGGCAGGCCGGTTTCCGGATCGATCGGCGCGTCCTGAGTGAAGCCGGCGTCAAAGCCCTGCTGCTGGGAAAAGCCATTGTCCTGCTGCAGCGGGAAGCCGGTGACCGGATCGATGGGCTGGCCATTGGCGTCATAGGTGACGGACTGCCCAGCCCAGGGGTCGGCGCCGGTCGCGGTCGGCAGGCCCGTTGCGGGGTCGACCATGGTGCCGGTCTGGATCGGCGGATTGGAGGCCTGGCCCTGAATGGGCTGGAGGCCCTGGATCGGCTGGCCGGTGGCCGGGTCGATGGCCACGATCTGGCCGGTCGCCGGATCGGTCATGGTCTGGACCACCTGACCCGAACCGCCATCGACATATTGCACCATGGGCTGGCCGGTCATCGGATCGATGGCGGGCTGACCGGTATTGGGATCGATCAGCTGCTGGGCGATGAGCTGGCCGGCATAGGAGCCGCCGGGAATGGGATTGGGCGTACGGCCGGCCAGCGCCTTGGTCATGAATTCGGACCAGATGGCAGCCGGAACGTTGCCGCCGGAGAGACGGGTGCCCTTGTTGTCGTCATTGCCCAGCCAGACGCCAGTGACAATGGCCGAGGTGTAGCCCACAAACACGGCGTCGCGGGATTCCTGGGACGTACCGGTCTTGCCGCCCATGTCCCAGCCGCCGATCTGCGCGCCACGGCCCGTGCCAACCTCGACGGCGGTCTTGAGCATGTCGTTCATATAGGCGAGCACGGTGGGGTCTATGACGCGGCCGGGGCCGGCATCGGAGGCCTCGTAAAGCACCTTGCCCTCGACGTCCTCGATCTTAGTGATGACATTGGGAATGACGCCATTGCCGCCATTGGCAAAGGGTGCATAGGCGCTGGTGAGTTCGAGCAGGTTCACTTCCTGGGTGCCAAGGGCGATGGAGGGAACCGGCGTCAGCTGGGAGGAAATGCCCAGGCGCATGGCGACTTCGATCACCTTTTCGGGCGTCACGTCGATGGCCAGGCGCGCCGCAATGGTGTTGAGCGAATAGGCCAGGCCCTGCCGCAGGGTCACGGTGCCGGCATATTTGCCGGTGGAATTGCGCGGGCTCCAGCCATTGAAGTCGAACTGGGCGTCTTCGGCCAGAGTGTCGGGCGTATAGCCCTTTTCCATGGCGGCCAGATAAACGAAGGGCTTGAAGGCAGAGCCGGGCTGGCGCTTGGCAGTGACCGCACGGTTGTACTGGCTCTGCTGATAGTCGACGCCGCCCACCATGGCGCGCACTGTGCCGTCTACTTCCATGGCGACGAGGGCTCCCTGGGAGAAGCCGCGATTAGGGCCTTCCGTCGTCACCTTCTCGCGCACGATGAACTCGGCGTCCTTCTGCATCTTCCAGTCGATGGTGGTCTGGACCACCACGTCCTTTTCGATCTCGCCGATATAGGCGGTCATCAGCGACTCGACCCAGTCGGCAACGTAGGATTCCGAACCGGCAATGCGGGTGCGGACCGACTGGTCGGGGTCGATGCGGGCGGCCGAGGCTTCCTCGGTGGTGATATAGCCTTCCTGCGCCATGACATTGAGCACGAGGCGCTGGCGTTCGGCGGCGCGGGTCGGGTTGGTCTTGGGGTTATAGACCGAGGGCGCCGGCAGGATGCCGACGAGCATGGCGGCCTGGCCCAGAGACAGATTGCGCGCCGAGACGCCGAAATAGGTCTGCGCCGCCGCCTCGATGCCATAGGCGCCCTGCCCGAAGAAGACGCGGTTCATATAGAGTTCGAGAATTTCTTCCTTGGTGAAATTCTGCTCGAGCCAGATGGCCAGAATGGCTTCCTGCACCTTGCGGCCCAGGGTCTGGTCGGGCGTGAGGAAGAGGTTCTTGGCGACCTGCTGGGTAAGGGTGGAGGCACCGCGGGTGATATCGCGCGCCTGGATGGACTCCACCGCGACCGCCATCAGACCGATCGGGTCGACGCCGAAATGGGTCATGAAGCGTCGGTCTTCCGACGCGATAAAGGCGGCGGGCACGTAATGCGGCAGTTCGCGGAAGGTGACGGCTTCGCCGCCCGTCTGTCCGCGGTTGGAAATGAGGCTGCCATCGGCGGCCAGGATGCGGATATTGGGCGGACGCTGGGGGATGGCCCAGGTGTCGGACGAGGGCAATTGCGCGCCGTAATAGACGATGATGCCGATAACGGCCAGGCCGCCCCACAGGCAGGCGACAAAGCCCCACCAGAGCAGGCCCATGAGGAAGCCGCCGGAGCGCGAACGACGGCGCTTGGGCTTTGTAGCCTCGGCTTTGCCGCGCCTGGGTTTTTCCGCGCGGGGCGGCTTGCGGCCGCCGCCATTGCCGCCGCGCCCGCCGCCGCCGGGGGGCACGCCGCCGGAGCGTTCGTCGTCAATAAATATGCCTGCCGCCCGGCCCATGCTCGGCTCGACGCGCTGAGTACCCTTGGCAGCGCGCGGTTGCGCTTTGCCCTTCTGGCTGGGAGCCCCAACGCGGTCATCGGCCGAAATGCGGAAATCCATCAAGCAGACCTGTTCAAGAAAAGTGTCACGCCGCTTCTACCCTGTTCGCCGGCCAAGGGAAACCAATGGTAAGCAGGCGGTTAACGGGATCGCGCGCGCCTTTGCCAAAAGGCTGATCCGTTCCGCACGGTGTTGCGGCTTTTGCCAAAGCCTTTTCCGCGTCAATTGTGGCCGGTTTATGTGAGGATTTGCCGGCCTCGCCGCCGTGTTGCGCATGGAACACAGGTCGGGTCACGGGGGCTTTGCTTGACCCCCGGCGATGGCCCGCGCATAGAGCAGGCATGATGATGCGCGTGCTCGGTTTTCTCGTTCTGCTGCTGGCCAGTCCGCCGTCGCTGGCGCAGGATGCGGCCGACCGAGCGTTTGCAGCGGCGGCCGACGCGTTTGAAAGGGCCCTGCCCTCGCTGGGGCGCGAGCTTTATGGCGTCGATCTTGCCGCTTATCGCGATGGGCTGACGCTGCGGCGGTTTTCATCGGCATATTGGGGCGTTACCGTGCGCCTAGCCGTCACATCGCCGTCATCGGCCAGTGGCGATTGCGGACGCTTTGCCGCCTATGTGACCATCCCGCCCCAGGAGGGCGTGGTCCGGCTGGCGCTCTGCCCGCAATTTTACCAGGAGGGCACGGACGGGCTGCGCCGGCTCACGGTTCTGCATGAAATGGTGCATGTCGTGGCCGGACCGGACGAATGCCGGGCCATGGCCTTTGCTGCCCGGATCGAGCAGGTGGCGACCGGCCGGCATACGCCGGTCGACCACTACTGGCAGGCCAATGGCTGTGTGGGCAGCGGCTTCAGCCTGCCCTGATCAGCGCCAGCCCAGGCCCGGGGCGACATATTTGAGAATGCTCTCGATGACATGGGCATTGTAGTCGACGCCGAGCTGGTTGGGCACGGTCAGGAGCAGGGTATCGGCTTCGGCAATGGCCTCGTCGCGCTTGAGGTCGTCGATCAGCCGGTCCGGTTCGGCCGTGTAGCCACGACCGAAGACGGCGCGTTTTTCGGGCTCGATATAGCCGAACTGGTCTTCTTCCGGGCGGCCTGCGCCAAAGAACATGCGGTCCTGATCGTTGACCAGGGCGAAGATCGAGCGGCTGACCGAGACGCGGGGTTCACGGTTATGGCCCGCCTCCTTCCATGCCGCGCGATAGGCGCGGATCTGTTCGGCCTGCTGGACATGGAAGGGTTTGCCGGACTCGTCGAATTTGAGCGTCGAGGATTGCAGGTTCATGCCCATTTTTGCCGCCCAGACGGCGGTTGCGTCGCTGGCGGCGCCCCACCAGATGCGCTCGCGCAGACCTTCGGAATGCGGTTCGAGCCGCAGGAGGCCCGGCGGATTGGGGAACATGGGGCGGGGATTGGGCTGAGCAAACCCCTTGCCCCCAAGCACTTCGAGAAACACTTCGGCATGCTGGCGGGCCATGTCCTGATCGGTCTTGCCCTCTTCAGGCTGGAACCCGAAATAGCGCCAGCCGTCGATCACCTGTTCGGGTGAGCCGCGGGAAATGCCCAATTGCAGGCGACCGCCGGAAATGAGATCGGCCGCGCCGGTATCTTCGGCCATGTAGAGCGGATTTTCGTAGCGCATGTCGATCACGGCCGTGCCGATCTCGATGTTCCCGGTGCGCGCCCCGACGGCGGCAAGAAGCGGAAAGGGCGAGGCAAGCTGGCGGGCAAAGTGATGCACGCGGAAATAGGCGCCGTCGGCCCCCAGTTCCTCGGCGGCTACCGCCAGGTCAATCGACTGCAATAGCGCGTCGCCCGCCGAGCGGGTGCCCGATTGGGGCGAAGGATTCCAGTGTCCGAAGGACAGAAAACCGATCTTTTTCATTCACGCTCCGTTTGCAGGTTGCGCCGATAGTGAAACAATCCTGCTTCTGTGTGGACCCATAGACAAGACGGGCCGTTGGACTGCAAGTGGTGAGCAGGACGGTGCCATGCAATGGGACCGGGAGGAAGGAGCAGGAATGCGCCTTGAGGACAAGACGACGACAGCCCATGGCGCGCAGGGCGCCAAAGAGGGGCTGGCCGGGCCGGTTTCCACCGAAATCCAGCTGCTGGAACAGCATCAGCGGCTGGAACTGGCAGCGCAGGTGGGCGGGCTGGGCGTCTGGGACTATGACATTGCCAGCGATCGCATGACCTGCGACGCGCGCTGGTATGCGATCATGGGGCGCAGCCCGGACCGGCCCATCGTGTCAGTGGCCGATTTCCAGAGTGTCATTCATCCGGAAGACCGTGAGCGGGCTACCGAGGTACAGGACACGGCACGCCAGCTGCTGTCGGAGCGAAAGAATTACGGCATTGAATTCCGCATCGTGAGGCCCGACGGCGAAGTGCGCTGGGTACGCTCCTCAGCCATGATTTTCGATGATTTCCAAGGCAATCCCAGCCGTGCCGTCGGCTATGTGATCGATATTACGGACACCTGGCTGGCCGAGCAGAAGCTCATCCGGAACAATGAAGCCCTACGCGAACAGGTGCAGATCCTGCGTCGCGAAGCCATGATCGACGCGGTGACCGGCATTGCCAACCGTCGTGCGCTCGACGAGGAACTACACCGGGCCTGCGCGCTGGCGCGGCGGGAAGGCACTAGCCTTGCCGTGGCCATGCTCGATATCGATCATTTCAAGGCCTATAACGACCGTTATGGTCATCGCCAGGGAGACCGGGCGCTGGCTGCGGTGGCCGAGGCCATCGCATCAGCAGCCTGGCGGCCCTATGACCTGGCGGCGCGCTATGGCGGGGAAGAATTCTGCCTGATCCTTTCGGACGGGGCCCAGCCGCAGCGGGTTCTTGAGCGGGTCTATGAAAATGTGGAGGCGCTTGCGCTCGAACATGCGGCATCCCCCGTAGCAAGGACGCTCACCATCAGTTGTGGCTTTGTGCAGGCGGGCGACACGAAGGAGCTTGAGCCGGAGCACCTGATCGCGGCGAGCGATGCGGCGCTCTATGCCGCCAAGCACAGGGGGCGCAATCGCATGGTGGCTTTTGACGCTGCGCTGGTGGGGGCGAAGGGCCAGCCGGGAGCCCCGGCCGGCCGATAGGCTAGACGTCCAGGTTGCTCACATTGAGCGCATTGTCCTGGATGAAGTCGCGACGCGGCTCGACCAGATCGCCCATCAGGGCGGTGAAGATCTGGTCGGCTTCGTCGGTCTGGTCGATCTCGACACGCAGCAGGGTGCGGGCATTGGGATCGAGCGTGGTTTCCCAAAGCTGCTCGGCATTCATTTCGCCCAGGCCCTTGTAGCGTTGGAGCGAAACACCCTTGCGGCCGGCATCGGTGACGGCCTTGAAAAGGGAGGCCGGGCCATAAATGTTGATGGTCTCACCCTTGCGGGTCAGCGTGGGCACGCCCCCGAATAGCTCATCGAGACGCTCGGCCAGCTGACGGAGCTTGCGGGCATCCGCGCTCTGGAGCAGGGCACGGTCGATCTGGTGGGTTTCAGTGACGCCGCGCACGGTGCGCGAGAAGGCCAGCGCTTCGTCGTCGGTGATTTCTCCGGTCCAGCCGCGCTCGAGCTCGTCGGATATACGGTCGAGGCGCTGGGCAACGCGCTTGAGCGTTTCAGCGCTCTTTTGCGGGTCGGACATGCCATCGGGATCAAGTCCGCCCACAATGGCTGCCTGTTCGACCAGGTTGCGGTTGTAGCGGGTGTTGAGATTGTTGATGGCCTTGGTGATGTCGCGGGCCTGCTGGAGAATGCCCAGAAGATCGGGTCCGGCATGCTCGGCGCCATCGCGCGTCTTGAAGACCGCATCCTCTATGCCGCCCTGAAGGAGGTAGTCCTCCAGCGCTTCCTCGTTCTTGAGATAGAGCTCGGAGCGGCCGCGGGTGGCTTTGTAGAGCGGAGGCTGGGCGATGTAGATATGCCCGCGCTCGATCAGTTCGCGGGTCTGCCGGTAGAAGAAGGTCAAGAGCAGCGTGCGGATATGGGCGCCGTCGACGTCGGCGTCCGTCATGATGATGATCTTGTGGTAGCGGAGCTTGTCGGGATTGAATTCTTCCCGGCCAATGCCCGTGCCCAGCGCCGTGATCAGGGTCCCGACCTGGTCCGACGAGATCATGCGGTCAAAACGCGCGCGCTCGACGTTGAGTATCTTGCCGCGCAGCGGCAGCACGGCCTGATTGGAGCGGTCGCGGCCCTGCTTGGCGGAGCCACCTGCGGAGTCGCCCTCGACGATGAAGATTTCGGACTTGGCCGGATCGCGTTCCTGACAGTCGGCAAGCTTGCCGGGGAGCGAGGAGATTTCGAGCGCGCCCTTGCGGCGGGTCAGCTCACGCGCCTTGCGGGCGGCCTCGCGGGCGGCGGCGGCTTCCACCACCTTGCCGACGATGGTCTTGGCCTCGTTGGGATGCTCTTCAAACCACTGTCCGAGCTTTTCGTTGACGATGTTTTCGACAACGGGGCGCACTTCGGAGGAGACCAGCTTGTCCTTGGTCTGGGAGGAGAATTTGGGATCGGGCACCTTGACCGAAAGGACGCAGGTCAGTCCCTCGCGGGTATCGTCACCCGACAGCTCGACCTTTTCCTTTTTGGCAATGCCCGAGGACGTGGCGTAGCCGGTGACCTGGCGCGTCAGCGCACCGCGCAGACCTGCCAAGTGCGTGCCGCCATCGCGCTGGGGGATGTTGTTGGTGAAGCAGAGCACGTTTTCGTGGTAGCTGTCGTTCCACTGCAACGCCACTTCGACGGTGATGCCGTCTTTTTCGGCGCGCATGTAGATCGGCGTCTCGATCACGGGCGCCTTGGACTTATCAAGATATTTGACGAAGGCTTCGAGGCCACCTTCATAAAACAGCTCGACCTCGACCGGCTCGGGATGACGACGGTCGGCCAGAAGGATGCGCACGCCCGAATTGAGGAATGCCAGTTCGCGCAGACGGTGTTCGAGCGTCTTGAAGTCGAACTCGGTCATGGTGAAGGTCTGAGGGCTGGGCAGGAACGTCACCGCCGTGCCCGAACGCCCCTCATATTCCCCGACCACGGCCAGCGGCGCATCGGCCACGCCATGGGTGAAACTCATCTCATGGACCTGCCCATCGCGGCGGATGGAGAGCTTGAGAAAGACCGAGAGGGCGTTGACCACGGAGACGCCAACGCCGTGCAGACCCCCGGAAACCTTGTAGGAATTCTGGTCGAACTTACCGCCCGCATGGAGCTGGGTCATGATGACCTCGGCCGCGGAGACGCCTTCTTCCTTGTGAATGCCCACGGGAATGCCGCGACCATTGTCGGTGACGGTGCAGGACCCGTCGGCATTGAGCGTTACGGTGACGAGATCGGCATGGCCCGCCAGCGCCTCGTCAATGGCGTTGTCCACCACTTCGTAGACCATGTGGTGCAGGCCTGAACCGTCGTCGGTGTCCCCGATATACATGCCCGGGCGCTTGCGCACCGCGTCGAGGCCCTTAAGCACCTTGATGCTATCGGCGCCATACTCGTTCGGGGTCGGGTTTTCGCTGTCGCTCATGAGGTCCGAATCAGTCGATTAACGTAAGTTTTGTTCTAGCGGAATGGGGCTCAAACCCCAAGAAATTTGCCCGTTTGAGCTGGATTTGCGGGGCATAATGGCTGCCAAAAACCCCGTTCCTGCGCCCTTGCCGGAAAAGGGAGCGCAGCCCGCCCAAAAGCGGGGTGGCCGGACCTTCCCTTCGCACGACGCCAAAGCAGACGTCAGCCGCCGCTGAGGCGCCCGTCGCGCACTGCAATGTGCTGAGCCCGATGCTCCAGCGCTTCAAACAGCACCGGGTCTGTGCCGGTGAGGAAACACTGCGTTTCGAGCCCGTCCAGCGCCTGAAACAGGGCCCGCCGGCGATCGGGATCGAGATGGGCGGCGATCTCGTCCAGCAAGAGGAATGGCGTAATCCCGGTCCTGAGGCGCACGAGCCGGGCATGGGCCAGGATCAGCCCGATCAAGAGTGCCTTCTGCTCGCCGGTCGAGCCCAGAGCCGCCGGCATGTTCTTTTGCGCATGCACCACATCGAGATCGACGCGGTGCGGTCCTGATGTGGTGCGTCCGGCCGCCCGATCAAGGGGCCGGAGGGCATGCCAGCGTTGCAGCAGCAGGGTTTCGAGCTCGGCCGAAGTATGCGGCTCGGCCACATCCTCAAACAGCGGCGTCAGGGCCAGCTGCGCGGCCGGAAACGAATTGTCCTCAAGGCTTTCGGCAATGAGGGCCTGAAGATGGGCGAGGCTGTCGGTGCGCGCCAGATGGATCGAGGCACCCGCCTCAGCCATTTGCGCTTCGATGGCGTTGAGCCAGCGCCCGTCGCCGCCCTCCTCAAGCAGCTTGTTGCGCTGGCGCATCAGCTTTTCGTAGTCAGAGACGGCGGCCGAATGGGTGGGGATGAGGGTCGTCACCAGCCGGTCGAGAAAACGGCGCCGGTCGCCCGCCGGCCCGGAAAACAGGCCATCCATCGATGGAGTCAGCCAGAGGACGCGCAAGTAGTCGCTCATGGCCTCGATGGAGCGGGCATTGGCGCCATTGATACGGGCACGCCGGCCGCCATCGGACGTGGCGCCCGTGCCGATATCGGCGGGCCCATCGGCAGTTTCGACGCTGGCCGCGACCGCCCAGGGCTGATCCGTGCCATGAGCCTGGAGCGTATCGAAGCTGGCGCCCCGCAGCCCGCGGCCGGGCGAGAGCACGGAGACGGCCTCCAGCAGATTGGTCTTGCCCGAGCCATTGGGGCCGGTCAGCACGAGGTGGCGCTGGTCCAGATCAAGCGCCGCAGAGGCGTAGTTGCGGAAGGCGGTGAGGCGCAGGCGGGAGATGTGGCGGATCATTGGTCGTGTTCGGGCAAAGGCCCCCTCACCCGGCCCATGGGGCCGACCTCTCCCCAAGAGGGAGAGATGTCGCTCCGCTCTTTCAGCACCACCTCACCTCTCCCTTGGGGGAGAGGTCGCCGCAACGCTGCGGATGAGGGGGCCTTCTTGGCAAGAATAGCAGCCTACACGCGCATCGGCATAAGCACGTAAAGTGCGTTGGCCTCGCCCTCTTCCTTGACCAGGGTGGGTGAATTGGCGTCGTTGAACAGGAAGACGGCGCTTTCCGAGCGGATCTGCTGGATGATGTCGAGCAGATACCGGGCATTGAAGCCGATCTCGAAGCTGTCGATGTCGAAATCGACCGCCACTTCCTCATTGGCGGTGCCGTGATCCGGATTGGTGACCGAAAGTTCGAGCAGGCCATTGGAGGCCGAGAGCTTGACGGCCTTGCCGCCGCGATCGGACGCAATGGTGGATACACGGTCGACGGCAATGGCAAAGCCGGCCTTGTCGACCAGCATTTGCTTATCGTTGTTCTTGGGGGTGACGCGCTCGTAATCGGGGAAGGTGCCCTCGATCAGCTTGGAGAGCAGCACGACCGTGCCGACGGTGAAGCGGATCTTGGTGTCGGAGACTTCCACATGGATGTCGCCGTCCACGCCATCGAGCAGCTTCTGGACTTCGCCCACGGTCTTTTTGGGCACGATGATGCCCTGCATGCCTTCCGATCCGACAGGGGCTGCCATTTCGGCGCGCGCCATGCGATGGCCGTCTGTCGCGACGGCGCGGAAAAGATTGCCCGAAGCGCTGTTCTGGACGGCGTGGAAATAGATGCCGTTGAGGTAGTAGCGCGTTTCCTCGTTGGAAATGGCGAACTGGGTGCGCTCGATCAACTCGCGCAGTGAGGCGGCGGCGATGTCGAATTCGTGCGGAAAGGCCCCGGACTTGAGATCAGGGAAGCTGTCGGGCGACAGGCACGCCAGGTTGAAGCGGGAGCGACCAGAGGTGAGAACCATGTTCTCCCCGCCATCGGTTTCGAGCCGCACTTCGGCGCCGTCGCTGAGCTTGCGGACGATTTCGTAAAGCGTATGGGCGGGCACCGTAGTGGAGCCCGGGGTCGAGACCATGGCCGGCAGGCTTTCGGTCACTTCGATGTCGAGGTCGGTGGCGCGCAGTTCGACACGGTCATCGCTGGCCTTGAACAGCACGTTGGCCAGGATCGGATAGGTATTGCGGCGTTCGACCACCCGATGCACATGGCTCAGCGACTTGAGCAGATGGTTGCGTTCGAGCGTGACTTTCATTTCAAACCTACCCTTGGCACTTGCACACGCCTCAAAAGACGGCAAACCCCGGCGCGAACCGGGGTTTGGACATTTACAATTCAGCGATCAAAAGGCAAGTGCAGGCGCTGCGCCACAAGCAGGTAATCCCCGCTTTCAAAAGGTCAGGACCGCCTCTTGCGCAGGCGATCTCTGGAATTCGTGCCCTGCGCGCTTAGCGCTTAGGGCGTTCGGTCCTAAAATCGCTCCACTGGAGCGATTTTGCTGCGGCGAGGCCGCAGCCGGACCTCACTCCTCCAGCATGCGCTTGAGGAGTTCGATTTCCTGGCCGAGCTCGAGATCGTCCTTGATCATCTGTTCGACCTTGCGGACCGAATGCAGCACGGTGGTGTGATCGCGGCCGCCGAAGCGCCGGCCGATCTCGGGCAGCGAACGCTGGGTCAGCGCCTTGGCCAGATACATGGCGATCTGGCGGGGGCGAACGACGTCGCGCGAGCGGCGGGCCGAGAGCAGTTCGTTGCGCGGCACCTTGTAGTGGCGCGAGACGGTGCGCAGGATGTCCTCGATGCGGACGCGCTTGGCGTCGCGGGCGCGGATGAGGTCCGCCAAGGTCTTTTCGGCCAGCGGCACGGTGATGAGTTCGCCGGTCAGCTGGTTGGCGGCAACGAGGCGGTTGACGGCCCCATCAAGATCGCGGCCGTGGCTGGCGACGGCGCGCGCCACATAGTCGATGACGGCGGTGGGAAACTGCATGCCGAAGCGGGCATTCACCTGCTCGGCGCGGCGCTGCACGATGGCGCGGCGCAGGTCCACGTCAAAGGGCGAGATCGGCACGACAAGCCCGCCAGAGAGACGCGAGCGGACGCGCTCGTCGAGCATTTCGAGATCGCGCGGGGGCGCATCGCCAGCCACCACGATCTGCTTGGCACCGGTCAGCAGCGCACCGAGAGTGTGGCCGAATTCGGTGGCGGACTTGCCCTGGAGGAACTGCATGTCGTCGATCAGCAGCAGGTCGACCTTGCGCAGCCATTCCTTGAAGCCGAGCGCGCTCTGGCGCTGCACGGCCGTGATGAAATGGTACATGAAGTGGTCGGCCGTCAGATAGACGATGTTCTTGGTCGGATCGGCTTCGCTTACCGCATGGGCGATGGCGTTCAGCAGGTGGGATTTGCCTAGGCCGACCGTGGAATGGATATAGACCGGATTGAAGGTCACGGTGTTGTTGATGGCCGCGTTGGCAATCTGCCTGGCGACACCGAAAGCCATTTCATTGGCCGAGCCGGCGACAAACGTGTCAAAGGTCATGCGCGGGTCAATGGCGCTGCCCGAAAGGGCGTCGCCATTCTTGGCGCCATCGCGGACGAGGCGGGGCGTTGCGGGCGCGGCAGGGGCAGGCTGGGCGGCGCCGGCAGAAGGCTGAGCGACCGGAGTTTCGGCGGCCGGAGCCTCGGCGGCAGGGGCCAGGCGCGGACGGGCCTGACCGGCCACACGCATGGTCACCTGCAGGGCCGCAACTTCGGGCACATCATGGCGGAAGGCCTCCAGGATGCGCTCGGCGTAGTTGGACTGCACCCAGGAGCACAGAAAGCGGGTCGGCGCCGAAAGGTGCACGAGATCGTCGACGATTTCCTCAAGCTCAAGGCGCGCAAACCAGGAGGTGAACACATCTTCGCCCATGGTCGCCTTGAGACGAGCGCGCACACGGGTCCAGAGGTCACGCTGTGTGGAGGCGGAAGTGTCGGAAGCGGACATAAGGGCGCTGCTGTCTTTGTGGGAGAGATTGGTGGGAACGGGAGTGGCTTCTGTCCAGTCACTCCGCCCCGCAGTCGCCTGTCTCGTCATCGTGTCTTGCCCCATTTGTTATGTCGCCATCCGGACCGCAACGACCGGAGACCCCTGATCTATTTTATGTGCCGTGCTCGTCCTTGATGGACTTTGGACACGACCTTGCCCTGCCCCCGCCAAACGGGCGCACAAATTCATCCGGCGGTCATGCCGCCGTTTTCAGATTGACCTTTGGTGTGATCCCTGGCCGAATGGCCTCAGGTCTTAGAACGCTTCCGGCTCCCAACGAGCCATCGGCCGGATTGACCGCTACTCATTCGAACCCTCTCTGACCGGCCAGGCCGGTTACTGCCCCAACTCCGGATGCCAGACCGGCACCCGACCGGCAGTTCCAGGAGGGTCGTTCCACCCCTCTTTTCCCCGTCGGCAAAAGTACATTAGAGGGACGAATTTGGACCCGCAACACGTGAATTGTTGAAATAGGGGCTTGACTCCCACGCTCCCAAATTAGGGGGCGGGGGCCCCAAAAACTCACCTCCGGCAAGCGCCTGTGACTCAACGCAGATTCCAACACTTAGCTGGTGCGGCGTTAGGGGAAAATTTATTCTATCCATTCTTGTCCTGGCTGACGAAGCAGGGCCAAGACCCCACCCGACATCAGAAACAAGTCTTTGATATTTCTAAAGGAAAGTGCCCAGCGGGCCAGACGACATTTGGTCACGGGGCCGTCACGCAACGGTCATGTGACAGTGATGTGGCGAAAAACTTGCCCGGCCACGCCGCAAGAAAAAAGGGCTCCTTGCGGAGCCCATTTTCGTTTTTCCGCGTCTGCCGCTAACGGCGCCGCGAGATCGCCGGATCAGACCGCCAGAGCCTTGACGCGGCTGTTGAGGCGGGAGACCTTGCGCGATGCGAGGTTGGTATGAACGATCCCCTTGCCAGCGGCACGGTGGATTTCCGGCTCGGCAGCCTTGAGGGCAGCGAAGGCGGCGGCATGATCGCCGGCGGTGATGGCTTCTTCGACCTTGCGGATGAAGGTGCGCACGCGGCTGCGGCGCGACTTGTTGATCGCGGTGCGGGCAGCGATCTTGCGGGTCGCCTTCTTGGCTGACGGCGTATTGGCCATTTCGGTCCTCTTAACATCCAACCGGCCGATTGCCCGCATGGTGCGTGGCAGGCGTCCGGGTCTGAAATGAAATCGGCGGCAATCGACAGCCGCCAAGTTGCGGGGTCTATAGGGGAAAGGCGGGGGGGCGTCAATACGATTCCAGCGCCGGCCTTGCGAACGGGCCCATCAAAAATGTCCATTGGCTGGTCCCCGGCGCCCCTCACTGCACTTTCTGACACCTGGGACAGAAGAAGGTCGAGCGGCCCGACTGGACAATCCGCTCGACGGTGCCCGTGCAGAGTGGGGTGGGACACGGATCGCCCTGCCGATCGTAAACGGCGAAATTGTGCTGGAAATAGCCCGCCCCCTCAACGCTGCGGAAGTCGCGGATGGTGGAACCGCCCACCTCGATGGCCGCAACCAGCACTTCGCGTACGGCAGAAGCCAGATCGTCCAGCGCCTTTTTGGGGCGGCCGTCGGCCCGCACCAGTCGGCGGGCTTCGGCCGCGGGGTGGATGTGCGCACGATGAAGAGCCTCGGCCACGTAGATATTGCCCAGGCCAGCCACGACACGCTGGTCGAGCAAGGCAGCCTTGATGGGCGCCTTCTTGCCCGAAAATGTGTGCGCCATGCCCTGGGCGCTGAAATCATTGCCCAGCGGCTCGGGGCCCAAGCCCTTGAGGTAAGGGCTCTGCTCGATGTCGTCATAAAGATCGATGAAGCCGAAGCGACGGGGATCGGCATAGATGAGATGGCTTGCGCCATGCGCCGGATGGGACAGTTCCCACACCATATGGTCGTGTTTGGGCTCGGTGCCGGGCTCATAGTAACGCGGCGGCTTGTCGATGCCGTGTTCGGCAAAGCGCCAGGAGCCGGTCATGCCCAGATGACTGAGCAGGGTCTTGCCGCCCGAGAGGGTGAGCAGAAGATATTTGGCGCGACGGCCCACATGGGTCACAGTCTGGCCTTCGAGAGCCTCCTTCAATCCTTGGGGAAAGGGAAAGCGCAAATCCTTGCGATTGAGCGTCACCGTTTCGATGCGCGCTCCGGTCAGCCAGGGCTCAAGACCACGTCGAACCGTCTCGACTTCGGGCAATTCCGGCATGGGCTAAAACTCCTTCACCCTGCGCGGCTTTGCGCATGGGCATTTTCCGATGCCTTATATATGGTGCGCGCAATCCGTTCGAGCATCGAGGTCCGGTCATGGTCCAGTCCGAGGAAACCACCCATTTTGGCGAACGCACTGTCGCCATGGATGAAAAGCAGGGTCTGGTGGACCAGGTCTTCCACGACGTAGCCGACCGCTATGACCTGATGAACGACCTGATGAGCGGGGGCGTACACCGGCTCTGGAAGGACGCCATGGTGTCCGAACTGGCGCCGCCCCGCGCCGGCACCCGCCCCTATCGGGTGCTCGACATGGCCGGGGGCACGGGCGATATTGGCGAGCGCATCGTCAATACTTCGCTCGGCTATGCCGAGGTCGTCGTCTCCGACATCAATGCCGACATGCTGCGGGTGGGCGAAGAGCGGGCGCGCAACTGGCGCTATCCCGGGCAAGTCACCTTCACCCAGGCCAATGCCGAAGAGCTGCCCTTCGAGGACAAGAGCTTTGACGCCTATACGATCGCTTTCGGCATCCGCAACGTGCCGCGCATCCAGAAGGCGCTCGACGAGGCGCATCGCGTACTCAAGCGCGGCGGGCGCATCCTGGTGCTCGAATTCTCGCAGGTGGACGTCCCGGGCTTCGACGCCGTGTACCGCACATATTCGGACCAGGTGATCCCGCCCATGGGCAAGCTCGTGACCGGCGACGCGCAGCCCTACCAGTATTTCATCGAGTCCATCCGTAAGTTCCCCGAGCCGGCGGCCTTTTCCGGCATGCTGAGCAAGGCCGGGTTCAAGCGCGTCAAGCACCAGAGCTTCACGGGCAATATCGCGACGCTGTTTTCGGGCTGGAAGATTTAGTTCATGGGTCTGGGCTCCTATTTCCGCCTGTTCAATGCTGGCTGGGTGCTGGCCCGCGAGGGTGCGCTCTCGGTATTGCCGGAGCAGTCGCTGCCGCCGATGATGAAGCTGGGTATCGGCATGGCGCGGGTGGTGGAACGGCGTTCGGTGCGCCAGACCGGTCGCATCGACCGGCTCAATGCGGCGCTGCACAGATTAGGCCCGAGCTTTGTCAAATTCGGCCAGACGCTGGCCACAAGACCCGATATTGTCGGCGTGCAGGCAGCGGCCGACCTGTCCGGGCTCCAGGACCGGATGCCGCCTTTCGATCCTGCCCTGGTGCCAGCCATATTGAGCGAGGCCTTGGGCCCCAAGGCTGCGGCGCTGACCGAAATCAGCCCGCCAGTGGCCGCCGCATCCATCGCGCAGGTGCACAAGGCGACATTGCGCGTGCCGGGTGAGGCCCCCAAGACCGTGGCGGTGAAATTGCTGCGTCCCGGAGTTTCGGAGCGCTTTCATGCCGATACGCAGGCGCTTTATGCCGGCGCGAAGCTGGCGGAAATGTTTTCGCCATCAAGCCGGCGTCTGCAGCCGACCCAGGTGGTGCAGACGCTGGACCATTCCATGCGGCTCGAACTGGACCTGCGGCTGGAGGCGGCAGCCATTTCGGAAATGGCCGAGAACATCAAAGACGACGAGGGGTTCATCATCCCGCAGGTGCAGTGGGATCAGGTGGCGCAGAATGTGCTGACCACGACCTGGGTTGATGGCATCCCCATCCGAGACCACGCCGCCATCGACGCGGCAGGCATCGATCGCAAGGCGCTGGCCGCAAAGCTGCTGCAGAGCTTTCTGCGCCACGCCATCCGCGATGGCTTCTTCCATGCTGACATGCATCCGGGCAATCTCTTTGCCGACCCCCGGACCGGCAATGTGATCGCGGTTGATTTCGGCATTATGGGTCGGCTGGGCAAGCGCGAACGGAGGTTTCTGGCCGATATTCTCTATGGCTTCATCACCCGCGACTATCGCCTCGTAGCGCAGCGGCATTTCGATATCGGCTATGTGCCCTCGACCCAGTCGGTGGACGATTTCACCCTGGCCATCCGCTCCATCGGCGAGCCGCTCCATGGACGGACCGCGGCCGATATTTCCATGGCCAAGGTACTGGGCCAGCTTTTCACCATTACCGACCTCTTCCAGATGCGCACGCGCCCTGAACTGGTGCTGCTGCAAAAGTCCATGGTTCTGGTGGAAGGCGTCGCCCGCAATCTCGATCCAAACCTCGATATCTGGACCGTGGCCGAGCCTGTGGTGGGCGACTGGATCCGCCGCGAAAAGGGCCCGCAGGGGCGGATCGAAGATCTTTCGGATCACCTTGCCCGCATGGGCGAGGCGCTGGGGCGCGTACCGTCGCTGGTGGCGCAGGCGGAACTGGCACTGGTGGAACACCGGGCCTTCGTCAATCGTCCGCGTGACGGGGTGATGCGCTGGGTCATGCTGGCCACGCTTGCCATGGCTTTCGTGGCACTGGCCGCGGCAACCTACGTGGCCCTGCAGCTCGGATTTTCTGCGTCCTAAGCGGCTTGCCCCGCCCCCACCTCTGCTCCTAGATTGCCGCTTACTGCGGCGCGGCCGCCTCTTCTGGAACGTTTCATGCACTTGCCCCTCCTTGGCAGACTTGCCGCCACCGCAGCCCTCGCAGCCATGCTGGCCGGCTGCATCGATGTCAGCCTCGATGTGGCGGTGACCAGTCCCACGACGGCGCGGGCCACCATGACCCAGGTCATGGGCGCGGACATCTATGCCATGGTCAAGATGGGTGAAGAGAGCGGCGAGACCGAGGAAGCAGGCTTTTGCGACGAGGGCACGCTCACCGAGACCGCCGATGGCGGGGCGACCTGCGTCATCGTCGAAGAAGGCGCCTTTGCCGATCTCGACCTGGGCCAGGATGAAGGCGGGATGCGCTTTACCGAGGCAGGTCCCGGCCTTGTCCGCGTGGCGCTGCCCACCGCTGACATGAAGGCGGAACTGGGTGCCGACGAGGACATGGATGCCGAGACCAAGCAGATGGTCGACGCTTTCTTTGCCGGACGCACGCTGACCGTCAGTGTCTCGGGCGCCGAGGTGGTCGACACCAATATGAGCCGGTCGGACGACGGCAAGACGGCCAGCGAGGCCATTCCCATGCTCGATCTTATCAACGGCACGGCCGAGTTGCCCGACGAGCTCTTTGCCGTCGTGCTGGCGCCATAAGGAAAGTCCGATGAGCCAGACCGTACCCCCGATCATCCTCAAAGTCCTGCCCCATGGGGCGGGCCTTGACCTGCCTGCCTATCACAGTGCCCTGGCCGCCGGGGCGGACCTGCGCGCGGCTCTGCCCGCGGACGAGCCCATGGCGATCCAGCCCGGCCAACGCGCCATCGTGCCCTGCGGCTTTGCCATGGCCCTGCCCGCGGGCTACGAGGCGCAGGTGCGCCCGCGGTCCGGCCTGGCGGCCAAGCACGGAATCACCGTCCTCAACTCGCCGGGGACAGTGGATGCCGATTATCGCGGGGAAGTGATGGTGATCCTCGTCAATCTCGGCTCAGAATCGGTCACCATCAGCCGCGGCGAACGGATCGCGCAGATGGTCATCGCGCCGGTGGTCCAGCCGGCCTTTGTGGTGAGGGATGAGCTCGATGAAACAGTCCGGGGCAGCGGCGGGTTCGGGTCGACGGGGCGGCAATAGACGCGCGAGCGCTTCACGGGCGATGCAGCGCTGGGCACGTGGCGTCGTCGGATTGCTGCTCGCACTCCTGGCCGTTCCGGCCCTGGCCGGCGACCGGGCGCTGATCGACTTTATCGGCTACTCGGCCGACAACCGCTATTTCGCCTTCGAGGAATTCGGCATCCAGGATGGGTCCGGCTTTGCCTATTCCAACATCTTCGTGGTGGACCTGACCACCGACAGCTGGGTCATCGGCACGCCGGTGCGCGTGCAGGCCGAAAGCGAGGAGAAAACGCTGTCCGACATCCGGGCGGAAGTCGCAGACCGCGCCGCAAGCCATGTCGAGAGCTTCGGCATCCATGTGCCTGTCGAAATCGCGGCGATCATCGGCGACGGCACACCCGGGACCGACGGGCGGAGCCTGCGTTTCGGGGCCCCGGGCTATGGACCCGGGCAGGTGTCGGGCGACTATACGATCACGCTGACGAGCTTTTCCACGGCATCAGCCAGTCCGTGCAGCGACTGGTTCGGCGTCGAGCCCGAAGGCTATGAGCTCAACATCACGGACAAGGGATCCGAGCGGCTGATCCATCGCGACGGCAGCCTGCCGCGGTCGCGGGGCTGCCCGCTCGACTATCGCATCTATGGCGTGGTCATGCCCTTCATGAGCCCCTCGATCGTCAATGCAGTGGCCATTATCTCGGTCTATCCCGGCGGGTTCGAGGGGCCGGACCGACGGTTCCTGGCGGTGCCCCTTGGCCTTTGAGCTTTCCCCTGAGGAAACGCGGCGTTATGCCCGCCATATCGTGCTCAAGGGCATGGGCGGGGCCGGGCAGCAAAAGCTCAAGGCGGCGCGGATCTTGGTCGTGGGAGCGGGCGGGCTGGGCAGTCCCGCCATTGCCTATCTGGCCGCGGCCGGGATCGGGCGGCTGGGCATCGTGGACGCGGACACGGTGTCGCTTTCAAACCTGCAGCGGCAGATCGTACATGCCACCGACGACGTCGGCGCCAACAAGGCTGAAAGCGCGGCTGGCTTTGCGCAGGCTATCAATGCCCATGTGGCGCTCGACATCCATGACGTGATGATTTCCGAAGCGAATGCCAAGACGGTGCTTTCGGGCTACGATCTCGTGCTTGATGGCACGGACAATCTCCGCACCCGACGGCTTGTGGCCGATACGGCCGAGACGCTGGGCATGCCGCTTGTCTCGGGCGCTGTCTCGATGTTTTCAGGGCAGGTTACCGTCTTTGCCCCGCATCTGGGCGGGCCGCGCCATGCCGATCTCTACCCGCCCGAAGCCAACGATGACGCCCTGCCCTCCTGCGAGGCCAATGGCATTCTGGGGCCGGTGACGGGCGTGGTCGGGTCTCTCATGGCGATGGAGGCGATCAAGCTTTTGACCGGCATCGGCGAGCCGCTTGTGGGTCGCGTGCTCGTCTATGATGGCAAAGCCGGGGGCTTTTCGGAACTGGCCTACTGAGGCCACGCAACCTTGTGTTGGGCTTTGCTGTTGCGGCAGAAACAACCCTGACGAGTCCCGCCATGACCGACGACGACCTGACCATGGACGAACTGGAAACGCTGGCGCTTTTCACCGAGCCCGGCCAGCCCGATGATGTCGACCCCCAGCATTTTGCCAAGCTTCTGTCGCTGGCGCTGCTGGAACAGAAAGAAGGTGGGCCGGTGGTGACGGATACCGGGCGCGAGCGGCTGGCCGCCCGTCCCGGCGGCATTACGCGTCAGGGTGCTTGAAAACCAGCGCCGCATTGGTGCCGCCGAAGCCGAAGCTGTTGGACAGCACATAGCCCAGGTCCACATTGTCCCGCCGCTGGCGGAGAATGGGCATGTCCTCGAAGGCGGGGTCGAGCGTCTCGATATTGGCGCTTTCGGCGATGAAGCGATGCTTCATCATCAGGATCGAATAGATCGATTCATGCACGCCGGTTGCGCCCTGGCTGTGGCCGGTCAGCGACTTGGTGGCTGAAATGGGCGCGCACTTGTCCCCGTTGCCGAATACAGCCCGGATGGCCTCGATTTCCTTGAGGTCCCCCACCGGGGTCGAGGTGGCATGGGGGTTGATGTAGTCGATAGGTGCCTTGACGTTCTGAAGCGCCATACGCATGCAGCGCTCCGCCCCTTCGCCAGAGGGCGCGACCATATCGACGCCATCGGATGTCGCGCCATAGCCCACAAGCTCCGCCCAGATCCTGGCGCCACGCGCCTTGGCGTGCTCGTATTCTTCCAGCACCAGGACGCCGGCACCGCCGGAAATGACGAAGCCGTCGCGATTGGCATCGTAGCAGCGCGAGGCCCTGGCCGGAGTATCGTTGTAGTTCGAGCTCATGGCGCCCATGGCGTCGAAGAGATCGCTGAGGGTCCAGTCGAGGTCCTCGTGGCCACCGGCAAAGACGATATTCTGCTTGCCCAGCATGATCTGCTCGGCAGCGTTGCCGATACAGTGCTTGGAAGTCGCGCAGGCGGCAGTGATCGTATAGTTAACGCCCTTGATGGCAAAAGAGGTTGCCAGCGTTGCCGATGCGGTCGAGCCCATGGCCTTGGGCACGGCCAACGGCCCGATGCGCTTGGGGCTGGTATTCTTGCGCGTCGTATCGGCAGCCTCGACAATGGTGCGGGTGGAGGCACCGCCCGACCCCATGACGATCCCCGTCATGGGGTCGGAAATGTCTTTTTCCTCGAGCCCGGCGTCGGCAATAGCCTGCTGCATTGCCAGATAGTTCCAAGCCGCGCCCTTGCCCATGAAGCGGGTCACGCGACGATCTAGGACTTCAAACGGATCGATGCGGGGATCGCCCTTCACCTGGCTGCGGAAGCCAAGCTCGGCGTAGTCTTCGGCAAAGACGATGCCAGGCCTGGACTGGCGCAAGCTCTCCGTCACCTCGTCCAGCGAATTGCCGATCGAGGAGATGATACCCATGCCTGTTACGACAACTCGTCTCATAGGGTCCTCAACTAAGTCCTTTTATATGGGCGCATCTTGGGGGCTGGCGCCTCTTATATGGTTCAGGAACAGCGCGACTTTAAGGCCGCCTATGCGCTCGCCTTCTGCTCTTGCAGCTGGGTGTCGGTGAACAGACCAACGCGCAGGTCCTTGGCTTCGTAGATCAACTTCCCGTCAGCCTTGACCCAGCCATCGGCAATGCCGAGGGTCAGGCGCGAGCGCATGACGCGCTTGAGGTCGATGCCATACTCGACGAGCTTGACGTCATTGGTCACCTGCCCGGTGAACTTGATCTCGCCACCCAGCGCACGGCCCTTGCCGGGCTGGCCGATCCAGCCCAGGAAAAAGCCGGTCATCTGCCAGATGGCATCAAGACCCAGGCACCCGGGCATGACCGGATCACCAATGAAATGGCACTTGAAGAACCAGAGGTCCGGATTGACGTCGAGTTCGGCGCGGACATAGCCCTTGCCGTGCGTGCCGCCGGTTTCCTGAATGTCGGTAATCCGGTCGAACATCAGCATGGGTGGGGCCGGCAGGCGCGCATCACCCTGTCCCGGCAGTTCGCCACGGCCATGGGCCAGAAGTTCGTCATATCCAAATTGGTGCTGCCGCTCGGCCATATCAGCCCCCGCTCGTTCTGCTGGTCTCGTCTCGTATAGGCGCCATTAGGGAGGGTCAAGCGGGCGGGAGGAGGTGCGACGGCAGGGCGGCTTGTATCGTGGGAAGGGGGACACTATAAGAAAGTCCTGAATTTACGACAGTTTCGACGAGCTTTCTGGCCTGATGCAAGACCGTAGCCCCGCCGCCCGAGCCCACCCATCCCGCAAGCCATGCCTGACGGCGGTGCTGCGCATGGCCGGACTGCGACCGACACGGCAACGCGTTGCCCTGGCCGAACTGCTGTTTGGCGGTCCACACCGCCATGTCAGCGCCGAGCAGTTGCAGGGCGAAGCCAGCCAGGCCCAGATCAATGTTTCACTGGCCACAATCTACAATACGCTGCATCAGTTCCACGAAGCGGGGCTTTTGCGCGAAGTGGCGATCGACGCATCGCGTTCCTATTTCGACACCGACACGTCCGACCACCATCACTTCTATGTCGAAGACGAGCAGCGGATGATCGACATTCCTGCCGATGCCGTGGCCTTCAAGGCGCTGCCCAAAGCCCCTGATGGTATGGAAGTGGCCCATGTGGACGTGGTGATCCGCGTGCGCAAGACCCCGACCTGATATAGGGGCGGGGTGACGGCGAAATTGGCCGGCCGCCCGTGACAAAGCGACCTCTGATGCGCATAGTGGCGCCGGTTCAACAGCGGCAAGGGTGATGGATGGCTGAAAAGGTCAATCTGAAAGCCTATTTCGACCGAATCGGCTTTGCCGGTTCCATCGCACCAACCTTGGCGACGCTGGAGATGCTGCACGCGCTCCACCCGGCCACCATCCCTTTTGAAAATCTCAATCCGCTCATGGGCGAGCCCGTCAGGCTCGACCAGCCAAGCCTTGAGCGCAAGCTGCTGGCCGAGCGGCGGGGCGGCTATTGTTTCGAGCATAACCTGCTCTTCATGCGCATTCTGGCCGATCTCGACTTCGCCGTGCGGCCGCTGCTCGCTACGGTGGTCTGGAACAACCCGGACACTCTCGAGCGGCCCCCGACCCACCTTTTGCTGCTGGTGGAGGTCAATGGGCAGAACTATGTCGCCGATGTGGGCTTTGGCGGGCAAACGCTAACCGCGCCGCTGCGCTTGCGGGCCGACGTCGAGCAGCCGACGCCGCACGAGACCTTCCGGCTGACCAATGCCGAAAAGACCTGGACGCTGGAAACGCGCATCGGGGAGGACTGGCGCCCACTCTATCTCTTTACGCTCGATGCGGCCGAAGAAGCGGCAATTGCCGCGATCAACACGGCCATGGCCACCGACCCCACCTCGCCCTTCACCCGCGAATTGCGCGTGGCGCTGTCGCCCGGTGGCCGGCGGCTCAAACTGCTCGATGGCAGCTTCACCATCCAGCCGGTGGATGGCGAAAAGGAACAGCGCGAGATCACCCGCATGGAGACCATGCGCTCGGTGCTGACCGAGGAATTCGGGCTGGCGCTGCCGCAGGGCGAGGCGCTGGAACTTGCCCTGGCGCGGGTTTTGCCGGAGCCCGAGCCCTCGCCGGTCTCCGAGCCGCCGACCGAGCCACAGGCCTGACCCATGCCGCCCGTCACGGTGCCAACCGACAAGCTGCATGAATTTGTCGACTTTCGCACCTTTTACGACTGGCTGGCCACCCATCACGACAGCGCCGACGAGGTCTGGATCCGGATTTTCAAGAGGGCTTCGGGCCGGCCGACCATTTCGCCGACCGAAGCCATCGACGTCGTGCTTTGCTGGGGCTGGATCGACGCGATCAAGAAGAGCTGGGATGACGTTTCCTTCGTGCAGCGCTATTGCCCGCGCCGCCCGAAATCGGTGTGGAGCCAGATCAATCGCGACAATGTGGAGCGGCTCAGCCAGGCGGGTCTGATGACGGAGCATGGCCTCGTCCATGTCGAGGCCGCCAAACAGGATGGCCGTTGGGACGCCGCCTACAAGACCACGCAGGACGCGCCCCCCGATCTTCTGGCGGCCATTGCCGGAAATCCCGCGGCGCAGGCGACCTATGACAGGCTTTCGGCTCAGAACCGGTTTGCCCTGACCTTCCGGACCAACGCGCTCAAGACACCCGCAGGCCGGGAAAAGAAGATCCGCGGCTTTGTCGACATGCTGGCGCGGGGCGAAACCATCTATCCGCAAAAGGACAGGGGCTGATGGCGCTCTGGTTCGCCTTTCTGCGCGGGATCAACCTGGGCAAACGGCAGATGAAGATGGCCGACCTCAAGACTGCGCTGGAGGCGGCAGGGTTCGGTGCGGTCAAAACGGTCCTCGCAAGTGGCAATGTGCGGTTCGAGGCGGATGGCGATGAACCATCCCTCAATAGCAGGCTTGGAGCCGTCATTACCGACGCCGCCGGGTTTCCGGTCGAGGTTGTGTTGCGCTCGGAGGCCGAGATCAGGGCGATGCTGGCCCATCATCCGTTCAGCCGGCTCGATCCAGCGGCGGACGTGGCGCGCCATGTGCTGATGTTCGACCGCCCGCTTCCCGGACAGGTTCGCCTCGATGATCGCCCCGGACACACCGAAATTTTGCGTATGGACGCCCGCGAGATCTATATCGCGGGTTACCGACAGCCGGACGGACGCTATACGGAGGGAGTCGAAGCGGTGCTGAAGCCGCTTTATGCCCAGTTGGACAAACCGGTGCTCGACACGATGCGCAACTGGAATACGATGGAGAAAATGCTGAAATGATCACCGTTTTCGGCTCCACCAATCTTGATCAGATCGGCACTGTCTCGCGACTGCCCAAGCCCGGCGAAACCGTAGCCGGCGGCACATTTTCCATGGCCGCGGGTGGCAAGGGCGCCAACCAAGCGCTGGCCGCATGCCGCGCCGGGGCCAAGGTGCGCCACGTGTCGGCCGTGGGCGAGGACGCCTTTGCCCCGCTCGCTCTCGATCTGCTCGACAAGGGCGGCGTCGATCTGTCGTTTCTGCGCCGAGCCGAAACGGCGACCGGTATAGCCATGATCTTTGTGGATGCCGGGGGCGAGAATGTGATTGTCATCCTGCCGGGCGCCAATGGCACCGTCAGCGCTGCCGATGCGGAACGCGGCCTCGCCGATCTCAAGGCTGGGGATGTGGTGCTGGTGCAGCAGGAAGTGCCGCAGGCGGCGACGAAGAGGGCACTCGAAATCGCGCGGGAAAAGGGCGCGCGCAGCGTCTTCAATACCGCGCCTTTCCTCGATGATACGCCGCACCTGGCGGCAATGGCCGATATCGTTGTCGCCAACGAGACCGAATTTGCCCTGCTGTCCGGCCGTCCCATCGCGGAACTCGACGATGCCATGGCCGAATGGGTTGAGCGCACCGGGGTCACCATTGTGGTGACGCTGGGTGCCGAAGGTGCGCGGGCGCGGACGCGGACGCCCGAGGGCGCCATTGCCGTGGCGGCCCACAAGGTCACGCCCGTTGATACGGTGGGCGCAGGCGATACGTTCTGCGGGTATCTGGGGGCAGCACTCGATGCCGGGCATGACCTCGAGACCGCCCTGCGCCGGGCCGCCATTGCCGGCAGCCTTGCCTGCCTGACGGCTGGAGCGCAGCCGGCCATTCCGCACAAAGCAGACGTGGATGCCATTGCGGCGCAATAAGGCGGGCCACGCCGAGCCGATTGCCATTGGGTTGGATTGAGCTGCAAACAGCACGAACGTGCAGACGCGAGGGGAGCCAAAATGCCGACATTGCCCGAGCCGGGATTGCGCTATTTCTGCACGCTCGACGTCGCGCTGTCCAAACTCGTCAGCGTCGGGCCCGCGGGCGGGGCAACGCGCCGGATCATTCCGATCACGGGCGGGCGCGTCCACGGGCCGAACATTTCAGGGACCATTCTCCCGATCGGGGCGGACTGGCAAAGTGTGCTGGAAGCGGGTGTGGCTGAACTCGACGCACGCTATGCCTTCGAAACCGATGATGGCGCTGTGATCGAAATCCACAATTTCGGTGTAAGACACGGCCCGCCCGACGTGATCGCAAGGCTAGCGGCCGGCGAGGACTGCCCTCCGCAAAGCTACTACATGCGCACCATGGCCCGGCTGCATACTGGCCACCCGGACTATGCCTGGGTCAATACGACGGTTTTCGTGGGCACCGGCGCCCGTCTTGCGCAGGCGGTGCAGATCGATCTTTATGCCGTCGAATAGGAAAGAGGCAGAGCAGTGAACGGACATGTGCTGATTTCGGGCGGCGGCATCGGCGGCCTTGCCCTGGGGCTGACGCTGCACCAGATCGGCGTGCCCTTTACCATCTATGAGTCAGCGTCAAGACTCGCGCCGCTTGGCGTCGGCATCAACCTCCAGCCCAATGCGGTGCGCGAGCTTTATGACCTGGGCATCGGCCCGGACGATCTCGACAGCATCGGGGTGCCATCCCGGGAATGGGCGCTGGTCGGCCTGAATGGCAATGACATCTATTCCGAACCGCGGGGGCTGCTGGCCGGCTACAAGTGGCCACAATATTCGGTACATCGCGGCCAATTGCAGATGCTGCTCTACCGCAAGCTGGTCGAGCGAGCGGGAAGCGACTGTGTAAAGGCCGGCCATCGCGTCACCGGGTACACGGTCGAGCGGGACGCCGTGATCGCCCATATCCTTCGCAATGACGGCATCAGTCTTGCCGAACGCGGGGCCCTCCTGATTGCCGCGGACGGTATCCATTCGGAAATCCGGGCGCAGATGCATCCGGACCAGCCGCCCATTCACTGGGGCGGCGCCATCATGTGGCGCGGCACAACCAAGGCCAAGCCGATCCGCACCGGATCGTCCTTTGTTGGCCTTGGTACGCACAAGCATCGTCTGGTCTTTTATCCCATTTCCCCGGTGGATCCGGACACGGGCCTTGCTACCGTCAACTGGATTGCCGAGCGCACGCTGGACAGTTCAGAGGGCTGGCAGAAAAGCGGCTGGTTCCGGCAGGTTGAAATCTCGGACTTCATCGGGCATTTCAGTAACTGGCGCTATGACTGGCTCGATGTGCCCGACATGATCGCGCGCGCGGACATTGCCTACGAAAACCCGATGATCGACCGCGACCCGGTGCCGACCTGGCAGGACGGTCCCGTCGTTCTGATGGGCGACGCCGCCCACGCCATGTATCCCACCGGCTCCAATGGCGCGAGCCAGGCCGTGGTCGATGCCCGCTTCCTCGGTGCGAGCCTGATCGAACACGGCGTCCGGCCGGCAGCGCTTGCTGCCTTCAACGATAAGTTCTGCGGTCCGATTTCCGAAGTGATCCTGCGCAATCGCAGCGCCGGACCGTTCGGGCTGCTCAACATGGTCGATGATCGCTGTGGGGGCGTGTTCGATGATATCGACACCGTCATCCCGGCGGAGGAGCGCAGCGCCTTCATGGCGCGCTACAAGGCCGCCGCCGGCTTTGCGGTGGAGCAGCTCAATTCCGCTGGGCCCACGATCCCTGACGGCAGCCGGGTCGGAGAGACCGAGCTCGCCTGATGCGGGCCCGGCGTGACAGCAGCAGTGCTTTGGCCTAGCCTTTTTCGGGCAGCCCAAGGAGGACAGCCATGCCACGCTTTGTTGCCGTCTATACGATGACCCGCGCCGACCTCGCCACGTTTCGGGCCATGCCCAAGGCTGACCAAGATGCCGCCGATGCCAAGGGCCTTGCCGAGTGGGAAGCCTGGGACGCACGCCACGCCAGCTCCATCGTCAACGCCGGCGGCATGGTGGGCAAGACCACCCGGATCACCCGCGACGGCACAATCGCGCCGGCTACCAACGACTTCTGCGGATATCTGGTGGTCGAGGCCGAAACCGCCGAGGCCGCCGCGGCGCTTTTCGCGGATCACCCTCATATCAGCACCTTTCCCGGCGACGGCATCGACATCATGCCGCTCCTGACCGGACCGGATTTGGAAGCCTAGCCCAAGTCCCTCAATCCGGGATGGAAAGGCCGCGCTGGCGCATTTGGGCGCGCCAGAGTTTGCGGCGCACGCCCGGCGGTTCGAGAGTGCCATATTTGCCGGCTGAAAATTTGGGCCAATCCACGGCCAGGCCAAGCTTGACCAGTTCGGCAGCCAGATCGCGACCGTCCGGCAGGAAACATTCGGCCACAAGACGATCGTGCGACAGCTCGGGCTTCAGCACTGCCGTGATCACCTGATCCCGGCAAAGCCGCACAAGAGCCCATTTGGATTGCTTGCCATAGGGATGGTCCAGTTCGGGCGCGTCGATACCGGCAAGCCTTATCCTGGTGTCGTTGATAATGATCGTGTCGCCGTCGATGACCCAGCAGCGGCCCCGGATAATGTCGGCCTGGACGGGGGGCGGGTCTGCACGCGGCACGGGTATCCGCATTTCCCGAGGGATCGGACGCTCATATGTCGGCGTCGGTCGCGCCCGGCGCGAGGCAGCACCGCTGCGCACAAAGATGCGGATGACCCATGCAATCAGTCGCATCGTTCCCTCGGAGCGGCTGGCCGTGCCGCACACCTTGCCTCACAAGGGCACCGTTGAAAAGACACGCAGCAGCGAGGGGCAAGGCCCGCCGCAGCACCATTCTGCGGAGCAAAAAAAAAGCGGGCCGAGGGGCCCGCTTTCAATTCCATGCTTGAGCGCTCCTACTTCGGCGCCAGAACCATGACCATCTGTCGGCCTTCCGAACGCGGCTGGCTTTCGACCTTGGCGATAGCTTCGGTCTGCTCCTTGACCTTGAGCAGCAGCTGCATGCCAAGGTCCTGGTGCGCCATTTCGCGGCCACGGAAGCGCAGTGTCACCTTGACCCGGTCGCCATCGTCGAGGAACCGCTGCACCGCCTTCATCTTGGTCTCGTAGTCATGAGTGTCGATGTTCGGACGCATCTGCACTTCCTTGACTTCGATCACCTTCTGCTTCTTGCGCGCTTCGGCAGCCTTCTTCTGGGCAGCATATTTGAAGCGGCCCAGATCAAGCATCTTGGCAACAGGCGGATTGGAATTGGCGGCGATCAGGACAAGGTCAAGGCCCTGTTCCTGCGCTTCGGCCAAGGCGTCGCGCGTGCGCACGATGCCACGGTTTTCCCCTTCAGCGTCGATCAGCTGGACGTCGGGGCTGGTAATATCCTCGTTAGCAAGCGGCCCATCTTTCTGGGGCGCAACGGGTCTCATGGGACGGCGAATGGCAAGCGTTCCTTGTGCTATTGGTGCAAGGGGTGAAATCGGCCTTAAAATCGTGGTAGCGCGGCCATAAGTCAACTGGCGCGACAATTGATTTTATGGCTGTTGCGCTGGATAAACGCCCCCGTCTTTCAGGAAAGTCGCCGAGCCCCCGATGAGTTCCCCAATCGAGCTTGCAATCGACGTCGGCAGTGGCGCGCAAAGGCGCTCGATTGCCGTCCAGCACCGGGCGGGGCGGTCGCCGGGCCTCTTCTGGCTGGGCGGCTTCAAATCGGCCATGAGCGGCGCAAAGGCAACAGCGCTCGACGCCATGGGAGCTGCAGCCGGGCTGGCGGTGACCCGCTTCGACTATTCCGGGCACGGTGTGTCGGGCGGGCGTTTCGAGGACGGCACGATCAGCCGGTGGCTGGAGGAGGCCGCGGCGATTTACGACACAACTGAGGGGCCGCAGATCGTGGTGGGCTCCTCGATGGGCGGGTGGCTGGCTCTCCTGCTGGCCCGACGGCAAGTGCAGCGGGGCGCGCCCTTCCGGGGACTGGTGCTGATAGCGCCGGCCGTCGACATGACCTCGACGCTCATGCCGGCGTGCATGACGGCCGCGCAACAGGCGCAACTGGCTGCCCAGGGATATTACCAGCGCGACAGTGCTTATGGCGACGGACCGTACACCATTGGCCGCGCCCTGCTCGAGGACGGTGCCACCCATAGCCTTTTCGGTTCTGTCATCGAAACGGGCTGCCCGGTCCATATCCTGCAGGGCGGTCGCGACACCGACGTGCCGCCCAGCCATGCCCAGAAGCTGGTCAGCCACATTCTCCATGATCCGGTGACCTTTACGCTGATCCCCGACGGCGACCACCGTCTGAGCCGGAACGAGGATCTGGAGGTTCTGCGCCGGGCCGTGATGGAGATGGTCTGAGCCGGCTCAGACCAGCGTCAGCCTGGTCTTTTGCATGCCCGCCGCATTGAAATTGTCTGGCGAAAGCCAGCGCTCGAACGCCGCGCGGCGCTGTGGCCATGCGCTATCCAGCATGGAAAACCATGCCGTATCGCGATTCTCGCCCTTGACGATCATGTCCTGGCGGAACACGCCCTCGAGGGTGAACCCGAAACGAAGTGCCGCGGCCTTGGAGGGCTCGTTGCGGTCATTGCATTTCCACTCGAAGCGCCGATAGCCAAGCTCATCGAAGGCATGGCGCGCAAAAAGGAAAAGAGCCTCGGTGGCGAGGCGTGAGCGTGCCATGGGCATTCCCCAATATACCCCGCCGATCTCGATGGACCCATGTTCGGGGCGGATGCGCATCCAGCCCTGCCGCCCCACCGCGCGTCCACTAGCCTTGTCGATGACGGCGACATAGCGGTCGGAGCCCTGTTCTACAGCGGCTATCCAGTCGATGACGTCGCCCACGCTTTGCGGCGGCAGGCTTGGTAGCCAGCGGTAGCGCTCCTGCGCCTGGGGGCCTTCAGAAATGGCATAAAGATCGTCGGCGTGCCGGGGATGGACAGGCTCGGTGCGCACATAGCGGCCCTCAAGCACGATGTCCTGGGGCGCGGACAGGGCCGGTTTCGGGCTCATCGTTCGGCTTTCAGAATGGCGTCGAGGCCCGCCCGGTAATCGGGGTAGGCAAGCTTGATCCCCAGCGCGGCCTTGATGGCAGCATTGGAGACGCGCTTGTTGTCGGCATAGAAACTGCGTTGCATGGGCGTGAACTCGGCGGTTTCAAAGGCAACTTCCGGCGGCGGTTCAAGACCAAGCAGGCCCGCCGCATAGGCGATCAGATCCTGAGGTGGCGCCGGTTCGTCATCGGCGAGATTGAAGGTGCCGCCGAGGTTCTGTTCGGCCGCCAAGGCCGTGACGCGGGCGATGTCGTCGACATGGATGCGGTTGAAGACCTGTCCGGGCTTGATGACGCGCCGTGCCGTACCATCCCGCATCTTGTCGAGCGCCGAACGGCCCGGTCCATAGATGCCGGCAAGCCGCAGGATCAGGAGCGGCACTCCGCGCCTTTGGGCATAGCCGCGCCATGCCTCTTCAGCCTGGAGGCGCCAAAAAGAGCGCTCATTGCGCGGATCGAGGGGGGCCGTTTCGTCGATCCAGGCGCCGCCGAAGTCGCCATAGACACCGACGGTCGAGTAATAGCAGAGCCATTGGAGGTCCGCCGCCGCATCGAGATCGGCTTTATGAAGCCGCAGCACTGGATCGCCGGCCGCATCGGGCGCGGCCGAGGCAATCACATGCGAAATTCCGCCTCGCAGCGCGGTGCCGACTTCCGAGCCCCGGCTGTGTCCGTCAAAAACGATCGCAGCAAGGCCTTGGGACTGAAGAGCGACAGCCTTTTCACGCGACCGGACCGTGCCACCGATGGCGGTATAGGCGCCAGTTTTGCGCATGGCCTCTGCGGCGGCCAGTGCGGAATAGCCGAGCCCGAAAAAGAATGCGCCCCTGACCATCAGAAATCGAGGTCGGCATAGCCCTTGGAGGGCGGGATGGCGACGACGCGGTCGTTGAGGAGGGTACGGAAAGCCGGACGGGATTTGAGGCGCGAATACCAGTCGCGCACCTCGACGGCCTTGGACCAGTCGATATCGCCCATATAGTCGAGCGTCGACAGATGCGCCGCTAGGGCAAAGTCGGCCGTGGTCATCTCGTCGCCGGCCAGCCAGTTCCGGTTGGCGAGGAGCCAGTTGAAGTAAAGGAGGTGCTCGGTAAGGTTGGCCTTGGCGGCGCGCAGCACCGATGGCTCGGGCGTCGCGCCACGCTGATCGCGCTTGGCTACCTTTTCCTCGATCAGGTAACGGGTCACCTCGTCATTGAGCTTGAAGAGCACCCATTCGACCAGGCGCCACATTTCGGCCCGGGCATAGGGATCGGGCGGGACGAGGCCGCCGACCGCATCGGGCGTATAGAGATCCTCGACCGCATGCAGCACGGCCATGATGCCGGCAATAGGCCTGTCGAGGTCATCGAAAAGGATCGGGAGCGTAGCCGCCGGGTTGAGTTCGAGCAGATGCTCTTCTCGCAACCAGGGGCGAACCTCTTCGAGATCGAGCGGAATTCCATATTCCGCGCAGATCAGTCGGATCAGCCGGGAAGACGGGTCGAGAGGATAATGGGCGAGGCTCGGCATGTAGACGCTCTATTGCTGCAGACCGGCCCTGCTGGCCCCCGCCTTGGCGCTTGATGCGAACCGGGCTAAGAGCATTGGGAAGAATGGGCCTTATGGAAATGAGTTAGGGGATCAGATGAACGCCGATCAAGGTCTTTTTGTGCCCCTGGTCCTCGGAATCATCGAGGGGCTGACCGAATTCCTTCCGGTCAGCTCCACCGGGCACCTGCTTCTGGCGGGACATTTCTTCGGCCTGACCCAGCCGGCGACCTTCATTGTTCTCATCCAGCTGGGCGCCATCCTGGCTGTTCTGACCATTTATATCGCCAAGATCGGGACACTGTTGCGCGACGCGCTCACCGGAAAGCCCTATGCTTGGCACTTTGCCGCCGCCGTGCTGCTGGCCAGCATTCCCGGCGCTTTGGCCGGCGTGCTGTTCCGCGACTATATCCAGCAGGTCATCTACGAGACGCCGCTGGTCATCTGCATTTCGCTGCTGATTGGCGGCGTGGTCCTGCTGCTTGTGGACCGGATGCCCAAGCGGGAAGTCTACAACGACATCTACCAGTTTCCCCTCCACCTGGCGGTGATCGTGGGCCTGTTCCAGATGATCGCGCTCATTCCTGGCGTGTCGCGCTCGGGCGCTACCGTGGTCGGCGCGATGCTCTTTGGCGCGACCAAGCGCTCGGCGGCCGAATTCACGTTCTTTATCGCGCTACCCATCATGATCGGTGCCTTCGGCTACGACCTCTACAAGAGCCGCGACATGATCGATATGAGCCTCGGGCTCAATATCGCCATCGGCTTTGCTGCGTCATTCGTGGTGGGCGCGCTGGTGGTGAAATACCTGCTCGACTTCGTGTCGCGCCACGGCTTTGCGCCCTTCGCCTGGTGGCGCATTCTCGTGGGTGGCGCTGGTCTTATCGCCATCCTGGTCTTCGGACTCTAGCCATCCCCAAACAAAAAAGCCCCGGTTTTCCCGGGGCTTTTTGGTGTTGATTTCTACGCCTCAAGTGCCTGGCTCGCGGGCGCTGTAGGTAGCCGGGATGGAAAAGAACGAGCGCGGAATGTCGACGCCCTTTTGCACATCATAGAGCGAAAAAGTCAGTTCGGCGCCTGACGGCTCAACCAGCGTCCATTGAGCCAGGTCCTTGGTCTCGGTGTCGAAAATCAGCGAGACCTGAACGGTGCCGGCCACGGTTTGATCGCTGACGGTGACACTGAGATAGCCGTCAGAAGTGGTCACATCCAGCACGTTTGCCCTCAAGAGGTCGATCTGGCTGCCGAGGAACTGGCGCAGGGGAATGGAGTCCTGCGGATAGGCGTAATAGGTCTCCTCGCGCCGATCGAGCACGTAGAAGCCGTTGCCGACTGAGACGATTTCCTCGCGGCTGGGCGGGGCATAGCGGAAGGCAATGCGGTCCGGGCGCTGCAGGAAGAATGTGCCCTCTGTTCGTCCGCCATTGGTGTCGATCTGGAGGAAACGGCCCACCATCGTGCTGATCGCCGAGTTATGGGCATTGATCTCAGCAATCATCTGCTGTTCTTCAGGCGTCAGGGCCCGGTCAAGCGCCAGCGCAGGCGCGAGAAAAGCGAGGCCGGCAGCGAAGCCGAGCAGGAGGGCGTGACGTCGAATCATCGTCGGTCTTCCTTGCGAAGAGGTCTAGTGAAAATACCCTAGCCAGCAATTGCGGCAACAGGTGGAAAGTTCCCAATGGAGGATCCATGCGCAAGACATCAACCATAATCCTGGCCCTGGCCATGATCGCGCCGGCGGAGGCCGCGCTGCCCCCGCATTATCAGCGTCAGGCCGAGTTCGAAGCGGCCCTTGCGCTTGCGGTCGAAACCTTCGGCATTTCCGCCCCGGTCGAGGCCGTCGAGCTTGTGGCGCCGGACCAGTTTTCCGTGCGCTCAGGCGACTGTACATTGACTGTGAGCATTGTCGACAAACCAAACGACGGCGACGTCGGATTTGCCGGTCCGCGGCGATTCGAGGCGGTCGTCGGAGCGACCACCTGCCCGTAAAGGCGGGCGGAGACGAGAAAGCCGACGGCGCCCGATGCGCCGGCGGCCTGAAGGGTCAGACGGGCAAGGCTCAGTAGCCGTCGGCGTTGTTGCCAACAAGGATTTCGCGCTTGCCGGCATGGTTGGCCGGGCTGATGACGCCCTCCTGCTCCATGCGTTCGATCAGGGTTGCGGCCTTGTTGTAGCCGATGCCCAAGCGGCGCTGCACATAGGAGGTCGAGGCCTTCTTGTCGGTCAGCACGATATGGACGGCCTTGTCATATAGCTCGTCACCCGAGCCGGCATAGCCATCGCTACCCCCGGCGTCGCCACCGAATTCGCCGCCTTCCTCGTCATCGGCCGTGACCGAGTCGAGATAGTCAGGCGCGCCCTGGCTCTTGAGGTGGGCCACGACGGCTTCCACTTCGCTGTCTGCCACGAAGGCACCATGAAGGCGCTTGGTTCGGCCGCCGGACGCCATGTAAAGCATGTCGCCATTGCCCAGGAGCTGTTCGGCGCCCTGCTCGCCCAGAATGGTGCGGCTGTCGATCTTGGACGTGACCATGAAGGAAATGCGGGTCGGGAAGTTGGCCTTGATGGTGCCGGTAATGACGTCCACGGACGGGCGCTGAGTGGCCGTGACCATATGAATGCCGGCGGCGCGGGCCATCTGTGCCAGGCGCTGGATGGCGCCCTCGATATCCTTGCCTGCCACCATCATCAGATCGGCCATTTCGTCGACGATGATCACGATATAGGGCAGCGGCTGGAGGTCGAATTCTTCGGTTTCGAAGATAGCCTCGCCGGTTTCGCGGTCGAAGCCGGTCTGCACCGTGCGGGAAATGGTCTTGCCCTCGGCCGCCGCTTCGGAGACGCGCTGGTTGAAGCCGTCAATGTTGCGGACGCCGATCTTGCTCATCTTGCGATAGCGATCTTCCATCTCGCGCACCGCCCATTTGAGCGCCACCACCGCCTTGTGCGGATCGGTGACGACGGGCGTCAGCAAGTGCGGAATGCCATCATAGATCGAGAGCTCGAGCATCTTGGGATCGATCATGATCATGCGGCACTGCTCAGGCGTCATCTGGTAGAGCAGGGAAAGAATGAAGGTGTTGATACCCACGGACTTGCCCGAGCCGGTGGTACCGGCGATCAGCAGGTGCGGCATGCGCGCCAGATCGGCAATGATCGGCTCGCCGCCAATGGTCTTGCCCAGGCAGATCGGCAGCTTGCCCTTCATCTTCTCGAAGTCGGACGACGCCAGCATTTCGCGGAAATAGACAGTTTCGCGGTTGTGGTTGGGCAATTCGATGCCGATGGCATTGCGCCCCGGAACCACGGCCACACGAGCCGAGATGGCGCTCATTGAGCGGGCAATATCGTCGGCCAGCGAAATGACGCGCGATGACTTGATGCCAGGCGCCGGCTCGAGTTCGAAGAGCGTCACGACCGGTCCAGGACGGACATTGATGATGTCACCCTTGACGCCGAAGTCACCCAGCACTTCCTCCAGCCGCCGCGCCATTTCCTCGAGACGCTCGGGGGCATGTTCGGGCGAAGGGCCGAGGCGCTTTGGCTCGGCGAGGAGGCTCAGGGCCGGCAGCTCGAAGCCACCCGGCTCATCCAGCAGGGAGCCCTGCGCTTCGCGGAACACGCGCTGGCCGGGTGCCGGACGCGGCGCGGGAGCGGCAACGGCGACGCGAGGCGCAGCGGGATCGACGGGATGGAAGCGCGAGTCGCCTCGCTGCGTGCGGGCCGGCACAGGCGCATCCGGAACAAAGGGCACGTCCTCGACATCGGTTTCGTCCGGGTAATCGAGGTCGGTCTCGTCATAGCTGGGCTGGGCATTGACGCGCGGGCTCGCGGCAACGCGCGGCTCAATGGTGGGCTCGATCTGCGGTTCGACCGGCGCGTGGATACGCCGCTGCGGCGCATAGGCTGCCGGCTCGGCCGCCGGTTGAACCACAGGGGCACGGCGTTCGTCCACTGATGGCTCGGTCTGCTGGCCGAAATCGAAGCCTTCGTCCTCGGCACGGCGGGCCGCATGTTCGGCACGGGCGCGACGGAATGCGGTGCGGATGGAATAGCCGGTATGGACCATGGCGCCCAGCACCACCTCGACCAGTGGATTGGGATCGGGCTCGTCGGCCACTGGCGCGCCGCGCTTGCCGGCCTTGGCGGGAGCGGCCGGAATGGCGGCACCGAGGCCCATGGCCTGCCAGAAGAGGTAAAGCGCCGGAGCCGCCAGAATGACTGCGAACAGGGACGACGTGATGGGCTGCGGATCGTCGCCGGCAATCATCGCAGCAAGATTGGTGAACATCATGCCGGCAAGGCCGCCAAGACCCGTCGGCAGCGGCCATGTTTCGGGCATGGGAATAAAACCGAACATGCCTGCCGCAAGGAGAACAGCACCCAGCCACGCTGCAAAGCGCAGGCCCATATGGCTGGGCCGGCTGCGGCGCAGCATGGCCCAGGACCAAAGCGCGAGCGGCACGATCATGACCAGGCCCGCAAGACCCAAAAACTGGAAGATGAGATCGGAAACGACTGCGCCGGGAAAGCCCAGCCAGTTCTCAGGAATCTTGCTGGTCGCATAGGAGAGCGATGGGTCATCCACGGACCACGAGGCCATGGCGGCCAGCATGATCGCGACAAGCGCCATCAGAATCGCCCCGGCCAGCCGCAGCGGAATGCGAATCGCTATGGCCGGTGGCGGGATCGGCGGTGCACTGGCCTTGCCGGAACTCTTTGATCGTGCGCTCGGCGTCCGGGCGGGTGCAGAGCGGATTTCGTCAAGGACGGGAACGGGATGGCTGGGCATTGGCACGCATACTCGTTGCTGGGCCAAGGTAAGCAGGCCCGAAGTTCCCGCATGCTAGCGCGCCGTGGTTAATCGCATGCTAACCAAGGATTTTGGGGGTTCAGTGACCATTGTGCGGGGTGTGCGGCCCATGCATTTTGCGAGTGGGAAGCCTCTGTGGCGGGCCAAGAGGGTGCCGAGCCGCACGCCGCGCGCAACGGAACAGGGTGGCGCCGAAGCGCCACCCCAAAAGCTTAGTTGTAGGCGCGTTCGCCATGGGTCGAGAGGTCGAGGCCATCGCTTTCAGCCGCTTCGGAAACCTTGGCGCCGCCGAACAGGGCCTTGACGATCAGCATGGCAATCAGCGCCACCACACCCGACCAGACGATGGCCACGATGACGCTGGTGAGCTGGATCATGAACTGGCCGCCCATATCGTAACCATCGAGCGGGTAGCCGCCGAAGGAGGGGTTGGCGACGATGGCCGTGCCCAGGGCGCCAACAATGCCGCCCACGCCATGGATGCCGAAGACGTCGAGGCTGTCGTCATACTTGAGGAGCGGCTTGAGGTTCACCACGGCCCAGAGGCAGACCACGCCGGCAATGGCGCCGAGCACGATGGCTCCGCCCACACCGGAGAAGCCGGCGGCCGGGGTAATGGCCACAAGACCCGCCACGGCACCCGAGACAGCCCCGAGGGCGGAGGCATGGCCACGGGTGATGCGTTCACCCAGGGCCCAGGCCAGCGCACCGGCCGCGGGGGCGAGGATTGTGTTCATGATGGCCACGGCCGTCAGCGCATTGGCTTCGAGGTTGGAGCCGGCGTTGAAGCCAAACCAGCCGAACCACAGAAGGCCAGCGCCGATATAGGTGAGGACGAGATTGTGCGGGGGAATGGGTTCCTTCATGTAGCCCATGCGCGGCCCAAGAACGAGGGCGGCCACCAGGGCTGCCACGCCCGAATTGATATGCACGACGGTGCCGCCGGCAAAATCATAGGCGCCCATGTTGAACAGGAGGCCCGCGCCCGACCACACCATATGTGCCATGGGCACATAGGAGAAGGTGAACCAGATGGCGAGGAAGGCCATCAGCGCGCCAAACTTCATGCGCTCGGCAATGCCGCCGACGATCAGCGTGGAGGTGATGCAGGCAAAGGTGAGCTGGAACGCCACGAACACCATTTCCGGGAGTTCGAAACCGGCCGAGAAGGTTGCTGCGGTCGATTCGAGATTAACGCCGGCGAGGAAGAACTTGGAGAAGTCGCCAACAAAGGCCGACAGCCCGCCCTCGGTGGGGCCGGCAAAGGCCAGCGAATAGCCATAGGCGACCCACAGGATGGCGATCATCGAGAAGCCGAGGAACACCTGGGTCAGCACGGACAGGATGTTCTTGGCCCGAACGAGGCCGCCATAGAACAGGGCGAGGCCAGGAATGGTCATGACGATGACCACGATGGTGGACACCAGCATCCAGGCCACGTCACCCTTGTCGACGACGGCGGCGGCTTCTTCCACGGTTTCGGCGGCAGCCGCAACGCCCGCTGCCGCGTCCTGGGCAAATGCCGGCAAGGCCAGCAGGAGGGATGCCAGGGTGGCGCCTCCAATAAGCTTATTCATCTTCATCTTGGTTTCTCCCGAAGACGCTTAGAGCGCGGAAGCGCCGGTTTCGCCGGTGCGGATGCGGGTGACAGCGAGCAGGTCGAGCACGAAAATCTTGCCGTCGCCGATGCGGCCGGTCTGGGCGGCATCACGAATGGCGGTGCTGACCTGGTCGGCAAGGCCGTCATCGACGGCGATCTCGACCTTGAGCTTGGGCAGGAAATGCACGGCATATTCGGTGCCGCGGTAGATTTCAGAATGGCCCTTCTGCCGGCCGTAGCCCTTCACTTCCGTCACGGTCATGCCGTGGACATCGAGCGAATTGAGTGCCTGCCGGACCTCTTCGAGCCGCGACGGCTTGATGATGGCAATCACCAGTTTCATGTGACCCCCTTGGCGCCAGTACGGCGCAATCTGGAACAGCCACACACTTCCAAGCCGCGTGCCAATCAGCGGCGGGCGTAAAATCTGTTTGTTCTCAAGCCCTTGGAAAATTCAGATACGCAACGACTCTGAATTGGGCAAAAAGCTGCTCATTCCAGAAGCAGGCGCCGGAGGATTTGCTCAATATTTGAGCTGATCTTGCCAGGGGTGTGCAGCCGCGCGCATTTTGCGAGTGGGAAGCCTCTGTGGCGGGCCAAGAGGGACGCGGGCTGCACGCCGCTGGGAAGGGATGGCCGGGCCCGAAGGCCCGACCATCGACGGCGTTACTTGAACTCGGGATAGGCTTCGACGCCGACTTCAGCCACATCGAGGCCCAGGTCTTCGTCCTCGGCACTGGGGCGCAAGCCCATCACGGCCTTGAGGATCGCCCATACAACTAGGCTGATCACGAAGACAAAGACGCCAACGACGAGGATCGAGAGAAGCTGGACGCCGATATTGGCATCGGGGTTGGTGAAGACCACCGCGATCGTGCCCCAGATGCCGGCGAAGAGATGGACGGGAATGGCGCCGACAACGTCGTCGATCTTGAAGCGGTCGAGCATCGGCACCGCGAATACCACGATGACACCCCCCACGGCGCCGATCAGCGAAGCAGTTCCCAGACCCGGCGTGAGCGGTTCGGCCGTGATTGACACGAGGCCGGCCAGAGCACCGTTGATCACGAAGGTCAGGTCGACCTTCTTGTAGAGAATTGCGGTCAGCGCAGCGGCAGCCAGGGCGCCACCGATAGCGCCGGCATTGGTGTTGGCCATGACGCGACCAACGTCGGCAATGTCGCCCACCGTGCCCATGGCAAGCTGGGACGCGCCGTTAAAGCCGTACCAGCCCATCCAGAGGATGAACATGCCCAGCACAGCCAGCGGCATGTTGGAGCCCGGGATGGCGCGGACGGACCCGTCGGGGTTGTACTTGCCGCGACGGGCGCCGAGGATGATCGCACCGGCAAGCGCAGCCCAACCACCGACCGAGTGCACAACGGTGGAGCCGGCAAAGTCCAGGAAGCCCATCTGGTCAAGGAAGCCGCCGCCCCACTTCCAGGATGCCTGGATGGGGTAGACCAAAGCCGTCAGGACGAACACGAAGATCAGGAATGGCAGGAGCTTGATGCGCTCGGCCACCGTGCCGGACACGATCGAGGCCGCCGTGGCGCAGAACATGATCTGGAAGAAGAAGTCCGAGCTGACGGTTGCGTAGGTGAGATCGGCCGCGTCGGCGCTGAGCCCGACGGGTTCAAGCACGGCAATGCCGATGGCGCCGAAGATGCCGTCGATCAGCCAGCCGTCCCCCGGATACATGATCTGGTAGCCGATCACGTAATAGGCAAAGCAGGCCAGCGAATACATGGTGATGTTCTTGAGCAGCTGCATGGAGACGTTCTTGGTGCGAACGAAACCGGCCTCCAGCATCGCAAAGCCGGCCGCCATCCAGAACACCAGGATGCCGCCAAACAGCATCAGGAACGAATTGAGGATGAACTGGGTGTGCAGCGTTGCCTCGCCGCCTGCGGCGGCGGCAGCGACTTCTTCGACCACTTCGGCATCCTGGGCGAACGCCGGCAACGCCAGCATCAGCGAGGCCAGTGCAAGACCGCCTGCCACTTTTTGAGGGATGTTGAGCCCTGTCATTGTTTGTTTCTCCTGAAGGTGGGGCGATCAGAGCGCGGAGGCGCCGGTTTCACCGGTGCGGATGCGGGTGACGGCGAGCAGATCGAGGATGAAGATTTTGCCGTCCCCGATACGACCGGTCTGGGCGGCATCGCGGATTGCGGTGCTGACCGCATCGGCAAGGCCATCATCCACCGCGATCTCGACTTTGAGCTTGGGCAGGAAGTGCACGGCATACTCGGTGCCGCGGTAAATTTCGGAATGGCCTTTCTGGCGGCCATAGCCCTTCACCTCGGTGACGGTCATGCCGTGGACATCAAGCGAATTGAGCGCCTGACGCACTTCCTCGAGCCTTGATGGTTTGATGATTGCAACCACCAGTTTCATGGATGCCCCTTTCTGCTTGCACATGTTCGACAGGCAAACAGACTCAAGACTCGTGCCAACCTGCGATGGCGCCACAAAAAAGCACCAAATTAGAGTGGGTTAGCACCCAGAACCAGCCATGAACGGATTGTGGCGAAGGTCTGGCTGTGGCAGTACTTGCTTATAAATTGTGCACCTGAAATGCGGCAGAACATCAAAGCGCATAAATTAGGCAAACTATCCTGCCCTTGCCTTTCCGGACGTCAGCGATGACATAGGGGAAGATTTTTCAGCGAGTGCCTACCCATGAGCGCGCCCCAAACCAAACAGTTCGATGTGATCATTGTGGGGAGCGGACATGTCGGCATGGCCATGGCCGTCGCCCTTGTGCGTTCGGCGCCCGGCATCAAGGTTGCGCTGCTCGACCGCCGGCCTCTTGTCATCCCCAAGGACAATCGCGCCTCGGCAATTGCCGCGGGCGTTCGCCGCATTTTCGAGGCGCTCGGCGTCTGGGATGCCATGGCCCCGCATGCTCAGCCGATCCTTGCCATGCGTATCACCGATTCCGGCGCGGGCGATCTGGCGCGGCCCTTGTTCCTCCAATTTGACGGCGAAGTGGCTCCAGGCGAGCCGTTTGCCCATATGGTGCCCAATAGCGCGAGCGCCGGGGCATTGCTGGATGCATCCACGGGCGTCACGGTTATCGCACCGGCCGAGATCACGGACTGGCAGGGGGAAGGCGCCAAGGCCCAGTTGACCCTGACCGATGGCACGCAATTGCAGGCAAGCCTGATCGTCGCGGCGGACGGTGGCCAATCGAGCCTGCGTAAGCGTGCGGGCATTGGCACGCTCGGCCACGACTACGGACAGACCGGGCTCGTCGCCACGATCAGTCATGAGTTGCCACACGAAGGCGTTGCCTACGAACATTTCAGGCCTGCTGGTCCCTTTGCGAGCCTGCCGCTGTCGGGCAATCGGTCATCACTGGTCTGGACGGAGGCCCGGGGCGAGGCACCGCGGTTCCTTGCCATGTCCAGGGAAGCGCTCGCCGGGGAAATCGAGGCGGTCATGGGCTCAACACTGGGCAAGGTGACACTCGAGGACGATCTGGCAGGGTTCCCCCTCCGCCTGCAGCTGGCGCGGAGCTTCATCGGTCCGCGGCTGGCTCTCGTGGGCGACGCCGCCCATGTCATCCACCCCATTGCCGGCCAGGGCCTTAATCTGGGCCTCAAGGACGTCGCGGCGCTGGCGGAAGTGATAATCGACGCCTTGCGGCTGGGGATGGACCCCGGCACCGAGCCGGTTCTTGCGCGCTACCAGGCATGGCGCCGCATGGACACCGCCTCGATGGCGATGGTGACGGACGGGATGAACCGGCTTTTTTCCAATGATGTGGCCCCCGTCCGCGCCTTGCGTGACTTTGGCCTTGGCCTCGTGGATCGGACGGGCCCGATCAAGTCTGCGCTGATCCGGGCCGCAAGCGGGACGGGCAATGGGGCACCCAAACTGCTGAGCGGGCTTCCGATCTGATCAGGCCGTATCGGGACCCAAGGCGCGGCGGTGCAACTCTTCGGGATCGACCGGGCGCGCTTCGTCGAGGCTGAGCAGGGGCACGCCGCGGACGATGGGAAATGCCAGACGGGCGGCCACCGAGATCAGTTCCGCCTTGTCTGCCGAAAGCGCGAGGCGTGTCTTGGTCAAGGGGCACACCAGCATTTCGAGCGCCCGGGGATCAACGACATGGCGGGGATTGGCGGCTTGAGTACTCATCAGTTCAAGGGCGCCGAGCCGGCAGAGCCGCGCGCGATCTCGTATTCGGTGATGGCGATCAGGGTTTCCGCACGCGCACCCAAGGTCGGCGCCTCCAGGAGAACCTGCTTTTCCGCGGGTCCATAAGGGGACACCATGCAGCAGAAGTTCACGAGGTCCGCAGTACCGGTGGCCTCGATTTCTTCCCAGTTGAGCTCGATGCTGGCAAATTCGGCATAGTCGCGCATCATCTTGAAGAAGCGGGCGCGGTCCACGTCGGCCTCTCCGTGATTGCGCACGAAATCGGAGGCGAACTCCTCTGCGCTGATTTCACACTGCCGGAAAGGTTCATCCGCCGGTAATTCCCGGACCAGTCGGAAGCGGCTCACACCCTCCAGGATGATGAAGTATCGCCCGTCGCCGTTTTCCTCGAAATGGGTCAACCGGCCGATACATCCCACCTTTTCCAACGGGGCCTGTCCTTTGGGGCTTTCTTCGCTCGTGTCTTCGGGCTGAATGAGGCCGATCAGCCGGTCGGCGCGCAGTGCCGCATCGACCATCTCGATATAGCGCGGCTCGAAAATGTTGAGCGGCCGGTGCGAAAAGGGCAGCAGCAGCGCTCCGCTCAGGGGCATGATCGGGATCGACTTAGGCAGTTCGTCCGGCTGGGTCGGGCGGGCGGGCATGAGCGGTTCCGGTTCAGGAGAACAGGGCGGCTGACAAAAGACGCCGGCCTTTGGCCGTTGCCGGGTCCTTGGGACCCCAGGCCTCAAAAAACTCCAGCAGCTTCTTGCGCGCGGCGTCCTCGTTCCAGGTCCGGTCACGCTTGAAGATGGCGACCAGAGCTTCGGCAGCCTCGACGCGCTTTCCTTCGGCATTGAGAACGATGGCCAGGTCGTAACGAGCCTGATGATTGTCCGGATCGGCGGCGATGGCAGCTTCCAGTGTCGCCGTTTCCAAAAGGCCAGCCGCTTCCTCGTTGAGCCGCAGAGCACTGTGGATGGACTGGTAGGCGTCGCCGCTGCGCTTATCCTCGGGCACCATGTCGAGCGTTACTGCGGCCTGCTGCACCTCGCCGGCGGTCAGATAGACGCCAGCAAGACCGATCAGCGCCTCGGCATGATCGGGAACGTGCTGCAGCACCATGCCGTAGATCTGCGCGGCCTGGCCGAGCTCTCCTGCATCGGCAGCGGCCTGGGCAGCCTTGATGGCCTCGGCCACCTGTGCCTCGAGAGAATCAGCGGGTGGCTGGCCGGCCGGAGCCGCGGCAATGACGCGGTCGGCAAAGCGGCGGACTTCACCCTCGGGCATGGCGCCCATGAATCCATCCACCGGACGCCCGCCCGCAAAGGCGAAGACCGCCGGAATGGACTGGACACCCAACTGCCCGGCAATATGGGGATGCTCGTCGATGTTGATCTTCACCAGCCTGATCTGGCCGGCCTTTTCATTGACCACTTTTTCCAGCGCCGGCGTCAGCTGGCGGCAGGGGCCGCACCACGGTGCCCAAAAATCAACAAGGACGGGAACTTCAAGGGAAGCGTCGATCACGTCCGTCTTGAACGCGGCATCGCTGGAATCGCGCACCAGGGCAACCGGGGTGGGCGCTGCGCCATTGGCGCCATCAAAGGACATGGACATGATTCTTGGCTCTCGCGCTGGCGTTTTGTTTCGTGGTTGGGGCCTTTTTGCGCCCGCCCGGCCCTGCCTTGCAAGCCCTGTTTCCCACAGGCTCGGACGAACTTTTGCATCAAGCAAAAAACCGGGTTGCAATCGGTCGGACGATTGGGCATATAGGCCCGCGTCGGCGCACTTCCAAGTGCAGCGACAGCGGAGCGCGGGTGTAGCTCAGGGGTAGAGCATAACCTTGCCAAGGTTAGGGTCGTGGGTTCGAATCCCATCGCCCGCTCCAATTCTCCAAGGCCGGCAAGCCTTGGATGCAATGGGTCCTTCGGGACCCTTTTTGCATTTCCAGGGTCAGATTTGACTTGTTTGACTACTGCCACCAGCAAGCCGGTGGCAGTGCAGCGTTGTCGAGACCGGGGCGGGCTCGGGCCTATCTGATCGCAGCCCCGGTACCCGGATCGAAAAAGGACACCTGGCTGACGTCGACATCGAGTCCGAGCTCCTGGCCATAATCAAGAGCGACCCGGCCGGGGAGGCGCGCGATGATGCGGGTATCGGCCAGGGTTATCGTCGCAAAGGTATCGGCCCCCGAATTTTCGACGAGATGGAGGGGACCGGTCAGGGTCTGACCCAGCCGCATCGATTCGGGGCGCACCCCGAACAGGACCGACCGCTTGTCATAAGCCGCGAGCGCGGCCGGAACATCTGGAACGACGATGTTCTGCCCATTGGCAAAGGTCAGCCGAGCCGCGCCACCATTTCGATCGAGCGTGGCCGGGATCAGGTTCATGGGCGGCGAGCCCATGAAATCGGCGACAAAACGATTGGCCGGGTGATGATAGATTTCGTCGGGCGTCCCGATCTGCTGAACCACACCGCCGTTGAGAACGACGACCTTGGTGCCCAGCGTCATAGCCTCGATCTGGTCATGCGTCACATAGACGATCGAAGCCCCGATGCGTTCGTGCAGCCGCTTGATCTCGCCGCGCAGTTCGACGCGCAGCTTAGCGTCGAGGTTGGATAGGGGCTCATCAAACAGAAAAAGCGTTGGCTCGCGCACCAGGGCGCGACCCATGGCTACGCGCTGGCGCTGCCCGCCCGAGAGGGCTCCGGGGCGGCGCTCGAGTAACTGCTCGATCTGCAGCAACTGGGCGACATGGGCAATACGCTGGTCCTGCTCGGCCTTGGCAACCTTGCGCACCTTCATGCCAAAGGCAATGTTTTCCGCCACTGTCATGGTCGGATAGAGCGCGTACGACTGGAACACCATGGCGATGTCGCGATCGCGCGGCGGCACCTGCGTCACATCGCGTCCACCAATGGCAATGGTGCCGCTGCTGGTTTCGTCGAGACCGGCAATGCAGTTGAGCAACGTGGACTTGCCGCAGCCGGAGGGACCGACCAGCACCAGGAAATCGCCCTTGGCCATTTCGAGGCTGATCGACTTGAGCACTTCCACCTGCCCGAAGCGTTTTTGCAGGTCGCGGATTTCAAGAACCGGTGCCTGGTTCTGCACTACATCTGCCATGGCAGCCCTCCCAGCTTGGGTGCAGGCCCCGTGGAGCCTCGCACGATCAGGTCGACCTTATCGGTCCGTTGCAGTTGGTGGTCCGGCGTTCCCGCCATCCGGGCAATCATCATGCGCGCCAGAATGGGGGCCGCATCGCGTATTGCCGACCGGGTGACGGTAAGTGCGGGCGCAAAGTTTTCGGCCAGCATATGGGGCAGCACGTCGTCGTGGGAAATGATCGACACATCTTTCCCAACGCGCAGACCCGTCTCACCGGCAGCCCGCATGACGCCCAGGGCCTGCAGGGTTGACGAGCAGATGAAGGCGGTGGGCGCCTCGGCATCTTTGAGCATGGCGGCGGCGTCCCGATAGGCGAGATCCTCGTGCATTTCGCCATGCGCTACAAAGCGTTCGGGGACGGGCAAGCCCTCCCCGGCCATGGCCGCGCGAAAGCCGGTCTCGCGCTGATTGGCATAGCCCATGCGGATGGGCCCATTCAAAAGCGCAATGCGCTTGTGTCCGAGCTGGATCAGAAAGCGCGTTGCCGCGGCAAAGCTGCCCGCGTTGTCGATGTCGTAAAAGGCGTAGTCCGGCTGCGCGCAACCGCGGCCATGCACGACAAAGGGAAGCTTGTGCTGTTTCAGCAGAGCGATGCGACCGTCGTCGGGTTCCGGTGCGCTGACGATCATCCCATCGACCTGCCCGCCCTGAATGATGCGGCGATAATGCTCCATCTGCCGGGTATCGCTGGCCACGTGGACCAGCAGGTCGATTTCGGAATCCGCGAAGGCAAAGGAGAGCGCGGACAAGAAGTCCATGACATGGGGGTCGACGCCGCGCTCCGAGGAAGCGCGAAAAATGACTCCGACAAGACCGGAGCGGCCGGTGGCCAGCCGCTTGGCATGCATGTTGGGGCGATATTGCAGCCGCTCGGCGGCCTCAAGGACGCGCTGGCGCGTCGCTATGCCGACCTCAGGAAAGCCATTGAGCGCGCGACTAACCGTGGCCGGAGACAGGCGCAGATGCTCGGCGAGCTCGCGTATGGTCGTCACCCGCTCTCCTCCAAGGGCGCCAAAACCGGTTTGAAAAATTACATGCAAAGCGGCCGATATCAATACGTCGGAGGCCTGAAACGGGCATTTAAACCGGTTTGACCTCGGCCGGAGGCGATGTTACGAATTGGACAAGCGGGCCTCGAGTTCCGCGCAGGGAGAAGCGACGATGAGGCCAGACTGCCTCCATATTGCCGCTATGAGGCACCGGCCCTGGGCCGGGCATCCATCCTCATCCATTTTGCCGATTTTGCGAGGCCTGTGACGAACATTTGTTCCGGCATTGGCCGGGCACTCATCGCCAATGGAGGATACCTGATGAGAAAGACCGTTTCTGCAATCCTGGGCGCGTCGCTGTTGCTGGGATCGACGTCCATGACGTTTGCTCTTGAAGATGGCGAGCTGCTGATCTGGCTCGGCACCAACCGCGACGAGGCTGCACTCCAGACCGTAGTGGATACATTCACAGAAGAACTCGGTGTGCCGGTCAAGGTCGAAGTGGTCGATCCTGTGCCCGAGAAGTTCCAGCAGGCGGCAGCGACCGGCGACGGACCCGATATCCTGCTTTTTGCCCATGACCGGTTTGGCGAGTGGGCCGATTCCGGCCTGATCGCCCCTTTGACGCCAAGCCAGGAAGTCATGGACGGCATCATTCCGACTGGCTGGGACGCGGTGACCATTGGCGGCCGCGTCTGGGGTTATCCGGTGGGCGTCGAGGCCGTGGGCCTGATCTACAACAAGGCGCTGGTACCGACTCCGCCCGCAACTTTTGAAGAGATCGGCCCCACCGTCGGCGACGGCAAGGCCTCGATCATGTGGGACTATAACAACACCTACTTCACCTTCCCGATGATGGCCGCTGATGGTGGCTTCGCCTTCGAGAAGGGCGAGGATGGCAATTATGTCGGCACCGAGACCGGCGTGAACAATGAGGGCGCGATCAAGGGCGCTTCCGTGCTGCGCAAGATGATCGATGACGGCGTGATGCCCAAGGGCGTGGACTTCGGCGTCATGGATGCCGCCATGGCCAAGGGTGATGTCGGCATGGTCATCAACGGCCCGTGGTCGTGGGGTGGCTACAAGGATGCCGGTATCGACTTCGGCGTTGCACCGATTCCGAGCGTAAACGGCTCGCCGTCCAAGCCGTTCGTCGGCGTCTTTGCCTTTGCCATCAACGCCGCCTCGCCCAACAAGGATCTGGCGGTCGAGCTGCTCGAAAACTACATCCTGACCGATGAGGGGCTTTCCACCTGGAACGAGGCCGGACATCTGGGCGCTCTGGCGGACATTTCGCTCGGCGAACAGCAGGCGTCCGATCCGAACGTGGCTGCGACTCTGGCCAATGTGGCGGCCGGCGTTCCCATGCCGTCAAACCCGGAAATGGGTGCTTTCTGGGCCGCCATGGGCCCTGCGCTGAGCAATATCACCAGCGGCGCACAGGACGTCGAGGCTGCCCTCAGCGACGCTGAAAAGCGCATTCTGGGCGAATAACGACTGGAAAGGCCGGGCCATGCGTCCGGCCTTTTGCCTATCGGGAGGGAACATGGCGGACTTGGCACTGGCGGGGGAAAGCCCGCGCTCGACACCGGGGCTCAAATGGCTCGGCCTTGCGCTGGTCACAGTGGTGGCACTGCCCGGACTCTATGGGGTCTGGATGCTTTATCTCATCGGCCAGACGCTGCTGGCTGTGCTGATCTTTGCTGCCGTTGCTGGCTTTGCCATCATCTTCTCCAATCGCCGCTTCTATTCCGCCCGGTTCATCTATCCGGGCATCGTGGCCATCCTGATTTTCGTCGCGTTTCCCGTCATCTACACGGTCTATATCGGCTTCACCAATTACAGCTCGACCAACCTGCTTACCTTTCAGCGGGCGCAGGATGTGCTCCTCAGCCGAACGGTCATCGATCCTGATACCGAAAGGCCGTTCCAGCTTGTCGAACAGGACGGGCAATACCAGGTCTTCCTGCCGCAGGGCGAAGGCGGGCTGCTCAGCGAACCCTTCGCGCTTGATGGCAATCCCGTCACGGTCCCTGCCACTGAAGTGCCCGCCCCGCCGGCTAACCTTCTGGCGATGCGCGACGTCGTGGCGCTGCGAAACCCGCTCGGTCAGGTCGTTGTCGAGACAGCTGACGGCGCGGAACTGCGGCTATCCGGGCTGCGCAATTTTGCTTTTGTGGAACCGGAACTAAGGCTGCAGGACGATGGCACGCTCGTCTCCAGCATCGACGGTTCCGTTTTGACGCCCGACCATACGACGGGCTTCTACCGAACCGCCGAAGGACAAGCGGTAACGCCGGGATTCCGGGTCAATATCGGCGCCGCGAATTTCGAGCGCATCTTCAACTCCGCCGGTATCCGCGCCCCTATGCTGGGGATTTTCATCTGGACGGTGACTTTTGCCGCGCTCTCCGTCGCGCTTACCTTTGCGCTGGGCCTGATGCTGGCCGTGGTGCTGCAGTGGCCGCATCTGCGCTTCAAGCCGCTCTATCGGATCCTGCTGATCCTGCCCTATGCCGTGCCGGGCTTTATCTCGATCCTGATCTTCCGTGGCATGTTCAACCAGAATTTTGGTGAGATAAACCTCATCCTCAACGCGCTGTTCGGGCTCAGCCCGGCCTGGAATACCGATCCGTTTCTCGCGCGGACGATGATGGTCATCGTCAATGTGTGGCTGGGCTATCCCTATATGATGCTGCTCGCCATGGGGTTCCTGCAGTCGGTGCCGGAAGACCACAAGCGCGCCGCCGCGCTTGAGGGCGCAAGCTCGATCCGCGTGTTCTTCACCATCACCCTGCCCCAGATCCTGCCGCCCTTCCTGCCGCTGCTGATCGCCAGTTTTGCCTTTAATTTCAACAATATCGTCCTGGTCCTCCTGCTGACGCGCGGCCTGCCCGATATGGCTGGAACGGTAGTTCCTGCGGGCCATACCGACATACTGGGTTCCTTCACCTACCGCATCAGCTTCCTCGACAGCGGGCAAAATTTTGGCCTGTCGGGAGCCATTTCGCTCCTCATCTTCGTCATCGTCACCGTGATCGCCTATGCCAATTTCGTGGCGCTGCGGAAGGCCGCCAACAAGGGAGCCCAGCCATGATCGTCGAGCGTCCACGCGACCTGCTGATCAAGAAGATCCTGGCGCATACATTTCTCATCGCGTTCATTGCGCTGATCATGTTTCCCTTCCTCGTGGTGGTGTCGATCAGCTTCCGCGAGGGAAACTTCACGACCGGCAGCCTGTGGCCGGACCGACCGACGCTTGAGCACTGGTTTCTTGCGTTCGGGCAGCCGTTTACGCGCGCCGACGGGACGGTGGTGCAGCCGCCGTATCCCGTCATGTTGTGGATGTTCAATTCGGTGAAACTGGCCGCCATCGCTTCGGTAGGCGTTGTGGCCATCTCGACAATTTCGGCCTATGCCTTCAGCCGGGTGAAGTTTCCGTTCCGCGCCGGGATGCTGGATAGTCTTTTCATTATCCAGATGTTTCCGACGACGCTGGCGCTGGTGGCGCTGTACGCAATCTTCGATGGATTGGGTGAGGTTTCGCCCGCAATCGGCATCGATAGCCACTGGTCTTTGGTGCTCGTCTACCTCTCCTGGGTGACGCTACATATTTGGACTCTAAAGGGTTATTTCGATTCCGTGGACCCGGCGATGGACAAGGCGGCGCAGATTGATGGGGCGACGCCGTGGCAGACGTTTCGGCATGTGTTCCTGCCGCTGGCGGTGCCGATGATTGCGGTGGTGTTTGTGCTGAGCTTCATCGGCATCATCAATGATTATGCCATCGCGTCGGTGTTGCTGCGGTCTTCGGAGAACCTGACGATCGCCGTTGGGTCGCGGCTTTATCTTAATGAATTCAGGTACTTGTGGGGCGACTTCGCCGCGGCGGCGATCCTCAGCGGGGTGCCGATCACGGTGGTTTTCCTGGTTGCGCAGCGCTATCTCGTCAGCGGACTTTCGGATGGCGGGGTCAAGGGCTAGGCCCGAAAAACACGGCCCGGAGCGTTAGCATTTCGCTGACACCCCGGGCCGTGAAGTTAGCAGACTGTTAACCCTGACCTTAGCGGTTCCAGGTTTTGCCCGCGACAAGGTCAATAACCTGCTGTTCGGCGCCGAAACGCAGGGTGACCTGCTGGTCGCGCACCGAAACCAGGCTCAGCTTTTCGACCTTACCGCCACGCCACGCCAGATCGAGCGTGATGCCGCCGCGGACGCGCAGCCCAGTGACGCTGCCTTCCGGCCAGACCGATGGCAGGGCCGGCAGGAGGTCGATGAGGCCTTCGCGCGACTGGACCAGCATTTCGAGAATGCCGGCGGCGCCGCCGAAATTGCCGTCGATCTGGAAGGGCGGGTGGGCGTCGAAGAGGTTCGGATAGGAGCGGGCCGGATCGAGCAGGAGAGCGAGCACGGAATGGGCGTGTTCGCCGTCGCGCAGACGGGCCCAGAGGTTGATGCGCCAGCCAATGCCCCAGCCGGTGGCGTCGTCACCGCGGATTTCGAGCGAGCGACGGGCCGCAGCGGCCAGATCCGGGGTCAGATCGGTGGCGATCTGGTGGGCCGGATAGAGGCCATAGAGATGGGAGACGTGGCGGTGGTGGATTTCCGGCACGTCCATGTCCCAGTCTTCCAGCCATTCCTGCAACTGGCCGGCCTTGCCGATGCGATGGGGCGGCAGCTTTTCACGGGCGGCGCGGACTTCCTCGACCATCGGGTCGGCGTGGCCGAGCTGGGCGCTGGCTTCAAGATACGCGTCGAAGAGATCGCGCAGGATCTGGTTGTCCATGGTGGGGCCGGCACACATGGTGGCGCCATGCGGATGGATATTTTCCGGCGACATGGAGGGCACGGTGACCAGAAGGTCGGTGCCCGGCAGCGGCTGGAGGATATCGAGCGCGAAACGTGACGCCCCCTCAAGCAGCGGCAGCAGACGCCGCACCAGATCATCGGGACGGCCGGCAAAAATGGCGTGATCCCAGAGCTGGGCGCAATACCACGCACCGCCCGTGGGCCAGACGCCCCATTGCGCTCCATCCACCGGACCGGTGGCGCGCCAGATGTCGGTATTGTGGTGGAGGACCCAGCCACGGGCGCCGTAATGGACTTTTGCCATTTCCGCGCCGGTAATCGCGAGATCCTCGACCATTTCGATCAGCGGCTCGACACAATCGACCAGATTGGCCGGATCGGGCAGCCAGTAGTTCATCTGGATATTGATGTTGGACGTGTACTTGCTGCCCCAGGGCGGCAAGGTTTCCTTGTTCCAGATGCCCTGCAGGTTCGCCGGCTGGGTGCCGGGACGGCTCGAACCCAGCATGAGGTAGCGGCCATACTGCACGTAAAGGGCGGCCAGACCAGGATCGCCGCCTTCGCCGAAGCGGTCGATGCGTTCATCGGTGGGCAGTTCGGTGCGCTCGGCGCCGAGGCTGATGTCCATGCGACCGAAAAGAGCCTGGTGTTCGGCGATATGGGCCTGACGCAGGCTCGCATAATCACGGCCTGACAGAGCCTTGCTGCGTGCGGCCAGGGCAGCTTCCGGATCGCCCGACACGTCGTCGAAACGGCGGAAGGAGGTGGCGATATCGACCAGAAGTGTGGCCGAGGTGGCGCCCCGCACCCAGAGGCGGCGACCGCGGCGCTCGACCGTGCCGCCTTCGACGCGCATTTCAACGCCAATGCCGAAGGACAGGCGCGCTTCGATGCCGTTCAGGCCGAAATTGGTGCCGCGATAGTCGATGCGGCTGGCATCGCCATCGAGCCAGTCGCCCGGCTGGGGGCTATCGAGCCAGGTTTCAAAGGTCAGGTGACCGGGACGGTCGGTTTCGACGCGCAGGACCAGTACGTCGTCGGCGGCCGAGACGAAGCTTTCGCGGGTGAAATTGGCGGCGTCATCGGCGATGCCGCTGCCCAGCAGGCGATAGGTGGTGCTGGTGATGGCGGTCCCGATATCGAGCGCGCGGCGATAGGAGCCGGGAATGGCTTCGTGCGAGAAATCGAGAAAGAGATTGCCCGCCGGCTGGTAGCTCATCTGCAGATGGGGCTTGGCCAGAAGGTGCTTGTCGGCGAGCGCCTGGGCCTCGGCATAACGCCCGGCAAAAACCAGTTCGCGCACCGCAGCCAGATTGGGCAAAGCCTCCGAATTGGTCGGCTGGTAGGGACCGCCGGACCACAGGGTTGCTTCGTTGAGCTGGAGTTCTTCGCGGCCGATGCCGCCATAGACCATGGCGCCGAGGCGGCCATTGCCGATGGGAAGCGCAGCAGTCCACTCGGTCGCGGGGGACCGGTACCAAAGTTCAGTCGATGTCACGATATTCAGTTTCCCTGGCGCAGACGTTCGCCACTGGTGCGGAAGACAAGGCTGCGGGCAGCATTGATGCCCACAGGCACGACGTCGCCGGACTTGATGCCGGGCCGATCGCGCACTTCGACCACGACGGATTCCCCGCCGGCGGTCGAGCCATAAAGATAACGGGTGCCGCCCAGGTTCTCGACCACGTCGACCGTCACCGGTACCTGGGCGTCGCCGCCTTCAAGGACGAAATGCTCGGGACGCACGCCCACAAGCACCTCGCCGCTGCCGGGAAGACCGGGCAGGGTCAGCGTGCCGCCTGATGCCAGCGTGGCGCCGCCGGCACCCAGATTGGCCTTGAGGAAGTTCATGCGCGGCGAGCCGATGAAGCCGGCGACAAAGAGATTGTCGGGGTCTTCGTAGAGCTGGTCGGGCGAGCCGGCCTGTTCGATCTTGCCGGCGCGCATCACGACGATCTTGTCGGCCAGGGTCATAGCCTCGGTCTGGTCGTGCGTCACATAGATCATGGTGGAGCCGAGCTGGTTGTGCAGCTTGGCGATTTCGACGCGCATGGAGACGCGCAGTTCCGCGTCGAGGTTGGACAGCGGCTCGTCGAACAGGAAGACTTCGGGATCGCGCACGATGGCGCGGCCGATGGCCACGCGCTGACGCTGGCCGCCCGAAAGCTGGCCGGGCTTGCGCTTCAGGAGCGGCTCGATCTGCAGGGTCTGGGCGGCGACGGCGACGCGCTGGGCGATCTCGGCCTTGGGCAGGCCGGCCATGCGCAGGGAAAAGCCGATATTCTGCTCGACCGACATATGCGGATAAAGCGCATAGTTCTGGAACACCATGGCGACGCCACGCTGGATGGGGTCGGCATCGTTCATGCGCTTGCCGTCGATTTTGAGCTCACCCCTGGTGATTTCCTCAAGCCCGGCGATCATGCGCAGCAGGGTGGACTTGCCGCAACCCGAAGGCCCGACGAAAACGGTGAAACTGCCGTCCTCGATGGTGAGGTTGAGGTCCTCGATAACCTCCACATTCCCGTAGGACTTGCTGACGTGTTCCAAAGCGACATTGGCCATGGGGGGATTCCTTCCGGATTATTTCCTGGGGCTTCGGGCCGAGCCCCTTAGAATGATGTTGGCATCGACCAGGAGCGTGCGGCTGCTTGGGGCCGCGCCGGCGTCCAGCCTGTCGAGCAGGACCGACACGATGGTCTCGGCCAGGCGGTCGATGGATTGGTCGATAGCGGTGATGCCAGCGGGGTGGATGGACCAGGCCGGCACATCGTCGAAACTGACCACCGACAGATCGTCGGGCACAACGACACCGTGCTCGCGCAGCCAATGGAGCGCGCCCATGGTCATGTTGTAGTTGGCGCTGAACACGGCCGTGGGCGGCTCGGGCAGCGCCATGAGATCGCGGATGGCGGCATAGGCGCCGGACTCGTTCCAGTTGCCGCTGATGACATACTCGTCGCGCATCGGCACACCGCGTTCGGCCAGCGCATCGAGATAGCCGTCGCGCCGGTCGCGGGCCGCCGAGTCGGTGAAATTGCCGCAAATGCTGGCGATCCGGGTGTGCCCCAGCTCGATCAGGTGATTGACCATGCGCTGGCTGGAGCGCCGATTGGTGGTGAAAACCCGGTCGGCGGCGAGATCGGGAATGTCATTGTCGTAAAGGACCATGGGCAGGCCATCTTCGACATAGCGTTCCAGAACCTGGCGGGCATTGGCCAGCCCGTCCATGACCACGGCGTCGACGCGGTGGGCAGAGAAGAATTCGAGACCCGCCTCGATGGAGGCCGGATCGAGATCATGCGAATAGCAGAGGACGGCCCGGCCGGTGGCGCGCAGGCGGCGCGTCAGGTGCTCAAGCAGGCCCGCATGGAATTCGCTGAGATTGGGCACCATCAGACCCACGATGTGGGTGGTCTGGCGCTTCATGGAGACGGCAACGAGATTGCGCCGATAGCCCAGTTCGGTGATGGCCTCTTCGATGAGCTGGCGATTGGAGGCGCGGATGGGCAGGCCATTGAGGTAACGCGACACCGTTCCGATGGCGACGCCGGCGGCCTGGGCAACGTCGACAATGGTCGGCTGCTTCTTGCTGGATGCGGTCAAAGTGCTGCCCTGCCCCGAACTGGTTGTGACGGCCTGACGCCGGGCAGACGACAAGGTCCGCACCGGCGCCGGTATTGGCCGGCCCGACCCCGATTTCTGGTGCTTGGGGGCAGACATTTTAGCCATGTTCGAAAACGACTGCCGCATGGATGTGGAGACGGTCAAGCGTTACTGCATAAGTGCCGTCTTCACCCTGAGAAATACTCAGTTCTTCTCCACTGACCGCGTCATAGGCCCGCAGGGGCTTGTTGGTGGAAGCCATGACTAGTCCTTCGAGCCCGAGCGGGTTGCCGAGCCACCGGCGAACTGGCGCTGGAAGACCAGAAAGATGATGAGCGGCACAATGGTTGTGACGATGGCCGCCACGGCGCGCAGGTCCCAGTTGAGCTCATAGGTGCCCGAAACGCGGGTCAGCAGCACCGGCAACGGAACGTCCGTGCGCAGGTAGAGCATGGGCAGAAGGAGCGCGTTCCAGGTCCAGACGAACTGGAGGATGCCCACCGCAAAGACCGACGAGAGCGAGTTGGGCAACACGATGTGCCAGAACAGGCGCAGCGGTCCGCAACCGTCGATGCGTCCGGCCTCGACCAGTTCCTTGGGGAAGTCCTCGAGGAAGTTCTTCACGAGGAAGATCGACCAGGCAAAGGACAGGCCCACATAGGGGATGAGCACCGAGGCAAAGTTGTCCAGAAGACCCAGATCGCGCCAGAGCTGGAACAACGGGATGATGACAACCTGCTGGGGCAGCACGAAGGCGTTGATGATGATGATCAGCAACAGCCGGCGGAACGGGAACTTGAGGAAGTGAAACGCATAGGCCGCGGCCGGGGTCAGCAGCATGGTGGCAACCGTCGCGATCAGCGCCAACTGCGCCGTGGTGACGAAGGCACGGGCCAGCGGATATTCGCTCCAGACGCGAATCCAGGCGTCGAGGGTGAAGCGGACCGTATCGGTGCGCCACCAGCCCAGGGTAATGTCCTGGGGCGGGCGGATGGAGGTCATCACGATGCCGACGATCGGGATGATCCAGATGAAGGCGATGATGCCGACGACGATGATGGGCCAGCGCGGAAGTTTGCCGATCATTTTGCCCCTGCCGTACGTTGGATGATGGCCGGAATGGAGATGACGAGCACGCCGATCAGCAACACCACGGTGGCGGCGGCGCCGTAGCCGAGTTTGAACTGCGTCATGGATTCGCGGTACATGAAGTAGCCGACCGTCTCGGTGGCGCGGACGGGTCCGCCGCCGGTCATCACGAAGATGATGTCGAAGGCACGCAGGGCGCCGAGCAGGTTGATAAAGATGGCGACGCGCACGCCCGGCATGGACAGCGGCATCAGGATGTGGCGCATGACCGAGAGCGGCTTGGCGCCATCCATATAGGCAGCTTCGAGCACCGATTTGGGCACGGACTGCACGGAGGCAAAGCACAGCATCAGCGGCAGACCCACGCCACCCCAGGCGGCCGAGGCGACAATGGCCCAGAGCGCGGTATTGGGATCACCCAGCCAGGGATGGGCAAAGCCGGGCATGCCGAAAAAGGCGATGAAGGAATTGAGCAGACCGGCTGCGTCAGGGCGGAAAATGGAAATCCACATATAGCCCACGACCGCTTCGGAAACGCCGAAGGCGGTGAAGATCATGACGCGGAAAATGGTGGTCTCGCGCGGGGCGAAATTGCACAGCATGGCCAGGCCCCACCCCAGCGACACCGAAATGAAGGTGGTGGAAAGGGTAAAGACCAGAGTAGTCCAGAGCGTATTGCGGAAGGCCGGATCGGCGAAAAGCTTGAAGTAGTTTTCGATGCCGACAAACTTGGGCGCAGCGAGCCCCCTGATGTCATAAAAACTCAGCCGGATCGTGTCGATCAGCGGAAAAATGACCGAGATACCGAACAGGATCAGCACCGGGAACAGCAGGATGATAGCCGCCGGAAAGTCACCCAAGCGCCGCCCGGTCGGGGCGGGCAGCTTACGCCGCCCACCCGCCGTCAGGGAGGACTTGATGGGTGCGCGATCCGTCGCGGAATGAGCGACGGGCGCAGCCATTAGTAGATTTCCTGAGCCTTGGCCTCGATGGCGGCGGTAACCGCATCGATGGTGGCGTCGGACGGATCCTGGAGGAAACGCTGCAGCTGGACGCGGTATTCGTCCACCAGATCGCCCGGCAGGAGGTCACCCAGAACGAACTGGACCTGTGACTCGGCAACGGCAGCGGTCGCCACCTGCTGGACCGGGCCAAGCAGGCTGGTGTCAGCATTGTTGCTGGGGGAGGCGAAGCCGTATTCGGCCAGGATGGTGGTGGCTTCCGGGCTCAGCAGGTAGTCCATGAAGGCCACGGCAGCTTCCGGATTGGGGCTGTTGGCGGTCAACACGACTTCCTTGGCGTCAACGCTGGCGGTGTCGTCAAAGCCCAGGCCCAGGGCCGGGAACTGGAACAGCGAATAGTCGACACCTTCTTCAAGACCGTAGTCGTTGATGGCGCGGCCATTCATCCACATGCCGATCAGCAGGAAGTTGGCATTGTCGGCCACGAAAATCTGGTCGGCCGAGTAATCCCAGTCGCCGGCAAACATCTGCTCGGGCGTACCGCAGCAGCCGGCATTGAGCAGCTTGGCGAATTCGCGCAGCGAGGTCTTGACGACTTCATCGGTCCAGGGGATTTCGCGCGATGCCAGCTTGTTTGCCGCTTCCACGCCACCGGTCTTGAGGATGAGGTTTTCCAGCCATTCGCCGTGCGCCCAGTACTTGGCCGGCATGGCGATGGGGGTGTCGTAGCCGGCGGCCTTGAGCGTTTCGATGGCAGCGACGAATTCGTCCCAGGTCTTGGGCGGTTCGACGCCAGCTTCCTCGAGGTGGCTGGTCTTGTACCAGATGCCCGAACGGTCGCCATAGGTATAGGTCACGCCATAGGTGACGCCATCGGTTTGGCTCAGGGCCTTCCAGGAGGCAGCCAGGTCTTCGTCCCAGTTCTGGGCCGCCCAGATCTCGTCGATCGGCTGGATGATGCCGGCTTCGGCCAGCTCGGCGCGGAAGGCCGGCCAGGTGTTGATGATCAGGTCGACGCGCTCGCCGCCGAGCAGAGCGGTGCGCATGGGGCCACGGGCATCGCCCTGCACGGTCAGGCCGACTTCACGAATGGTGACGCCGGGATTGCGGGCGGCGAAATCCTCGCCCAGCTTGGTCCACATTTCGCCTTCGCTGCCGCCGAGCCACTGCAGAATGGCCAGTTCGCCCGTGACGTCCTGCGCCATGGTGGGTGCGGCACCCATCAGCGCTGCAACAGCGACACCAGACAAAAAGGTACGGCGCACGATGGCGCCAAATGACGTGTTCATGGATTTCTCCTCCAACTGACGCGGAGCTTGGACGCCCTATCGCCTCATTACATGGCAACGTTATCATCTAATTTCTGAATGGCAAGATCGGCGGCCTACACTCTGGTTTTTTGCCGATAAAGATCACCTAAGACGCTTAAGTTCTTGATATTTCTGTTTTTAATTGCGTGCAACTTCTGCATGGGAGCCATGCACGAGCGTATCCGGCAAAAATTTTTTAGGCTTTTTTGCAGAAAAATCCTCTGCCGGCAGGTGTCCGCCTGCTCGTTAGTTGAGTGTTTCAACTCTGGTGCAGCGCTGCCGCTGGCTCGCGCCTGAGTGGCGCCGGGGCGAGCCCAGCACTGCGCCACGCCTTCGATGGGGGACGTCATGTTTGGCCGGGTTGCCGAAAGCCGGCTAGTCGGGCTCTGCCTTCTGCCTAGCGGTGCGCGGCAGGCACCCAGCTGTCGTAGAGGGGATGGTCGGGGCCCAATGGCAGGGTTACATCCGTGCCGGTGGCAGAGGAATGGTAGAAAGCCGTGACCAATTCGAGGGCACGGCGGCTATCGGCGCTGGTGACCGGAAGCGCGCCGCGGCCAAGGATAGCGTCATGAAAGCGCGCCATCTGCGTCTGGAAGCCGGCGGGCACATGAACCCAGTTGCGCAGCACCCCGTCGATCTGGGCCTTTACCGCATCGGTGCGGGGCAGGATTTTCCAGGGCTTCTTACCTGGGCTGTAAGGCGCGTGATCACTTTCAAAGGTGACGTGTTCGAACTGTAGGCGGATGCGGGTGATTTCGTCCACCGATCCCAGCGTGGCGGTGAAGCTGGCCAGCGCGCCGCTTTCCATCTCCAGCGAGGCGGAAATGACGTCTTCGACCTCGATATCGTTGACGCGGGTGGCCACGCGGCCAAAGACGCGGGCGATGTCGCCCATGAGATAGGTGAAGATATCATGGGGATGGATGGCGTGGCCCATGAGCACGCCGCCCAGCTCGGTCTTCCATTTGCCGCGCCAGGGCACGGCATAATAGGGCGCTTCTCGGCGCCAGAAGGTTTCCACCGTGCCGCAATAGGGCTTGCCGGCAATGCCGGCCGCGATGATGGCCCGCGCCTGTTCGATGCCGTCGCCGAAGCGATACTGGAAGACGGGCATGAGCAGGCCCTGCGCCCCCTGTTCCACCGCCATGATGGCGTCGACATCTCTGAGGGACCCCACAAGCGGCTTTTCGCAGACCACGTGCTTGCCGGCCTTCAAGGCGGCATCGACCATCACGAAATGGGCGCCGGGCGGGGTGCAGATATCGATGATGTCGATATCGTCCATGCCGAGGAGATCATCGAAATTGGACACTCGCCGGGCGATGCCGAATTCGTCGGCCGTGGCATTGAGACGCTCGGGATTGAGATCGCAAAGCGCAAGCAGGCGGAACCGGTCGGCATTGGGCAGATAGCCCTCGACGATATGGTGCTGGCCGATGCCGCAGCCCACGATGGCGACGTTGAGAATGCGTCTGGCAGTGTCGCTCATTGGGCCCACTCCGTTTCCGCTTCGGCCATGGCCTGGGCGGTGAGCGCCATTTTCATGGCATTGAAACACCGCTCCTGGGGCATGGCCGTTTCGGTGCGGTTGCGCACGTCGTCGAGGAACTGGCGGCCAAAAGGCATTTCCACCGCCGCACAGTCGATGTGCCTCGTGCCCTTTTTGTCGACGAGGAAGAGGTGATTGTCGCCCGGACGGCCGGCGATATCGACATATTTCCTGAGCTCGATGAAGCCCTCGGTGCCCAGGATGGTGAGCCGCCCGTCGCCCCATGTCGGCAGACCCTCGGGCGTGAACCAGTCGACGCGGATATAGCCGGTGGTGCGGGCGGTGCGCATATGGGCGTCGCCGACATCTTGCAGGCCGGGCCGGTGCGGATGGTTGCGGTTGTGGACGGAGGCGGAGACCACTTCCCCATCCAGGGCGCCCGAAAAGAACAGGAACTGCTCGAACTGGTGGCTGGCAATGTCGCACAGGATGCCGCCATAGCGGTTGCGGGTGAAAAACCAGTCAGGGCGATTGTTGAGGCGCAGCGAATGGGGGCCGAGCCCGACCGTGTTGACGACCTCCCCAATGGCCCCGGCGGCGACGAGATTGCCGGCCTCCACGGCGGCGCGGACTTCGAAATGTTCCGAATAAAGCACGGAAAAGATGCGGCCGGTTTGCCGCTGGACGCGCCTGATGTCGTCGAGCTGGGCCAGCGTCGTCATGCCGGGCTTGTCGGTGAGCACATCCTTGCCGTGCTGCATGGCGGCAATGGCGATGGCGGCGCGATCGGATGGAATTGCCGCAGTGGTGATCACCGCAATGGTGGGGTCTTCGAGAATTTCCGTGACATCGGCGACGCGGCGGGCCTCGAGGTATTTCTCGCCAAAGGTCTTGGCGAGGTCATCTTCCACCGCGTGGAAGGCGACGAATGTGGCCCCGGCACGCTTGAGGCAATCGACCTGGCCATAGATATGGGCGTGGTTGATGCCGATGGCGGCAAATCTGATCTCGGTCATAGGGGGGGCCCGTCCTCGTTTTGCGCGTGAGACTGGCGCAAAAGGGCTGCTGGGAAAAGGGCGAATTGACCGCTTCCACCCCCCCTCATCGCAAAGGGCATCTTCTCAGGCGTGAACTAACATGTTAGTGCTCTGCCATCATGTACTAACATGTTAGTTCTTTGCCATGCAGACCCTGACCGCCTCCGTCCAGCCTAAAGCCCCCGACCCGATCCGCCTTGCCGCCGGGGAGCGCGTTGCTGCCCGGCTCAAGGGAAAGGTCAAAAGCCATATCTATACCGATCCGCTGATGACCTATGCCTGGAGCGGGGACGCCAGTTGCTACAGGCTGATCCCGGCTGTGGTGGTGTTCGTCAATTTCGAGGACGAGGTGCGCGCGGTGTTCACGGCGGCGCGGGCCGAAGGGCTGCCGGTGACGTTCCGGGCGGCGGGCACGTCACTTTCCGGCCAGGCGGTGACGGATGGGGTGCTGGCCGTACTGGGCGATGGCTGGCGCAAGCTTGCCATCCATTCCGGCGCCGAGCAGATCACGCTGGGGCCGGCCATTATCGTCGCAGAGGCCAACCGGGCGCTCAAACCCTTCAACAAGAAGATCGGGCCGGACCCGGCCAGCCAGGCCACCTGCAAGATCGGCGGGGTGGTCAACAACAATTCGTCGGGCATGTGCTGCGGAGTGGCGCAGAACACCTATCACACCATGGCGCGGCTCAGGATCGTTCTGACCGACGGCACGGTGCTGGATTCGGGGGATGCGGCGAGCCGGGATGCGTTCCGGGTGACGCATGGAGCGATGCTGGACGCCTTGCACCAGTTGCATCATGAGGTGATGGCTGACGCAGAGCTGGTGGCGCTGATCCGCAAAAAATACCGGATCAAGAATACGGTGGGCTATTCGCTCAATGCCCTGGTCGATTACCACGACCCGCTCGACATTCTCATCCACCTCATCGTGGGTTCGGAGGGGACGCTCGGCTTTGTCTCCGAGGTCACCTACAACACCGTGCCCGAGCATCCGTTCAAGGCCACGGCGCTGGTGCCCTTTCCCGATCCGCAGTCGGCGGGGCGGGCCATCATCGAAATGGCCAATGGCGGGGTGCAGGTGACCACGGGCGTCACGGCGGCCGAATATATCGAGCGGCGCGCGCTGGCGACGGTGGAGCATCTGGTGCCCATGGCCCCGCTCCTGCCATGGCTTACCCCGGATTCGCCGGCCGTGCTGATCGACGTGACGGCGCCGGATGCGGCCGTGCTGGAGGTGGAGGTCGCGCGGGCGGTTGAGCTCCTGGCGCGGCATGGGGCCACCCATATCGATTTCTCCACCGACGAAGCGCGCAGCCATGCGCTCTGGGATATTCGCAAGGGCTTTTTCACCTCGGGCGGGGCGGCGCGGCCCAAGGGTACGTCCATGCTCACCGAAGACGTGGCGGCGCCTATCGAGCGGCTGGCGGATTTCGTCATCGACATGCGCAACCTCCTTGACCGGCACGGCTATGAGGATGCGATCATCTTCGGGCACGCGCTGGCGGGGAACCTCCATTTCCAGATGAGCGACAATTTCGCCCTGCCCGGCGCGGCGGAAAAGTTCGATGCGCTCAACCAGGAGCTGAGCCAGCTGGTGTCCATCGAGTATGGCGGTTCGCTCAAGGCCGAGCACGGCACCGGGCGCGCTATTGCGCCCTTCGTCGAGGCCGAATGGGGCGCAACGGCCTATGCGATCATGCACCGGATCAAGGCCATCTTCGATCCCGAGGGGCTGCTCAATCCGGGCGTTCTGCTCAATGCCGACGACAAGGTGCATATCAAGAATTTGAAGGTCATGCCGCTGGCGGACGAGCTGGTTGATCTGTGCATCGAATGCGGCTTCTGCGAGCCGGCCTGCCCCAGCCACCACATGACGCTGACGCCGCGCCAGCGCATCGCCGTGACGCGCGAGCGGGCGCGTATGCGGGCGTCGGGGGAGGACCCGGACCGGCTGGCGCGTTTTGAGGCGGACTTCCAATATGCGGGCATGGATACCTGCGCGGCGTGCAACCTCTGTTCACTGCGCTGCCCGGTGGGGATTGAAACGGGGACGATGATCCTGGGCGAGCGGGCGCGGCGGCGGGGCGACACCGCAAGATCCGTGGCCGGATTTGTGGCCGACCACCGTGGCGCTGTCGAAACCATGATGCGCGGCGGGGTGGCGGTGGCCGACGCGGCGCGCGCGGTCATTCCGGCCCCGGCCGTGGAAGCGGTGACCGAGACGGCGCGGCGAATGACGGGCAAGCGCGTGCCGCGCGTGTCGCGTGCTTTGCATCACGGGACGGGTGCGCCCAAGGCGCCTGCCCCGACGGGCCGCGAGCAGATCGTCTATTTCCCCGCCTGCCCCAGCCGCATGTTCGGCGCGCCGAAGACCAGCCACGGCTTGCTCTCGACGCCCGAGGCCATGGTGAAACTGCTGGAACGGGCCGGCTACGACGTGATCGTGCCGGACAAGATCAACGGGCAATGCTGTGGACAGCCGTTTCTGTCCAAGGGGTTTCCCCAAGAGGCAGAGAAGGTCGGCGGGGCGCTCAGGTCGGAGCTATCGCAGTTGAGCGAAGCCGGGCGTCTGCCCGTCGTGACCGATGCCTCGACCTGCGCCAAGCATTTGCGGGAGTTTCCGGGCGAGGCCGTGGTGGCGGATTCGGCAGCGTTCCTGCTGGAGCAGGTGCTGCCCAAGCTGACCATCACGCAGAAGCTCGATGTCGTGGCGGTGCACCACAATTGCTCGGCGCAGCGCCTCGCCGAGCAGCCGATGACCGAAGCGATTGCGCGGGCCTGCGCGAGCGAGATTGCGGTGCTCTCGTCGGTGACCTGCTGCGGCTATGCCGGTGACAAGGGGCTGTTTGTCCCCGAGCTCAACGCCCATGCCACGCGGCGGGTGGGCGTGGATATTCCGGCGGGATGTACCCTGGGCGTATCCACGGTTTCGACCTGTGCCTCGGGGCTGAGCGAGCATGCCGGGGTGCCGTTTGTGGGGCTGGCCAGTTTGCTGGAGTGGGCGAGCCGGTAGGGCGATACCCCCACCCGGCCTCCCCCTGATAGGGGGAGGAGCAGAGGCGGTCATCACTCCACGTTCGCGACTATGGATGTCCAGCAAACGGAAACCCCCGCTTTCGCGGGGGTGACACTGGATTTGCTTTGGTTGGCGTCTGCCGCGGCGCATCGGCCGCGGGGCGAACTTACTCCGCTGCCTGTTTTTCGGCTTCCGGACGCTGGTCGGTGATGGCCAGTGGTTCGGTGGGGGCGTCGTCGCGCTTGCGGCGGATGCGCAGGCGCTTGATGCGGCGGCTGTCGGCGGCGAGGATTTCGAATTCGAAGCCGTCGAGGCCGTTGACGCGTTCGCCGCGCTTGGGCACGTGGCCGGCAAGGTCGAACACCAGGCCGCCGATCGTATCGACATCCTCGCCATATTCACCCGGCTCGAAATCCGGCCCGATCAGGGCACGGACATCGTCCAGCTCGGCCCGGGCATTGGCGATAAAGGTATCGGGGCCCGTCCTGCGGATCAGGGCGGCTTCGGCGACGTCGTGTTCGTCCTCGATCTCGCCCACCACCGCTTCGAGCAGATCCTCGATGGTGACAAGGCCGTCGGTGCCGCCATATTCGTCGACGACGATGGCCATGTGGGTGCGGCTGGCGCGCATCTGCTGAAGCAGGTCTGCCGCCGGCATGAAGGTGGGCACGAACATGGCCGTGCGGGTAATACCCAGCTTGCCGATCTTCTGGCGCAAGGCGGCCGAAAGCAGTTTGACCGGCACATCCTTTTCCGGATCGGTGACCGGCTCGGTGATCTTGGCCAGGGCATCCTTGATGTGGATGAAGCCCTTCACATCGTCGAGCCCCTCGTCATAGACGGGGAGGCGCGAATGGCCGACCTGGCGAAACTTGGCCAGAAGCGTGCCCAGATTGATGTCGGACTGGACCGCGTGAATGTCGGAGCGCTCGACCATGACGTCGTCGACCGACACCTTGGATAGCTTGAGCACGTTTTGCAGAATGACGCGCTCGCTCTCCGAAAAGGCTCCGGGCTCGTCACCGGCTTTCTCGTCCAGCGCTTCCTGCAGATCATCGCGCAGCGACACACTGCGCAGGGGCATAAGGCCCTTGATCCGTTCCAGAAGGCTCAGCCCCCGCGGCGCGGCGGGGGCGGGACTAGAGGGAGGTTCCGGGTTTTCGGCCACCCGAGGGGCCATGTTACTGTCGCTGTCGGTCATCATCTCGCGCCGCACCATTGCGGCTCTTGGTTGTCCATCGGACGAAAATGCCCTGCTGTGCGCAGGGTTCCTGGCAGTTTGCTAGTCAGCATAGGGATCGTCTATCCCCAGCCCTGCCAATATCTGGGTCTCGAGGGTTTCCATTTTAAGGGCCTCGTCTTCCTCGATGTGATCATACCCCAGAATGTGGAGAAATCCATGCACCATTAAGTGGGTGAAGTGGTCCTCAAGGCTCTTGCCCAGATCGGCGGCCTCGCGTTCCAGCGTCTCGCGGGCCAGGGTTATGTCGCCCAGAAGGCCGAAAACCGGGCCGAACGGCTCGATCTGGGGAAAGCTCAGCACATTGGTGGCGCTGTCCTTGCCACGCCACTGGGCATTGAGCTCGCGCTGTTCTTCGTCGTCGGTGAGCAGCACGGAAATCTCGGCTGCACCCTTGAGCCGCGCCTTGGCGCCGGCAAGAGCGGCCAGCACGGCTTTTTCGGCCAGATCATCGAAATGCTCGGGCCAGCCATCCGCATTGCGGATGACGGCGATTTCCAGCGGGGGCGTCGACGGCATGGGGTGGATTCAGCTCCGGGGCAAGGTGCCCAAAGTGCGCGCCAGACCGTCCCGGTCGCCTTCCTTTTCGGCAAGGCGGCGCGCTGTTTCCTGCTCATAGGCGCGAACGATGCGGCCCACAAGCGCGTGACGCACTACGTCCTTGTCGTTGAAGCGGGAAATGTGGACCCCCTCGACGCCATCGAGCAGGTTGACCGCTTCCACGAGGCCCGACTTTTCGCCGCGCGGCAGATCGACCTGGGTCGGGTCGCCGGTGACGATCATCTTGGAGTTTTCGCCCAGACGGGTGAGAAACATCTTCATCTGCATGGATGTGGTGTTCTGCGCTTCGTCGAGAATGACCACGGCATTAGAGAGGGTGCGGCCGCGCATGAAGGCGAGCGGGGCCACCTCGATGATGCCAGAGGTGATGCAGCGCTCGACATTTTCGGGCTTCATCATGTCATAAAGCGCGTCATAGAGCGGACGCAGATAAGGATCGACCTTTTCCTTCATGTCGCCGGGCAGAAAGCCCAGGCGCTCACCCGCTTCAACGGCGGGGCGGGAGAGGATGATGCGATTGATGTCGCCGCGTTCAAGGAGCGAGGCGGCATGGGCCACGGCCAGATAGGTCTTGCCGGTGCCGGCCGGGCCGACGCCGAAGACCAGTTCGCTCCGTTCCATGGCCCGCATATAGGCGTCCTGCGCCGGGGTGCGGGCAACAATGGTGGATTTGCGCGTGGCGATCTGGGCCATGCGCACCTTGCCCTTGCGCTCCAGCGTGGGCAGGCTGAGCTGACTGTCCTCGGTCTCGATCATGCGGATGACCGCGTCGACATCGGAAATATCGACGCCGCGGCCTTCCTCGAGATTGGCATAGAGCGATTCAAGAACACGACGCGCCTGATCGACCTTGGACGCCGCGCCCTTGAGCAAAACATGATTGCCGCGCGGCGTGGCCGTCACGGCAAGGCGCTGTTCGATCAAGGCGAGGTTCTGGTCGAAATCGCCATAGAGCTGTGCAGCGAGGCGATTGTCTTCAAAAGCGAGTTCGAGTTGCGATGCGAGGGCGTTGTCTGCGGTCGGTGGCAAGTGCCTGCTCAAACTGGTGTGGCTCCCGAAGGGGGGCGGCGCGGACTGCGCTGCCCATGCTCAACGACGCTAGGACGATTTGCGTTCGATGTCTGTAGATATTTTGTGACGATGGGGCCGGAGTGCAAGGGGGACGCATGCGCCAAGGCACGACCATTGAAGCGCGCGCCACAAAGTAATACCTTGTGGGGGCGCAATCATTACTTGGAGCGAGCATGAGCACCGCTGTAACGAGCAAGGGGCAGGTGACGATCCCAAAGCCGGTCCGTGATCTTTTGGGTATTGAGGCGGGCACGCGCGTGGAATTTCACCGCAACGCCCAAGGCGAGATCGTGCTGAGCAAGGCAGACAAAACCGCGCCGCGACCTAGCCGATTTGCGAAACTGCTTGGCCACGCGGGCCCGGGTCTCAGCACCGATGAAATCATGGCCATGACGCGCGGCGAAGAATGATACTCGTCGACACCAACATTCTGATCGACATTGCCACGAAAGATTCGACCTGGGCACTCTGGTCGCTTTCGCAACTGGAGACGGCGTCGCTTTCCGGGCCTTTGCTGATCAACGATGTAGTCTATGCGGAGCTTTCCGTGCGCTATGAGCGTATCGAACACCTCGACGACTTTCTGGGCCAGGCCGAGGTCGAGATGGTGCCGCTCTCAAAAGCCGCCCTATTTCTCGCCGGCAAGGTCTTTGCGCAATACCGACGGTCGGGAGGCCTAAAGACAGGTGTGATGCCCGATTTTTTCATCGGGGCTCACGCGGCAACGAGCCAGATACCCCTGCTGACGCGAGACACACGCCGCTACGGGACTTATTTCCCCGGACTCACGCTGATCGCGCCACCGGGCAATTAAGCGGCCACCGCCTGCTTGAGGCGGCCGACCAGGGAGTTAGTGCTGGTGCCGATGATTTCCACCTCGTGGATGGCGCCGATGAGGTCGGTGGAGCCATCGAGGTGCACGGCCTGCAGGTAGGGCGAGCGGCCGCCGACCTGGCCGGGCATGCGGCCGGGGCGTTCGATGAGGACGGGCAGGGTCTTGCCGACGCAGGAGGCGTGGAAGTCGGCGGTCTGGCGGTTGACCAGTTCTTGCAGGCGATAGAGCCGCTCGGTCTTGACCTCTTCGGGCACCTGCTCGGTGAGCTTGGCGCCGGGCGTGCCGGGGCGGGTGGAATATTTGAAGGAATAGGCCGAGGCATAGCCGGTTTCCCGGATGATGGTCAGCGTGTCCTCGAAATCCTGGTCGGTTTCGCCGGGGAAGCCGACGATGAAATCGCCCGAGAGCGCCATGTCGGGGCGGGCCGTCTTGATGCGCTCGATCAGCGCCAGATATTCGGCCGCCGTATGCTTGCGGTTCATTGCCTTGAGAATTCGGTCGGACCCGGACTGCACCGGCAGATGCAGATAGGGCATGAGGAGCGGCAGATCGCGATGGGCCGCGATGAGCGCGTCGTCCATGTCGCGGGGATGGCTGGTGGTGTAGCGCAGGCGTTCGAGGCCGGGGATTTCGGCGAGCAGATAGGCGAGCGCGCCCAGACCCACGTCTCGGCCCGATGCGTCGAGGCCATGGTAGGCGTTGACGTTCTGGCCGAGGAGGGTGATTTCCTTGACGCCGGCATCGACGAGGCGGCGGGCTTCATCGAGAACCTGATGGACGGGGCGGCTGACTTCAGCGCCGCGGGTATAGGGCACCACACAGAAGGAGCAGAATTTATCGCACCCTTCCTGGACGGTAAGGAAGGCGGTGAGGCCGCGCTTGAGCGTGACTTCCTTTTTGGCGGCCGGCAGGTGGGCGAACTTGTCTTCCTCGGGGAAGTCGGTGTCGATCACGGCCTTTTTAAGCGAGGGATGCATGTGGCGCTGCCCTTCGGCGCGGGCCAGCATGTCGGGCAGGCGATGGTAGGCCTGGGGGCCGAAGACCATGTCGACCACGGGGGCGCGGCGGGCGATTTCCTCGCCCTCGGCCTGGGCCACGCAACCGGCCACGCCGATCAGCATGTCGGCGCCCATGGCGCGGCGCTCGCCCTGGATTTCCTTGAGGCGGCCAAGCTCGGAAAACACCTTTTCGGAGGCTTTTTCGCGGATGTGGCAGGTGTTGAGCAGCACCAGATCGGCCTCGGCGACGTCCTGGGTCGGCGCATAGCCGTGCGGAGCCAGGGCATCGGCCATGCGGTCGCTGTCATAGACATTCATCTGACAGCCATAGGTCTTGATGAAGACGCGCTTGGGCGCGGCCGGGGCGGATAGATCAGTCTTGCTCATGGCGCGGTGTTTACCAGAGGCGGCAACATCATGCCATGCCCCCTGCAACCGCTCGGGCGGCGGTGTGTTGTACCTGCCGGAAGGAAGACCAAGATGACCAAGCCAGACCCCAATCCCAAAGACGAAGCCGCCGCGATGCGCAATGGCAAGAAACCGGGCCCCAAGGATGCGCCCGTGCAGGTCCGTCCCGCCGGCACCGAAGGCATGGCCGACGCGCCCAAGGAATGGGACGACGTCGACGAAGCCGTGGATGAGAGTTTTCCGGCCAGCGACGCCAGCGCCAAATACTGACGCCCTCGACACCAAGAAGGGACCAGGGATGACCGAGAGCGGGGTCAGACACGACAGCGCGACCGGCGAAAAAGCTCGCTCGCGCCCGATCGCCTTTTATCTGGTGGCGCTGGTGCTGGCGATCCTCATCCCTGCCCTTGCGGTCGCGCTGGTCTTGCTCAATCGGTCCAACGCGGCCCAGCAGGATGTGCTGCGCACCCTGACCAGTGCGACCGTGCAGGCCATGGGCCATTCGGTGGACCGCGAGATCGCCGGCATGGCGACAACGCTGCGGGTCCTCTCCACCAACCAGTCACTTTATGACGGCGATCTCGAATTTTTCCAGGAGCGTGCGACCCAGGCGCTGCGCGGCACGGGCACCTTTCTGGTTGCCGCCGATGCGCAGATGAACCAGTTGATCAACACGCGCGTCACCTATGGCACCCCGCTCGAGCCCAGTTCCGACCCCGAAACCGCGCAGGTGGCGCTGGAAAACGGGCGGGCGACGATTTCCGGGCTGTTCTACGGCGCAACGGCGCAGACCCACGTTTTCAATGTCTGGCTGCCGGTGCAGAACGCCGAGCCGGTGGCGCTGCTGGCGCTGACGCAGAACGGCCGGAGCCTGACCCCGGCACTGCAATCGCGGCAATTACCCGAGGGGTGGAATGCGGCTCTGGTTGATCGGGACAACATGGTGATCGCCGCCACCGGCGGGCTCGACACCGGAACCGTGCTGCCCCTGCGGCAGGGCGAAAACGGGGCCGGCTGGGACGATTGGCTGCAGGAGAATTTCAACAGCGAACCGGTGGTCACGGCGGAATGGCGATCGAGCCTCACCGGATGGCGGATCATCGCCTGGGCATCGGCAGCGCAGGTGCAGAAGCCGTTCCAGGACTCGGTCTGGCAACTGGCGGCTTGGGGCCTGATCATTGCCGTGGCGGCGACGGCGGTGGCCTTTCTGATCGCGCAGAGGATCGGGCTTTCGGTGCGGGGCCTGCGGCTCGACGCGCAGCGGCTGGGCAATGGCGAAGCCGTGTTTCCGCGCGACTACCCTGTGCATGAAATTGCCGAAGTGTCCCAGGCCATTGCCGAGGCGAGTACGCAGCGGCTGGCGTCCGAGCGCGATGTGCGGTTCCTGATGCGCGAACTGGCGCACCGGTCCAAGAACCAGATGGCTGTGATAGCTGCGATGGCCAAGCAGACGGCGCAGGGCGCGGCGGATGTTCCGAGCTATGTGGCGTCGCTGGAGCGGCGCATCATGGGGCTGGCGCGCTCCACCGACCTGCTCCTCGCGCATGGGCGGCAGGGCGTCTCCCTGACCGAGCTGATCCGGCTGCAACTGGCCCCGTTCCGTCCGCCCGACGAGGGGCGGGTGCAGGTGAGCGGGGAGGACCTGCGCGTCAATCCGCAGGGGGCGCAGATCTTGGGCATGGCCCTGCACGAACTGGCGACCAATGCGACGCGCTATGGCGCCTTTGCCGTTCCGGGGGGCAAGGTTCTTATTGGCTGGCAGCGCGAGGGCGAGGCTCTCAATCTCAGCTGGCGGGAAAAGCTCGGCACGTCGCTCAGCGACAGCGACCGTACCGGTTTTGGCACGGTGGTGCTGCGCACCATGGTGGGTGGTGCGCTCAATGCACAGGTGGATCGCGTCGCCCATCCCGATGGGGTGGAGTGGCGCTTTGCCATTCCGCTTTCGGCACTCGACCCCAACTTTGCCGCCATACGGCCCGACGAGGGGCGCGAAGTCCAATAGGACTGGTAATATTGCCCGCTTTGCCCTATAGCAGCGCCAGCCGGTTCCGGGACTTTGTGTCCGGTGCCTGCCGAACATGGCCCCACCTGGACGACATCCCGGCTGGGGCGGCCACCATCCTCCATTTTGAAAGGATATGCCCGATGTCGATTACTGCAGAGCGCAAGAGCGAACTGATCAAGGAATACGCAACCAAGGCCAATGATACCGGTTCGCCGGAAGTGCAGGTTGCCATTCTGTCCGAGCGCATTGCCAACCTCACCGAGCACTTCAAGGACCACAACAAGGATAACCATTCCCGTCGTGGTCTGCTGAAGCTGGTGTCGACCCGTCGCAGCCTGCTCGATTACCTCAAGAAGGTGGACGAGAACCGCTACAAGACGCTGATCGAAAAGCTCGGCCTGCGCCGCTAAGCGCAAGAGTTTCCGGCGCGGGGGATGCCTCCCGCGCCGGTTGCCCTTTTGGGGGCAAGTTCAGGAGCTAAAGGCTCCCCTAGGCCGGCATTGCCGGGGCATGGCAGGATTATCGGCCTCTTCCGCAGCGGAGAGGCTCATTGTCTTGTCCATGTTCTGTCTGTGCCAGACAGCAACAGTGCCTGATTTTGAGCCGGTGCGCACATGGGGTGCGATTGACCGGTGCGGGCACACCGGAGCGTTCGTGAGGCCAGCCTAGCCTTGCGTTCCCGCGCATCCGGCAGAATGGAAAGACGATAAAGATGTCGATCAAGTTTGATCACCACAAGGTCGAGCTCAACTGGGGCGGCCAGCCCCTCACGCTCGAGACCGGCAAGATTGCCCGCCAGGCCGATGGCGCCGTGCTCGCCACCCTGGGCGAAACCGTCGTGCTCGCCACGGTCGTGTCGGCAAAGACGCCCAAGCCGGGCCAGGACTTCTTCCCCCTGACCGTCAACTACCAGGAAAAATACTTCGCCGCCGGCAAGATCCCGGGCGGCTATTTCAAGCGCGAAGGCCGTCCGACCGAGAACGAAACCCTGGTTTCGCGCCTCATCGACCGTCCGATCCGCCCGCTCTTCCCCGATGGCTACAAGAACGAGACCCAGGTCATCATCACAGTTCTCCAGCATGACATGGAGAACAACCCTGACGTGCTGGCCATGGTCGCCGCTTCGGCTGCCCTGACCATTTCCGGCGTGCCCTTCATGGGTCCGATCGGCGCAGCCCGCGTCGGTTACGTGGACGGCGAATATGTGCTGAACCTGCCGGTCGACCGCCGCTCCGACAGCAAGCTCGACCTCGTCATGGCCGGCACCCAGGACGCCGTGCTGATGGTGGAATCGGAAGCCCAGGAGCTGTCCGAAGAGGTCATGCTCGGCGCCGTGATGTTCGGCCACAAGGCTTCGGCCCAGGTGATCGAAGCCATCATCCAGCTGGCAGAACTGGCCGCCAAGGAACCCCGCGAGTTCCAGGCTCCCGATTTCTCGGCGCTGGAAGCCGAAGTTCTGGCGATTGCCGAAGCCGACCTGCGCGCCGCCTACCAGATCACCGAAAAGGCCCAGCGCTACGCAGCGGTCGACGCTGCCAATGCCAAGGTCAAGGAAGCCTTTGCCGCCAAGATCGAAGCGGGCGAAGTGTCCAAGGAAGAGCTGGGCGAAGTCGTCCACAATCTCCAGGCCAAGATCGTGCGCTGGAACATCCTGGACACCGGCAGCCGCATCGACGGCCGTGACCTCAAGACCGTTCGCCCGATCCTGGCGGAAGTGGGCGTGCTGCCGCGCACCCATGGCTCGGCCATCTTCACCCGTGGCGAAACCCAGGCGCTGGTTGTTGCCACCCTTGGTACCGCCGAAGACGAGCAGTTCATCGACTCGCTGGAAGGCACCAAGAAGGAGAACTTCCTGCTGCACTACAACTTCCCCCCATACTCGGTGGGTGAAGCCGGCCGCATGGGTTCGCCCGGCCGCCGCGAAATCGGCCATGGCAAGCTCGCCTGGCGAGCCATCAACCCGATCCGCCCCTCGATCGAAGAATTCCCCTACACGCTGCGCGTGGTGTCGGAAATCACCGAGTCGAACGGTTCGAGCTCGATGGCAACCGTCTGCGGCACCTCGCTGGCGCTGATGGATGCCGGCGTGCCGATGAAGCGCCCGGTGGCCGGTATTGCCATGGGCCTCATCCTGGAAGGCGAGAAGTTCGCCGTGCTGAGCGACATCCTGGGTGACGAAGATCACCTGGGCGACATGGACTTCAAGGTGGCCGGTACCGAAGAAGGCGTCACCAGCCTTCAGATGGACATCAAGATCGCCGGCATCACCGAAGAGATCATGAAGATCGCCCTGGCCCAGGCCAAGGAAGGCCGCATCCACATTCTGGGTGAGATGAGCAAGGCCCTCTCGGAATCGCGCGGCGAAGTGGGCGAGTTCGCTCCCCGCATCGAAACGCTCAAGATCCCTACCGACAAGATCCGTGAAGTGATCGGCACCGGCGGCAAGGTCATCCGCGAAATCGTGGAAAAGACCGGCGCCAAGATCAATATTGAAGACGACGGCACCGTGAAGGTTTCGTCCTCGGACGGTTCGCAGATCGAAGCCGCCATCAAGTGGATCAAGTCGATCACCGACGAAGCTGAAGTCGGCGCCATCTATCAGGGCACCGTCGTGAAGACCGCCGATTTCGGCGCCTTCGTGAACTTCTTCGGCGCCAAGGATGGCCTGGTGCACATCTCCCAGCTGGCCGACCAGCGCGTTGCCAAGACCACCGACGTGGTCAAGGAAGGCGACAAGGTCTGGGTCAAGCTGCTGGGCTTTGACGAGCGCGGCAAGGTCCGCCTGTCCATGAAGGTGGTCGATCAGGCCACCGGCAAGGAAATCGTCAAGGAAGACGCAGCCGAATAAACTGCCCTTTCCCGAAATCAGAAGGCCCGGAGCGATCCGGGCCTTTTCTGTTTCGGAAGTGGCGAATCCTGTGTCGGGATTGCAACACTTCACAATGAGATCAAAATGTGGCGAGGAACTGCCGTATTCGCGCCACGTTAAGGCTCACAAGCGTATCCCTCGAAACAACTGCCCTTTTGCGCGTGAGTTTCCCTGAAATGCCTGCTCCCGAGGTTTTGTATTGATTTCCCGCCGCCTTTTCCTGCTTGGCATTTCTGCCACCGCCCTTTCGGCCTGTTCCACCACACGGCAACCCGTCGTGCAGGAACCAGTGATCGATCCCTATTACCTGCGCATGTATGGCCCGATCTATGACGAGCCCTATCCTGTTGCAGCCATGGACCTGCGCCGCGTCGACCCCAAGTGGTGGCGGCAGGAGGTCGAGTATTTCACGACCGAGCGTCCCGGCACGCTCGTGGTGGATACACCCAACCATTATCTCTATCTCGTGATGGAAAACGGTCGCGCGCTGCGCTACGGCATCGGCGTCGGCAAGGACGAAGCCCTGGTGTTCCGTGGCGACGCCACGATCGGCCGCAAGGCCGCCTGGCCGCGCTGGACGCCGACACAGTCCATGATCGCACGCGAACCGGAACGCTATGGTCCCTATGCCGGCGGCATGGGCCCTGGTCCCGAAAACCCGCTGGGCCCGCGCGCGCTCTATCTCTACAAGGGCGGCCGCGACACCCTGTTCCGCATCCACGGCACGACCGAGCCCTATACGATCGGCACCAATGTGTCCTCTGGCTGTATCCGCCTGATGAACCAGGACATCATCGATCTTTATGCCCGCGTTCCGGTGGGCGCCCGCGTGACCGTGATCAACGGTCCGTCCGGCAGCGTGGTCGCGACCCCCGGTTTCACCCCGGTCGTGTAACCGCAGGGGGCGCTTCCCCCGTTAACAGGAATTGCTGAGGGCGTCGGTTTTTTCACCGTAGTCACCCGCCCGCAGCAGCAAAAGACCCGCTTCGCAAGAGGCGGGTCTTTCTATTTGCACGGGTGGATGCACCCGCAGGTTCAACGAAAAAGGGCGCAGCTTGCGCTGCGCCCCTGGAATATTCAGCGGTGGCGGGCTCTTAAAGCGAGCGCTGGACGGTCTCGACGCGGAAGCATTCGATGACGTCGCCGGCACGAATGTCCTCGTAATTCTCGAAGGCCATGCCGCATTCCTGGCCGACCTGGACTTCCTTGACCTCGTCCTTGAAGCGCTTGAGCGTCTTGAGCTTGCCTTCGTGGATAACGACGTTGTCGCGCAGCAGGCGCACACCGGCGCCGCGTTCCACGATGCCTTCGGTGACCTGACAGCCGGCGACCTTGCCGACCTTGGTGATCTGGAAGACTTCCTTGATCTGGGCGTAACCGATGAAGGTTTCGCGGCGTTCGGGCGCCAGAAGCCCGCTCATGGCACCCTTCACGTCCTCGATGAGGTTGTAAATGATGTTGTAGTAGCGGATTTCGATGCCGTCGCGGGTGGCCAGATCCTGGGCCTGCTTGTTGGCACGGACGTTGAAGCCGATGACGATGGCATTGGAAGCCGAGGCCAGGGTCACGTCACTTTCGGTGATGCCGCCGACGCCCGAATAAAGGATCTGGGCGGAGACTTCATCGGTCGAGAGCTTGTTGAGCGAAGCCACGATGGCTTCGACCGAACCCTGCACGTCGCCCTTGATGACCAGCGGGAACTTGGAGATGCCCGAGGCCTTGAGCTGATTCATCATCTGCTCGAGGCTGGTGGCACCGCCGCCGGCGGTCTTTTCGCGGATGGCGCGCTGGCGATACTCGGTGACCTCACGGGCACGCGCTTCGGTCTCGACGACCGAGAAGCGATCGCCCGCACTGGGCACGCCGTTGAAGCCGAGCACTTCCACCGGCACGGACGGGCCGGCTTCCTTGACCTGCTCGCCCTTGTCGTTGATCAGGGCGCGTACACGGGCAAACTCGGTGCCGGCCACGACGATGTCGCCGACCTTGAGCGTGCCGCGCTGCACCAGAACCGTTGCCACCGGACCGCGACCGCGATCGAGCTTGGCTTCGATGACCTGGCCTTCGGCGCGACCGTCGCGAGCCACCTTGAGCTCAAGCACTTCGGCCTGCAGCAGGATGGTTTCGAGCAGCTTGTCGAGGCCCTGGCCGGTCTTGGCCGAGAGCTCCACGTCCAGCACGTCGCCGCCCATGGTTTCCACGAACACTTCGTGCTGCAGCAGCTCGGTGCGCACCTTCTGCGGATCGGCCGCCGGCTTGTCCATCTTGGTGATGGCCACGATGATCGGAACACCAGCCGCCTTGGCGTGCTTGATGGATTCGATCGTCTGCGGCATCACCGAGTCGTCGGAGGCGACCACGAGAACGGCGATATCGGTTGCCTGGGCACCGCGGGCACGCATGGCCGTGAAGGCCTCGTGGCCCGGCGTGTCGAGGAAGGTGATCTTGGCGCCGTTCTTTTCGACCTGATAGGCGCCGATATGCTGGGTGATGCCACCGGCTTCGCCCGAGACCACATTGGCATTGCGCAGGGCGTCGAGCAGGCTGGTCTTGCCGTGGTCGACGTGACCCATGATGGTCACGACAGGCGCACGATCGGTCAGATCCTCTGCCTTGTCGTCCGAAGCGATGTCGAACAGGCCTTCTTCCACGTCGGCGTCGGAAACGCGCTTGACCGTGTGGCCCAGTTCGATGGCGATGAGCTCGGCGGTATCGGCGTCGATCACGTCGGTGATCTTGGCCATCTGACCCTGCTGCATCAGCATCTTGATGACGGTGACGGACCGTTCGGCCATGCGGTTGGCGAGTTCGCCCACCGTGATGACTTCGGGAATAATCACTTCACGGCTCAGCTTGGGCGCATCCTGCTGGTTGCGGCCCATCTTCTTGTCGCGACGACGGCGCATGGCGGCGAGCGAAGGACCGCGATCGCGATCGCTTTCGGTGGTGGCGCTTGCAACCGTCAGGCGGCCGCGGGTGGCCGCTTCATTGCCACGGCGCGAGGGACGCTCGGGCTGGGCACGGCTGGCGCGGCGGGCATTTTCCAGTTCCGCCTCGGTGGTCGGGCGATGCTGGGGTGCGCCGGTGCGGATCTTGCGGCCATCGGCTTCGCTGGGCGGAGCGGGCGGCACATTGCCGATCGGGGCCATGCCGCCACCGGCAGGACGACGATCACCGGCCGGACGGCCAGCTGTGCCGGCAGGGCGGCGTTCGCTGCCCGGACGCAGGGCGGCACCGGCACCACGCTCGGATTCGGGGCGGGTATTGCTGGGACGCTCAGCGCGCTGCGGGCGGTTCTGCTGGCCGGGACGGCCGGCAACGACGCGCACGTCGCGCGGGCCGGGATTGCGCTGGCTGGCCGGCACGAAGGGCTCGCGGGTTTCGCGCGGTGCTTCGGGTTCCGGCTCGGCAGCAGGGGCAGCGGCCTCTTCAGCCCGACGGGCTTCCTCGGCCTTGCGGCGTTCTTCTTCCTGACGGGCAGCTTCCTCGCGGATCTGACGACGACGGTTTTCGTCCTCGATGCGGCGGGCTTCCTCAGCAGCGAAGCGTTCGCGATCCTCGGCCTGACGGGCACCGGCCAGAGCCAGCGCCTGACGGCGGGCTTCGGCTTCAGCCGCGCTGAGGCCCAGGGGCGCACGGTTCTGCTGCATGGGGCGCCCCTGACCAGGACGTCCGCCCGGCGGGCCGGAACGGCCAGCACCGGATGGCGCCTGGCCAGCCGGCTTGGGCACGATGCGCGTGCGCTTTTCCACGACCACCGTCGAGCGCGACGGTCCGCGCGACATGCCGCCGGGGCGGTTGCCGAGGCCCGCGCCACCCTTGAGGGTCAGCGTCTTCTTGGCGCCGGTGTCGTCGGTGCGCTTGTCGTCGTTATCAGCCATGCTTCCTATCGTCTTTCGTCCTGTTCCGCGGACAAAAGCACACCGGACGCCCCGGAGGGGTCGGTGTGGTCATCCGTCGGTTGGGCGATGTATTGGGCCAGTCTTCTGGCCTTGTCCACCGCCGATTGGGCTGCCGCCCCAGTCGTCAGGGCAGCATGTATCACATTTTCCAGTCCAAGTGCCAAACCCATTTCAGCACTTTGGAGCAATTCGAAATGCGGCACGTCGGGGCCGCCAATACCCTGCTCGCGCCGGGCGTAATTCAGGGCCTTCAAAGTACCGGCCATCTTGTTGCGGCCATCTTCGGCCGCGTCGCTAGCGGTCAGCAGGGCGATCACCTGCATGCTCTCAAGCGCCGACTTGACCTTGGTGGCGCCGGTTATGAACTGACCCGCCTTGCGCGCCATGCCCAGTGCGGACAAAAGCCGCTGGCGGAGCCTGAGTTCCGTCAATTCCGCCAGGTCGTCGGCCACGGTGACCGGAGCCTTGAGGCTGCGGGCAAAGGCCTTTTTCTTGACCGCTTCGGCAACGGCCGCTTTGCTCAGGGTGATCCAGACACCGCGGCCTTCGGCGCGTGCATCCACATCGGGCACCAGCACATCGTCCGGGCCAACCGCAAAGCGCACCAATGCCTCGACCGGTTTTTCAGTCCGGGTCAAGGCACAGGTCCTGGTCATGTCTGCGCGCCGGGCCAAAGCCGGGTGCTCCCAGAAGGCGGTCCTTAGACCGCCTCCTCCTGGGCATAGCCCTCTTCGCCGTCCAGCGGCAGCTCGTCGGCCGCAATCCAGCCAGCCTTGATGCGGGCCTGCATGATCATGTCCTCGGCTTCCTCGCGGGAAACCGGGAAGTCCTTGAAAGTGCCGTCGTAGCGCTTGGTTTCGCCATCCTTGCGTTCGGTCCAGCCAACGAGGTCGTCGGCAGCACAGCCGGCAAAATCCTCGACGGTCTTGATATCTTCCTTGCCCAGGGCCACCAGCATGGCGGCGTTGAGGCCTTCGATTTCGTAAAGCTCGTCCGAAACGCCGAGCGCAGCACGCTCCTCGTCGAACTTGCGTTCGATCTCGGCCAGGTATTCGGCCGCGCGGTTCTGGATTTCGCCAGCGGTTTCTTCATCGAAGCCGTCGATCGAGGCGATTTCACCCGGCTCGATATAAGCCAGTTCCTCGACCGAGGAGAAGCCTTCCGAAGCCAATAGCTGGGCAACCATCTCGTCAACGTCAAGGGCCTTCATGAAGAGAGCCGAACGTTCGGTGAATTCCTTCTGGCGGCGTTCGCTTTCTTCCTGCTCGGTCAGGATGTCGATATCCCAGCCGATGAGTTGGCTTGCCAGACGCACGTTCTGGCCGCGACGGCCGATGGCGAGCGAGAGCTGTTCGTCGGGAACAACGACCTCGATGCGCTCGGCCTGCTCGTCGAGCACGACCTTGGCAACATCGGCCGGCTGCAGCGCCGAAACCACGAGGTCGGCAATGCTATCGGTCCAGGGAATGATGTCGATCTTTTCGCCCTGCAGCTCGGCCACGACGGCCTGCACGCGGGAGCCGCGCATACCCACGCAGGCGCCGACCGGATCGATGGAGCTGTCATTGGAGGTGACGGCGATCTTGGCGCGCGAGCCCGGATCGCGGGCGATCGAGCGGATGGTGATGACGCCATCGTAGATTTCCGGCACTTCCTGCATGAACAGCTTGGCCATGAACTGCGGATGGGTGCGCGAGAGGAAAATCTGCGGGCCGCGCTGTTCGCGGCGCACGTCGTAGATATAGGCGCGGACGCGGTCACCGTAGCGGAACATTTCGCGCGGGATCAGCTCGTCGCGGCGGATGATGGCCTCGCCGCGGCCCAGATCGACGATCACATTGCCGTATTCGACGCGCTTGACGGAGCCGTTGACGATTTCGCCGACGCGGCCGGAATATTCCTCGAACATCTTGTCGCGCTCGGCATCGCGCACCTTCTGCACGATGACCTGCTTGGCCGACTGGGCGGCGATGCGGCCGAATTCCATGGGCGGCAGCGGCTCGGTGAGGAAGTCACCCACCTTGGCCGTGGGGTTCTTGACCTGAGCGAGCTTGAGATTGACCTGGCGAGACGGCTCTTCGACATCCTCGACGATTTCGAGCAGGCGCCACATGCGGGTTTCGCCGGAGCGCGGATTGATCTCGACCTTGATCTCGGTCTCGGCGCCATAGCGGCCCTTGGCGGCCTTTTCCATGGCATCCTGCATCGCCTCGATTACGACCATGCGGTCGATGTTCTTTTCGCGCGCAACAGCGTCGGCGATCTGCAACAGCTCAAGGCGGTTCGCACTAACGGCCATTAGTTCTTCTCCTCGGAAGAAGTGTCTTTGTCATCTACCGTCGCGTCCTCGACCGTTGCGGTCTCCGGGTCTTCGGCTTGGTCGTCATTGTCGGCGTCGGCATATTCGACCGTTTCGGTCTCGTCGTCGTCGATTGGGTGCAGCTCCTGGTCGGCGCGGGCCTGATCCATGAGCTTGTCGGTCATCACCAGCTTGGCTTCGGCTATGGTGCTGAAAACCAGCTTGTGATCGGGATCGGTGCCGCCCGGCGCATCGGGCAGGCGGATGGTGACGCCCTCGTCATCGACGGCGAAGATGTCGCCGCGGAAGCGCTTGCGGCCATTGATCATGTCGGACAGCTCGACCTTGGCCTCGTGACCGATGAACCGCTCATAGTCGCGCTTGCGCACCAGCGGCCGGTCGATGCCGGGGGAAGAGACTTCCAGGTGATATTCGCGGTCTATTGGGTCTTCCACATCGAGCACCGGCGAAAGGTCCTTGGAGAGGTTTTCGCAGTCGGTGATGGTGAAGCGCCCATTTTCGTCCTCGGCCATGATCTGCAGGGTGCAGCCGTTTTCCGGGGTGATCTTCACCCGAACCAGCGCATAACCCAGGTCATTGGCGACGGGCTCGACAATGCGGGCGATCCGGGCTTCGAGGCCCGTTTCCTTGATGTACCGCTTTTCAGCCAGATCGAATGCCAATTGATGTCCCGATAAACAAAAAGAGCGGGGGCCGGTCAGGGCACCCACTCTCGAATGAGAGCAATGATGTTGCCTTCATATAGCCCGATGCGCCCGCCATGGCAAGGGCGGGGCGGCAACGCTCTGTAAAGGGTAAGTCCAATTGTGAGGAGCAAGGTCGGTTCTGTTTGGCCGATGTTGCCTGTTCTGTCCGCAGGCTGAAAACCGATTCTTTCTGCAAAGCATGCCCCGAGGAGAACCATGAGCGTGTCACAGTCGTCCGAGCGCGAGGAGATGGATGCCGAGGCGCTGCGCCTGGCCGCGCTGGAGCGCTACGACATTCTCGACACGCCGCGCGAGCCGGCCTTTGACCGCGTCGCGCATCTGATCCGGCTGATCTTCGGGGTCGAAACGGCCATTGTCTCGCTGATCGACGGACATCGGCAGTGGTTCAAGGCCGCCGAGGGCAACAAGGTGGACGAATTGCCGGTGCGCGACACGTTTTGCCGTCACGCCCTGCTCGCCAGCGCCCCGCTGATCGTCACCGACGCGGCGACCGATCCGCGCTTCAAGGACAGCCCGCTCGTGACCGGGCCGATCGGCTTGCGCTTTTATGCCGGGGTCGCGATCACCACTCCGGACGGGCACAATGTCGGCACGATCTGCGCCATCGACTATGTGCCGCGCAGCTTTTCCGAGCGCGAGAGCGAAATCCTCTGTGCCATGGCGCGCATCGTCACCGACGAGTTGGAACTGCGGCGGCTGGCGACGACGGATGGCCTGACCGGCATCAGCACGCGCCGGGCGTTCAAGGAGGATGCGAACAAATATGTCGCGCTGGCGCGGCGGCATCGCAGTCAGCTCAGCGCCATTGCCTTCGATATCGACCGGTTCAAGACCATCAACGACACCTATGGCCATGCGGCTGGGGACGTTGTGCTGAAAGCCGTGACCGAGGTTGTGGGGCAAACGCTGCGCCAGAGCGACCTTCTGGGCCGGTTGGGCGGGGAGGAATTTGCCGTTATCCTGCCCGATACGGATGCGGCGGGTGCCATGGCCGTGGCGGAAAAGCTTCGCCACGCCATTGCAGCGCTCGCCTTTCCCGGGAGCCGGCCGCCCATGCGCGTGACCGCCAGTTTCGGGGTTGCCGTGCTCGATCCGGGCGCGGACGACCTCGACGCGCTCCTGGTCAAGGCCGACGAGGCGCTCTACGAGGCAAAGGGCGCGGGGCGGAACAGGTGCCTTGCCTGGCGCGGCGCCACCGTGGCGACCGCGCGCCAGATCGAGCGGCGGCGCGTACTCAAGGCCGGCAAGCTCGTCTTCAACGACAGCCGTTCGGTGATCGACGGCACGGTGCGCTCCCTGTGGGAGACGGGTGCGGAGGTGAGCGTTTCGAACTCAGCCGATGTGCCCGACGAGGTAACGCTGGAAATACCCTCCTCGGGATTCCGCTGGCGGGCCAATGTCGCGACGCGCCGTCCCACCAGCCTTGAACTGGTCTTTGCCTAGGATCAGCGCAGGAACTCCAGCACCGCCTGGGTAAACTGCGGACAGAGCCGCGCCTCGACATGGTCGCCGGGCACCACGACAAGCCGGCAGCCGGGAATGGCGGCGGCCAGCTTCTCGGGCGAGACGGCGAGCGGATCGGCATCGCCCGCAATCAGGAGGCTTTGCGCCGTGATCTGGTGCAGCGGAATGGGATCGGAGAGGATGGCATCGGCATGGGCGGCAAGGGCGAGGCGGTCGTTGCCCATGGCTTCGACCCCACCGCGAAAGGCGCGGACCATGTCAGGATAGGCCGACACGTCGGGGGCGCGCAGACCTTCGGCAAGGAGAGCGCGGTCGAGCACCCTTGTATCGACGCCGCCACGGGCCAGCACGCCTTCGCCAATGCCGGCCACGATCAGTCGGCGCAGGCGCGGTTCGCGGACGGCGAGGCGCAGTCCGATGACCCCGCCCATGGAATAGCCGAGATAGTCGTATTGCTCGAGGCCGAGGTGACCGGCCAGCGCCGCCACATCCAGTGACATGCGGCCCTCGCCATAATCGGCCGGATCATGGGAACGGGTGGACTGGCCATGGCCGAGCGCGTCGAGACCGATGACGCGACGGCCCAGGCCGGCAATGGCGTCTGCAATGCCCGGCTCGACCCATTCGTGCCAGGTGGTGGCGGAAAAACCATGCTGAAGCACGATGGCCGGGCCTGCGGCATCGGGATTGGCCAGTTCGTAGAAGGCATGCTGCATGCCGTCCGGGGTCGTGAAAAACTGCGGCTCGGGGCGGGTTTGGGTCATGGTCTGTCCTTGGCACGAAGGCCCAATTGATGGCACGGCCAGGGCGAGATGCCTAGCGTTCCCTAGTTTCACAAATGAAACCAGGTTTCGCGCGATCCCCTTGATTTCATTTGATAAACTCTGGGCACGGCAAACCCGCTTTCAAGCCCAAAAAACTATTTTTGAGGCGGTTGTGGGCGCCTCGAACCGGCTTATTTGCAGTGTGTTCCCAACGAAAGGACACTGAAATGATCAAGAAAAGCGTTATTGCCCTCGTCGCCTCCGCCGCCCTCGCCAGCATTGCCGCCCCGGCATTTGCCATCGAGGATTCGCCGCGCTTTGACACGGACTATGTGCTCTCCAAGCTCCAGTCCCAGGGCATCGCGGCAACCGATGTTGAAGAATGGGGCGAACTGGTGCGCGCCTATGTGGTGACCGCTGAAGGCCGCCAGGTCATGCAGTTCTTCGACGCCGACACGCTGCAGCCCGTCCAGCTCTAAGCTGTCGACACCATGATGGCGCCGCCGCAATCGGCGGCGTCCATCGTCGGAATCGCGGCTTTAAAGATCGGGACGGGTCGCGGCCGCCGCGTCAAAGAGGGTGCGCGCCGCGTCGATCCGCTCCCAGTTGCGCCGGGCGAATTCACTCCAGCCCGCCGCCAGGTCGACCAGTTCGAAGCCCAGCTCAGTCAGCTCATAATCCACGGGGCGGTATGGTGGCATAAGCGCTGCGGGTAACGAAACCGTCGCGCTCCAGCTCGCGCAGCACCGAACTCAACGATTTTTGCGACACCCCGCCCAGATCCCGCCGCAGCTCGTTGAAGCGGCGAGGACCATGCTTCAATTGCACAATGACGACCAGCGTCCATTTGCTCGGGCGCACCGACAGCATGTGTTGGTCGGGCGGCATCTGATGGACTTGGGACATTGCTGAACTCCGCGGTCAAGCTCCCGATATGGGGCTGACTTGCTCAAGGTCCAGATACGAGGCCCGTTAAATTTTGGATGGGTGGCGACCCGGTCACACACCGGTGAGGCGGCTCACCGGCGGGGGAATGCGAAGTAGAAGCTGATCATGCGGCCTTCGCGACGGGCCTTTTGCTCATACCGCGTGGGCTGCCAGCCCGGATAGGGCTCATGCCAGGCCCCCGGGGCTTCGGGAGCAAAATCAAATTCCGACGTGCGCACGATATGGGCCAGGGTCCAGTCGGCATAATCCTCGATATCGGTGGCAAAATAGAAGGTGCCGCCCGGGCGGATCACCCGCGCCAGCTCTGCCAGCGTGGTGGGCGAGACAAAGCGGCGCTTGTGATGGCGCGTCTTGGGCCAAGGATCGGGATAGAGGAGATAGACGGCATCGACGCTAGCCTCAGGCAGGGCCATCAGGAACTTGAGCGCATCATCGGTGAAAAGGCGCACATTGGAGAGGCCCCGCGCCTCCATCGCCTGCACCATCTTGCCAATGCCGCCGGTAAAGACTTCGCAGCCGATAAAGCCCGTCGCGGGTTCCTCTTCGGCCTTGCGCGCCAGATGTTCGCCGCCGCCATAGCCGATTTCGATGACGATGCGCCTGGCGTCGGGGAAGAGGTCGCGCGGGTCCAGGGCGCCGTCGAGCGTGATCTCCACCTGCGGCAGGAGGTCGTCCACCAGTGCCTTCTGGCCACCATGCAGCGTCTTGCCCGAGCGACGGCCGAAAAAGGCACGCGGCTCGCCGGAACGGGTTTTGGGGAGTTCATGGTCGGACATGGCGATGCTCAAACAAAAGGCCTCTCCCCCGCTTTTGCGGAAAAGAGGCCAGGGGTCAATGCGATTGCTCTCAGGCGACGGCCGCCTTGAGCGCCTTGACGAGGTCGGTCTTCTCCCAGGAGAAGCTGCCGTCGCGACCGGCCTTGCGGCCGAAATGGCCATAGGCGCTGGTCTTGGCGTAGATGGGCTTGTTGAGGTCGAGATGGGTGCGGATGCCACGCGGCGTCAGGTCCATCACCTCTGCCAGAGCCGTTTCGAGCCGGGCTTCGTCGACCTTGCCGGTGCCGTGCAGATCCACATAGATCGAGAGCGGCTTGGCGACGCCGATGGCATAGCTGAGCTGGATGGTGGCACGATCGGCCAGACCCGCGGCGACGACGTTCTTGGCGAGGTAGCGCGCGGCATAAGCGGCCGAACGGTCGACCTTGGTGGGGTCCTTGCCGGAAAAGGCGCCGCCACCATGGGGTGCTGCGCCGCCATAGGTATCGACGATGATCTTGCGACCGGTGAGGCCCGCATCGCCGTCAGGACCGCCGACGACGAACTTGCCCGTCGGGTTGACGTGCCAGACCGTGTCCTCCGAAATCCACCCTTCTGGCAGGGCCTCCTCGACAATCGGCTGGACGATCTTGCGCACATCGGCCGAGCTCAGCGTCTCGTCCAGATGCTGGGTCGAGAGCACGATCTGGGTCACGCCGACTGGCTTGCCGTCCTCGTAGCGCACGGTCACCTGGCTCTTGGCATCGGGGCCCAGCTTGCCGGCGGGGCCGTTGTTGGCCTTGCGCGCCGCGGTGAGGTTTTCGAGAATCTTGTGGGCGTAATAGATGGGCGCCGGCAGCAGTTCGGGGGTTTCGCGGCTGGCGTAGCCGAACATGATGCCCTGGTCGCCAGCGCCAACATCCTTGTTGCCGGCTTCATCGACACCCTGGGCAATATCAGCCGACTGCCCATGGAGCAGGACGTCGATCTTGCAGGTCTTCCAGTGGAAGCCGTTCTGCTCGTAACCAATGGCGCGGATGGCCTTGCGGGCGGTCGAGCGGAAACGGGCCGGATTGATCACGGGGTGGCCCGCAGCATCCAAAAGCAGATTGCCGTCACGATCCTTCTTGAGCAGGGTCTCGGGGACGCGCACCTCGCCGGCAATGACGACGCGATTGGTGGTCGCCATGGTCTCGCAGGCAATGCGGACCTGGTTGGGATCCATGCCGACCTTCTTGGCCTCACGGAAAATCATGTCGACGATTTCGTCGGAGATGCGGTCGCAAACCTTGTCGGGATGCCCCTCGGAAACGGATTCCGAGGTGAACAGATAAGACGAACGGGCCACGTTAAACCTCTTTGCTGGTGGCGAGGGCGCACGCGGGAGTGCGCGTGTAGGGCAGTCCCCACACTTTCAGCCCTGCTTTTCGCAGGTCCACGGCGTGAAAGCAACGGCCGTATAAAGAAAGCTTTATGTGCCGGCTTTCCCGATCACGCCATTTTTTTGCCGCAGCGCGCTCATGCCTTTTAATGGCCACCGCTCTGTGCCAAGAAACGCTGACAAGAGCAGGAATCCACAATGGCCATCAGAGTGCATCGCGGCGATTTGCCGAACCTTTCCAACTACGGCCGCGAAGTTGCCATCGACACCGAGACCATGGGTCTTAATCCCCATCGCGACCGGCTCTGTGTGGTGCAGCTATCGCCCGGCGATGGCAGCGCGGACGTGGTGCAGATCCCGCAGGACGCGACGGAAGCCCCGAACCTGGTCAAACTGCTGTCCGATCCGGGCGTGACCAAGATTTTCCACTATGCGCGTTTCGACGTTGCCGTGCTGCAGAACCGCTTCGGCGTGGTGACCGGGCCGGTTTATTGCACCAAGATCGCTTCGCGCCTGGTGCGTACCTATACCGACCGGCATGGTCTCAAGGACCTGGTGCGCGAGCTTCTCAATGTCGATCTCTCCAAGCAGCAGCAGAGCTCGGACTGGGGCGGGGAGAAGCTTTCCGATGCGCAACTCGACTACGCCGCTTCCGACGTGCTCTATCTACACGACCTCAAGCGGCATCTGGACCGCATGCTGGCCCGCGAAGGCCGCACCGAGCTGGCGCGGGAATGCTTCGATTTCCTCAAGACGCGCTGCGCGCTCGACCTGATGGGCTGGGAAGAAACCGACATTTTCGCCCATAGCTGACAGCGCGCCGCAAGGAGCAGGTGCAGATGGCCACGGCCGCATCCCGACAATCCCGATTTGCCAGCCTGGCTCGGCGCAACCGGGTTGTCGGCGTCTTGCGATGGGCCGTGCCCGGCCTCGGGGCACTGGTGCTGGTGATCCTGGTGGCCCAGATCGTGCTCGCCAATATCGGGAGCCGGTTCGGCATCGGGCAGGTGTCCATCTCGCCCGATGCCATTACCATCGATGCCCCTGACTATTCCGGCATCATGGGGGATGGTTCGACCTATCGGGTATGGGCGTCGTCGGCGCGCGCGCCCTTGGGGCAACCCGAGTTGCTCGACCTGACCGATGCGGCCATCGTGGTGACCCGGCGTGACGGCGTGACCCTTGAGGCGCTTGCCGCCGAAGGCAAGGTGGATACGGCCAATAATCTGGTCATGGTGCCCGAGCGGGCCGACTTTACCTATTCTTCGGGGACGACGGGCATTCTGTTTGACACCGTTGTCGACCTCGACGCCCAGACCCTAGTGTCGCGGGGCCGCACCGAGGTGGACTATGCCGATGGAACCACGGTGAGGGCCGAGGGCTTGCATTACGACGCGGCAGCCCTGCGCTGGACATTTACCCGCGCTGTCGTCACCCTGCCCTCGACCCCCGGAGAAAACAGCCCATGAAGCGCCTTGTTCTTGTCGCCTCGCTGTCCGTGCTGGCCCTGATCGGGCCCGTGTTGGCGCAGCAGAATGTCGAGATCACCGCGGACGTCTTCACGGTGGAAGAGACCCGCAGCGAAGCGGTGTTCACCGGCAATGTGGTCGTGGTGCATCCCAATGTGACGGTGTGGGCACCCAAGGTCGTGGCAACCTATGGCGAGGGCGGGACCACCGATATCGAAACCTTTGTGGCCACCGGCGGGGTGCGGCTCAAGACCAAGGACCAGGAAGCCACCGGAGAACAGGCCGTGTTCACGCCCGGCGACCAGCTGCTGCGACTCACCGGCGATGTGGTGGTGATCAATGCCAGCGGGGAAGTGTCCTCGACGGAACTGGTGGTCAATCTCGATACGGGCGTTTCGACCTTTACCGGCGGCAATGGCGGACGGGTTACGGGGATTTTCACCACGCAATGAGTGAGCCGGATGGATCGCGCGCCCGCATAGACCAGTCCGGCTGGCTGGTTGCCCAGGGGCTGGCCAAGAGCTTCGGCAAGCGCGCCGTGGTGCGCGACGTTTCGCTGGCCGTCCGGCGCGGGGAAGCCGTTGGCCTTCTGGGCCCCAATGGCGCGGGCAAGACGACGGTCTTCACCATGATCATGGGCCTCGTCAAACCCGATAATGGGCGGATCATGCTCGAGGGGCAGTCGATCACGCATCTGCCGCTGTTCCAGCGCGGGCAATTGGGCATCGGCTACCTGCCGCAGGAGCCCTCGATTTTCCGCGGGCTGACGGTGACCGGCAATATTCTGGCGGTGCTCGAAAACCACGTGCATGGCCGGGCGGCGCGCAAGCAACGCCTCCAGTCGCTGCTCGAGGAGTTCTCCATAACGCATCTGGCCAAGTCGAATGCTCTGGCTTTGTCGGGGGGTGAGCGGCGGCGCGTGGAAATCGCGCGGGCGCTGGCGGCCGATCCCGCCTTCATGCTGCTCGACGAGCCGTTTGCCGGTGTCGATCCCATTGCCGTGGCGGAAGTGAAGGGGCTGGTGCGGCAGCTGACCCAGCGGGGCATCGGCGTGCTCATCACCGACCACGCGGTGCGCGAAACGCTGGGCCTGGTGGACCGCGCCTACCTGATCCATGGCGGCACGGTGATGATCCAGGGCAAGCCGGAAACCATTTCAGCCGACCCCGAAGCCCGGCGGGTCTATCTGGGCGAGAGCTTCTCCATCTAGCTGGTCCGCCTTGGCGTCGCAGAGACGCTTGGTCGCAGAGTTGGCACGAAACTTGCCATGGCGGGCAAGTTGAGTCATGTTCGGGCCGGGAAGTGGCCGTCACGGGCCAATATTTTGCATCAAGGGTTTGAAAACGCATGGCGCTTTCGCCTCGGCTGGAGGTCCGCCAGTCCCAGAGCCTGAAACTGACGCCACAGCTCATGCAGTCCATCCGGCTGCTGCAGCTCAGCCATCTCGAGCTCAATACCTTTATCGATGCCGAATTGCTGCGCAATCCGCTCCTCGAGCGCGAGGATGGCGGGGGCGACGAGCCTGCCGAAGCGCCGGAACGCCCGGTAGAAATGAGCGCCTATGAGGATACGGTGGCGCAGGGCGAGCGCATCAAGGACGCCGACCAGATTGCCGAGGGGTACGACACCAGCGTCGAGAACGTCTTTCCCGATGCAGCGCCCTTGGACCTGGGCCATGCGGGCGGCCCGGACCGCAATGGCAGTTTCGAGGGGGGCGAGGCACCCGATATCGACCAGTATGTCGCTGCGCGTCCCCGGCTTTCCGATCATCTCGAAGCGCAGGCCAATACGCTGCTGCGCGTTCCGGCCGACCGGCTGATTGCCCAGCACCTGATCGATGGGCTCAACGAAGCGGGATATCTCGCCGTCGAGCTGCAATCGGTCGCCGATGTGCTGGGGGCCGAACTGGCCGACGTGGAAGCCGTGCTGGAAGTGCTCCAGAGCTGCGATCCGGTGGGCATCTTTGCCCGCGACGTGGCGGAATGTCTTTCCATCCAGCTGCGGGAACGCGACCGGCTCGACCCGATGATGGCACGACTGATCGCCAATCTGGACCTGCTGGCCCAGCACAACATGGCTGCCCTGCTCAAGGCCGTCGGATGCGACCGGGAGGACATGAGCGACATGCTGGCCGAGCTGCGCATGCTCGATCCGCGGCCCGGCCTGGCCTTTGACAGCGGGCCGGTCGAGGCCGTGGTGCCTGATGTCTTTGTGCGTTCGGGTCCCGATGGCAGCTGGCAGGTGGAGCTCAATTCCGACGTCCTGCCCAAGGTGCTGGTCAACCGCGTCTATTATGCGCAGGTGTCGCGCAAGGCGCGCGATGCGGGCGAAAAGACCTTTCTGTCCGATTGCCTGGCCACCGCCAACTGGCTGACCAAAAGCCTGGACCAGCGGGCGCAGACCATGACCAAGGTGGCCGCCGAGATCGTGCGGCAGCAGGACGGGTTCCTGACCCATGGGGTGGCCCATCTCAAGCCGATGACGCTCAAGACCGTGGCAGAAGCCATCGACATGCACGAATCGACCGTGAGCCGCGTGACGGCGAACAAGTACATGGCCACGCCGCGCGGCCTTTACGAGATGAAGTATTTCTTCACCACCGCGCTGTCGTCCTCCCATGGCGCGGCCGACCATTCGTCGGAAGCCGTGCGCCACCGCATCAAGCAGTTGATCGATGCCGAGCCGGCAACCGAAATCCTGTCCGACGACACGATTGCCGAAGTGCTCCGCAAGGAGCAGGGGATCGAGGTGGCGCGGCGTACGGTGGCGAAATATCGCGAGGGCATGAACATTCCCTCCTCGGTGATCCGGCGCCGGCAGAAAAAGGAACTGGCCGGAATGGCCTGATCCGGAGCGATCAGGCGCTGAACAGCGCCCAGAGCCTCTCGATTACCACCCCAGCGGCTCCCACACCGAGCAGAAAGACGGCCAGACGCGCATAGGCAGTCTGGCTGAAGGGCCTCGACCCGGGCGGGCGGGTTGAAAAGCTCGGGTCACCGGCCCGCTGCAGATCGAGCGGGTTGAATGGGCTTAGGCGCTTTTCGAAAACCAGCCGGAAGTTGCGCACAAGCATGGCGGCGACCAGCATGACGGTGCCGCAGACCGTCATGACGAGAAACAGCACCAGGGGTGGCGACAGGGTGGGAACCATCCCGTTGACCGCCATTGCCGGCACTTCCATTGCCCCCTCCCCAGACAGCCGATGTGGCGAAGGCTAGAAGCCGGACACGCAAGTGTCACCCCCTGAATTGGCGGTTCGGCGCTCTTGCGCATGGACACCGGGGGCGGGGCGGGGCTAGCATCCCGATTGTGGACGCCCCATATCCGAGGTGTCACAGACGCAGATCCCGTAAAGCCGGGAAGCGGCTTTTCAGGAACTCTCGCGTCGAGCCAACGACCGAAAGGAAGAAAAGCCATGACCTTACGCGTTTCCGGAAAGAACATGGATGTCGGCGACGCCCTGCGGGGCAAGGCGGAGGAACATTTCGAAGCCGTTGTGGGCAAGTATTTCGATGGCGGCTATGACGGCCATCTGACGCTGAGCCCCGATGGAATTGGCTTCCGCGCCGACTGTGTGGTGCATCTGGATTCGGGCGCGACGCTGCAAGCCAGCGCCCAGGGCGGAGACGCCACGAGCGCCTTCGAAGTCATGGCCCTCAATATCGAAAAGCGCCTGCGCCGCTATAACCGCAAGCTCAAGTCGCATCGCAAGGGTCTCAACGGTACGGCCGCCGACGAAGTGCTGGCGCAATATACGGTTTTCAGTGCGACCGACGCGCTGGACGAGCTGGACGAGGACTATGCGCCGCTTGTGGTAGCCGAAACCACCAAGAGCCTGCGCGAGATGAGCGTGGAAGAAGCGGTGATGGAACTGGACCTTTCGGGTCAACAGGTCGTGATGTTCCGCCACGCTGGACATGGCGGGCTGAATGTGGTCTACCGCCGCGCGGATGGCAATATTGGCTGGATTGATCCGGCCTTGGGCAGCAATTAAACCGCGCCCGTGCCTCGCTTCCGTGAAGTAGAGTCTGAAGGCAGATTGATGGAATTGGCCGACATTCTGGCGGAACATGCCGTGCTGAACTGCACAGGCGTGACCAACAAGCGCCAGCTCTTTGAGATACTGTCCCAAAAAGCTGGCGAACTTACCGGTTTTCCCCAATCTGACATTCTGGACGCCCTGAGCAGCCGGGAAGAACTCGGCTCGACGGGGCTGGGCAATGGTATTGCCATTCCCCACGGCAAACTCGCAGGGCTGCATGGCGTGACTGCCGTTTTCGTTCGGCTGGAGCAGCCGATCGACTTCGACGCCGTCGATGACCAGCCTGTCGATCTCATCATGATGCTGCTGGCGCCCGTTGGCGCTGGCGCCGATCACCTCAAGGCGCTGTCGCGCGTGGCGCGGCTGTTGCGCACCGAGGCGGTGGTCGACCAGTTGCGGTCTGAAAGTGACCCGGCCCAGCTCCATGCGGTGCTGGTGACGCCTCTCGAAACGCACTACGCCGCCTGATCGGACACAAAAAACCCCGGGGCCGAAGCTCCGGGGTTTTTGTTTTGGGTTTCGGACCACTTTTAGTGGAGCGTGGCGAGCCCAATATTCTGTTCGCCCAGCCAATCATGCACGGCGTCGGTCGTGTCGGCCACCATCAGCGGCGTGCCATCTGCGGACATGACGAGGTGATAAAGTCCCACGGCCTCGAATTCGGCATCGTGAATGAACGAGGACAAGGTCTCGCCCAGAACCGGCTTGATATAGGCCACCGCATCGCCGCCCAGCGCAGCGAACTGGGCGCGCGTCAGGAGCTTGAGCGGGTGGTCAATGCCGGCAAAGGCGTCGGAATTGCGTTTATCCATCATGGTTCGGCCCTTTCCTGTTCTTCCTCAAAGTGAGCGAATGTCTATGCGTCGGGCGATCTTGGCGGCGCGGGGCCGCTCAAGGGTAATAACGAGCATGCCATGGCCTAAAGTTGCATCGCGCACTTCCATGCCATCGGCGAGCAGGAAACTGCGCTGGAACTGGCGGGCAGCAATGCCGCGGTGGAGATAGTCTTTTCCGGGCTCGTCCTTCTGCTTGCCGCGCACCATGAGCTGGTTATCCTCAACCGTGACATCGAGCTCGGATTGGGCAAAACCGGCGACAGCAATGGAGATCAGAAACCGTTCCGCCCCGTCCGCGGACAGCGTCCGTTCGATATTGTAGGGCGGGTAGCCATCCGCCGACCGGGCGAGCCGGTCGATGCGCTCCTCGAAACTGTCGAAGCCGAGAAGAAATGGCGCGGAAAACACCGAGATACGCGACATAAAAGCGTCCTTGAGCATCAAGCAACGTTTGGGCATCGCGACCCGCAAGAGTGGCGTCGCGATCCTGACGAGGATATGGGTAAAACAGGCTCAGGGTTCAAGTCATGTCCAAGACCGTCGCCGTCATCACCCCCGCGTTTCGGGCGCAGGACACGCTGCCCACAACCGTTCGCAGTGTGCTGGAGCAAACCCACGCCGATTGGCAGCACTGGATCATTGCCGATGACGGCTTTGACTATGCGGGGTTTCTGGCTGAGCGCGGACTGTCCGATCCGCGGCAGGTGTTTCTGAACAGCGGCGGCGTGGGACGCGGCGCGTCAGTGACCAGGAATGTGGCGCTGGAGGAACTCGACACGCCCTATGGTGCGATTCTCGACGCCGACGACCGGCTGAAGCCGCAAAAGCTCGAGCGAGCCGTTGCGGCGCTCGACACCTATGGCATCGTCACCACTGCGCTCGATGTCATGACCATGGATTTTGCCCATCTGCGCCATGTTGGTACGGGGCCCGATTGCGTGCTCACGCCGGGTGAACACAAGTGGGTGAGCCTTTCCATGGATTCCATGGTGGTCTGGGATCGCCGGCGCGGCGACGGGCGGTTCGATCCTGACATGAGCAACATGACCGATCTCGAATTCCTGCTGCAGCTCTATGCGACCAATGGGCAGAGCTACCACCTCGGCACGCCGCTGCATGACTACATCAAGCGCGACGGCTCGATGAGCAATGGCAAGGACGTTGCGGCGGGCATGATCCGCTCCAAGACCGAAATCCGCCGTCGGCTCCAAACCGGTCACTATGGCCTCAGAGCCGAAGACGTCGCGGGCCTTGTGGGTTTTCTCGACGTGTCACTGGAGGCCGAGGCGGCCTATGGGGCCGCGCTGGCGGCGCGGCCGGGCCTGTTGTTCGAGGATCATATCGAGCCCATGCTGGAGGCCGCACGGGCAGCATAAGCGCAGGGCCGGTGTTCAAGGGGCCGGCCGTCACTCGTCGCGTCGGTGGGAATGCAACAAGGGAGCTGGCCCATGTTTTCACTCAGGAGCGGCGGCGTCATCTGGCACACCGCGATCAGCCTCGACGGCTTTGCGGCCGACAGCAACGACAGTCTTGGCTTCATGATGGGCGATGAGAGCGAGCCACCCGAAGACAACCGACTGGTCGGGCAGGTGATGGCGGAAGTCGGCTGCACGCTGGGCGGTCGCCGGGGTTATGACCTTTACAGGGACTTCGACGAACTGCCCAAGGCCTATGGGCTTGATGAAATTCCCGAATATGTGGTGACGCGCCGGCCTTTTCCGGACGATCCCCGCTACTTCTGGGCCGACGGCCATGACCTGCCCGGTGCAGTGGCGCTGGCCAAGGCGAAGGCCGGCGGCAAGATGGTCGTCATCCTGGGGCCAACGCTGGGCTCGGCCATGCTGCGCGCCGGGCTGGTGGACCAGATTTTCCTCCAGGTCGCGCCTGTCCTCGTCGGAGCGGGGGTCAAGATCTTTGCCGATACGGGCGAGCCACCGGTGGGTTTGCGGCTGGTTCATGCCGAACGGGTCGGTCAGGGCATGAACCTTGTCTATGAACCGCAACCCTAGGAGTCTTCGGCCTTGCCTTGCGGCGCCTTTCCTCCTATAGAGCCGCATCTCCGGATCGCCCGGCCAAAAGGCATGCCGTGGCGGTCTTTGAAAGCGATGGACTCGCAAGAGTCTGTTTAAGACCAATAAGGACCCGCAAAATGCCCAAGATGAAGACCAAGTCTGGTGCCAAGAAGCGCTTCAGCTTCACCGCAACCGGTAAGGTGAAGGCCGGCGTCGCCGGCAAGCGCCACCGCCTGATCAGCCACAACGCCAAGTACATCCGCACCAACCGCGGCACCAAGATCCTGTCCAAGGGCGACGAGGGTCTGGTGAAGTGGTACATGCCGTACAACCGCTAAGCTGGAAGGACACGAATAAATGGCACGCGTAAAAAGAGGCGTTACCGCCCACGCCCGTCACAAGAAGGTCTTGAAGGCCGCCGAGGGCTATTATGGCCGTCGTAAGTCTACGATCCGTATCGCCAAGCAGGCGGTCGAAAAGGCCGGCCAGTACGCTTACCGCGACCGTCGCGTCAAGAAGCGTAACTTCCGCGCCCTGTGGATCCAGCGTATCAACGCCGCTGTGCGTGACTACGGCCTGACCTATGGTCGATTTATCGACGGCCTCAGCAAGGCTGAGATTGCTGTCGACCGCAAGGTGCTGAGCGATCTGGCGATCACCCAGCCCGAAGCGTTCGCCGCCCTGGTCACCAAGGCCAAGGCAGCGCTGGCGTATCTGGAAGGCGTGGAAACCACCACCCACGCCCGCGTCACCGCCTAAAGCGTCCCCAGTCCGCTGAGGTCAAAATTGCGCCTTGCGCCGCCCGAGAGGGCTGGCGCGGGGCGTTTTGTTTTGGTCTAACCGCCCCAGCCCGTCGAACGAGATTTTCCATGTCCCTGCATTCCCAGATCGAAACCCTGCGCAGCGAGCTCTCCGCCGCAATCGCCGCCGCCGACACCGAAGCCGCGCTGGATGCGGTGCGTGTGGCTGCCCTGGGCAAAAAGGGATCCGTGTCCGCCCTTCTGGCCACGCTGGGGTCGATGGCGGCGGAGGACCGCAAATCCGCCGGTCCGGCCATCAACGGGCTCAAGAACGAGATCGCCGGGCTGATCGAAGCGCGCAGCGCTGAGCTGAAGTCGGCAGCGCTGGAAGCACGCCTAAAGGCCGAAACGGTCGACGTGACCCTGCCGCTGCCCCCTGCCCCGACGGCACGCGGCCGCATTCACCCGATCTCCCAGACCATCGACGAAATCACCGCCATTTTCTCGGATATGGGTTTTTCCATCGCCGAAGGGCCCGATATCGAGACCGACTATTACAACTTCACCGCGCTGAACTTCCCCGAAGGCCACCCGGCGCGCGAAATGCACGACACTTTCTTCATGAAGCCCGGTCCGGACGGGGTGAAGAAGGTGCTCCGCACCCATACCTCGCCGGTGCAGATGCGCGTCATGCAGAAGACCAACGAAAAGCCGGCGGCGTCCTACCTGACGCCAGCCATGGACCCGCCGATCCGCGTGGTCATGCCCGGCCGCACCTATCGCAACGACAGTGACCAGACCCACACCCCGATGTTCCATCAGGTCGAAGGTCTCGTCATCGACAAGTCGAGCCATATCGGCCAGCTGCGCTGGGTGCTGGAGGAATTTTTGAAGGCCTTCTTCGAAGTGCCGAGCGTCACCCTGCGCTTCCGCCCCAGCTTCTTCCCCTTCACCGAACCCTCGATGGAAGTGGACGTGCAATGCGACCGCTCCGGTTCGGAAGTGAAGATCGGCGAGGGCAATGACTGGCTCGAAATTTTGGGCTGCGGCATGGTGCATCCCAATGTGCTCCGCAATGCCGGGCTCGACCCCGACGTTTATCAGGGCTTTGCCTTCGGCGTCGGCATCGACCGTATCGCCATGCTGAAATATGGCATGCCCGATCTCCGCGCCTTCTTCGACGCCGACCAGCGCTGGATCGAGCACTATGGCTTCCGCCCGCTCGACCTGCCGACGCTGTTTGGCGGGCTTTCTAGCTAACGGGATCCGCCGGTCATTCCCGCGCAAGCGAGAATCCCAGTTTGCCGCACCATCCATAACGGAGATTCCCGCCTTCGCGGGAATGACCCGGGTGAAAATAGAAGAATCAAGTCGTGACCGACACCACTTCTAAAGCGCAGATCCGGTTCAGCTTCGGGGATTCTCCCGAGCTGGCTGACCGTCTGCTCGCGCTGGTGCTGGCGGGCAAGAAAACCGCGACCTGTGGCGCCCTGCGGGACATTGGTCCCGACGCGCCGATGCCGCAGGTCGGGCGACGCGATATCGTGCTCAATGGGGCGGGCGCCGAAGCCTGCATCATCGAGACCACTTCGGTCGAGATCAGGCGTTTTAACGATATCGGCCCTGACTTCACCGATCTGGAAGGCGAAGGTCCCTATGCCGAATGGCGGGCGGGGCACGAAGCCTATTTTGCACGCAATGGCGGGTTCTCGCCCGACATGGACGTGGTCTGCGAGACGTTCAAGCTCGTGACCGTGCTCCCCGCCGGTCGCGAGATCTATAACCGTGTCGCCACGCCCATTTTCATCGTCACCGATATTGAATCGGACGGGCCAACGCCGCTGCACAATTCCATGCTGAGCTTTGCCGCTGTAGCCATCGAGGCCGATGGCACGCGCCACGGGGAATTCGAGGGCGTGCTGACGCCGCGCCCCGACCGCGCGCCGGCCAAGATCACCATGGACTGGTGGGCGACCCAGCCCGAAGCTTGGAAAGCCGCCACCGAAGGCGCAGAAGACCCAACGGTGGTCATGCCCCGCTTTGCCGACTGGGTCGATAACCTGCCCGGTCCAAAGGTGTTCGTGGCCGCGCCGATGATCTTCGATGGCCTCTGGATGGACCATTATCTTGATCAATTCGCCGGTACGCGGGCGCTGTCTGGCCCCTTCAAGGAGCGGCAGATTTTCCGCGGGGGCGGGGTCTGCCTTTACACCATGGCGGGAACCCTGCGCGGCGCGCCCTATCTCGACTGGGGCATGAACAAGCTGCCGGCCGAATTCTACGGCCATATCCCCCACACCCACCGAGCCATCGACGACGCGCGCGGCTTTGCCAATGTGCTTGTCGAACTGTTTAAACTTTCGTCCGCGCTGCCGCCCATTACCGGCAGCGAGAGTGACTTCCGCTAAGGTCCAGAAACATGAAATTCACGCTTGATTGGCTCCACGAGCATCTCGATACCCAGGCTTCGCCAGAGGAAATCGGCAAGGCGCTGACCATGATCGGCCTGGAAGTGGAAGGCATCGAATCGCAGGGCAAGGCGCTCGAAAAGTTCGTCATTGCCCATGTGGTCGAAGCCAAGCCGCATCCCAATTCCGACCACCTCAATATCTGCAAGGTTGATGCGGGCACGGGCGAATTGATCGACGTTGTCTGTGGCGCGCCCAATTGCCGGACCGGTCTCAAGTCCGTGTTTGCCGCGCCGGGCACCTATATTCCGGGCAAGGATTTTGAATTGAAGGGTGGCGTGGTCATCCGCGGCGCGCCGTCAAACGGCATGCTATGCTCCGCCGCCGAACTTGAGCTGTCCAACGACCACGACGGCATTATCGAATTGCCGGAAGACGCCCCGATCGGGGCGAAATATGTCGACTATGCCGGGATCAATGGCGTGGTCTTCGATATTTCCATCACGCCCAACCGCGGCGACGCGACCGGCGTTTATGGCGTCGCGCGCGATCTCGCCGCCTTTGGCCTCGGCACGCTCAAAAAGACCGATATGTCGCCGGTCCCGTCCAAGGGGCCGAGCCCGATTGCGCCACTGCCGCACCAGTTTGCCGAGGGGGAGCCCAAGGCCATCCGCAAGTTTGCCGGCCGCTATATCAAGGGCGTCAAGAACGGCCCCTCGCCCGAATGGCTGCAGCAGCGCCTCAAGGCGGTCGGCCTCAGGCCCATCAACGCCATCGTCGATATCACCAACCTCGTCTCGCTCGGCTGGGGCCGTCCGCTCCATGCCTATGACGCCGACAAGGTCGAGGGGCAGATGGTGCTGCGCAATGCCCGCGGCGAAGAGTTCGATGCGCTCGACAACAAGGTCTATACGCTCGACGAGACCATGACCGTCATTGCCGACGACAAGGGCCCGCTCTGCCTTGGCGGCATCATGGGCGGGATTCGTTCTGGCGTAACCGAGGCGACCACCAATATCCTGATGGAATGCGCCAGCTGGGATCCCGATCTCATCGCCCAGTCGGGCCGCAAGACCGGCATTGTCTCGGATGCCCGATATCGGCTTGAGCGCAATGTCGACCCGGCCCTCACCGAGCCGGGCATGGAGCTGGCGACGCGCCTTGTGCTCGAGCTGTGCGGCGGCGAGCCGATGGCGCCTGCCATTTCGGGCGAAGACGTGTTCCCGAATACGGTTGTCGAATTCCCGCTTTCAGAAGTGAAGCGCCTCACCGGTATCACCTCCACTCCGGAAGAGGTTGGAGCCATTCTCGGCCGACTCGGCTTTGCGGTCGAAGGCTCGGGCGATGTGCGCAAAGTCAAGGTGCCGACTTGGCGCCCGGACGTCACCCAGAAGGCCGACCTCGTTGAAGAAGTCATGCGCATGGTGGGCGTCGACAATGTGCCGGTCGAGCCGCTTGAGCGCCTCAACCATGTGGCGCCGCGCATTCTCACCACAATCCAGAACCGTCGCCGCATTGCCCGCCGGGCACTGGCGGCGCGCGGCCTTGATGAAGTCGTGACCTGGAGCTTCATTTCGAATGCCGATGCCACCCGTTTTGGTGGCGGCACGGAAGACCGTCAGCTGGCCAATGCCATTGCCTCCGACATGACCGACATGCGCCCGAGCCTGCTGCCGGGCCTGCTCGCCGGCGCGCGCCGCAATGCCAATCGAGGCTTTGCTGATGTGGCGCTGTTCGAAGTGGGGCAGGTGTTCCTCTCGGACAAGCCCGATGGTCAGCACACCTATGCTTCGGGCGTGCGCACCGGCACGGCCAAGCAGGATGGCGCCGGTCGTCACTGGTCGGGCAAGGCGGAAGCCGTCACGGTCTGGGATGCCAAGGCAGACCTCGCAGCGGCGCTCGATGCGCTGGGCGTCGATATCGAAAAGGTTCAGGTTCTGCCCGAAGCAGCGGCCTGGAGCCATCCGGGTCGCGGCGGACGCATTGCGCTCGGGCCCAAGGTCACGCTGGGCTGGTTCGGCGAACTGCATCCGGCTCTGGCCGCAGAGCTCGATATCGACGGCCCCGTCGCAGCGTTCGAGATCGACCTCGATGCCCTGCCGGAAGCCCGCAAGAAGGCCACCAAGACCAAGCCGGCGCTGGACCTCAGCCCGTTCCAGCCGGTGTCGCGTGACTTTGCCTTTGTGATGGATCGCGGCGTGACTGCCGCCGCAATTCTCAAGGCGGCCAAGGGTGCCGACAAGGCGCTGATCAAGGATGTGAGTATTTTCGACGTGTTCGAAGGCAGCCATGTCGGCGAAGGCAAGAAGTCCGTCGCCATCGAAGTGGTGCTGCAGCCCAAGGACAAGACGCTGACCGACGAGGATATCGAAAAGGTCTCGGCGGCGGTTGTCGCCGCCGTCACCAAGGCCAGCGGCGGCGAATTGCGGAAGTAAGAGGCTCCACACTCAGCCTACCCCTTGCGGGGAGGGCAGCTTGCCCGGCTACGGGCTTAGCGAAGCTGGGTGGGGGATTGAGAGCGCCGTTGCGTGGCGCCCCCCTCCCATCCTCCCCCGTCAAGGGGGAGGTGCCGGGCCGGTGGCATACCGGCGTTCTGCCCAAGGGAGAGTATCGTGTCCCGCACCGATGCCATTCTTGCCCGTTTGAGCCAGCTCCATCCCAAGCTGATTGATCTCAGCCTCGATCGGATGCTGCCGCTTCTCGAAAAGCTGGGTAATCCGCAGGATCATCTGCCGCCGGTCATTCATGTTGCGGGCACCAATGCCAAGGGCTCGACCATTGCCTATCTCCGCGCCTATATCGAGGCGGAGGGGCAGAAGGTGCATGTCTACAATTCCCCCCACCTCGTGCGCTTCAACGAGCGCATCCGCCTCGCTGGCAGCTATGTCGGCACGCGCCGTCTCAACGAAACGCTTGAGGCCGTGGAACGCCTCAATGATGGTGCGCCGATCACCTTTTTCGAAGTAACGACAGTTGCCGCCTTCAAGCTGTTTGCGGAAACTCCTGCGGACTATCTGTTGCTCGAAACCGGGATGGGCGGCACCTATGACACAACCAATGTGGTCAAGCACCCGCTGGGCACGGTGATCACGCCCATCGACCTCGACCACCAGAAATTCCTCGGCGACACGCTGGCCGAAATTGCGGTCAGCAAGGCGGGGATTTTGAAGCGCGGCGCCAAGGCCGTCATGGGCATCCAGAAGGACGAAGCGCGCAGTGTGCTCGAACGTGCCGCACACCGGCTGGGCGTGCGCCCCATCTGGCAGGGCGAGGACTTTCACGGCGCCGATCAGGACGGTCGTCTTGTCTATCAGGATGAGCACGGCCTGCTTGACCTGCCCCCGCCTGCCCTGCGCGGTCCGCACCAGTTCGACAATGCGGCCCTGGCCATTGCTGCAACGCGCCATTTCGGCTTGCCCGTCGACGAGGCGGCCATTGCCGAGGGCCTGCGCAGCGTGACCTGGCCGGCCCGCATGCAGCCGCTGCGGGAAGGCAAGATGCGCGATCTTCTCTCCCCTGCGCACGAGCTCTGGCTCGATGGCGGGCATAATGCCCATGGTGTCGCCGCGCTGGCCCGCACCTTTGCCGAAATGGGTGGGGACAAGCCGCTGGTGCTGATTGCCGGCATGATGAATACCCGCGCGCCCGAAGAAGTGTTCGAGCCGCTCAAGGCCCTTCACCCCGTCGCCTTGCTCGCCCTGACCATTCCGGGGGAAGCCAATGCCCTCCCGGCCCAGGAGATCGCAGCGCGCGCCAGCGCCATTGGCCTGCCGGCGCGGCCGGTGGGATCCATTCGCTCGGCCCTTAGGGAGGCGGCAAAGGTGCCCAATGCGCGCGTCCTCGTTTGTGGTTCGCTCTATCTTGCCGGCGATGTATTGGCCAAGAACGGTACGCCACCGGTCTAGCGGCTGGCGATTGCCCCGCCGGTGCAAATTGTCTAGGTCGGGGGGAGCAAGCTCCGGACCACCATGACCATCACCACGAAAATCGAAAGCCTCGGCCACAAGGGCGAGGGCGTCGCCCTGATCGAAGGCAAGCGGGTCTTCGTGCCGCTGGCCCTGCCGGGCGAAGTGGTGGATATTGCGATCGATGGGGACCGCGGCACACTGCTTGGGGTGGCGGAGCCCTCCCCCGCGCGGCAGACGCCGCCCTGCAAGCACTTCGGCGCCTGCGGCGGCTGCCAGCTCCAGCATATGGATCGATCCAGCTACGAGGCCCTCAAGATCGGGCTGGTGGAAACGCCGCTCCGGCACGCGGGCGTCGCGGCCAAGGTTGCCCGTTTCATCGATGCTTCGGGCGACGGACGACGGCGCGCGACGCTTCACGCCCGCACGGAAGGCGCTGGCTATATGCGGCTGCGCAGCCATCGGGTTCATGACATTGATGTCTGCCCCATCCTCGTGCCGGCATTGTCGCGCGCCCCTGACATCGCCCGGGCGGTGATGGAGGCCGTGGGCGAATCCGATGTCAGCTTCACCGCCACGCTAAGCGGGCTCGACGTCGGTGTGCGCACGCAGCGCAAACAGGCGCGCGAAGACAAGCTGATGCCGCTCGTCGCCCGGTTCGGACTGGCGCGCCTGTCGCTCAATGGCGAAATGGTGCTCCAGTCCCAGCCGCCGGTCATCGGCATGGGCAAGGCGCAGGTGGAACTGCCCATCGACGGATTTCTGCAAGCGACGGAAGTGGCGGAAGCCGTGCTCTCCGACTATGTCCTGGCAGCCACCGACAAGGCAAAGAGTGTCGCCGACCTCTTCTGCGGCATTGGTCCTTTCGCCCTGCGCCTGGCGGAAAAGCGCCCGGTCTTTGCGGCGGACAGCAATCGCGCCGCCATTGCATCGCTCGACAAAGCGCGGCGGGTCACGCGCGGCATGCGCGAGGTCACGGCCAAGACACGCGACCTCTTCCGTGATCCGCTGACGCAGTTCGAGCTGCCCTATGAAGCGGTTGTGCTCGATCCGCCGCGCGCCGGCGCCGAAGCGCAGGTGCGGGAACTGGCAAAATCCAAGGTGCGGACCGTGGCCATGGTCGCCTGCGACGCAAAGACGTTCGCCCGCGATGCTGCACACCTCGTTCAGTCTGGGTTCAGGCTGGAGGATCTAGTGGTAGTTGATCAGTTCATTTGGTCGAGCCACGTCGAGATCGCGGCTACGTTCAAACGCTGATCACAAGATTAAATGTGGCGAAATTTCGGGCAACTATCTTTGTCCGTGCCCGTTTGATCCACCCAATATGAGATTTCACTGAATGGAGCGGGTGGCGACATCCGTATATGCCATGCGTATTCTTGCGACAATCTTTGCGGCTCTTGCTCTGCTGGCCGCGCCCAGCCTTGCCCAGGAGCAAGTGGCTTCGCCCGAGGGCACCTGGATCGACGCGGAAGGTACGAGCTTTACCTTCTCGCTTTGCGGCGACGGGACCGACCTTTGCGGCGTGCTCAACGACATTCAGGGCGCTTCGCGCACGCCTGAAAACCTCGCCTATGTGAACCAGGAAGTGGTGGTGGCTGAACAGACCGCCCCTGGACGCTGGGAAGGGACGATCAACTATGGCGGCCGCTCTGCCGGAGCCAAGGTGACGCTGGTGGCCGAGGATGCCCTCGACATTACCGGTTGCCAGCTCGGCATTCTGTGCCAGACCATTACCTTCTACAAAGCCAGCTAGACGCTGACCCATGAAAAAGGCCCCGGCTTCGCCCGGGGCCTTTTCGTTTAGCGGGCTGGATCGGCAAGAAGTCAGCCAAAGCTAGAGATCGACCTCATCATCCCCAAGGCCATCCACTTCCGCGGCGGCACGGCGCAGGATATCGGCTGCCCGACGCTGCTGATCCTCGCTGCCGCGGCGGGCCTTCTTGAGTGCCTGCTTGAGGGCCTTCCTTGCCGCCTCCAGCTCAGGTATGGCGTCGTGCATCGGCTGGTCAGCTTCCCCTTGGCTGGGACGTTCGCCCCAATGCGGCGGCACGTTGCCATCTTCAGGAGCCCCGCCGAAGGGCCAGTCGGCCCGAACGAATTCGCGAAAACGGTTCATCTGCTCACCGGTTTTGGCCAGGAAATCGAGCGTCGAGGACACCGAGTCGCGATTTTCGGCCAGATGCGTCCGGCCTTCGTCGGTGATGGTGTAAAGCTTCTTGTTGCCATCTGCCGAGGAGGTGACGTAGCCGGCCTCCTCAAGGAAAGTCAGCGCCGGATAAACAATGCCGGGGCTGGGCGAATAAACGCCGTTGGAGCGCTCTTCCACCGCCTTGATGAGGTCGTAGCCGTGGCGCGGCTGCTGCTCGATGAAAAACAGCGCCACCAGACGCAGGTCACCCGAGGCCAGCATGCGGCCGACGCGGACATTGCCACCCCAATTGCCGATTTCGTCATTGGCCATGCGCTGCATGCGGCCCCAGCCGCGGCGCGCCATCCGTTCGAGCTTGCGCCAATCGGGGTCGCCGTTGTTCCAATAGCTCATGATCTATCTCCAGATATATCTTGAAAGCCCTTCGAGCGGTATATTGGGGCAAGATCATCCCCTTTCAAGATATATCTTGCGATGCACGATCACAAAAAACACCCCCGGATCATCATCCGAGGGTGCTGAACCGATTTGTCGCGCCGGATAAATTAGGCTGCCAGGCTCCCGTGCGCTTCGGGCTTGTTGTCCCGGTCAAACTCACCATGGCGGCGGAAGCGCCACATATAGGTGGGCAGAATATCGTCCATGGATCGCGGCGTGATGCCAAAGGCCGCAAAGGTGCGCTTGTCCTTGTCTGCTTCAGCCGACACGACATTGTCGACATTGAGCAGTTCGACCTGATCGCCGGTGATCAGCGGCGTGCCGGGCAGGATGCCGAGAATGCCGGCCATCATCTTGGCAATGCCATTGGACAGCGGCAGCAGCATGCGCTTGCGGCCGGCCTCGCGCAGGATGCGCTCCATCAGCGCCTTGTGGCTCTCAACATCGGGCCCGCCCAGCTCGTAGACCCGGCCGGTCCTGACTTCCCCCTCGGCAGCCTTGGCGAAGGCTTCCGCGACATCACCCACAAAGACCGGCTGAAACAGCGTCTTGCCACCGATCAGCGGCAGAACAGGGAACATACGCGCCAGCGTGCCCATGAGATTGAAGAAGCCATCGCCCTGGCCGAACATCAGCGAAGGCCGCAGGATCACGGCGTCGGGGAAGGCTTCGAGCACCGCGGCTTCGCCGGCCAGCTTGCTGTCGGCATAGGCGCTGACCTTTGCGGCCTTGTCGACGCCCAGGGCGGACATATGCACGAGCGCCTTGGCTCCGGCTGCCTTGGCCGCGCGGGCAACGGTTGCCGCACCGGCAATATGCACCGCCTTGAAGCTCTGGGGGCCCTTTTGCGCCCCGATACCGACAAGGTTGATGACGATGTCGGCGCCCTGCACGGCGCGCCGCACCGAATCCTCATTGCGCAGATTGGCCTGGATGGGCATGACCTGGCCGACATTGCCCAGCATGCGGGTGGCGCCCGCCAGATCGGGGCGGCGCACGGCCACGCGGATGCGGTAGCCCTTGCGGGCGAGAACCTGAACCAGATGCGTGCCGACAAAACCAGACCCGCCGAAAATGGTGACGAGTTTTGGACTGTTGCGATCCATAAGCAGGACTCCGGTCGGGCGAAAACTATCTTTGAGGCTTCTAGCGCAAGCCCCTCGGGTGTGTCGAGCCTTGCCGAGCCGGCTTTTGCGCAGCGAGACTTGACTCTGTTGGGCGCGTGTTCTTTCTTTGTTCTCACAAGGAGACTCAGAAATGACCGAGGCAAAAATCCATCACGGCTCCTGTCACTGCGGCGCCGTTCGCTTTTCCGTCGAAACGGATTTTTCGAGCCTGGCGGACTGCAACTGCTCGCGCTGCCGACGGCTCGGCTGGGTGATGCATTCGGCACCTGCGGATAAGTTCACTCTGGAAGCGGGCGCGGACAATCTCACCCTTTATAGGTTCAATACGGAGATGATCGACCATGTCTTTTGCCGGACATGTGGCATCCAATCGTTTGCACGCGGTTCAGACGGGCAGGGCAATCAGCTCGTCATGGTCAATGTGAACTGCCTCCAAAACCCTCCGGTCATCGACAAAGCCGCCATCAGGCACTGGGACGGTGCAAACTTTTGAAGATACGCGCAAATCGCATTGACAATGGTCTGCCAGCGCCCTAGTTACACGCCCGTCGCCCAGATGGCGGAATTGGTAGACGCGCACGGTTCAGGTCCGTGTGCCGCAAGGCGTGAAGGTTCGAGTCCTTTTCTGGGCACCAATTTCTCAAAACCCCGATTGCAGCAATGCAGTCGGGGTTTTGCTTTATGGACAGGCCGCTGCCTCGTCACCGCGATTGCTTCGACAGACGTGTGCCTAGCCGAACCCATCCATCACGATGAACGAGTTCGCGGCTTACGATCAGACCGTAGCCATGGAGCGCAGGCTGGGCTCATAAGGCGACAAAGACCGGGTTTGCGCTGCAGAGTTTCGCGCGGACTAGCCTAAAGAGCCGGCCGGCGCTTGCCGCGGCGGGACGCCACCAGGCCCACCAGCATGCCGGCCAGAACGGCGATCCAGAACGGCCAGTGGCGGACCTGGGAAAAGACCGTAGCGGGAAGTTTATGGTGGGGTCGAACGTCGAGGACGGCCATTTCCCCGGGGGTGAGGGCTGCAGTGATGCGGCCCAGCGGGTCGGTGGCGAAGGTCAGGCCGGTATTGGCGGCGCGCACCAGGCTCATACCCTCTTCCACCGCGCGCAGGCGCGCATGATGGGCGTGCTGGGCAGGGCCGATGGAGCGGTCGAACCAGGCGTCATTGGTGACATTGAGCAGCACCTGGGCGCTGGCCGTGTCCCCCAGGGCCCCGGAAAAGATGATCTCGTAACAGACCAGCATCAGCAGCGCAGGGGTGTTGGGCAGGCTCATCAGCCGGCGCCTGGCGTCACCGGCCGACCAGCCGTCGGCTCCCGGAACGAACTGCGTAATGCCGATGGATTTCAGCGCCTCGGCAAAAGGCAGGTATTCCCCAAAGGGAACCAGGTGGGCCTTGTCGTAGGATGCAATGACCTCGCCCTCGCTATCGATGGCCACAACGGAATTGAAGGGTGGCTGGCTGGTGCCGGACGGATTGAGCTCATAGGGCCGGCGCGGCACGCCAGCCAGGAGCGTTGTGCCTTCGGGCAGCATGCGGGCGATCCTAGCCAGTGCGTCCGGATAGGTTTCGAGGAAGAACGGGATGCTCGATTCGGGCCAGACCAGCTGCGTGATGTCGGCGAGGCCCTGATCGGATGGGTCCATCCGCATGTCCGACAGCATCAGGAGGCGGTCGACCAGCGCGACGGGATCGACATTGCCGAAATCGGCATGTTCATAGACCAGTGGCTGCACCAGCCGCAGGGACATGTCGGTCCGCTCGGTGGCGATGGTGCCCGAGTGGCGGTTCCAGCCATAAGCCAGCTGCCCCGAAATAACGAGCAGGGCCAGAAACAGCGGCGCAAGGCGCCGGGTCAGCGGGCGATCGTCGGCTGGCCAGATCAGCGCCGGTGTCATGGCCAGAAGTGGCGCGAGGAAAGTGAGGCCATAGACGCCGATGACCGAGGCCAGCTGCATCATCTCGTCGGTGCCGGTGAGGCTATAGCCCAGAAGATCGAACGGGAAGCCGGTCAGCACATGGCCGCGTGCGTATTCGGCGGCTGCCAGCCAGGCCGTGAGCGTCAGGATGCGTGTCCAGCCATGGCTCCAGAAGAGATGGGCGAAGGCGCTGGCGAGGCCCCAGAAAATGGCAATGAGGCCGGCCAGACCGAGAATGGCCGGGGGCATGGCGCCCAGGACCCAGCCGCCATCGACAAAAAACGCCGCGCCCAGCCAGTGAAAGGCCACCGTAAAATAGCCCCAGCCAAAGGCGAAACCAATGCTGAAGGCGGGGCCGAATATCCGGCGAAGGCCCTGCCCACGCTCGGCGCCATCCAGCGCCCAGACCCATACGGGCATGGCGATGAACAGGGCCGGGAGGAGAAAAAAGGGCGGCACGGAAAGACCGGCCACGGCCCCTGCGAGCATGAGTAGCAGGAAGCGGCGCCAGCCATGGCTCAGCATGGCGGTTTCAGCCAGCCAAGTCATGGACGATCTCGCGGACGATCTCGGGGCGAATCATGGGCCATGGGGGCAAATTGGTCGCGCCGGTCCACCCCGTCAAGGCGGTGGACTTGGCCTTGGGCCAAGGCTAGAGGTTCTGTCCTGATGACCCAGCCGATCACCCTTGCCATCGATACCGCCGCACCGCGCCTGCAGCTGGGACTGGCGCTGGCCGATGGCGGCTGTGATGTGCTGGTCGAGGATATCGCCAAGGGTCACGCAGAAATCATCTTCGAGCGCATCGCAACGCTGCTGGAGCGCAACGGGCTGGGTCATGCCGACCTCGAACGCATTGCGGTCACGACCGGTCCCGGCTCGTTTACCGGCCTGCGCATCGGCCTTTCGGCGGCGCGCGGCCTTGGCTTGGCCCGCAAGCTGCCGGTTGTCGGGGTGCCAAGCCTCCAAGCCATTTCCCTCTCGGCCCCTCCCGGGCAACCGGTCAGCGTATTGCTCGATGCGCGGCGGGACGAAGCCTATCTGCAGACCTTTTCGGCTCCCGGCATGCCCAATGGCGCCGCGCGTATCCTCCCCATGGCGGAAGCGAGTGCCGGCGTCCTCGCCGGATCACAATTGATCGAATCGCCCTTTGTCGACATCGGGCGAATGGCCCTTTTTGCGGCGGGCGTCGCGCCGGCCGACTACCCACCCCGCGCCAGCTACGTGCGCGATGCCGACGCCAAGCCGCAGGATGGTGCGCGCATTCCGAGGCGGCAGGCATGATGAAATTCTGGATGGCCCCCGGCGGGCTCCATGTTGAGCCGGGCGAGGCGCGGGACGCCAGGGAGCTGGCGCGCATCCATGCCCAGAGCTTTTTTCGGGGCTGGCCGCGCGAGGAATTCGAGGCCTTTCTGAGCGATGCGGCCAGCCCGGTCTATATCGCCTGCGACGCCCGGCGGCGGATTGCCGGCTTTGCGCTGATCCGGGTGGCGGCGGACGAGGCAGAACTGCTCTCGATTGCCGTAGACCCCAAGTGGCGCGGCAAGAAAGTGGGGCGGGCCTTGATGGATGCCGTCTTTGCCGATCTCATGCTCTCGCCGGTGCGACGCATGTTCCTTGAAGTCGATGAGCAGAACCATCCGGCCATCAAGCTCTACCGGCGGCTCGGCTTTGGCGACATCGGCACGCGCCAGGGCTATTATCCCCGTCCGGACGGGAGTGCGGCCACCGCGCTTGTCATGGCGCGCGATCTTGTCTAACCCCGTCGAGAGCCACACAGCCGGGAGTGAACGGATGACCAGAAACCCTTCCGATCCCACGCTCGAAGAAGCCTGCGTGGCGCGCGGCATGCGCATGACCGATCAGCGGCGCGTCATTGCCCGCGTCATCGAGGACAGTTCCGATCACCCCGATGTCGAAGAGCTCTATCGGAGGGCTTCGGCCGTGGATTCGCGTATTTCGCTGTCCACCGTCTACCGCACCGTGAACCTTTTCGAGGAAGCGGGTCTGGTTACCAAGCATGATTTCAAGGACGGACGGGCGCGCTTCGAGCTCATTCCGGACGAGCACCATGACCACCTGATCGACATTCGCACCGGTACGGTCATCGAATTCCGCAACGAGGAAATCGAAGCCATCCAGGAAGTGATCGCCAAGCGGCTGGGCTACAAGCTGGTGGATCATCGGCTGGAGCTTTATGCCGTGCCGCTCAAGGGTTCAAAGCCGGGGTCAGACGAGCCGCAATGATCTTCAGAAGCCTGTTCTTTATCTTCGTTTTCGTGCCGTTCATGGTGATCGCCATCCCGCTGCAGGCGCTCATCCTGCTCCTCCGCCTGCCCTTCTGGCAGGCTTTGCCGCGGCTCTTTCACAAAATCGGCTGCGTGTTCCTGGGCCTGCGCATCACCGTGCTCGGCACACCCTCGACGGGCAAGCCGACCCTGATGGTGTCCAACCACATCTCCTGGACCGACATCGTCGCCATCGGCTCGGTGGCAGACGTGACGTTCGTGGCCAAGCGCGAAGTGGGCCAGTGGCCCTTTGTGGGGATGATGGCCAACCTGCAGCGCACCATTTACGCCGACCGCACCCGTCGCTCGGAAACGGGCCGCACGGCCAGCGCCATGGGTGCGCATATGGCCAGCGGCAATACGGTGCTGCTGTTTGCCGAAGGCCAGTCCGATATCGGCACCCATGTCCTGCCGTTCCGTTCGGCCCTTGTGGGTGCGGCCCAGCATGCCATGATCGAGGCGGGCGCCAAGGATGTGCAGATCCAGCCGGTGACCATTGCCTATACCAAGCTGCAGGGGCTGCCGGTCAGCCGCAACGAGCGTTCGCTGATCGCCTGGATCAAGTCGAAATCGGTCAAGCAGAATATCCGGGAGATCCTGGGCGGTCCGGTCAAGGACGTCACGGTGGCCTTCGGCAACCCATTGTCCCTGACGGCCCAGGACAATCGCAAGGCAGTGACCAAGGCCGCCGAGGAACAGGTGCGCGCCATGCTGGTGGCGCTTAACCGCGGGCTGCCCCTGCCAAGCCAGCCGACCGAACAAGTTTAGCGATTAAGCCTAACGCGGCAAACCGCTTCGGCCTTAACACTTCGTTAGCTATGAAGGACCCCGTCACCAAGGAGACGGGCCAAATGGCGTGGGAACTGCTGGCAATCTGGGCAATCGTGGGCGTCGCTATCGCATGGTTCGTGCGGGACGAGCGGATGCAGAAGAAGGCTCACCTCGAAGCACAGGCCCGGACCTTTTCGGTCGACCCGCAATGGCGCCATCAGCCGGCTGATGCTGAGGGAGGGCTGACACCCGCGCAGCGAGCCGAAATCGAAATCCTGCGGCGCCGGTTTCTCAGGGGTCTGATGGCCGATTCTTCGGAGACGCACCGCGCCTAATTCGCGGGCGTGCCGGCCAGGCGCGCCTTCAGCCGGGACACAATGTCAGCTGCCTTGACCAGCAGCGCCAGTTCGACGTCCTCCTCGTTCATCTCCGGCTTGCCGTCGATCCAGACGGGCAGGTCGATATCGTGGCGGTATTCGCGTTCGTCGAGCTTTTCCAGAAGCGTGGCTCGAACCTTGCCGTTTATGCGATGTTCGAGGCGGGGATGGGGCTGACGCTCGGTCAGCACGATATCAATCAATTCAATAGTCATATTCGGCTCCGGGGGAGCCCCCGGCGGCACCCTGACCGCCGTTGGTTCACGAGGGGTTAACGCCGCCCTCCCTGCCCGGTTTCTCATGTGTAAAAAAACGCTGCCGCTGTGGCCGATCTGCAAGCCGGCAAGTGGGCCATCACACGCGCACGGCATGCTCCCGCCGGCCGGCATCGCCGAAAACACGAATATAGCGCTCGATCTCGGAGCGATCTCCAGTCGCCTTGGCCGGGTTATCGGAGAGTTTGACGGCCGGCCGGCCATTGACCTCGCTGACCTTGGCAACGATGGAAATGGGATCGAGGCGCGGATTGGGGCCGTCCGGAGCGCAGTCGGCAAAATCATTGGTGAGGTTGGTGCCCCAACCAAAGGCCATGCGCACCTTGCCGTCGAAGTGGAGATAGGCATCTTCGATCATCTCCACGTCGAGGCCATCCGAGAAGATCAGCAGCTTGTCCTGCGGATCGCGGCCGCGCGCCTTCCAGAACTCGATGATCTTTTCGCCGCCCTCGATGGCCGGCGCGCTGTCCGGGCGGAAACCGGTCCAGTCGGCCACCCAATCGGGCGCGTCGCGCAGAAAGACGTCCGTGCCGAAGGCGTCGGGCAGGACGATAAGGAGATTGCCGCCGTAATAGCTCTTCCAGTCCTGAAGGACGCGGTAGGGCGCCTCGCGCAGTTCCTGGTCGGATCGCGCCAGGGCGGCCAGCACCATGGGCAGTTCATGGGCATTGGTGCCCAGCGCCTCGAGGTCGGTATCCATGGCGAGCTTGACGTTCGAGGTGCCGGTAAAGGCTTCGCCGATGCCTTCCTTGAGCGCCTCGACGCACCAGCGTTGCCAGAGGAAGGAGTGGCGCCGGCGGGTGCCGAAATCGGAAATCTTGAGGTCCGGCAGCTTTCTCAGCCGTTCCACCTTTTCCCACATGCGCGCCTTGGCGCGTGCGTAGAGGACGTCGAGCGTGAAGGGCCCATAATCCTTCATCGCCGCGCGGCTGCGCAATTCGTTGATGATGGCCAGCGCAGGGATTTCCCACATGGTGGTTTCGACCCAGGGGCCGGGAAATTCGAGCACAAACTGCCCGTCGCGCTTTTCCAGCCGGTATTCGGGTAGCTGGAAATTCTCGAGCCAGCGCAGGAAGCCGGGCTGGAAGATCTGCTTGCTGCCGTAAAAGGTATTACCGGCCAGCCAGATCATCTCCTTTTTAGTGAAACGAAGGGTGCGGCAGTGGTCGAGCTGGGCGCGCAGTTCGTCGATGTTGATCTCATCGGCCAGCTGCACGGACTTGGTGCGGTTGATGAGGCTGAAGGTGGCGTCAACCTTGGGGTAGAGGCCCCAGATCATCTGCAGCATGAGGAGCTTGTAGAAGTCGGTGTCCAGCAAGCTGCGAATGATCGGATCGAGCTTGAAGGTGTGGTTATACACCCGGCGGGCAATGTCGGTATAAATGGCCATGAAAGTCCCCACGTCGCACCGCTTTGTAGCGTGGACCGGCGCGGAATGGAAAGCCGTGCCTGGGCTCAAGCGTCCAGCTGGAACCGCTCGAAGCGCCCGAGTTCGCTGTCGAGCGCCGCGCGCGCCTCTGCGCCGATGTCGGCAAGCCAGGTCCACTGCTGCACCAGGAGCTTGCCGGACCGTCGGTCGGTCTTGAGATCGATCGCGGCCACAACCTGGTCATCGACAAGCACCGGCAGCGCGAAATAGCCAAAACGGCGCTTGGCGGCGGGGACATATGCCTCGAACACGTGGTCGTAGCCAAAAAAGAGCCTGAGCCTCTTGCGCTGAATGATCAGGGGATCGAAGGGCGAGAGGATGTGCACCCGCCCCGATGGCACGGCCTGTGCCCATGCCATGGTCTCGGGCGCCGCCCAGTGCTCTGTCTTTTCGGCACCTTGGATTTGCACCGGGACCAGCGTTTTCGACCTGATGCGCCTTTCGATCAGCTCGCGGACGCCTTTTTTGGCAGGGGCGTTGAGATGGCAGATCGAATCAAGACTTACCACCCCCTGGCTGCGCAAAGCCCGGTCCAGCAGATAGGCGCTGATCTGGCGCTCGGTTGCGGGGCGAGGCGGCCTGTCCCAGTTGAAATGGCGCTGCATGAGGTCATAGGTCTTGAGCATGCCCTCACGTGCCGAAATGGCAACGAGCCCCTGAAAGAACATCAGTTGCAGGACGCGCTTGGAGGGTTTGCGGCTCGCCCAGGGATGGGTCTTTTCCACCAGTTCATCATCCTCGATGTCGCGAATCGAGAGCGGACCCTCTGCCTTGAGCCGGGCGGTCATGGATTTGATCTCGTCCTGCGTCACGGGACCGAACCAGGTCTTGGGCTGGGTTCGATATCCCCGCATGGTGGGCAGGAAAAAGGGCAGGTCAGTTGTGGGCACATAGCTCAGCGCATGCGTCCAATATTCGAAAACCGACTTTTCCCTCGACTGCAGAGCGGCCAGGTCACTGCGCCGATAGGCGGGAATGCGGGAGAACAGGATATGGTGGTGGCATCGCTCGATCACATTGATCGTATCGATCTGCACATATCCCAGCTGCTCGATGGCTGCCTGCGCCGCCGCCGGCCCCGAACCAAAGGGTTCAGGCGCATCCAGGCGCTGCGCCCGCATCCAGATGGAACGGGCTTGGGCAGACGTGAGGCTAAAGGGTTTGCGCGGCACGATTGATTCCTGATGACTGAACAAGGGTGTCAGATCAGGCGGACGTGTCAAACGGGGTCAGCAGCCTGGCGCTTGGCAACAAGCTCTCAGGTACGGTCATTGTAAAAAGGAAGGAATTGGTGGAGCCAAGCGGGATCGAACCGCTGACCTCTTGCATGCCATGCAAGCGCTCTCCCAGCTGAGCTATGGCCCCATCCGGACAGGGTACGAAGTGCGATCCCTGCGGTAGTGTTTGGGTTCGTCCGGGGTGGTTCCCGTCCGAAGCGAGGCGGAACCTATTGGATCATTCCGCGCCTTGCAAGTGCCTAAATGACACTTTTTTGCCGCATCGGGCAGATCGTCCGCCCGATGCGAAAATCATAACGAAATCAGCGGTCTTCGTCGCTGCCGACGTCAAAGCCGAGGCCGTCGTCCTCGTCTTCGTCTTCTTCGAGGAACACGTCTTCCTCGTCGTCGCCCAGGTCCTCGTCGACCTCGACATCCTCGACATCGGGGATGTCGTCGCCGGCTTCCTCGGCATCGGCATCCTCGAGGCTGACAATCTCGGGACCTGCGGTCTCGATCTCGTCTTCTTCTTCCTGCTCGTCCTCGTCATCGATCTTGCGGGCAGTAGCCGGACCGGCCTTGCCGCCAACCAGCTGCTCGAAGAAGGACCGTGGATAGGACTTGCCCGTATAGGGCGAGACGATCGGGTCCATGTTGAGGTCGTAGAACTTCTTGCCGGTATCGGGGTCGGTCCGCTTGGTACCGCGTTCGGAGTTGGCCATTTCTCATGCCTCTTCAAAAAAGGGGATATGCTGGCAGCATCCGCTGCGGCCGTGCCAGTTCGGTCAGTCCGGTTATGAGCAAAGCCCGCCCCTGTCAAACCCAAAATGCGCCGCCCAAAGGTTGGCAGCCCTGCCCTCCCGGCCGGTGCCCGCCCTTGCTCCGGCGGCGCTTCTCCGGCTATCGGCTATAAAGCACAGCTTGGGAGCCAGGACATGATCATTGCCGTCGACGGGCCGGCCGCTTCGGGCAAGGGAACTTTGGCTTCCGGGCTCGCCGCGCATTACCGGCTTCCTCATCTCGATACGGGCCTGCTTTATCGTGCGGTTGGCCTCGCCGTGGCCGACGCCATCGACGCGCCCGATCTCGAAGCCAGGGCTATCGCGGCCGCAAGGGCGCTGGACGCCAGGCAGTTGACGGACATGGCGGCGCTCACGGCAGCGGAAACCGGCGTCCTGGCCTCCAAGGTCGCGGTCATCGCCGAGGTCCGCATGGCGCTCTTCGATTATCAGCGCAGCTTCGCCCTCCAGCCCGGCGGCGCCGTGTTGGACGGCCGCGATATCGGCACCAAGATCTGCCCCGACGCGGACGTCAAACTCTTCATCCAGGCCGACAGCAAGGCGCGCATGGAGCGGCGGGCGCGCCAGCTCGAAGCGCGCGGCGTGGCTGTCGATCGTTACGCGCTCTACCACCAGATCGAGGAACGGGATGCCCGTGACGCGCTCAACCCGCATGGCGGCTTCTACAAGGCCGAGGACGCGCACTTGCTAGACACCACGCTTCTGGGTATAGAGGCCGCACTCCGCGCTGCCATCGAGATTGTCGATCGGACCATGGCGCTCAAGGCAGGACGTCCACAGACTTCCTAATTTCATCCTTGGGACCGGAAGCCGCGCCAATCGGACCATTCGCTGGCCCGGACCCTATAAAATAACCAATCGTCCTGTCCGTTGAAGCGGTGCTCCGTGCGCCGGCTTTGGCATTTGCCAGAGCGGACCCGTCTTTGATGCAGGATCTGTAACCTTCAAACCACCGGCGCACCGGAGAAAAAATTTGGCACAGCAGACTGTGACGAAAGAAGACTTTGAATCGATGCTGCTCGACAGCTTTGTCGACAACGATGCCGCCGAAGGCACCGTCGTCAAGGGCAAGGTCGTTGCGATCGAAAAGGACCTGGCGATCATCGACGTCGGTCTCAAGACTGAAGGCCGCGTGCCGCTGAAGGAATTCGGCCAGGCCGGCCGCGACGGCACCATCACCGTCGGTTCGGAAGTGGAAGTCTATGTTGACCGCGTTGAAAACGCTGTCGGCGAGGCCGTCCTTTCCCGCGAGAAGGCGCGCCGCGAAGAGAGCTGGGTCAAGCTCGAAGAGAAGTACAACGCCAATGAGCGCGTTGAAGGCACGATCTTCAACCAGGTCAAGGGTGGCTTCACCGTGGACCTCGAAGGCGCCGTGGCCTTCCTGCCGCGTTCGCAGGTCGACATCCGTCCGATCCGCGATATCGCTCCGCTCATGAACGTGCCGCAGCCGTTCCAGATTCTGAAGATGGACAAGCGTCGCGGCAATATCGTCGTGTCGCGTCGTGCCATTCTCGAGGAATCGCGCGCCGAGCAGCGTTCGGAAATCGTCCAGCAGCTCGAAGAGGGCCAGGTTGTTGACGGCGTCGTCAAGAACATCACCGATTACGGTGCGTTCGTTGACCTGGGCGGCATCGACGGCCTGCTCCATGTCACCGACATTGCATGGCGTCGCGTCAACCACCCGTCCGAAGTGCTCACGATCGGCGAGACCATCAAGGTCCAGATCGTTCGCATCAACCACGAGTCGCACCGCATCAGCCTCGGCATGAAGCAGCTGCAGGCCGATCCGTGGGAAGGCATCGAAGCCAAGTACCCGATCAACGCCAAGTTCACCGGCCGCGTGACCAACATCACCGACTATGGTGCATTCGTTGAGCTCGAGCCGGGCATCGAAGGCCTGATCCACGTCTCGGAAATGAGCTGGACCAAGAAGAACGTCCATCCGGGCAAGATCGTCTCGACCTCCCAGGAAGTCGACGTCGTCGTGCTCGAAGTCGATCCGGACAAGCGCCGCATCTCGCTCGGTCTCAAGCAGACCCTGCAGAACCCGTGGGAAGCCTTTGCCGAGAAGAACCCGATCGGTTCCACCATCGAAGGCGAAGTCAAGAACAAGACCGAATTCGGCCTGTTCATTGGCCTCGAAGGCGATGTCGACGGCATGGTTCACCTGTCCGACCTCGACTGGCAGAAGTCCGGAGAAGTGGCCCTGGACGACTACAACCGTGGCGACATGGTCAAGGCCAAGGTTCTCGACGTCGATGTCGAGAAGGAACGCATCAGCCTCGGCATCAAGCAGCTTGCTGCTGACGACCTGGCCGAGTCGAGTGCAGCCGGCGGCGAAGCCGGTGGCCTGCGCAAGAACGCCGTGGTCACGACCGAAGTCATCGAAGTCAACGATGGGGGCATTGAAGTCCGTATCGCCGACTCGGAAGTGACTGCGTTCATCCGCCGCGCCGACCTCAGCCGCGACCGCAACGACCAGCGCCCCGAGCGCTTCGCCAAGGGCGACAAGGTCGATGCCCGCGTCACCCAGTACGACCGCAAGACAGGCCGCATCCAGCTTTCGATCAAGGCGCTCGAAATCGCCGAAGAACGTGAAGCCGTGGCCAATTTCGGTTCGTCCGACTCGGGCGCTTCGCTCGGCGACATCCTGGGCGCAGCCCTCAAGGGCCGCGACGAGAAGTAAGCTTCTCGACCCATCGTCGGATCATTCGACCCGCGCCACTGGTGCGGGTCGTTCTTTATGGGACATCACAACCATGATGCAGTTTCGGGACGTCGCCTGGCGGGCAATGACGGGCTATGACCAGCCCGCCGTGGTGGAAATCGCGGGCAGGGTTCATCCCGGCTTTTTCGAAAGCGAGGATGTGCTGGCAGAGAAATTCGCGCTCTACCGGAACGGCTGCTACCTGCTCGAAATCTCCGAAAAGCCGGCCGGATACGTGCTGAGCCATCCCTGGCGGCTGGGAGACCTGCCGGCTCTCAACACGCCGCTCGGCGCCATTCCCGGCGACGCCGATACCTATTACATCCACGACCTTGCCCTCCTGCCCCTGGCGCGCGGTGTCGGTGCCGCCGGCAAGATTGTGGCAGCCCTTAGCAAGCATGCTGTCGCCATGGGCTATCCGACGATGAGCCTTGTTGCGGTCAACAACTCGCTCGCCTTTTGGGAGAAGCAGGGATTTGTGGTCGAAGATCGGCCGGAGCTGGCCGCCAAGCTCGCCTCCTATGAGGCGGAAGCCCGGTTCATGCTCAAGCGCCTCTAGGCTCCTTTGGCCGAAGGGGAGAAGGATGACAGTGCTTGCCAAGCACCATCGTCACGGATACCTCCATGCCGAACCTGGAGCCGCCATGATGACCGATCCTGTTTCCGCCTCCGCCCATGACGCCATTGCGGCCGATCGTTTCCGGCGCTCCCGTGGCTTCTGGCGCATTCTGGCGCTGGTCGCGGCTGTGGTTGCCGTCCTGGCGCTGGCCGGTCGCTTTGTCATGCCGGGCCAGGTTGGCGGCGAGCGCATCGCGCGGGTCACCATCGATGGCACGATCACCACCAGCCCGGCGCGCTCGAGGCTCCTGCGCGAATTGGGCGAGGATGACGCGGTCAAGGCAGTGATCGTCTCGATCAATTCCCCGGGCGGTTCAACCGCTGGCGGCGAAGAGCTCTACGAAGACATCCGGCGCCTATCGGAGTCCAAGCCCACCGTGTCGGTCATTGCCGAGCTCGGGGCGTCTGCTGCCTATATGACGGCCATTGCAACCGACCGCATCTACGCGCGGCGCCTCTCCATCGTGGGGTCGATCGGCGTGCTGTTCCAGCACGTCAATGCCGGCAAGCTGCTCGATACGATCGGCGTCGACCTCGACAAGGTGGCCTCCGGTCCGCTCAAGGCCGAGCCCGACTATGACGAGCCCATGACCGGAGCCGTGCGGGCCTCGATCACCGAGCTGGTGGAAGACAGCTTTGCCTGGTTTGTGGATATCGTGGCCGAACGCCGCGATCTCAGCCGCCCGCAGGTTCTGGCGCTGGCCGATGGCCGCATCGTCACCGGTCGCTCCGGCGTCGACAGCGGATTGATCGACGCCATTGGCGGGGAGCAGGAGGCGCGCGAATGGCTCGAAAGCGAGCATGGCATCGCGGCTGACCTGCCGGTTGGCGATGCCTGGCCCCTTCCGCGCAACGAATTCTCGCTTATCGGCGAGGTGCTGGGTGGTACGGCCCGCTCGATTATGGGAATTTCGGGCGAAGGTCCTGTCATGCTTGACGGTTTGGTCTCGCTTTGGCAGGTTGGACAGACCCCCTGACCGTGGGGATGAAGGGGTAAACCGGAGCCTTGAATGATCAAGTCCGAACTTGTCGAAAAGCTTGCCGCAGAGAATCCGCACCTGTTTCAGCGGGACATCGAGAATATCGTCAATGCCATTCTCGATGAGATCGGCGACGCCATGGCGCGGGGGGACCGGGTCGAGCTGCGCGGCTTCGGCGCGTTTTCGGTGAAGAACCGCCCCGCTCGCGTGGGCCGCAATCCGCGGACGGGCGAACAGGTCGATGTAGGCGAAAAATACGTGCCGCAGTTCAAGGCCGGCAAGGAGATCCGGGAACGGCTCAACCGTTCCTGATCGCCGGAGGCGCGCGGCGCGGTTTTAAGACCGGAGCATTTTGCTTCATTGGAAGAATGAATGGTCAATAAAATCGTCGGCTGGCTGGTGCTCGTGCCCCTTTGCGGGCTCCTTGTCGCCTTTGCGCTGGCCAACCGCCATCTCGTTACGGTCAACCTCAATCCCTTTGCGGCGCCGCTGGACGCCAATGTGTCCGGCTATGGCATTCCGCTTTTCGTCGTCCTTTATGCCGTTCTGCTGATCGGCGTGCTTCTGGGCGGCACGGCGTCATGGTTTGCCCAGGGCGCACATCGCAAGCGCGAACGCCACTGGCGCCGGGAAGCCCAGCAGTTGAGCCAGGAGCTCGACGCGAGCCGCAGGGCCGCCGGACAGGCAAGCCCTGCCCCAATGAGCGATGTCGATGACCTGCTCGAGCTGCGTTGAGCCCATTTGCCTCCTTTTCATTGAGACCACGCCGAAATGGCCGATCCCCTGATCATCAAAATCTGCGGCATCAAGACCTATGACCTGCTCGACGCCGCCATTGCGGCGGGCGCCGACATGGTTGGCTTCATGCACTTCCAGCGCTCGCCCCGCCACGTCTCCATCGAGGATCTGGCCGGCCTGATCTCGGCTGCCCGCGGGCAGGTGCAAAGCTGCGTGGTGCTGGTCAACCCGGATAATTCCTGCGTGGCGGAAGTTGCTGCGCTGGGACCGGACTGGATTCAGCTCCATGGCCCGGAAACGCCGCACCGCGTCGAGGCCATTCGGTCCGAGGCCGGCGTCGAGATCATGAAAGCGCTGCCCATCGGATCGGCGGAGGATGTGGCAGGCGTGACGGCGTTTGCCGACGTTGCCGACCGCATCCTCTTGGACGCAAAGCCACCCAAGGGCGCTGACCGGCCCGGCGGTCTGGGCGAGAGCTTTGACTGGAAGCTGCTCGAAGCCCTTGACCCATCCTTGCCCTTCATGCTTTCCGGGGGCCTGACGCTCGACAACGTGGCCCAGGCCATAGCAACGGTGAAGCCAATGGGGGTGGATGTCTCCTCCGGGGTAGAGACCGCGCCGGGCGTCAAAAGCAAGCAGCTGATCGAGGCGTTCATCCGAAACGCGCGTTCCGCCGTATAAAGGGCGCTGCCGGGGCAATCCCGGCGAGGCCGAGAGGATCGACATGGACGGCATCAATTCCCTGCGCAACGGCCCTGACGAGCATGGCCGTTTCGGTATCTATGGCGGACGCTTCGTCGCCGAAACGCTGATGCCGCTGATCCTGGACCTCGAAAAGGCATATCGCGCCGCCAAGGCCGACGACAGCTATGTCGCCGCGCTCAAGGATCTCGCTACCCATTATGTGGGCCGGCCGAGCCCGCTTTATTTTGCCCAGCGCCTTACCGAACATCTGGGCGGCGCACGCGTCTATCTCAAGCGCGAAGAGCTCAACCACACCGGCAGCCACAAGATCAACAATTGCCTGGGTCAGATTCTGCTCGCCAAGCGCATGGGCAAGACCCGTGTCATCGCCGAGACCGGTGCGGGCCAGCATGGCGTCGCCACCGCGACCGTCTGCGCCAAGTTCGATCTGCCCTGTACCATCTTCATGGGTGCAACCGACGTCGAGCGGCAGATGCCCAATGTGCTGCGCATGAAGATGCTGGGGGCTGAAGTCCGCCCCGTCACTGCCGGTGCAGGTACGCTCAAGGACGCCATGAATGAGGCGCTGCGCGACTGGGTGACCAATGTGGACACCACCTATTACCTGATCGGCACCGCCGCGGGTCCGCATCCCTATCCGGAGATGGTGCGCGATTTCCAGTCGGTGATCGGCACCGAGATCAAGGAGCAGTTTCAGGCGCTGGAGGGCAAGCTGCCGGACGCCGTCGTCGCCTGCGTGGGTGGCGGCTCCAATGCCATCGGCACATTCCACGCCTTTCTGGACGATCGCGAGGTCGACCTTTACGGCGCCGAAGCCGGCGGGCACGGCATTGACGTCGAAAACGGCCATGCCGCCTCGATGACCGGCGGGCGCCCCGGCGTTCTGCATGGCAACCGCACCTATCTCTTGCAGGATGGTGACGGGCAGATTCTCGAGGGCCATTCCATCTCGGCCGGGCTCGACTATCCCGGCGTTGGCCCCGAGCACTCCTATCTCCACGACACCAAGCGCGTGACCTATGCGCCCATCACCGACAACGAGGCGCTAGAGGCCTTCCAGCTGCTAACCAGGCTCGAGGGCATTATCCCGGCGCTGGAATCGGCCCATGGCCTCGCGCAACTGATGAAGGTCGCGCCCACCATGGGCAAGGACCAGTCCATCGTCCTCTGCCTTTCCGGGCGCGGCGACAAGGACGTTGAAAGCGTCGGCAAGTATCTGGGAATGATGAAATAATGGCGACCCGTATCGACGCGCGCTTTGCCCAGTGCAAGGCCGAGAACCGCCCGGCACTTGTGACCTTCATCATGGCCGGCGATCCCGATCTCTCCACCGGCCAAGCCATTCTCAACGCCCTGCCGCAGGCAGGCGCCGACGTCATCGAACTGGGCATGCCCTTTTCCGACCCCATGGCCGATGGCGTCGCGATCCAGCTTGGCGGCCAGCGCGCCCTTGCTGCCGGCCAGACGCTGCTCGGTGTTCTGGGCATGGTCGAGGAATTCCGCCGCAAGGACGAGACGACGCCCATCGTGCTGATGGGCTATTACAACCCCATCTATATTTTCGGCGTCGACAGGTTCCTCAAAGCCGCCAAGGAGGCTGGTGTCGATGGCCTCATCGTGGTCGACCTGCCGCCCGAGGAAGATGGCGAGCTCTGCATTCCTGCGCTTGCAGCCGGCATCAATTTCATTCGCCTCACCACTCCGACGACGGATGACAGGCGCCTGCCGGCCGTTCTCGCCAATACTTCGGGCTTTGTTTATTACGTCTCGATGACCGGCGTCACAGGCGCAGCGATCAAGTCGCGCGGCGCCGTGGGCGAAGCGGTTGCCCGCATCAAGGGCCATACCGACCTGCCGGTCGCCGTTGGCTTTGGCATCAAATCGGCTGACGACGCCGCCGATATCGGCAAACACGCCGACGGCATCGTCGTGGGTTCGGTCCTCGTTGAAGCGGTCCGCACCTCGCTCGACAACGGCAAGGCCACGGAGCGCACGGTTGCTGCCGTACGCGACATCGTTGCCGACCTCGCCACGGGTGTGAAGCGCGCCCGGCAATAAGCCCGTCACCGGGGATGTGGATAGCGGCCGGGCCACTTTGCCCTTGCCGCCCGCCCCTGATAGAAATGCCACAATTGACGACTAAGTGATCCGCCAAGATCACACCGCGAAAGGCCGCGCCATGAACTGGATCGACAATTTCGTCCGCCCCAAGATCCGCTCGATCCTCAATCCCAAGCGGGATACGCCGGAAAATCTCTGGGTCAAGGATCCGGAATCGGGCGAGATGGTGTTCTACCGCGATCTCGAAGCCAATCAGTGGGTGGTGCCCAATTCGGGCTACCACATGAAGATCAAGCCGACCGACCGGCTGGCGACCTTCCTCGATGACGGCAAGTACGACCTCGTGCCGGTGCCCAGCGCACCGCAGGATCCGCTGAAATTCCGCGCGCAGAAGCGCTATGTGGATCAGCTCAAGGAAAACCGCGCCAAGACCGGTTACGAAGACGCCGTGCTGGTGGCGACCGGCAAGCTCTATGAGCGCGCCGTAACCGTTGCCGTTCAGGACTTCGACTTCCTTGCCGGCTCGCTCGGCATGGCTGCGGGCCAGGGCATCATCACCGGTCTTGAAACCGCTGTTCGCCTCAAGACCCCGTTCATTCTTTTTGTCGCCTCGGGTGGCGCGCGCATGCAGGAAGGCGTTCTCGGCCTCATGCAGATGCCGCGCACCACGGTCGCGGTTGCCCGCCTGCGCGAAGCGGGCCTCCCCTTCTTCGTGGTGCTGACCAATCCCACGACCGGTGGCGTCACCGCCTCCTATGCCATGCTTGGCGACATCCACCTGGCCGAACCCGGAGCCCTGATCGGCTTTGCCGGTCAGCGCGTCATCGAGCAGACCATCCGCGAAAAGCTCCCCAAGGGCTTCCAGCGGTCTGAATATCTCTACAGCCACGGCATGGTGGACATGGTGGTGCACCGCCATAACCTGCGCCCGACCATCGGCTCGCTGGCGGCCATCCTGACCAATGCGCCGCCTCACGAGGCCCTATCGGGAACCGGCACCAAGGCGATTGCAGCACAGGCCAGCCTGCGCGACGCCGCCGTGGCCGCCGAAGGCGACGACGCCCTCGCCACGCCAGCCGCTGCGCACGCCGAATAACCTTTACCTCGGCTTAACACGGGCCCTCTACCTTTGCCGTACGCGCCATGCCGGCCTTTGCCGGCGTGGCTTGCAGTGCAGCTACCGGGGGTCCTAGATGCGTCGATTTTCCCTGCCTATCGCCCGCAAACTTCCGCTCGCCCTTGTTGGGTCGGCTTTGCTGGTCAGCGTTGGTGTGGGACTGGCCAGCTACATGATCGGCAGCGAGGCTCTGCGCGACGCCGCTGAGACCAACCAGCAGATCCTGGCCGGGGAACGCGCCGCCGCGGTGTCGACCTATCTGCGGGCTGTGGAAGACGATCTCATCGCCACCTCGCGCTCCGAAGCCACGGTGCAGGCCCTGCGCGATTTCGGTGGCGCCTGGCTGACCTTCAAGACTGACCCGACGGCCGAGGTCCGCGCCCTATACGTCGACAACAATCCCAATCCCGGCGACCTCGCCGCGCTTGAGACGCTGGGCACCACCGGGACCTATGATGTCACCCATACGCGGTTCCACCGCGGCTACCGGACGCAGATGCTGGCGCGGGGCTATCGCGACATCTATCTTTTCGATCCGAAAGGGTTTCTCGTCTATTCGGTCAACAAGTCAGCCGATTTTGGCACCAACTTTGCCGAGGGCGGCCCCATGGCCGACACCGACCTTGGCCGGGCCTTCCAGGCGGCCGTGGTGATCGACAATCCTGACGGCATCGTCTCCACCGACTTTGCGGCCTATGCTCCGTCGGGCGGGTTGCCGGCGAGCTTTTTTGCCAAGCCGGTATTCAACGCCCAGGCCCGCATGGTGGGCGTTGTCGCCATCCAGCTTCCCTCCGAGCGCATCGATGCGGTCATCGGAAATCGTGACGGCCTGGGGCAGACCGGCGAAGTGCTCGTGGTGGGCTCGGATGGCCTCCTGCGCTCCAATTCCATCTTCACCGAGGAAAACGACGCTCTTGCGGCGACCTTTGACACGGCCACACTCGAAACAGCCCTGTCGGGTGCCGTCGAGAGCGCCTCGACCAGCGCCTATCGCTCGGGTCCGATGATCGTGGCAGCTGCGCCCATTCCGACCCGTGCAGGCAACTGGTCGGCCGTGGCCACAATGAGCACCGATGAAATCCTCGCGCCCGTGGTCAATATGCGCAACATGATGCTGCTGATCGGCGCCGGCCTGCTAGCCATCGTGGCTGCCGTCGGTCTACTCTTCTCGCGGACCATTACCCGCCCGATCACCCGGCTCACCGATACGATGCAGACCGTGGCCGAAGGCAATTTCGACGTGGACGTTCCGGGAAATGAACGCGGCGACGAACTGGGCGCCATGGCACGCGCCGTGGAAGTGTTCCGTGAAAATGGCCGCAGGGTCAATGAACTCACCGAGGCCGAAGCCGCGCAGGCCCTGCGCAGCCAGGAAGAGCGCGCCCGCATGATGGTGACGCTGCAGCGCGCCTTTGGCGACGTCGTCGACGCAGCCATTGCCGGCGATTTCAGCCGCCGGGTCGATGCCCAGTTTCCCGATGCCGAACTCAATGCGCTGGCCGGATCGGTCAACCGCCTGGTTGAAACGGTGGATCGTGGCCTAGACGAAACCGGCAGCGTCCTCTCCGCCCTTGCCGATGCCGACCTCACCCCCCGTGTCATGGGCGACTATCAGGGCGCCTTTGCCCGCCTCAAGAACGACACCAACAAGGTCGCCGAAAAGCTGGGCGAGATTGTCGGGGACCTGCGCGAAACCTCGGGCGCCCTCAAGACGGCCACCGGCGAAATCCTCTCGGGCGCCAATGACCTGTCCGAACGCACCAGCCGGCAGGCTGCAACGATCGAGGAAACCTCTGCCACCATGGAGCAGCTGGCCGCTACCGTGCTCGGCAATGCCGGCAAGGCGGAAAGTGCCAGCCGCAAGGCCCGCGATGTGTCTGTCGCGGCCGAAGAAGGCGGCGTGGTCATGGCCAAGGCAACCGAGGCCATGGACCGGATCACCGCCTCCTCCGCCAAGATTTCCAATATCATCGGGCTGATTGACGATATTGCCTTCCAGACCAACCTCCTGGCCCTCAACGCCTCGGTGGAAGCCGCGCGCGCCGGCGACGCCGGCAAGGGCTTTGCCGTGGTGGCCGTGGAAGTGCGCCGCCTGGCGCAAAGCGCCGCCAGCGCATCGGCCGATGTCAAAACCCTGATCGAGCAGAGCGCGCAGGAAGTTTCCGGCGGCACCCGCCTCGTCGCTGACGCGGCCGGCAAGCTCAATTCCATGCTGGAAAGCATCCGTGACAACACTCAGGCGCTGGAAGCCATTGCGCGCGACAGCCGCGAACAGGCCTCAGCCATCGAGGAGGTCAATGTCGCCGTCCGCCAGATGGACGAGATGACCCAGCACAATGCCGCACTGGTGGAAGAAACGAACGCCTCCATCGAGCAGACCGAGGCCCAGGCCAGCCGGCTGGACAGCATTGTCGAGATCTTCACCGTGGACGACGGCCGCCAGCGTCGACGCAATGGCCAGGCCGAACCAACGCAGGCCGCCGTGCAGGCCCCGCCCGCACAGGGCGGAATCCGCGGCATGCAGGAAAAGCTCAAATCCGTCGCCAGCACCTATCTCAAGCGGGGCAATACCGCGCTCAAGGCGGACGAGGACTGGTCCGAATTCTAGCCTCGTCCCCGCTGGACAGGCTGCTCCGGCATCTGTCTTATCGCGGGCATGGAGCGAGCCAAGCGATTCCCCGATGTGCTGCTGCTGCGTGCAGCGGGCGGCCCCGATCCGATGACGGATCTGGCCGGACTGCCCGTGGCCGAACGGGTGATGCGGCTGGTGCGGGCCGAAGGCGCCACGCGCCTTGTGGCCACGGCGCCCGAGGCTGAGGCGGCGCCGCTTCTGGCCCATTTTGGCGGCTTGGTGAAGGTCAGCCGCGACAGCGCAAACACCAGCTGGCGCGAAAGCGTGCGCGCCGCGCTGCCGCAGATCGTCCACGATCCCTTTCTTGTCGCCGATACGGACATGCTCTGGTCCGAAGGCGTGGACCAGCCGCTGGCCCGCCTTCTGCAGCGAGACCGCGGCGAAGGCGAAATCACGCTGCTTTGCGTCAAGCCGAACCGCGCCCATGGCGTCAAACGCAGCCATGATTTCTGTCTCGACCCGGCCGGCCAGGTTACCCGCGATTATGGCGCGCCAGTGCTTTTTGCCGGCGTCGCCCTCCTCGACCGTGCAGCCCTTGATGCCATGACGGAAGACGCATTCAGCTTCGACGCTCTCCTCGACCAAGCGCTGGAAGCGGAGCGGCTTTGGGGCGTCGTGCTGGACGCGGACTGGTACAATCTGGCGAGCGCCGAGGGTTGGGCCGCTGCCGAACGGCTCCTTGTGCCATGAACCTTTTCACCATTGCCCCGCATACGCCTTTTCTGCGCTGCCTGGCCGGCGCCATCATGGACGGGCGCCTCCTCTCCGCCTGGGACCGCAGTTCGCCCTTCTGGCTCAGCGACGTCACCGTGATCGTGCCCACGCAACGCGCGCGGCAGGCCCTGGCCGATGCCTTTGCCGACCATCCCGATTTCCCGGGCCTTTTGCCCGATATTCGCACGCTGGGTGGGGAAGACCGGGAAGAAGAGCCCTTTCTGCCGCCTTTCGATGCACCACCCCTGCCGCCAACGGCCAGCCCCTTGCGTCGTCGGCTGATCCTGTCCCGGCTGGTCGCTGGCTGGGCCCAGTCCGAACGTGGCGGGCTGGCCTTCTCGACGCCCCCGACGGCGGCCGAAATCTTTTCCATGGCCGATTCGCTCGGCACGCTCATCGACGACCTCCTGATCGAGGAACGCGACGCGTCGGACATCCGCGCGATCGGCGATGAACTGGGTCCAGAACTGGGTGAATACTGGCAGCAGACCCTGGGCTTTCTTGATATTGCCCTCGCCGCATGGCCGCAGATGCTGGTTGCACGGGGCATGGCTGATGCCATCGCCAACCAGCGCGAGCTGACCGACCGGCAAGCTGCCATGGCGGAACGCCGCTTCGGCCAGCGCCCGGTGATCGCGGCCGGCTCGACCGGCTCTATCGCGGCAACGGCCCGGCTTCTCGGCGCCATTGCACGGCTTCCCCGAGGCGCCGTGGTCCTGCCCGGCCTCGATGTCGACATGAGCGAGGCCAGCCGGGCGCTCCTGGCGCAACCGGAAACCAATCCGCACGGCCATCCGCAATATGGCCTTGCGCGCCTTCTGCGCATGCTGGGCGTCTCCGGCGCCGATGTGGTCGAGCTCTGCCAGGACGAGCATCCGCGCATACGCATCGTCAACCACGCCCTGGCCCTCACCACCCAAACCGCGCTCTGGCCTGAGCTCAGGCCAAGTGCCGAAGATGCGGCAGCGGGCCTTGCGGGTGTTTCGATACTTGCCGCGCGCAACGAGGACGAAGAAGCGCGCGCCATCGCGCTGGCTGCCCGCGCAGCGCTGGCTGCCAAAAAAAGCGTCGGCATCATCACGCCGGACCAGAACCTGGCCCGTCGCATCGCGGCCGAATTGCAGCGCTTCGATATTCTCGTCGACGACGCCGCGGGCACACCGCTTTTCCACTCCCCGGCAGGCCGGCTCGCCCGGCAGGTGCTGAACCTGGTCACGGGCCAGTGCAATCCGGTGGACCTGGTGGCGCTGCTGCGCAACCGCGCTGCCCATTTCGGGCTCGGCCGGGAAACGGTTTCGCGTCTGGCCGGACGGATCGATATGGGTCTCTTGCGTGGGCAGCGCCCGGCTCCCGGCATGGCGGGACTGCGCGCCCTCCTCGCCACCCATATGGCGGGCGGCATGAAGCACGCCGCCATCAAGCTCGGGGATGACGACGAGGCGGCCATTTCCGATCTCCTGGCGCGGATCGAGACAGCCATAGGCCCGCTGCGCGCCGCCCTTGCCGCCCCCCAGATCGACGCCGCAACCCTTGCCGATGCCCTTTGCGCTGCGGTCGAGGCGGTTTCGGTCGACGCGCCACTCCATGGTGGCGAGGAACTGGGCAAATGGGCCGCCGAGGTTGCGTCCATGGCCGGCGAGGGCCACCGCTTCGCCCCCAACCGGCTGGAGGACGTGCTGGCCACCCTGATGATGGGCTTTGATGTCCGCAACCGCACGGAACGGCGCAAGGACATTGCCATCTGGGGCCAGATCGAGGCCCGCCTGATGAGCCCGGACGTCATGATTTTGGGCGCGCTCAACGAAGACAAGTGGCCAGCCACCGCCGATCCCGGCCCCTGGCTCAGCCGCGGCATGCGGCTGGCGGCGGGGCTCGAGCCGCCCGAACGGCTCCAAGGCCTGGCCGCGCATGACTTTGTCCAGGCACTGGGCAACGAGACCACGCTCATTGCCTATGCCGACCGGATCGGATCGAGCCCCGCTTTGCCGTCCCGGCTGGTGCAGCGGCTCGACGCCTTTGTGGGCAAGGACGCTTCCGAGGCCATGCGCCGCCGGGGGCAGCGCTGGCTCGACGATGCCCGCCGTCTCGATGCCGTCGCGACGACGCGCCCGGCCAGCCGCCCGGCGCCCAATCCTCCGGTCGACAAGCGCCCGCGCCAGCTTTCGGTGACCGAGATCGAGACGCTGATGCGCTCGCCCTACGATCTTTATGCCCGGCATACGCTGGGCCTCCGGCGTCTCGATGCGCTGGGCGAAGATCCGGATGCGCGCGAACGCGGCAACATCATTCACGCTATCCTCGCCCGCTTCGTGATCGAGGGCCACGATCCCGTGGCCGATACGGCCCTCGACACACTGATGGACATCGCCCGCGATGCCTTTTCCGGCCTTGAGGCCATCGGCGAGCGTCGCGACATCTGGCTCCGCCGCTTTGAGACGGCCGCCGGCCAGTTTCTGGCCTTCGAGCGCGAGCGCAATGGACGCGTCCGCAAGCGCCATGCCGAAATCGATGGACGCTGGTCGCTCAAACTGGCCGAACCCTTTACCGTCAAGGGACGCGCCGACCGGGTGGATGAGATGGTCGACGGCACGCTTGAGCTGCTCGACTTCAAGACCGGCTCGCCGCCCTCGGGCGCCAGCATGAAGGCCTTCGAAGCGCCGCAATTGCTGGTCGAAGCCCTCATGGCGCGCAATGGCGGGATGGCGCCCGTTCCCGCGGCCCCAGCCGGTGCTCTCACCTATATCAAGATCGGCCTTGGGCCCGACGCTTTCAAACCCAGCAATTTCTCGACGCGCGAAGACATGACATTGGCCGAGGCTGCCGACGAGATCGGCCGGCGGCTACAGGGCCATGTCGAGCTTTTCCTCATGCGCCAGACTCCGCTCCATGCCCGGCTCCTGCCGCTCAAGACCCAGCGTTTCGCCGGGGCCTACGACCACCTCGCCCGCGTCGCTGAATGGTCCATGGCCGAAGGGGAGGACGAGGCATGAGTGATCGCGGGCTCCTGAGCGTTCCCCATGACACCAGAACCAGCCAGGCGCGGGCCAGCGATCCGGACTATTCGATCTGGGTGGAGGCCAATGCCGGTTCGGGCAAGACTTATGTCCTGACCCATCGCGTGCTCCGGCTTCTCCTGGCCGATGTGCGCCCGCAATCGATCCTTTGCCTCACCTATACCAAGGCCGCGGCGGCGGAGATGCGCAAGCGCGTCGGCGCGCGTCTGGCCGTCTGGGCGGTGGCAGATAGCGCAGCGCTCGCTAAGGATATCGAGGACCTGATCGGCCGGGCGCCCGATGAAGACATGCTCAAATCGGCGCGCACGCTTTTTGCCCGCGCGCTGGAGACTCCGGGCGGCTTGCGCATCCTCACTATCCACGCCTTTTGCGAAGCGGTGCTGCATCGCTTCCCCATCGAGGCGGGCGTGCCGTTCGATTTCGCCGTGATCGAGGAGGACCGGCAGGAGCAGATGATCCTTGCCGCACGCGAAGCTGTGCTGGCCGAGGGCCTGCGCGGGGGCGACCATGCCCAGGCCGTCGAAACGCTTTTTGGCCTTTTGAGCGATGACAGCATTACGAGCGCCATTGATGCGGCGCTGAGCGAAGGCGCGCGGCTCAAGCCCCTTTTGGCCGACATTACGGGGGCAAAGAGCCGGCTGCGGGCCCTCGTCAACTACCGCATGCCGTCCGGCGATGCCGCCGCATCCATTGTCCGTGACAGCCTTCTCACCCCCGACAGGCTCCGCCTGATCCTGGCGCGCTGCAAGGCCAAGCCGGATGGGGATGGCTGCGTCGATCTTCTTGCCCTGCTGGATCCCGATCACCCCGAACCCGGCCTGTTGCGACGGGCCTTCTTCACCAAGACCGGCTCACCGCGCAAGAAACTGCTGCTCAAGGCCGAGCAGGACGCTAATCCCGACATCGCCCAGCTTCTGGGGGAGGAGCAAGAGCGGCTGGTTGCCATTGAGGCCGAGGTCAATGCGGCGCTGCTGGTGGAGCGCAGCGAGGCGATCCTCGACATACTGGCGGCCATCCGGGCCCGCTACGAAGCACAGAAGCAGCGCCATTCGCTCCTCGACTTCGATGACCTCATCGAAAAGCTCGGCGACCTTTTTGCCGACCGCGATATCGGCCCCTGGGTGCAATACAAACTGGATGCCGGCATCGATCACATCCTGGTCGATGAAAGCCAGGACACCAATGCGCGCCAGTGGCGTGTGGTGCGTGCACTGGCCGATGAGTTCTTTGCCGGTGACGGAGCGGTCACCCGCCCGCGCTCGGTTTTTGCCGTGGGCGACCAGAAACAGTCCATCTATTCGTTCCAGGGTGCGCAGCCAGTGCTGTTCGGCGAAACCGGGCGCGACGTGGCTCGCAAGGCGCTGGCCGCCGGAAAGAATTTTGCCGATGTGCGGCTGCATACCAGTTTCCGCACCCTGCCCGGCATCCTCTCGGCCGTGGATCGCGTCTGCGCGCGCGAGGACATTCGCGCCGCTCTCCTGTCCAGCGATCCCATCGGCCACGAACCGGCCCGCACGCAGGGTGGCGGGGTGGTGACGCTCTGGCCGCCCGTGGAAGCCACAAAGGACGTGCGCGATACCGGCAACTGGCCCGTCGAGCCCGTCGATGCCGATCCGGGGCCCGAGCGGGTCCTGGCCAACCGCATCGCCCGGGAAATTTCCGAATGGGTCACGACCGGGCGGCCCTTGGGCGAACGCGGCCGGCCCGTCGCCGCCGAGGACGTGCTGATCCTCGTCCAGAAACGCAGCAGGCTCTTCCACGAGATCATCCGCGCCCTGCGCGCACAGGGCCTGCCGACGCCGGGCGCGGACCGGCTTGCGGTGACCGGGCATATTGCGGTGCTCGACCTGCTCGCCCTGATCGATGTGCTGCTCAATACGGCCGACGATCTGCAACTGGCGGCCCTGTTGCGCTCGCCGCTGTTCGACTTTTCCGAGGACGATCTTTACGCCATCGCCGTAGACCGCCCCAGGGGACAGACCCTCTGGTCCGCGCTCTTCGCCGCGCAAACAGGCGCGGCTCGCGATGCTGCCGAGCGGCTGGGCCGTTGGCGCAGCGGTCTCGACATGGAGCGGCCGTTCGAATTCCTGGCAGGCGTGCTTTACGCCGAAGGCGGGCTGCGCCGATTCCATGCGCGGCTGGGCGGGGAAGTGGACGAACTGCTGTCCGAATTCCTCGATCTGGCGCTGGCCCACGAACAGAGCGAACAGCCATCCCTCCAGGGCTTTGCCGCTGAAATGCGCCGCCGTTCGGTCACCATCAAGCGCGAACTGGCCGAAGCCGGTGGCGGTGTGCGGGTCATGACCGTGCACGGCGCCAAGGGGCTTGAGGCGCCTATCGTCATCCTGGCCGACGCCACCGCCAGGCCGACCACGCGGCAATTGGGCAAGCCGGTCTATGTGCTGACGGAAGCGCCCGGCCCCCTGCTCATCCATGGCTCCAGCAAGGGGCAGCATACCGAAGAGACCGCCGCGATCCGTGATGCCATTGATGCCACGCGCGCGGAAGAATATTGGCGCCTGCTTTATGTCGCCATGACCCGCGCCGAGGACGAACTTTTCGTCACCGGCACCCTCCCCGCGACGAAGGACGCGGCCAACGCTGCCTCCAAGCTTGAGGGCAGCTGGTATCACGCCGTAGAGATGGGCCTCTCTGCCGATCTCTTGACGCTGAAGGACGAAACCGGGGCCATCGGCGCGCTGGTTTATCCCGCCCTTGCCGAAACGCGCGAAACGCTGGCCCTGCCTGCCGAGCCGCGGCCGCTCCTTGAGCCGCTTGCACTCGATCCGGTCCCCCCGCCCCCCACGGTAAAGCTGGTTTCGCCATCCCTCGCCGGCAAGGGCGAGCGTAAGCCCATGACGCCGACGCTGGCCGAACAGGTGCGTGACGCCGAAGCTGCCCGGCAGGAAGGCCTGGCACTCCATGCCCTGCTCCAGCATCTGGCGGCGATTGCGCCGGCGGACCGCGTGCAGGTAGCCCATCGCGCCCTCGAAACGCTTCTGCCCGAAACGCCCCAGGTCCATGAAAGCCTGGTATCGCGCGCCCTCTCCATCCTCACGCGGCCCGACTTGGCCCATCTCTTTGGGAAGGACAGCCGGGCCGAGGTGCCCTTCCTTGTCGACGCCAGACAGAATGGCGAAGCGGTCCGGCTTTCGGGGCGGATCGACCGGCTCGTCGTGAGCGATAGCCATGTCCTTGTGGTCGACTACAAGTCCGACGCCAATGTGCCCACGGATGTTTCGGGGATTCCTCCGGCCTATGTAACCCAGTTGGGCCTATATGCGTTGGTTGCACACCAGCTTTTCCCGGGACGGACCGTTGCGGCGGCCATCCTCTGGACAGGGTTGGAATCCTTGATGAATCTGCCTCAAGCCCTGCTGGATGGAGCGCATGCAGGCATCACCATCTCCTGAGCAGGCTTGCGGGATGGCTGGACTCTTCCCACCTTTGGGAGCAAACAGACCGCCGTTTGTCCGGGCCATGGCCCGGCGCCGGATTTCCGCTTCTCCGGAAGCGTTGCCAATATGGAAGGCATGAAACCATGACTAAAGCTGTTTCCGAAGCCACCTTCGGCCAGGAAGTGCTCAGCGCCAGTGAACCCGTTCTCGTGGATTTCTGGGCCGAATGGTGTGGCCCGTGCCGCGCCATCGCTCCGGTTCTCGAAGAACTGTCGAGCGAACTCGCGGGCAAGGTGAAGATCGTCAAGCTCAATGTCGACGAGAATCCGGGCCTTGCCGCCCAGTATGGCGTGCGCTCCATCCCCACGATGATCCTCTTCAAGGGTGGCGAAGCTGCCGACATGAAGATCGGTGCGGGTACGCCCAAGGCCGGCCTCACCAAGTGGCTCGAAGGCCACGCGGCGTAAGCGCCGGCCCCGAGGATTGATTGAGGCACCGCCGGAGCGATCCGGCGGTGCTTTTTTTATGCGTCAATCGCGCTTGAGGAACTCGACGAGGATAGGCGCCAGAACATCGGGGGCAACCCCATGATCCTGCCCCGCCAACGTGCGTCGCTCGACATTGCGCAGACCCTTTGAAACCCAGTCGGCCCCCGCCTTCATGAAGGGAAAGCTGTGGTCGCCATCAAGGATCAGCACCGGGGCGGAGATTTCCGCCCACCGCTCAGGCGGAGCATCGCCTGTTCGGGCACCGGCCAGAACCGAATAGTCATAGAGAATGGTCTTGCCCACTGCCGCAAAGGCCGGCCAGCCGGGCGAATGACGGAAACCGTCAAGAGCCTCCTGCGGCATGACGGCGGACAGAAAATCGACCAGCATGTCTTCATGCCGCCCGGCATCGGCCAGTTGCGCCATGGCAGCACGGTCGGCCTCGTAGGAGTCGGCGGCGCGTGCTGGGTCGATGGGCGGCTCGTAAAGGACCATGCCGGTCACGCGCTCGCCCAGCGCCACGGTCGCCTCCAACGCCAGAACCGCGCCCGACGACATGCCGTATAGGCTTGCCGTCCCGCCATTGGCTGCAATCAGCGCGGCGATGTCCTCGACCTCACGCGCCACGGCGTAAGGCGCGGTGTCACCGGATGCGCCGCGGCCCCGTCGATCATAGACAAGCACCGTGAAGGCGCCCGCCAATTGCCGGGCCAGTTCCGATGTGCCGGGATCGATGGCGCGATATTGGGTGGCGCCCGGCACGGCGACGAGAAGCGGCCCGCTTCCGGTCAGTTCATATCCAATGGGTGTGCCGTCGGCCGAAATGATACTGGGCATGTTCATTCTCCCTTTTCTACCGCAGCGACGAGCCGGCCCCTTGGCTTTCGACATGGACCTATCTGCCTTGTTCCGGTCCCATACGGCCTGATAAACATGCGGCAAAAAACCAGGGAGGTCACCGTGACCGCCATCGATTTTGCCGCCGCCCCGTTCCATCTCGATGACGACGCCATGGCGTGGGTGCATGAAACCCGCGACAGGCTCAGCGCCCGTGACAAGCTTGCGCAGCTCTTTACGCTTCTGTCGCGCGAGGCGCCCGAGCAGGCAATCGAAACCCTGCGCAGTTTCAAGCCGGGTGGGGTGACGCGCATTTATGGCGGAGACCTCGCCGCCGAAATTGGGCTCATGCAGCAGCTGGACCAGGCGGCGCCCGTGCCCATGCTGGTCAGCGCCGACCTCGAGGGCAGCCGCATGAGCCTGCCTTTCGGCACCGAAGTGCCCAATCCGCTCGGTCTGGCAGCAGTGGACGATGTCGAAGCAACCACTGCCATCGCCACGATCATGGCGGAGGAAGCCCATGCCGTCGGTCTCAACTGGAGCTTCACCCCGGTCATCGATCTCAACGTCGCCTGGCGTAGCGCCATCGTCGGCACCCGCTCCTATGGATCAGATATCGACAAGGTCGAGCGCCATGCGCTGGCCCAGATCGCCGCCTTCCAGAAAAACAGCGTTGCCGCCACCGTCAAGCACTGGCCCGGCGAGGGCTATGACGACCGCGACCAGCATCTGGTCACCACGGTCAATCCGCTGACGCTGGACGAATGGGAAGCCACGTTCGGCCGGCTTTACCGGAGTGCCATCGACGCGGGCGTGTTGAGCGTCATGTCCGCCCATATCGCCTTTCCGGCCTTCGTGAGCGCACTGGATCCCGATGCCGGCGCCGAGGCGTTCCGGCCGGCCACGCTCAGCCCCCTGCTCAACCAGACGCTGCTGCGCGAAAAGCTCGGCTTCAACGGCCTCATCGTGTCCGACGCGACGCCCATGGCCGGGTTCGGCGATTGGGGCCATCGCGACGAAACCATTCCGCAATGCATCATTGCGGGATGCGACATGATCCTGTTTTCCGACGATCCCAATGCCGACCTCATGCGGCTGGTCAAGGCCGTAGCCGACGGGCGGCTCAGCCAGGATCGGGTCGACGAGGCCGTCACCCGCGTTCTGGCGCTCAAGGCGGCGCTGGGTCTGCACAAGGCCGATCGCGTCCCCGTGTCCCTCGATGGCGCCCGGACCGTTCTGGAGCGATCCGAAAGCGCGGCTACGGCGCGTGGCGTCACCGCCCGCGTGCCCACGCTGGTCAAGGATGTGGCCAATCTCCTGCCGCTCTCAACTGCCAGGCACAAACGCATCCTGGTGTTTTCGACCGGTTCGGTTCAGCCTTTTGCGCCCCATCCCCTGCCCCTCTCCATGCCGCTCCGGCTACGCGATGCGGGTTTTGAGGTGACCGAATATACCTCTGGCATGGCAGTCGACCCCAAGGCCTACGACCTGGTGCTCTATCTGCTCGCCGAGGAAACGCTGCTGACCCGCGGCCGCATCTTCCTCAACTGGCGCGAACTGACGGGCAATGTCTTCGGGGCCATGCGCCGCTATTGGCATGACGTGCCCACCCTGATGGTCTCGCTGGGCTTTCCCTATTACCTTTACGACGCGCCCCGCGTGCCGACTTATGTCAACGCCTATGGCTCGAACGAAGACATGCAGGCCGCCGTTGTCGACGCCCTGCTTGGCCGCATCCCCTTCGAGGGCACGAGCCCCGTGGATCCCTTCTGCGGCAGCGACCAGGCCCGATATTGAGCGCAAAGACAAAAGCCCGATGACGCGGTCATCGGGCTTCCGGCTTGCTGCTTAACGGGTGGTTGGCCATTCGAGCATAGCTCTCATGGCTCTGAGCGCTACGGCGCGCTCAAACCTGCTGGACGGCCTCAACGCCGGGCACGAAGTGCCGGAGCAGATTCTCGATGCCGTTCTTGAGCGTAGCGGTCGAGGATGGGCAGCCCGAGCAGGCGCCCTGCATGTGCAGGAACACGACGCCTTCCTTGAAACCCTTGAAGATGATGTCGCCGCCGTCCATGGCCACGGCCGGACGCACGCGGGTGGCCAGCAATTCCTTGATAACCTCGACCATTTCCTTGTCGTCTTCTTCGAAGAACTCGTCGACTTCATCGAAATCGACCGGCATGGCGCCTGCTTCGGCCAGAACCGGCTTGCCTGAGAGGAAGTGATCCATGATCACGCCCAGAATGGCCGGCTTGATATGGGCCCAGTTGGTTTCATCCTTGGTCACCGAAATGAAGTCGGAGCCCAGGAACACGCCGGTCACGCCGGAAATGGCAAAGAGGCCGGTGGCGAGCGGCGAGGCCGCGGCCGCTTCGGGGGAACGGAAATCGCGCGGCTCACCCACCAGCACATCGCGGCCGGGCAGGAATTTCAGCGTCGCCGGATTGGGCGTGGCTTCGGTCTGGATGAACATGACAGCTTTCGCGCGTTAGTAATTAGAACGCTTCTAAAATAGACCTTTTGCGCCCAGATGCAAGGCCATTCCATCGTACCAGCCATGCCCGACGAGAGGGGGCCCATCAGCAGATGGCAATGATCTCTTCGTCGCTCATGTGCCCCGGGACAATGGTCAGCGGAATGGGCAGCGCATTGGAGCGACCCGCGAAGTGGGTGACCAGCGGCCCCGGCCCTTCCGCCGATTTCGATGCTGCCAGAACCAGGATGGCAATGTCGTTGTCCTTGGCGATCACCGTCTCGATCTGCTCTGGACCACTCCCTTCCCGGATCACCGATTCGGCGCGCACGTCGCCGATTTCCCTGATCCGGGCGAGGCGCATGTCGAGCAGCCGTTCGGCCGCCTCCACGGCCTCGGCCCGCAACACATCTTCAACCCCCATGCCGATGAATTCGGGCGGCGAGACCACGCTCATCAGCACAACCGTGCCGCCCGTGCGCTTGACGCGAAAGGCGGCAAAGGTCAGCGCCCGGTCGCATTCCTCTGTTTCATCGATGACGACAAGAAACTTGCGCTTGTATTCGACCTGAGAAACCAAGGGCGCCTCCGCCGTTTTTACCGCACGAAACCGACAATGGAGCGTACGTCGTCCATGATGGGCTGGGCAATGGCGCGCGCGCGCTCCGCGCCGTCCCGGAGAATGCGATCCATCTCGCCCTTGTCGTCGACCAGCCGGCGCATTTCCCCCGCTATGGGTGCAAGAACGCTGACCGCCAGCTCGGCCAGGGCTGGCTTGAAAGCGCCCCAACCCTGCCCGCCGAATTGCTTGAGAACGTCATCGACGGAGGTGTTCGACAGCGAGGCGTAGATGCCCACGAGGTTTTCCGCCTCTGCACGCCCTGCCAGCCCCTCAGCCTCGCTCGGCAGCGCGTCGGCATCGGTCGTGGCGCGCTTGATTTTTTTAGCGATCAGATCGGCGTCGTCCATCATGTAGATGGTGGACAGATCCGATGCGTCGGACTTGCTCATCTTCTTGGAGCCATCCTTGAGCGACTTCACGCGCATTGCCGGGCCAGTCGCCAGTGTCTCGGTGATGGGGAAAAAGTCCCCCTTATGGCCGAGCGCCTTGATCTGCTTTTTGTAGTCGTGGTTGAATTTCTTGGCGATGTCGCGCGTCAGTTCCAGATGCTGTTTCTGGTCGTCTCCCACCGGCACGGCAGTCGCCTTATAGAGCAGGATATCCGCCGCCATCAGGGATGGATAGGCGTAGAGCCCAAGCGATACCTGTTCGGAATTCTCTCCTCCCTCGCCACCGGCCTTGTCCTTGAACTGGGTCATGCGGCTCATCCAGCCAACACGCGCAACGCAGTTGAAGATCCAGCCCAGTTCGGCATGCTCGACAACCTGGCTCTGGTTGAAGATGATCGACTTTTTTGGATCAAGGCCAGCCGCGATATAGGCGGCAGCGATCTCATAGGTCCAGCGCTTGAGATCGGCCGGGTCCTGCCAGACGGTGATGGCATGCATGTCGACGACGCAATACAGCGTCTCATGGGTGTCCTGCAGCGGCACGAAGCGCCGGATGGCCCCGAGATAATTGCCCAGATGCAGATCGCCAGACGGCTTGATGCCCGAGAAGACACGCTGGGTAAAAGTCATGGTCGCTCTTGAACTCAACAGAAAATCCGAAGGCCCGTTCTATACGGGGGCGAAGCAGTTGGGAACCGGCTAGGCGCGCCGGCGCAGTCGGCGCAGCAACTGGCCGAGCCTTTGGGTGCCCGAGACATGCACGAGCGTGAAATAGACCGCGACACCAAAGCCGATCAGCATGGCCAGCACCCCGGCCTGCTGCCAGAAGGGTGCGCCGGAGGCGAGCAGGTGCCGCCCCTGGTCAGCCAGAATCCAGAGGCTCGCCCCCATGATGAGGCTGATGAGCCCGATGGCAAGCTGCCCGCGCCACTGGCTCCCCGTCAGCCGAAAATGTCCGCGCAGAGCCAGAAGCGTCGCCAGCAGAATGACATTGAGCCAGGCTGAGGCCGAGGTCGCAATGGCGATGCCGACATGGAGAAGGCTGGGGAAAAGCCAGAGCGAGATGGCGATATTGGCGACGACGCTCAGTCCGGCAAAAAGTGTAGGCGTCAGCGTATCTTCGCGGGCGAAGAATCCGGGCTGTAATACGCGGATCAGCACAAAGGCCGGCAGGCCGGCAGCAAAGGCGATCAGGGCCTGCGCGGTCTGCGTTGTTGCCAGCGCCGTGAAGGCGCCACGCTCGAACAGCACGCGCACGATGGGTTCAGCCAGCGCCGCCAGGGCAAAGGCCGCGGGCATGGTGAGCAGCATGGCAACGAACAGCGCTTGGTCCTGGCTCTGTCGCGCCTCAACCTCGCGCCCGCCCTTCAGATGCCGGGAAAGCTCGGGCAGCAGCACCGTACCGATGGCGATGCCGATAATGCCAAGCGGCAGCTGATACAGCCGGTCGGCATAGGAGAGGACCGAGATCGCATTGTCGGCGCCCGAAGCGATGATCGTACCGACGAAAATATTGATCTGGGTAATGCCCCCCGCCAGGATGGCCGGAACCGCCAGCACCCAGAACCGGCGGACTTCGGGATCGAGGCGCGGCAGGCTCAGCCGCGGACGAAAGCCGGTGCGCTCGATCGCCGCCCAGACCAGCGCCAGTTGCGCCAGGCCCCCGCCCATGGTCGCGATGGCGACCCACACCGTGGCGTCCTCAGGGCTTTGCAGCCAAAAGGTCGCCAGCGGGATCAGCATGGCAATGTTGACCAGATTGAGCAGGACGGGAGCAAAGGCCGCCGCGAAGAACTTGCCCAGCGTATTCAGCATGGCCCCATAGGCTGCCATCAGCGACATGCAGGCCAGATAGGGGAACATGATCCGCGTCAGCAGAACGGTCAGGTCGAACTTTTCCTTGTCGTCCACAAAGCCCGGCACAAAGGCGACCATAATCTGCGGCATGAAGATTTCGACCAAGATGGTGACCACGACAAGGGCCGCGACCAGCCAGCTCATGATCCGCGCCGCAAGAAGCTTTGCGCCCTCCTCGCCATCCTTTTCGAGGGCGCCCGAGAACATGGGCACAAAGGCGGTGTTGAACGCACCCTCGGCAAACAGCCGGCGGAAAAGATTGGGAAAGCGGAAGGCGGCAAAGAAGGCGTCCGCCGCCGGCCCGGTCCCCAGCACCGCCGCCATCAGCGCATCGCGCACAAAGCCGGCCAGCCGCGACACCAGCGTCAGCGATCCGACGGAAACGAAGTTGCGGAAGAGGCTCATCTGGTATTTGGCCCCTTGGCGTAACGGTCGAGCGGGGCGCTCTTTTCACCTCTCCCTCTGAGGGAGAGGTCGGCCAGAAGGGCCGGGTGAGGGGGCCTGTCAGCAACGCAGTGCAGTAGCAAGGCCCCCTCACCCGCCGGCTTTGCCGTCGACCTCTCCCCCCGACGGAAGAGGTGAGAGGCAGCGCTACCCATTGCCCACCCGCTTGGCTTCGGGCCGTTCGAACACGCTCATCAGCGCGTCGTGAATCTTCTTCTGCCGCGCCTTGACGTGGATCTTCTGCCCCGTGAGGTCGGTGACATAGAAGACGTCGACGGCCTTTTCGCCATAGGTCCCGATATGGGCCGAGCCGATGGTGAGGCTGAGATCGGAGATCTCGCGGGTCAGCGAATACAGCAGGCCGATGCGGTCGAGGCCCGACACCTCGATCACCGTGAATTTCTCCGAAATGGCATTGGACACCGACACCTGCGCCGGCAGCGCAAAGGGCTTGAGGCGCTTATTGTGCCGGCTTTCCTTGCCCAGGTCGATCAGCACCTGCCGCTGGCCCTGCAGCAATTGCTTGACCGTGTCGATGATCCGGGTCGCCCGCACCTTTTCGTCCTCGTCTGAGGTGAAGGACCGCCTGAGCCGGAACGTGTCGATGGCCCGGCCATCGCGCGTCGAGAAAATCTGTGCCCCGATAATGGAGGCATCCTGCATGGTGCAGGCGCCGGCGATCAGCGACAGGAGCCGCGGATGGTCCGGCGTATAGAAGCTGACCTCGGTGATGCCTTCAAACGCCTTGACGCGGATCGAGCCGGCAAAGGCATTGCCCGACTGGTCGGCATTGCGGATCATGCGCGCATGCTCGATCTGCAGCTCGGGCTCGGCGCGCAGCCAGTAATGGTCGTAGTGGCGGGCCGAATACTCGTCCACATCGGCCTCTGGCCAGGTCTCGAGGGCCTTGGCCAGCGCATGGCGGGCCTGGTTGACGCGGTCGGTATGGCTGACCTGGGAATGCCCGCCCGAGAGCAGCGGCTCGGTGGCATAATACAGGGCGCGCAAGAGCGAGCCCTTCCAGCCGGTCCAGGTTCCCGGTCCCACGGCACGGATATCGCAGGCGGTGAGGATCATCAGCAGCGCCAGACGCTGGGGCGACTGCACGACATCGGCAAAGGCCTTGGCGGTTTCAGGGTCCTGAATATCGCGGGCCTGGGCGATCTCGCTCATCAGCAGATGATATTCGATGAGCCAGGCCACAGTGTCTGTCTCGGCCGGTGTCAGCCCAAAGCGCGGGCAGAGCTTTCGCGCGATCCGGGCGCCGGCAATCGAGTGGTCCTCGGGGCGGCCCTTGGCAATGTCGTGCAGAAACAGCGCGACATAGAGCAGGCGCGTGTCGTTGAGCTGGGGCAGCAATTCGTGCGTCAGCGGCAGTTCCTTGCCCAGTCCGCCATTGGCGATCTCGGCCATGACGCCAACGGCCCGGATCAGATGCTCGTCCACCGTATAGTGGTGATACATGTTGAACTGCATGAGGGCGACGATCTTGCCGAAGTCGGGCACGAACTTGCCCAGCACGCCGCTCTCGTTCATCTGGCGCAGGATGCGCTCGACATAAAGCGGGCTGGTCAGGATGGCGAGAAAGTGCGCATTGGCCTTGGCGTCATTGCGCAGCTTGTTGTCGATCAACCGCAGGCTGTCGCGGATCACCTTGATGGCGTCGGGGTGAAACAGGAGCTCTTCGCGCCCGGCCACCATGAACATGCGGATGAGGTTGATCGGGTCTTTCTCGAACACGTCAGGCGCGGCGATGTTGAGGCGGCCATTGTCGACCACAAAGGCGGTTTCGCCCTTGATCCTGCTCTTGCCCGAACGGAAGGGCGCCAGCACCCGGCCGACCAGGTCCATGTCCTTGGCATGGTGGAATTCGAGACTGGCGCAGATGATGCGGGTCAGATCACCCACGTCCTTGGCCACAAGGAAATAGCGCTTCATGAAGCGCTCGACGCCCAATAGGCCCAGCCTTTGCTCATAGCCCATGCGGCGGGCCAGATCGGGCTGCACGTCAAAGGTCAGTTTTTCGTCGGCGCGGCCGGTGATGTAATGAAGATGGCAGCGCACTGCCCAGAGGAAGTCCTCGGCGCGGGTGAAGAGCCGGTTCTCGGCGGCGGTGAGGACGCCCTTTTCAACCAGTTGGTTGCTGGTCTTGACCTGATAAAAATACTTCCCGATCCAGAACAGCGTATTGAGGTCTCGTAGGCCCCCCTTGCCATCCTTGATATTGGGTTCGACCACATAGCGGGTATTGCCCATCTGCTTGTGGCGCTCATCGCGCTCGGCCATCTTTGCGGCGATGAATTCGGGGCCTGTCTTGGGTACGATCTCGGTTTCAAACCGATGCACCAGCTGGTCGAACAGGGCCTTGTCGCCGGTCAGAAACCGGGCTTCCAGCGTTGCGGTCCGCACCGTCATGTCGGCCCGTGCCATGCGGATGCATTCATCCACCGAGCGCACGGCGTGCCCAACCTTCTGGCCGAGGTCCCAGAGCATATAAAGGATATATTCGGTGACCTGCTCGCCCCAGGGGGTTTGCTTATAGGGCAGGATGAAGAGCAGATCGATGTCGGAGCCCGGCGCCAGCGTGCCGCGGCCATAGCCGCCCACAGCAGAAAGCGCGATGGCTTCGGCGCCGGATGGATTGTCTAGCCGGTACACCCGCGTGGTCGCAAAGCGATGCAAGGCGGTGATGATCTCGTCCTGTGCCGCCGCCAGGTTCTGCGCGCAGCGCGTGCCGCGATTGGTGGCGAGGAGTTCGGCTTCGGCGCTGGCGCGGGCATCGGCCAGGGTCTGGCGCAGATAGGCCAGAACGGTGGCGCGGGCGGCCGGCGATTTGGCGGGCTCTTCGCCAATGGCCGTGTCGAGGTCGGCCAGGATGGCCTCGGCACTTTTGAGCGCAAACTTTTTCGGCTTGGCCTCAGCGTCGGCGCTGGTCATCGCGGATTTTCTTCAACTCGTAGAGAGCCTCGATGGCTTGGCGCGGCGTCAACTCGTCGGGGCGGACGGCGTCGAGCGCCTCGTGAATGGGGTCCTTGCCCTTGGGCGGGGGGGCAGGCTGGTGGGCAAACAGCGGCAGATCGTCTAGCACGCTGGCCTTCTGGCTGGAAGAGGCGGTGCCCGCCGAGCGCTGCTCGAGCACATCAAGAACCTGTTTGGCCCGGGCGATGACCGGCTCGGGCAAACCTGCCAGCCGCGCCACCTGAATGCCATAGGACCGGTCGGCAGCGCCGGGCCCCACTTCGTGGAGAAAAACCACCTCGCCTTCCCATTCCCGCACCTTCATGGTGACGTTGGAGACGCGGGCAAGTGTCTTGGCGAGGCTCGTCAGCTCATGGAAATGGGTGGCAAAGAGCGCCCGGCAGCCTGTGGTTTCGTGCAGGGCCTCGACCGCCGCCCAGGCAATCGAAAGCCCGTCGAAAGTCGCCGTGCCGCGACCGATTTCATCGAGCACCACCAGGCTTCGCCGCGTGGCACGATTGAGAATAGCCGCCGTCTCGACCATCTCGACCATGAAGGTCGAGCGGCCATGGGCAATGTCGTCGGAGGCGCCCACGCGCGAAAACAGGCGGTCGACGACGCCGATATGGGCGCTCTCGGCCGGTACGTAGCAGCCCATCTGCGCCAGGATGGCGATCAGCGCGTTCTGCCGGAGGAAAGTGGATTTACCGCCCATGTTCGGACCGGTCACCAGCCAGAGCGAACCGCCGCCCGCCGCCTCGCTCCCGGAAAGGTCGGCATTGTTGGCGACAAAGCTGTGGCCTTCGGCCGCAACCATAAGCTCCACCACCGGGTGACGGCCGCCGACAATGTTGAAAGCCAGGCTGTCATCCACCTTGGGCCGGCTATAGCCGCGCAAGGCCGAAACCTCGGCCAGCGCCGCCGTCACATCCAGTTCCGCCAGCGCATCAGCGAGGCCCTGCAACTGGGCGGTGCGGGCCAGCACATCGGTGCGCAGCCGCGCGAAAATCGCATGCTCGATAGCCAGAGCCGCGTCCTGCGCCTTGGCGATGCGGCCTTCGAGTTCGGCCAGTTCTGTCGTGGTGAACCGCATGGCATTGGCCAGGGTCTGCCGATGGATAAAGGTTTCCCGGTGCGGCGCTTCGAGAAGCTTTGCACCATGGCTGGCCGGCACTTCGACAAAAAAGCCGAGGACGCCATTGTGCTTGATCTTGAGCGCGCGCAGATCGGTTTCATCCATCAGGCGCGCCTGCAGCGCCGCAACCACGGCGCGCGTTTCGCTGCCCAGTGCCCGCTCCTCGTCCAGCCCTCCGTCATAGCCGCCGCGCACGAAGCCGCCGTCGCGGATCATCAGCGGCAGATCGTCATCGAGCGCCAGATTGAGCTCGGAGGCCAGCGGCCGGGGCGCCGCGCCCAGTGTCTGGGCCAGCCGCGACAGAACCGGCGGCAGGTCGGACTGGGCCGCAAGGTGGCTCGCCAGATCGAGGGCCGCGCCCACCGCCTTGCCAATGGCAGCCAGATCGCGCGGACCGCCGCGTTCCAGGGCCAGCCGCGACAGCGCACGGGCAAGATCGGGCGCTGCCTTGAGGTCCTGACGCAACCGCGCGCGCAGGAGGGTATCCTCGACCAGCCGGCCCACCGCGTCGAGCCGCTCGTTGATCGGGGCGGCATCGCGCAGCGGCGCGGCCAGCCGCGAGGCCAGGAGCCGGGCGCCGGGCGCGGTGACCGTGAGGTCAATGGCGTGGCGCAGCGAGCCCTTGGCCTGTCCGCGCTGCGTCTGCAGGATTTCAAGGCTCGAGCGGGTTGCCGCATCGATGGCCAGGACGCCATCCGCCGCGCCCAGGACCGGGGGCCGAAGCGGCGCATTGCGGCCCTTCTGGCTTTCGGCGACATAGCCCACCAGCATGCCCAGCGCCGAGCGACCGGCGCGCGAGAGCGCCGTGGGGTCGAAGTCCCCGATCGCAAAGCTCTTGCGCAGCAGCGTTGAGGCGGCCTCGCTGTCGGCAGCTTCGCTCGGCAGCCTGACAGCGATCTGCGCCCAGGCCGGGGCAAAAAGGTGCCGCTCCACCAGAACGGCCCGCGCCGCATCGGTCAGCAGAAGTTCGGCTGGCGCGATCCGGGCCAGCTCATCGCCCAGCTGGTCGGCGCCCAAATCGGCGACAAAGCTTTCCCCGGTCGAAATGTCGGCCCAGGCGAGAGCAAAGTCGGTTTCCCCGTGCCGCACCATGCCCAGCGCGGCCAGATAATTGGCGCTCCTGGCATCGAGATGATCGTCCTCGGTCAGCGTCCCCGGCGTGACCAGCCGCACGACATCGCGCCGCACCACGGATTTGGAGCCGCGCTTCTTGGCTTCGGCCGGGTCCTCCATCTGCTCGCAGATGGCGACGCGGTGGCCGAGTTTGATCAGCTTGTTGAGATAGTCATTGGCTGCGTGGATGGGCACGCCGCACATGGCGATGTCTTCGCCCAGATGCTTGCCGCGCTTGGTCAGCACGATTCCCAGGGCGGCGCTGGCGATCTCGGCATCCTCAAAGAAGAGCTCGTAGAAATCGCCCATGCGGTAGAAGAGCAGATAGCCCGGATTGACCGCCTTGATCTCGAAAAACTGCGCCATCATCGGCGTCAGCGCCGCTTGCGCGGGGCCGGGGTCGGACTCGAATGGGGTCTGATCCATGGGCGGGCTTGTTGGGGCTCTTGATTGCGCGGCGACCTTAGGCGTTTTGCCGGCAAAATCCAACCTTTTGGCCCTGCCCGCCGCGCTTACCACAGCTTTGCCTTAGCGGGCGGGCTGGGACACCGAGCTGCGCAGGATCAATTCGGCCCGCAACAGGATCTGGGTGGATTTGGGCTTCTCGCCGGCCAGCATGGAAAGGAGCAGTTCCATGGCCGCCTCACCGATCCGGTGGCGCGGCTGCTTCATGGTGGTCAGCGACGGATTGACGAAGCTGGCAAAGGAAATGTCGTCGAACCCCATGACGGAAAACTGGCGCGGAAGGTCATAGCGCCGCGCATTGAGCGCGATGATGACGCCCAGAGCCGTTGCGTCGTTGACGCAGAAAAAGGCGGTCGGCAGCGCGTCCCGCACGAACATAAGTTCCGCCGCTGCCCGGCCGCTTTCCGTCGTCCCGTCACCCTCGAGAATGAGCCGCGGGTCAATGGCGATACCCGCACCCGCCAAAGCGGCCCGGTAGCCGTCTTCGCGCAGGCGATTAATCTCGCGGCTCGACGAGCGGCCGATAAAGGCAATGCGCCGGTGCCCCTGCGAGATCAGGTGCTCGGCCGCAACCCGCGCGCCTTCGAAATTGTCCACCCCGACAAAGGGGATGTCCTGGCCCACTACCGGCTCATTGACCGCGACCATGGGCGGCAGTCGCGTTTCCCCCTGGTCCTGCCCGAAGCCGAATGGCAGGTGGCCGGTAAAGAGAATGAGGCCGTCAGCCTGGTTGGAGGAAATGAACCGCAGATAGTCGGTTTCCCGGTTGGGATCGTTCTGGGTATTGCCGATCAGCAGGCCATAGCCACGTTTGCTGGCTTCGGTTTCAAGGCCAACCAGGATGTTGGAGAAGTTAGGGTCGCCGACATCGGGCGCCAGGATCAGGATCATGTTGCTGCGCCGCATGCGCAGCGAGCGAGCCATGGCATTGGTGGTGTAGCCGGTGCGGGCAATGGCTTCGGTCACCCGCCGCCGCGTGGCGTCGGCAACCTTGGTGGGCTCGTTGATGGCGCGGCTGACAGTGGCGATCGACACGCCTGCCATGGCCGCGACGTCTTCGATCGTCGCCAGTTTCTGGTGCTGCAACTTCGCCCGCTCCACCCTTCGCGCTGCGACAAAAGTCCAGCGCGCTCCCGCCTTTAGCAGATCGTCGCGTCCCCGCCACGAGGTTCTGAGGTACGCTCGTCCTCTTTTCCCGCAGTGTAAACCTTTACATCAATCATGAAAACCTTTACATCATCGGGCAGGCAGAGAGCAGCACGGCAAGTGCGCCATGCTTGGGGGAGGGCCGCGATATGGTCGACGGGCACGGGGCAAGCGCGCAGCCAATTCTGGCAGCACACCGCATTTCCAAATCCTTTGGCGAAATTCCGGTGCTGTTCAGTATCGATTTCGACATCAAGCCGGGCGAAGTGCACGCCATTATCGGGGAGAACGGCGCCGGCAAATCGACGCTGATCAAGATCCTCTCCGGCATCGAACAGCCGACGTCGGGCACCATCACCTATAATGGACAAACCGTCGTCCTGCCGCCCAACGGGCAGGCTGCCGCCATGGGCATTGTGGTCATCCATCAGGAACTGCTGCTGGCCGAGCACCTGAGCGTCGCGGACTCCATCTTCCTTGGTCGCGAACTGCGCTCGGGGCCCTTCCTGCAGCTGGGGGCCATGCGCGAACAGACCCGCGCCATTCTCGATACGCTCCACGTCAACATCGACCCTGATGCGCGCATCAATACCCTGTCGGTGGCCGACAAGCAGATGGTGGAAATCGCCAAGGCGATCAGCCAGGACGCCCGCGTCATCGTCATGGACGAGCCGACCGCCGTGCTTTCGGTGGCCGAGACGCAGACCTTTTTCGAGCAGATCCGCCGCCTCACGGCCAAGGGCGTGGCGGTGATCTTCATCTCGCACAAGCTCGACGAGATCATGCAGCTCGCCAATCGCGTCACCGTGCTGCGCGATGGCCAGCTCATCGCCACCGTCGGCACGGAAAACCTCACGCCGGATTCCATCGCTCAGATGATGGTGGGTCGCGAACTCTCCAACCTCTACCCGCCCAAGCATGAGCCTGACGTCGACGCTGAAGTGGTGCTCAGCGTCCGCGACCTGGCCGCTCCGGGCATTTCCGGCATTTCCTTTGACCTCAAGCGCGGGGAAATCCTGGGCTTTGCCGGGCTGATCGGCTCGGGCCGCACCGCCGTTGCGGAGGCCGTTGTGGGCCTGACGCGCAAAAGCGGCGGCACGGTTTCGGTCAATGGCGCGCTGTCGGATTTTTCCGACGTCTCGAAATCGCTGGCCGCGGGCCTGGCCTATATGACCAAGGATCGCAAGGGACGCGGGCTCCTGCTCAATGTGGGCCTGCAACCGAATCTGACGCTGCTCACCCTCAAGAAGCACATGCGCTACGGCTTCCTCGATGGCCGCAGCGAGGAAGAAGCGCTGGACCGCGCCGTGCGCCGGTTCGATGTACGCGCCCGCGACCCCTCCGTGGCCGTCGGCAAACTTTCGGGCGGCAACCAGCAGAAGCTGATGCTGGGCAAGACCATGGAAAGCGAGCCCGACATCATCATCATGGATGAGCCGACCCGCGGCATCGACGTAGGCACCAAGCAGCAGATCTATCACATCATCGCGGCGCTGGCCGCGGAGGGGAAGGCGATCATCGTCATCTCCTCGGAAATGCAGGAAGTCATCGGCCTTTCGCACCGGGTGGTCGTCATGCGTCAGGGGCGCATGGCGGGCGTGCTGGAAGGCTCGGAAATAAGGGAAGCCGAGATCATGCGTTACGCGGCCGGCATTAAGCAGGGTGGGGAAAATGACCGTGTCAGCGCCTGAAATGACGAGCAAGCCTGCAAAAGGCTTCAAGCTCGACCTCAAGACAGCCGGCCCGATGGTGGCGCTGATCCTTCTGGTGATCCTGGGCTATAGCCTCAATCCGGCCTTTCTCAACGAAGGCAATATCACCAACCTTTTGACCCGCTCCGCCTTTATCGGCATCATCGCGGTGGGCGCGACTTTTGTCATCACCGCGGGCGGCATCGACCTTTCCGTGGGCTCCATGGCCGCCTTTATCGCCGGCATGATGATCATCGTGATGAATTCGGCCGTCGACAGCATGGGCGCCTCGGTCTTTACCGTGCTGCTGGGCGTCGGCTGCTCGGTCATCCTGGGGATCGGAGCCGGGTTCATCAACGGCTTTTTGACCACCAAGGCCAAGATCGAGGCCTTTATCGTCACCCTGGGCACGATGGGCATCTATCGTTCGCTCGTCACCTATTTCGCCGATGGCGGCACGCTCTCGCTCAATAGCGGCGCCCGCGAAATCTATCGCCCGGTCTATTACGACAGCTTCCTGCGCGTGCCCTATCCGGTGTGGGTCTTCATCATCGTCGCCGTGATCGGCTGGATCCTGATGAACCGCACCGCCTTTGGCCGCTACTGCATGGCCATCGGCTCCAACGAGCAGGTGGCGCGCTATTCGGCCATCAAGGTCGACCGCGTTCGCACCTGGACCTATATCCTGCAGGGCCTCTGCGTCTCGCTGGCCACCATCATCTATGTGCCGCGCCTCGGTTCTGCCTCCTCGGCCACCGGCGTCCTTTGGGAGCTGGAAGCCATTGCGGCCGTGATCATCGGCGGCACCATGCTCAAGGGCGGCTATGGCCGGATCGGGGGCACCGTCATCGGCGCGCTGATCCTCACCGCCATCGGCAATATCCTCAATCTCACCGATATCATCTCCAACTACCTCAATGGGGCAGTGCAGGGCGTGATCATCGTGGCCGCGGTTTATCTGCAGCGCGGCAGCTTCAAGGGCGCCTTCCGCAAGAAGGCCGAATAGTCCGAAATTCCCGGTCCTTCGGGGCCGGGCACAACCGGCGCAACGCGCCACACCTTAGGGAGGAACTACCCCATGTCTCTCAAGACATTTGCCCTGGCCCTGACGGCCACGACCGCTCTGGCCGTACCGGCAATCGCCCAGGACGAGACCATCAAGATCGGCGTTTCCATTCCGGCCGCAACGCACGGCTGGGCCGGTGGCCTCAACTACCACGCCCAGGAAGCCGAAAAGCGCCTCGAAGCGCTCTATCCGAACGTGGATATCACCCTGGTCACCGCCAACAGCCCGGCCGATCAGGCCTCCAACATCGAGGACCTGATCTCGGTGCAGCAGATCGACGCCCTCGTCGTGCTGCCGTTCGAATCCGATCCGCTGGTCGAGCCCGTGCGTCTGGCCAAGGAAGCTGGCGCCTTCATCACCGTCGTTGACCGCGGCCTGCCCGACACCTCCATCCAGGACGTCTATGTCGCCGGCAACAATACCGAGCTCGGCGCCGTTTCGGCCGAATACTTCAAGACCCGGCTGGGCGAAGGCGACAACATCGTCATCCTGCGCGGCATTCCGACCGTGATCGACACCGAGCGTTTCGACGCCTTCATGGCCGGCATCGAAGGCTCGGGCATCAACGTGCTCGACAACCAGTTCGCCAACTGGAACCGCGATGACGGCTTTGAAGTCATGCAGGACTTCCTCTCCCGCTTCCCCGACATCGACGGCGTCTGGGCTCAGGACGACGACATTGCCATGGGCGTTGTCGAAGCCGTGCGCCAGGCCGGTCGCGAAGGCGAAATGTTCATCGTCGGCGGCGCCGGCATGAAGGATGTCATCAAGGGCATCATGGATGGCGACGAGCTGATCCCCGTGGACGTGCTCTATCCGCCCGCGATGATCGCCACCGCCATGGACATCACCGTTGCCAACTTCCTGTCCAACGGTCCGGTGCAGGGCGAATATATCCTTGGCGCACCGCTGGTGACCAAGGACAATGCCGAGCAGTTCTACTTCCCCGACAGCCCGTTCTGATAATCGGGCAGAGGGCAAGGCTGTCCTCCCCTCAAACAGCACTGACTGGGGCGCCTCGGCGCCCCATTCTTCTTTTCGGGGTCAGGCGCCACGGATCAGCGAAGCGTCCCGCACCAAGAGACGATAAAGATGCCAGGTCGAATGACCGAAAATCGGCAGCAGCACCGTCAGCCCGATAAAGAGCGGGATGGACCCCAGAAATAGCCCCGCCCCGACGATAAAACCCCAGGCCAGCATCGGCACCGGGTTTTTCAGCACAGCGCGCAGCGAGGTTTCCACCGCTACATAGGCGCCCACGTCGCGGTCGATCAGCAGGGGAAAGGCGATGACGCTGGTGCAGAGCACGATCAGCGCAAAAAGCGCGCCGAGCGCCGTGCCCACAATGATCAGCGTGCCGCCGCCCGGCGCTGTCGTTACCTGTTCGAAAAGCCCGGCCAGCGTGCGCGGTGTGCCCGAGCCGAAAAGACTTTCATACAGAAACTGCGCGCCGGTCAGCCACAGGGTGAAGAGCACAAAGAGCATGACGCCCACCGCAACGATGCTGCCAATGGCCGGCGAGCGCAGAACGCTCATGGCATCGCCCCAGCTCGGGTCCTCGCCCCGCTCGCGCCGCCGGGAAATTTCATAGAGCGGCAGCGCAGCTATGGGGCCGACCAGCGCAAAGCCGCCAATCAGCGGATAGAGCAGGGGCCAGGTGTTCCAGCCATTCATCCACACGGTCAGCACGATGCCGATGATGGGGTAGAACACCGCAAGCAGGATGTAGTGACTGGGCTTGGCGGCGAAATCGGCGAGACCGCGCCGCAGCGCGACGCCCAGATCGCCGATCCCGATGGTGTTTATGACAGGCATGTCGAGCTTGTCGCCGGCGCCGGTCATGACATGAACGTTGGCCATATCAGTCACTCCTCCAAAATGGAGGTCACGTGTCCAAAGGCCCGCCGCCCCAACGCGAACCGCGCACCCGCGACCGCAATGAGGCAAGGTTACGCCTCAAGAGCGGGATTGTCGAAGGGGACAGGGAAATGTGATCAGGGGGCAAATTCGGAAGAGCAGGTTCTTTGGAAATCACGAATCAATTCTTTAGATTTCGAACCTGTCAAAAGTAGATACTATACGAGCCACCTTGTAGTTCGCGGAAATATTCAGGGGGCACTGTTGGATCTGGAAGAGTTCGAGCAAAAACTGGGCAGCCTGATAGGCCGACCGACAGACCTACGACCTTTCGTATGTCAGGGTTCGCCTCTAAAATGCACGGTATTCATAGTTGGTTTTAATCCTGCGACAGAGATGCGTGGAGATTTCTGGGACAATTGGCGAACAGGTATCGGCTTCAACAAAAGTCAGTGGTTTCAAGCTTATCTGGCAGACCGACAAACACGTCCGCTCAAGTCAGGCAAGAAGTCCCGTCTGCTAGTGAGCAATACGCGCAGATGTTTGGGATGGATCGAGGAAGAGGCGGCAGGGGTGTCCATCTTGGAGACCAACATTTTTGCCCGCCCGACTGAGACTAAGGCGGAACTTGCGCTTGCTCACCGGAATTCGGAGCCGTTCAGATTCTTGTGCGATGTCATAAAGCCGCAGGTGATCGTCGCACATGGTATTGACGCTCATCGTGCTGTTGCTGAATTAGAAACCAGCGCCCAGATCGTCACGATTGCGCATTTGTCCCGCGGTTGGTCACAAGAAAAAGCACGTGCGCTTGGTCGCTCGCTAATCACCGCGACAGACGGAAACAGCTCGTTATATGCAAAGACACTCACTCAAGGTTTCCGGGCCGAAAATGATCAGCCGCTCCATAACCGTACCCGTACGGCGAGCACGCGCACCACGCAATTTCAAGGGAAACCAGCGAAATTCAAGGCAACACCTGCAAACCTGATGATTTGGGACCGAGTGCATATGATCGAGAAAAACTCAGGTTTACGAGTCGAAACCAGCGCTACTCGCTGCAGCTTGTTCGGAGCATCAATATATTCAAATACAGATAGAATATTTAGGCATGATTTCAGGTCTCAGAAGGCCGACATCCGTGTACGATCCGACGTTTTCACCCAATATCCCGAGCTTGAGAAATCCGCGCACTGGTCAAAAAGCGACAAGGTCTTTTGGGATCTGAAGACAGACGATTTAGAAATTTTGCGTCGTCTCCTCGATGCCCTAGAAGGCGTCGCTGCAAGGCGATCTCCCTAAGAGTACGAATACGCGCCACTTACAAGGCGACCTCTTTTCTCGACCCAAACACCCCGGACCCTTCGATCCGGGGCGCAATTTTAGCACTCAGTCCAGCAGTCAGGCCTTGGCGAGCGCCTGATCAATATCCGCAATGATGTCGTCGACATGCTCGATACCGACAGAGATGCGGACGAGGTCTTCCGAGACACCGGCCTTCTTCAGTTCTTCGGGCGAAAGCTGGCGGTGGGTGGTCGAGGCCGGGTGGGTGGCCAGCGACTTGGCGTCGCCGATGTTCACCAGACGCAGGATCATCTGCAGCGCGTCGATGAAACGGCCACCGGCTTCCTTGCCGCCTTCAATGCCGAAGGAAAGGATGCCCGAGCCGGAACCCTTGGAAATTTTCTGGGCCACGGCATTGTAGGGGCTGTTGTCGAGGCCAGCATAGTTGACCCACTTCACCTTCGGATGCGCCTGCAAATGCTTGGCGACCTTGAGGGCGTTTTCGGTGTGGCGCTCCATGCGCAGGCCGAGAGTTTCAAGACCCTGAAGGATCAGGAAAGCATTGTGCGGGGAGATGGCCGCGCCGGTATTGCGCAGCGGGGCAACGCGGGCGCGACCGATATAGGCTGCCGGGCCCAGAGCATCGGTATAGACGACGCCGTGATAGGAGGGATCGGGCTCGTTGAGGATCGGGAAGCGCTTGGCATTGGCCTTCCAGTCGAACTTGCCCGAATCCACGATGATGCCGCCGATGGCCACGCCATGACCGCCAATATATTTGGTCAGCGAGTGCACGACGATATCGGCGCCAAAGTCGAACGGGCGCGTCAGGTAGGGGGTCGCGACGGTGTTGTCGACGATCACGGGGACGCCGTGGCGGTGGGCGATTTCGGCGATCTTTTCGATATCGACGACATTGCCGGCCGGGTTGCCGATGGATTCGAGGAACACGGCCTTGGTGTTCTCGTCGATGGCCTTTTCAAAGCCTTCGTAGTCGTCGTGAGAAACGAGACGGGTCTCGATGCCCTGGCGCGGGAAGGAATGGACGAAGAGGTTATAGGTGCCGCCATAGAGCTGGGAGACGGAGACGATATTGTCGCCGACGCCGGCAATGGTCTGGATCGCATAGGTGATGGCGGCCATGCCGGAGGCCAGCGCCAGCGCGGCAATGCCGCCTTCCATCTCGGCCACGCGCGCTTCGAGCACGGCCTGGGTCGGGTTCATGATGCGGGTATAAATGTTGCCCGGCACCTTGAGGTCGAACAGGTCAGCGCCGTGCTGGGTATTGTCGAACGTATAGGACGTGGTCTGGTAGATCGGCACGGCCGCCGACTTGGTGGTGGCTTCCGACGTATAGCCGTGGTGAAGGGCGATGGATTCGAGTTTCATGAGAGGCTCCCTAGTCTCGCTGGCGCCTAAGCTCTTCGTTTGCCTCACGAAAAACAAGCCGCCGAAGAGGCAGAACGTCCTCTCCGGCGGCTATTTGTTGGAAGGTTCTTGCTGTGCTCTGTCGCTGGAACAAACCCGATGCCACACCCTCCCCTTGACGGGGAGGGCCGGGGTGGGGTGCCAGCGCGCTCGGACCCCAGCAAAGAGCCACCCCCTCCCAGCTTTGCTACGGCCCGAACGGGCCAAGCGCCGCTACCTCCCCCGTCAAGGGGGAGGTGAAGGGCTGCGCCCTTATTGCAGGCTATCGACTTCGTACCGGTCCGAAGGATCGCGCTGCGGGCGGTAGGTAAAATAGTCGAAATGGGCCGGGCTGGCCGTGCCGTTGAGGTCGTTGGCCGAAACCCCGACAAAAGCGCCGGTGAAGCTGCCATGGGCCTGGTGACCGCCGCATTCGTCGGACAGGAGCGAGGCGTCGAGCACCGGACCGATGGCTTTGAGCTCCTCGCCTTCCATGGCGTAGAAGAACTGCAGCTTGCGGCCGCGGATGGTCAGCGCCAGCTTGACCTTGCCTTCATTGGGGATCTGCACCGGCTCGGCGGGGAAGCGCAGCTTGCCATCGGGCCAGCTCATTTCCGAGGCCATGATCAGCAGTTCGCGCTGGCCGTCCGAATGCGCGCCCACGGTCAGGTAGAAGAAGTTGTAGCGGCTGTAATAGGCGGTGAGACCGGCAAAGGTACGCTCGTCGGTCGGCTTGAAGTCGATCACGGTTTCCGCATCGTAGGAGAAATGCGTCTGCCGGCGGGCGACCAGCGCCTGCTCGAACCAGGAGCCGGGGGATTCACGACCGAAAAGCGTCAGCTTGCCGCCTTCGGTCTTGAAGATCCGGTCGGTGTCGGGCGTGCGCAGCCACTGGAAGTCGATGGGCAGGCCGTTTTCGAACGTATAGCGCTGTTCGGCCCAGTATTTTTCCTCGTCGCGGGTGCCGGGCACTTCGACATGGAGTGAGGGCACGGGACCGTTCTTGACATAGAGCCAGTCGTCCTCGCCCCAATAGGCTTCCTGGATGGAGGTTTCGCGGCCCAGCACGCAGCGGCGTTCCTGCGTGGTCGGGCGGCCGCCGAGATGGACGAGATAGGTCTTGCCATCGGGCGTATCGACGAGATCGCCATGCCCAGCGCGCTGGATGGCGGCGAGCGGGGCGTCCTTACTGGTCAGGATGTGCTTGTCTGGGTGCGTCTCATACTGCCCGTCAATGGTGCGCGAGCGGGCAAAGGTACAGGCATGGTCATAGGCCGTGCCGCCCTCGGCGGTCAGCAGATAATACCAGCCATTGCGCTTATAGAGATGCGGGCCTTCGACCAGCTTGAGGTCGGTGCCCTGGTAGATATTGGTGATCGGGCCAACCAGCTTGCCGGCCACCGGGTCAAACTCCTGCAGCATGATGCCGGCGAAGAGCAGCGGGCGTACGCGATGGTCCCAGGCCATGTTGACGAACCACTTCTTGCCGTCGTCGTCATGGAAGAGGCTGGGGTCGAAGCCCGAGGAATTGGCATAGATCGGGTCCGACCAGGGACCTTCGATATTGTCGGCCCAGACGATGTAATTGTGGGCGTCCTTGAACGAGCCGTCCTTGCGCTTGACGTCGGTATAAACCAGCCAGAAGCGCTCGCCGTCATGGGTGAGGCAGGGGGCCCAGACGCCGCAGCTGTCCGGATCGCCGCGCATGTCGAGCTGGCTGGCGCGGTTGAGCGGGCGGGTCACCAGTTCCCAATTGGCCAGGTCCTTGGAATGATGGATCTGCACACCGGGAAACCATTCAAAGGTCGAGGTTGCGATGTAATAGTCATCGCCGACGCGCAGGATGGACGGATCGGGGTTGAAACCGGGCAGGATCGGGTTGGTGATCTGGGCCATGGGGGCTCCTCTCTTATGCGACGAAAATGCCGCGACGGGCGTTATTGGAGTAAAAGTGATAGGGACTTGGCTTGTGCGTTGTGTGCCGATCTGCAAGCCAGACAACAAAAGGACAATCTGCGCCCCTGACGCAGACCAGAAAGAGTGAGCCGCCTTGGACCGCCAAATCCGCGAAATCAGCTACTGGAAGAATGTGCGCTCCAAGATGCGGCTGCAGCCCTTCGTGCATGCCGTGGAATCGAGCGCCGTGCCGATCGCCATTGCCGATCCGTTCGAGCCCGATTGCCCGCTGGTTTTCGTCAACGACGCCTTTCTCAAGCTGACCGGCTATAGCGAGGACGAGGTGCTGGGCCGCAATTGCCGGTTCCTGCAGGGCCCCGAGACAAGCGACGCCGACCGCCAGACCCTCAAGGACGCGATCCGCAACCGCGAAACGATCAGCCACGAAATCCTCAACTACAAGAAGGACGGAACGCCCTTCTGGAACGAGCTCCACATGGCGCCCATGCTGGATGACCATGGGGAGCTGCTCTATTTCATCGCCACCCAGGTGGACGTGACCGACCGCATTACGCGGCAGGACAATCTCAAACACGAGCTCGACGCCCAGACCGAGGCGCTGCGCGATCAGGCCGAGCGGACCCATCACATGGCCCGCGAGATGACCCATCGGGTGCGCAATTCCCTGGCTTTGATCCAGGCCATGTTGCGCATGCAGCTGTCGAGCCTCACCGACGATACGGCCCGCAATGCCCTGATCGGCGCGCTCAGCCGCATTCAGGCCATTGTCGAGATCCAGCGCATCATCGAACATGGCGATCTCGACGCACGGGTGCAGATCGGGGACATTATCGGTTCGATTTCCGAAAAGCTCGACCATATCAGCCGCGCCCATGTGGCGGCCTCGGCCGATCCCATCGAGATCGGGGAGGAACTCATCACGCCGGTCGCGCTGATCGTCTCCGAACTGGTCACCAATGCCCAAAAGCATGCCTATGGGCCCGATCAGGGCGGCATCATCGCCGTCACCGCGCGGCGCAAGGATGACGGTATCGAGATTGCCATTCGCGACGACGGCAAGGGCCTGCCCGCCGATTTCGATCCCCGCGCCGTCAAGGGCTTTGGCATGAAAATGCTGATGCACGAGATCGATCACCTGGGCGCGACGCTGCGCATTGAACGGCTGGAAAAAGGCACCGCCTTTATCGTTGATATTCCGCCGCGTGCGGCGGAATAGGGCGTTTGCCGACCCCTTCTCCCACACGGGAAGAAGGGATCGAACGTTCAGTCTCAGACGAAACGGTTGACCAGGTTTTCCAGATATTCCTGGCGGCCCGAACGCGGCTGCGGATTGATGCCTTCGGCCTCAACCTTGGCGGCGATGTCGGCCAGGGACAGCTTGCCGGCAAGGATGTCCTTGCCCAGGCCATTGTCCCAACCGGCATAGCGGTCGTCGAGGAGCTTATCGAACTCGCCATCCTCGATCAGCGCAGCAGCGCCCTTGAGGCCACGGGCGAGGGTATCGAGACCCAGGATGTGGCCGTGCAGCAGGTCGGCTGCGTCCAGCGACTGGCGGCGCACCTTGGCGTCGAAGTTGAAGCCGCCCTTGCCGAGACCGCCCTGCTTGAGGATGTAGTAGAAGGCCAGCGCCATTTCGCCCGCATTGTTGGGGAAGTGGTCGGTGTCCCAGCCGGACTGCAGGTCATTGCGGTTGGCGTCGACCGAGCCGAGCATGCCCAGCGAGGAGGCAACGGCCAGTTCGTGCTCGAAGGAGTGACCGGCGAGGAAGGCGTGACCAACCTCGATGTTGCACTTCACCTTCTTTTCGAGGCCGTATTTCTGCAGGAAGCCATACACGGTGGCGACGTCGAAGTCGTACTGATGCTTGCTGGGCTCCTGCGGCTTGGGTTCGATCAAGATCTGGCCGGTAAAGCCGATCTTTTCGGCATGCTCGATCACGAGGTGCAGGAAGCGGGCCATCTGGTCCTGTTCCTGGCCGATCTTGGTGTTGAGCAGGGTTTCGTAGCCTTCACGACCGCCCCAGAGCACATAGTTTTCGCCGCCCAGTTCATGGGTCAGCTCGAGCACGGCCTTCACCTGGCCGGCGGCATAGGCGAAGATTTCCGGATCGGGATTGGTGGCGGCGCCAGCCATGTAGCGGCGGTTGGAGAAGAGGTTGGCGGTGCCCCAAAGGAGCTTCTTGCCGCTCTTCTGCATTTTTTCGGCAATGAGGTCGCCGATAACGCGCAGGTTCTTGTTGGACTCGGCCAGCGTTTCGCCTTCGGGCGCCACGTCCACGTCGTGGAAGGCAAAGAAGGGCACGTCGATCAGGTCGAAGAACTCGAAAGCCACTTCGGTCTTGAGCTTGGCGCCTTCAAGGCCCTTGTCGAACCAGGGACGGTCGAAGGTACGGCCGCCGAACGGATCGCCGCCTTCCTGGGCAAAGGTGTGCCAGTAGGCGATGGCCGGGCGGATATGGTCTTCCATGCGCTTGCCGGCGACCACTTCGTCCTTGTTGTAATGGCGATAGGCCAGGGCGTTCTTGCTCTCTGGGCCCTCAAACTTGACCTGGTTCAGGCCCTTGAAAAAATCACTCACGAACGTGCCTCCTCGATGGCAGGGTAAAGAGCGCGATAGCGCGCATATTGGTCGGAATAGGCACCCGACAGGCTTGTGTCGGGGGCAATGGTGGTCTTGATCGGCGGCATGGACATGACGTCGGCCGGCTTGGCCCCGGTCGCGGCGCAAAGGCCGAGACGGGCCGCGCCCAGCGCGCCGCCAAAATCGCCGTCCTCGGGGAGGGCGATTTCCATGTCGAGATTGGTCGCCAGCATCTTGAGCCAGAGCGCGGACTTGCTGCCCCCGCCCACGGCCAGGAGCCGGTTGATCGACGTGCCGGCATCGGCAAGCACGCGCTGGCAGTCCCGCATGGCAAAGGTCACCCCTTCCATAACCGCCTGCGCCATCTGCGCGGCATCGGTGGACTGGGACAGGCCGGTGAACGAGCCCCGCGCTCCGGCATTGTTGTGCGGGGTGCGCTCGCCCGAAAGATAGGGCAGGAAGATCGCCTCGCCCGGCCCCTTGAACTGGGCCTCGGCCGCGCCCGAAAGCTCGGCCTGCTTCTTGCCGGTGATGCGCGAGAGCCAGTTGAGGCTATCGGTGGCCGAAAGAATGACACCCATCTGGTGCCAGGTATCGGGTATGGCGTGGCAGAAAGCGTGAACGGCGCCCTCGGTATTGGGGCTGAACTTTTCGTTCGAGACGAAAAGCACGCCCGAGGTTCCGAGCGAGACAAAGCCTTCGCCCGGCCGGATGGCACCGATGCCGCAAGCCGCCGCCGCATTGTCCCCGGCGCCGCCGGCCACAACCACCGGCCCGGTCATGCCCCAGCGGGCGACATATTCGGCCTTGAGCTGGGCCGAAACCTCGGAGCCCTCGACCAACTTGGGCATGTGATCGCGGGTGAGCCCGGTCACGCCGAGCAGGTCGTCCGACCAGTCGCGCTTCTTGACGTCGAGCCAGAGCGTGCCGGCCGCGTCGGACATGTCTTCGACATGCTCGCCGGTCAGCAACAGGCGCACATAGGCCTTGGGCAGCAGGACTTTCTTGAGCTTGCCGTAGATGTCGGGCTCGTGCTTGCGCACCCAGGCAATCTTGGGGGCGGTGAAGCCGGGCATGGCAATATTGCCCGAAAGGTCGCGCAGGCTGGGGAGCGCCGCTTCCATTTCGCCGCATTCGGCAGCCGAGCGCCCGTCATTCCAGAGAATGCAGGGGCGAAGCACCTCGTCGTTGTCGCCCAGGAGCGTGGCGCCATGCATGTGGCCGGAGAGGCCAATGCCCTTCACCGCCGCCAATTCCTTGGGGTGGCTCTGCTTGAGCTTGTCGATGGCGCCCAGCGTGGCCGTCCACCAGTCGGCCGGGTTCTGCTCGGACCAGCCGGGCTGCGGACGCACCGGTTCCACCGCGGGAGCCGAGGCTTCGCCAAGTGCCTTGCCGGCCTCGTCGATCAGCAGCGCCTTGACGCCGGACGTGCCAATATCAATGCCCAGGAATGTCATGAGGCACGTACCTCATGGCGGATCGGCAAAACCATATCTCACTCCTCCCTCGCCCCGGTTCCGGGGCAGCGCCTATCTTTTGGATGGCGCGCTTCTTAGCCCAGATTGTGACCGAGGCCAATGTGAATTTCAATGGCTTCCATACTTCTGGCCGTGCACCCGCCCGCACGTCACCCATTCGTCTCACACCACCGCGCTGCCCTCGGGCTTGACCCGAGGGTCAGTAACCACAACTCAGCCTTCGCGCAGGCGACACCAGACCCTCGGGTCAATCCCGAGGGAAGCCAAGCGCCTTGGGCGAAATCTCAGAACATCCGCGACTCCACCTCCCCCTCGACGGGGGAGGCAAGCGAAGCTTGGCCCGCAGGGCCTAGCGCAGCTCGGAGGGGGTGGTTCCAGCGCTCGGGCCCAAAAGCCGCGTGCCCCGCCTCAGCGCAGGTTGTCCTTGAGAAAAATCCCGATCTCGATGGGGTCGGTGACCGCATTGCGCGCCGTCCCCAGCGCCAGGGTGCGCGCCGCTGCGATGGCCTCGCGTATTTCGCCATCCGGGTTCTGGTCCAGCACCACGTCGATGGCGCCGGTTTTGAGACCCGCCCGCGTTGGCTCGGTCAGTTCATGGGCAATGACGCGGATCGCGCGGGCGCGACCTGACGCTTCGAGCGCCGCAACAAGACCGGCATTGCCCGCGCCCAGATTATAGAGCCCGGCCAAGTCCTTGTGCTCCCTCAGCAGCGCGCCGACGATTTCGGCCGTTTCGGTGCGCTCGTCGTGTCCTTCGAGCGGGCCGATGATGGCGATTTCGGGAAACTCCTCGGCCAGCGCTGCCTTGAACCCGTCGAGGCGCTCGGCATGGTCGCGCAGATGCAGCGAGCCCGCCACCACGGCCACCGCACCGCCATGGGGCAGAAAGCGGCCCAGCAGCGACGCCGCCGTGCGTCCGGCAGCGACATTGTCGATGCCGATGAAATTGCGCCGGGCTGAGCCGGGCAGGTCGGACACCAGCGTCATGACGGTAATGCCGCGCCGGTTGGCGGCATCCACGGCCGCAATCACGGCGGGCTCTTCGCTGGCCACGATAACGGCGCAGTCGCATTGGCGCGGATCGAGCCCGGCAAGGCCCTGGGCCAGCGCCGCCGCATCCAGCGCCTTGACGCGGTGCGTGGTGAGTTGGATGCGGTCGGCCAGCGCCGGATCGAAGCGCCGCGCCACTGCGTCGGCAAGGCTGTCCATGAATTCGTTGGAGCCGTCCGGAATGAAGAACTCGACCGAGAGGTCTCGCGCCCGCGCCATCAGCGAGGCATTGAGGTCGCGGGAAAAGCCGATGCGTGCAATGGCCTCTTCCACCTTTTCGGCGGTGGCGGCCCTTACACCCGGCCGGCCATTGAGAACGCGGTCCACGGTGGCCAGCGAAACGCCGGCGGCGCGGGCAACGTCATGCACGGTGGCGCGGCGTTTGGTTGTGTCCGAGATCAAGCCGTTTCCCTCACTTCTGCCGGCCGGTTCACACTTGTTGGCGCGCGTGCAAACGTCAAGTGCCGTTGCAGGGCCGAACCAATAACGCTACTAGGTCCGCCCTAGAGCAAGTCCGCACAAGCGCGCAAGAACAACAGGCCGGGGCAGGGGAGCATCATGGCAATCACGGTTTCAACCTTTGGCGAATTTAACGGCCAGCGCGTCGACCAGTATCGGCTGACCAGCGAAACCGGCGTCAGCGTCGACATTATCAGCTATGGCGTGGTGGTGCGCGACTGGCGCGTCTCGGTTGCGGGCGGCGAGCGCAGTGTCGTCCTCGGCTTTGACACCTTCGACCCCTACCCGGTGCATAGCCCGCATCTGGGTTCTCTTGCCGGGCGCGTTGCCAATCGCATCAAGGATTCCAGTTTCACCCTGGATGGCGTCACCTACAAGCTTCCCCCCAACGAGGGCACGCTGCAGCTGCATGGCGGCACCGAGGGCCTCGGCCGGCAGGTCTGGAAGGGTCAGGTCGACAATGCCAACAATGCCGTCCGCTTCACCCATTTCTCTCCCGACGGCGCCATGGGCTATCCTGGCAATGTCAATTTTGCCGCCACCTATACCCTGTCCGGCAATCGGCTCCGGCTCGAGCTGACCGCGACGACCGACCGGGCCACCCCGATCAGCCTCGTCCAGCACCAGTATTTCAACCTGGGCACTACCGACACGGTCCTCGACCACACCATCCAGGTGAATTCCTCTGCCCATACCGGCGTCGGTCCCGACCTCTGCCCCTCGGGCGCCATCCTGCCGTCGGCCGGCACCATCTATGACCTGCGCCAGCCCCGCACCATGCGCGACGCTAATGGCGCGCCCGTGGACTATGATATCGGCATGGTGCTCGACAATGGTCGCAAGACCTCCGAACCCATCGCAACGGTTCTTTCCCCGGATCGCGATCTGACGCTAAAATTGTGGTCCGACCGCCCCGGCGTGCAGGTCTATAATGGCGTCTGGACCGACATTGCGGTCCCCGGCCTTAACGGCAAGACCTACGGAAAGCATTCCGGTCTTTGCCTCGAAGACCAGGCCCTGGCCGACGCGGTCCACAATCCGCACTTCCCGAACATCATCTATTCGCCCGATCGGCCCTATAGCCATTGGTGCGAATTCGAGATCGCGTGACCTCAACGCTAACAGTCTGCTAACCTCACGGGGGCTGTGACAGTCTCAACGTTCACAGCCTGCTGACATATTCGGGCAAATGTGCACGCAATCCTCTCCCTCTCCGAACCGGGAGGGAGCGATGGAGGCAGAGCCATGGACAAGACCGAACGCCTCTTTTCCATCATGGATGCCCTGCGCAGGCACCGCCGGCCGATCACGGCTGCAGCCCTGGCCGAGGAGCAGGGCGTATCGGTCCGCACGCTCTATCGCGACATCCAGACCCTTATCGGGCTGGGCGCGCCTATCGATGGCGAAGCGGGGATCGGCTACATGCTGAGGCCCGGTTTTTTCCTTCCGCCACTGATGTTTAGTCCAGAGGAGCTGGAGGCATTGGTCCTTGGCGCCCGCTGGGTCGAGACCCAGCCGGACGACGGTTTGGGCGCCGCCGCACGCAATGCCCTCGCAAAAATCGCCACCGCTTCGCCCGAGGATCTGCGCGACCGCATCAGCGACACCGCCCTCTGGCCCGTCGCCATCTGGGGCCAGCGCAAGCCGATCGCCGTCCTTGCCGACATCCGCCTCGCCATGCGGCAGGAAAAAGCCGTGACCATCGACTACGAAGACGTTGAAGGCCGCGCCTCCTGCCGCACGATTTGGCCGGTGGGTCTGGCATTTTATGAGGGAAAACAAACAATTGCGGCCTGGTGCCTATTGCGCCAGGACTTCCGGACCTTCCGTACCGACCGTATCGCGCGCCTCGCCATCACCGACGAACGCTATGGCAAACGGCGATCCATTCTGGAACGCGAATGGCGGGCGAGCTGGGTGCAGGACCCCCATTTCGATCCGGACGACAGCAAAAGCTAAAGCATTCGCGCGTAAAGGCTTTCGGGCCGCACATTGTCGTCGATGCGGAAGCGGTGATCGGCAGGCGGATGCGCCCGCTGCCCGCATTCCAGCCGCGGACAGATCCGGCACCCAACCCCGATCGGCACGACCTGATGCTCACTGGCCAGGTCCATGCCGTCGGAATAGATCATTTCCCTGGCGTGATGAATGGCGCATCCGAGCCCGATGGAAAGGTAGCGGCGCGGCGCGTGGTAACGGTAATCGCCCTTGGTAATGGTCCGCGCAATACAGAAATAACGCTGGCCATCGGGCATCTGGCTCACCTGGACATTGATCCGTTCCGGCGCGAGGAAAGCCGCATAAATGTTCCAGCGGGGACAGGCTCCGGAATGGCGCGGAATGTGGATGCCCGACAGCGAGAAGCGCTTGGAGATGTTTCCGGCAATGTCGGTCCGCACCAGATGCAGCGGAATGCCCGAAGCGCCCTTGCGCTGCAGCGTCGTCATCCGATGGCAGACCTGCTCGAAGCTCGCCCCGAACCTCCGCCCGATGCGCTCGATGTCGTAGCGGAAGTCCCGGCAGGCCCGGAGGAACGGCGCATAGGGCATGATCAGCGCGGCAGCGAAATAGGCCGAGAGGACATTGCGCGCGAGACCGGCCGCATCACCCTCGGGGAGATCGGCCTCGGCAATGATTGCGTCAATCTCGGTGCCGCCGGCCAGTTGGCCAAGATGCTGGGCGAGAAGGAAATTCGCCGTTTCCGTCGAGAGCAGATCGGACACTAGCACCTGGCGGCGTGCCGGGTCGAACTGCCGGGCTATGCCATGGGGCAAGGATGCCAGGCGCACTTCGAGGCCGAAAACGTTGAAGAGATAGGTGCGCAGCCCGGCGTCGAAGCTGTCGCCGGAATTATCGATATCCCCGCGGACGCGTTCCGCCGTATCCTCGAGGGCCGGAAAATAGTTCGAACTGGCCTGGAGGAAGTCGGAAATTGCGTCGGTTGCGAGGTGGAAGGGCTCGCTTTCTCCCCTCAACGCGCCGGTGTCGGCCCCAGATGTGAGGCGCTTGTAGCGATCATATAATGTCAGCACCGCGCGGGCCGCGGCCGGATTGGAATGGGCAAGGTCGCGGATTTCGAGGTTGGTGACGTCGCTGTCGGCAAACATGTCGTCGCCAAAGGCTTCCATGAGGTCGCCGACCAGACGCCCCTCATCGCCATCGACCAGTTCGCCGGGCTCGACGCCAAAGTGGCCGGCGATGGAAAAGAGCAGGGGTACGGTCACCTTGCGCCGATTGTGCTCGATGAGGTTGAGATAGCTGGCCGAGATGCCCAGCGCCTGGGCGAGATCGGCCTGCGCCAGCCCGCGCTGGCGGCGTAAACGCTTGATCCGACCGCCGATTTGCGCGTCTCCCTGCTCCGCCATTTACCCCTCCAATTTACATGCTTTACACAAATAGTCTGCGATCTTGACTGTCGCTTTACAGCTTAACTGGCGGTTAGGCACTTATTTCTTGCATATCCAGTGCATCTGTCAAATCTTTACAAAAACAGACGGAGAAGCGATATGCCCACGACACTTGACCAGCGCGACGAGTACATCACCATCATCGCCCCTACGGCCAACGAGGCCATGGCGCAGTTCAAGGCGCGCGGCCTTGATGCCCTGGGCTATGCCATTGCCTGCCGCATCGGCAGGCATCAATTCACGCTCGTGGGGGGCGAGGACGCCCAGGAGCTATTTTCGGGCGCCGGCATGATCGCCGCCACATTCAGCCGCAAGGTCGAAAGCTAACCGGCCGACCGATCAGCAAAGTTTCACGTGAATCCCGAACCTGCGCCTCCGCCCTCCGGCGGTGGATGGCGAAGCCATGTCAAAAGAGGAGACCGACATGCTCGACAAGCCCCAGAACCCCGAAGCCTTCCCGACCCCGGACTATGCCCCCGACCGGTGGCGCACCATCGCCCGCACCTATACGCCAGCCGATGTGCGGCGCCTGGCCGGGTCGCTGCCCATCCGTCACTCCCTGGCCGAAAATGGCGCCAAGAAGCTCTGGCAATTGCTGCAGACCGAGGATTTTGTCCCGACGCTGGGTACCTTTACCGGCAATCAGGCGGTGCAGCAGGTCAAGGCGGGTCTTAAGGCCATCTATCTTTCCGGCTGGCAGGTGGCTGCCGACGCGAATAGCTCCGGAAACATGTATCCCGACCAATCGCTTTATCCGGTCGACAGCGTGCCGAGCGTGGTGAAGCGCATCAACAGGGCCCTTCAGCGCGCCGATCAGATCCAGACCATGGAGCAGGCCGATGGGATCGCGACCACCGACCTCGATTTCTTCGTGCCGATCATCGCCGACGCCGAAGCCGGTTTTGGCGGCGCGCTGAATGTTTTCGAGCTGATGAAGGCCATGATCGAAGCCGGCGCGGCCGCCGTGCATTTCGAGGACCAGCTGGCCAGCGAGAAGAAATGCGGGCATCTGGGCGGCAAGGTCCTCGTGCCCACCAGCCAATTCATTCGCACGCTCAATTCAGCGCGCCTCGCCGCCGATATCATGGGCGTGCCGACCCTAATCATGGCGCGTACCGACGCCGAGGCAGCGCGGCTCATCACGTCTGACATCGACGACTACGACAAGCCATTCGTCACCGACGAGCGGACGACCGAAGGCTTCTACCGGCTCAAGGGCGGGATCGAGTGTGCCATCGCCCGCGGCCTCGCTTACGCGCCCTATGCCGATCTCATCTGGTGCGAGACATCGACACCAGATCTCGGGGAAGCCCGCAAGTTTGCCGAAGCCATTCGTGCGCAATATCCCGATCAGATGCTGGCCTATAACTGCTCACCCAGCTTCAACTGGGCCAAGCACATGGATGAAGCCGCGATGGCGCAGTTCCAGCGTGAACTGGGCGCGATGGGCTACAAGTATCAGTTCATTACGTTGGCCGGGTTTCACAATCTCAGCCTCACCACATTCGAACTGGCGCGCAGCTACAAGGAAAACGGCATGGCTGGCTATTCGCGACTACAACAGGCCGAGTTTGACGCCGAGGCGCATGGTTTCTCGGCCGTCCGCCACCAGCGAGAAGTGGGCACGAGCTATTTCGACGCGATCTCGATGACCGTCAGCGAAGGCCAGAGCGCCACGACCGCCATGGCCGAATCCACTGAGACGGCGCAATTCCACTAGGCCTCGCCGCGCCGGGGCCAAAGGCTCCGGCGCGGATTCACGTGAAACAGGGCGTTATTATTGGCCGCGCAAAAGCTCAGGCAGGGCCAGGATTTCGTCGAAGGTAATGAGCCCACTCGCCAATCCCCCCAGCCAGATGGCATGGACCGCCGACAAGAGCAGAGTCGCGGCCACAAAGTCCGGTTTGCGCGTTTTGTGGCGGAAGATGGCTTGGGCCATCAGCCCGCCAATAATGCCTCCGACCAGATCGAAACCCAGCAAAAACGCTTCGCTGATGCGGCGCCTGCCACCTTCGGCAAAGGCCTTGTCCGCGCGATACGACGAGAAGGAGACGGCGCTGGTGATGCCGTAAGTAACTACCAGCAGCATGGACACGCGGCCTAAAAGCACCGCGAGAAGAAGAAGCGCTGCCAGCAGGCCCGCAAAGGGGATGCGCCAGTCGAGCGTGATCCCACGGCTTTTGGCATCTGCCCGGCGCGGCTGCCGAATGGTCCGAGATCTTGAGCCTCGAACGGTCGCTGATCTGACTTCCGCCCGCCCATCACGGCCCTGGCCCGGAACAAAGGTCATGACGTCGCCGACCCTGGGTCTTTCCGCCAGCGGCGTTATGGCGGTGACATGAACGAAATATCGTTGGCCCGTATCGGTCTCTATAAAGCCGAATCCGCGCGCGTCGTCCCAGTGCACTAGCTGTCCGGTCAGGGGCATGCCCGCTCCGGTTCAAAGGCAGAGACCGACCGCTCCCTTATGCTTCGCGCCGTCACGCCGCACCGAAGTTCAAGCGATAGCTCAGGGCTTCAGCGACATGCGGCCGAGACACGGTCCGGGATCCCTCTAGGTCCGCCAGCGTGCGGGCGACCCGGAGTACCCGGTGGTAGGCGCGCGCGGAGAGCTTGAATCGCTCCGCGGCCTGAAGCAGCAGCGACTGACTTTCCCGATCCGGCACGACCAGCTTTTCTATCAGGCCCGACGATGCCGCGGCATTGGTCAGGGTGCGCGGCTCGCCGGCCGCCTCATAGCGCTGCCGCTGGATGTCGCGGGCCGCAGCGACCCGAGCCGCAACGGCGGCGGACGGCTCTGCCGTGGTGGCGGGGGCGAACATGTCGGCGGCCGTCACGGCAGGGAGGTCGATGCGGATATCGATGCGGTCGAGAAAGGGGCCGGAGACGCGCGACTGGTAATCCGCCGCGCAGGCAAGTCCGCGCTTGCATGTGTGACCCGGCGTTCCCGCCAAGCCACATTTGCAGGGGTTCATGGCGGCAACCAGCTGAAAACGGCTGGGATAGGCAATGCGGGCATTGGCACGGGCAATGACCGTCTCGCCGCTTTCCAAAGGCTGGCGCAGGCTATCAAGAACGCTGGGCTGAAACTCTGGAAGTTCGTCCAGAAACAGAACGCCATTGTGCGCCAGGCTCACTTCGCCCGGCTTGACCCGCAGGCCACCGCCCACAAGCGCCGCCATGGATGCCGAATGATGCGGGGCACGGAACGGCCGCCTGTCGGACAGAGCACCGCCGGAGAGCTCGCCGGCAATCGACTGGATCATTGAAATGTCCAGCAGTTCGCGTGCACTGAGCGGCGGCAGGATGGAGGGCAGGCGCGCGGCCAACATGGATTTTCCGGCGCCCGGCGGCCCCACCATGAGGAGGTTGTGCCCTCCGGCCGCGGCAACTTCGAGCGCTCGGCGCGCCACGGCCTGTCCGCGCACATCGACGAGATCGGGGAGTTCATGGGCTGCGGTGAGCTGTCTGCCCGGCTTTGGGCGTGCCTGGAGTTGATGCCCCGTCAAGTGATTGACCAGCGCCAGCAGGCTGTCGGCGGCAATGATGTCGATCTCTTCGCCTGCCCAGGCAGCCTCGGGCCCGGATGCAGAAGGGCAGACGATCCCCATGCCACGCCCATGAGCGGCCATGGCGGTGGGCAGGATGCCTCCGACATGGGCAAGCCGTCCATCGAGGCCGAGTTCTCCCAGCGCCACATAGCCATCGAGCGCATCCTGGGGAATTGCGCCCAGGGCCGCCATCAGCGCCAGCGCGATGGGCAGGTCGTAGTGACTACCCTCCTTTGGCAGATCCGCCGGCGCCAAATTGATGGTGATGCGTTTGGGGGGCAGCCCGAGCCCTGACGCAGTGAGCGCCGCCCGAACGCGTTCGCCACTTTCGCGCACCGCCTTGTCCGGCAGCCCTACCAACACAAAGCCGGGCATGCCCGGCGCAATCTGCGCCTGCACGTCGACCGGCACGGCATCAATACCCTGAAACGCGACCGTGGCTACCCTGGCGACCATGCTCAACCCCAAGCTCAGGGTCAGTTAAACAATAGAGTTGTCCATTGGCAAGAACATTTACGGAACAAAAGGCGGTTCATTAACTATGCCGGCTGCCACATTAGTTACCCTAAAGCTCCGTTAACCTCGCCATGTTGAATCAAATCCTGATTTTCATTGTGTACCGAGTGTTTCGACCCATGGCCGCCGCCCGGATTTTTTCTGGATTTTCTGCTTTTCCCCGCCTGGCCATGATTGGCCTCCTGACGGCAACGCTTTCGGCCTGTGCGGCCGGGATGGGCGGGCTATATGGCGCCATTCCCGGTGACAACCGACCCCATTCGGGCGTCGACCGCGCCCGTTCCATGCCCATCCAGGGCATCGATGTGGCGCGCTATCAGGAGAATGTCGATTTTCCCAAGGCGCGCGCGGCCGGCATTCATTTCGTCTTCATGAAGGCGACCGAAGGCAAGGACTATATCGACCCCAATTTCCAGGCCAACTGGATCCGCGCCCGCGACGCCGGCATGCCAAGGGGCGCCTATCACTTCATGACCTGGTGCTCCACCGCCGCCGAGCAGGCCGCCTGGTTCGTGCGCAATGTCCCCGCCGATCCGAGCGCGCTGCCGCCCGTTCTCGACCTTGAATGGAACAACCATTCGAGCTGCAAGGTGAAACCCAGCAAGGCGGATGCTCTGGAGAAAATCCAGGTCATGCTGACCGCTATGGAGCAGCATACCGGCAAGCTGCCAATCATCTACACCGACATGAACTTCCACCGCGATATTCTGGAAGGCGTGTACCTGCCCAACACGTTCTGGCTGCGCTCGACTGCTGCCGAGCCGCACGAGCGCTACAAGAACCGTCCCTGGACCTTCTGGCAGTATACCCAGACGGGCGTCGTCCCGGGCGTGCGGGGCGAGGTGGATCGCAACGTGTTCTATGGCAATCAGAACGACTGGCTGATGTTCCTTTCGACCGGGTGCGATCCGCGCGCCATAGCCACGCTGCGGGCCAGCGGACGCTGCCAGTTCGCCAAGTAGGCCTCGCAACCGGATCTGTCGCCCGCGAATGCGGGTGGCCAGTTTGCGCCGCGACCAGTATAGGTTGCGGCGCAACTTATTCTCGATCCTGGAGGGATGGGCATGCTCGGTGAGTTTGGTCTTGATGGTCTCAGCGTCGTCCTGATCGCGCTGGGCATCCTGTTCCTGTTGGTGCTGTTCGCAGGCGCCAAGACGGTGCCCCAGGGCTACAACTACACCATCGAACGGTTCGGCAAATATACGCGCACCCTCAAGCCGGGCCTCAATATCATCGTGCCGTTCATCGACACCATCGGCAAGAAGATGAATGTGATGGAACAGGTGCTCGATGTGCCGCATCAGGAAGTCATCACCCGCGACAATGCCACGGTGACAGCAAACGGGGTGACCTTCTACCAGATCCTCGATGCCCCTTCGGCGGCGTACGAAGTGGCCAACCTGGAAAACGCCATCCTCAACCTCACCATGACCAATATCCGTTCGGTGATGGGCTCGATGGATCTCGACGAACTGCTCAGCCATCGCGACGAGATCAACGACCGGGTGTTGCGCGTGGTCGATACCGCCGTTGCACCCTGGGGCGTCAAGATCACCCGCATCGAGATCAAGGATATCGATCCGCCCAAGGACCTGGTGGAATCCATGGGCCGGCAGATGAAGGCGGAGCGCGAAAAGCGCGCCACGATCCTGGAAGCCGAAGGCCGGCGCCAGGCCGCCATTCTCAAGGCCGAGGGTGAAAAGCAGGCGCAGGTTCTGGAGGCCGAAGGCCGCAAGGAAGCCGCCTTCCGCGATGCCGAAGCCCGCGAACGCGCTGCAGAAGCCGAAGCCAAGGCGACCGAACTTGTGTCCAACGCCATTGCCTCGGGCAATGTGCAGGCGATCAACTACTTCGTCGCCAACAACTACATCAAGGCTCTGGAGGGGATTGCCACCTCGCCCAACCAGAAGCTTCTCATGCTGCCGGTCGAGGCCTCGAGCGTCATCGGCGCGATTGGCGGCATTGCCGAGATCGCCCGCGAAACCTTCAGCGGCGACAAGCCGACCGGTTCGGCCCGCACCACCAGCCGGCCCCCCAATGCCTCCAGCGCCGATCAATAGGCGAGCGAGATGGAGCTGATTGTCTATCTGGCGGAAAATGGCCCTTGGAGCTGGATCGTCGCCGGGCTGGTGCTGCTCGGGCTCGAATTGGTCGTGCCCGGCGGCTATCTGCTGTGGCTGGGCGTTGCCGGGATTTTGACGGGCATGCTCACGCTCGTTCAGCCGCTGCCCTGGGCAGTGCAGTGGCTCATCTTTGGTGCCCTGTCGCTGGTGTCGATCCTGATCTGGCTGCGGCTGACGCGCCATCGCAAGGCACAAAGCGATCGCCCTTTGCTCAACAATCGAGCCGATCGCTTCATCGGCGTCGAAGCCGTTCTGGACCATCCGATCGTTGAGGGCTTCGGGCGCATGGCCCTGGACGACACGGTCTGGCGGATTTCTGGCCCCGACCTGCCGGCGGGACGTCGCGTGCGGATCGTGGGTAGCGACGGTGCTGTGCTGCGCGTCGAGGCGCTCGACTAGGTATCGGCAAGGTTTCATTAACCCTAAGCTGAAAGGATTGCGCACGCGCGCCCAGTGGTTCGCGGACCGGTCTGACGGCTGCCGGTCAAATCCAAGACCAGCGGAGCGGAACGTGGCCTTGCGGCGACAACTGTCAGTTATGGCGATGTTGCTGGGTTCGACCGCGGCTGTCCTGGCGCAGCCGCTGGAACCGGAAGCGGTCAAGCTGGACGAGGAGCGCCTCGCGCCCGGTCTTTATCCCGCCGCACCCGTACCTGAACAATTCGCTATCCCCAGCCCGCTCGGCCAGCCGCCGCTTGATCTGGACTGGTCGGTTGGTCTGCGCGGCAGTTTTACTAGCGCGACCACTGGCGAACGGTTTGTCACCACTCTCACCCCTCAGTTTACGGCTACCTACGATGGCCGACGCCTCGACTTAGGCATTGAGGGCAGCGCTGACCTCACCCGCGACGGGGGCGGGGACATCGGCCTGACCGGCCTGCGTCTCGGACTTTCCGGCCGTTCGCCGCTCGACAGCGCGACGACGGCGACAGGGTCGGCCAACCTGGTCCTTACCCAGGAGCCCGCGGGTTCACTTGATCTCAATCCACTGGTCACCGTTGCGCCGCAGGTGATCACCGGCTCGCTTGGTGCGGAAATCGACCGGCAGTTCGGCAAGTTCAATCTCGGGTTGCGCCTTGATGGAGAGCGCGTCATCAACGGCACCTCTACCCGCCTCGATACCGGGGTCACGGATAATTCGGACCAGGATTACTGGGGCGGTGATGCCAGCCTGCGCCTCGGCTTTCAGGCCACGCCGATCTTCGAGGTCTTCGGGCAAGCGGGCATCGGCCGGGACGTCTTCGATGCCCCCTCGACGTCCCTGGGCGTCCGCCAGGACGCTACTGACCGCTCAGTGCGCGCGGGCATAGCGGGCAACTGGAACAGCGTATTGTCCGCCAGTGCTTCGGTGGGGGTCGGCGAGCGGGTGTTCGATGATCCCTCGCTCGACGGTGTGACGACCCAGCTCTACGACGCCAGCATCACCTACCGCCCCGACCCCACGCTGAGCCTGACGGCAGCAGTGTCGACCACAATTACTCCGACTGGCGCCGATGCTGCGGGCACGGCGCGCGTTGACCGCAGCGTCACGGCCAAGATCGACTACACGGTCAATTCCTGGCTGCGGATGCGCGCTTCGGCCGATTGGGGACTTGCCGAGTTCGCCGCAACGACCGAAACCGAGCGGCGGCAGGGCTTGGGGGCCGGGGCAGACTACGCGCTCAATGCCCACACTGCACTGTCGGCGGACTACGGCTACACACAACGGGAGAATAGCCTCAGTGGGCTCTCGGAAGCCCACCGCGTTACCGTCGGCATAACGGTCCGACGCTGAGGCAGGAAGCCGGCCTAGAGCCGGTCTTCGAGGTGAAGCGCGCGCAATTCCTCGAGGAAGCCCTCGCGGATATCGTCCCGGTCGAGCGCAAAGACCACATTGGCCGTCAGGAACCCGATCTTGGAGCCGCAGTCGAAGACCTTGCCGTCATATTTGACGCCGGTGAACTTCTGGCTCTGCATCAGGGTTTGCATGGCATCGGTGAGCTGGATTTCGCCACCGGCTCCGCGCGTTTGTTCGCTCAGCAGAGCAAAAATTTCGGGCTGGAGGATGTAGCGGCCGGAAATGAAGAGGTTCGAGGGCGCGTCTTCGCGCTTGGGCTTCTCCACCATCCCATTGATGGCGAAACCCTTGTCGTCGCCTTCGCCGCGGACCACCACACCATAGGATGAGACATCGTCCCAGGAGCATTCCTCGACGCCAATGATGTTGCCGGCGCGCTCCTCATAGGCATCCATCATCTGGCGCAGAACGCCGGGCTGGGCCTGAAAAATCATGTCGGGCAGCAAGAGGGCAAAAGGCTGGTCTCCGACGATGTCGCGTGCGCACCAGACCGCGTGTCCAAGGCCCAGCGGTTCCTGCTGACGCGTGAAGCTGGTGCGGCCGGCCGATGGCAAGTCTTTCTGCAATTCCGCCAGGGCGGCGTTCTTGCCGCGGCTTTCCAGGGTCGCCTCGAGCTCGAACTGGCGGTCGAAATGGTCCTCGATGACGCCCTTGTTGCGGCCCGTGACAAACACGAAATGCTCGATCCCTGCTTCACGTGCCTCATCGACGGCGTATTGAATGAGCGGACGGTCCACCACGGTCAGCATTTCTTTCGGCATGGCCTTTGTCGCCGGCAGAAACCGGGTTCCCAGGCCAGCGACGGGAAATACGGCAGTACGGACACGCTTGGACACGCAATTCTCTCCAATGAGGGTTGGCGGGCGGACGGGCGTAAAGATAAATCAATGTCTGCCACATAATCCTGTCGGGAAACAGGTGGTTCCCCTCCGAGGAGTTCGCGAATGTCCGTCTTGGTTACCGGCGGTGCCGGCTATATCGGCAGTCATATGGTGCTGAACCTGGCCGATAGCGGCGAGGATGTTGTGGTGCTCGACAACCTCGTCACCGGCTTCGACTGGGCCATCGATGGCAGGGCAAAGTTCGAACCAGGCAATGCGGGGGATACCGACCTCGTGCTGCGGCTGATCGAAAAGCACCGCATTACCGAGATCATCCATTTCGCCGGGTCCATCGTGGTGCCGGAATCGGTTTCCGATCCGCTGAAATACTATGCCAACAACACCGCGACCTCTCGCAACCTCATCGAGGCGGCGGTCAAAGGCGGGGTGAAACACTTCATCTTTTCCTCGACGGCAGCGGTCTATGGCATGACCGGGCTGGCGCCGGTTGTCGAAACGACGCCGCTCAACCCCATGTCGCCCTATGGCCGCTCCAAGCTGATGACCGAGTGGATGCTGGCCGACGTCGCCGCCGCCCACCCCATCACTTATGGGGTCCTGCGCTACTTCAATGTCGCCGGGGCCGATCCGGACAAGCGCTCCGGGCAGTCGACGCCTGCCGCAACCCATCTCATCAAGGTCGCCTGTCAGGTGGCACTGGGCCAACGCCAGAAGATGGATATTTTCGGCACGGACTTCGAAACGCCCGATGGCACCGGGGTGCGCGACTATATTCACGTGACCGATCTCATTGCCGCCCACGCTCTGCTTCTCAAGCACCTGCGCCGGGGCGGACAGAGCACAACGCTCAACTGTGCCTATGGGCGCGGCTATTCCGTACGCGAAGTGGTCGAAACGGTCCGCGAAGTGTCGGGCGTCAACCTGCGTGCCGACGAGGGGCCGCGCCGTGCAGGGGATCCGGCTTCGATCACTGCAACGGGGGAAAAGGTCCGTCAGGTTCTGGGCTGGCAGCCCGAGCATGACGACCTCAAAGAGATCGTCGCCACCGCTTATGCCTGGGAACGGCACCTCATGACGCGCAACTGCTGACTTTCCAGCGGTCTGGATTGGAGGCACACTCGGCGACAGGGCTATTCTCGCGGAGGCCGGCGATGCGGCTATTGTTGTTTTTCTGGCTGGCCCTGGCAGCTCCCGCGCTGGCCCAGCCCATCGGCAGCTTCGAGCAGTTCGTCGCGGGGTTCCGCAGCGAAGCCATTGCAGGCGGGGTCAGCGGCGCGACCTATGACGCCCTTATGGTCGGGCTCACACCCGATCCCAGCGTGCCCAGCCTTGTGGAAACCCAACCCGAATTCACCACACCGGTCTGGGACTATCTCGATGCACGGGTTTCCCCGGGACGGGTCGAGCGGGGCCGGGCGGCGCTGGCGCGGAACAGCGCGCTGTTCTCGGCTGTGGGTCAGCGCTACGGGGTGGACCCCTATCTCCTCGGCGCCATCTGGGGGATTGAAACCGATTATGGGGCCGTTCTGGTCAATTCCAGCCTGATCCGGCCCATCGTGCGCTCGCTGGCGACCGTGGCCTGGCAGAACCGCACCCGGCATGCAGAAGACAAGCAGGACCTCGTTGCGGCGCTCAAGCTTGCGGCCGCCAATGGCAATGTTTCCCCCATCGGCTCCTGGGCCGGGGCGATTGGACACCTCCAGGTCAATCCGCACAATGTGCTGGCCTATGGTACGGATGGGAACGGCGATGGCCGCGTCGACCTTCACGCCTCGCTCGCCGACGCCCTGGCGACCAGTGCCGCCTTTATCCGGGGTATGGGCTATCAGCCGGCGCTCGATTGGGGCTTTGAGGTCAGCGTCCCGGCAGGCTTTGACTATCTCCTGGCCGACCGGGAAGCGATGCGGCCGATCAGTTTCTTCGCCCAGCGCGGCGTGAGCCGTGTCTCCGGCCGGCCATTTCCTGCCGATGACATCCCGGTATTTCTCTACGCGCCGGCCGGTGCGAGCGGACCAAAATTCCTGATGACGCCGAACTACTTGGTCATCAAGGGCTACAACTTTTCCGATAGCTACGCGCTCGCGGTGGCCCACCTGACAGACCGACTCAAGGGGGGCGGGCCCTTTGTCACGCCCTGGCCGCGCAATACGCAGTTCCCAAATCTGGCCCAGCGGCGCGCCATCCAGGAGGCGCTGAAAACACTCGGCTATTACAATGGCGTGGTGGATGGGCGGATCGGGCCGGTGACCCAGGCCGCCTATGCCCGCTTCCAGGCGGCCCGTGGCGAAGTGGCCGACGGCTTTGTCACCAGCAGGGCCTATGATCTGCTTGCAACGGCGCTCCGGTAACGGGGCGGCGAGGCCCGTGGCGAGCACAGCCCTTTGATGCTAGAAGCAGCCCCAATGGTGCGGACAAGATGATGAAACGCCTGGCGCTGCTTTTGCTCATTGTGTGCACGATGGTTCAGCCCGTCGTGCCTGCCGTGGCGCAGTCCGACATGGGCGACCGGTTCGAGGTGGCTCAGGCCGAGCAGCCGCGCCGCCGCACGCTTTTCGATCTCCTCTTCGGTGAAGAACCGGCGCCACCACCGTCCCAGCCTGCGCCCCGGCAGAGCCAGCCCCGCCAGAGCGCCCCGTCAGCTTCCTTGCCGCCGCCCAAGCCGCAGGTGGAAAAGGCCGCAGATGCGACCCGGCTTGCCGTGTTCGGCGACTCGCTGGCCGTTGACCTCGCGCGGGCCCTGGAGCGGTTCTACGAGGAAGATCCCAACCTCGTGGTCATCGGGCAGGGCGTTGGGTCGTCGGGCTTTGTGCGCGACGACTATTTCGACTGGCAAAAAGCGATAGAGGAGCAGATCGAGGCCGACAGTTTCGATCTGGCCGTGGTCTTCATCGGCATCAATGACCGGCAGGAACTTGTTGCGGGCAATGCCCGCTACCCGGCGCTGTCAGATGGGTGGAACGCGGCCTACCAGGCCCGGCTCAATGCTTTTTTGGGCAAGCTCCGGGCAGCCCGCAAGCCCGTCATCTGGATCGGCCTGCCACCCATGTCGCGCAGCGAATATTCAACAGCGATCAGCCAGATCAGCGCCATCCAGAAAATGGCGGCCTTTTCGGGCGGGGCTGAATTTCTCGATATCTACGACCGTTTCCTGGGTGATGACGGCCGCTATTCGGCCTATGGCCCGGATGTGAACGGGGTCAATGCGCTCATGCGCAAGGATGACGGCATCCACCTCTCTACGGCCGGGTCCGACAAGTTGGCCTTCTATGTCAGCCAGGCCGTCCGCACCTTTTACCGGGCGGGCGGGATCAGCGTTGCGGTGGTCGATCCCCTTGCCGGCACCGACGCTGGTGCCATGTTGCGCCCGCCTTTTCAGGGACAGGGGCAGATTCGCCTACTGGAAGTTGCCGGGGCGGTGGTGCCGCTCAGCCGGGTGCCGCAACGGGCCGACGATCTGTTGCTTGCGACAGAGCGGGGCAGCAGCCAATCCAGCTTCTCTCTGGAGCAGCTCATGCAGGCGCCCAAGGGCCGCGTGGATGATTTCGGTGTCGGCCTTGATGCAGACGATGAAACGAGCGCAGGCGCGGAAGCTGAGGCGCCTCAGTAAGGCGGCGGCGCGTCCCAAGTCAGGGGCTGGAGGATTTCGGAGCGGGCCGTGCCCGTGCCCGCAGCGCTGGTCGCCAGAATAGCAAAAATCAAAAGTACAAGGGCAGCAGCTAGGCGCATCTGGTCTCTCCCCGGGGCCGGATGCCAGTTCTGTGCGCTCATGGCGTCAGGCGGTCAATGACAGCCCTAACGTTTGATTAATATAGACAATTTTAACGATTTTATCGCGTCAGACAGGGGCGCCGAGAAGTCCGCTGGCGCGAATGCCGTCGAAGACGAACTGCACGGCAAGAGCCGCCAGAAGAATGCCGACGACGCGGGACACAACAGACAGGCCGGTCAGCCCAAGGAGGCGCTGAATGGGGATGGCGATCAGCAGGGTCAGCCAAGCCAGCGCCAGGATAGCGACCAGCGCTGCCAGCACCAGCCAGAATTCAAGATCGGACTCCGCGCCCGTCGTGAGAAGGATCACGGCGCTGATGGCGCCGGGTCCGGCCAGAAGCGGCATGGCCAGGGGGAAAATCGAAATGTCCTGCGCCTTGCGTGCTTCGCGCTCTTCCTCATCGGTGGTGCCGGTGCCGCCCGAATGACGGGCAAAGACCATGTCGATGGCGATCAACAGCAGGAGCACACCGCCTGCCGTGCGCAGGGCCGGGATGGTGATGCCGAAAACATCGAGAATGGTGTTTCCGAGCACGGCGAAGAACAGCAGGATCGCCAGCGCGACAAGGACGCCGCGCGTGGCAAAGATGCGTCGCTGGGCCGGCGTATTGTCCTTGGTCAGCGCCGCAAAAATGAAGGCAATGTCGGCAACGCCCACCGTTGCGAACAGCGTGGCAAATGCAACGAGAAAGGTGTCCATGCGCGCCCCCGTGATCAGCGACAAGCACTAGGCCATTTGCCTTGCCCCGCCAAGCGCCTCAAGCGCGGCGTTTCTCGATCGCGTCCCAGATCAGGGCGGCGATATCGGGCCCACCGAAGCGCTTGATCTCGCGGATACCGGTGGGCGACGTCACATTGATCTCGGTAAGATAGCCGCCGATCACATCGATCCCGACAAAGATCATATCCCGTTCCTTGAGGGCCGGGGCGATGCGGGCACAGATCTCCTGCTCCCGCTCGGTCAGCGGAGACAGTTCCGGGCGACCGCCGACATGCATGTTGGAGCGGGCCTCGCCGTCGGCGGGAATGCGGTTGAGCCCCATCACCGGCTCGCCATCGATGATGATGATGCGCTTGTCGCCTTTGCGCACGTCGGGCAGGTAGCGCTGCACCATGAAGGGCTCGCGGTAATTGGCCTCGAAGAGTTCCAGGAGGCTGGCGAGGTTATGGTCGCCTTCCTGGATGAAGAACACGCCGGCACCGCCATTGCCGTAGAGCGGCTTGACGATGATGTTGCCGTGTTCCTTGCGGAAGGCCTGGATTTCGGCCCGGTCGCGCGTGACCAGCGTCGGCGGCATCAGATCGGGAAACTCGGTGACGAGGATCTTTTCCGGGGCGTTGCGGACGGCGGCGGGCGGGTTGACCACCAGCGTCTTGGGATGGATGCGCTCCAGCAGATGGGTGAGCGTGATGTAATTCATGTCGAAGGGCGGATCCTGACGCATGAGGACTACGTCCTGCGTCGAGAGATCAATGCGCTCTGCCGCGCCCAAGGTAAAGTGCTGGCCCTTTTCGGCATCCGTCACCGTAATGGGCTGAACCAGCGCCGAAACCGTGTTGTCGCGCATGGAGAGTGTATCGGGCGTATAGTGAAGCAGCGCATGCCCGCGCGCCTGGGCCTCGAGCATCATGGCGAAAGTGGAATCGCCGCGCGGATTGATGGTGGCGACATGGTCCATCTGGACCGCGACTTTGAGGCTCATGGCAAAACTCAGTCAGCTGGAAAGGCATTGATGAGATGGCGCGGCCAGCGGCCGGGTGCAAGGAAAATTACGTCGAAGCGAAAATCCTTGCCCATTTCGCCGGGGTGGCGGGCCAGCCAATATTGGGCGGCGCGGCTGATGCGGGACTGGTTCACCGCCGCCAGCGCAGTGCCTTCGTCGCCATTGCGGCCCCGTGTCTTGACCTCGACGAAGACAATTGTGCCTGATTTTTCAACGACAAGGTCGACCTCGCCCACCGGCGTTTTGAAGCGTCGGTCACGGATGGTGTAGAGCTTGGCCTGAAGGAAAAGGGCGCCGAGGGCCTCCCCGCGGTGGCCCCAGAGATGCGCAAGGCGGCGCCGGTCACTCCCGGTTCTTGAGCGCGAGCGCGGCATCGTAAACGTCCTTGCGCTTGAGACCGAAGCGGGCGGCGACCTCATCGACGGCGGCGCGAAGCGGTTGATCGGACATGGCTTTTTCAAGCTCGCCCTGCCAGTCCGCGGCATCGAGCGCAGCCGGTTCGCTGGCGCCGGCAACGACGATCACCGCCTCTCCCTTGGTGTCCTCTTCAGCAAAGCGGGCGGCGAGTTCGGAGAGACTGCCGCGGAAGGTCCGCTCGAAGCGCTTGGTGAGTTCGAGGGCGACGACGGCCTGACGGTCGCCGAAGGCTTCCGCCATGGAATTCAGAGTGTCGTCGAGGCGGCGCGGAGACTCGTAAAATATCAGTGTTTCACGTGAATCAGCGTGCTTTTTCAAGGTGTTGAGACGAGCGCCGGCCTTGGGCGGGAGAAAGCCGTGAAAGGCAAAGGCGTCGGTGGGGAGGCCCGCAACGACCAAGGCCGAGAGCAGGGCGGAGGCGCCGGGGATGGGGATGACGGGCAGGTTCTGGTCCACCAATTCCCGGATCAGGGGGAAGCCGGGGTCGGACAGAAGCGGGGTTCCGGCGTCGGAAATCAGCGCGATGGCGGCGCCCGCGGCAATGCGCGCGGCGATGTCGGCGGCGCGGTCGCGCTCGTTATGTTCATGTAAAGCCTGGCGTTTTCCCTTGATACCGTAGTGATCGAGGAGCTTGGCGGAGGTCCGCGTGTCCTCGCAAAGGACGATTTCGGCGGCGGCGAGGGTTTCCAGCGCCCTAAGGGTGATGTCGCGGAGGTTGCCGATGGGCGTGGCAACGACATAAAGGGCCGGCGCCAGCGGCGGGGCGGAAAAGCGTGTGCCGGCAATGAAATAGTCGCTGGTCTCGTGGCTCATGGGCCTGCCTTCCGCTCTGCAACACTTGGTTAACCAATTGGGGGGAATTTGTTAACAGACTGTGCACGCTGAGGTTGGCATCAGCCATGTTTTCACGCCTTACGGCCAAGCTATTGCGAATTGGGGCAACATCGGCCCTGGCGCTCGCGGTTTTTGCCTGCGTGCCCGGCGACGTGCAATTCGGATCACGCACCCTGACCCTGCCGATTCCCGAGCGGGGTGGTGGCAGCGCGAGCCCGATGCCGGGGATGAGTGGGACGGCGGAAAAGTTCGGGCGCGGTCCGGTGCCGGTGGCGCTGCTTCTGCCCCTCAGCGGGGACCCCGCTACGGCGCAGGTGGGCGTCTCGATGGCCAATGCCAGCAAGCTTGCCGTCGCCTTTATCGAGGCCAATCCCAATATCGGGGAAAATATAACCATCACGCTGCGCGACACGGGCACGACGCCGGCCGGCGCGATCAACGCGGCCAATGCCGCGGTGGCCGATGGCGCAAAGCTGATCCTGGGGCCACTGGCCGCCGACCAGGTCACGGCTGCCGGTTCGGTGGCGCGGGCCTCGGGCATTCCGATGATCGGGTTTTCCAATACGGCGGCTGCGGCAGGGCCCGGCGTGTACCTGCTATCCGTGCTGCCGGAAGGGGAAATGAAGCGCAGCGTGCTTTACCTGCGCGACCAGGGGCGGCGCGGACCGGCCGGGATTTTTCCGGCAACGCCCTATGGTGAGGCCCAGGCCACCGCCTTCCGCCAGCAGGCGATTGCCGCCGGCTTCGCGCCCAGCGCGGTCTATACGTTTTCCTCCCCCGAAGAGGCGCGTCAGATTGTCGAGCAGGCCAAGCCGCTGATCGAGCGCGGCATGATCGACGCCCTCTTCATTCCCGACCGGGCCAGTGCGCCCACTTTCGCAACGGTGCTACGAGAGGCTGGCGTGACCGGGGAGATGGTGCAGCTGGTAGGCTCGGCCGAATGGGCCAATGACCCGGCCATCCAGAGCAGTCCGGCGCTGGCGGGCGCCATCTACCCGGCTGTCGATCCCTCGGGCTATACGGCCATTGCCGGGGATTACCAGGCCCGGTTCGGCGGACGGCCGCATGCGCTGTCCACCATTGCCTATACGGCGACGATCCTGGCCAATGTGAATACGCTGTCGCTGGCGGTGCCGCCCTATAATCCGGCTTTGATGACCAATCCTTCGGGCTTTAACGGGCGCGACGGGGTGTTCCGCTTCCTTACCAACGGAAAAAGCGAATATGGCCTTGCCATCATGGCGATAGGGCCGGGCGGAGCGCGCCTGGTCGAGCCGGCAAAGCTCTAGAAACGAAACCGCCCCGGAAAGCCGGGGCGGTCTCTTTCGAAGTTGGCAATTCGGTTAGAGACCGGCGAGGCGCTCGCGCACTTCGTCATCGCTCTGCGGGAAGTGGCCATCGGGAGTGGCCCGATCCACCGCTTCGGGAATGGTCTTGGCCAGCCGGTCGAGCAGCTGGTCGTAGTCCATGCCCGTATCGCGGGCGAGGTCTTCCAGCGTTTCCCGACCAATGGAGGCTTCGACCTGTTGGCGGGTGAGCCCCTGGGTAGGGACGCCCGGCGTGATCCAGGAATCTGCCTGATCGCGATTGCCGGCGCTGCGGAAGGTTTCCAGCAGTTCATTGAGACCGCTCATGAGCGAACCGCCCACATCGGAAGCGGTACGGCCCAGGACGTCGCCCGCCGTGTTCAGCCGCTCGCCGAACTCACCGGCGCGGGGCGCATCCGTATTGCCATAACCGGCGGCACCGGACTGGCCGGAGCCGGGCTGACCCAGACCAGACTGGCCAAGAATCTGCCCGAGCTTGTCGCGATGCTGGAAGCCAGCGGCGGCGACCAGACCCAGAAGGGCCAGCAGTGACGGCATGCCACGATTTGCCATTTTCGATCTCCTCGATGTGTTCGAACTAGGCGCTGCGGCGGCCGCTGATCATGCCCCAGATAACGAGGATGATCACCGCGCCGACGATGGCCCCAATCAGGCCAGCGCCTTCGCCGGCCGAGTACCAGCCGATGGCCTGCCCGAGATAGGAGGCCACAAAGGCACCGACGATGCCCAGAATGGTGGTGAGAATGAACCCCGACGGTTCGTTACGACCCGGCACGATGAATTTGGCGATGAGGCCAGCAACGAAACCGATCAGGATGGTCCAGAGAATACCCATTTTTATTTCCCTCAACAAAAGGTGAAGGAAAACGTGGGGCAGAGATCAATGGTTCCAGAGGCGGGCTGTGTCAGACGCGAGCGGTCGCCGGAAGCCGCCGGATTTCCGGGCTAGGCCGCGAGGTCGGCGACCACCGCGTCGAGGACCGGAAAGCCCTTTTCGGTGACGCGCAGATTGCCGTTGGGCAGGGTTTCGAGAAAGCCATAGCCCTTGAGCGTGGCGATCTGCTGGTCGGAAATGCCGCGGCCAGAAATGGCCATGAAGCGGGAGGGGGAAATGCCTTCCTTGAGGCGGAGCCCCATGACCAGATATTCGTCGCCCTGTTCTTCCCAGGTGAGGATATCGTCGGTCACCATGCCATGGCCGTACTGGTTGACCCGGGCCAGCCAGTCAAAGGGCATTTTTTCGGTGGCGGTGGCATGGCGCTGGTGGTTGACCACGAGCCGGCCATGGGCGCCGGGGCCGATACCGGCATATTCGCCATAGCGCCAATAGAGCATGTTGTGCCGCGATTCCTGGCCGGGCACAGCATGGTTGGAAATCTCATAGGCCGGCATGCCGGCTTCGCGCGTCAAATCCTGCGTCAGCTCATAGAAATCGGCGGCGAGGTCCTCATCGGGCATCTTGAGCTTGCCGGCATTGAAGAGATCGAAGTAGCGCGTGCCCTGTTCGATGGTGAGCTGGTACAGGCTGATATGGCCGCGGGCCAGCCAGAGCGCTTCCTTGAGCTCGTCTTCCCAATCTTCCAGCGTCTGGCCGGGACGGGCATAGATGAGATCGAAGCTCGAGCGGTCGAACACCGACTGGGCGATGCGCACGGCGACGACCGCCTCGTCGACCGTGTGGCGCCGGCCCAGCTCGGCCAGGGGGCCGGGACGCAGGGACTGGACGCCAAGCGAAACGCGATTGATGCCGGCGGCGCGGAACCCCTTGAAGCGCTCCACTTCCACCGAGGTGGGGTTGGCTTCCAGCGTGATCTCGGCATTGCGGTCGATCTGCCACTCGGCGGAGATGGTATCGAGAATGGTGCCGACGGCTTTGGGCGACATCAGCGAGGGCGTGCCGCCGCCAAAAAAGATCGACTGCACGAGGCGGCCGGGCGAAAGCGCGGCCATATGGGCGATTTCGCGCTTATAGCCCTCGACAAAGGCGTCCTCGTCAAAGGCTCCGCGATGGACGTGTGAATTGAAGTCGCAATAGGGGCATTTGGCAGCGCAGAAGGGCCAGTGCACATAAATGCCGAAGAGGTCGTTGGGCGTGCTCATGACCATGCGCCTTGCAGTTCAGGGCAAACCCACCGCGCGTCATTCTCGGGCTTGACCCGAGGAGACTGTTCTTGCCCAGCACCGATCAAGTGCAGAGCCCTCGGGACAAGCCCGAGGGTGACGATCGAGGATGCTGAGGCCATGAGCGGCATGAATATCACCCGTGCTCGATCTGGTTTTCGACAAAGAGCGCGAAGGAGCGGGCGCGGTGGGAGAGGCCTTTTTCGCCGGGGCTCCAGGAGTGCTTCTGCTCGGGCGTCATTTCGCCGAAGGTGAGGTCATGGCCATCGGGCATGAACATGGGATCGTAGCCATGGCCCATTTCGCCGCGCGGCGGCCAGACCAGGGTGCCTTCGCACTTGCCGACAAAGAGCACGTCGCGGCCATCAGGATGGGCGAGGCAAAGCGTGGCATTGAAGGCGGCGCGGCGCTGGCCGGGGGAAATGGCGCCGGCGGCCTGCAGGGCGTCTTCCACCCGCTTCATGGCGCGACCGAAATCACGCGGCACGCCGGCCCAGTCAGCCGTATAGACGCCCGGCTCGCCGTTGAGCGCATCAACGGTAATACCGCTATCGTCCGAGAGTGCCAGCATATTGGCGCCCTTGGCTGCGGCATGCGCCTTGAGGCGCGCATTTTCGGCAAAAGTGGTCCCGGTTTCCTCGGGCTCCGGCAGGCCCAGTTCGCCAGCCGAAACCAGTTCGAGCCCAAAAGGCGCGAAGAGCTCACGGAATTCCTTGAGCTTGCCGGCATTGTGGGTGGCGATGCAGAGCCGGTCGCCGGCCTTGAGGCGGGGTATGGTCATTTGGCCTCCAGGGCGCGGCTGATGTCGTTCCAGATGGGACAGTTTGCGGCAGAGAAGGACTGCTCGGTCCGCTCCAAGGCCCCCTCACCCGGCCTTGCAGGCCGACCTCTCCCCCAAAGGGAGAGGTGACGGCGCGCAGACATCTTGCCCCGGCCCACCTCTCCCTGGGGGGAGAGGTCGACGGCGGAGCCGGCGGGTGAGGGGGCCTTGGAGCGAAAAAGCATCATGCGCCCAGCGCCAGCTTCTGCATGGACGAGAGCTCGCCAATGCCCTGCTCGGCCAGGGCCATGAGGGCGTTGAGTTCGTCGCGATCAAACGGAGCGCCTTCGGCGGTGCCCTGGATTTCGACGAACTTGCCCGAACCGGTCATGACGAAATTGGCGTCGGTTTGTGCTTCGACGTCCTCGAGGTAGTCGAGGTCGAGCACCGGGGTGCCGCGATAGATGCCGCAGGAAATGGCGGCGACCGAATCGAGAAGGACCGGGCCTTTGGTGAGCTTGCGCTCTTCCATCCACCTGATGGCGTCCGCCAGCGCCACATAGGCGCCGGTGATGGAAGCGGTGCGGGTGCCGCCATCGGCTTCGAGCACGTCGCAGTCGAGCGTGATCTGGACTTCGCCCAGGGCTTCGAGATCGACCACGGCGCGAAGCGAGCGGCCGATGAGGCGCTGGATTTCCTGGGTGCGCCCGGACTGCTTGCCGGCCGTGGCTTCACGCCGGGTGCGCGAGCCGGTGGCGCGGGGCAGCATGCCGTATTCGGCCGTGACCCAGCCCTTGCCCTTGCCGCGCAGCCAGCCGGGCACGCTGGTTTCGACCGATGCCGTGCACATCACCTTGGTATCGCCGAAAGCCACAAGGCACGAGCCCTCCGCCTTCATGGCAATGTTGCGCTCAAGGGTCACAGACCGCATCTGGTTCGGCTCACGTCCGGAAGGCCGCATCATCATTCCATCGAAAATTGCTGTTAACCGCCTCTTAACCCTCATCGGACCGGCTCACAAGCGCCGGGCGCTTGGCGGATGGGCGCTATGCGCTTAAATGAAGGGGCAGGGTTAAAGCCGACGAGTTTAATCAAAACACCATGACCAGACCGGCCGAGGACTTTCTCAGTGTGCTCAATGCCCGCAGCCAGGAGATCTTTCGCACCCTAGTGGAGCGCTATCTCGATACCGGCGCCCCGGTGGGGTCGCGCGACCTGAGCCGCCTCTTGCAGGTGGAGCTTTCCCCTGCCTCGGTGCGCAATGTGATGGCCGATCTCGAGGATCTGGGCCTGATCGCGGCGCCCCATACTTCAGCAGGACGCGCGCCAACGCAGCAGGGGCTGCGGTTTTTCGTCGATTCCATGCTCGAAGTGGGCGCCGTCAACGAGACCGAGCGCAACCAGATTGCCCGCCATATCGAAGGCAGCGCCGGGCATGGGCAGGTGGAGGACCTTCTGACCGAGGCCTCGACCTTGCTGTCGGGGCTCAGCCATGGGGCGGGCGTGGTCATCGCGGCCAAGGCCGACATGGTGCTCAAGCATATCGAATTCGTGCGGCTCGACGCCACGCGCGCCATGGCGATCCTTGTGGGCGATGACGGCCAAGTGGAGAACCGGATTTTCGAGCTGCCGCCGGGCTATACGGCCAGCGCGTTGCAGCAGGCGAGCAATTACCTCGCCAATTACGTGGTGGGGCGGACGCTTTCGGAAGCGCGGCGGGTGCTCAACGAGCGCCGGGCCGAGCAGCGGGCGGAACTGGACGAGCTGACGCAGAAGCTCGTCGATGCCGGGATCGCGACGCTGACCGAGCCGGGCGGCAATGCGGCGCCGACGGTGATCGTGCGCGGCCGGGCCAATCTCATCAACGACGCCATGGCAAGCGATGAACTGCTGCGCATGCGGCAATTGTTCGACGAGCTCGAAAGCAAGGACGGGCTGCTCGATCTTCTGGGCGATGCCGAGCGGGCGCAGGGCGTGCGCATCTTCATCGGCTCGGAGAACAAGCTCTTTTCCCTTTCGGGGTCCTCGGTGATCCTGTCGCCCTACAAGGACGCCAATGATAAGGTCGTCGGCGTACTGGGCGTCATCGGGCCGACGCGGCTCAACTATGCCCGCATCGTGCCGGTCGTGGACTATACGGCCAATGTCATCAGCGCGATGATGGCCCGCAAGCGCAACACTTGAATAAGTGACGCGCTTGGCCGATATGGCGGGGACACCAGATTGACCGTTCACGGAAGAAGACGAAAATGAGCGACGAAAACGCCGCCCAGGGCGAACAGCCGGAAACCGAAGTGCCGGTGACCGAAACGCCGGAAGTCGACCCCGTCGAGGCCCTGCAGGCCGAAAATGCCGAGCTCAAGGATCGCGTCCTGCGCACCATCGCGGAGATGGAAAACCTGCGCAAGCGTACCGAGCGCGACGTGGCCGACACCCGCTCCTACGCCATTGCCGGCTTTGCCCGCGACATGCTGAGCGCCACCGACGCGCTGTCGCAGGCGCTGGTGATGATCCCGGCCGAGACGCGCGAAAGCGCCGAGGGCACGCTCAAGAGCCTGATCGAGGGGATCGAGCTGGCGCAGCGTGAGATGCAGCGCCTCCTGGGCAAGCACGGCGTCAAGCTGATCGAAGCGGCGGGGCAGAAATTCGACCCGCACAAGCATCAGGCCATGTTCGAAGTACCCAATCCCAATGTGCCCGAAGGCACGGTGGTGCAGGTGGTGCAGGAAGGCTTTGCCATTGGCGATCGCGTGTTGCGTCCGGCCATGGTGGGCGTGGCCAAGGGCGGCGCGGCCGCGGCTCCGACCGAGGGCGGCGAAGGCGTGGACAAGAGCGCCTGAGATTCTGGAATCAAGGTTTGGAAGAGGGCGCTGCGAGGCGCCCTTTTTTATTTAAGGTGAGCCAAGGCCCCCTCACCCGACGGCGTTGCCGTCGACCTCTCCCCTAGAGGGAGAGGTGTCGCTGCCCCGCCATTCGCGCGTAGCTCTCATGGCCTAGTGCGCTACAATCGCTCCACCGGAGCGATTTTGTCCGATGGGCCGCGCTTTAACCCAGTATTTCCCGGCTCTGGATGCGCTGGACGCCGGCGTCTTCCATGTCGGCCCAGGCCTTGGCGAGGGAGCCGTTCGAATCGATGGCGCGAGTGGCGTCTTCGATGACGGTGACGTCGAAACCGCCGGCAACGCCGTCGAGCGCGGTCCAGGCGACGCAGAAATCGGTGGCTAGGCCCGTGACATAGAGCCGGCCGGCGTCGCGTTCGCCCAGGTAGCCGGCCAGGCCGGTCAGCGTCTCGCGGTCGGCTTCCTGAAAACCGGAATAACTGTCGATGGCGCGGTTATAGCCCTTGCGGATGATGAGCTGGGCATGGGGGACGTTGAGCGCGCCGGCGATTTCGGCGCCGTGGCTGTCCCAGACGCAGTGATCGGGCCAGAGCACCTGGGTGCCGTAGTCGAGCTCGACCGTCTCGAACGGGTTCTTGCCGGGGTGCTGGCTGGCAAAGGAAATGTGGTCGGCCGGATGCCAGTCCTGCGTCAGGACGACGTTTTTGAACTTTTTGGCCAGCGTATTGATCAGCGGCACGACGTCGTTGCCGCCCTCGACCGCGAGGCTCCCGCCGGGGAGGAAATCATATTGTACGTCGACAACGATGAGCACGTCGTCCGGCTGGATCTCGATCATTTTCGTCCTTTACCCATTCGCCCGGCACGAGGCCGCGCACGGAATTGCCCAGAAAGATTGCCTCGGCGGCAGCAAGGTCCGCAAGGGTGAGAACACGCTCCTCGGCCCTGCCCGTGGCGATAAGTTCGGCCCGCAGCGTGCCGGGGAGAAGGCCTGAAGTCAGCGGCGGCGTATAAAGTACGCTGCCCAGCGCGACGAAGAGATTGGTGAAGGAGCCCTCGGTCAATTCGCCGCGCTCGTTGAAAAAAACCAGCTCATCGAGCCCGCGCTCGTCATGGGCGCGCTGTCGCGGCGCGTCATAAAAGGCGCGGTTGGTGGTCTTGTGGGCGAGCCAGACCGAGCCCGAATCGAGCGGCTCGGGATGGATGGCGAAGCGGAACCGGGCCGGCGTGGGGGGTAGGGGAACAGCCGTAAGCTCGAGTCCAGCGTCACTAAGGGTCAGCCGCACGCGCATGGGGCCGGTCCAGTTGCGAGCGTTTTCCTCGAGCAGCTCGACAAGCGCGTCGCGCGCGGCGGGCAGGGCGAAATAGGCCGCCGAGGCCAGAAGTCGATCCAGATGGCGCTCAAAGAGGACATAGCCGTCCTCCGGCGTCCATTTGAAGGTCTCGATCAGCGTGACTGACGGTGCCGGGTCGGAGAGAAACGTCAATTTGAGCAGGGCTTCCTGATATTCGTCCTCGGCCACCGAATCGGCGACGATGCCGCCGCCAATGCCGATCTCGCCGCGCCCCGCTGCGTCGATGACAGCGGTGCGGATGGCGACATTGAAGGCGAAATCGCCCGATGGGGCGAGGTAGCCGATGGCCCCGCTATATAGCCCGCGCGGGCCCCCTTCGACGGCGTGGATGATTTCCATGGCCCGCAGTTTCGGCGCACCGGTGATGGAGCCACAGGGAAAGAGGTTTTCGAGGACGGTGCGGAAGTCCGTGTCGGGGCGGATGCGGGCCTTGATGCCCGAGGTCATGGTGTGAAGGCTGCGATAGGTTTCGACGGTGAAGAGGTCGGTGACTTCGACCGAGCCCAGTTCGGCAATGCGCCCCAGATCGTTGCGCAGGAGATCGACGATCATCAGGTTCTCGGCGCGGTTCTTTTCGTCGCCGGCAAGGGCGGCGCGGCCGGCCTCGTCGTCGGCCTGGGACAGGCCGCGCTTGCGCGTGCCCTTCATGGGGCGGGCGGACAAAACATCCCCCTGACGCGCGACAAAAAGCTCGGGCGAGCGGGAAAGGACATGGTGGTCGCCGGCGTTGATATAAGCGCCATAGGCCACGGGCTGGCTTTGGGCCAGCCGGCGGTAGAGGCCGAGGGGATCCCCGCTCAGGGTGAAATCGGCCTTGAGGGTGAGATTGACCTGATAGGTGTCCCCCGCCGCGATCAGCGCCTTGACCGTGTCGAAGGCCTGCCGGTAGGCGCCGAGCTCCCAGCGCGGCGCAAGGTCAACCGCCTCGCCGTCCCCTGCCTCGGACATAAGGGCGGCAACTTCGTCGCGGCCGGGGCGGGCGGGCGCCTCGTATAGGCCCGCCCAGAGAAGCGGCGTGGGGCTGGGCTCCACCAAAAGCTTGGCGAGGCGTTCTTCGAACAGAAAGCCCAGCTCATAGGCGAAATAGCCGGCGACCCAAAGACCCTCCCGGCCGGCGGCCGCGATACGGTCGAGGGCACGCTGTGCCGTCCCGTGATCATGGGCAACAAGCACCTCGCGCGGCGCGGTAAAGAGCAGGCTCTGCCCATGGGGGTGGAGATTGTCGTGCAGGAAGACGGAGCCGGGCGCGCGCATGGCGGTGTTCTAGGCCCGGGCCGACGGGTTGGGAAGAGCCGGCGACGCGTCGGGCCACCCCGATCCCCGATCTGCGACATTTTAAGCAGCGCGATCAGCGCTCTAGCGACATTTTTCTGTTGGCTGGGCTATCACTTGGTGGCAGACAATGACCCGCCGGTCCAAAGAAACCGGTTTGAGGGACAATCATCATGCACAAGAACCTTCTGGGCGGCCTTGCCGCCCTGGCGCTCGTGGTCGGCGCATCGCCCGCCATGGCACAGAATGTGGAATTCACCATCATCAACAACAGCTCGGTGGACCTGCACTACTTCTACGCCTCCCCGTCCAATGACGATGACTGGGGCGACGATCTGCTCGAGGAAATGGGCGTGCTCGAGGCCGGCTACCAGGCGACCGCCTTTATCGGCGACGGTTCGGACCAGTGCCTTTACGACTTCCTGTTCCAGGGCCCCAATGGGGAAGAACTGACCGCTGCGGAAGTCGATATCTGCACGCTGGACAGCTACACGCTGACCGACTGACCGGCGCTGTCGCGTGCATTGTGACACGCGCCGCCGGACGGCGCAGTGTCAAACAGGCGGGGGGACAAAATCATCTTCCCCCCGCGCTTGAAGCCCCAAGCGCACCCCCCTATATACGCCGCAGGCCCGGAAACGGGCAGTATGAATCCTGCTAGGGACCCACCCGAGAGGGGCAGAAGCTGCTTTGAGGGCTTCACCACGGGTTCGCTGAAAGAGAGGCTAGAGTAATGGCAAAAGTTATCGGCATCGACCTGGGCACGACCAATAGCTGCGTGGCCGTGATGGACGGCAGCAATCCCAAGGTTATCGAGAATGCGGAAGGCGCACGCACCACGCCCTCCATGGTCGCCTTTTCCAAGGACGGCGAGCGCCTTGTGGGCCAGCCCGCCAAGCGCCAGGCCGTGACCAATCCGGAAAACACCCTGTTTGCCGTCAAGCGCCTGATCGGCCGCCGGTTCGACGACAAGATGGTCGAAAAGGACAAGGGCCTGGTTCCCTACAAGATCGTGCGCGCCGACAATGGCGACGCCTGGGTCGAAGCGTCGGGTGACAAGTATTCCCCGAGCCAGATCTCGGCCATGATCCTGCAGAAGATGAAGGAAACCGCCGAAAGCTATCTCGGCGAGACCGTGACGCAGGCCGTCATCACCGTTCCCGCATACTTCAACGACAGCCAGCGCCAGGCCACCAAGGACGCGGGCAAGATTGCCGGCCTCGATGTGCTGCGCATCATCAACGAGCCCACCGCCGCCGCGCTGGCCTATGGTCTCGACAAGAAGAATTCCGGCACCATCGCGGTCTATGACCTTGGCGGCGGTACCTTCGATATCTCCATCCTCGAAATCGGCGATGGCGTGTTCGAGGTGAAGTCCACCAATGGCGACACGTTCCTGGGTGGTGAAGACTTCGACATGCGTCTGGTCGACTACCTGGCCGACGAGTTCAAGAAGGAGCAGGGCATCGACCTGCGCTCCGACAAGCTGGCCCTGCAGCGCCTCAAGGAAGCTGCCGAAAAGGCCAAGATCGAACTTTCCAGCGCCACCCAGACCGAAATCAACCTGCCCTTCATCACCGCCGACGCTTCCGGCCCCAAGCACCTGACGCTCAAGCTCAGCCGCTCCAAGCTCGAATCGCTGGTCGATGACCTGATCTCGCGCACCATCGAGCCGTGCAAGCAGGCCATGAAGGACGCTGGCGTTTCGGCTTCCCAGATCGACGAAGTGGTTCTGGTGGGCGGCATGAGCCGCATGCCCAAGGTCCAGGAAGCGGTCAAGCAGCTGTTCGGCAAGGAGCCCCACAAGGGCGTGAACCCGGACGAAGTGGTGGCGCTCGGCGCGGCCATCCAGGGCGGCGTGCTGCAGGGCGACGTCAAGGACGTGCTGCTGCTCGACGTGACCCCGCTGTCGCTGGGTATCGAAACCCTGGGTGGTGTCTTCACCCGCCTGATCGACCGCAACACCACGATCCCGACCAAGAAGAGCCAGACCTTCTCGACCGCCGAAGACAACCAGTCGGCCGTGACCATCCGCGTGTTCCAGGGTGAACGCGAAATGGCTGCGGACAACAAGCTCCTGGGCAATTTCGACCTCGCCGGTATCCCGCCCGCACCGCGTGGCGTGCCGCAGATCGAAGTGACCTTCGACATCGACGCCAACGGCATCGTCAACGTCTCGGCGAAGGACAAGGGCACCGGCAAGGAGCAGCAGATCCGCATCCAGGCTTCGGGTGGTCTCAGCGACGCCGACATCGAGAAGATGGTCAAGGACGCCGAGGCCAATGCCGAAGCCGACAAGCGCAAGCGCGAAGCCGTCGAAGCCAAGAACCAGGGCGAGTCGCTGATCCACTCGACCGAAAAGTCGCTCAAGGACTATGGCGACAAGGTTTCGGCCGAAGACAAGGCCGCGATCGAGACCGCCATCACCGACCTGCGTGCAGTGCTCGATGGCGACGATGCCGAAGCCATCAAGGAAAAGACCGCAACGCTGGCGGAAGCCTCGATGAAGCTGGGCGAAGCCATGTACAAGGCATCGCAGGCCGAAGCCGAAGCCAAGGCCAACGGCACCGCGGACGAGGATGAAGACGACGTGGTCGACGCCGACTTTGAAGAGGTCAAGGGCGACGACGACAAGAGGTCGGCGTAATCAGCGCCGAATGAATGACGAAAGCCCCGGTGGAGACACCGGGGCTTTTTGTTTGGGGGGAGGCGGACGAGTGTGAGATGGACCACCCGGTCAAGCCGGGTGGTGACGAAGGCGGAGGGCTGTGCTGGTAGACTGGATGTCCCTAACGCCGCTGTCAGCGCGCCGTCATTGCCCGGCTTGACCGGGCAATCCATCTTCAGGTGTCCAGCAGCCAGTGGGACACATCGACCCAATCCGGATTGGCGGACTCAATCAGTTCGATCTTCCATTTTCGGGGCCACTTCTTGATGGCTTTCTCACGGCTGATCGCGCTCACAACCAAATCGTGCCGTTCGATCCACACCAGCGTTTTTACCCCATAGCGCGAGGTGAAGCCGGGCGTGAGTTCGTGCTGATGCTCGAACCACCGTCGTGAGGGGTCTGAGGTCACGCCGGTATAGAGCGTGCCATTCTTCTTGCTTGCCAGGATGTAGACATACCCTTTCATCGCTCGAGGATGCCGAGAGGTGGACCACCCGGTCAAGCCGGGTGGTGACGACGGGCCGGATGGGGCAGGAGCAGGCCTAGGTTTCACGTGAATCCGTGGGGGCGGGGCCAGCTCGACGTTGATCCCTCCGCCCGCCCTTGCTAAACCGCGGACACTTGCCCATATGCGGTGCGAACAGGCCGGCCCAGCCGGCCTTTGCATATCCAGTCCAGCGCGACGAGACGACCGGCGCGACCCAGGAGAGACCTGACCTTGTCCAAACGCGATTTCTACGAGGTGCTTGGCTGCCAGAAGGGCGCCGATGAAGCCGCCCTCAAGTCGGCCTATCGCAAGCTCGCCATGCAGTATCACCCGGACCGCAATCCGGGAAATGCCGAGGCGGAAGCCAAGTTCAAGGAAATCAACGAGGCCTATGACACGCTCAAGGACGGCCAGAAGCGGGCCGCCTATGACCGGTTCGGCCATGCCGCCTTCGAGAATGGCGGCGGGCGCGGACCGGCCGGATTCGGGCCGGAATTTGCCTCCTCCATGTCCGATATCTTCGAGGATATCTTCGGCGATTTCATGGGCGGGGGCGGCGGCCGCCGGGGCCAGAGCGGGGCGGCGCGCTCGCGCGGGTCGGACCTGCGCTACAATCTCGAAATCAGCCTCGAGGAAAGCTTTGAAGGCCGCACGGTCGAGATCGACGTGCCCAGCCTTGCCACCTGCGACACCTGCGAAGGCTCGGGCGCCAAGCCGGGGACGGGCACCCATACCTGCCGGCAATGCGCCGGGCATGGCAAGGTGCGCGCGGCGCAGGGCTTTTTCACCATCGAACGCACCTGCCCGGTCTGCCAGGGCCGCGGGGTGATGATGGACCAGCCCTGTACCGACTGCGGTGGCCAGGGCCGTCGCCAGCAGAGCCGCAAGCTCTCGGTGGATATCCCCAAGGGCATCGAGGACGGGACGCGCATCCGTCTGGCCAATGAGGGCGAAGCCGGGCTGCGCGGTGGACCGCCGGGCGACCTCTACATCTTCGTTTCGATTAAGCCGCACCACCTGTTCCAGCGCGATGGCGCGGACCTTTATGCGCGCGTGCCCATCGCCATGACGACGGCGGCGCTGGGCGGCGAGTTCGAAGTGCCCACGCTCGACAATGCCCGCGCCAAGGTGAAGGTGCCGGCCGGCACCCAGCCGGGCCAGCGCGTCCGCCTCAAGGGCAAGGGCATGCCCGTCCTGCGCAGCAAGGATGTGGGCGACCTTTATGTGCAGCTCGATATCGAGACGCCGCAGAACCTCAGCCGCAAGCAGCGCGAACTGCTCGAGGAATTCGCCCGGCTCGAAACCGAAGAGACCAGCCCCACCTCAGGCGGGTTCTTCGACAAGCTCAAGAAGATGTTCGAGGCGTGAGGCGCTAGACAAATCGCGCCACTGGCGCGAATTGTCCTGTGGTTCGGTTCTCAGGACATCTGGCTCATGTCCATCCAGGTATATTCCCAGACGTGGCCGTCGAGGTCGGCGATGGCGCGGGTGTACATGAAGCCGTGGTCCTCGGGGGCGCGGAAGGCTTTGCCGCCGGCCGCGATGGCGGCATCGGCAATCGCGTCCACCGCTTCGCGGCTCGGACGGGAAAGGGCGTAAAGCGCCTGGGTCTGGGTGCGGGCGTCGGGGATGGGATTGGGCGAAAAGCCGGCAAACTTTTCATGCGTCAGCAGCATCACGTAGATGGTGTCCGAGATGACGATGCAGGCCGCCGTTTCGTCGGTGAACTGGGGGTTATGGTCAAAGCCCAGGGCCTTGTAATAGGCCATGGACGCGGCGAGGTCGCGAATGGGCAGATTGACGAAAATCATGTCGGCCATGAGCCATTTCCTTGTATGAGGCGTTGTTCACGCGGAGGTGAAGCAGTTTGTGCTCTTGCCTCGACGAAGCGGGCAGGCCAGTTTCGACACAGGCAAAGGCCGGAGGCAAGATTGAAGAGCGCGCTTACCCTTTCGGGGTCCATTCGCAAGGGATCGGAAAATCGCAAGCTGCAGCTGCATGTCGGCCGCAAGCTGCGGGCGGCGGGCGTCACCGTCACCGATCTTGACCTCGGCGACTTTCCCATGCCGATCTTCAACGAAGACCTCGAGCCCGACAATGTGCCCCCGGCCGCGAGCGAACTGGCCGGCCTTTGGCGCGAGGCCGATATCATCTTCATCGCCACGCCCGAATATAATGGCGGGCTGCCGCCGCTTCTGGTCAATACGCTGGCCTGGCTCAGCCGCCAGAAGCCCAGTCCGTTCCGGCATGCTGTGTTCGGCATTGGCGGGGTGAGCTCGGGCAAGTATGGCACCATCTGGGGCCTCAGCCACCTTCACGATACGCTGGGCAAGATCGGCGGACTGATCGTGCCGGGCCTGCTGGGGATCGGACCGGCCGATGGCGCCTTCGACGACAATGGCGCCCCCGTTGAGTCATCGGTGATCCGCAAGGTCGACACGATGGTGCATGACCTCACCCATATCAGCCGGGGGTAGAGATGCGGGCCCTCTACCTCACCCACCCGCAGGTCCGGCTCGATGCAGCGGTCCCCGTGCCGCTCTGGGGCCTGTCGGAGGAGGGGTGGGAGAGGGCCAGGGTTTTTGTGGCGCGGGGCACGGTGCCCAGGGGGGCGCTGGTGTTCTCCAGCAGGGAAACCAAGGCGCTGCAGCTAGCCGAACTTCTTGCTGCGGCTGCGGGCACGCCTGTCCTGACCGACCACGACATGGGCGAGAATGATCGCAGCGCGACCGGCTTCCTGCCACCCGACCTGTTCGAGGCGGCGGCAGACCAGTTTTTTGCCCAGCCCGACACCAGCTACCGGGGCTGGGAACGCGCGGTGGACGCGCAGGCGCGCATCGTTTCGGCTGTGGACATGGCGCTGGCGAGCGTGCCGGAGGCCCGACCGCTGATTTTTTGCGGCCATGGCGCGGTGGGCACCCTGCTTAAATGCCACCTGTTGGGCCGCCCTATTTCGCGCACCGAGGACCAGAGCCGCATCGGCGTCGTCGGCGGAGGCAATGGCTTTGTATTCGAGACCGAGAGCCGCACGCCGCTGACCGACTGGGTGCCGATGGAAGAGATCGGCGCGGGCTGGGTCAGCGATGTGCTTGCCCGGACGCGGGAAATGGTCTAGGCCCGGACCATCAAGACATCGCGGGAGAAAAAGCATGGCCGGCCAGTTGATCGTGGGCCTCGACGTTTCGACGCGCGCCCGCGCAGAAGAGATCGTCACCGCGCTGGGCGACAGCGTCAGCTTCTACAAGATCGGCTATCAGTGCTTTTACGGCGCGGATGGCTTTGCCCTGGGCCGGGAGCTGATCGCGGCGGGCAAGAAGGTGTTCTTCGACCTCAAGCTCCTCGATATCGACAATACGATCGAAAAGGGCGTGGCGGCCATTGCCCAAACCGGCGCGGCCATGCTGACCGTCCATGCCTATCCCAAGACCATGCGCGCGGCACAGAAGGCGGCAGCCGGATCGGGACTCTGCGTGCTTGGTGTCACCGTGCTCACCTCGATGGACGACAATGACGTCAAGGAAGCCGGCTATGAGCGGGATGCCGCCGGACTTGTGGCGTTGCGCGCGCAGCAGGCGCGCGAGGCCGGCATTGGCGGGGTGGTGGCCTCTGCCCATGAGGCTGAGATGGTGCGCACCATTGTGGGCGCGAAAATGGCCGTGGTGACGCCCGGCATCCGTCCGGACGGCGCGCCGCGGGGCGACCAGAAGCGCGTCATGGGCCCCGCCGAAGCCCTGGCCGCAGGGGCCTCGCACCTGGTCGTGGCGCGGCCGATCATCGAGGCCGATGATCCGGCAGCGGCGGCCAAGGCGATCTTGGCGGAGATGGATGGCAAACGGGTGAGCCTGGCGTGAGTGGCTTGAGCGAACACTGAACTACACCTCCCCCTTTACGGGGGAGGGCGGGAGGGGGTGTTCGCGACCCCAAATCCAGCAGCGTTGGCACCCCTCCCCAGCCCTCCCCGTCAAGGGGAGGGTGCAGATCGAGTCCTTCTATCCAACCAGACCGTGCTGACGGCTGAGGTCGGCGAGGTCGAGCTGGGGGCGGGCGCCGATGTGGGAGATGACTTCCGAGGCGGCCAGGCACCCGGTCTTGAGCGAGGCTTCAAGGCTCTGGCCGCGGGCCATGCCCAGAAGGAAGCCGGAGGCGAAGAGGTCGCCGGCGCCGGTTGCGTCCACGACCTTGTCGACCGGATAGGCGGGCACGGAGATCACCTCGCCATTGCACACGGCCATGGCGCCATCGGCTCCCATGGTGATGGCGGCAATTTCGGCATCCTTGGCAATCTCGCGCACGGCTTCGCCCAGATCATCGGTCTGGTAGAGCGACTTGAGCTCGTTCACATTGGCAAAGACATAGTCCATGGTCTTTGAGCGGATGAGATCGAGAAATTCGGCACGATAGCGATCGACGCAGAACGGATCGCTGAGGGTGAAGGCGGCGGCGCGCTCATTCTTGTGGGCATAATGGGCGGCCAGCACAAAGGCCTTCTTGGCTTCAACCGGGTCCCAGAGGAAGCCTTCCATATAGGTGATGGCAGCGCCGCCGATCTCATCGGGATCGATATCGCGCTCGGTCAATTCGTGGCAGGCGCCCAGATAGGTATTCATGGTCCGCTCTCCGTCCGGGGAGACGAAGATCATGCAGCGCGCGGTGAGGGCACCGCCCTTGAGGCGCGAAGTGCTGTAGTGAACGCCTGTCGATTCGAGATCGGAGGCAAAGACATCGCCCAGATTGTCATCGGCAACCTTGCCCACAAAGGCAGCGCGGCCCCCGAGCGAGGCAACGCCGGCAGCGGTGTTGCCGGCCGAGCCCCCCGAAATCTGCTGCCGGCCGAGGGGCATCTTGGCGTAGAGGTCTTCGGCCCGGTCGCTATCGATGAGGTGCATGATGCCCTCGGTCATGCCTTCGCGCTCGATGAAGCCGGGTTCGACAGGGGCGATGATGTCGACGATGGCATTGCCAATGGTCAGCACGTCGAAGCGGGTCTGGGTCATGTGCGGGGGTCCGGCGCAGGGGAAAGCCGTGAGCCGGTTTAGACCATCGGGCCGGTGGCGGCAACGAAAAGGGTCAGCCTAGAGGCTGCCGATGATCTCTGCGATCAGGGCCTCGGTGTCCTCCCCGGCGCGGATGGCGATCTGCCCGTCGAGCAGCAGCACGGCAAGGCCGTGGACCTTGGCCCAGGCGGCCAGAGCCTTGATGCGGCCGGTCGCGGCATCCCCGCCCACGACGTGGCGTAGCGTGTCAAAGGCGGCATCCGCCGCCATGCGCAGGCCGGGGCGGCCATCCTTTTTCAGCTGGGGCGAGAACATCAGGCGGAAGAGATTGGGATTGTCGAGGGCAAAGAGCACATAGGTCTTGCCCATGGCAGCCATGGCATTGTCGGGCTCGGAGGCGGCCACTTCCTCCATGCGGGCGGAAAAGCGCTGGAAGCCGGTCACCGCCAAGGCTTCGAGGAGGGCGGCGCGGCTATCGAAATGGCGATAGGGCGCGGCCGGGGAAACGCCGACAGCGCGCGCCAGATCGCGCAGGCCCAGGCCCGCCTCGCCATTGCGCTCGAGAATGATAAGAGCGGCTTCGAGCAGCGCCTGGCGCAAATTGCCGTGGTGATAGGGGGAATTCTGCGAAGTTGACATTGTTCACTTAAAGCGGAATGATGTGAGCGCTGTCAACATGGAATGGCAAAATGGATTGGGATCTGGTTCTGGCCTCGGCGCATCATGTGGCCGTGTTCACACTCGTGGCGCTGTTTGCGGCAGAGTTCGCGCTGGTGCGGCCGGGATTGAGCGGACCCCGGATCGTGCAGCTGACGCGACTGGATGCTGCCTATGGCGCGGTGGCCGGGATCGTCATCGTGATCGGCCTGCTGCGGGTTTATTTCGGGGCCATCGAGGAAAGCTATTATTGGGGCAACCATGCCTTCTGGGGAAAGATGACGGCCTTTCTCGTCATGGGTCTTTTGACAGTGCCACCGACGCTGGCCTTCCGGCGCTGGCTCAAGGCGGGCGCAGGGCAGGCGGACTATGCCCCGCCGCCGGCGGAGATCGGGGCGGCGCGGCGCTATATCCATCTTCAGGCCGGCATCCTGGTACTGATCCCGATCTTTGCGGCGGCCATGGCGCGCGGTTACGGCGCCTAGGCGCGGTCCGGACGCGGGGTCTTTGGCTCGAACAGGCACCATTGCGCAATCGGGCAGCGCCAGCATTCGGGCTTGCGGGCCTTGCAGATATAGCGGCCGTGCAGGATCAGCCAATGGTGGGCATGGAGCATGAAGCGCTCGGGCACCGCCTTTTGAAGGGCCAGTTCCACCGCCAGCGGGGTGTTGCCCGGCGCGATGCCGGTCCGGTTGCCGACGCGGAAAAGGTGGGTGTCCACGGCAATGGTGGGCTGCTTGAACCAGATGTTGAGCACGACATTGGCGGTCTTGCGCCCGACGCCGGGCAGGGCCTCAAGCGCTTCGCGGGTGTCGGGGACCTCCCCGCCGTGGCGCTCGAGCAGCAGCTGGCTCAGCGCATGGACATTCTTCGCCTTGCCGCGGAACAGGCCGATGGTCTTGATGAGTTCGGTGATCTTTTCTTCGCCCAGTGCCACCATGGCCGCGGGGGTGGGCGCCAGTTCGAAGAGCTTCTTGGTAGCCTTGTTGACCCCTGCGTCCGTGGCCTGGGCGGAGAGAACTACCGCCACCAGCAGGGTGAAGGCATTGAGGTAGTCGAGCTCGCCCTTGGGCTCGGGCTCGATCTCATGGAAGCGCGCGAAAATCGCCTCGATCTCGGGCGACTTCAATTTCTTAATTTTTTTAACGCCCGCCATTCTCTCGGCTCCGAATCTCTGCCAGTATTTCGGGGAAGAGCCATGCCGATGCAAGCCACCACCACAGCGCCGCTGTTTGCGGCGACCCTGAAGCCAGACCGCTCCCTGCGCACTGCCGGGGGCTGGGTCGCGCTGGCCTGCGTGGGGCTGGTGGGGGGACCGCTGCTGCTGGCAGCACCGGAAATCGCCGTTCCGGCGCTTTGCGCCTATGGCGCGGCGGGAGCGGGGCTGTTCGGCTTCGGCATGCGCCAGTCGCGACGGCAGAATCTCAGCCAGCAGATCACCGTCTGGCCGGAGCAGGTGGAAATTGTCACCGCCGCGGAGGATGGAACGCGAGTGATGCAGCGCTTCGAGCCGCAGGTCGTGCGATTGCGGCTGGTGCGCGACGAAAACGAGCGGACCACCGGGATTTTCCTCAGGCATGGCAAGGACGAGCTCGAACTGGGCGGCTTCCTGTCGACCAATGACAAATCAAGCTTCGGGCGCGCGCTGGGCGTCGCGCTGCGCAAGGCCCGCCGGGCGGCATAGCGGTCAAAAGCGGGTGGCGCCGGACGGAATGGTTTGGCTAGGGTCCGCACAGATACCCGACCCAAGGCCATGGCCATGAACCAGATGCTTCCGCCCACCGCTTCCAATGACTATGACACGATCCGCGCGGCCATCCGCTATCTGACGGAAAATGGTCCCGATGAGACCGACCTCGCCGCCTTTGCCCGTGCGCTTGGGCTCAGCGAGCGGCAGCTGACCGATCTCTTCCGCCGCTGGTGTGGTCTCAGCCCCAAGAGCTTTGCGCAGGCCGTGGCGCTCAACCATGCCAAGGGGCTCTTGCGCGATCAAGCCAGCGTGCTCGACACGACCTATGAAGTGGGCCTCAGCTCAACCAGCCGGCTGCATGACCTGTTCGTCACCTATGAAGCCATGCCGCCTGGTGTGTTCCGGGCCGGCGGGGCAGGGATGGACATGGTCTGGGGCATTGCCCCGTCGCCCTTCGGCACGGCGGTGGTGACGGCGACCGAATACGGCATATCGGGCCTGGGCTTTGCCGATGCCGACACCACGATCGAAGAGGCTTTCGCGGATCTGGCTAATCGCTGGCCCAATGCCCGGTTCACGCGGGACGATGCGCGGATCGCGCCTGTTGTCGCGGGCATATTCGAGCCGTCGCGATGGTCGGCGGACCAGCCGGTGCGGGTTGTGCTGATCGGCACCGATTTCGAGGTCAAGGTGTGGGAAACGCTGCTCAAGATCCCGGTGGGCCATGCGGTGACCTATTCCAGCGTGGCCAACCATATCGGGCGGCCGAGCGCTTCGCGCGCGGTGGGCGCAGCCGTGGGCAGGAACCCGATCAGCTTTGTGGTGCCCTGCCACCGGGTGGTGGGTAGTTCCGGCGCGCTGACCGGCTACCATTGGGGCGTGCCGCGCAAGCGGGCCATTCTGGGCTGGGAGGCCGGGGTGATCTCCACCGGCCGCCCCGTGATGCAGAGTTCCACGTGAATCATGCCGTCCGCGGGTAAGTCCCGAGGACGGCAAAGGTGGCGGAGCAATCAGAGCGTGATGCGCTCTTCGAACTTGCCGTCAGCGCCGATCTTGTAAACCGTGGGCTCGCCCGTGGCGATTTCGCGGGCAAGGATTTCGTCCGGCGTCAGGCGTTCGATGGCCATGACCAGGGCGCGCAGAGAATTGCCGTGGGCGGCGATCAGGACGGTCTTGCCGGCCTTGAGCTGGGGCAGGATCTCGGCCTCGTAATAGGGCAGGGTGCGGGCTGCGGTGTCCTTGAGGGATTCGCCGCCCGGAGGGGGCACGTCGAACGACCGGCGCCAGATCAGCACCTGCTCTTCGCCCCATTTCTGGCGCGCATCATCCTTGTTGAGGCCGGAAAGGTCGCCATAGTCGCGTTCATTGAGCGCGACGTTGCGGGTGATGGTGACGTTCTGGATGCCCATTTCTTCGAGCATGAGGTCGAGCGTGTGCTGGGCGCGGCGCAGGCATGATGTGTAGTAAAGATCGGGCACGATGCCGGCGGCCTTGAGGGCCTGGCCGGTCGCGCGGGCTTCGCCGATCCCCTGCTCGGTCAGGTTGGGATTGCGCCAACCGGTGAAGAGATTTTCGAGATTCCATTCGCTCTGGCCATGACGCACCAGGATCAGCGTACCGCTCATGTGTTCAGTCCCTTGTTCAGTCGTTGAGGCCAAGCACGTCGGCCATGGAATAAAGCCCGGCAGGCTGCCCGGCCGCCCAGAGGGCAGCGCGCACGGCGCCATTGGCAAAAATGGTGCGATCCTGGGCGCGGTGACCCAGTTCGATGCGCTCGGACGGACCAGCCAGAATGACGGTGTGATCGCCGATCACATTGCCGCCACGGAGCGTCGCAAACCCGATCGAGCCGAATTCGCGCGGACCGGTATGGCCATCGCGGGAGCGCACGGAATTGGCGCGGAGGTCAATATCGCGGCCCCTGGCGGCAGCCTCGCCCAGAAGCAGGGCCGTGCCCGAGGGCGCGTCGACCTTCTGGTTGTGGTGCATTTCGAGCACTTCGACATCGTAGTCGGGCAAGGCGCGGGCGGCCTTTTCCACCAGCACGGCAAGCGTCACGACGCCGGGAGAGAAATTGCCCGACTTGACCACCCGCGCGCCATTCCTGCCGGCTTCGGCAATCGCGGCGTCCTCGTCCGGGAGGCAGCCTGTGGTGCCGATGACGTGGACAAGGCCATGATCGGCGGCGAGACGGGCGAGGGCGACGCTGGCGGCCGGGGCGGTGAAATCGATGATGGCATCGGCCTTGCCGAGCAGACTGGCCGGGCCTTCGGCAATGGCAATGCCCAGCTCGCCCAGACCTGCATGAGTGCCGGCATCCTTGCCGACAGAGGCGGCACCGGGCCGGTCAAAGGCGCCGACAAGCTCTACATCGGGATGGGCGGCGACGGCCTTGATATTGGCCGCACCCATGCGCCCACCGGCTCCGGCAATGATGATGCGCAGCTTGCTCATGTGACGAACTCCCCGAATTGGCTCCGCCTATAGCAGTGCGGCGCGGCCGCGCCAACTGTGCTGCCCCCTGAGGGCGGACTGTGTTACGATTCGCCCAACGAGCCACAAGAAACGGACCGCCTGATGACACTCACCAATGTGCTGGCCGGGATCGCGGTGGAGGATCTCTCGCTTTCCCTCGTCTGGTATGAATATCTGTTCGGCCGCCCGGCCGACGCGCGCACCATGCAGGACGTGGCCGAGTGGAAGCTGCCGGGCGGGGGCTGGGTGCATGTGATGACCGACCAGGACCGGGCCGGGGCGAGCGTCACCATGCTGATCGTGGATGACCTGGCCGACGAGCTGGCGCGGCTCGAAATGCACGGGCTCAAGCCGGTCGCCAAATCCATCGGCGACTTTTTCAAGACAGCCAAATTGCGGGACCCGGACGGGAACCTCATCATTCTCAGCCAGCCGCAGCAGGGTACGTATTAGGGGCGGCCCGTTGGGCGCCGTTCTCGTTCGCCCCCCCCAGTTTCGCCAGGCCTAGCGGCCAAGCTGCGCTTGCCTCCCCCGTCGGGGGGGAGGTGGGGCATCGCATAAGTCGCTCAGAGCCGCCGCAGCTTGACCTCTTCGACGCGGTGGTTCTGGCCCTTTTTGAGGATCAGGTCGGCGCGGCTGCGGGTGGGCAGGACGTTTTCGAGGAGGTTGGGGAGGTTGATGGTTTCCCAGACCATGCGACCATAGCCACCCGCTTCTTCCTCGCTCATTTCGGAGAATTTGCGGAAGAATGAGGTGGGGTCGCGGAAGGCGGTTTCGCGCAGGCGGAAGAAGCGCGTGACGTACCAGTCGCGCAGGTCCTCCACATCGGCGTCGATATAAATCGAGAAATCGATGAAATCCGAGGCAAACAGAATGGGCTGGCCATCCTGCGGCAGCTCGCCGGGCTGGAGGATGTTCAGCCCTTCGACAATAAGAATGTCGGGCTTGTCGATGACCACTTCTTCTCCGGGCACCACGTCATAGACAAGGTGGGAATAGACCGGCACCGAGACCCTGGGCTTGCCGGATTTGATGTCGGCGAGGAAGTTGACGAAGCGGGCGCGGTCGTAGCTTTCGGGGAACCCCTTGCGCCCCATGATGCCGCGCTCTTCAAGCACGCGATTGGGGTGGAGGAAACCGTCGGTGGTGACCAGATCAACCTTGGGGCTCGAGGGCCAGCGGGACAACAGCGCCTGAAGGATACGCGAGGTGGTCGATTTGCCCACCGCCACAGAGCCGGCAACGCCGATGATGAACGGGACCTTGCCCCCGGGCGTATTGAGGAAGCGCGACGAGACGTGGTTGAGGCCCTGGATCGCCTCCACGTAATAGGCGAGGAGCCGCGACAGCGGCAGATAGATTTCCTCGGCCTCGGCCAGCGAGATCGGGTCGGTCAGCGCGCGCAGGCGCTTGATGTCATCCTCGGTCAGCGTCATCGGCTGGCCGTTGCGCAGGTCGCTCCACTGCTGCTTGGTGAAGTGGTGATAGGGGTCGAGTGCAGTCTGGCGCTTGGGCATCACGACTCCTTGCGAGCGGCTTTTTCAGCCAGGCCCGACTGGGCGGTGCGCCTGTCGAGCTCGGCCATGACGTCGGCCAGCGGGATTTTGGACGCGTTGAGCACGACCAGGAGATGGTAGAGCACGTCGGCGCTCTCCTTGACCAGCTCGGCCCGGTCGCCGGTCACGGCGGCAATAACCGCTTCGGTGGCTTCCTCGCCCAGTTTCTGGGCGGCCTTGTTCATGCCGCGCGCAATGAGCTTGGCAGTGTAGCTTTCCTCAGGCGAGGCAGCGGCGCGCGTTGCGATCCGGGCTTCGAGCTCTTCGAGTGTCATTTCGTGTTCCACCCCTTGGGTGTGACCCCGGCGGGGCCGGGGGCCAACTTCAGATCCCGGGCGGCGCCGGGAAGACATCGTGCGTGGTTATGGCTTAGAGCAAACTTTGGGCCTGCCGTCATCAGGACCTAAGCAGCCTCAACGCTGGCGTCCATGCGCATGTCGATGCCATGTTCCATCATGTAGCGCTTGGCTTCGGGAATGGTGAAGGTGCCGAAGTGGAAAATGGAGGCCGCCAGCACGGCGCTGGCATGGCCTTCGGTGACGCCCTCGACCAGATGCTGCAGCGTTCCCACACCGCCCGAGGCAATCACGGGCACTTCGACGCTATCGGCAATGGCGCGGGTCAGCTGGAGGTCAAAGCCCGACTTGGTGCCGTCGCGGTCCATCGAGGTAACCAGCAATTCCCCGGCCCCGCGCTCGACCATGCGGGCAGCAAATTCCACCGCATCGATGCCCGTCGGCTTGCGGCCGCCATGGGTATAGATTTCCCATTCGGAGCGATTGTCGCCGCCGACGCGGGCATCGAGCCGCTGCTTGGCATCGACCGAGACCACGATGCACTGATTGCCGAACTTGTCGGCGGCGCGGGCGATGAAATCGGGATCGTTCACAGCGGCGGAATTGATGGCAACCTTGTCGGCACCGGCCAGGAGAAGCTTGCGGATATCCTCGATGCTCCTGACGCCGCCCCCCACCGTCACCGGCATGAAGCAATGTTCGGCGGTGCGGGCGACCACGTCGAAAATGGTGTCGCGGCCTTCGTGGCTGGCGGTGATGTCGAGAAAGGTCAGTTCGTCAGCGCCTGCCGCGTCATAGGCCATGGCCGCTTCCACGGGATCGCCGGCATCGACGAGATCGACAAACTGGACGCCCTTGACGACACGGCCGCCGGCCACATCGAGACAGGGAATGATACGGGTCTTGAGGCTCATGCCAGCTCCGATTTTTGCCGCCGCGCAAAGGCAATGCGATGGATGACGAGGACGACGAGCCACACGATCAGCGCGCCACCGGCCAGGGGCAGGGTGGCCAGCAGGAACCAGGTGAGCACGAAGAGGGCATAGAGCGCGCCGCCCCAGTCGCTGCCGCCAACCATGCAGACGCTGGCGCTGCCCTCGCTTAATGTACATCCATTGGCGCTGGCAATGGCTTCCGCAATGACGACGCCCAACAGGGGCGCGAGGCCGAAAAGGACGATGAGCACGAAAAAGGTGGCGTAAAGCCCCCATGGGAAGCGCGGCGCGGTCATGGGCGGGATGCCTTGCGGCGCTGACGCCGCCGCACCCAGAGATGGGTCAGGAGCGCCACGAGCCAGCCGCCAAGGGCAAACATGCCGAGCGGGAAGGGCGCAAGCACCAGCCAGCCCAGCGCGCCCCATGCGGCCATGAGGTCGGTGAGCTGGAGCGGCGTTCCGGCGTGGCCGGCATTGGCAAAGGCGAGCACGATCACGGGCGAGAAAGTGAAGAGGCCGATCACCACGAGGGTGACGGCATAGGGCAACCATGGGACGCGCGGCTGCCCCCCGGTCATCACGCGGCCGCCTTCAGCTTGGCCAGTGCTTCACGTGAATCAATGCGGCCATCGTAGAGCGCGCGGCCGGAAATGGCGCCTTCGAGAACCCGGGCATCCGGCTGGGTCAGCCGGTCGATATCGGCCATGGAGGCCAGGCCACCCGAGGCGATGACGGGGATTGATGTGGCGCGGGCCAGCTCGAGCGTGGAGTCCCAGTTGATGCCGGCCAAAACGCCATCGCGGTCGATATCGGTATAGATGATGGCGGCGACGCCGGCGCCTTCGAAGCGTTTGGCGAGCTCGATGACGGAGAGTTCGGAGGTTTCCGCCCAGCCTTCGACAGCGACCATGCCCTTGCGGGCATCGATGCCGACGGCGACCTGACCGGGCCATTTGGCGGCGGCCTCCTTCACCAGCGCCGGATCGCGCACGGCGACGGTGCCGAGGATGACGCGGGCGAGGCCCTTGTCGAGCCAGGCTTCGATATGGCCGAGATTACGAATGCCGCCGCCGAGCTGGACGGGGAATTTCACGGTTTTCAGAATCTCTTCGACCGCCGCGCCATTGACGCTTTCGCCGGCAAAGGCGCCGTTGAGATCGACGACGTGGAGATACTCAAAACCCTGATCCTCGAAGCTCTTGGCCTGAGCCGCGGGATTGTCGTTGAAAACGGTCGCCTGGTTCATGTCGCCCAGTTTGAGGCGCACGCACTGGCCGTCCTTGAGGTCGATGGCGGGGAAGAGGATCATTGTCTTTTGCTCTTTAGGAAAACCCCCACCCGACCTCCCCCTGAGAGGGGGAGGAGCAGGGACTTTGGCTTTGGCACAACCGTGCCCCGAACTGGATGCAGTCCCTCCCCCTGGAAGGGGGAGGCTAGGTGGGGGTGCCTCAAGGGCTCCACCCGAGGAAATTCTCGATCAGTTTCAGGCCCAGGGCCTGGCTCTTTTCCGGGTGGAACTGGGTGCCGAAAATGTTGTCGCGGCCGACGCAGGCGGTCAGCGCGCCGCCATATTGGGTGGTGGCGACGAGGTGGGCCGGGTTTTCGGGGCGCAGGTGATAGGAGTGGACGAAATAGGCGTGCAGCCCATCGGGCCCATCGGCAATGCCGGCAAGGAGGGCATGGGGCCGGGTGGCCGAAATGGTGTTCCAGCCCATATGGGGGATCTTGAGGCCCGGATCGGCGGGCGTGATCTTTTCGACCGCGCCGGGGATCCAGCCCAAGCCTTGCGTAACGGTCTTTTCGCGGCCTTCGCTGGCCAGCAGCTGCATGCCGACGCAGACGCCGAGAAAGGGCGTGCCGCCCTTGATGACCTTCTCGTCGAGCGCCTCGATCATGCCGGGCACGGATTGGAGCCCGGCCATGCAGTCGGCAAAGGCACCGACGCCCGGCAGCATAATGCGGTCGGCGCGGCGCACTGCGTCCGGGTCGGCGGTGACGAGGATGTCATCGCCCCTGCCGCGTTCGCCGGCGACACGCTCGAAGGCCTTGGCGGCGGAGCGCAGATTGCCCGCGCCGTAGTCGATGATGGCAACAAGGCTCACGGGCGGGACTCCATTATCGGCAGGCGGGCAAGGTCGGCGTCAGGGGCAATGCGATGGCCGGCGGCGTGGTAGCCGCGCCGGCTCAACGCGCGGCGCCGGGCTCCCGGCGCGGCAAAGCCGCAGGCCAGAGCCAGCAGGACATAAAGCCAGAACGCCGCATCAGGACCGAGGAAACGCGCGGTCACCGCGATGATGCCCAGGCCGAGGACAAAAAGGCCCAGCTGATCCCAGAGACGATGGGCAAGCGCATGCACCGGCGGCAGCAGGGCCGCAAACCAGGAAAACTTTTCGGCCACCGCTTCGGGCAGTTTGTCGGTGCCGGGCTTTGGTGCGTGCAGCGTGTAGAGGGTCACAACTCTCTCCAGAACCTCGACGCCCGGTTTGCGGCCGGGCATCTTGAGATCGCAGGATGGGCCCCGGTCCGAGACCGGGGTGACACCTGTGTTTGGCGGTGACTTAGTGCAAAAGCGCGCCGGGCGAAAGGCCTAGAGCGTACCCTTGGTGCTGGGCACGGCGTCGCTCATGCGCGGATCGATTTCCACCGCCTCGCGCAAGGCGCGGGCCACGGCCTTGAACATGGACTCGGCCAGATGGTGGTTGTTGTCGAAATAGAAGTTTTCGATATGGAGCGTGATGCCGGCATTGATGGCCAGCGCCTGGAAAAATTCCCGGAAAAGCTCAGTGTCGATGTCGCCGATCTTGCCCTGCGAAAACTCAGCCTTGAAGACCAGGAAGGCGCGCCCCGACACATCGAGTGCGGCGCGGGTCAGCGTCCCGTCCATCGGCAGGTCCGAGCTGGCATAGCGGCGGATGCCCTTTTTGTCCCCCAGCGCCTGTTTGATGGCCTGACCCAGGGCAATGCCGACATCTTCCACGGTGTGGTGACTGTCGATGTGGAGGTCGCCCTTGCAGGCGACATCCATGTCGATCAGCGAGTGGCGGGAAAGCTGGTCGAGCATGTGGTCGAAAAAGCCCACACCCGTCTTCATCGAATGCACGCCAGTGCCGTCGAGATTGATCGAGACGGAAATCTCGGTCTCGTTGGTCTTGCGGGCGATGGTTGCTGTGCGCATGGCGGCTCTCCGGCGTTCGGCGGCTCACTAGCAGATAGGCATGGCCGCGTGAAGATTGGGTTTCTTCCCGGGAGGCGGGGAGGCGGACTGCCGCGGTTGCAATCGCCGGTCGACCCCCTAAATATCACTCAACAGTTCGGAGTATCTCCCCCAATGAGTGAACACACAAATCCCGGCTGGCACGGGACGACGATCGTTTCCGTGCGCAAGGGCAACAAGGTCGTGGTGGCCGGCGATGGCCAGGTTTCCATGGGCCAGACGGTGATGAAGCACGGCGCAAAAAAGGTGCGGCGCCTCGCTGATGGCAAGGTGATCGGCGGCTTTGCCGGCTCTACCGCAGATGCCTTTACCCTGTTCGAGCGCCTCGAAGCCAAGCTGGTGCAGTATCCCGACCAGTTGATGCGCGCAGCGGTCGAGCTCGCCAAGGACTGGCGCGGCGACAAGTATCTGCGCAAGCTCGAGGCCATGATGATCGTGGCCGACAAGACCGACACGCTGGTGCTGACCGGCAATGGCGACGTGCTGACCCCTGACCACGGCGTCATCGCCATCGGCTCGGGCGGAAACTATGCCCATTCGGCGGCGCTGGCCCTGCATCAGGCGACCGAGCTCGATGCCGAGGACATTGCCCGCCGGGCCATGAAGATCGCTGAGGAAATCTGCGTCTATACCAATGGCAATGTGACGGTCGAAACCATCGAGCTTGGCGCGTGAGTTTTTCGATCCGCCGTCTCAACCGAAAACACCTGGACGCCTATATCGCCATCCGGCTGGAAGCCCTGCGCAACCATCCGGAGGCCTACGGCACCTCCGCAGAAAGCTTTGCTGCCCGGCCACCGGAGGAAGTCGATGAATTCCTCAGCCGGCGCGCGGTGTTCGGGGTGATGACGGCGGCGGATACGCTGGCGGGCATCGTGGTCTATGACCGCGACGCAGGCGAAAGGGCCAGCCATCGCGGCTGGCTGCTTCAGGTCTATGTCAGGCCAGAGCTGCGTGGCACCGGCGCAGCCCTGGCCCTGCTGGAGGCGGCAGCCGAGCACGCGCGCAGCGAGGTGATCCAGCTCCACCTGATGGTTGGAACGCATAACCAACCCGCCATCCGGCTCTATGAGAGGGCCGGATTCAAGATCTACGGCACCGAACCCCGCAGCCTTTGCGTGAACGGTCGATATATCGACGAACACCTGATGGTGCGCTTCCTGGATAAGGCACCTGGAGACGAATAATGAGTGAAACCAATTTTTCCCCGCGCGAGATCGTTTCCGAGCTCGACCGTCATATCGTTGGGCAGGCCGATGCCAAGCGCGCCGTCGCGGTGGCGCTGCGCAATCGCTGGCGCCGCCAGCAGCTTCCCCCGGACCTGCGTCGCGAGGTCAGCCCCAAGAATATCCTGATGATCGGGCCAACCGGCGTCGGCAAGACCGAAATATCCCGCCGCCTGGCGCGGCTGGCGCAGGCGCCCTTCGTCAAGGTCGAGGCCACCAAGTTCACCGAGGTTGGCTATGTCGGCCGCGATGTCGAGCAGATCGTGCGCGATCTCGTCGAAGCGGGCATCACCGTGCTGCGCGACAAGCGCCGCCGCGATGTGCAGGCGCAGGCCCACCATAATGCCGAAGAGCGCGTGCTCGATGCTCTGGTGGGGACGTCCGCGACGCCCTCGACCCGCGACAGCTTCCGCAACAAGCTGCGCAATAACGAGCTCGACGACAAGGAAATCGAGATCGAGATGCAGCCCAATCCGGGCACCGGCGGCTTTGACATCCCCGGCATGCCCAATGGCGGCATCGGCATGATCAACCTTTCGGACATGTTCAAGCAGGCCATGGGCGGGCGCGGGGTCAAGCGCAAGATCAAGGTCAAGGATGCCTATGAGCCGCTGATCGCCGAGGAAGCCGACAAGCTGCTCGACCAGGATCAGCTCAAGAGCGAAGCCATCGAGCTGGTGGAGAACCACGGCATCGTCTTTATCGACGAGATCGACAAGGTCGCGGCCCGCGAGGGTGGTGTGCAGGGCGGTCCGTCGCGCGAAGGCGTGCAGCGCGATCTCCTGCCGCTGATCGAAGGCACGACGGTTGCGACCAAGTATGGTCCGGTCAAGACCGACCATATCCTGTTCATCGCCTCCGGCGCCTTCCATGTGTCAAAGCCCAGCGATCTCCTGCCCGAACTTCAGGGTCGCCTGCCGATCCGGGTTGAGCTCAAGGCGCTGACCCGCGAAGACTTCATCGGCATTCTCAGCGACACCGAGGCCAGCCTCATCAAGCAATATGTCGCGCTGATGGGGACCGAAGGGTTGACCCTGTCCATCACGCCCGACGCCATCGAGGCCATTGCCGACGCTGCCGTCACGGTCAACGCGACCGTCGAGAATATCGGCGCCCGCCGTTTGCAGACGGTGATGGAACGGCTGGTGGAGGAAATTTCCTTCGACGCGCCTGACCGGGCCGGGCAGACCGTGACCATCGACGCCGCCTTTGTGCGGGAAAAGGTCGGTGCGCTGGCCGGGAACACGGATCTGAGCAAGTTCGTGCTTTAACTGCTCACCCTCTCCCTTGCGGGGAGGGTGGCAAAACTTAGCCTACAAAACTTGGCCGATAGGCCTTAGCGACGCTGGGGTGGGGGGCCCGACAGTACCCCACCTGGCTCTGCTACGGCCCGTTCGGCCGAGCATCGCTCCCTCCCCCGTCAAGGGGAGGTGTCGAACCGAGTGCGTGGAAGGCTACCGCTTGCGCCCCGAGCGCCGCACCACTTCGTCGCGCAAAAATTTGAGGTCTTCGGGCGCCAGCCGGCCAATGTCGTCGCGCAGGCGATTGGTGAGTTCGGTGGCTTCGGGCGAAAGCCCGCCCGTATCGATGGTGACCTTGGGGTCGGAAATCTCGGCCAGGCGCTGCAACTCCTCGGCCTCGTCCCAGATGACATTGAAAAAGGCGATGATGCGATGGAGGAGGAAACTCGTCGGCGTGCCGCGCTTGCCGTGTTCCAGCGCCGAAAGATAGGCGCTCGAGACATTGAGCGCTGCCGCCATTTCCTTGAGGGAGATGCCACGGGCCTCGCGCATGGCGCGCAGTTTGGCGCCAAGCGGGGTCATTGGCGCCTCAGGCGCACATACCACGCCCCCTCTCCGCCATGGCCCCGCGCCGCGACGCTCCATCCGGAAACCAGATGGGCCAGGCCCGGTTCGCTGAGCCAGATGGGCAGCATGGTGCGCAGGATGCCGCGCTCGCTCATGGCCGCGATGTAGTCATTGTCGGTCTTGAGCCCCTTGCCGGTGATCACGAGAATGGTGCGGTCTCCACGCGCCGCCCGCGTCGTGACATAGCGGTAAAGCGCCTCGCGGGCCTGTGCCTGAGTCATGTCGTGCAGGTCGATGGTGCCATCGATATCGATGCGGCCGCGACGCACCTTTTTATGAATTGCCGGGTCCACCGCCTTTTCGAGCAACGGTCGGCCGGGAGAGGGTGCCTGGTAGGGGGGCAGGAAGGGCTTACCTGCTTTCAAGGGCTTGGGCGCGGCCTTGATGATGGGCTGCGGTTCCGGCTCGGGCTGGGGCAAAGCGGCTTGGCCGGGTTTGAGGAGCCCCTTGCGGCGCAGGGGCTCCACCGTGGACGCAACCGTCGTCCAGAGATGAAAGTCATGCGGCAGGCGTCTGGGATCGCGCTTGGACATAACGCCGGGCCTGCCGCAAAAGAATCAGTCGAGCTGGCTGGTCGCGACGACTTTCCAGTTCGGATCGCGCGACTTGGGATTGCGCGAGAAGGTCCATTCGTCGGCAATGGTCTGCACCTGATCGGCATTGCCCTCCACCAGGTTGCCGTCCTTGTCGCGGGTGGCCGACACGACTTCGGCATGGAAATCGACGGTGACGTTGACATTGCGCTTGTCGAATTCGGCATCGACAATGGCGATCTTGGGCAGGCCGACAAAGGTGAAATCGACCGTCTGGCCCGCCGCTTCGCGCTCGGCAATGGCGCGCTGGAAGCTGTCGAAAATGTCCTTGTCGAGAAGGTTCTTGAGCGTCTGGCGGTCGCCTTCGGCAAAGGCGGTGACGATCATCTCGTAAGCCTGCTTGGCACCCTCGAGGAAGCTCTTGGGGGTGAAGGTGGGATCGACATCGGCCACGGCCTTAAGGCCGCCGGCGAGTTCGGCATTGCCAGCAGAGGCCTGTTCGATCTCGGCCTCCAACTTGCGGGCGCGGCGTTCATCGTCAAGCTCGGGGGCGGCTGGACGCGGGCGCAGCGGCACGACGGTTTCGTCATTGGCAGGCTTTTCGGTTGCAGCCGAACGGCTCCGGTCGATGGGCGGGCGTTCATTGCCAGTCCGCGTTCCCAGAACCGAGCGCAGCCGGAACAGCACGAACACGGCCACGACAATGGCAATCAGGGTCGGCAGATCGAGAAATTCGTCCATAAGCGGGGCACCTTGCGCGGGAGGCGGTCGACAAAATTGGTGGCAGGCGCTCGTTCTGCGCCGAAATCGGCCTATATATAGGCAAAGCTTTAGCTCAAAACCAGTTCACGATAGCCGGAGTTGCAATTTGTCTCGCCCGAATGTGAACGCGCCCTGCATGAGGACCCGCCTTTGGCCCGCCTGATCGGTTTGCTTTTCCTGGCCCTGCCGCTGCTCGAAATTGCGATGTTCATCATCGTGGGCCGCGCCATCGGCCTCTTTCCCACGCTGGGTCTGGTGATCGGGGCAGCCCTGCTGGGTGGCCTTGTGCTCCGGCATCAGGGGCTGGGCGTGGTCAATCGGCTGCGGGGCAGCATGGGAAGCGGGACCATTCCCGGCCGGGCCATGTTCGACGCCATGCTGATCGGCCTTGCGGGCGTGCTGTTGCTGATCCCCGGCTTTCTGACTGATATCGCTGCGCTGCTCTTGCTGCTGCCGCCGGTGCGCGAAGCGATCTTCACCAGGCTGGCAAGCCGGGTGCAGGTGGTGGAAACCACCACGACCTATCGCCGCTATGCCGACCCCGAAGACCCGCGCCTTTCAGGGCCGCCGACCGTCGATCTTGGCGATGACGACTGGCGCGGCGAGGACCGCCGCTGAGCGGTCCGGCTTGTTCGCCTGCGACAAAAATGCTAGCCAGCCGGCCAGTTGCCTGAACACATCAAGAATGGAAAAGGACCCATAATGTCCGACGAGACCCAGGGCGGTGCAGCGCCGCAGGCCGCCGCGCCCCAGCCGAGCATGAACCTGATCGGCCAGTATATCCGCGACCTCAGCTTCGAAAATCCGGGGGCACCCGCCACCCTGATGGCTACCGGCGCCAACCCTGCCTTCAACGTCTCCATTTCGGTCGGCGTCAAGAAGCAGAGCGACGATGTCTATGCCATCGAGCTGACGCTCAACGCCAAGGCCAACCGCGAAGAAACCGTGCTGTTCAATGTCGAGCTGGTTTATGGCGGCATTTTCCGCGTCAAGAACGTGCCGGAAAACCAGATGGCGCCGCTTCTGATGATCGAATGCCCGCGCCTGGTCTTCCCGTTCGCGCGTCAGGTTCTGGCCAGCGTCACACAGCAGGGCGGCTTCCCGCCGCTGATGATGGAGCCGGTCGACTTTGCCGCCATCTATCGGCAGAACCTTGCCAAGCTCGCTGCCCAGCAGGGCGGCGCTGCCGGCGAGGCGCCCAAGCCGAACTGAACGGCAGGTCCCGAAAATTCGAAAGGCCCCGGTTTTCCGGGGCCTTTTCTATTCGGCGGCTGATTGTCCGTATTGGGACCAGAGTGCGCTTTCGCCCATCTTGGCGATAAAGGCGGCATGGGCTTCGGCTTCCTCGGCGCTGATGCGGCTGGGCAGCGGCGCGGGACGCGGCGGAACGGCAATGCGGGTCTGGACGTCAAGACTGGCCGTCACCTCCACCTCGGCCACCAGCGCCAGGCTCACCTGCTTGCCGCCAATGAGCTCGAGATAGACTTCGGCGAGGATCTCACTATCGAGGAGAGCCCCGTGGAGCGTGCGCCGCGAATTGTCGATGCCATAGTGCTTGCACAGCGCGTCAAGGCTGACGCGGGCGCCCGGATGCTTCTGGCGGGCGACCATGACGGTGTCGATCACCGGATTGGACAGCGTCTTGTGGCCGGCCCGCAGCAATTCGGCATTGAGAAAGCCGATATCGAAGGCCGCATTGTGGATGACGAGCGTGGCGTCGCCGATAAAGGCCAGAAATTCCTCGGCCACCGCACCGAAAAGTGGCTTGTCGGCGAGGAATTCTTCGCTCAGCCCGTGCACCCGGAAGGCTTCTTCGGGCATGGAGCGCTGGGGATTGATGTAGACGTGATAGTTTTTGCCGGTCGGAATGTGATTGATCAGCTCGACGCAGCCGATTTCCACGAGCCGGTCGCCCTCATTGGGCGAAAGACCGGTGGTTTCGGTATCGAGGACGATTTCCCTGATCATGTCGGCTCCCGTCCGGCGGCAATGTCTTGGACCAGCGCCTTGACCCGGGCTTCGATTTCCGCGGGAGGCCGCGAGGTGTCGAAGAGCCAGGTGGCGCGCCTTTTCTTTTCGGCCTGGGGGAGCTGGCGGGCAAGCAAGGCATCGCGCTTTTCCACGGTCATTCCGGGCCTCGACATGATGCGCTGGTTCTGCGTGTGCTCATCGACAATGGTTACGGCCACGGCGTCGAAGCCATAGTCATGGCCGCTTTCGAACAGCAGCGGCACTTCCACCGCGGCGGCAGGCGCGCCCGATTGCTCGGCGCGGCGCAGAAACCGCGCGATCTCTTCGCGCACCATGGGATGGATCAGCGCTTCGAGGCGGGCAAAACCGGAGGGGTCGGCACTCAGTTTTGCGGCAAGGGTCTGACGGTCGATCCGCCCGTCGACGGTGACGCCGGGAAACAGGGCCTCCACCGGACTCACGGCTGTCCCCGAATACAGGGCCGCCACGGCAGCATCGGCAGAAAACACCGGAATGCCGGCCTTTTCGAAGGCCGTGAGCAATGTCGACTTGCCCGTGGCAATGGAGCCGGTAATGCCGATAGCGAGCATGGTGCTAATGCTCCAGGGTCGCTTCGATACGCTGGCGCAGATCGGGTGTCACCTGCGGAGTGACGCCGAACCAGTGGGCAAAACCGGGGACGGCCTGGTGCAGCAGCATGCCGAGCCCATCCACCGTCTTGAGACCCCGCGCCTTGGCATCGGCGAGCAGGGGGGTCATCAGCGGCACATAGACGATGTCGGTCACAAGCGCTGTTTGCGGCAGAAGATCGAGATCGAGCCATTCGAACCGCGTGCCATGCATGCCGACCGAGCTCGTATTGACCACGAGAGAAGCATGGGGCGCGAGTTCGGCATAGGCGTCAAAGCCATGCGCTTCAAAGGGTCCCTCGATTTTGGCGACCAGCGCCTGGGCATTGGCGAGGGTTCGGTTGAGCACGTGGATCGTGCCGGCAAAACGCTCGCGCAGGGCGACCAGAATGGCGCGGGCTGCACCGCCGGCGCCCAGGACGATGGCATCGCCCGGTTGGGCAGTCCAGCCGGGCGCCCCGGCATCGAGATTGCCGAGAAAACCCAGATAGTCGGTATTGATGCCGGTCACCATACCGTCGCGTACCACCAGCGTATTCACCGCGCCGATGGTTCTGGCCAGATCGTCCACCGCATCGCAAAGCGCGAACACGGCTTCCTTGTGCGGAATGGTGACATTGCCCCCGGCAAATTCACCGGCCCGCAGGCGCTTGAAAAACGCCGGCAGGTCGGCGGGCGCGACGTCGATGGCCTCGTAGGTTCCATCGATGCCATGCTGGGCCAGCCAGGTGCCGTGGATCAGCGGCGAGCGGGAATGGGCAATGGGATGCCCGATGACAAAGGCTTTTGTGGTCACGCTGATCAGTCCTGCGGTGCTAGCAGTTCGGGGGCGAAATCGCGCAGCGCCGCGAGAAGCGGCAGGAGCGGCAGGCCCAGAATGGTGAAATAGTCGCCGACGACCGTTTCAAAGAGACGAATGGACGGACCTTCGAGGCGATATCCCCCGACGGAGCCCAGGACCTGTTCCCCCTCGAGGTCGAGGACGGCGTCGCGCTCTTCGGGTGAAAAATCGCGCATGGTCAGCTCTGCTGTCTGGGCATCGGACCAGAGAAACTCTCCGTCCCGCACCAGGGCCACGGCAGCGTGGAGGCGATGCGTCTTGCCGCGCAGGCGGTCGAGCTGTTCGGCTGCGGCCGTCCGGTTGGCCGGCTTGTGCAAAAGCTCCAGGCCCAGTGCCAGCGTCTGGTCGGCGCCGATCACTAGAGCACCGGGACAAAGGGCGGAAACGGCTTCGGCCTTGCGGCGCGCCAGGATCAGGGCAATGTCGCGGGCATCTGCGCCAGCATCGAAAGCCTCGGCTTCGATGCTCCGTTCGTCGATGCTTGCGGGGCGGATGTCGAAGCGCAGTCCGGCCTTGTCCAGCAAGGCTTTGCGGGTGGCGCTGGTGGAAGCAAGGATCAACATAGGGACCATGTTTTCCACACTGTCATCCCCAGCTCAAGGGTCAACTGTGGGCTAGTCGAGCAAGTTTCGACTGCTAGCCGAGTTGTTCGACCTGGGTAAGATTTCGTTAACACTTTCTTTTGGCGCGCCGCGTTCGGCGGCTGAGGAAAGGTCTGGGGAAATCCCCGAGGCGGCAAACCCAGATGTGAGTCCGCTCTTCCACAGCCGGAATCGAATCGTTGACTCCGGAGTCGGCGCATTAAGCTCTTGTTAAGAGATATGAACGAGTGGTTAACGGGGCGCCGGAGAGTCTGTGTTCACACCGCGTTAACCAAAGCCTGCGCGCAAGTGCCGCCACAGGCCGTGATTGTGGATGGTGCGGAATTGCAGCTAAACACCGCCATAAAGATAAAGAAGCGAAGCAAGAAAGACTCTTTTTGGGTCTTGGAAGGGATGGCACCATGAATCCGGTGGCACATAAACCGCTGCTTGCCGCTGTGCTCGGACAGCGCCAGGAACGCCCACCCGTCTGGATCATGCGACAGGCTGGTCGCTATCTGCCGGAATATCGCGAGACCCGCAAACAGGCGGGGGGCTTTCTCGAACTCTGCTATACGCCAGACCTGGCCACCGAGGTAACGCTGCAGCCACTGCGCCGGTTCGATCTCGATGCTGCGATCCTGTTTTCCGATATCCTGGTCATTCCCGATGCGCTGGGGCAATCGGTTCGCTTTGAAGTGGGCGAAGGGCCCATTCTCGATCCAATCGACGCTGCCGGGATCGACCGTCTCGATCGAGACAGGGCTTTGGAACATCTGGCGCCGGTCCTAGAAACCGTGCGCCGGCTCCGGGCAGCGCTGCCTGCCGAAAAGACCCTGATCGGCTTCTGTGGCGCGCCCTGGACGGTGGCCACCTATATGCTCAATGGCCGTGGCTCCCCCGACCAATGGACGGCGCGCCGGTTTGCGTTGGAGCATCCCGAGGCTTTCGACCGGTTGATCGACATTCTGGTCGAGACTAGCATCGACTACCTTGCTGCCCAGCTGGAAGCGGGCGCCGACGTGGTCCAGATCTTTGAGAGCTGGGCGCTCAATGTCGACGACGCCGCTTTTGCCCGCCAGGTCACCGAGCCCAACCGCCGGATTGTCGAGGGGCTGCGCCAGCGGAGCCCCGATGCACCGGTCATCGGTTTTCCACGCGGTGCCGCCGGCAATATTGCCGGCTTTGCCGAGCGCACCGGCGTCAACGCAGTAGGCATCGATTATGCCACCCCGCTCGAATTCGTTCGGGCGAGCCTTTCTAAGACGCTGACGGTGCAAGGCAATCTTGATCCGTTACGGCTCGTTTTGGGTGGCGAGCAGATGGAAACCAGAGCCCGCGACATCATTGCCGCCTTTTCCGATCGCCCCCATATTTTCAATCTGGGGCATGGAATTGTGCCAGAAACACCAATTGCGCATGTCGAGCGGCTGATCCGTCTCGTCAAGGAAGGCTAGGGGATTGCCGATGATTGAATGGTTCAAGGCACTGCACGTCATCGCAGTTGTCGCCTGGATGGCGGGGATGCTCTACCTGCCCCGGCTGTTTGTCTATCATACCGCGGCCGAGAAGGGCTCGGTGCAGTCCGAGACGTTCAAGGTCATGGAACGGCGCCTGTTCCGCGGCATCACCACGCCGGCGATGATCGCCACCTGGCTGTTCGGTCTCGCAATGGTGGGCCATGGCATCGTGGACTGGGGTTCGATCTGGCCCTGGGTCAAGGCTGCCTTCGTTCTCGCCATGTCCGGCGTCCACGGCATGTATGCCCGGCATTTGCGCGCCTTTGCTGAGGACCGGAACGACAAGCCGCAGAAATATTTCCGCATTCTCAACGAGGTGCCGACGGTTTTCCTGATCATCATCGTGATCATGGTGATCGTAAAGCCGTTCTAGTCTGGATAATGGGCGACGGGGCCGGGCAACGCGCACCGGCCTCTGTCGCATCTATCCCCGGCGTCGGGTTTCACGTGAATCCGGCCATCAGAACGGCAATGGCTTGAAAAACGCCGCGGATCACGCTACATCCTGCCCAACGCATCCCTTTCCTGCGCGGTCGCCCTGATCGCGGCGCGGTGCCGAACCTTCCCAAATACTTAACACTTCTACCAACGATCTCCCTCAAGGGTCCGTCGCATACATGCAGAATATCAAGCTCAGCGAGCTCAAGGCCAAGTCCCCGGCTGAACTCTTGGCGTTTGCCGAGGAACTGGAGGTCGAGAACGCATCGACCATGCGCAAGCAGGAGTTGATGTTCGCCATTCTCAAGGAATTGGCGGCCCAGGAAGTCGACATCGTGGGCGAAGGCGTGGTGGAAGTGCTGCCCGATGGCTTCGGCTTTCTGCGGTCCCCCGACGCCAACTATCTGCCTGGACCTGACGATATTTATGTCAGCCCCAGCCAGATCCGGCGCTTCGGGCTGCGCACCGGCGACACGGTCGAGGGCGAAATCCGCTCTCCCAAGGAAGGCGAGCGCTACTTCGCGCTGCTCAAAGTAAACACCATTAACTTCGAAGATCCTGAAGCCGTCCGGCACAAGGTGAACTTCGATAACCTGACGCCGCTTTATCCCGAAGAGCGACTTCGGATGGAGCTGCCCGATCCGACCCTCAAGGATCGTTCGGCGCGCCTCCTCGATCTCGTCGCTCCCTTGGGTAAAGGCCAGCGCGCCCTGATCGTTGCGCCTCCGCGTACCGGTAAGACGGTACTGTTGCAGAACATTGCACAGTCAATCGCGACCAATCATCCTGAGTGCTATCTCATCGTCCTGCTGATCGACGAGCGTCCGGAAGAAGTGACCGATATGCAGCGCTCGGTGCGCGGCGAAGTCATTTCCTCCACCTTTGATGAGCCCGCCTCGCGCCACGTCCAGGTCGCGGAAATGGTGATCGAAAAGGCCAAGCGCCTTGTCGAACACAAGCGCGATGTGGTGATTCTCCTCGATTCCATCACGCGCCTTGGCCGCGCCTACAACACGGTTGTCCCGAGCTCCGGCAAGGTCCTGACCGGTGGTGTCGACGCCAACGCCCTGCAGCGCCCCAAGCGCTTCTTCGGCGCCGCCCGTAATATCGAAGGCGGTGGGTCGCTGACCATCATCTCGACGGCGCTGATCGATACCGGCAGCCGCATGGACGAAGTGATCTTCGAAGAGTTCAAGGGCACCGGTAACTCGGAAATCATTCTCGACCGCAAGGTCGCCGACAAGCGCATCTTCCCGGCGCTGGACATCACCAAGTCCGGTACCCGCAAGGAGGAGCTCCTGGTCGAGTCCGACATTCTCAAGAAGATGTATGTCCTGCGCCGCATCCTCAACCCGATGGGCACGATCGACGCGATGGAATTCCTGATGGACAAGGTTCGTCAGACCAAGACCAATTCGGACTTCTTCGACTCGATGAATACCTAAACCGACGGGCAGGGCGCCATGCAGGCGGGCGACACAATCATGGCGCTCTCCTCCGGCGCCCTGCCGGCCGGAGTTGCGGTTATCCGGCTTTCAGGGCCGCTCGTTCGGTCCACTCTCGAGGCGCTTGCCGGTGGTGTCCCGGAGCCGCGCAAGATGGTGCTCCGCCATATCGGTTCGGAGCGTCGGCTCGATCAGGGCCTCGTGGCCTTCTTTCCCTCTCCCCATAGCTTTACCGGCGAAGACTGTGCCGAATTGCATGTGCATGGCTCGATCGCGGGTGTGAAAGCCATTCTGGCGGCTTTGCGCGACCAGGGTCTGCGTATGGCTGAAGCTGGCGAGTTCACGCGCCGGGCCCTCGAGAATGGCAAGCTCGACCTGCTTGCCGTCGAAGGCTTGGGCGATCTGCTCGCCGCCGATACCGAGAAACAACGCCAGCAAGCTTTGGCGCGCTATGATGGTCGGTTGACCGGCCAAGTGGATCAGTGGCGGGACACGTTGCTGGATCTTCGCGCCGAAATTGAAGCCCGCCTCGACTTTTCCGATGAGGGTGATGTCGGAGAAAATCTCCCCCCAAGCTGGCTTGTCCAGTTAGCGGATCTGGAACTCTCGATTGCCTCTGCCCTCGCCTCGGTCGACAGCGGCCGCATTGTCCGTGAGGGCATCAGGGTTGCCATTGGTGGCGCACCCAATGTCGGCAAATCCAGCCTCATCAACGCCTTGGCTAAGTCCGATATTGCGATTGTATCAGATGAGGCCGGGACAACGCGCGACGTGCGAGAAGTACCACTCGATATCGGGGGGCAGCTGTTTATTCTCATGGATCTCGCTGGTCTCAGGGACACGGACAGCCGCGCAGAAGCGGAGGGCATTCGCCGGGCACAAAAGGCCATCGCTGAGGCCGATGTGCTGCTTTGGCTCACCGCGCCCGATGTTGAGGACGCCCTCAAGCCAGAGACCGGAGCGCGTGTTGTAATGGTTGGGACCAAAAGCGATATACGGTCAGTTTCCGGGGTCGATCTCACCGTTTCGACGACACAACACCAGGGCCTCGACCAGTTGATTGCGCGGCTTCGTGATTTGGGCGAGGGATTGGCTGGTGGTGAACCTTCGCTCGTGAGCCATGAGCGTGATCGGCAGACCTTGCAGCAGGCGCTAAGTGCCCTGGAAGAGACGCGCAACGCTCTGCATGATTGGGAACTCGCTGCAGAGTCCTTGAGACGCGCGTCCTTTGCTCTTGAACGCCTGATTGGTCGCCTGGATGCAGAGAAGGTGCTGGATCGCCTGTTCAGCAGTTTCTGCATCGGAAAATGATTCACGTGAAACATCGCGGGAAGGTCATCTACCCGTCAATTGATTCACGTGAAACATTGGCCTATGTCAGGCGCCTTGGAGAAAAGCCATGACCGACTTTGCTGTTATCGTTGTAGGAGGTGGTCACGCCGGCACTGAAGCTGCGGCCGCTTCTGCGCGACTCGGTGTGCCCACGGCCCTGATCACCCATCGCTTCGACACGATCGGGGAAATGAGCTGCAACCCGGCGATTGGCGGGCTTGGCAAGGGTCACCTTGTTCGTGAGATCGATGCTCTTGATGGCCTGATGGGGCGTGTCGCCGATCAGGCAGGTATCCAGTTCCGCGTGCTCAATCGTCGCAAAGGACCAGCCGTTCGTGGACCACGGGCTCAGGCCGACCGGAAGCTCTACCGACAAGCCATGCAGGCTGCGATTAGCGCACAGGACAATCTCACGGTCATTGAAGGCGAGGTCGACGACCTTACCGTGAACAATGGCGCCATCTCTGGCGTGGTGCTGCTGGATGGACGCAGGTTTTCAACTCAAGCCGTGGTGCTGACCACGGGCACCTTCCTTCGGGGCCTGATCCATCGCGGTGAGGAAACCGTCCCTGCCGGTCGCGTCGGTGAAAAGCCGGTATTGGGTCTATCGACACGTCTCGAAAATCTCGGCTTGCAACTGGGCCGTCTCAAGACCGGGACGCCTGCGCGTCTCAATGGCGCAACAATCAACTACGCCGTGCTTGAGGAGCAACCTGGCGACAATCCGCCCGAGCCATTCTCCTCGCTGACCTCTGCGATCACCACACCGCAAATCTCCTGTCACATCACCCGGACGACAGCAGAGACGCATGGGATCATCACGGCGAATCTCCATCGCTCTGCGATGTATTCCGGGCGCATCCAGTCCCGCGGCCCGCGCTATTGTCCGTCCATCGAAGACAAGGTTGTGCGCTTCGCCGATCGCGATAGCCACCAGATCTTCCTTGAACCCGAAGGGCTCGACGACACCACGGTCTATCCCAACGGTCTGTCCACCTCCCTGCCGGCCGATGTGCAGGAGACATTCCTGCGCTCCATGCCCGGCTTGGAGGAAGTGGAAATCATTCGGCCGGGCTATGCGATTGAATATGACTATGTCGACCCAAGAGAGCTCCGCTCAACGCTTGAAGTGAAGCGCCAGCCGGGCCTTTACCTTGCCGGTCAAATCAATGGCACGACGGGGTATGAAGAGGCCGGCGCGCAAGGGGTCCTGGCTGGTGCCAATGCGGCCCTTGCCTCAAAGGGCGAAGAGCCGCTGATCCTGTCGCGGACCGAAAGTTATCTCGGCGTCATGATCGACGATCTGGTGACACGCGGCGTCAGCGAACCCTATCGCATGTTCACCTCCCGCGCCGAGTTCCGTTTGCACCTTCGCGCGGACAATGCTGATCAGCGATTGACGCCAGTTGGGCTCGCGAAGGGTCTCGTAGGTGAGGCGCGCCGCGAGCATTACGAGACCAAGACGGCCCAGCTTTCGACGGCACGATCCACGCTCAACCGGCTCAGCGTCACACCGAGCGAGGCTCGGCGTGCTGGTCTTGCTGTCAACGAGGATGGCAAGCGCCGCTCAGCGTTCGATCTCCTGTCCTATCCTAACATTGACGTGGCAACGCTGGCTCAGGTCTGGCCGGAACTCACCGACATGCCTGGCTCAATCCTCGAGCAGGTCGCTATCGACGCACAATATGCGGTCTATCTTGATCGCCAGAAGGCGGATATCGAGGGCATGCGCCGGGACGAGCAGCGCTCCATGCCTGACGATCTCGACTATATGAGCATTCCGGGACTCTCGATGGAACTCCGGCAGAAGCTCTCACAACAGCGGCCCCAAACAATCGCTCAGGCTCAAGCCATGGATGGCATGACCCCAGCCGCGATCACCCTTTTGCTTGCCGTTATCCGCCGTGGCCAGATGGCAAAGGCCGGCTGATGCGGGCGGTTGACCATATTGCGAGGCACCAGACGCATTTTACGCGTGATGCGGAGGCAGTAGCCCGCGATCTGGAATCTTATGCCAATCTGCTCGAAAAATGGCAAAAGGTGCAGAATCTTGTTTCACGTGAAACACTGGGGGAAATCTGGACACGCCATTTCGCGGACAGTCTCCAGGCGCTGAACTGTTTCACGGATGATGATCGCAGGTTCATGGACTTGGGCAGCGGCGGCGGTTTCCCGGCGTTACCTTTGGCCATTGCCCGGAAGGGGTCGGGTCAAACTTTCACACTCGTTGAACCGACAGCTCGCAAGGTGAGCTTTCTGAGGACAGTGGCCAGAGAGCTAGATCTCAACGTCACCGTCATCGGGCGTCGCACGGACGAAATTGATTCACGTGAAACAGGCCAGCCTGATGTGATCACGTCGAGAGCCTTGGCTTCCTTGAAGCAATTGTGTGAATGGATGGAGCCCTTCTGGGGCGCCAATACCAAGGCCATTCTGCACAAAGGCCGGGAACATGTTGAAGAAGTGGCAGAAACGGCTGCGCTTTGGGACTTCGACGTGTTAACCTCCCAAAGTGATACCGATCCCGGTAGCGCAATTCTCGAAATCCGGAATTTGCGCAGGAAATCAGTGCGTTAGCGGCAGTTGCGGAGGCCGGAGTGGCACCCCGAATCTTAACATTGGCAAACCAGAAGGGTGGCGTTGGCAAGACAACGACCGCAATCAATCTGGCTACTGCCCTCGCCGCGATCGGCGAACGCGTTCTGATTGTGGATCTCGATCCGCAGGGCAACGCATCCACCGGTCTTGGGATTTCGCGGACCGATCGAGAATTGTCGGCTTATGACGTGCTGGTTGGTGAAGCGGACATTGTCCAGGCCGCAATCATGACCTCTGTTCCCAACGTGGCCATTGTTCCCTCGACCATGGACCTATTGGGCGTCGAGTTGACCATTGCGGGCCAGGCCGACCGTGCCTTCAAGCTGCGCAATGCCTTCAAGGAGATTGACGGCCTACGCATCAATGACCAGTCGGTGAGCTATATCCTCATCGATTGTCCGCCCTCGCTGAACCTGCTTACGGTGAATTCTCTGGTCGCGGCCGATGCCGTTCTGGTGCCGCTGCAGTGCGAATTCTTTGCGCTGGAAGGCCTCAGCCAGTTGCTGCAGACGATCGAGCAGATCCGCTCGACGCTCAATCCTCGCCTGTCCATTCAGGGCGTGGTCATGACCATGTTCGACAAGCGCAACAATCTCTCGGAACAGGTTCTCAATGACGTGCGCAGCGAAATGGGCGACCTCGTTTACGAGACCGTCATTCCCCGTAATGTGCGCCTCAGCGAAGCCCCGTCCTATGGCAAGCCCGCATTGCTTTATGATCTCAAATGTGCCGGAAGCCAGGCCTATTTGCGCCTTGCCACCGAAGTCATCCGCCGCGAGCGGCGCCTGAACGCAGCCTAGGAGCCTGACCATGAACGATAAACCGACACGTTTGGGCCGGGGTCTGGCAGCACTGATCGGCGATATGGCGAGCATTGAAGGTGCCCGTGTCACGGAATCCGCATCCGGCAGCAAGCGTCTGCCGGTGGACTTTATCGTTGCCAACCGGGCCAATCCGCGACGCACCTTTGACCCGGATCAGCTCGAAGAGCTGACCAATTCTATCCGCGAGAAGGGCGTCATGTCGCCGCTTCTGGTCCGGCCAACTGATGACCCGAACATCTTCGAACTGATCGCCGGTGAACGGCGCTGGCGCGCGTCGCAAAAGGCAGGACTGCACGACGTTCCTGTCATCATCCGAGAGGTGGATGACAAGGAAGCGCTCGAACTCGCCATCATCGAGAACGTGCAGCGCGCTGACCTGAACCCGCTTGAAGAAGCCATGGGTTATGGGCAGCTCATCGAACAGTTCGACTATACCCAGCAGGATCTGGCCCAAGTGATCGGCAAGAGCCGTTCGCATGTCGCCAATACGCTGCGATTGCTCCGTCTTCCCGAAGACGTACGCGGCATGGTGGCCAGCGGAACGCTCACTGCCGGACATGCGCGTACCCTGATCACCGTCGAGGACCCTGCAGGGCTGGCCCGCCAGATTGTTGACCAGGGGCTTTCGGTGCGCGAGGCTGAAGCGTTGAGCCAGCAGCGCGAGGTGCCCAAGAAGCGGCAGGAGGCGCCTGCAGCACGTGATGCGGATACCTTGGCGCTTGAGCGGCGTCTGGCCGATGCTCTGGGCTTGACGGTCAATCTCAATCACAGCGAGCGCGGCGGTAAGGTAGAAATCCGCTATCGGACGCTGGAGCAGCTTGATGACATCTGCGCGCGCCTGACGCGCAACGCTCACTAAAGCTTTGAATTTGTGGATGTTCCACGTGAAACCGGCCGAGAGGCCGGTTTTTCTATTGTGTCGCAGCCATCATGCAGAGAGCGAGGGTTACACGGCGCAGGACGGCCTCTGACAGGGCCGGGCGACGGCGGGTGTCCGATGTGGCCTGCAGAAGACGTTCGCCTGCTACGGCCAGCGCAGCGTCAGTCCAGAGGCGCAATTGCTGCTCGAGGGCACCCGTGCGGGAAAAATGCGGCTTGGGACGCAAGCCATCCAGCACGTTGCGCGCCGTCTTGCCGCTATCGACCTCGGTGCGCCAGCGGCGCAGATTGGCGAAGTGGTTGGTCAACATGGCCAGGAGCTGCTGCGGGTTTACATTGGCGGCCAGCGCCCGGTTGATGGCCAGCTCAAGCTTCTCGGCATGGCCGCCACCGGTGGCGTCAAGAATCGCGTCGATGACAAGCGCGCCATTGTCGGCACAGAGCAGCAGCACATCTTCCCGTGTCAGTGTCTTGCTTGAAGCGGCGTAGAGCGTCAGTTTTTCGAGCTCACGGCGCGTGATCTCGCGGTCATTGCCGAGAATTTCCCGCAGGGTTGGAACGACGTCATTGTCGATCCTGATGCCGGCCTGATTGAAGGTCTCCCGCATAAGGGCCATCAGCGTCTCATCGCTATCGGGATAGCAGGGCAGGGCGCGGCCTAGCTTGGCGGCCTCGACGAGCGCACGCAGGGCATCCTTGGGCGTCAGATTGTCGGCTTCAAGGATAATGGCGGTGCCACCGGGATCGTCGCGCAGCTCCGTCAGCGGCATAACCAGGGCCTTGCCGGCATTGCGCACGCGAATGATGCGCTTGCCGCCAAAAAGCGAGCCTGAGCGGGCTTCGGTGATCAGCTGGCCGGGATCAGTGGCGAGGTCCGCCCCTTCCAGCACCGTAATATTGGCAGAGCCGGGATCGTCATTGCTGAAATGACGGATCAGCCGTTGTGCGCTTTCGCGTACAAGGCCGGTATCGGGCCCATAGGCGAGGAAAATCCCCTCGCTGATGTCGGGGCGCGCCAGGAAGCGCGCCACTTCATGGGCCTTGAGCGCCGTCATCGGCTAGACGACGAGATTGACGATGCGGTCCTGGACCACGACGACCTTTTTGGGCGCCTTGCCTTCCAGAGCCTTCTGGACGGCGTCGAGTGCCAGAACGAGTGCTTCAACCTCAGCTGCCGGCATGCCCTTCGGCACGGAGATCTCGGCGCGACGCTTGCCGTTGATCTGAACGGGAAGGGTCACTTCGTCATCGACCAGTAGAGCCGGGTCAACTTCGGGCCACAGCGCATCAGCGACAAGGCCCTGCTTTCCGAGCACTTCCCAGCAGCTTTCGGCCAGGTGCGGCATCATCGGGTTGATCAGCAGAATGAGCTTTTCAACGCCTTCGGCCAGCGCGCCGCGACCCGCCGCACCCGACGCGGTTTCACGGGCCTTGGCAAGGGCATTGGTCAGCTCATAGATGCGGGCCACGGCGCGGTTGAAGCCCAGGCCCTCGATGTCCTGCGCCACGCCGGCCACTGCACGGTGGATGACCTTGCGCAGGGCGAGGGCATTCTTGTCGTCGTCGGCAACAGTCTCAGGAGACTGTTTCTGAATTTCGACCGCATCATTGACTAGGCGCCAGACGCGCTGCTGGAAGCGGCTTGCGCCTTCCACGCCCGCCTCGGTCCACTGTACATCGCGCTCCGGCGGGGAGTCGGAGAGCATGAACCAGCGGGCTGTGTCGGCACCATAGCCGGCCACGATTTCATCGGGGTCGACCACGTTTTTCTTGGACTTGCTCATCTTTTCGACCGAGCCGATGGTGATCGGCGCGCCCGATGTCGCATGACGGGCCGTGCGCTGCTCGCCATTGGACTCGATGATGATTTCGGTCGGCGGCACCCACTCGCCCTTTTCGGACTTGTAGGTTTCGTGGGTCACCATGCCCTGGGTGAAGAGGCCCTTGAACGGCTCGTCCAGCCCCACATGGCCGGTGGCCTTCATCGCGCGGGTGAAGAAGCGCGAATAGAGCAGGTGCAGGATCGCGTGCTCCACGCCACCGATATACTGGTCCACTGGCAGCCACTTGTTGGCAATGGCTGGAATGGTCGGCGTATCGGCCTGCGGCGCGGTAAAGCGCGCAAAGTACCAGGAGGAATCGACGAAGGTGTCCATCGTATCGGTTTCACGACGGGCCGCCGCGCCGCATTGCGGGCAGTTGGCGTGCTTCCAGGTCGGATGGTGGTCGAGTGCATTGCCCGGCTTGTCGAAGGTCACATCTTCGGGCAGCACGACCGGCAGGTCCTTCTTGGGCACGGGAACGGTGCCACACACTTCGCAATGGATGACCGGGATCGGGCAGCCCCAGTAGCGCTGGCGGGAAATCCCCCAGTCGCGCAGGCGATAGTTCACCTCCACCTTGCCCTGCGGACGGTTGTCCACCGAACGGCCGGCGAAGTGCTCTGCAATCGCCTTCTTGGCGTCTTCGATGGACAGACCATCGAGGAAGGACGAGTTGAAGAGCGTGCCGGCATCGGTATAGGCCTCGTCGCCGATGGTGAAGGCAGCCGGATCGGCGCCAAGGGGCAGCACAACGGGCTTGACCGGCAGGCCATATTTGCGGGCGAAATCGAGGTCGCGCTGGTCGTGGGCCGGGCAGCCGAAGATGGCGCCGGTGCCGTAATCCATCAGCACGAAGTTGGCGATATAGACGGGCAGGGTCGCGCCTTCGACCACTGGATGGCGGACGGTCAGACCGGTGAAAACGCCCTTCTTTTCCGCCTTTTCCAGCGTTTCGGTGGCAGTGCCCTGGCGGTGGAACTCGGCGATGAACTCGGCCAGCGCCGGATTGGCTTCCGCCAGCGACGCGCTCAGCGAGTGGTCAGGCGAAAGCGCGATGAAGGACGCGCCGAAAATGGTGTCCGGACGGGTGGTGAACACCTCGATGGCGGCCGCGTCGGTCTTGTCGGACGGCATGAGTTCAAACAGAAGGCGCATGCCTTCGGACTTGCCGATCCAGTTGCGCTGCATAAGGCGCACTTTTTCCGGCCAGTCGGTCAAACCGTCCAGCGCCGAGAGCAGGTCTTCGGAAAATTCCGAGATCTTGAAGAACCACTGCACCAGCTCGCGCTGTTCCACGGGGGCGCCGGAGCGCCAGCCCTTGCCGTCGATGACCTGCTCATTGGCGAGCACGGTCATGTCGACCGGGTCCCAGTTGACCTTGGAGCTCTTGCGCGTGACGAGGCCGGCTTCCAGCATGTCGAGGAACATGGCCTGCTGGTGCTGGTAATAGTCCGGCGAGCAGGTGGCGATCTCGCGGGTCCAGTCGAAGGAAAGACCCATAGCCTTGAGCTGGGTCTTCATCGATTCGATGTTTTGATAGGTCCAAGTGCCCGGATGCGTCTTGCGCTCGATGGCGGCGTTTTCCGCCGGCAGGCCAAACGCGTCCCAGCCCATGGGATGCAGCACATTCTTGCCGCGGGCGCGGTGATAGCGCGCCACCACGTCGCCCATGGCATAGTTGCGCACATGGCCCATATGGATGCGGCCAGACGGATAGGGGAACATCTCGAGGACGTAGTAGGGCTCGCGCGGATCGTCATTGGCGGTGACAAAGCTCTTGGCGTCGTCCCACACCTTCTGCCATTTCGGTTCGCTTTCGCGCGGATTGTAGCGTTCGCCGCTCACTTGTCTCGTCCTTGCAAGATTGACGCGAGCTTCTGCCAAAGGGCGGCGCAGCTTGCGTTTTCAGGGGATTTTGGCTACCGGACCATCATCAGAAATCCCCCCACAGGTCAACAGAAACGGGGCCACGATATGGCAACTGGCGCCCCCGCCGCGCAAACCGCGCTCGACTTCATCAAGACCCGCATGGAAAAGGCCCGCCGGCGCTTTGGCGCGCCACCCGAAGCCGTCGAATTGATCGCGGTGTCCAAGACCTTTTCGGCGGCCGAGATCGAGCCATTTCTCGTGGCCGGCCAGCGGGTGTTCGGCGAAAACCGGGTTCAGGAAGCCAAAGACAAGTGGCCGGGCCTGCGCGAACGCTTCCCCGATCTTCGCCTGCACCTGATCGGGCCGCTCCAGACCAACAAGGCCCGTGAGGCGGTGGGCCTTTTCGATGTCATCCAGACGCTGGATCGCGACAAGCTGGCCCGTGTCCTCGCCGAGGAAATGGAGCGGGCCGGCAAGCGCCTCCCGTGCTATGTCCAGGTCAATATCGGCGGGGAAGAGCAAAAGGCGGGGATCGCTGTGTCCGACGCCGTCGACTTTGTTCGCCGCTGCTGGGAAGAGCATGGCCTGGATGTCGTGGGTCTGATGTGCATCCCACCCGACGGCGTGCCCGCTGGCCCCTATTTCGCCCAGCTTGCCATGCTCGGCCGGCAGGCGGGCGTAAAGCGGCTGTCCATGGGGATGAGCGGGGATTTCGAAACGGCCATTGCCATGGGCGCTACCGAAGTGCGGGTGGGTTCGGCTTTGTTCGGGCGGCGGCCCAGGGCCGACTAAAGGCAGGTGGCGATGAAACTATTCCGGCTCGATCGACGTTTCTGAAAACCATAACGACGTTGTGATTGGCGGCCCCAAAAACACGTCGCAATGATGTGACCTTGCTCGTCTCGGACCCGTAAGACCGGAGTAAATAATGAACAAGCGACGCATCCTGGTCGTGGATGACGATGCCGATCTTCGCAGCACCCTGGTGGATCAGCTCGAAGGCGAGCCGGAATTCGAGATCCTCCAGGCCGGCACGGCAAACGACGCGCTCAAGGCCGTGCGCAGCAACAATGTCGAACTCACCATTCTCGATGTCGGCCTGCCGGACATGGATGGCCGTGAGGCCGTCAAGCTCATGCGCCAGGAAGGCTACAAGAGCCCCGTCCTCATGCTGACCGGGCATGACACCGATGCCGACGAAATCAAGGGTCTTGAGGCGGGTGCCAATGACTATCTGACCAAGCCCTTCCGCTATCCGGTGCTCCTGGCCCGCATCAATGCGGCGCTGCGCCAGCATGACCAGAGCGAGGATGTGGTCTTCACCATCGGGCAGTACAGTTTCCAGCCCGCTGCCAAGGTGCTCGAGACCAGCGACGGGAACAAGGTGCGCCTCACCGACAAGGAAACCTCGATCCTCAAGTATCTTTATCGCCAGGGTCCCAAGACCATCACGCGCGATGTGCTGCTCAAAGAGGTCTGGGGTTACAACAACCGCGTCACCACCCATACGCTTGAAACCCATATCTACCGGCTGCGCCAGAAGATCGAACGCGACCCGTCCAATGCGCGTCTGCTGGTCACGGAAGACGGGGGGTATCGGCTTGTCCCCTGATTAAGGGGCGCCGCTGTTCATTTTTGAGCAGAACTGACTTATAGGATTGCGTCGGGCCGCCTGCATGCAGCGGGCGGCTTCTGGCGCATCCGGGTCCTAGCCTATGAGAATGGATGATGCGGCCGGGGTGCTCGCCCGGGCCGATTTCTTCGATATCTGCGACGAAGAGCAATTGCGCATGCTTGGCTTTGCCGGGGATCGCCAGCATTTCGACGCCGACGGCATCATCTACAAGGCCGGGGACGTGCCGCAGGGCGCCTTCGTCTTGATCGATGGCACGGTCAAGGCGAAACACGAGGGTGCCGAAGCCGGCAAGCCCTACGCCCTGTCCGAGCCCGGCTCGGTGATTTCCCCGACCGCATTGATCATCGAAAAGCCGCGTCCGGTGACCTTCACCGCCGTCACGGACTGCGAATTGCTGTTTGTGCCCCGCGCCGCTTTCCTCAAACTGGCGCGGCAGTATCCCGACCTGGCGCAGCGCGCCGCCCAACGCATCGAGCAGGAGCTCGGCCGCTACATGCACGCGCTCGAGCCGCTGCGGACCAAGATCAAGGGCAGCTAAACCCCCGCTTGGGCGCGGCCTAAGGCCGAACGAAGCGCGCGATCACGGGCACGTGGTCACTCGGCTGGGGCGCATAGCCGCGATAGGGCTTGATGATTTCCGCGCCGATGGAGCGCTCGGCAACATCCGATGTCGACCAGATATGGTCGAGCCGACGACCCTTGTCGGCCAGCTCCCAATTGGCGCTGCGATAGCTCCACCAGGAATAGAGCTTCTGGTCATGCGGCACGTGCTTGCGCACCAGATCCACCCAGCCATGGCCACCCGAGAGCAGTGCGTTGAGGCGTTCTGTCTCCTGCGGCGTGTGGCTGACAATCTTGAGAAGCTGCTTGTGGCTCCAGACGTCGTTTTCGTGCGGGGCGATATTGAAGTCGCCGGCAATCAGATGCCCGCGCTGGAATACCGGTTCGGTGAACCAGGTCTTGAGTTCATCGAGAAAGCCCAGCTTGTGCTTGAACTTGGGATTGATCTCGGGGTCGGGTTCGTCGCCGCCGGCCGGAATATAGAAGTTGTGGAGCGTAAAGGGGCCATGGCCCAGATCGACCAGTGCCGAGACATGACGCGATTCGGGGATTTCACAGAAAACGCGGCTCGATACATCGGTCAGCGGAAACTTCGAAACAATGGCGACGCCGTGGTAGCCCTTCTGACCGTGGACGGCCATGTGGGGGTAGCCGGCTTCGATGAAGGCGTTCCTGGGGAACTGGTCATTGGTGCATTTGATCTCCTGGAGCATCAGCACGTCCGGCTGATACTTGCCGAGGAAGTCGAGCACCATGGGCAGGCGCAAGCGAACCGAATTGATGTTCCAGGTGACGATGGAATGGGTCATGGCGGTTCCGGGAGGGGTAGAAAGAAGCTGGCCCCTTATCGCCAAGCCGGGCGCGGGGGTAAAGGCACAATTGCCCCTTGTGATCTGTTGCTGACGCAGGATGTCAGGAAGCGCTGCGGGATCAATGTTCCACGTGAATCCACGCCAAACAAAAAGCCCGGCACAATGGCCGGGCTTTTCAATTCCTGAAGCGAAACTCTTATTCGCTCTTGGCTTCGCCTTCAGCGGCAGCGGCCTGCTCGGCAGCGGCGGCAGCTGCTGCGGCTTCAGCTTCCTTGGCGGCCTGTTCGGCGGCAAAGGCTTCGGCAGCAGCGATCTTTTCGGCCTCGCGGGCTTCACGAGCGGCCTGAGCGGCTTCGCGCTCGCCAGCTTCGATCTTGCGGGTACGGGCGCTGGTCGATTCGAAAATACGAGCCGACTTACCGCGACGGTCACGCAGGTAGTAGAGCTTGGCGCGACGGACCTTACCGCGCTTGATCACTTCGACCGAAGCGATATTGGGCGAGAAGATCGGGAACACGCGTTCCACGCCTTCGCCATAGGAAATCTTGCGGACGGTGAAGCTTTCCATGATGCCGGCGCCGGAGCGGGCAATCACGACGCCTTCATAGGCCTGCAGACGTTCCTTGTCGCCTTCGCGGATCTTGACCCAGACCTTGACGGTGTCGCCATGGGTGAATTCGGGGAGTTCGCGCTTTGCGGCCAGTTCGGCTGCGTGCTCGGCGTTGAGCTGTTCGATAATGTTCATTTTCGATCCGTTTCGATCTTTTCAAAGGAGCGACTCTTTGCCGGCCTTTCGGCCGCGTCGCCCGGTCTTGGTTGGTAACGGAAGGGCAGTCTTCTTGGTCTTATTGCACACAGGTCCGAAACTCCCGCGCGCGAATGGGCGGCTCATAGGCGAAAACGGGCAAAGAGTCTAGCCCTTGAGGAGATCGGGACGCCTTTGCCGCGTGAGCGACAGGGATTGCTCATGCCGCCACCTGGCGATCTTGGCGTGGTCGCCCGATGTCAGCACGGCGGGGATGTCGTGACCTTCGAAGTTCTGCGGGCGTGTATAATGGGGGTATTCGAGCAGCCCGTTTTCGAAACTTTCCTCGTCGCGGCTGTCCGGTGCGCCCAGGACGCCGGGGATCAATCGCACGACGGCTTCAAGCAGAACCATGGCCGCCACCTCGCCGCCCGCCAGCACGTAGTCGCCGATCGATATCTCCTCGAGCCCACGCGTATCGATGACCCGTTGGTCAACGCCCTCGAAGCGGCCGCAGACGATGACGGCACCCGGACCGGTCGCCAGTTCGTGCGCGCGGGCCTGGGTCAGCGGCGTGCCGCGTGGGGACATCAGGATGCGCGGTCGCCCATCGCCGGGCCGCGCAATCGTATCGATGGCCTTGGCGAGAATATCGGGTTTGAGCACCATGCCCGCGCCGCCGCCCGATGGCGTATCGTCGACGGTGCGGTGCCGGTCGGTGGCGAAGTCGCGCAACTGCGTCGCCCGAAGGTTCCAGAGGCCTTCGTTGAGCCCGCGGCCCAGCACGGACGCGCCCAGGGGGCCCGGGAAGAGCTCGGGAAAGAGCGTGATGATGTCGGCGGAAAAACTCAATCGGGTTCTTCCTCGCCCGGATCGGCATCCACCGGCGGGGCGATGGTGAGGTAGCCATCGGCGATGCGCACCGTGGGCACCACGGCCTTGGTGAAGGGATAGAGGTAGGTGTCGCCTGAGCGCGGGTCCTGAATTTCGATCAGGTCGCCCGCACCGTAATTGTGGAGGGCAAGGACCGAGCCGATGCTGACGCCGCTTTCCTCGAGGCGGGCATCGAGCCCGATCAGGTCGGCGTGGTAGAAATCGTCCTCGTCGTCGGGATCGGGCAGCTGATCGCGGTCGATATAGAGCGCGACGCCGTTCAGCAGCTCGGCTGCATTGCGATCCCGAATGCCCTTCAGACGCGCGATCAGCACGGTCTTGGAGAGCCGCGCGCTTTCGATGGTGATGGTGAGGCCCGGGCGATTGGTTTCCAGCGGCCCATAGGAGGCGATGGCCTCGGGGTCCTGGGTGTGCGAGGCGATGCGTACCTCGCCCTTGATGCCGTGGGCGGCACCTATGGTGCCCAGAAGGATTTTCTTGTCTTGCTCGGCCATGCTTTGCGCCCGTTGCCTTTGCCGCTCCATAGCAGTCACAGGGTCGGGCTCCAAGACGTTTGCCCAAATGTCACTGTGCGCTGATGAGTTCGATGACGTCGTGGGACGATTCATAGAGCGGGAAGGGCAGTTCCAAACGGTAGATGTCGAGGTGCTCGATCTTGTAGACGCAGCCGACCTGGTTCATCTCCGCGTCATCGCCATAGGCGAGCGGCGGGTCGTCATTGTAGTGCAGCGCACCCTGGTAGAAGAGGGCGCCGGGCGTTGGCGTCAGCGTGCCGGTGAAGCGCTGCGAGCCCGAGGTTTTTTCGATACGGGTGCCGCCTTCGCTGACTGTGCAGGCAAAGTAGCCATAGGGCGTCAGCGGCAAGAGGCCTCCCAGCTTGATGGTCCGGCAGCGATAGGCGCCATCCGGCATGGTGTCGATCGGCTCCACGGCCGGCGTGAAGAGGGCCGACAGAATGGCGCGATCCCCGGAATCGGTGCTGAGCAGGGCTTCGCCCAGGGCCCGGACGCGCGAGGCATCGAACTGGCTCATGCGCTCCCGGTCGGGTTGAGTGATTTCCGCTGTCTTGGGCACGCGGCAGGCCAGGGGCGCCACAATGGGCAGGGCCAGGAAGGCGGCCATGCTGAGGGCGCCAAGGCGGATGAGAGGACGGGCCATAGAGCATCTCCTTGATCGAGGCGAGGGAACCTTGCACGGGCGCGAGGCTTTCTCAAGCGCAGCCGAAAAGGAGCCCAGCATGTCCAAAATCCTCACCAGTCGCGACGATATCCGCCAATGGGTCGAGGCGCGCGGCGGCAATCCCCTGATGATGGACGTGGCCGACGGCACGCAGACCCGCACCATCCTGCAGCTGACCTTCGGCCAGCACGCCCTCAATGCCGATGGCAATGAAGGCCCCGACCGCGTGGGCGGCTTCCAGCTGGTGAGCTGGGAAGAATGGTTTGCGGCTCTCGAAGCGGGTCAGCTGGCCATGCGGGTCTCGGACGATCCTGCCGGCGGCAATGAGGCAGAGTTCGAATTCGTGGCGCGGGACGGGGAAGGTCAAACCACTGACGGCGCACAGAAGCCGGCATCCATCGTCACCGAAGGGCCCGATCCGGCGAACCGGGGATTCTAGCCCTCGGCATCCGCCGCGGCTTCAATGGCTTCCATGTCCTCGTCGGAAAAGCCGAAATGGTGGCCGAGTTCGTGGATCAGCACATGGGTGACGATGTCGCCCAGCGTGTCTTCTTCATGCTCGGCCCAGTAGTCGAGAATGGCGCGGCGATACAGGAACACGGTATTGGGCAGTTGCCCGGTCTGCGGCACGGCGCCGTCTTCGGTGAGCCCGATGCCCTGGAACAGCCCCATAAGTTCAAACGGGCTTTCCATGCCAAAGCCTTCGAGCACATCGTCCTCGGCAAATTCGGCCACCGAACAAGTGACGTCAGCCGCCAGCGATTTGAAGGGTTCTGGCAGGTTGGCCAGCGCGTCCGCCGCGATGGCCTCGAGATCATTGAGGGTCGGGGCGTAGTGCCCCGACCAATCGGTGCCCTTTAGTTCCACTCGCGGATGTCGACGAAGTGGCCAGCGATGGCGGCAGCGGCGGCCATGGCGGGGGAAACGAGGTGTGTGCGGCCCTTGAAGCCCTGACGGCCCTCAAAGTTGCGGTTCGAGGTCGATGCGCAACGCTCTTCGGGCTTGAGCTTATCCGGGTTCATGGCAAGGCACATCGAGCAACCCGGCTCGCGCCATTCAAAACCGGCATTCTTGAAGATGACGTCGAGGCCTTCGGCTTCCGCCTGTTCCTTCACCAGACCCGAACCCGGCACGACCATGGCCGAGACATGGGACGCGACCTTGCGGTCCCCGATCACGGCTGCTGCAGCGCGCAGGTCTTCGATACGGCCATTGGTGCAGGAGCCGATAAACACCTTGTCGAGCTTGATGTCGGTGATCGGGGTGCCGGGCTTGAGGCCCATATAGTCCAGCGCACGCCACTTGGAGGCACGCTTGTTCTCGTCCTGGATGTCGTCGGGATTGGGCACCACGCCCTGCACCGAAATCACGTCCTCGGGCGAAGAGCCCCAGGACACGATGGGCGGCAGCTTGGCGGCGTCGAGCACCACGACCTTGTCGTAATGGGCGCCTTCATCGGTATAGAGCGTCTTCCAATAGTCGAGCGCCATGTCCCAGGCCTGACCCTTGGGCGCACGCGGGCGGTCCTTGACGTAAGCAAAGGTCTTTTCGTCGGGCGCGATCAGGCCAGCGCGGGCGCCGCCTTCAATGGTCATGTTGCAGACCGTCATGCGGCCTTCCATGGACAGCGAACGGATGGCTTCGCCGGCAAATTCGATCACGTGGCCGGTGCCGCCGGCGGTGCCGATTTCACCGATAATGGCGAGAATGATGTCCTTGGCGGTGACGCCTTCGGGCAGCTGGCCATCGACACGCACCAGCATGTTCTTGGCCTTCTGCTGGATCAGCGTCTGGGTGGCCAGAACGTGTTCCACTTCCGAAGTGCCGATACCATGGGCCAGAGCGCCGAATGCACCATGGGTCGAGGTGTGCGAGTCACCGCAAACGATGGTCATGCCGGGCAGGGTAAAACCCTGTTCGGGGCCGACGATGTGCACGATGCCCTGACGCTTGTCGAAGGGGTCGTAATATTCGATGCCGAAATCGCGGGTGTTCTCGGCCAGCGTTTCGATCTGGATGGCGCTATCCGGGTCCGGGTTCGGCAGCGAACGGTCGGTGGTGGGGACGTTGTGGTCGACCACGGCCAGAGTGCGCTCGGGATGGCGGACCTTGCGGCCGTTCATGCGCAGGCCTTCGAACGCCTGCGGGCTCGTCACTTCGTGCACGAGGTGACGGTCGATATAGATAAGGCTCGTGCCGTCTTCGTTGTTCTGGACGAGGTGGTCATCCCAGATCTTGTCGTAGAGTGTGCGAGCCTTGGTCATAATGGTCCCGGGGCAGGAGGTGGTTGAGTTTGGATCGGTTCTAATCCTTCGTCCCGCGGGGGGTCAAGCACAACCGTACTCGCGGGTACGCAAACGGCCCGCCGGAGACCGGCGAGCCGTTCAAATTCGCGACAGAAGCGCCGTTGTCAGTGGCGGAAGTGGCGCATTCCGGTCATCACCATGGCGATGCCGGCCTTGTCGGCGGCTTCGATCACTTCATCGTCGCGCATCGAGCCGCCCGGCTGGATGACGGCGGTAGCGCCGGCCTCGACAAGCGCTTCAAGGCCATCGGCAAAGGGGAAGAAGGCGTCGGAAGCAACAACCGAACCCTTGGTCAGGGCGCCTTCAATGCCTGCGGCCTCGGCGGCATCGATCGACTTGCGATGGGCGACACGGGCGGAATCGACACGGCTCATCTGTCCGGCGCCAATGCCGGCCGTCGCCCCATCCTTGACATAGATGATGGCGTTGGACTTGACGTGTTTTGCCACTTTCGCGGCCAGCTTGAGATCAACCAGTTCCTGCTCGGTCGGCTGGCGCTTAGTAACAACCTTGAGTTCGCAATCATCGACATTGCGATTGTCGCGGCCCTGGACGAGGAGGCCACCCGCCACCGACTTGACCATGAGGCCATCAGCCTTGGGGTCGGCGACGCCGCCGGTGAGCAGGAGACGCAGGTTCTTCTTGGCGGCAATAATGTCCTGCGCTTCCTTTGTGGCGGAAGGCGCGACGATCACTTCGGTAAAGACCTTGACGATCTCGGTGGCGGTTTCGGCGTCGATCTCGCGATTGGTGGCGACAATGCCGCCGAAAGCGGAAACCGGGTCGGTGCGCAGGGCCTTGAGATAGGCGGTCTTGAGGTCACCGGCGACGGCGACGCCACAGGGATTGGCATGCTTGATGATGGCGACGGCAGCGGTTTCAGCCGGGTCGAATTCGCTCACCAGTTCGAAGGCGGCGTCGGTGTCGTTGATGTTGTTGTAGGAGAGCGTCTTGCCCTGCACCTGGGTGGCGGTGGCGACGCCGGGGCGGTTCTCGCCGGTCTTGTAGAAGGCGGCCCACTGATGGGGGTTTTCGCCATAGCGCATGACTTCGCTCAGCGTGCCGGCAAAGCTGCGATAGGTGACGTCCTCAAAGCCGATGTCCTTGGCGAACCAGCTCGAAATGGCGCTGTCATAGGCAGCGGTGCGGGCGTAGGCCTTGGCAGCCAGTTTCTGGCGCAGCGCATAGGGAATGCCGCCGGCTTTGATCGCTTCAAGAATTTCCGGATAGTCGGCAGGATCGACCACAACAGTCACATAGGCATGGTTCTTGGCCGCAGAGCGGACCATGGCCGGACCGCCGATGTCGATGTTCTCGATGATCTCGTCATAGCTGGCGCCTGACGCGACGGTCTTCTCGAAGGGGTAGAGATTGACAGCAACCAGGTCGATCGGCCCGATTTCGTGCTCGTCCATGGACGCCTTGTGGCCGGGATTGTCACGGACGGAGAGAAGACCCCCATGCACCTTGGGATGGAGGGTCTTGACGCGGCCATCCATCATTTCCGGAAAGCCTGTGAGGTCGGAGATCTCGCGGACCGGGAGGCCGGCATCCTTGATCAGCTTGTGCGTTCCGCCGGTCGACACCAGTTCGACGCCCGCCTCGGCCAGCCCCTTGGCAAAATCGGTCATGCCGGATTTGTCGAATACCGAAAGCAGTGCCCGCCCGACTGTCACTGTCTTGCCCATGGTTGATCTCGCCGTGTTGAATGGAATTTGCGCGCTCGCTATCACGCCCGGCGCCAAAGGCCAATTGCTTTGCGGGCATGGGAGGCAGAATTGCGCCGGGAGGCGCGCTTATTGCTCGAGCGTGAAGATCCAGGCGATCTCGCGTCCGGCAGTGGCCTCGGCTTCGAGCACCAGCTGCCGTGTACGGTGAAAACCCAGATAGGCCGACTGGCGGACGCTGTCGTCTTCGCGCAGCGTGGCGCCCTCCCAAAGGAAGCTCCAGACCTGCCTGTTCGGCAGCACCAGCCGGGCAATGCTGTCGCCGCTGGTCCGGCGCAGGGTGACCCCGGGTCCCAGGTGGAAGCGGACCGACAACAGGCCCCGCACGTCTTCTGTGGCAATCAGCCTGTCCTGGCCCACAAGGGTCGTGCCTTCCGAAAGAAGTGTCAACCGGCGCTCGATCCGAAGGCCCGGCGCCTCGGGGAGGGTGCCAGTGGTCATCACCAGCATGTGCTCGGCCTTGTCGAGCTCGAGCCGCGGCGGCTCGGAGGCGTGGCCTTTTCGCGCCTTTTTGGGCACATCGTCCGGCTCGAAGCACGGCGCGGAATGAGCGACCGACTGACGGAACAGGTCGCGGCTTTCGGGTAGGTCGGAAGGCGCAGGGCCGCAGGAGCCAACGATCAGCTCGCTGCCATGGGTAAATTCGAAGGCCAGTGCGCCGTCATGGGCCTCGGCATCAAAGCCCGGCGGTGGCCGCAGGCCACTGTCCCCGATGATGACCGATTTGCCGCTGCGCACGATGCCATAGCCGCCGACCAGCCGCGAGGTGCGCGTGGAGACCGGCCCGGTTGCCTGCACTGCCACCAGGACATCATGCGGCACCTGTCCGCAGCCATTGAAATAGGCCGGTTCGCCGCTTGAAAGCGTCAGGTCGTCGAGCGCCTCGTGCATGCGGTCGACGCGGTTGGCCAGCGCCGTCATGGCCGCACTGCCATGGCGGCCCAGGGCGCGGCGCAGGCTGGTCAGTTCCACCAGCAATGACAGTTGCAGACGCGGATTGCGGCTGAGGTGGAGGCCGTCGCCGTCCAGCTGGCGGGCAAGGACCGCGTCGAGCCGGCCGACATGGGTCTCGATGTCCGCGCTCGGCTGGGCGCTGCATAACTCGGCGCCCAGAAGGCCCATGGCAGCGAAAAGCGCCTCGGCGGGATCGGATGTCAGGGCACTGCGGACGCGCAGGCTTTGTACCTGGCTGCCGAGGCTCCGCTGGATGGTCCTGGCCTGTTCGGCCGTAGCGCCATCGAGCAGCAGGGTCAGATGGCGAAGCCAATTGAGGATGCGCTGCGCGGTCAGCGTCAGGTTCCATGTGTCGGGGTCGAACTTCCCCTCGCGACCGATCCAGTCCAGCACCAGAGTGCGCGCAAACTGGCGCTCGCCGGGATCACGGACGTCGCGGAAGTGCCGGAGCCAGGAAAAGCTCTGGAGATTGTTCCACCAGTCGGGGTGGTCGACATCCAGCGCAAAGGGTGAGGTGCCGCCGGTTTCAAAGAGTTTGGAGGCCAGCAGGTAGCGACCCGACATCATTTCGCGCACGGCTTCGGTGTCGGCCGGCCGGAAGTCCATGAGGCCACCGGTAAAGACCTGATCGCCATGACCACGCCAGGTCCAGCGCAGGGCCGGCATGGTCACCGCGCTGTCGGCCATGCCCAGCAGCAGCTGCCGGCCGGACCGGATCAGTCCCGGGCTCATCGGCGACCCCTCCCGGCAAAGCCGTGGGTCCGTGCTGCCATTGTGTTCGTCTTCAAAAGAACTTCCTTGCCCTGCGCCCGTATGCGCGACGCGAGCCCCATGTTCCTAACCCGTGCGGCGGAATCGTGCCACGAAGAAACCGTCCATCCCACCGCCAATTTGCCCCGGCATCATGGCCGGATGGGTGCGCACGAGGCCGCGCGCCGTCACCGCTTCCGGCAGACCGGGCAGTTCTTCGGGCGTCACCGGCAGGAGCGAGAGGCCCGGCAGGGCATGCAAGGCCCAGTCCACCTGGGCTTCCCCTTCCTCGGGCTCAAGCGAGCAGACGCAGTAGATCAGCGTTCCGCCCGGCGCGAGGCACCGGAAGGCATTGGTCAGCATGGCCTGCTGCAACCGGACCCGCCCGGCAATGTCAGCGGCGCTGCGATGCCAGAGCACTTCCGGATGCCGGCGGAACGTGCCGGTCGCCGAACAGGGGGCATCGAGCAGAATGCCCTCGAAGGGCTTGGCGGGAGCATAATTGGCCGCGTCGCCGGTGACGACGGCGGGCTCGTAGCCCAGGCGGGCCATATTGGTGCGGAGGCGGCCCAGGCGGCTTTCGTCGCTGTCGAGGGCCGTGACGCGATAGCCCGCCTTGCTCAACTGTGCCGTCTTGCCGCCGGGGGCGGCGCAGAGGTCCAGCACGGCGCTGCCTGCGGGCAGATCGAGGAGGCGCGCGGGAATGGCCGATGCGACGTCCTGCACCCACCAGGCGCCGTCGGCATAACCGGGCAGGGCCTCGACGGGCCGGTCGCGGGTTTCGATGCGGACCGTGTCGGCCATCAGCACTTCGGCGCCGAGCGCATCGCGCAGGTCGGCGTCTTCGGTCTTAAGGGTGAGGTCGAGCGGCGCGCCTTCGATCAGCGCGGTGGCAAAATCGGCGACGGCGTCGGGGCCATAAAGGGCCGCCCACTTGTCGCGCACCGACTGCGGCAGGAGCAGTGCGTCGTCCATCAGACCATAGCGCGCCGAATTGGCCTGGGCCTTGCGCAGAACGGCATTCATCAGCCCGGCGAGGTGCCGGGCCTTGCTGTCGCGCTTGATGGCTTCGACGGCCAGAAAAAGGGCACTATGGGCGCCCAGGTCCGGCAGGAAGACCAGCTGGGCCAGCGACAGGCGCAGCACGGCTTCAAAACTGCCCGAGCGCGGCGGCAGGCCCTTTTCCAGAAGCTCGGCAATGATGACGTCGATCTGCCCGTGGCGGCGCAGCGCGGTGGTGATCAGCCGGTTGGCCAGGGCCCGATCACGGCCATCGGCGAGCTCGGCAGGGCCCAGGGGAGAAAAATGCTCTCCGGCCAGAACGGATTTCAGCCGCTGGGCGGCGGTCAGGCGGAGCTTGAGCCCCGCCGCATCTGTGCGTTGTGCCACGTCTTCAACTCGGCTTGCGGGCGCGGCGGGACGCCGGCCCTATCCCCATGGACCCCGCGTGCCACCATCGTCTTCGCTGCGGCCGGCGGTCGGAACACGCCAGCCACCGCCGACATCGCGGCCGCTCGAAGCAGGCCGGGGACGGGGCTGAGGTCGGCGGCCCTTATCGTCCACGCTCATCTCTCCTGCAAGCTTTTGCAGCGCGGCAATGCGATTGCCGGTGTCGGGATGGGTGGAAAAGAGGTTGTCCATGCGCGCCCCGTTGAGGGGATTGACGATATACATGTGCGCCATGGCCGGGTTGCGCTCGGCCGCGACATTGACCTGGCGCCCGGCCAGCGTCGCGATCTTGTGCAGCGCTGAGGCCAGGGCCATGGGGTCGCCGGAAATCAGCGCGCCGTCCTTGTCGGCCTCATATTCGCGCGTCCGGCTCACCGCCATCTGCACGATCATGGCGGCCAGCGGGGCCAGGAACACCATCAGCAGCGCGCCGATCCCGCCCAGGGGATTGTCGCGATTGTTGCCGCCGCCAAAAAACAGGCCGAACTGCGCCAGCGCCGAAATCGCGCCCGCCAGGGTGGCGGTGATGGTCATGGTTAGCGTGTCGCGGTTCTTGATATGGGCGAGTTCATGCGCCACGACGCCGGCAACCTCGCGCGCGTCGAGTTGGCGCAAAAGGCCCGAGGACACCGCAACTGCCGCATTGTTGGGGTCGCGGCCCGTTGCAAAGGCATTGGGCTGGTCGGTTTCGATGACATAAACGGCCGGGGTGGGCATGCCGGCGCGCTGGGCCAGGGTGTCGACCATGTCATAGAGTTCGGGCGCACGGGAGCGTTCCACAGGAACGGCGTTCTGCATGCGCAGCACCATCTTGTCGGAATTCCAGTAGGCGAAGAGGTTGGTCGCGCCGGCAAAGGCCAGGGCGATGAACATGCCCGATTGGCCACCCAGGAAATACCCGACCACCATGAACAGGGCCGTCATGCCCGCGAGCAGGACAAAGGTTCGGAATGCGTTGAACATGGTGTCGACCCCTTGGGTTGGCGATTTCAAGCAACTATGTTGGGTGTCTGCCGGTTCCGCGCAAGCGGGAAGGCACGATGTTCAGCAACAGGCAGGCGGAAATGGGCGAGGACCACGAAATCCCCGCGGATGAACCCAGGGCGCTCAGCCCGGCGGCGAAACGCGCGTTGGCGGAGGCAGAGGCACGCCGGCAGGCGATCGATGCGGCCACGGCCATGGCACCCAAGGAAAAGGGCGGCCGCGGCGGGCTCGAGCCGAGCCGTTATGGCGACTGGGAAATCAAGGGATTGACAAGCGACTTCTGAGGCCTAGCCCAGAATGTCGGCGATCGAGAAACCGGCGGCCGACACGGCAAAGGTCGTGGCCACGGTGATGATGGCTGCAATCAGCGCATATTCGATGGTGGAAACGCCGCTCTGGTTGCGGAGCAGGCGGATGATCTGACGCAGCATATAGTCTCTTCCGATACGCGAAGACGGCTGAAAATGCCTCGCGAAAGCTGAACGGGCGATGAATGCCGCCCCAATCGGTCAGCCGCGTGCCGCTTCTATGGCCGGAAGAAGGTCGTTTTGGATCGCTTCGGTGGTCAAAGGACCCACATGCTTGAAAACGATGACGCCATCGGCATCGACCAGAAAGGTTTCGGGGACGCCATAAACCCCCCAGTCGATGGACACGCGCCGGTCGCGGTCCGAACCCACCGCGTCGTAGGGATTGCCCAGTTCGGCAAGAAAGGCGCGCGCGTTCTCGGGCGCGTCCGAATGGTTGATGCCGAACATGCGGATGCCGGTCTGGGCCTTGAGTGCTTCAAGCAGCGGATGCTCGTCGCGGCAGGGGATGCACCAAGAGGCAAACACATTGACCACCGTCGGCTCGCCCCTGAGCGCGGCGGTGTCAAAGCCGGCCACATCCAGCCCTTCGACCGGGGGGAGCGAGAACTCCGGGGCCGGGCGGTCAATCAGGACGGACCGCACGAGGCTCGCGTCACGGTCGATGGATGTGGCGAAAACGGCCACCAGCGCCACAAGGGCAATCAGCGGCAGCGCAAAGAGCAGATACCGCATCAGCCCCGCTTGTCCCCGAGTTCGGCAAGCCGCGCCGAAACCTTGCGACTCTGCACCACGGTCCAGGCGACGAGAACGGCGGCACCACCAAAGACCCCGAGATAGGCAGCGGCGATAAAGCCGGCATGTTGACCCAGTTCGATCATGCGGCCTCCCCGCGGGCAGCCTTGCGTTCCAGCGTCGCCACGCGGCGGCGGCGCACTTCGGTATGCATGGCCACAAGCTGCAGGGTGATGGACAGGAAGGTAAAGGCAAAGAACATGACAAGGAGCGGCGTCAGGATGGAGCCCGGCATGGTTGGTCCATCGGCGCGGAACACGCTGGCCGGCTGGTGCAGCGTCGACCACCAGTCCACCGAGAACTTGATGATCGGCACATTGATGGCGCCAACCAGGGTAAAGACGGCGACCACGCGGGCAGCGCGCAGCTTGTCGTCAAAGGCGCGCCAGAGCGCGATGATGCCGAGATAGATGAAAAGCAGGATCAGGGTCGAGGTCATGCGACCGTCCCATTCCCAGAACGTGCCCCAGGTGGGCCGGCCCCACATGGAGCCGGTAAAGAGTGCCATGGCCGTAAAGGCGGCGCCCAGCGGGGCGGCGGCCTTCATCGACACATCGGCCATGGGGTGCCGCCAGATCAGCGTGCCCAGGGCCGAGACGGCCATGATGGAATAGACGAACTGGCTGAGCCAGGCGGTGGGCACGTGCACATACATGATGCGCACGGTGTCACCCATCTGGTAGTCGGCGGGCGAGTTGAAAAAGGCGAACCACAGGCCCACGAGAAACAGAAGCGCCGTGATGCCGGCAAGCGGCATGATCAGCGGACGCGTCCAGCGCACAAACTCGCCGGGATGGGCCAGCCGGTTCCACCAGCTCATTTTCGGGGTCGTTTCAACAGTCATGGCGGCGCTCTACTCCTCCCCCCAGTCTATCGCAAGGGCGGAGGCAAAGGGAGAGACGGCCAGCGCCATGAGACTGAGTGCCGCAAGCAGCAGCATGGCCGCCCCTGCCTGATCGGGTCCGCCCATCGGCGCAATGGCTCCCACACCGAAGATCAGGACGGGCACGCAGAGCGGGGCAATCAGAATGGGGGCGAGGAGCCCGCCGCGCCGGATTGCCACGGTCACCGCCGCGCCGAACATGCCGAAAGCGGCCAGCGACGGGGTGCCCAGGAGGAGCGAAGCGAGGGTGCGCCAGAAGGTGTCGAGGTCCATGGCCAGGATCAGGGCAAGGAAGGGTGACACGAGGATCAGCGGCAGGGCACTGGTCAGCCAGTAGGTGATCACTTTTGCGGCAATGACGGCCCAGAGCGGCAGTTCGGCCAGGCGATAAAGGGCGAGCGTGCCGTCCTCGCGGTCAGGCCGCAGCAGCCGGTCGAGACCCAGCAGCATGGACAAAAAGGCCGCGATCCAGACGATGCCCGGCGCGATGCGGGAGAGGAGCGCCTTGTCAGGCCCGACGGCAAAGGGCGTGATGGCGCCCACGATGACAAAGAACAAAAGCAGCGTCAGGATCTCGCCGCCACCCGCCAGAGCGAGTTTGAGATCGCGCCGCAGGACGCCGACAAACCCGCTCATGCCGTCGCCCCCATCTCAAGCGTAGCCAGGCCTTCGAGCGTGATCGGGTCATGGCTGGCAATCACGGCAAGGCCGCCATCGGCGAGGTGTTCGCGCAAAAGCGACGTCAACAAACGCTGCCCATCGGCGTCGAGCGCCGCGGTGGGCTCGTCGAGCAGCCAGACGGGCCGGCGGGAGACCAGCAGCCGTGCCAGCGCCAGGCGCCGGGTCTGGCCAGCAGACAGATAGCCCGCATCGAGCGTCGCGGCGCGCAGCAGGCCCACCCGGTCCAGCGCGTCGGTGGCATCCATCCCCGTGGCGCCATTGAGCGCGATCCAGAACTCGAGATTGTCCCGCACCGTGAGACGGGCCCGGACCGCGTTGCGATGCCCGCAATAGTGAAGCGGCGGTCCGCTTTCCGGGTCATGGCCAGGGAAGGCGACGCTTCCGTTCAGGGGGTCCAGCAGGCCGGCCAGCGTCAGGAGCAGTGTCGACTTGCCCGCGCCGTTGGGCCCGCGCAGGACAAGGCCGCTGCCCGGACCCACGTCCAGCGCGATATTGTCGGCCAGCAAGGTCTCGCCCCGCCCACAGGCAAGCCCATGGGTTTGAAGGCGAATATCGGGAAAGACTTGCCTTTGCGTCATGGCCCCATCTCGTATTGAACCCATGGTCACACTGGCAAGGGGTAATGGGATTGACTATAAGCCCAAGGGAATTGGAGTCATTCCAGAAAACGCGGCGTCCCGGCGGCCCCCAAAGCGTCCGGCAGCCCCTAAAACAGCAGCAAAGGGCGGAGCATCATGACACAGATCGATAGCTTCAAATCCAAGTCGACGCTCACTGTCGGTGGCAAAACCTACACCTATTATTCCATCCTCGAAGCGGAAAAGAACGGCCTGACCGGTGTCTCCAGGCTTCCGAGCTCGATGAAGGTGGTGCTGGAAAACCTTCTGCGCTTTGAAGACAACCGCACGGTCAAGAAGGAAGACATTCAGGCCATCGCCGAATGGCTGGTCAACCGGACCTCGGAATATGAAATCCAGTATCGCCCCGCCCGGGTGCTGATGCAGGACTTTACCGGCGTTCCGGCCGTGGTCGATCTTGCCGCCATGCGCGACGCCACTGCCAAGCTCGGCGCTAACCCGCAGAAGATCAATCCGCTGGTTCCCGTCGATCTCGTCATCGACCACTCGGTCATGGTCGACAGCTTCGGCACGCCGCTGGCCTTCCAGCAGAATGTCGAGCTGGAATACGAGCGCAATGGCGAACGTTACGAATTCCTGCGCTGGGGCCAGTCGGCCTTCGACAATTTCCGCGTTGTCCCGCCCGGCACCGGCATCTGCCACCAGGTGAATCTCGAATATCTGGCCCAGACCGTCTGGACCAAGGAAGAGAACGGCGAGATCGTCGCCTATCCCGATACGCTTGTCGGCACCGACTCGCACACCACCATGGTCAACGGCATGGCCGTTCTGGGCTGGGGCGTGGGCGGCATCGAGGCCGAGGCTGCCATGCTCGGCCAGCCGGTCACCATGCTGATCCCCGAAGTCGTTGGCTTCAAGCTCACCGGCAAGATCAACGAGGGCATCACCGCCACCGACCTCGTGCTCACCGTCACCGAGATGCTGCGCAAGAAGGGCGTGGTGGGCAAGTTCGTGGAATTCTACGGTCCGGGCCTCGACTATCTCAGCCTCGAAGACCAGGCGACCATCGCCAACATGGCTCCCGAATATGGCGCCACCTGCGGTTACTTCCCCGTCGATGCCGATACGCTGAAGTTCCTTGCCACCACCGGTCGCGATCCCGATCGCGTGGCGCTGGTGGAAGCCTATTCCAAGGCCCAGGGCATGTTCCGCACCACCGATACGCCCGATCCGGTCTTCACCTCGACCCTCGAGCTGGACCTCTCGACCGTCGTGCCGTCGCTGTCCGGCCCGAAGCGCCCGCAGGACCGCGTTGCCCTCAAGGACGTTACCCGCGCCTTTGCCGAAGCCCTGCCGGAGCTTTCCGGCGGCCGCATCGAGCGTACCCGCCTGCCGGAAGACAAGCAGGAAAGCCGCTATGTCAACGAAGGCGCCAACGGCGTCCATGACATCCCGGAAGAGGCCGCCTTCCCGGTGGCCGGCTGCGATTACAAGATCAATGACGGCTCGGTGGTGATCGCCGCAATCACCTCCTGCACCAATACGTCCAACCCCTCGGTGCTGGTGGCTGCCGGTCTTGTCGCCCGCAAGGCGCGCGCCCTGGGCCTCAATTCCAAGCCCTGGGTCAAGACCTCGCTGGCACCGGGATCGCAGGTCGTCACCGACTACCTCACCGCTGCAGGCCTGCAGGACGACCTCGATGCCATCGGCTTCAACCTCGTCGGTTATGGTTGCACCACCTGTATCGGCAATTCCGGCCCGCTGCCGCAGGCCATTTCCGATACGATCAACGAGAACAAGCTCGTTGCTGCTTCCGTGCTGTCGGGCAACCGCAACTTCGAGGGCCGCGTGAACCCCGACGTGCGGGCCAATTACCTGGCCTCCCCGCCGCTGGTCGTGGCCTATGCGCTGCTCGGCACGCTCAATGTCGATATCACCACCGAGCCGCTGGGCACGGGCAAGGACGGCAAGCCGGTCTATCTCAAGGATATCTGGCCCACCAACCATGAGATTGCCGAGATCGTGCGCAAGCATGTCACCGCCGACATGTTCCGCTCGCGCTATTCGGATGTTTTCAAGGGCGACGAGCACTGGCAGGCCATCGCCGTGGAAGGCGGGGAAACCTATGGCTGGAATTCCTCGTCCACCTATGTGCAGAACCCGCCATATTTCGAAGACCTGACCATCGAACCCAAGCCCGTGACCGATGTCGTTTCGGCACGCGTTCTCGCGCTCTTCCTTGACTCGATCACCACCGACCACATTTCCCCGGCCGGTTCGTTCAAGCCGGGTACCCCGGCCGGCAAGTACCTGACCGAGCGTCAAGTCGCGCCCAAGGACTTCAACTCCTATGGCGCCCGCCGCGGCAACCATGAAGTGATGATGCGCGGCACCTTCGCCAATATCCGCATCAAGAACATGATGCTCGACGGGGTCGAAGGCGGCTTCACCAAGGGTCCGGATGGCTCGCAGATGCCGATCTATGACGCGGCCATGGCCTATCAGAGCCAGGGCACGCCGCTGGTGATCTTTGCCGGCAAGGAATATGGCACCGGCTCCTCGCGTGACTGGGCGGCCAAGGGCACCAACCTGCTCGGCGTCAAGGCCGTGATTGCCCAGAGCTTCGAGCGTATTCACCGCTCGAACCTGGTCGGCATGGGCGTCATCCCGCTACAGTTCAAGGACGGTGAGAGCTGGCAGACGCTGGGCCTGGATGGCACCGAAACCGTTGATATCGTCGGCGTCGAAAGCATCGAGCCGCGCGCCCTGGTCAACGTCAAGATCACCCGCGCCAATGGCGAAGTGCTCAATGTCGAAACCCGCTGCCGTATCGATACGGCCAACGAACTCGACTATTTCCGCAATGGCGGCATCCTGCACTACGTGCTGCGCAGCCTCGTTGCCGCGTAAGCAGCGCTTACATTTGAATAATGCAAATGGCGGTCCCCGGGGGCCGCCATTTTGTTTGGCGCTATGCTTTGCGCTTGAGGAGACGCGCGGCGTCCCGCCTGGCGGTCGTGGCGACGTGTTGAAGAAATCGGTCGCGTTCGGCCTCGCTCGAATTGCGCATCACGGAAATGTGGGTTCGACGCACCGGGGCGAGGCCAACGAAACCGAGGATCTGGTTTTTCATGGCGCGGAAATGCGCATTGCCATAGCCAAGTGCCATGAACCAGCTGGGTGTATCCGAGGTGACGATCATTCGTGCCGAGCTCCCTTTGAGAAGTCCAAGGGGCAGAGGACTTCTGCCTTGGTAGCGATAGGCCTTGCCGCTTTGGAGAACGATGTCGAACAGCGCCTTGAGCTTTGCCGGCATGCCGCCCCACCAGAGCGGGTGAACGATCACCACATGGTCGGCCCAGACCATGGCACCCCAGACATCGGCAACGTCATCGCTCATTTCCGCATCGCCCGGTTTGCGCGTTGTGAGGTCGGGAATGACCATCGCCCCGATATCCATCCGCCTCACCTCGATGCCTGCGCCCTCGAGCGTCTGCTGATACCGGTCGGCAAGCGCGGCGTTGAAGCTCGGATCGAGCGGGTGTCCGTTGAGGACAAGACAATTCGGCACGGTGCACTCCAAAAGTTGACCATGGTCAATATTGGGCTTCCTTAAAGCACTTTTTGACCGCGGTCAATTCTGTTACGATGGCGCATGGCTACGCGTATCAAGAATGTTCAGAACCGCTCCGGTGAAACTCGGGCTGCTCTTCTGGAGGCCGTCGCTGACCTTTGGACCGAGCGGCCGTTCGACGAGATCACCGTCGCAGACATCGCCACACGGGCCGGGGTCGCCAAGGGCACGGTGCTGGCGCATTTCTCCGAAAAACTGTCCATCCTGGCGCAGTTTCTGGCCGACGCCATCGAACGTACGCGCCAGGACCTCCAGACAAGGCCCGATTTTGCGCGAGACCCGCAGAGCCTTGCCGGGGCGCTTCTGCCGCTCCTTGCCTACCTGCTGCATGACAAGGCGCTGTTGCGGCTTCTGACCACCGATGGCGATGGCGCCCAATGCGCCGCCATCCTCGATCCGGCATTGGCAGGCCTGCGCGATACCCTGGTGGCCGGCTTGGACAGCGCCGGTCTGGCCGATCCCGAACTCTGCGCCGATGTGGCATTGGCGCTCAGCGTACAGGTCGTGGTTTCGGGGCATGTCACGACGCCGGAGGCTGCCCGGACGGCGCTCGCGCGTCTCGCCGGCATTCTCTATCGCTGAAACTTTGCCGCTCTCACCCTCTTTTGACTAGGCAGCCGGCAGGCGTGCGGCTTACAACCTTGCCCATGTTTGCCAGACCTTTCAGCGGCCTTTTTGCGGGATTGATGTTGCTCGTGCCCATTGCCAATGGGCCAGTGGCTGAATCCACTGTCGAGGGTCCAAAGGCGGTGGTGGAATTGTTCACGAGCCAGGGCTGCTCGTCCTGCCCGCCCGCCGATGCCTTGCTCACCAGTCTCGCCGAGCGTAGCGATGTCGTGGCGCTCGCCTACCATGTCGATTACTGGGACTATATCGGCTGGGAAGACACGTTTGGCGACAAGGCCTATTCCGATCGCCAGCGCGACTACGCCAAGAGCTGGGGTTCGTCGCGGATCTTTACCCCACAAATGGTGATCAATGGCGGCAAGGGCGTTATCGGCTCCAAGCGCCACGACGTGCATCGCGCCATCGAGTCCGCGCAACTGCCGCTGACAGTATCCCTGCAAAAGCACAATGACATGCTCAGCGTTACCGTGCCTGCCGATGCGCAGCAGTTTGACGCCACGATCTGGCTCGTCACCTATATCGACCGCGCCGATGTCAGCATTGAGAGCGGCGACAATGCCGGCAAGACCGTCGGCTATACCCATGTGGTCAATGGCCGGCAGGTGCTGGGCATGTGGGAAGCCGAGGCCGGCGCCCATCTCAAGCTGCCGATCTCGGAAATCATGAGCAATGGCAGCTCGGGTGTCGCCGTGATCGTCCAGCAGGAGCGCAACGATTTGCCCGGGCCGATTATCGGCGCCGCAGCCTACGAGCTATAGGCGACAAAAAGAAAACCCGCTCCTAGGGGAGGAGCGGGCTGACTGACTTGGGTCAACAAAGGGGCGGCTGACGCTGGGCGTTCTGGTTTGGGGGCTCGTCCGCCCGGCGCCAGCCACTGGAGGCAATGGTTGTACCCTGGCAGGGCTTTGGGGCGCTGTGAGGGACAAATCATGGCGGAAATGGGGTCTTTTGCGCCCTTGCCAAGCCTCTCGAATGGGCCGATCATGCTGGTCGAACGAGTGTGGAGTTGACGGCCGCCGTGCAGGGTCCGCCAGACGAAAACCGGGCAAACCTGTCTCTGGTGCATGTGGGAGAACCGCAGGCGCAACACAGCCGACCCGCGCAACCCGTTATCGCCTTCGAGCGCCGCGAGTTGATGCTCATCCTTTCCGTTTATGGCCGCAAGGTCGCCGCAGGCGAATGGCGCGACTACGCCATGGATTTTCTGAGGGATCGGGCGCTGTTTTCCATCTATGCGCGGGTGTCCGAGCGGCCACTGTTCGTCGTCGAGAAAAACCCCAAGCTCCGCAACCGGCAGGGCCAGTACATGGTCACCAACCAGCAGGGTCGCATCCTCAAACGCGGCCATGACCTGGGCCAGGTGCTGCGCGTGCTCGATCCCGACCTCGTGGTGGTCGGGTGACGCTCAACGTTCGCCCCGCCGTCGACGACGATATTGATGCCATGAGCCGGGTGCTGACCGACTCGATCATCCAGCTCTGCGCCGCCGATCATGGCAATGATCCCGAAAAGATCAGCGCCTGGACGCGCAACAAGAGCCCAGAGGGCGTCGCTGCCATGCTGGCCGATCCGGACATGCGGATCTTTGTCGGCGAATACGATGGCGTGGTTGCCGCGGTCGGGGCCATCCACCGCTCGGGTCAGGTGGCGCTCAATTATGTCGCGCCGACCGCCCGCTTTCGCGGCCTGAGCCGGGCGCTCCTCCAAAGGCTCGAAGCCGAGCTTGCGGTCCTTGGCTTTGTTGAAGGGCGGCTCGAAGCGACTGCCACGGCCTTGGGCTTCTACGAAAGCGCCGGCTGGCTGACCGACGGTCCGCAAGCAAAAGGCCGCATGGTCAACGGTTATCCCATGCGCAAGCGCCTCGTTTAGCCGCGCAGCTCCGCCTTCAGCCGGGCGATGGCAGGACCTTTGAGCGCATTGTAGGCCGCGCGGCCCCGTGGGGCGCAGGCAAGGGCCTCCATCTTGATGGCGCGGTAGCGCGCTCGCAGATCGGGATCGGCGCGCAAGGCATCGCGAAAAGCGAGATTGCTTTGCCAGCTTTCGCCGCCGAATTCCACCACATGCACCAGATGGGTGCGCTCGGTCCGGTCACGGCCGCGCCCAAAGATATGGTGACCCGGAACGCCGGCATGCTCGGCATAGTCATAGCCCAGCGCGAGAAGGGGATCGTGACACTCTGTCCACCGCTCGAAGGGCTGCACGCCGATGAGGATATCGAGAATGGGCTTGGCTGGAAGGCCCGGCACGGCCGTCGAGCCATAATGCTCGATAGCCAGCGCGATGCCGTCCAGGGCAGGGGCGAGGCGTCGCTTTTCCAGTTCGAAGGCTTCCGCCCAGCCTGGATCGTAGGGGACGAGCGCATTGTCGTCGTGCCGGAGCCCCAGTGCTCCGTCCACCTCTAAAGCGCCTTCTGCAGATGCACGATATCGTGCCAGCGGTCGAACTTGAGGCCGACCGCCTTGTAATATCCCACGCGCTCGAAGCCGAACTTTTCGTGGATGGCGATGGAATTGGCCGTATCTGCCGTGATCACGGCCAGCATCTGCTTGAAGCCGAAGGCCTTGGACTGCTCCAGCAATTCGGTCAGCATCAGGCGCCCCAGGCCCCGCCCGGTTTCCGCCGGGTCGAGATAGAGCGAATCTTCGCAGGTGAACCGATAGGCCGCGCGCGGCCGATAGAAGCTCGCATAGGCGTAACCCACCACCGCTCCGGCGCGCTCGGCAATGATCACCGGATGACCGAGCTTCTTGAGCCCGGCATATTTTTCGGCAATCGCCTCTTCTCCTGGCGCCTCGGTGTCGAAGGTAATGGCGGTGTTGTCGACATAGTGCCGATAGATGCGGGTAATGGCCGGAACATCGGACCAGGCGAAGGGGCGCAGCAGGTAATCGGACATGGGCTGACCAAAGAAAAGGACCGCAGCTCTTGTAAGCTGCGGTCCGATTTTTCGTCCAACCAAATTCCTTGATCTCTCGATCAAGAACTTCGCTGATTACTCGCGGTTGCCGAACAGGCGCAGCAGCATCATGAAGAGGTTGATGAAGTCGAGGTAGAGCGAGAGCGCGCCCATGATGGCGTTCTTGGCCATCACGTCGGCACCGTAGTGCTCGGAATAGCTTTCCTTGATCTTCTGGGTGTCATAGGCGGTCAGGCCCGTGAAGATCAGCACGCCGATCACCGAGATGGCGAATTCCATCATCGAGGACTGCATGAAGATGTTCACGATCGAGGCGATGATGATGCCGATCAGGCCCATCATCAGGAAGTTGCCCATGCCGGTCAGGTCACGCTTGGTGGTGTAGCCGTAAAGGCTCATCGCGCCGAAGGTAGCGGCGGTGATGAAGAACACCTTGGCGATCGAGGCGCCGGTATAGACCAGGAAGATCGACGACAGCGACAGGCCCATGATGGCGGCAAAGGCCCAGAACACGCCCTGGGCGGCCGGCACGGAAAGCTTGTTGATGCCGAAGCTGAGCACCAGCACGAAAGCCAGCGGAGCCAGCATGATCACGAAGGACAGCGGGCTGCCGAACAGCAGGGCGCCCCACTGGGTCACGTAGGTGCCGTTTTCCAGCTGGCCAACGGCAGCGGTCGGGTCGGCAGTGATGGCGGCCTGTGCGGCGAAAAAGGCCACGAGGCCGGTGATCACCAGGCCCAGGCCCATATAGTTGTAGACACGCAGCATGTAGCTGCGCAGGCCCTCGTCGATGGCCAAGGCCGAGCCGGCCCGCGCATTGAGGGTCTGACGGTCATATTCAGCCATTGTCAGGTTTCCTTTCCCTATAGAAACTGCGGTCTTGGAACCGCCGGGGGCAATTGGCTCTTGCCACTTGGAGGGGAATATGGGGATGCAATCGTTGATTGACAAGGAGAAATGGACGCCTGCGGCATCCGGGCTGGCCCGATAAATTCAATGTGTTAGGCTCGAAAAACCGAATCGTGCCCGCAGCGGCTGGGAGGAAAACCATGCCCCGGCTCTTTACCGGCCTCGAAATTCCGCCCGATCTCGCCTTCGCCCTGTCTCTCAAGCGCGGGGGCCTCACCGGCGCCCGCTGGATCGACCCGGAAAACTACCACATCACCCTGCGCTTCATCGGCGATGTGGATGGCCAGACCGCCGACGAGGTGGCCGACAGCCTCGACCGGCTGACCAATTCGCTGCGCTTTCCCATCCGCCTCACCCATCTTGGGACGTTCGGTGGCGACAAGCCGCGGGCCCTTTATGCCGGCGTCGAGCCCAGCCCGGAACTGGCCCGGCTGCAGGCGGCCCACGAGCGCATGGTGCAAAAGGCGGGCATTGCGCCCGAGGGGCGGAAATTTGTGCCCCATGTCACGCTCGCCCGGCTCCGGGGTGCGCCGGCGGCGGACGTCGCCCGCTTCCTTGCCGATGCCGGGCGCTTTGAACCGCTGAGCTTCGTGCCGGCCCGCTTCGTGCTTTATTCGAGCCGGGATTCGGTGGGCGGGGGCCCCTATGTGGTGGAACAGTCCTATCCCATGGCCGCCTGAGGACGGGTCTCACGCCATTGTTAGGATTGGCTTAACCCTCTCGTGTCAATCCGGCGCCCTGCGGTCCCGGCGCGCCGCATTGCCGCCGCGATTGGGCAGCATTTGAAACGAATACCCACTTTCGGGGGTGGGCTTTGACACCTTGGTAACCATGTTCGGGGCAGACTGGGCGGGCAGCAAGTCTCTCGAACGGCAGCAACACAAGAGGAAGTTTTGGCGATGACGACGAAAACCGGTGGCCTTGCAATCGGGCTCGCGGTAGCCGCAGTCATGGCTCTGGCGCCGGCCGCTCAGGCCCAGCAGGCGACGGAGCTTGGCACGTTCAATGCCTGGTCGGCCTATCAGGCGACCGATCAGAGCGGGGTGTTGTGCTTCATTATTTCGGAGCCGCAGAAGTCCGAACCGGCTGGCGCGAACCGCGATCCGATCAAGTTCATGATTGTCCACCGCAAGGGCCTGGGCAGCAAGAACGAGGCGCAGACCCATATCGGCTATCCGTATAATTCGACCGACGCCAAGGCGAGCGTGTCGGTAGATGGCAAGACCTATACCATGGCCGCCCAGGGCTCGACCGCCTGGCTTGCTTCGACCGCCGACGAGCCCGGTTTCGTGGCTGCGTTCAAGGCCGGCAACCAGATGGTGGTGCGCGGCACCTCGCAGCGCGGAACCAATACCGTGGATACCTATTCTCTGTCGGGCGCCACTGCGGCGATGAACGCCATCGACGCGGCCTGCCAGTAACGGGGCTTGCTCCCGCTGCGGGAAACGACATAACTGGGCGCCGGGTCCCTTGCGACCCGTCGCCCTTTTGCCTTTCAAAGAGCCGACATCATGATCCGATCCGCCAGCCTTACCCTCGCCGCCCTCCTTGCCCTTGCCGCGCTCGCGCCCGCACAGGCCCAGACGCAGTCGGCCCGGGTGCTGGGCGATTTCCGCGACTGGTCGAGCTATGCGGCCGATGACGGGTCGGGCACGATGTGCTTTGCCATGACCAAGCCCAAGACCACCGAGCCGACCCCGGCCAGTTACGGTGACGCCTATCTCTACGTCACCAACCGGCCGGGCGAAGACGCGGTCAACGAGTTCAACGTGGTGGCCGGCTACACTTTCCAGACCGGCTCCATGGCCACGGTCAGCATTGGCGGGCAGAGCTTTGCGCTCTTTACCCAGGGCGATGCGGCCTGGCTCGATGACGCGGCGCAGTCGGCCAACCTTGCCGCCGCCATCCGCGCCGGCTCGACCATGGTGGTAACCGGCACCGACGCCACCGGCGCCCAGATCACCCAGACCTATTCGCTCTCCGGCGCCACCGCGGCGCAGCAGGCCGTCGGCGCCGAGTGCTGATCGGGGCCTGAAGCGGCCAGCAGCGCGCCTGTCGCAGACCGGCTTCGCGCGAGCGTGACTTTGCGCTTTGCCGTCCCATATGATATTGGCCGCGGACTTCCCGCATTGCCGAGCCCTGTTGCGCCCCATGTCCATCGCGCTGAACCTTGATCATTCGACCGCCATCCGTCCCGAGGTTTCGGCGCGGCCGTCCCTGATCGGCCTTTCCAAGGCGGGCCTGGCCGAAACGCTGGTGTCCCATGGTGTGGTGGGCGAAAAGGAAGGGCGCATGCGCGCCAGCCAGCTGTGGAACTGGCTTTATGTGAACGGCGTCACCGATTTCGACCGCATGACCAATGTGGCCAAGCCGGTGCGCCAAAAGCTCAGCGAAACCTTCAATCTCGACCGCCCGGAAATCGTCTCCGAGCAGGTATCGGTTGATGGCACGCGCAAATGGCTGTTCCGCTTCCGCGATCCGGCAAATCCAAAAATGCCGGCGGTCGAGGTCGAAGCCGTCTATATCCCGGAAAGCGACCGCGGCACGCTGTGCGTCTCCTCGCAGGTCGGCTGCACGCTCACCTGTTCGTTCTGCCATACCGGCACGCAAAAGCTCGTCCGCAACCTGACGGCTGGTGAAATTCTCGGCCAGATCCTCATGGCGCGTGAGCGCCTCGGGGATTTCCCGGGCGGTTCGCGGCCCGATGACGGCGGCCTCGTGCCGGGCGGCGAGAGCCGCGCCATCACCAATATCGTGATGATGGGCATGGGCGAGCCGCTTTACAATTACGACAATGTCAAACAGGCCCTGCTGATCGCCTCGGCGGGCGACGGCATGTCGATTTCCAAGCGCCGCATCACGCTCTCGACCTCGGGCGTCGTGCCCTATATCGAGCCCACCGGCCGCGAGATCGACGTCATGCTGGCCATTTCGCTCCACGCGGTGCGCGATGATCTGCGCGATGTGCTGGTGCCGATCAACAAGAAGTGGCCGCTCAAGGAGCTGCTGGACGCCTGCCGCAATTATCCCGGCCTCTCCAATGCCCGCCGCATCACCTTCGAATATGTGATGCTCGACGGCATCAATGACAGCGACGCGGAAGCCAAGGAACTGGTGCGGCTGCTGGCCGGCATCCCGGCCAAGATCAACCTCATCCCGTTCAATCCCTGGCCCGGATCGAACTACGGCACCTCGCCGTCAAGCCGCATCGAGCGCTTCGCCGACATCGTCAACCGCGCCGGCTATGCCAGCCCCGTCCGCACCCCCCGCGGCCGCGACATCTTCGCCGCCTGCGGCCAGCTCAAGAGCGAAAGCGAACGGCTGAGCAAGAAAGACCGGGACGCGCTGCTCGTGCTGTGAGGCCTTGCGCCGTCTTCGTAGGGCAGCCGGAGCGGTCTGGAACCGTGAGCGCCTCTGTTCTATATTGGGCAGAAGGAGTCGACGATGAAAGTTTCCGTTCAAACTGCCGAGTCGAGCTTATCCGAATTGATTGACGCTGCGTTGTCAGGTCAGGAAGTCGTTATCGAACAGAGCAACAAGCCCGCCGTCAAATTGGTCCCAATTGATCGCCCACGGTTTCGTCTGGGCATATGGCAGGGCCAGTTCGGTAACGGTCCGGATTTTCTCGAACCAATGAGCGAAGAAGATCTTGCCCTTTGGGAGGGCAACGGTGAGCCAGGTACTCCTTGATACCCATGTATGGGTCTGGTCCTTCAACGCCAAGGAGAGGCTCTCGCCAGAAGCTACCGCGATACTCACCGTCGCAACCAGTGTCACGATCAGCGCGATAACGCTCTACGAGATTGGACAGAAAGTTCGCCTCGGCAAATGGCCCGAAATGGCGTCAAGTGTCGCCACACTGGCCAGTATGGCCCGCGAACAAGGCGTCGAAATACTCGATGTCACTCCCGAGATCAGTTTGTCTGCGGGCGTTCTCAGCTGGGGACACCGCGATCCGTTCGACAGGATCATTGGCGCTACGGCCCGAGCGCATGGCCTTCCTCTCCTGTCTGCGGATATCGCTTTTGATGGCCTCGCGCCGATGTCGGGCTGGGCTGGGCGGGTCTGGTAGTTACTCCCCCGCCACCCATTGCAGCGCCCACCGGCCCTGGCCATCTTCGCCGAGCAGGTTTGCCAGGACGGGCAACAAGGTCCGCATTTCCTGTTCCAGCACATAGGGCGGGTTGATCACCATCATGCCGGTGCCGTAGAGCCGCGGCGGCTGGGATGAGGGGCGGATGGTCAGCTCGATCCGCAGGATTTTTGGAATGCCTGTGCCTTTGAGGGCTTTCACGAAGGCTTCGACCTCTTCCGGTTCCTTGATCGGATACCAATAGGCATAGGTGCCGCCGGGCCAGCGCTGGTGCCCCTGCACGAGGCTCTTGACCATACGGGCGAATTCGCCCTTTTCCTCGAAGGGTGGATCGACCAGCACCAACCCGCGCTTTTCCTTGGGCGGCAGGTGCGTGCCAAAGATTTTCCAGGCGTCGAGCTGGGTAATGCGGGTCTGGAAGTCACCGGCAAAATTCTGCCTGAGCCGGTCGGCGTCGATGGGATGGAGCTCGAACCCCATAAGCCGATCCTGATCGCGCAGCATGTGCCTGACGATAAAGGGTGAGCCCGGATAATAGCGCAGTCCCCCATCGGGGTTCTGTGCCCGCACCGCGTCGAGATAGGGCGCGACGAGGCTCTCAACCTCTTCGGGACGTTTCACGTGAATCAGCTTGCCAATCCCGTCCTGCCATTCACCCGTCCGCTCGGCCTGCTCGCCCTGAAGGTCATAGATGCCCAGGCCTGCATGGGTGTCGATGACGCGGAAGGCAGCATCCTTGCGCATGAGGTAGGCCAGGATGCGCGTCAGGATGATGTGCTTGACGACATCAGCGAAATTGCCGGCATGAAAGGCGTGACGGTAGTTCACTATTTGCGCCCTTCAGCCAGCAGGATCGTCGCGGCAAAGACCATGAACACCGCGGCAAAGCTCCAGTTGAGCGCTTTGCCCACCCACTGGTTTTCCCGAAGCGTACGCGTCAGCCATTCGGCAAAAAGCACGGTGGCGACCACCACCGGAATGGAGACGATCAGGAATTCGAGGCCCAGAAACAGCAGCTTGCCCGACGCTGCAGGGTCGGAAGCGGAAACGAACTGGGGCAGGAAGGTCACAAAGAACAGCGCCACCTTGGGATTGGTGAGATTGATCCCCAGCCCGGTGAGGTAGGACTGCTTCCAGCTCGGCTGCTTGCCGGCTGCGCGGGTGACCAGAATGCCGCCGCCATCGCGGATGGCCTGAATGGCCAGCCACACCAGATAAAGCGCGCCAACGATCTTGAGCACCCAGAAGGCCGCCGGTGCGGTGACGATCAGCACGGAAATGCCGAAGGCCACCAGCGTCGTGTGGACGGCAATGCCCGTCATCGCGCCCAACACGGTGGCAAAGCCGTGGCTGCGGCCCCAGTTCATGGTGCGCGACACGAAGAGCGCCATGTCCGGCCCCGGCGTCACCGCCAGGACAAAGGCGGCCAGCGCAAAGGTGAGGATGACGGATAGGTCCGGAATAAAGGCAGGCATGACGCGAACTCGGTGAGGGTAGGCGTCGAGCTTTACACCAATCGCCTTAGCCGAACACCACCGTCTTCTTGCCGTTGAGCATGACGCGGTTTTCCAGATGGAGCTTGACCGCGCGCGCAAGGACGCGGCTTTCGATGTCGCGTCCGGCGGCCACGAGGTCGTCAGGGCTCATGGCGTGGGTCACGCGGGCCGTTTCCTGCTCGATGATCGGGCCTTCATCCAGTTCTGGGGTCACGTAATGGGCGGTGGCGCCGATGATCTTGACGCCGCGCTCATGGGCCTGGTGATAGGGCTTGGCGCCCTTGAAGCTGGGCAAGAAGGAATGGTGGATGTTGATCGCGCGGCCGAACAGGCGCGTCGAGAGATTGTCCGAAAGCACCTGCATGTAGCGCGCCAGCACAACCAGGTCGGCCTTGGTTTCCTGCACGATATCGAGCACCCTGGCTTCCTGCTCGGCCTTGGTTTCCTTGGTCACGGGCAGATAGTGGAAGGGCAGGCCGGCATCCTCGGCGATCTTGCGGGCGTCCTGGTGGTTGGAAATGATCGCGGCCACTTCGGCATCGAGCCAGCCTACGCGGATCTGGTAGAGCAGGTGCAAGAGCGTGTGGTCGAACTTGGAGACGAGGATAACGACGCGCTTGCGGCGGCTTTCATCGCTCAGCGCAGTCTTCATGTCGAAGCGCTCGATTGGGGCCTTGAGCGCGGTCTCGATGGCGTCCCGGCCCAGGCCATCGGGCGCGGTGAAGGCCAGGCGCATGAAAAAGCGGCCCGTTTCGCGATCCCAGAACTGGTTGCTCTCGGCGATATTGGCCCGCAGCGCGGCCAGTTCGGTGGTGATGGCAGCAACGATGCCCGGCTGGTCGGCGCAGGACAGGGTGAGAACGAAATTGCCCGAGGACATGGGGGCCTCCCGAAAGGTGTTCGGGCAGGGGTATCAATGGCTGGCGCCATTCCGTCAAGTCATTGCCATGCCCAACGGCCTAAACCGGCAAACAGAAAGGGCCGCCCTTGCGAGCGGCCCTTCCCTGAGCTTGTCGGCCTCGGGGGCCTGGAGGCATGTGTCAGCCGAGATCACTCCCGATCAGCACACGAAAACCCAGACCTTCTTCGAGAACCAAAACCTCATAAGACACTGGATCACCTCCTTTCAGCTGTTGAACATGATGGGGAGGATGCGCCCGATTTGCGGATGTGTCCAGTCACATGAATTTGGCCGTCTCCGCCAGCGCCTGCGGGTCGCCGCGGACGGCAAGCGTCTTGAGCCGCGCCGTGTCCCCCGCGACCAGGGTTACTGCCGACTTCGGAACTCCCAATGCCTTGGCCAGGATAGCGATGACGGCGGCATTGGCCTTGCCCTTGTCGGGCACGGCCTTGACACGCACACGCAGCACGGCGCTGCCGTCGTCGCGGTGTTCGGGCCCCTCGATCTGGTCGCGCCCGGCATTGGGCGTGACGCGCAGATAGAGCGTCAGGCCCCCTTCATGGGCGCGGAACCAGCTAGATGCCTGCGCGGACAACGGCTGGGTAGAGATAGTAGCCGATGATCGACTGGATAAAGAAGATGATGAGGAAGGCGATCAGCGGCGACAGGTCGAGCCCGGAGAAATTGGGCATGAACCGCCGGATGGGGTTCAGCACCGGCTCGGTCAGCTGGTTGAGCACGCGCCAGACGGCGGCCACGAACTGATTGCGCGTATTGATGACGTTGAACGAAATCAGCCAGCTCATGATGATCATGATGAGCAGCACCCACCAATAGAGCTGGAGCAGGATCAGGATGATATCGAGCACGGCGCGCATGGGCGTCTCCGAAGAATGGGTCCGATCTATCTAGTGGCAAGCCTGCGGCCTCGCAAGGCTGCACCGTTAAAGCAATCGGGGCCCTGCATCAGAATACGCGATGCAGAGCCCCAAATGACTGACATCCGGTACGCAGCACTACTATTCCGGACACGGCCTTCATTGCACAAAGCGTGCCAGTTGCCGCGCCCCCGGAAAACCGGGACCAGATGTTAAAGTCTTGTGAAATTTCGCATTTTGCCCAAACCGCCTGCAATGCAGAATGCAAGCGGCTTGCAATTTGCAAGGCCCGCTCAGGCGGTGGGACGGCTCGGCTTCCAGGTGATGACACGGAAGAGGTAGAGCACCACCACGAGCCCCAGCACCGCATAGCTCAGCGGATCGAGTACCACTTCGATCATGTGATAGTGCTCGTGCAGGATATAGCCGGCCAGGGTCAGGAAGATGTTCCAGACCAGGGCGCCCGTGGTGGAGGCCAGCAGGAATAGCGGCAGCGGCATCTGCGCCAGCCCGGCCGGAATGGAAATCAGCGTGCGGATAATGGGCATGAGCCGCCCGAACAGCACGATGGCGGGCCCGAAGCGGCGGAAAAAGCCCACGGCGACGTCGATTTCCTCGGCATTCATGGTCAGGAGCCGCCCATAGCGGTCGGCCAGCCACTTGACCCGGCCCAGTCCGAATAGGCGCCCGGCAAAATACCAGGGCAGCATGCCCACGACAGCGCCGATCGTGGCGCTGGCCAGGACGCCGAAGAGGTTGAGGTCGCCATTGGCTGCGGCAAAGCCGGCAAAGGGAATGATGAGTTCGGAGGGAATGGGCGGAAAGATCGATTCCGCCAGCATGACCAGGAAAATGCCCACATAACCGAAATCGGTGATGATCTGGATGATCCAGTCGGTCATGCCTTGGCCTCCGTCAGGGGTCCCGCACGTCGCCAGGGGCGGCGGGAGGGTCGATGCAGGACCTCCCCCTATCAGGGGGAGGTTAGGAGGGGGTAACCGAAGCGCCTCAGGCTGACTTGGCGGCGCGGCTCATGCGCTTGCGATCATTCGGATCGAGCCAGATCTTGCGCAGGCGGATCGATTTCGGCGTCACCTCGACATATTCGTCGTCGGCAATATAGCCGAGCGACTGTTCGAGCGTGAGCTTCTTGGGGGTCGTCAGGCGGACCGCTTCGTCCTTGGACGTGGTGCGGATATTGGTCAGCTGCTTGCCCTTGAGCGCATTCACTTCGAGATCGTTCTCGCGGGAGTGCTCGCCGATGATCATGCCTTCATAGATGTCGACGCCGGCGTCGATCATGATCGGACCACGATCTTCGAGGTTCCACAGCGCATAGGCCACCGACTGACCGGTGCCGTTGGAAATCAGCACGCCGGTGCGGCGGGTCGGCAGTTCGCCCTTATAGGGGACGAAGGAGTGGAACAGGCGGTTGAAGATGGCGGTGCCGCGGGTGTCCGAGAGCAGTTCGGCCTGGTAGCCGATCAGCGAGCGGGTGGGCACCAGCAGTACGATACGGGTGCGGCCGACGCCTGAGGGGCGCATATCGGTCAATTCGCCCTTGCGCTCGGTCAGCTTCTGCACGACGGCGCCGGTGTGTTCGTCATCTACGTCGATGATGACTTCTTCAACCGGCTCGAGGCGCTGGCCGTTTTCTTCCTTGAACAGCACCTTGGGGCGACCGATGGTCAGCTCGAAGCCTTCACGGCGCATGTTTTCGATCAGCACGGCCAGCTGCAATTCGCCACGGCCGGCAACGTCGAAGCTGTCATTGTCTTCGCCGGGGGTGACGCGGATGGCCACATTGCCTTCGGCTTCGCGCATCAGGCGTTCGCGGATGACGCGCGACTGCACCTTGTCGCCTTCACGACCGGCCAGCGGGCCGTCATTGATGCGGAAGGTAACCGAAAGGGTCGGGGGATCGATCGGCTTGGCCGCCAGCGGGGTGGATACCGAAGGGTTGGCAATGGTATCGGCCACGGTCGAGGTTTCGAGGCCGGCAATGGAGATGATGTCGCCGGCAAAGCCTTCATCGATGGGCGTCCGCTCCAGGCCACGGAAGGCCAGGACCTTGGAAACGCGCCCCTTCTCGACAATCTTGCCTTCGCGATTGAGGGTGTGGATCGGGTCGCCGGCCTTGATCGAGCCGGACGTGATCCGGCCCGAGAGAATGCGGCCCAGGAACGGGTTGCGCTCGATGGTGGTGACCAGCATGCGGAACGGGCCGTCCTCGACGGTCGGCTCGGGCACGTGCTCGATGACCTTGTCGAGGAGCGGAGCGAGGCTGTCGCGCGGGCCATCGGGGGTTTCCGACATCCAGCCGAGCTTGGCGGCGCCGTAGAGAACCGGGAAATCGAGCTGTTCGGGGGTGGCGTCGAGTGCGATGAAGAGGTCGAACACTTCTTCGAGCACTTCGAGGTGCCGCTCGTCGGACTTGTCGATCTTGTTGATGGCCACGATAGGCTTGAGGCCCTGGGCCAGCGCCTTGCCGAGCACGAACTTGGTCTGGGGCATCGGGCCTTCGGCCGAGTCCACCAGCAGCACCACGCCATCGACCATGGAGAGAATGCGTTCGACTTCACCGCCAAAGTCGGCGTGGCCGGGGGTGTCGACGATGTTGATGCGGGTACCGTTCCACATCAGGCTCGTCACCTTGGCCAGGATGGTGATCCCGCGTTCGCGTTCGATGTCGTTGCTGTCCATGGCGCGTTCTTCGACGCGTTCATTCTCGCGGAAGACGCCGGATTGCTTGAGCAGGACGTCGATGAGAGTGGTCTTGCCATGGTCGACGTGTGCGATGATGGCGATATTACGCAGGGCCATAGGGGTCCGCCTTGAAAGGCACGATCCACGAAACGCCCCACTGGAGCGCGAGCTCGGTGGGTGGGTCAGGACAGACCATGCAGTATGTGAGCGCCAGAGCCTATGGAGATAAAGGCCGGCAGGGTCGGGCGCTGCATATAGCAACAGGCTCGATTTCACAAGGTTTGTATGCGCAGGGCGGGGTTGCGGTCGCTGGGCGGGCCTGCCGGGCGGGTGCTGCGTCCCCGTTTCCGAAGCGTCGGAGACGCCGCTGGCGGTCTGCAGCGCGCGTTTGCCTCGCTTGGGCTCATCCGGTCCAGCAAAGCCATGGGGACGCTGTGGCACGCCGAGAGGAGAAACGACAAGGGCGGCAATCCGTTTGGATTGCCGCCCCGAGATGGCTGCGCATCAGTTTGACTACGGTTACGCAGTCATCTCCCGTTGAGGACGAGGGAAAGCGGCGAGTGCCCCCAACTCCCCGACATCTCCAACGATAGTCGTCAAATTAGAAGTGGTAGAAAACGCCGACGGTTGCCTTGGCGGTTTCGAAGAACGCGTCAGGAGCGGTGTTGTCGAAGTCGCCCTGGCCGACGATTTCACCGCGGACGGTGACGGCGTCGGAAACGGCGAATTCAACACCGCCACCGAGCTGGTACACGCCCTGGGAAGCGCCGCCCTGGACCTGCAGGCCAACACCACCGATCGCATAGATCAGGGCAGCGTCGGTCACGACAGCACCAACGCGCAGGTTGGCGAAGAATTCACCGGTGGATTCGACGACAGTGCCGCCCCAGAGGTAGTCAGCGGTGACTTCAACGCCGAGCAGGATCGGGTCGACGGGGATGAAGTTCACGCCAACAGCGGCACCGATCACACCATAGGTGGTGGACGAGTCGGAAACGCCATAAACGCCGGTAGCAGCGTCGGTGGTGAACTGGCCGCCAGCGCGGGCACCAACATAGAGACCTTCCCAGTCAAAGCCGGCCGAAGCCACGATCGGCTGCGGGGTGGTCGGGATGATCAGGTCGGCAGCGAGAACCGAAGTCGACGAGAGGAGAGCAACCGAGACGGCACCCAGAGCAAGCGAACGAATGAACATGGAGAAAGCCCCAAAAAGAGTTTCGATTTGAGTGCAGTGCCAGAAAGGCGCTGAGTCCACAATTGGGAGTGAGGGTGGTTTTCGGCAAATCACGGCCAATCTGGTTGAGTCTTGCTTAGGTGTGGCTTTATGGCCACGCTGCTTTCGAAGGCCTCAGGACGCGCGGCGCTTGACCGGCGCCTTGGCCGCCTCGGCATGCAGCAGGCCGGCAATGGAATTGCCCGGCAGGGGCGGGGAGAACAAGAAGCCCTGTACTTCGGACACGCCGTGATCGCGCACCAGAGCCAGTTGTTCCTCGGTTTCGATGCCCTCGGCCGTGGTGGACATGCCCAGCGCCTGGCCCAGGCCGATAACGGCCTGGATGATGGCCTGGCTGTCCTTGCGCGTGGTCAGGTCGCGCATGAACGAGCGGTCGATCTTGATCTTGTCGAAGGGGAAGGAGCGCAGATAGGAGAGCGAGGAATAGCCGGTGCCGAAATCGTCCATGGAGATGCGCACGCCCATGGCGCGGAATTCGTGCAGGGCGGCAATGGTGCTCTCATTGTCGGTAAGGAGCAGGCTTTCGGTGATTTCGAGCTCGAGGCGTCGCGGATCGAGCCTGGCTTCGGTGAGGGCGGTCTTGACCTGGTTGACGAGGTCCTTGCTGCGGAACTGCACCGGCGAGAGATTGACGGCGACGCGCACATCGCCCGGCCAGCTGGCGGCGGCCTTGCAGGCTTCGTGCAGCACCCATTCGCCGATCGGCACAATCAGGCCGGTTTCCTCGGCAACGGGGATGAATTCGGTGGGCGAAATGGTGCGGTCGTCGTGATCCCAGCGCAGCAGCGCCTCGACGCAGATGACGCGGTTCTCCTTGAGCCCAAGAAGCGGCTGGAACATGAGCCGCAGCTCGTTGCGTTGCAGAGCCATGCGCAGGCCGCCCTCGATGGAGCGGCGCTGCTGCAGTTCGGCATCCATGCCGGTTTCAAAGAAGTGGTAGGTCGAGCGGCCTTCCGATTTGGCCTTGTAGAGCGCCAGGTCGGCATTCTTGACCAGTTGGTCGGTGGTGCTGCCATCGCCAGGGCCCACGGCAATACCCACCGAAGCGCCGATTTCCACCTGCTGGCCGCCAATATTCATGGGGGCGCGCATGGCCTTGACGATGCGGTCGGCCACGCGGGCGGCGGTGTCAACGCCGTCGAGCGGGCGCAGCAACAGGGCGAATTCGTCGCCGCCCAGCCGGGCCAGCAGGTCGGTTTCGCGCGTCGTGCCCCAAAGGCGCACGGCTGCCTGCTTGATCACTTCGTCACCGACGGCGTGGCCCAGCGTATCGTTGACGGCCTTGAAGTGATCGAGGTCGATATACAGCACGGCCGCCATTTCGCCGCGGGTAAAGGCGGCTTCGGTCTTGGCCATCTGCTCGAGGAATTCGATGCGGTTGGGCAGATCGGTCAGCGCGTCATGGCGCGCCAGATGCTGAATGCGCGCTTCGGCCTGACGCTGCTCGGTAATGTCCTCGTGCGTCGATACCCAGCCGCCATCCTTCATGGGATGGTGCTGCATCATGATGGTGCGGCCGTTGAGCTCGTGGATATTCTTGCCGTATTCGCGCCGGGCGATGATCTCGCGCCGCCAGGCGATGTATTCTTCCCGCGTGCCGGCCCCGCTCATGCCCATGTCGAACAGGTGGTTGAGGATGTCCTCAAGCTGGGTGCCGGGCTTCAACAGCTGCATGGGCAGGTTGTAGATGCGGGCATAGGGCTCGTTGCAGATTACCAGCCGCCCGCGTGCATCCATCATGCACAGGCCGATGGAGATATTGTTCACCGCCGCATCGAGCCGGATATTCTGCCGTTCGAGCTCCAGCTTGCGTTTCTGCTGGCTTTCCGACTTGGCGATCTCGTCGGTAATGTCCTCGTGGGTCACCACCCAGCCGAGCTTTTCGGAATAGACATGGGCGGTCTGGATGATCCGCCCGCCATGCACCACTTCCTGGCTCTTGGCGCGGGCGCCCGAGCGGTTGGCCAGAAGTTCGCTCGTATAGTGTTCGTAAAAGGCTTCGGGGCTCTGGCCGGGATGGTTGCCCAGCCGCGCCGAGAGGTGGACGATATCCTCCAGCGTCATGCCGCGGTGGATGGCGTCTTCGGAGAAACCGTAGAAGTCGCGGTAGTGCTTGTTCCACATCAGGAGGCGGAACTGCGGGGACCATACGCAGAAGCCATAGGGGATATTTTCGAGCGCTGCGTCGAGCAGCAGCGTCTCGGCCACATCCGCAATCGTGCCAGCGTCCTCCGACCGCATCGAACCCCCCAGTTCTGACCGTGTGCACTTATGACGCAGGCGAAAACCTAATCCGGGCCACTTAACGCCGGATTAAGCGGGCCGCGCTGAATCGAACGGCCGCGCGCATTTAGCAGTGCTGTCCAGAACTTCCGGCCGAGAGACTATACCTATTGCCCGATGCTGCACAGGTCTTTGTGACCCGAGCCGGCAAAAGCTAAGGGCGGACTTTCGCCCGCCCTTCTGTTCGATCAGCCCTGGGCCTTCTTGTTGCGCGCCGCATAGGTCTTGAGGCGCAGGCCGTTGAGCCGGATAAAGCCTTCGGCGTCCTTGTGGTCATAGGCCACGGCGCCTTCCTCGAAAGTCACGAGGTCCATGGAATAAAGGCTATAGGGCGAGGAGCGGGCGATGACGCTGGCCGAGCCCTTGTAGAGCTTCACCTGCACTTCGCCGGTCACATATTGCTGGCTCTTGTCGATCAACGCCTGCAGCATTTCGCGCTCGGGCGCATACCAGAAGCCGTTGTAGATCAGCTCGGCATATTTGGGCATGAGCTCATCCTTGAGATGGGCTTCGCCACGGTCGAGCGTGATCGATTCAATGCCGCGGTGCGCCACCAGCATGATGGTGCCGCCGGGAGTTTCGTAGAGACCGCGCGACTTCATGCCGACAAAGCGGTTTTCGACCAGGTCCAGCCGGCCGATGCCATGCTTGCCACCCAGCTCGTTGAGCCTGGTGAGCAGAGCAGCGGGGCTGAGCTTTTCGCCATTGATCGAGACCGGGTCGCCCTTTTCGTAGCCAATGGTGATGATTTCGGGCTGATCGGGGGCCTTTTCCGGGTCGACCGTGCGCTGCGGCACATAGTCGGGGAAGGGGACGGCGGGGTCTTCCAGCACCATGCCTTCGGAGGAGGTGTGAAGAAGGTTGGCGTCGACCGAGAACGGGGCTTCGCCGCGTTTGTCCTTGGCAATCGGGATCTGGTTGGCTTCGGCATAGGCCAGAAGCGCCGTGCGGCTCCGCAGGTCCCATTCGCGCCAGGGCGCGATGACCTTGATGGCGGGATCGAGCGCATTGGCGGTCAGCTCGAAGCGAACCTGGTCATTTCCCTTGCCCGTCGCACCATGGGAAATGGCGTCGGCGCCGGTTTCATGGGCGATTTCGACCAGCCGCTTGGCGATCAGCGGACGGGCGATGGAGGTGCCCAGCAGGTACTGGCCTTCGTAGACGGTATTGGCGCGGAACATGGGGAACACGAAGTCGCGCACGAATTCCTCGCGCAGGTCCTCGATATAGATGTCCTTGATGCCGAACATTTCGGCCTTCTGGCGCGCCGGCTCCAGTTCCTCGCCCTGGCCCAGGTCGGCGGTAAAGGTCACCACCTCGCAATTGTAGGTTTCCTTGAGCCATTTGAGGATGATGGAGGTATCCAGACCCCCCGAATAGGCCAGCACGACCTTCTTGATTTCGTTCGCCATGGGTGTCCCCGAAAAGTTGATGGTGACAGGATAAGCCGCTTTCTGCGCAATAAACTTGCTAACATCGCAAGCTTGGCGCAGAAATTGGCATATCCTGCCAAAATGAAAGCTCAAAGGCGCATAACGTGTCAGAAACGCTCGACGCCATCGATCGCCGTATCCTCAGAGAATTGCAGCGCAATGGTCGGATGTCCAATGTGGAACTGGCCAATGCGGTCGGCCTCAGCCCCTCGCCCTGCCTGCGGCGGGTGAAGCTGCTCGAGGAAAAGGGCGTCATCGACCAGTATGTGGCGGTGCTCAACGGGCCCAGGCTGGGTCTTGGCCTCACCGTCTTTGCCCGCATCTGGTTCAAGACGCAGGACGCTGAAACCACCAACCAGTTCGCCGAGACGGTGCGCAAATTCCCCGAAGTGATGGAGTGCTACCTCACGACCGGGGAGGCCGATGCGCTTTTGCGCGTGGTCACTACCGACCTTCACGCCTATTGGCGCTTCCAGTCCGACTACCTGATGCGTATTCCCTCGGTGCAGTCGGTCAAGACCGACGTGCCCATGGAATCCATCAAGGCCAGCCGCGAACTGCCCGTCTAGGCCGCTTCCTCCGGCAGGTCCTCGAGATTGAGCGAGTCCGCCAGGCTCGTGCGATCCAGCACGGCGCGCGTCGCTAGCGTAACCCGCTCGAACACATGGCGGATTTCGCAATCGTCCTCGCTCTGGCAATCGGCGCATTTGCGATAGGCGATCTTGGAGAGGCACGGCAAAGGCGCCAGCGGCCCGTCGATCAGCCGCAGCACTTCGCCATACATGATCTCCTCGGGCGCCCGCAGCAATTCATAGCCACCGGTGCGGCCGCGGCGGCTGCTCACCATGCCGGCGCGCTTGAGCTCGAGCAGGATCTGTTCGAGGAATTTCTTGGGGATGGCCTGGTCCCGCGAGATTTCCGAGATCATCCTGGTCTGGCCGCGCCCGGCACGCGCCAGGGCAACCAGCGCGCGCAAAGCATATTTGGCCTTTTGCGAAATCATCCTGTTCCCCAGAGTGCTGGATGCGGCGGCATAATGCCTCACATCCTTCGCATCCGCCCCGATGTCAATGCGCCGTCAGCTTTTTGGCTCTGGCTTGACCTCGGGCACCGTGTTTTGGCCGGTTTTGTCGTCGTCAGCAGTCGTTTCCGGCGCCTCGACCTCGGCGGTGGGCTCGATCGCCGCCGGTTCAACCGGCCCGATCGGGTCCAGCGGCGCGCTATCGCCCTCCGGCGCGGCAACGCTTCCGGTTTCCGCCTCGACCGCAACGGGTGGCTCCACAGCCGGTGCAGCCGGGGCCGGCAGGATTTCATCGATGGCGGGCGGGGCTTCGCCCACCGATGGCGTCGGCTCGGTCGGGACCGGGCTGTCCTCCACAGGAACCGGCGCGGTTTCGGTGTCGAGCGGACCCGTGTCCGCCACCGGCTCCACCGCAATGGTTTCGGCGGCCGGGTCGGTGGCCTCGTCAATGGCCACCGCGCTCACCAGCGGCTGGTCGGCCTCCGCATCGGCAGAGGTTTCGGCCACCACAACCGACGCAACAGGGTCCATGACCGGTTCGGCCGCAGCGCTCTCGGGTGGCTCCACCGCCACGATCTCGGCCACCGGCGCCACCGCTACGCCGGCGGCCGCCACGCTGGCCAGAATATTTTCGGCAGCCGGCAGGGGCGCGGGGCCCTCGGCCACGCGGCCATCGTCGCTGCGGAGATAGGCCAGGATGCCCTTGCCGATCTCGCGCTCGCCCCGGATCACCGTGGTGGCGCCGCAGGAGCGCAGGAAGCTCTCTTCTTCTTCCGAATAGGCGCGGGCAATGATGGCAATGGCGGGGTTGAGTTTGCGGCCGCTTTCGCAGACCGATCCGGCCTCGAAGCCATTGGAAATGGCAACCAGAAGGGTGCGTGCGGCTTGCAGGTTGGCGAGCTTGAGCACATCGGCGCTGGCGGCATTGCCGAACACGACCTCGAAGCCCGCGGCCCGTGCCGCCGCCACGTCGTGGTCGGAATCCTCGATCACCACAAGCGTGCCGCCATCTTCCTTGATCCCGGCCGCCACGATGCGCCCCACCTGCCCATAGCCCACAAGCACGGTATGACCGGTCGTGGTCACCGCTTCGCCGGTATCGTCGTCGGCGCCGTGGCTGCCCCGGTCCACGGCGGCCTGCGCCGGAATATCGGTCGTCGCCGGGCCCTGCGCGGCGAGCGAGGGTTCGAGCGGCTCGGTGATGACAGGTTCGACCCGGCGTCCGCCGAAGCGGGCTTCCAGCGCCGGGCGGATCAGGTCCGCGGCCCAGAAGGCGGCCGGGTTGAGAACGATGGAAATCAGCGCTCCGGCCAGGATCAGGTCCTGACCTTCGGGGGGCATGATGGCAAAGGCCACGCCCATGCTGGCTAGGATGAAGGAGAATTCGCCGATCTGCGCCAGCGAGGCGGAAATGGTCAGCGCCGTGCCCACCGGCCGGCGGAACAGCAGCACGATGGCAAAGGCGGCAATGGATTTGCCGATCAGGATGATGAACACCGTCGCCAGCACATGGAAGGGCTGGGTGATGATGATGGCCGGGTCGAACAGCATGCCCACAGACACAAAGAACAGCACGGCAAAGGCGTCGCGCAGCGGCAGGGTTTCGTTGGCGGCCCGATGCGAAAGCTCGCTTTCCGACAGGATCATGCCGGCAAAGAAAGCGCCCAGCGCCAGCGACACGCCGAACAGCACGGCCGAGCCCAGCGCCACGCCCAGCGCGATGGCAAGAACCGCGAGCCGGAACAGTTCGCGGCTACCGGTATGGGCGGTGGAATGCAGCGCCCAGGGAATGATGCGGCGGCCCACCACCAGCATGAAGCCGACAAAAGCGGCGACCTTGACCACTGTGATGACCAGGATGCCCCAGACGCTGAGCTGGGTGTTGAACAGCCGCTCGACAAAGGACACGAAGGGGTCGTGAATGCCGGTATCGGCCCCGCCAAGGCTGGCAAAGGCCGGGATCAGCACCAGCGCCAGAACCATGGCCAGGTCCTCGACGATCAGCCAGCCCACGGCGATGCGACCGCGTTCGGTTTCGATCAGGCGGCGATCCTGCAGCGCCTTGAGCAGCACGACGGTGGAGGCGACAGAGAGCGCCAGGCCAAAGAGCAGCGCTCCGCCCAGTTCCCAGCCCAGAAGCAGGCCGAGGCCCGCACCCAGCAGGGTGGCGCAGGCGATCTGCACCATGGCGCCGGGAATGGCGATGGCGCGCACGCTCATCAGGTCCTTGAGCGAGAAGTGGAGCCCCACCCCGAACATGAGGAGGATGACGCCGAGTTCAGCCAGTTCGGCGCCCATCTTCTGGTCGGCCACGAAGCCCGGCGTATGCGGACCTACAAGGATGCCGGCGAAGAGGTAGCCCACCAGCGGCGGCAGCCGGAACCGGTTGGCGATCATCCCGAAAATATAGGCCAGCACCAGACCCGCGACGATCGTGGAGATCAGGGGGGTGTCATGGTGCATTCGCGCCTCCGGCAGGATGTTGATGCTGTGGGTCGTCAGGATGAGGGAACAAAAAAGCCTGCGCAAGCGCCGTCATCGGGCGCATGGCCGCCCTGCGACGAAGTCTTGAGCGGTGTCAGCTAGATGGGTGGAGTTTGGCTTTATTTGGGCCCAGCCTCCCGCCCCCTGCATGGAACCAGCCACCGGGCCCGGTGTTGTGGCAGCGCATCAGCACAAGGGGCGAGCAATGCGGTTTTCGGTGGGCTGTGAAATCGGCTACGAGCTTTTGGCTCCCTCGACGCTGATCTTCAACATCGAAGCGATGGAAGGGGGCCGCCAGCACATCCTTGGCGAGAGGCTCACGATCTCGCCTGATCTGGTCGCCGACGCCAATATTGCCGGCGATACCGGCAACCGCTATCGCCGCCTTACCGCGCCCGAAGGCCCTGTGAGCCTCCGCTACGAAGCGCAGGTGGAGCTGCGCGCCGTCCATGACGAGCCCGATGCCATTGCCGAAGTGCCCGTCGCCCATCTGCCGCTCGATACGCTGCCCTATCTCAACCCCTCGCGCTATTGCCCCTCCGATCAGCTGGCCCGCTTCGTGGCGCGGGAATTCGGCGGCATGGCGCCCGGCTTTGCGCGCGTCACCGAAATCTGCAACTGGATCCATGCCGAGGTCGACTACCTTTCGGGGTCCAGCGATACGACCACGACCGCCGCCGACACCTTTGCCACACGGGCAGGCGTCTGCCGCGACTTTGCCCATCTGGGCATCACCTTCTGCCGGGCGCTGGGCATCCCGGCGCGTTTCGTCTCCTGCTACGCCTGGCAGCTCGAGCCGCAGGATTTCCACGCCGTGTTCGAAGCCTGGCTGGGCGACCGCTGGTATCTGTTCGACGCCACGCGCATGGCCGCGCTCGATGGCATGGTGCGCATCGGCTGCGGGCGCGATGCCGCCGACACGGCCTTTGCCACCATCTACGGCCAGGTCACGCCCAAACCCATCCGGGTCTGGAGCGAAGCGGTGGATGGCGACCCCACCGAACCCTGGACCACCGACGCCGTCAGCGTCACGCGCACTTGAAGACTTTTCTTCTTCCACCTCCCCCTTCACGGGGGAGGTACCGGCGCTTGGCCCGCAGGGCCGTAGCAAAGGTAGGTGGGGGTGCAACCTCAATCGTATCCATTTCGCGGGCACCCCACCCCATCCCTCCCCGTCAAGGGGAGGGTGTGTCATCGCGCTTTTGGATAGCTCTCATCTCACCATCACCCGCCGGTCCTCACCTCCCCCTCGACGGGGGAGGCAAGCGAAGCTTGGCCCAGCGGGCCTAGCGCAGCTGGGAGGGGGTGCTTACACACACAGACAATTCCCTCAGCCCATCGAATCCTGCGGGCTGGTGACGCGGCTGACTTCCACATCCACATCCATGCCCAGATAGTCGCCCTTGGTGCCGACAAAGGTGCCGGAAATGGGAATGGCCTGCCGTGGCTCGCGGGCCACGCCGACACGGATCAGGTCGCGGGTGCCGATAATGCCATTTGTGGGGTCGAACTCCACCCATCCGGCGCCGGGCAGATAGACCTGGCACCAGGCATGGGTGGCCCCGCCGCCGCGATGATCGCCGTCGCGGGCGGGCGAATAAAGGTAGCCGGTGACAAAGCGGGCGGCAAAGCCCAGGGCCCGCACCGCCTCGATCATCAGCAGCGCGAAATCGCGGCAGGTGCCCTTGCGGCTCGCCAGCGTCAGGGACGGCCGCTGGGTGCCCGGATCGGGGCGCCGGAGATAGGTGAAGCCTTCCCGGATGCCCGCCGTCATGGTCATCAGCAAATGGCTGGTTTCGGTGGTTCCGCCGGGCACGGTGAACTGGCGCGCCCAGGCGTCCACTTCCTCTTCCTCGGGAAACTGGCGCTGCATGGTGGGCGCCAGGTCGATGGCGTCGATCTGCCCGTAATCGAAGGGATATGTGCGGGCGCGCTCGGCGATCTCGAAATTGGGTTCGCGGTTGAACACATGGTCGATCACCATGCGCGCTTCGATGCGCAGTTCCTCGGCGGGGGCGTCGAAGCTGGCAATGGCAATGGCATTGCCGAAGACGTCGTGGATCCAGCGCAGGTTGGCCGGCCGCGGGGTGATGTCGAGGGAAAAGCTTTCCAGAAACTGCTCGGCGCTGTCGCGCGGGCGCACCAGCATGCGGTGCTCGCCGAACTGCACCGGCCTTGCATAGCGATAAACGGTTTCGTGCCGCACCGAGAGCAGGGTCAAGAAATCACCGTGATCTTTTCGGCCGCGCGGGTAATGCCGGTATAGAGCCAGCGCGCCCGCTCCTCGCGGAAGACGAAGCTTTCATCGAACAGATAGACATTGTCCCACTGGCTGCCCTGCGCCTTGTGCACGGTGAGACAGTATCCGAAGGTAAATTCGTCGAATTGACGGCGCTCGGGCCAGCTCATGGCGTCTTCCTCGCCCGAAAAGAACGCCTTGTGCGTCAGCACCCGCGCCTCGCCCTTGCCCTCGTCATCGGCCAGCATCAGGCTCCACTTGCCGTTGGAGCGGCGCGTCGCGTCGGTGACGATCCAGATCTGCCCGTTGAGGAGGCGCTTTCTGGGGTTGTTCCGCAGGCACACCATGCGGTCGCCGACCACGGGCTCATGGAACGGCAGGCCCTTGAGCTCGCGCAGCCGGTCATTATAGGTCAGCCGCGTCTTGTTGCGGCCCACCAGAACCTGGTCGGCCTCCATCACCGCATCGCGATCCACCTTGTCGCGGCCGATCACCACGCTTTCCCCATAGCGCCCGTGTTCGAGAAAGCCGCCCTCGCGCACCGCCATCGAAAGCTGGATGATGGGATTGTCCGCCGCCTGGCGGTGGATTTCGGTCAGCATGATGTCGGGCTCTTCATTGATGAAGAAGCCCGCGCCCTGCACCGGCGGCAGCTGGAACGGATCGCCCAGCACCAGCACCTTCACCCCGAAGGACAAAAGGTCAGCGCCCAGCTGCTCGTCCACCATGGAGACTTCATCGATGACGATGAGGTCGGCATCGGCCGCCGGGCTTTCGGGGTCGAGCACGAAACGCGGCTCACCCTCCTTTTCGGAGACCAGCGTATAGATAAGGCTATGGATGGTCTGCGCGCCCTTGCAGCCGCGCTTGCGCATGACCATGGCCGCCTTGCCGGTAAAGGCGGCGTATTTGACCGAGCGCACATCCTGCGCCAGGTGCACGGCCAGCGTCGATTTGCCGGTCCCGGCCCAGCCGAACAGGCGAAAGACCTGCGGACCGTTTCTGTCCTTGAGCCATTTGGATACGGCGATGAGCGCCGCATCCTGTTGGGTGGACCAGACCGGGGGCATCAGGAAATGGTGGTCCGCACGGTTCCGATGCCGGCAATGGCGCCTTCGAGCACATCGCCGCGCACCACCGCACCCACCCCGGCCGGCGTGCCGGTCATGATGATGTCGCCCGCTTTCAGCGTCACCAGCGTGCTGAGATAGGCGATGGTGTCGGCCACGCCCCAGATCTGGTCGGACAGGTCGCCGCGCTGGCGCTCGGTGCCATTGACCGAAAGGGTGATCGCGCCCGTGTCCGGGTGGCCGATGGCGCTGGCCGGCTCGATCGTGCCGATCGGGGCCGAGAAATCAAAGCCCTTGGCCATGTCCCAGGGGCGCCCGGCTTTCTTGGCCACGGCCTGGATGTCGCGCCGGGTCATGTCGAGCCCGACGGCATAGCCATAGACATGGTCGAGCGCGTCGGCGGCGGCGATATTGGCGCCATCCTTGCCGATGGCGACCACCAGTTCGATCTCGTGATGGAAGTCTTCCGTCTGTGGCGGATAGGGAATGGAGGCACCGCCCACCACGACCGCATCGGCGGGCTTGGAAAAGAAAAACGGCGGCTCGCGCGTATCATTGCCCATTTCGCGCACATGCTCTTCGTAATTGCGGCCCACGCAATAAACGCGGCGCACCGCGAAAAGCCCGCCGCGGGCGATGGGAATGGTGACGGGGGCATGCGGCTCGAAGAGATAGTCAGCCACGTTTGAACTCCTGGGCATGGTGGGAGCGGTATTGAGATGACCCAGAAGCGATGGCCAATGGGATTCCGCCTTTGTTCCGGTAGGAAGGGCTAAAGCGTTCGCTCCGGCCGGTCAATGCCGCCCTTCGTTCGAGCCCCCCTTGCCCCTCGCAGAATCACAACGTTTGCGGCAGCCTGCCGCTGTTCGGAGGAAATGGTCATGTCCGCTCCCATCGGTGACGGCAAAGACGGCGCTGTCGTCGGCTCCTGCCATTGCGGCGCGGTCACCATCCGTCTCCCCCATGCACCCGCCGAAATCACCCATTGCAATTGCAGCCTCTGCCGGCGCCTCGGCGTCCTCTGGGCCTATTACCCCATCGCCGAAGTGACCATCACGGCCACCCAGCCAACCGATACCTATGCCTGGGGCGGGAAGAATGTCGATTTTCACCGCTGCGCCAGTTGTGGCGTCCTCACCCATTGGCATCCGCGCAAGGCGGGCCGCACCAGCCTGGGCGTCAATGCACGGCTGATCGATCCGGCCCTGCTCGACGCCGCCAATATCCGTTACAAGGATGACGCCGGCACCGGCCTCTTCCACTGACGGCACCATCTTCCTTTCTGAAAGCGCCTCGCGTGCAGCCCAAATCCATCGTCCTGCCGGTCCTGATCGTCGTTCTCGGCATGGCCTTCACCCAGACCGGCGCCAGTTTCGCCAAAATGCTGTTTCCGCTTCTGGGTGCACAGGGCTCCACCGTGTTGCGGCTTGGCTTTGCCGCCATCGTGCTGATGGTGGTCTTTCGCCCCTGGCGGCAGCGCATTGATGGCGCGACCTGGAAGGCCGTGCTGCTTTTTGGCGCGGTCACTGGCGCCATGAACCTCTTCTTTTACGCCGCGCTCGAACACATTCCGCTCGGTATTGCGGTGGCGCTCGAATTTACCGGCCCGCTGACGCTGGCTCTGATCGGCGCGCGACGGCCGCTCGATTTCTTCTGGATTGCGCTGGCGCTGCTTGGCTTTGGTCTCATCCTGCCCTGGGGCGCGACCAGCGGCACGATTGCGCCCATCGGGGTCATCTTTGCCCTCTGCGCCGGGGCCTGCTGGGCGGGCTATATTGTCTTCGGTCAGCGGGCGGGCATAGCCGGCGGTCCGCAGATGGCGCCGTTGGCCATCGGCTTTGCGGCGCTGATCGCGCTGCCCTTCGGCATTGCCGATGCCGGGCTGCAATTGCTGGATATCTCCATCTGGCCCCTCGCTCTGGCGGTGGCGCTTCTCTCCAGCGCCATTCCCTATGCGCTCGATCTGGTCGCTCTGCCGCATATTCCGGCGCGGCTCTTCGGCATTCTGATGAGTGGGCAGCCGGCCGTGGCGGCGCTGTCGGGTCTGGTCATTCTGGGCGAGAGGCTGACCCCGGTTCAGGTCCTTGCGATGGCGGCCATCGTCATCGCCTCGGTCGGCGCCACCATCACCATTGCAAGGCCCAAGGCAGCGCAAATGTAGTCTGTTGGACAGGCCTGCAAGTCATCGCATAGTATTGGCAACGAGGGAGGTCCCCATGCTTTATGCCATTCTGTGCTACAATGATGAGAATGCTGTCTCGACCTGGACAGAAGAAGAAGACGCAGCCTGCATGGAGCGTCTCGGTGCCGTTCAGGCCAAGATGAGCGCAAAGGGCAAGCTCGGCCCGGTCGTGCGCCTCTGGAACACCACCGAAGCCAAGACGCTGCGCAAGAATTCAGGCGATGCCGTCGTGCTCGACGGCCCCTTTGCCGAAACCAAGGAACAGTTTCTGGGTTTTTACGTCGCCGATTGCGAAAGCATGGATGAGGCGGTGGATTTTGCCAAGCAACTCGCCGTCGCCAATCCGGGCCTCGGCTCCTACGAAATCCGCCCCCTCCGCTACTTCGGCGACAACCGCCTCGCCGGAGACCCCCAGGTCCAGGCAGCGGAGTAGCCCCACCCTCGATGCCACACCCTCTCCTTGACGGGGAGGGAAGGGGAGGGGTGTTCACTCTTCCTTCTCCCCTTGCGGGAGAAGGTGCCCGAAGGGCGGATGAGGGGTATCTCCAGTGAGTGGCGTGGTTACCCCTCACCCGTCTCGGCCTGCGGCCGATCCACCCTCTCCCGCAAGGGGAGAGGGAAGGGCGTCCAACAGCGTAAGATCTACATTGTTCCCCACGCCCCACACATCCGGCCCTTTTCTCGGGCTTGACCCGAGGGTGACGTGCGGTGGGGTGAATATCCTGGCAAGACCACCGCTACCAGACCAAGCACGATGCAACACCCTCCCCTCGACGGGGAGGGAAGGGGAGGGGTGCCCACGCACACTGACCTTAGCCGGGAAACACCCCCTCCAACCTCTGCTATGCCCCTGCGGGCCAAGCGCCGGTACCTCCCCCGTCAAGGGGGAGGTGGGGCAGGGCCGCGGCCCGGCTTATATGGGTCAAGGGAACACTGTCCTCCAACCAAACGCGATGCGTCACCCTCCCCTCGACGGGGAGGGAAGGGGAGGGGTGCCCACGCACTCAGAACTCAGCAGGCGAGCATCCCCTCCTACCTCCGCTACGGCCCTGCGGGCCAAGCGCCGGTACCTTGTAACTTGACGTTGCCGTTATCTGAGCGATCATCAGGTGCGGTGAGCCGCAGCAGGACGCCGGTACCTGGGGTGTATGAGCCCGTGGGGGAGCCTGTGCCGCTGCGGCTCGATCCATT
>JAEWBN010000010.1 GCA_023391095.1 Pseudomonadota bacterium
AATGGATCGAGCCGCAGCGGCACAGGCTCCCCCACGGGCTCATACACCCCAGGTACCGGCGTCCTGCTGCGGCTCACCGCACCTGATGATCGCTCAGATAACGGCAACGTCAAGTTACAAGGTACCGCCGCTCGGCCCGGGAGGGCCGTAGCAGAGGTGGGAGGGGGTGGTTTTCCGCTCGAAGTTTTCTATCCCCCCAATCCCCCTTGCTCACCCCTGCGACCCGTGCTTATATCGCCGCGGAAAAGCTTTTCCGATCCTCCCTAACTGCGCCATCCCTGCCCCAAAAAACGTGCGCGGAGCCCTAAACGAAAAGCTTTTCCTGCCTTATTAAGGCCCTTGAGGAACTATGACCGACGCCACCAGCCGCCCAACCCTGCGCGATGTTGCCCGCCACGCTGGCGTCAGCCTCGGCACCGCGTCCAAGGCGCTCAACAAGGCAGGTTCCCTGCGCACTGAAACGCGCGAAAAAGTCCTCGCCTCCGCCCAGGCGCTCGGCTTCCGGCCCAACGATCTGGCCCAGGCCCTGCACCGCGGCCAGAGTTTTACCGTCGGCCTGATTTCCAATGACAGCTTCGGCCGCTTCACCATGCCGATCATGGAAGGGCTCGAAGATGTCCTCCATGAAGCGGGCATAGCGCTCTTCATGTGCAACGCCACCGACGACCCCGAGCGCGAAAAGCGCCATATCGACCAACTGCTCGGCAAGCGCGTCGATGGCCTGGTCTTTACCGGCCGCCGCGCCGACCGGCGCCCGGCGCCGGGACTATCGCTGGGCGGCCTGCCCACGCTCTACGTGTTTTCCCGCGGCGATACAGATGAGGCCCCCTGTATCCTGCCTGATGATCGCGGCGGAGCAGTGCTCGCCACCACCCATCTGCGCGAACTGGGCCGCAGCCGCATTGCCCATGTCACCGGCCCAGAGGACTTCGAGGCCGTGCGCCTACGCCGCGAAGGCTATGAGAGCGTTGTCGGCGCGTCGGATCCGACGCTTGTTCTGCACGGACCCTGGTCGGAGGCCTGGGGCCGCGAGGCCGCCGAACAGCTCCTGGCCCTGCCCCAGCCGCCCGACGCCATCTTTGCCGGCAATGACCAGATTGCCCGCGGCCTGGTCGATGCCCTGCGCGACCGCGGCGTCTCCATTCCGGCCGACATTGCCATCGTCGGCTTCGACAACTGGACCATCATGGCCGAGGCGTCCCGCCCGCCCCTGACCAGTGTCGACATGAACTTGCGAGCGCTCGGCGAACAGGCCGGCCATCGCCTCATCCGCATGATCGGCGGAGAGCAGTTGAGCGGGCCCACGCGTCTGCCCTGCACTCTCGTCCGACGCGCCAGCACAACCCCTTGAATCCGCAACAAGGCCGCAAAGGCCGGAGGAGAACCATGCGCCGCTATTCCCCCGTCGATTTCACCCGCGTCAGCCTGACCGGACCATTCTGGTCCGAGCGTCTGGAAACCGTGCTCACCCGCACCGTTCCCAGCCAATATGAAAAGCTGGGCGAAAGCGGCATCCTCGAATCCCTCGAACTCAAGGATCCCCCGCCGCCGCTGCGCATCCCGCGCATGGGCGGACCGGATGGCCACACCCATCAGGTCTTCTGGGATTCCGACATCGGCAAGTGGATCGAAGCTGCCGGCTATGCCCTGCGCCACCGTCGCGACGCAGACCTCGAAGCCAAGGTTGACGTCATTGTCGATCAGCTGGAAGCCGCCCAGATGGACGATGGCTATCTCAATCTCTGGTATCAGGGCCACGAGATCGAAAAGCGCTGGACCAACATGCGCGACCGGCACGAGCTCTATAATGCCGGCCACCTGCTGGAAGGCGCCATTGCCTATTACCAGGCCACCGGCAAGCGCAAGTTCCTCGATGTCATGGAGCGCTTCCTCGACCATATCCGCACCATGTTCGGCACCGGTCCGGGGCAGAAGAAGGGCTATTGCGGCCATCAGGAAATCGAACTGGCGCTGGTCAAGCTTTATCGGCTGACCGGGGAGCGCAAGCAGCTCGACCTGGCGTCCTACTTCATCGACCAGCGCGGCCAGGAGCCGCACTATTTCGACGAGGAAGCCGTCGCCCGGGGCGCCGACCCCAAGGACTACCACTTCTACAACAACGGCAATCACCAGTATTCCCAGTCGCACAAGCCGGTGCGCGAGCAGGACAAGGTCGTCGGCCACGCCGTGCGCGCCATGTATATGTACACCGCCATGGCCGACCTTGCCGCCGAGCTCAATGACGAGAGCCTGCGCCGCGCCTGCGAAGTGCTGTGGGACGACGTCACCACCACCCGCATGTATGTCACTGGCGGCTTTGGGCCCTCGGCGTCAAACGAGGGCTTCACCACCGACTACGACCTGCCCAACGACACGGCCTATTGCGAAACCTGCGCCTCCATCGCCTTCGTGTTCTGGGCACAGCGCATGCTCAATCTCGAGCTCGACGGCCAATATGCCGAAGCCATGGAACTGGCGCTCTACAACGGCACCCTGTCCGGCCTCAGCCGCGACGGCGAGCTTTACTTCTACGAGAACAAGCTCGACAGCCAGGGCAAGGATCGTCGCTGGCCGTGGCACCCCTGCCCCTGCTGCACCATGAACGTCTCGCGTCTGGTCGCCTCGGTTGGGGGCTACTTCTATTCGGTCGGCGCCGACTCCATCGCGGTCAATCTCTATGGCGGCAACTCGGCCGACCTCGATATGAACGGTCGCCGTGTCCGCATCGAAGAGGTCTCGACCTATCCATGGTCGGGCAAGATCAAGATCACCGTTCGCCCCGAAGGCAGTGGCGAATTTGCTCTCAAGCTGCGCATTCCGAGCTGGGCCAAGGGCGCTTCGGCAAGCCTGAACGGGGCTGCCCTCGACCTCGAGGCGCAGATCGAAAACGGCTACCTCGTCATCCGCCGCGACTGGGCCGATGGCGACACCGTCGACCTTGATCTGCCCATGCCGCCGCGCCGCATCTATGCCAACCCCAAGGTCAAGATGGACCGCTACCGCGTCGCCCTGGCTCGCGGCCCGCTGGTCTATTGCGCCGAACAGGCCGACAACCCGGTTGCCCCGCATGACCTGCTCCTGCCGGCCAATACGGAAGTCACCGAGGCCCAGTCCGACCTTTTCGGCGGCATCGTCACCCTCAAGGCCGATGCCCTGACCATTGCCAACGACGATTGGGGTCCGGATCTCTACCGCACCACCCCGCCAAGCACATCCCCTGCCACCCTCACGGCCATCCCCTACTACCTCTGGGCCAACCGCGACCCCGGCAGCATGTTGGTTTGGCTCCACGCCGTCCCGTAAGGGTCAATCGCTCCAGTGGAGCGGTTGAAGGCGTGGAGGCCATGAGAGCTACGCTCGAATGGCGGGCAAGTCCCACACTCGATCTCCCAACACCCCACCTCCCCGCAAGCGGGGAGGTGATACTGCTAGGCCGCCTCCTGGAAGAATGCACCGACAACGGCGTGGAGCCTCGGCGGCCCCACCTCGCCACAGCCCACCATCCCCCCTAAACTCGCCTCACAGTCACCCGAGTCGAGTTCATGTCCCCCACATCCCAGCAGCGACCCAATCCGCTGCATCTGCTGCTGGCCTTTGGCAGCGGCTGCCTGCTCACCTTCGCCGTCTTCATCAATGCCGAAGCCGGCCGCTATGGCGGCGCGCTCTATTCTTCATGGCTGGCCCATGGCACCGGCACCGTGGCCGCCATTGTGGTCCTCGCCATTCTCTGGTTCCGCGACCGGCCCGCTGTGACCGCCATCCGCAACAAGGCGCCGCTCTGGGCCTATCTCGGCGGCATATCCGGCGCAGCCACGGTCATGCTGACTTCGACCACCGCCATTTCCCCGCTCGCCCTGGCTGGCACGCTGGCGCTGGGCCTTGCCGGACAGGTGGCCTTCAGCCTTGCCGCGGACCAGTGGGGCCTCTTCGGCCTGCCCAAGCGTCGCCTCACCCTCCGCGACGCCGCAGCCGCCGCCCTCATCACCGCCGGCAGTCTCCTCATCATCCTGGTCGGCATGGGGAGCCCGGCATGACGCTCTTTGTCACCTATGCGATCATCGCCGGCGTGTTGGTCGGTCTTAGCCGCCAGCTCAACGGTAGGCTTGCCCTCTCCACCACGCCCCTCCTGGCATCCTTCTTCAACCACATCGTCGGCTTCGGCTTCCTCACCGTGCTCGGACTGGTCCTCGGCAACCTCATTTTGCCCGGCGCAGCCGACGCGCCGTGGTGGGTCTATCTGGGCGGACCGATCGGGGTCGTTTTCGTCACCATTGGCTCGTGGCTCATTCCCCGCATCGGCGCCGTCAATTCGGCGCTGCTGGTCATCGGCGGGCAGATGGTGTCGGGGGTGATTTTCGATTTCGTGCGCGGCGCGCCAATGACATTTTGGGCCAGTGCACTCGGCGTTACCCTTATCCTGGCCGGAGTAGCGCTAACGCAAAGGTCAAGGTGAACAGTCTGCTAACAATAAGGGGCCCGTAGGCCCCTTAAGTTATTCGATTTTGCGCCGCTTAGCCGGCCGAGGTGTAGGCGGTCTTCACCACGGTGAAGAACTCTGCGGCATACTTGCCCTGCTCGCGCGGGCCATAGCTGGAGCCCTTGCGGCCACCGAAGGGCACGTGGAAATCGACACCTGCGGTCGGCACGTTGACCATGACCATGCCAGCTTCCGAATTGCGCTTGAAGTGCGACGCATACTTGAGAGAAGTCGTTACGATACCTGCACTTAGGCCGAATTCCGTATCGTTGGCAGTGGCCAGCGCTTCCTCGTAATCCTTGACCTTGATGACCGCGGCGACCGGCCCGAAGATCTCTTCGCGGGCAATCCGCATCTGGTTGGTCGCGCCGGTAAAGAGCGTCGGCTGCAGGAAGTAGCCTTCGGTATCCTTCTTCACGCGGTCGCCACCAGCGGCCAGGGTGGCACCCTCGCCCTTGCCGATCTCGATATAGTCGGTGTCCTGCTTGAGCTGGCTGGGATCGACCACGGGGCCGATTTCCGTATCCTTTTCAAGGGCATGGCCCACGCGAAGCCCATTGGTGCGCTCAGCCAGCGCCGCAACGAACTGGTCGTGAATGCCTTCCGTCACGATCACGCGGCTCGACGCCGTGCAGCGCTGGCCGGTCGAGAAAAACGCAGACTGCGCAACGCTTTCCACGGCAACCTTGAGGTCAGCATCATCGAGAACGATGGTCGGGTTCTTGCCACCCATTTCGAGCTGGAACTTGCGGCCGACCTTGATCGAAGCCTCGGCGACGCGCTTGCCAGTCCCCACCGAGCCGGTGAAGGAAACCGCGTTCACATCGGGGCTGTCGAGCATGGTCTGGCCAACGACCGAACCCTTGCCCATGACCAGGTTCAGCACGCCCTTGGGCAGGCCGGCGCGCTGGAGAATATCAACAATTGCCCAGGTCGAGCCGGGCACGAGGTCAGCCGGCTTGATGACGACGGTATTGCCATAGGCCAGAGCCGGCGCAATCTTCCAGGCCGGGATGGCGATGGGGAAGTTCCAGGGCGTGATGATGCCGATGACACCAACGGGCTCACGGGTAATCTCGACCGTCAGGCCCGGACGCACGCTGGGGAGCACTTCACCGGCAAGGCGCAGCGTTTCGCCCGCGAAGAAATCGAAAATCTGGGCAGCACGAGTGACTTCGCCGATACCTTCGGGAAGCGTCTTGCCTTCTTCGCGGCTCAGGAGTTCGCCCAGTTCCTGCTTGCGCGCCAGGATTTCCTGGCTGGTCTTGGAGAGGATCGCGTGGCGTTCGAGAATGCCCGAACGCGACCAGGCGGGGAACGCAGCCTTGGCGGCGGCAATGGCCTGCTTGGTCTCTTCCGCGGTTGCGCGGGCGTAGACACCAACCACTTCGTTGATGTTGGACGGGTTGATGTTCTCAACGCCATCGGAGCCGACCCATTCACCGTCGATCAGGTTCTTGTGCAATTCGGTCATATCAGGGCCTTTCGGTAAGCCGACACTTCGGGGGGAGCAAAGCGTCCTGTTGAATTAAATGAGGCTGGCGCGGCTGAGATCGCGCAGTAGATGGCTGGTGCCATAGGTCCAGGGCGGACACTTGGTAGATAGGTTCACGGTGTTGGAAAGTGTACCCAGGCTCGGTGTCGAAATGGAGACCACGTCACCAATCTTGTGCGTGAAACCCTTGCCTGCGCCATCGCGATCCTTCACCGGTGCGAACATGGTGCCTAGGTAGAGAACCAGACCGTCCGGATACTGGTGGTGCTCGCCAATGGTAGCAGCGACCAGCGATTCCGGGGTGCGGGAAATTTCCGCCATGTTGGACTGGCCTTCCAGCACAAAGCCGTCTGTGCCTTCAACCCGCAGGGAAATTTCCGCCTGCTTGACCGCGTCGAGGGTGAAGTCGCCGTCGAACAGCCGCAGGAACGGGCCGAGCGAGGCCGAGGCGTTATTGTCCTTGGCCTTGCCCAGCAGCAGCGCTGAACGGCCCTCGACGTCGCGGAGATTGACGTCATTGCCGAGCGTCGCGCCGATGATCTCGCCCTTGCTCGTGACCACAAGGGCAACTTCGGGTTCCGGATTGTTCCAGCTGGAAACGGGATGGAGCCCCACTTCCGCACCATGCCCCACCGCGCTCATGGGCTGAGCCTTGGTGAAAATCTCGGCATCCGGTCCAATGCCCACCTCGAGATACTGGCTCCACACACCCTTTTCGATCAGGGCCGCCTTGACCTTCATGGCCGCTTCCGAGCCTGGCACCAGTTCGGAAAGGTCCGTACCGATGAGATCGAGAATTTCGGTCCGAAGGGCATCTGCGCGGGACTTGTCGCCGCGCGCCTGCTCTTCGATCACCCGCTCGAGCAGCGAAACAACAAACGTCACCCCGGACGCCTTGATCGCCTGAAGGTCGATCGGGGCCAGGAGCCGCGGCAGTTCGCTGCCACCAGACTTGGAATTGGCAACCACGGCTTCGATTGACCCGACCGCACGACCCGGCGCGGTGCGCACATGCTCAGCAGCGCGACCGCTTTCGGCAATGTCGCGAACGGTGGCCATACCGCGCGCGGTGATGTCGACCAACTCCCCCTCGCGCACGGTGACGATGCGGGGATATTCAAACCCGGGCAGAAGCGCCCGCCCCAGGAGAGTGCCCTCAGGAATGTCATCGGCGTGCATGGCTGTCCTCCCCGGAAATACCAGACGAGTGACTAGCCCAGCCTGCGCCCATGGCGCAAGCCAAACCGGGCAAAAATCATACTTTTGTCGGTAGCACTGACTCGGCCAAAGCCTGGAGATAGGCCACGAAGGCCGGGTCCTCGCCCGGCAGGTGCGTGTTCATCGCTGCCCTGAAATCTTCCCGGTGGCACCATTCGACCATCCAGTCCTCCCAGGAGCGCCAGCGCCGCAAGTCGGCGCCACGCATATTATCCCGGTAGGTCAGGATATAGGCGCGTTCGAACAGCGAGATGAGAATCCCCAGCAGGGCGGACTTGCGCATCTGCTGCTCTTCGTTGAGACCGACGGCAGCATTTGCTTCCAGCAACCGAAGGTCGGCGTTTTCCAGAGCCAGCTTGAGGAAGGTGACATACTCGTCGGAGAGGTGGAGATAAGTCTCTTCCTCCTCCTGCGCACGCTGCTTGATCCGGTCGAGCACATAGAAGCCGATGGCCATCGGCAGACCCACGACAGTCACTATGTAGCTGGCTGTTTCCCACATCGTTACGCTCCGCACCCACTGACCATAACTATCCCATTCAACTCCGGTTCATCTGCGCCCCAATAAGGACGCATTGGCCCGGGAATCCTCACCCGAGCAATTTCAGGAGTTTGCCAATGCGCATCCATAGCGTCCTCGTTCCCCTCGCTCTTCTTGCAACCGCCCTGCCCGCCTATGCCGGCAGCATCGCCATTGACGGCCGAGGAGAAGTCCGGGCCGCCCCGGACATGGCGACCGTCATGTCCGGCGTTACCACGCAGGGTGCCACGGCGCGCGAGGCTCTGGATGCCAATACCGAGGCGATGGCCGAACTGATCGCCGCCCTCAAGGAAGCCGGTATCGAGGCCCGAGACATCCAGACGTCGGGCTTCTCGGTCAATCCCAACTATGTGTATTCGGACGCCCGTGACGAGCTTGGCTATACCCTGCCGCCCAAGATCAACGGCTATCAGGTCGCCAATTCCGTGACCGTTGTGGTGCGTGATCTCGATGAGCTGGGCACGATCCTCGACCAATCGGTGACCGTGGGCGCCAATACGGTCAACGGCGTCAACTTTTCTGTTGCAGATCCTTCCGACCTTCTCAACGAAGCCCGCAAGGCGGCCTTTGCCGATGCTGGCGCCAAGGCCGAACTCTATGCCGAAGTCGCCGGAGCCCAGCTCGGGGATCTCGAATCCATCAGCGAACGTCAGGACTACGGCAGCCCGCAGCCATACGCCATGTATGCCCGCGCCGAAGCCGCCTCCGCGGCCCCCGTGCCCGTCGAAGTCGGCGAGTTGACCTTTGCTGTCACGGTCAGCGTCGAGTGGGATTTGGACAACACCGCAGACTAATCAACAGCAGTCTTTGGGCCCCGCCATGTTTTGAACAAACCGCAAGGGCCCAACGCGCGTTGTTAAATCACGGGTGGGATCCAACCCCACCCCTGACTTCCCGAATCCCCTCAATGAGGGGGCTTGGGCGGTGGGGACGGATTTACCGTAGTCATCCCGTCCCCACCAACCGCCCCCTCCATCGCTATTCGCCGATCAGGTGAAGCACGACCTCTCGCCGATGCGGCTGGCGGCGGTGTTCGAACAGGTAAAGACCTTGCCACGTCCCCAGGACCGCTCGACCACTGGCGACGGGGATGCCGATCGAGGTCTGGGTCAGCGCAGCCTTGATATGTGCGGGCATGTCGTCAGGCCCTTCTGTGGTGTGGATCAGCCAATCCATGCCCTCAGGCACCAGCCGGCGGAAAAAGCCGGCGAGGTCCGTCTGAACATCCGGGTCCGCATTCTCCTGAATAAGCAAAGAGCACGAGGTGTGCCGAACATAGACCGTGAGCAGGCCCGTCTCGACGCGCGCCTGCCGGACGAGGTCGTGAAGGGCGCCGGTGATCTCGTAAAATCCCTGGCCTCTTGTGGCCACGGTGACGGAGTGCAGAGTCTGTTTCATCGTGCTCTTGTATCAGAAGCCGGCGCAGCCAAGCAGGTGCCCCAATCTCGCCGGAATGCTCCGCCTTCCTCCGCGATGCAAAACGGTGGAACTATGCTCAAAGCCCTGCGTTTCGGGCGGTGCGGGGAAATATGAGCAGGTTTTCTGACACGACTATCCATTCAGGGTGCATTCAGGAAACACCCACAATGCTCGACAGACGTGTGCTAGACACAAAGGAATAAGAACATGCGCCTCAAGTCCTGGCTGCTCGCCGGAACCAGCATTGGCTTTATGGCCCTTGCGCCGCTTTCGGCACTGGCCCAAGACGCCGAACTTCAGTCGGCATACCGCGCCTACCTGGACGCCCAAGCTTCAGGAGATGCCGCGGCCCTGGAAGCGGCTCAAGCCGAACTGACCGAACTGTGCATCGTGGGCGGTTTCGCCAGCGTTGACGAGTGCATCGCTGCACTGAACGCCGTGTCCTCGCCGGCCCCAGCCGAGGAACCGCAGCCAGAAGCAGAGCCGGCTCCCGAGCCTGAAGCAGCGGTGGAAGAACCGGCCATCGAGGCTGAGCCCGTGGTGGAGCCTGAGCCGGTAGTGGAAGCCGAGCCGGCTGTCGAACCGGAACCTGTTGTCCAGGCCGAGCCCGCGCCTGAAGAACCCGTAGCTGTAGAGCCCGCCCCCGTTGCGGAAGAGCCGGTTGCCGAGCCTGAGCCTGTCGCAGAAGAGCCTGCGCCTGTCGTCGAGGAGCCTGTTGTCGAAGAGCCGGCGATGCAGGTGGAGCCGGCTCCCCAGCCCGAGCCTGTTGTCGAAGAGCCCGCTGTCGAAGCTCCCGCCCAGCCAGAGCCAACAGTGGAAGCCGTTGATCCCGCGGCAGACTACGCGGCGCTGCTCGCGGAACAGGTCGCGATCTATGAGGACGGCGTTGCAGAACTGCTTTCGGGCGGCGATGCCGCGGCCGCACAGGCGACGATCGACGGCGCTCGCGCCCAGATCGCTGCCATCTGTGCCGAGACAGGCCAGCCCGACGTGACGGCCTGTCTTGCCCAATATGGTCTCGATCTCCCTGTAGTCCCGGCCCTTGAGCAGCCTGTTGCACCGGCGGCTGACGATCCAACGTCGGTAGAACCCTCCGCCGAACAGCCCGCAGCCGAGGAACCGGTTGTCGACGAACCCGTCGCCGAGCAGCCTGCTCCGGTTGAAGAGATTACTGTCGACGGCGAAGTTGCCGAACCGATCGTTGACCTGCCTGAAGGCGTGACCATCGAGCAAATTGCTCCGGTTCTTGATAGTGCCAAGGACGAGGAGTTCGCGCTCGAAACGGGCGCTGAAACGCCTGCGGAAGCTGAAGCCGTCGTCGAAGCTGAAGTGGCTGAGCCCGCTGCGCCCCCTCCGGCGAGCGACGCCGAAGCCCAGGCTGAGGTCATGCGGACCCTCGCAGCCGAACCGATCCCGGCCGTAACGGCCGAACAGGGCCAGGAAATCCAAGCCACCGGCGGCACAACGGTCAACCAGACCGTGGTCAACAACTACATCACCAACATCACGAACAACGTGACCACGGTGAACGTCGACAATTCCACCAACGTGGACAATTCGACGACGATCGACAACTCGACCAACATCGATAACTCCACAAACGTGCAGCAGAACAACATCACGGTCGTGGAAGCGCCGGTCGTGCAGACCGGCAGCAGCGGGGATCTTATCGCGCAGGTCATCCTGCAGGTGGGCACCCAGCTGATCGTCAATACCATCGGCCAGGATACCGACCGCTTCTACAACCCGCAGCAGGACGAGATTTACTACGAGAACCTCTCCAACGGCCGCGTACGTGAAGTGATCACACGCCCTGATGGCACACAGATCATCACGGTCCGCAATCGCAATGGCGACGTGCTGCGTCGCTCGCGCATTACCCCGGATGGCCAGGAATACGTGCTGGCCTATTTTGACGACCGCTACTACGACCAGCTCGATACCTGGTACGATCCGGGTCGCGACCTGCCGCCGCTGCGTCTGAACATCCCCGTGCGTGACTACGTCCTCGACGCCCGTTACGCCGATGAGCGCCAGCTTGAGCAGTTCTTCGCTCAGCCGCCGGTGGAACCCGTCGCCCGCATCTACTCGATCGACGAGGTCAAGCGCTCGGCCCGCCTGCGTGACAGCGTGCGCAAGCTCGAAGTGGGCAACCTCACCTTCGATACCGGTGCAGCAACAATCGGTCGCGACCAAGTCCGCTCGCTCTCGGGCATTGCCAACGCCATGCTGGCCCTGCTCGAACGCAACCCCAACGAGACCTTCCTGATCGAAGGCCATACCGACGCAGTGGGTTCGGACATTTCAAACCTGCGCCTGTCGGATAACCGGGCTGCCACCGTGGCCCGCGTGCTGACGGACTTCTACGGCGTTCCGCCAGAAAACCTTGCCACCCAGGGTTACGGCGAGCGTTACCTCAAGATCCGAACCGAAACTGCGGAACGTGAAAACCGTCGTGTGACCATCCGCCGGATCACGCCGCTGATCACGATTGCCAGCAACTAAGTCTGGCTGTTGGAGTAATGAAGGCCGGGCGTCACGCCCGGCCTTTTTTGCATCTGGGCTGCGACAAGGAAGCCATCTTGTAGGCGCCACTAGACCTGATATTTCTGCGCCACTCCCGCGGAAATCACTCCAATGAAAAATCTCGAACTCTTTGTGGAACGCATCATTCTGGCGTCTCGCTGGCTGCTGGTAGCGTTCTATATCGGCCTGGGCATCGCCCTGGCGCTCTATGCCTTCACCTTCTTCAGCAAGCTCTGGGACTTCGCCTCCCACATCGTCGGCATGGACGAAACGGAAACCATCTTGAGGGTCCTCGGGCTGATCGACGCGGCGCTGATCGCCAGCCTGGTCGTGATGGTGATCATCTCCGGCTATGAAAACTTCGTGTCCCGCTTCGACAATGAGGAGGAGGTACATTGGCTCGGCCAGATTGACGCCGGTTCCCTCAAGATCAAGGTCGCCTCGACCATCGTGGCCATCTCCTCGATCCACCTGCTGCAGATCTTCCTAAACGTACCGCGCTACAGCGATCAGGACATTCTCTGGTACACAGTTTTGCACGTGACCCTTCATCATTTCCGCTCTTTTCCTGGCGCTCATCGACAGGATCACGAAAAAGCCACAAAAAGGCGAGGGTCCTACGCTTTAGGAAACCCCGACAAATTATTGCGGCCGTTTATAGAATCCCCCGAAAGCTTGTGCTTTCGGGGGCTTTCAATTTTAAGGGAACTCTCATTGAGGGGCAGCGTTTATTTGCCAGCGTTGAAACAAAGGAGCAAGAGATGGCTACCCCTGAACGCGATACTGTTTATACCAATGACGGCAACCGCACCGTCTACACCCGTGAAAGCAACGGCACCGGCTGGTTCGTTGGCATTATTGTCGCCTTGGCGCTTCTCGCCATCGGCTACCTGGTTTTCTCTGCCAATTCCGGCCCGGCAACCACTGTCGACGTGAACACCACGCCTGCGGTTGAAGCCCCGGTCACTGACCCGGCACTTGCTCCGGCTCCCATGACCGAAGCTCCGGCCGCCCCGGCCACTGATGCCGCCCCGATGACCGAGGCCCCTGCTGTGGACGCCGCTCCGGCAGCCCCGGCTGATGCTCCGGCTGCTGGTACCGAAGCCGCTCCCGTGGCTGAGCCGGCTGCCCCCGGTGCCTAATTACGTTACCCCATAGCCATGGTTCCTCCCGCCATGGCGCAAAAAGACCCCGGCGCCCCACCGGGGTCTTTTTCTGTTGTCTTGATGTTGCGGTCGCGATCCCGCGTTCCCATCTCTGCCCGACATCCTAGGGAGACCACATGTTCAACATCGACCAGATCCTCAAGAGCCTCCAGACCGATCAGAACACGCAGCGCAATGCCATGAGCGGCGCTGCAGGGCTGGCTGCTGGAATGTTGCTGTCCGGTGGCAAGCCGGGCAAGCTTCTTGGCAATGCGGTGAAAGCTGGAGCTTTGGCTGCGGTCGGTGGCCTCGCCTACAAAGCCTGGCAGAATTATCAGGGGACCCAGTCGGGCGCCGCGCCTCTCCCACCCGAGGATGCTTTTATTCCCGCCCTGGAAACCGCCGATCACGAAGAACTCGGCAAGACTCTCGTCCGCGCCATGATTGCCGCTGCCAAGGCGGACGGGCGGATCGACGCCGAAGAAAAGGATGCGATCTTTGATCGCTTGAAGACCATGACGCTTTCCGCCGAGGAAAAGGCATGGGTCTTTGACGAGCTCTCGAGCCCCCTCGATATCAATGCGGTTGTTGCGCGCGCCGACACACCGGCTCATGCTGCAGAAATCTACGCTGCCTCACTGGTGGCGATCAGCGCAGACACGCCCGCAGAGCAGGCCTATCTCGAGGCACTGGCCGTCAAGCTCAAGCTCGACCCGGCTCTGGTCGCCGAGATTCATCGCACTGCGGGGGAGAAGCTGCCCGTTGCCTCACCTACCCCTCCTGCGCCATACGCCTATACGCCAAAGGCCAGCCCTGTCTGACAGCGCTGCCGCGCGGTTCACGCCGCGCGGTATCACCCGTGTGCGTTCTTGATGCCGCCCCGCACGCCGTCCACATCTCCCTGCAAGGAGATACACGATGGAACTGGGACTTTATTCTTTCGCCGAGAACACGCCGGATCCGCTCAACGGCAACGCCGTGCAGTCCCCAGCTGAACGCCTGCGCGACCTCATCGAGGAAATCGAACTGGCCGACCAGCTCGGCCTCGCCTTCTATGGCCTGGGCGAGCATCACCGCTCAGACTATGTTGCGTCCGCGCCCGTGACTATCCTTGCAGCGGCGGCGGCCAGAACCAAAACCATTCGGCTATCCACGGCTGTGACCGTGTTGAGCTCTGAAGACCCGGTTCGTGTCTATCAGCAGTTCTCGACGCTGGACCTGATCAGCAATGGGCGCGCGGAGATCATGGCGGGCCGGGGCTCGTTCATCGAGAGCTTCCCGCTCTTTGGCCTCGACCTCAACGACTATGACGAGTTGTTCGAGGAAAAGCTGGAAATGCTTCTCAATATCCGCGAGGGCGGCAAGATCGCCTGGCCGGGAAGCAAGCACACCAAGCCCATCCCCGGCCTTGAGATTTATCCGAAGCCGATCCAGGAGCCGCTTCCCCTTTGGATCGCCGTGGGCGGTACACCCAATTCAGTGGCCAGGGCCGCTTATTATGGCCTGCCCTTGATGATTGCCATCATCGGCGGCAGACCCCGCCAGTTTCAGCCCCTGACCGAGCTCTACCGGCAAACCGGCGCGAAGATGGGACATGACGCAGCAAAGCTGAAGCTGGGTGTCTCGTGCCATGGGTTCATCGCCGAGGATAGCCAGAAGGCCCGCGACATAGCCTTCCCCTCGCATAATGCGGTGATGTCCAAAATCGGCGCAGAACGCGGCTGGCCCCCGGGAACCCGGGCCCAGTTCGATGCGGGGGCAACGACCGAAGGGGCCTATTACATGGGCTCGCCTCAGGAGGTCATCGACAAGATCCTGCTACAGCACGAGTGGTTCAAGCATGATCGCTTCGGCCTGCAGCTCAGCGTCGGAACCTTGCCGCACAAGGACGTCATGAAAGCCATCGAGCTCTATGGCACCGTGGTTAAGCCCGCTATCGACAAGGCCCTGTCCCCCTAGCTGAATCTTGACCTTCTCCCCGCGCTGTCGCGAGGGAGAAGGTCTCTCAACTGGCTGGTCGGCTCGCAGCGCCCCTAAAAACTACTTCGCCGAGCGCTTGATCGACTTGATCGCCAGCGGCGGCACGCCGGACTTTTCCGAGATGGCTTGGTCCTGCTCCATGATGGCGGCACGAGCGGGCTCGTCGCCGTCGAGCCCGCCCAGCAGGCTCGCATCAACCTTGCGGTTGGAGCGCTGGCTGCCGTCTTCATAGACCACGTCAAACATCACAAATTCGGTGCGTGCGGTTGGTTTTCTGGCCATGTGAAATGGTCCTTTCAAAAAGATGACCGCGAGCCGGACGGCCCGCGGTCGTAACAGGTAAATCTGAAGGGATCAGCGGTAGATGCTGTCGCCCTGTTCGTCGATGATCTGGCGGCCCTTGCCCAGCGCGAGAGCAACGAGGTCGTCCACTGCACTCATGCGGTCAGCACGAATATAGCGGTAAGTCTTGAGTTCGCCGCCGATATCCTTCTCGATCGTGCCGGCGAGCTGGTATTCGCTACCGGCGCGCATCTCGATCGCCTTGATCAGGTGTCCCTTGTAGGACTCCTCGCCAAGGACCTTGTCGCCTGCAGGTTCGGTATCGGCGGAACCCCCACCAAACAGCTTCTTGAAAAACGACACGAGCGGCCTCCCTAGATTTTGCGTTTGCGCTCCGGCCGGGGTCGCTCCAGCTCACCGCGCTTGTCCATCTCCTCCTGTAACCAAAGCGGGGAGATGTCGAAATAGTTTGGCCAGATCGGCTTGCCATTCACAAGCGAGACCTTGGCGAAAAAGCTGCGGTCACGCAGCGGTTCAGTCCCCTCCCCCCGCTCGGACAGCATGGGCGCCGCATTGAACGTGCCCCATGTTCCATCCGAGAAAGTCACCACCAGCTTGAACGGGATGGCGGCACGCAGGGAAGTAAGGGTAAGACGGGGAGCCGCCATAGGCGACTCCTAGTTGTCGAGGAAGCTCCGCAGCTTGCGGCTCCGGCTTGGATGCTTGAGCTTGCGAAGTGCCTTGGCTTCGATCTGGCGAATACGTTCACGCGTCACCGAGAACTGCTGGCCGACTTCTTCCAGCGTATGATCGGTGTTCATGCCGATGCCGAAACGCATGCGCAACACGCGCTCTTCGCGCGGCGTTAGCGAAGCCAGCACGCGGGTCGTGGTCTCACGCAGGTTGGACTGGATCGCCGCGTCGATCGGCTGGATCGCGTTCACGTCCTGGATGAAATCGCCCAGGTTGCTGTCCTCCTCGTCGCCAATCGGCGTTTCAAGCGAGATCGGCTCCTTGGCGATCTTGAGGACCTTGCGAACCTTGTCGAGCGGCATCTGCAGCTTTTCGCTAAGCTCTTCAGGCGTCGGCTCGCGGCCGATTTCGTGCAGCATCTGGCGCGATGTGCGGACGATCTTGTTGATCGTCTCGATCATATGCACCGGGATACGGATCGTACGGGCCTGGTCGGCAATGGACCGCGTGATGGCCTGGCGAATCCACCAGGTGGCGTAGGTCGAGAACTTGTAGCCGCGACGGTATTCGAACTTGTCGACCGCTTTCATGAGGCCGATATTGCCTTCCTGAATGAGATCGAGGAACTGCAGGCCGCGGTTAGTGTACTTCTTGGCAATGGAGATAACGAGACGCAGGTTTGCCTCGACCATCTCCTTCTTGGCGATGGCAGCCTCGCGTTCGCCCTTCTGCACCTTGTGCACGATACGGCGATATTCACCGACGTCGAGACCGGCTTCGGTCGCCAGCGTTGCGATTTCCCGACGGATTTCGGCAATGGTATCGGTTTCGCGACGGGCAAACTCTGCCCAGCCCTTGCCCTCAAAGCTTTCAAGCGACCATTCCCAGCTCGGATCGAGCTCGCGGCCATAGTAATTCTCGAGGAAAGCTTCGCGCTTGACACCATAGCTCTCAGCCAGACGCAACAGACGCCCTTCGAGGCGGACGAGGCGCTTGTTGATGTCATAGAGCTGCTCGACCAGGCTCTCGATACGGCCGGCATTGAGCGACAGCGACTTCACGTCCGCAATGACTTCGGAGCGCAGGGCCTTGAGCTTGCTGGTTTCGGCATCCGAAACGGTCGCCGTGCGGTCCTCGGCGTGGCGGTCCTGCATTTCGCGCATGCGGCCATAGGCGTCTGCGATGCGGTCGAAGGTTTCCACCACCTGCGGCTTCAGCTCGGCTTCCATGGCCGAAAGCGAGAGGGCGTTTTCGAATTCGTCGTCATCGTCCTCAACCGGATCCTGTGGGGCTTCCGGCTCCTCAGGAACGTATTCGTCATCTTCGCCGGACGCTGCGGCGCGTCTTGGGGCCGGCTTGGCCTTGTCCTTTGCGGGCTCGGGCTCCGGCTTGGGTGCAGCCTGAACCTCAGGCGCGGCCTGCTTGGCGTCCGGGCCGGCATAGGTGGCTTCGAGGTCGATGATGTCGCGCAGCAGAATTTCGCCCTGAGCGAGCTGTTCGCGCCAGATGATGATGGCCTGGAAAGTCAGCGGGCTCTCGCAAAGCCCCTCGATCATGGTCTCGCGGCCAGCCTCGATGCGCTTGGCGATGGCGATTTCGCCTTCGCGGCTCAGAAGCTCGACCGAGCCCATCTCGCGCAGGTACATCCGCACCGGGTCGTCGGTTCGATCCGAGCCGGATTTCGCATTAGAAGTGTTGGCGACCGCAGTGCCGGTCGAGGTCGCGACTTCGGTGCCGCTGTCGTCATCGTCCTTCTCGACTTCGGTCTCTTCGACCTCGTCTTCGTCAACGACGTTGATGCCCATTTCCGAGAACATCGACATGAAGTCCTCGATCTGCTCGGAGCTGACCTCATCGGAGGGCAGCACGGCATTGAGTTCTTCATAGGTCACGTAGCCGCGCTTCTTGGCGACCTTGATGAGCTTCTTTACGGCAGCATCGTTCTGATCGATCAGCGGGCTGTCATTGGAAGCCTCGGGGGCGCCGGATTCGGGCTTTTCCGTTTCCTTGCTGGCTTTGTTCGCTGCCTTGGTGGCCATCTGTTACTCCTCGGGCCCCGTGGGCGTCGGTCCCGGCTGTGTCTTAGGTGGTGACAACTCAAGACAAGGTAAAGGTTCAGTCACCAGAGCGTTAACGCCCGCGGCGACCAGATGGTCGCTTCCGAGGGAGTGAAGTGATTCGCCACAACACAAAATCGCGCATCGTCGCCGCCCTCAGGATTTCCATCCTAAAAACTGCGAGTTGCGCGCCCCGATAGCGAACCAAATCCTTCGATCAATGCCTCTGTGCCATCGACAGTGGTAATCTGGTTCTTGATGTCCCGCAGCCTTTCAAAGGTTTCTTCGCTCGGGTCTTCGCCCAGCGCCGCTTCGGCTGCTTTCAGCTCTCTATTTAGCTGAACTTTCTTGTTATGCAAGGCCAGCGCATGCGCTAATCCGGTTTCAGCGTCCGTGTAGGCCGTCTCCGGTCCCACCTGCCAGACCCCCTGACGCGCCAGCGCATCGGCCATTCGATCGAGCGCGGGACCGTGTCCCCGCACACCCAGCGCCGATCGCAAATCGTCGGCGGAAATATCATGATGGCGCACGACGAGCGCCAGGATATCGCTGAGGACCTTTTGGGCCACCGTCGTTTCGCAATCGAGCGCAGCGAGAGCCTCGAACTTGTCTTCGACCAACGCCGGGTGGTTGACCAAAGTCAGGATGATTGTCGCCTCCCGCGGCGAGGCTTCTGCAACTGTCCCGGAACGAAGCAGTCGGGAATTGCGCAGCGTGTCGCTGACGACAAGGCGCGGTGTGCCCCGCGCGGGATAGCCATACGCCCCGCTCTGCCCATAGGCCGGCTTGCCGCTCCGCCAGCCATCTCGACCGCCCTGCCGAAGCGGCGCGAAGAACGCCTTCAGTTTTTCGTCGAAAGCCTGCGCATAATGGAAACGGACTGTGGAATCCTGGATTGAGTTGGCGCGCTCCCGCAGCCGGGCCTGCAGGGCGGCGCGTTCCTCCGGCGCCTCTGGCACCAGCCCGCCTGTTTCAAAACTCCAGATCATGTCGGAGAGGCTGCGCGCCTTTTCGATCACATCACTGAAAGCCGCCCTGCCCTGCGCCTTGATCAGGTCATCGGGGTCCTGACCTTCGGGCAGCGTGGCAATCTTGACAGTCTTGCCGGGCTTGAGATGCGGTAAGATGAGATCGGCGGCGCGCTCGGCAGCCTTGAGACCGGCTTTGTCACCGTCAAAACACAGCACAGGCACATCGCTCATGCGCCAGAGCAACTGCACATGTTCTTCGGTGAGCGCCGTTCCAAGGGGAGCGACCGTGCCTTCGAACCCGGCGGACACGGCTGCGATGACGTCGAGATATCCTTCCACCACCACAACGGTCGCGCCCTCGCGCGCTGCAGTCTTGGCGGTAAAGCCGTTGTAAAGCGTCTGCCGCTTGGAAAAGAGCTGCGTCTCGGGCGAGTTGAGATATTTCGCCGGAACATCGGGCGACAGGGCCCGACCGCCGAAGGCAATCACCCGCCCCCGAAAATCGGTAATGGGAAACATGACCCGGTTGCGGAACCGGTCATAGGTCAGGGGGTCGCCGTCCCGGCTGGTAACGAGACCTGTGTCCACCATCGCCTGAGCCGAAACTCCATTGGCCGCCAGATGCTCCTTGAGGCCGTTTCGGCTGTCAGGCGCAAACCCAATGCGGAAGCGGCTCTGGCTCTGGGGTGAAACCCCGCGCTCGAACAGGTAGCCACGCGCCCGGGCTCCGATATTGTGCGCCAGCGCAGCTTCGAAATATCTCGTCGCCAGTTCCATGACGTCGATCAGCGTCTTCTGCTCGGCCTCGCGCTTCTCAATGCGTTCGTCGCGCGCCGGCATCGGAACGCCTGCCATGCCAGCCAGCTTTTCCACCGCCTCGGGAAAGCTCATACCCGCCTTTTCGGTCAGGAACCGGAAATGGTCGCCTGACGCACCGCACCCAAAGCAGTGGTAGATGCCGCGCCGATCATCGGCGTGGAAGCTGGGGCTCTTTTCCGCATGGAACGGACAACAGGCCCACATATCGCCCTTGCCGGGCTGGCTCTTGCGCTTGTCCCACAGGACATGCTCCCCCACCACCTGCGTTATCGGCAGGCGCTGACGGATTTCATCCAGAAAACTATCGGAAAAGCGCATGTGTGTTATCTAGGCATTCCGGACCGCCAAGTCACGACCCAGGAACTTATCCACACCCATGCCGCAGATAAAAATGCCCCCCGCTGTTCTTCTGGCACTCACACTTGGACCGGCGCTCGCGATCGGCATGACGCTGTGGATTGTCAACGACATTATTCCTGAATGCATGGTGACTGAGCATCAGCGGGTCACAGCGCCGGACGACCAGTTCGACCTTGTGGTGTTCTCGCGGGAATGCGGACCGACACCGCCCAACACTCAGGCCGCGCTCGTACCGCCCGGCGAGGCCGTTCCCTTTGACGCTGCTAGCTTCTTTTCCATTCCGGCTGCTGCCGACTTGGCTGCCAGTTGGGGTGGGGATGGTAGTATCGAAATCGATGCGCCCGAGGATGTGGAGGCGCTGAGGCGAGACGCAACCGTGGCCGGTGTGACCGTAATCTATCGCTGACCGCAACCACGGTCGCGCCGCTTCGTTGCTGCAATGATGCAGGACACCACGGTACCCAGCGATAACGATCAAGCGCTTCCGGCCCCGCTCGAACGGCTCCGTCGGGTCGTTTGGCGGACGATCCGGTCCATGAGCCGCATGGACACGGCAATGCATTGTGCCGGCATCGCGTACTTTGGTTTTCTGTCGCTCTTTCCGGCGGCGACTGCCCTTGTGATCCTTGTCGGCCTTCTGATGCCGGTCGACTTCATGATGGGAATGGTGGATCGCCTGGAGGGCATAGTGCCCGAAATGGTCCGTCAGACCGTAGCCAGCCAGTTGTCCCGGCTGATGGCACAGTCCAATACCGGTCTAGGCATCGGCCTCGTGATTTCGCTGGCCGTGGCCGCCTGGAGCGGATCCCGCGGTGTGGCTGCGCTGATGTTCGCCATTTCACGGACGCGCACGGTCGAGGAGAAGCGCAGCATGTTCGCTGCAATAGCTGCCTCGATCATTGCCACGTTTGCGGCTGGGCTGGTCATGCTGTGCATTCTGGCGCTTGTCGCTGGCCTGCCGGCCTATTTCGCGACACTTCCGTGGTTTGCCGAGCAGCAGGACTATATCCTTACCCTGCGTTGGCCCCTGCTTCTGGTTCTGGGTGCCAGCGCCATCGCGGCCTTCTATCGCTTCGCGCCGGACCGCCGTTTGAAAAAGGCGAAATGGATCTGGCCCGGTGCCCTTCTCGCCACCACACTCTGGCTTATCGCCTGCGCTCTTTTCTCGTTCTATGTGGAGCAGATCGGCAATTTCGAAGCGACCTTCGGGTCGCTCACCACGGCCATCGTGCTGCTGCTCTGGATGTACAATTCCGCGCTGATCGTAGTGCTGGGCGCGACGTTCAACTCAGAGCTTCAGCGCGAAGCCGAACAGGCAAAGATCACCGGACCGCTCGCCGCGGCCCAGTAACCGGCGTGTTTATGCGCCGCCAGCCTTGCTGGCTTGATAAAGGCGCCAGGCCCACCCAAAAAGTCCGATGGCAAAGACAATCAGCAAAATGCCGCCGAGGATCATGCCGATGGACGCGCTCAGAAGCGGGAAAATCAGGAACACGAGCCCGAGCAGGATATAGGAAACACCCGACAGCACGACGGGCCAGATGCGGGCATAGCTTTCCCGCTCGCGCACAATCACCACAATCTGCATCACGCCCACGAAGATCGCCGCGATCCCGACCAAGGTCGACATGAACGTAACGGTGAAGATAGTGGCTAGCAGCGGGCTGATGAGCACAAGAACGCCAAGAATAAGCGAGGCCGCGTTGGCGACCACATCGAACCAGTAATTGCCGCTCTTGCCCCCGCCGAAGGTCAGGCTCCAAAGCCCCAGGGCACCGTCGATGATCAGGAGGATCGCGCCGAACAGGACCAGGACAGCCAACGCGTCCAGCGGCCAGATCACGGCGTATACACCCGCCAGTAACATCAGAAGCCCGCGAACCGCTGTAGCGAGCGCGAAACGCCGTTTGGTTTGAGACGAGACTGCCATCTTGATCCTTCCCTGCGGCCTGGCCGCACCACTCACGGCAGTGAGCCTATCCCCGGATCATCCTTGCGCCAACTCCAAACCACTAGAGTTTTTCTAAAGGCGCCGGAGCAAAAAGTGCATTGCACGCGAAGACGGAAACATGCCAAGCCGCGCTATCCCTCTCAATCGAAGACCCCATCCATGACCCTGCCACTCCTGGCACTGTTTCTCGCTGCCTTTGCCTTTGGCACCGCCGAATTTGTGATAGCCGGGGTTTTGCCCGACGTGGCCCTGGGTCTTGGCATCTCCATTCCGCTGGCCGGTTATCTGGTCACCGGCTATGCAATCGGGATCGCCCTTGGTGGCCCCTTGCTGACAATGCTGACCAGCCGCTTTAACCGCAAAGCACTGGTGATTGCCTTGGGCGTTGGATTTGTCGTGGGTCAGGCGCTCTGCGCAATTGCGCCAACCTTCGAAATTCTCCTCCTCACACGCATTCTGGTGTCGACGCTGCATGGCGCCTACTTCGGTGTGGCCTTCATTCTCGCAACCAGCATTGTGCCGCCCGAGCGCCGCGGGTTCGCGATGGCACTCGTTCTTGCAGGACTTACGGTGTCCAACGTGCTTGGCGTCCCTGGCGGAACGGCCGTCGGCGCAATTTTCGGATGGCGCGCCACCTTCTGGGCTGTGGGCGTATTCGGACTGGTCGCGACGTTTATCATCGCCTTCTTCCTGCCCGCCGATGCCGGAGCGTCGGCAGCCAAGGGTGACATAAGGAGGGAAGTTCGCGCCCTCGCCCGCAATCAGGTGGCCAGTGGGTTTGTCATCTCAATCCTGGTGATGATCGGACAATATAGCCTTTTCACCTATATCGCGCCGTTGCTCCTCGAGGTCACGGGCGTCGATCCCGCTTTCGTGCCGGTGATCCTTCTCGTCTATGGCGTGGGCTCGACCATCGGCGTTTTCATTGGAGGACGGCTGGCGGACTGGCGGCTGATGCCATCCTTGATCACCATTCTATCGCTGCAGTCGCTTCTGTTTGTGGCGCTCTACCTCGCCAGCCCATACCCGTTGCTGATGGCTGTGGTGGTGATTTTCTGGGGTGGAGCCAATTTTGCGTTTGGCTCGCCCTTGCAGACCCGCATGCTGATCTGGGCGGCCGACGCACCGAACCTCACGTCCGCTCTGATCCCGGCCGGCTTCAATGTCGGCATCGCTATCGGAGCTATTCTGGGCTCCACCCTGCTCGGCGCAGGCATGGGGTATCAATATCTTCCCTTCATCGGGGCGGTCTGCCTTGCCTTGGCCGCGGTAACTGCAATCATTTCCAATGTCCTCGAGAAGCGCAGCAGCGCAGTTCCGCCCGCCCCCATGGCGCTGGCCGCCGAGTAGCGTGCCACCGTAACGTCCTGCTCACCATCCCGGTCATTTAGTCCTCTCGGCGTAAGTGTCCGTTCGTATATTCCAATTAACAAAGGGCGCATCGCTCGACATTGGAACTGGGCCGGGAAGATGATCGACAACGCCACCCTGATGATCGGCATTGCTTTCTCAAGCGCCGCCCTGGCTCTGGCGCTTGCGATCGGATGGCTGAATTCCAAGCGTGAAATCTACCTGCTTTTGGGAGCAGCAGGGATATGCATGGTCGTTATTGCCCTTGCGATCATGGGTTTGCGCAACGGTCGCTATGACCTCTTTGTACAAATTGTGCCCTTCACCATCCTGCTGGGAGGCATCGGTTTGGTTTATGCTGGCTCCAGGCTGTTCACCGACCCACAGGCGAGCCCTTGGCCACCTCTCGCATTGGCCGCGCTCATCATACTGCCCATGGATGTGGCCTTTGTCGCTGGCTATCCGGGCGTCGGCACCATTCTCCTCAACGCCGGGGTTGCGGTTCTCCTAATCTTGTGCGGGCACCAATATTGGCGCGGACGACAGGAACTTGAAGTGCCCATGATCGTCAATGCGGTGCTCTATGCAATTTGTGGGATCACGTTTGCTGCTTGTGCAATTGTGCTTGTCGTGGATCAGCAATGGGTTCTCACAGCGCCTCCCAAAAATTGGGCCGAAGACGTCAATTCCATCACTGTCCTGGTCGGCCTAACTGGGATAGGGGCCATCTCCCTGACGCTCCATCACGCCCGGGCCGCGCGGCTCCACCGCGACGAGGCCAACACCGATGCCCTGACCGGTGTCTATAACCGCCGCGCCCTGTTTGATCGGTTCCCGGAAACCGCACCTGCGGCCGGGCTTTCAGTGGTGATGTTTGACCTCGACCACTTCAAGCAGATCAATGATCAGCTTGGCCACGCCAAGGGCGACGAGGTGTTACAGCAGTTCGCCGATGTCATGCGATCGCAATTGCGCCCGCAGGACATTGTGGCGCGCCTGGGTGGCGAAGAGTTCTGCGTCATCCTGCCGGCTTTGGAACGCAAGTCCGCGCACAAGGTCGCCGAGCGGATCCGGCTCGCCTTCGCAGAACGCGCCATTCCCATTGGCCGCAATGGCGCCATTGCAACCGTCAGCGCCGGGCTGGCAACCGGCGCTGTGGACGAGACCTTTTCATCGGTCCTCAGCCGTGCCGACGCGGCGCTCTATACGGCCAAGAGTGCGGGACGGAACCAGGTCCATCTGGCCGCACTCCGGCTTGTCGCGTGACGGTCAGGCGCTGAGCGCCGCCCTCACCTCTCCGCTCACCTTGCCGAAATCGATTCGGCCTGGATAATCGGCCTTGAGCTGCGCGATCACCTTGCCCATATCCTTGGGACCTTCGGCCCCGGTGACAGCGATGGCTGCTGTGATCGCCGCCGTGACTTCCTCATCTGAGAGCTTCTTGGGGAGAAATTCGTTGAGGATGTCGATTTCTTCCTTTTCTACCGTTGCCAGGTCCGCTCGTCCCGCTTGGGCATAGATGGCAAAGCTCTCCTCGCGCTGTTTCACCATTTTCTGGATCAGGGCGAGGATTTCGTCATTGGTGGCCGGTCCCTTGCCATCACCGCGATTGGCGATGTCGCGATCCTTGATGGCCGCGTTGATGGACCGAAGGGTCGCGGTGCGCCGCTGATCGCGGGCCTTGAGGGCCTGCTTGAGGCCTTCGCTGATATCTTCACGCATTTGAGCGCGCTCCTTGCCATGCAGTTCGGTGCCCCCATATAGGCAAGAAACTCGGGTCGCGCCACTTGCGCTACCGGGTTTGGGCTTCTATGAGGAGGCCTCAACCGACATCATTGCCGCGACACGAAGGCTGGCTCCCGCCGCCGCTCTTGTTGCGCGACCATAGCAAACCGAGCCCCTGGAGAACCCAAGTGACCTTCTGGCAGCAGAAACCCGCGACCGCAGTGCTGATCCTGGCAGACGGTACGCGACTGGAAGGCCACGGCATCGGCGCCGAGGGACATTCCGCCGGCGAAGTGTGCTTTAACACTGCCATGACCGGGTATCAGGAGATTTTGACCGACCCGTCCTATGCCGGCCAGATCATCACCTTCACCTTCCCTCATATCGGCAATGTCGGCACGAATGACGAAGACATCGAAACCGTCAACATGGCGGCCCTGTCCGGTGTACGCGGCGTCATCCTCAAGGCGGACATCACCAACCCTTCGAACTATCGCGCAGCCGAAAAGCTGGATGCCTGGCTCAAGAAGCGCAACATCGTCGGCATCGCTGGCATCGACACGCGCGCCTTGACGGCGCTGATCCGCGAAAAGGGCATGCCGAACGGTGTCATCGCCCACGAGCCTACCGGCCAGTTCGATGAAGCCTCGATCATGGCTGAACTCAAGGCCTTTCCGGGTCTTGAAGGTCTTGACCTCGCCAAGGAAGTTACAACCGCACAGACCTATCACTGGGACCAGACCAGCTGGGAATGGGACAAGGGTTACAGCACACTCGAAAAGCCTGACTTCCATGTCGTGGCAATCGACTTCGGTGCCAAGCGCAACATTCTACGGTGCCTAGCCGATCAGGGTGCCAAGGTAACCGTGGTTCCAGCAACGGCGACAGCCGCCGACGTTCTGGCGCACAACCCCGACGCCATTTTCCTCTCGAACGGTCCCGGGGACCCGGCTGCCACCGGCGAATATGCCGTGCCCACCATCCAGAAACTGATGGAAACCGACAAGCCGATCTTCGGCATCTGCCTTGGCCACCAGCTCCTGGGTCGCGCCCTCGGCGCCACCACATCGAAGATGCATCAGGGCCACCACGGCGCAAACCATCCGGTCAAGGACCTCACCACTGGCAAGGTCGAGATCACTTCGATGAACCATGGCTTTGCGGTAAACGCCGACAGCTTGCCATCTGGCGTCACACAGACGCACATTTCACTGTTTGATGGATCCAATGCGGGTCTCGCCGTGGACGGCAAGCCCATCTTCTCGGTGCAGTACCACCCCGAAGCAAGCCCAGGGCCCAAGGATAGCCACTACCTCTTCACGCGCTTCCTCAACCACGTGCGCAAGCAGAAGGGCCTTCCGGAAAAGCCCGAATACACCGCGCCGGGCGAAGCCGCCTGAGATGATGACAGCGGCGCCCCAAAGTGGGCGCCGCTCAGCCCTTCCGCCAGCTCTTCATGACGGGACCGGCCTGACGGCCTACTGGATCGCTTTTAGGCAGAGGCACGCCGGCGATCCGGTCGTCCGCGGCAGGTCTTTCGCCCCGCTCTCCACGCAGCAAATCGGCGCTAAAACCGGGCGGATAAGCTCCCACCACCAGAAAATCGCCACTCGCCCCCACATTGCAGTGCCCGGTGCCGGCCGGCAGCACGACGACGTCGCCGGCCTCGACTGCAAACGTCTTTCCATTGGGGCCGCCCAACAGCAAATGCGCCGAACCCCTGGCAATGCCCAGGCACTCATGCGTAGTGGAATGGTAGTGATGAAAGTCATAAACGCCGTAGCGCCATGCGCTTGGCCAGCCGTTGGTATCAAAGAGCGCTTCGAACGCCTCGGGACTGGCATCTGAAATAGCCCGCCTATAAACGATGACGGGCAGCGCGCTGTTGGGAATGGCCCCATCGTCGGCGAGATATTCAAGCGAAACATCGGCTAGGTTGGCGAGCATCCGATCCTCCTTGGCAGCGGGCGGCCATTATTAAGAAAGGCCGCCCGCTCCGAAACGTCGATCAGACGCTTCCCGAGAATGTATCGCAATCGCCGGGATTACCGGACCGGTAGCCGCGTTCGAACCACGCCTTCCGCTGTGCCGATGTGCCGTGATTGAACGTCTTGGGCACGGCAAATCCCTGCATGCGCTTTTGCAGCGTGTCGTCACCAATCTGGTTGGCGGCGTTCAAGGCTTCCTCGATGTCGCCCTGTTCGAGCAGGTTCTGCTGGCCGGCGTAGCTCGCCCAGACGCCAGCATAGCAATCGGCCTGCAGTTCGACGCGAACGGAATAGGCATTGGCCTCTTCCTGACTCATGGCCTGGCGACGGCGGTTGAATTCGGGGAGAACGCCTGTCAGGTTCTGAACGTGATGGCCCACTTCGTGCGCCAGCACATAAGCCTGTGCAAAATCGCCCGGCGCGCCGAACTTGCGATGAAGCTCATCGTAGAAGCTGAGGTCGATATAAACCTTCTGATCGCCGGGACAATAAAACGGTCCCACGGAGGAATCGGCAGCACCGCAGGCCGTGTTCACCGCCTGCGTGAACAGCACGACCGTTGGCTCGGGATAGTTCTCGTTGACGGCGGCAAACTGCTGTGACCAGAGGTCTTCGGTTTCCTTGACCACCACGCCAACGAAATCGACGAGTTCATCCTGCCCCTCCGCCGGGAGCTGGGATGAAGTGGCGCTTGAACTCGGGGGCGCCGATGAACCGCCGGTCAGGATGTCGAGCGGATTCTGGCCGGTTGCGAACCAAATGATCCCCAGAACGACAACAATGCCAATCAGGCTCGATATCCCGCCGCGCGATCCGCCGCCCCCGGTAGGGATACGAAACCCGCCGCGATTACCACCCAGACCTCCGAGCCCGCCCAGACCGCCGCCAGAGCGCATCCCGCGCCGGTCTTCGATGTTGGAGCTCCGCTGCCGACCTTGCCATTTCATGATAGTGACGCCTTTTTCGAAAGTCCGAGGACGCTAGCAGTAAGTGTGCTGCCGTGGAACCGGTTCCAAAAGCGCCGTTTTCGGCGAGAGGCCGCTCTAATGCGCGACGCTGTCGACGGTAGCGCGCACACCCTCGCTATAGAGCCGGGTCAGGTGTTCAACCACCGATCTGCGGAAGGCCTCGTTCTGGCCAAGGTCGTCGCCAAACACTTCCCGCATGCCGACCAGTCCATCAAAAAGGGCTTCTGGATCATCTCCCGCATCGGCCGCAATCGCATGCATTTTGAGCGCATGCGGATCGCGCACGTCGATGTCCCCGCCATCCTCGTCCACGCCGGTGACATAGCGCATCCACGCCGCTACGCCCAACGCCAGCCGCTCGATACCCTCCCCTGCGGCGAGCCGGTCGCGGATGGTACCCAGCAGGCGCTGCGGCAACTTCTGGCTACCGTCCATGGCGATCTGCCAAGTGCGGTGCTTGAGGGCCGGATTTCGGAACCGCTCGAGCAACTGGTCGCGATAGGCACCGAGATCAGTGCCGGGCATATCCAGCGTCGGCATCACCTCTTCCGTCATCAGGCCCTGAACCAGCCGGACATAGGCGGGGTCTCCCATGACATCGGCGATATATTCGTAGCCTCCCAGATATCCCGCATAGGCCATGGTGGAGTGCGATCCATTGAGCATTCTGAGTTTCATATGCTCGAATGGCTCGACGTCCGCCACCAGTTGCGCGCCTGCGCGCTCGAAAGCCGGCCTGCCACCGGGGAAATTGTTTTCGATCACCCATTGGGTGAAGGGCTCGGTCATGATTGGCCAGGCGTCTTCTGCCCCGATGAGCTCTGCCACTTCCGACCTGTCTGCGTCCGTAGTCGAGGGCACGATGCGATCGACCATGGTCGATGGAAAAGCAACGCTCGCAACCCACTCGCCCAGCGACGCATCGCGCATCGCAGCGAAGCGCGTCACAATGCGCTTGGCGGTTGCCCCATTGCTGGGAAGGTTGTCACAGCTCATGACGGTGAAGGCAGGGACGCCGGCCGCCTTGCGGCGAGCCAGGGCTTCAACCAGCATGCCGGGAGCAGACCGCGGCGCCGCGGGATTTGCCAGGTCGTGCACGATATCGGGATGGTTTTCGTCCAGTTCGCCGGTAGCCGGATCATGGCAATAGCCTTTTTCGGTCACCGTGAGCGACACGATACGAATGGCGGGATCTGCCATGAGCTTGAGCAGGTCCTCGCGCTGCGTATTCGCGTCCATGACGTTGAGGATGGAGCCGATGACACGGGGATGGGTACCCTCTGCATCCCGCACGGCAATCGTATAAAGACCGTCCTGCGGCTCGAGCGCTTCTTTCGTGTCCGGACGCCGCAGGCTCGCGCCGACAATGCCCCAGCTCGGATTCTCTGCCAGTAGATCATCAACATAGACGGCCATATGGGCACGATGAAATGCGCCAATGCCCAGATGGACGATGCCCGCGGTAACCGCAGCCCGGTCGTATTTCGGAGTTTGAATGCCTTCCGAAAGAGCGGATAGTGCAGTGGAATTGAGGCGCGGAATGGTCACATCGAGCTCCGTAATGGCGTGCGCGGTCTTGTATGGAAGATGCGCTCAAGGTAGGTGCCTGTGTATTCGCAAGCCCTTGCCGGGGCAAGTGGACACCGGCATAACCCGATAGCGACTATTGAGGAGAACCCCATTGGCCAGGCGCATCGTCTCAATCGGAGAATGCATGATCGAGATGAGCGGTGGCGAGGACCGCACCTATCGGCTCGGCTATGCGGGGGACACCCTCAACACCGCCTGGTACCTGCGTGCTTTGCTCAACGGGGACTGGTCGGTCGACTATGTTACTGCCCTGGGTGAGGACCGGTACTCGGACGATATCCGAACCTTTCTTAAGACCAACAATATCGGCACCAGCCACATCCAGACCGTGCCGAGCCGCCGTCCTGGCCTTTACATGATCCATCAGGAAAAAGGCGACCGTCACTTTACCTACTGGCGCGATCAATCCGCTGCCAAGCTTCTCGCCGACGACAAGGAAGCGCTGGCCAAGGCTGTCGAAAAGGCTGAGCTGGTTTATTTTTCCGGGATCACCCTGGCTATTCTGGCGCCGCGCGCCCGCGGACGGCTGCTGGGTGCCATTGTCAAGGCGCGGGACAATGGGGCCAGGATTGCCTTCGACACCAATATCCGCCCCGCGCTCTGGACCAGCCAACGCGTGATGACCGGCGTGCTTACCGCCGCAGCAAGCCTTTGCGACATCGTGCTTCCAACACATGGCGACGAGGCCCCGTTATTCGGCGACAAGTCCATCGACGACACAGCCGATCGCTATCTGGAGCTGGGCGTCGAGGAGGTAGTGGTCAAGGACGGAGCCAAGGAAGCGCTGATTGCCACAGCTCAGGAGCGCGTTCGCGTCGCTCCCAAGCCTGGAGCCAAAGTCGTGGACGCCACCGGCGCCGGCGACAGCTTCAACGGTGGATACCTGTCTTCGCGCCTCTCGGGCCATGGCATTCGCGAAGCGGCAGAAGCCGCCCACGCGACGGCTGGCATCGTGATCGGCCACAAGGGCGCTCTGGTCGATCCAAAACTCGTCCAGAAGAGCGCATAGGGTAATGGGCAATCTCATGATGCGAAGCGCCTTGCTGGCCCTCGCCGTCTCGTTGACCGCTCTGCCTGTCTCGGCCGAGACGCCCCTCACCGGCCAGTTTGCGGCAACAGAAGCGTGTCCTGCCTATCAGTCCATAAGCCGTGAAACCAATCCCGGGGGCGTTTTCGTCGAGCCCGGACAATCCTACCAACTCCTGGCAGGGAACAAGGCTGAGCCGACACACCTGCGGATCGTCATCCCCAACGCAAGCCCCCAACAGCGTTGGGTCAGCGTGTCTTGCGGCTCAGCCCCAGCGTTGACCGCTTCGGCGCCGCGCGAGCAGCCTAAAGCAACCTACCGAGGCACCCAATATATCCTCGCCGTCAATTGGCAGCCCGCATTCTGCGAACTCAATACGCGCGTTCGCGAATGTCGCGATCAGCGGCCGAACAGCTTTGACGCAACAAATTTCGCGCTCCACGGTCTTTGGCCGCAGCCGCGCGGTAACGAATATTGCGACGTCTCCAACCGCGACCGCATAGCCAGTGAAACGGGTCGTTGGCGCGACCTGCCCCCTCTCGACCTCACCATCGCCCAGCGCCGCGAACTTGAAGAGGTCATGCCGGGCAGCATTTCCGGCCTCGACCGGCACGAATGGGTCAAACATGGCTCCTGCTATGATGGCGATCAGCGCGAATATTATGCTGACTCGCTCGACCTGATGCTTGCACTCAACAGCTCGGAGGTGGCCGAGCTTTTTGCCAGCAACATCGGCCGTCGCGTGACGCTCGTTGACATCCGCGCCGCATTTGATCGTGCTTTTGGGCGCGGCGCCGGTGAGCGTGTCGCCATCCAGTGCGAAGAAGACGGCAACCGCGTCCTGATCACCGAGCTTCGGATCGCGCTGACCGGGGACATCACCAGCCCCGATGACTTTTCCAGCTTGATTATGGCAGCCGACCCGCAGCAAAGCAGCTGCCGGTCCGGACAGGTGGACGCCGTGGGTCTGCGCTAGTTCGGCGCCTTAGCGCCTATTTGATCAAGCGCCGTGTCCAGCCGCTCGCGCAACGCCAGCAATTCCAGCCGCAACCTCTCTGCGTCTTCCTGGCTCCCCCCTATGCCATTGGCGACGGCAAGCGGCACGGCAAGTGCCCTCTCCTGCAATGCCCGACCGTCATCCGTTAGGATGATGCGCACCTGCCGTTCATCCTTGGCGTCGCGCTGACGCCGAACCAAACCCCGCGCTTCCAGTCGCTTGATGAGCGGCGTGATCGTTCCGGAGTCGAGGAACAATTTGTCGCCCAGCGCTTTGACCGTGATGTTGTCGCGTTCCCAAAGCACTAGGAAGACGAGGTACTGCGGGTAAGTCAGCTCAAGCGCATCGAGGCGAGGTTTGTAGAAGCGGGTGAAGGCGTGACCAGCCGCGTAAACGGCGAAGCACAGCATCTGGTCTATTGTCGCACCGGTTTTACGTGCCATCGCCCTACCCTTCATAATCAGTCCAATCACACTATCCGAAATTTGCATTGCGCACAATTGAATTGCGCACTATAAGTTCTCATCCAATCAAGGAGCCAGAGATGAGCATCAAGTCCGCAGTCTATACCGCCCACGCCCACACAACCGGTGGCCGCACCGGCACGAGCAAGACCGATGACGGCCGTTTGGAAGTCACTCTGGATACACCCAAAGCCATGGGTGGCAATGACGGCCCGGGCACCAATCCTGAGCAGTTGTTTGCCGCTGGTTACTCGGCATGCTTCCTTGGCGCCCTCAAGGCCGTTGCGCGCGGCGAGAAGGTCAAGATCCCCGACGAGACGACCATCGATGCTGCGGTGTCTTTCGGCGAAAACGCCAACGGCGCAGGCTTCAACATCGCTGTCGAGCTCAAGGTCGCCATCCCCGGCTTCGACAAGGCGCAGGCAGAAGACCTGGTTCACAAGGCGCACCAGGTTTGCCCCTACTCAAATGCCACGCGGGGCAATGTCGATGTAAAGCTGACCGTCGCGTGAAGGCTGGTTCGGCAATTCGTTAACGATTGCCTTTCACCTGCCCTAAAGGGCGGCTTGGCTAGGGTGCGTCCAGCAATGGAGGTCCCATGCCTGCCGCCCTTTCCATATCAGGTCTGACGAAGTCTTTCGACCGCCCCGTTGTGCGCGGCGTGGACCTCACCATCGCTGCGGGAGAATTCTACGCATTGCTCGGCCCGAACGGAGCCGGCAAGACGACAATACTGCGGATGGTCGCGGGTTTGCTGAGGCCAGATTCAGGGTCAATATCTGTCTTTGGGGTGGATGCCCTCGCTGATCCAATCGCCGCAAAAAGAGCAATGGCATGGGTTTCAGACGAGCCCATGGTCTATGACCGCCTGACCCCGCTCGAATATCTCGAATTTGTCGCCGGCCTTTGGCAAGTCGATACTGAAACGGCAAGACGGTCTGCCTTCGAGCTCATCGATTGGTTGGGCCTCGGATCGCATGCCAATGAGCTATGCGGAGGCTTTTCCAAGGGCATGCTGCAGAAAGTGGCGCTCGCCGGCGCCCTCGTCCACGATCCGCGCCTGATCATCCTCGACGAACCGCTGACCGGTCTGGATGCCGGCTCCGCCCGGCAGGTCAAGGACGTGCTGCGGCAGAAGACCGCTTCCGGCGTCACCGTCATCATGACCACCCACATTCTCGAAGTGGCTGAGCGCATGGCCGAGCGCATTGGGGTGATCGCCGATGGCCGCCTCATCGCGGAGGGGACACTGGCAGAGCTGCGCAACCGCATCGGCCGCGAAACCACCTTGGAAGAAATATTCCTCGACCTCGTCGCCCAAGGGAGCAAGGTGGCGTGACGCCGGCTCCTGCATCGCTCCTCTGGTTCGCGCAGCATGAGTTTCGCCTGGCTTGGCGCGACACCCTGGCCATGATGACCGGCGGCAAGCGGGTGCGCCTCGTCGGATGGCTCGTGGGCGGCGCTGTGGTTTACGGCGTGATGATGCTGATTGCATGGTACTCGCTGCGCCCATGGGTATTGGGCGGTATTGTGCTGGACAAGCAAACACTGCTGATGGTCACGGGCATGGGCCTCCTGTTCTGGACCGTCACTTTGTCCCAGGCATTGGAGTCTGTGACGCGCGTCTATTACACGCGTTCCGATCTCGATCTCATCCTGTCATCGCCGTCATCGAGCAACCGGCTCTTCGCCGTGCGCGCCATGGCCATTGTTGCGGCAACTGCAGGGCTGGGGGCACTGTTGATTAGCCCGCTCATCTGGTCTCTGGTGTTCCAAGACGGCGCACGCTGGCTTTCGGCCTACCTCGTCCTGATTGCCTTGGCGGCTTTGTCCGTGGCGATTGCCATGGGCATTACCCGGCTCCTTTTCCAGATAGCCGGCCCAAGGCGCACGCGTCTGATTGCCCAGATAGTCGCGGGCGTCATCGGCGCCGGGTTCGTCATCGGTATTCAGGCGGTCGCCATCCTCTCCCACGACGGGTTCGCCCGCTACGCCTTTTTTCAGTCAGCGGATGTGCTTGCCATGGCCCCTGACGCCAAAAGCCCCGTCTGGATTCCTGCACGAGCCGTCATGGGTGACCCAGCGCTTGCTGCGCTTCTGATGCTGGTGTGCTTCGCTGCGCTTGCTGGCGTCATAGCGCTCACCGCGCCGAGCTATGCGCGTCTCGCTACGTCTACAGCCGGCCTGACCCATATTCGTAGTCAGCGGCGCCCATCCCGGCATAGTTTTACAGCGGTCAGCCAAAGGCAGGCGCTACGTCGCAAAGAGTGGAAGCTGCTCCAACGCGACCCTTGGCTCTTGTCACAAAGCTTGATGCAGCTTCTCTACCTCGTGCCACCTGCCCTGCTCCTCTGGGTAAACTATGGGGCGGGCGATGGCGCCTTCATCGTCATCGTGCCTGTGCTGGTGATGGCAGCTGGCCAGCTAGCAGGTGGCCTTGCCTGGCTCGCCATTTCGGGGGAAGACGCGCACGACCTCGTCGCAACCGCGCCGGTTGCACCGCGTGCTGTTTTGCACGCCAAGGTCGAGTCGGTCCTCACCGTTATCGCCATCGTGCTGCTGCCGATTTTGATCGCGATGGCTTTCGCCTCCCCAGGTATGGCGATGGTCACAGCGATATGCGCCACTTTGGCTGCTTCGGCGTCCACGGCCATCCAGTTGTGGTTTCGTGTCGTGGCCAAGCGCTCCATGTTCCGCCGCCGGCAGGTTGCATCGCGCGCTGCCACCCTATGCGAGGCGTTCTCGTCCATCATGTGGGCCGGCACCGGGGCGCTGTGGGCCTTCGGTACCTGGCTAGCCATCCTTCCAGCAGTGATTGCTGTGCTCGTGCTCGGGCTGGCAAAGCTGATCTCGCCCAAATCGAGCTGACAAACGATGTATACCTTTCGCGACGCCCGCCCAGAAGACATCGCGCCAATCCTCCGGCTGGTCCACCAAGGCGACGTCCGGGGCCGAGACACTCCCCCGCTTGATGAGGCCACTCTGACGGATCCGAGATTCCGTGCGGCCTTTGACCAAATAAACAACGACACAAATAATCGGCTGATTGTCGGGGAACAGGCTGGCTCCATCGTGGCAACCTTGCAGATCACCATGATTCCGGGCCTTCCACGGTTCGGGCTAAAGCGGGCGACCCTGGAAAATGTGTTTGTCGACCCCGGTCAACGCGGCAATGGCTTGGGGTCCGCCATGGTCAGATGGGCGATGGCCCAGTGCCGAGAGGCAGGCTGTGGTATGGTGCAATTGACGTCCAACAAGGCGCGCCCCGACGCCCACCGCTTCTACCGCAAACTCGGTTTTGAGGCGACCCATGAGGGCTTCAAAATCTTCCTGTGATCCTAGGGGCTCAACCCAGCGGGCACCGGCGGCGGCATTTGCAATACGGTGATGCGGACGCGTTGGTTTGCGGCCATGTAAGGGTCGTTGGGAAAGAACGGCTCGTCGGTGGCACGACCGACCACGGACTTGATCCGGTCATCAGCCAGCCCGAACTCGCCCAGGGTCGCCCGCACAACATTGGCTCGGTCCGCTGACAGTTCCCAGGGGCCGTAGCGCGGATTGTCATAGCGACCGCCGGCGGCCGTGTGACCGGAAATGGTAATCTGCGCATTCAGCTGCTGCAGGATCGGGGCTATGGCCGCAATGGCCGCACGCGTCTGCTCGAGCGGATATTTCGACCCTTCCGGAAACATCGGCCGTCCCTGCTGATCGATGATCTGGATGTCGAGACCATCTTCGGTCTGTTCGACCAAGAGATTGTCCATGAATGGCGTTATCTCTGGAAGCGCCTGCCACGCCTGCTTGATGCTTGCAGCGGCGCTGTGGAATTCCTGACTGTCGACGGCTTTGAGATTATATTCGCTGTCGCTCGAGGCTTCACGCTCACTACCCTGCTGGCGCGATGCGCCACCGATATGAACGCTTGTCGTTCCGGCATCTGAGCTCTGCGGCGATGCCGCCGTATCCCGGATAACGTCGGCCGAACTGCCGGACATCTGGCTGCCCGAATTGTCCATAGCGGTTCCGCCCATGATCCCGCCCGCCCCGCTTGTGGTATTGCTGAGGGAAGCCGGCGCGAAATAATTTGCGAGACCTTCTTTCTGCTCTGGCGTGGTCATGCTGATCAGCCACATCAGCAGAAAGAACGCCATCATTGCCGTCACAAAGTCGGCATAGGCGATTTTCCAGGCGCCGCCATGATGAGCATGCGCCTTTTTCTTGACCTTCTTGATAATGATCGGCTGGTCGTAGTTTGCCATCTGCCCTGATCCCGTTCCGTCGCCTTATGCCGTGGCTGGCAATGCCGCAGTGGCAGCCTCAACCTCGGCAAAGCTCGGACGCACTTCGCTCATCAGCGCCTTGCGGGCAAATTCAATGGCCATCACGGGCGGCTGCCCGCCGATATGGGCCAGAAGACCAACCTTGAGCGACAGGAAGTACTTGGACTCAGCCTCGAAGGTGTTCTTGAGCGATTGGGCGAAGGGCCCGAAGAACCCGTAGGCGACGAACACGCCGAAGAACGTACCCACAAGCGCGCCACCAATGAGGTGGCCGAGCACTTCGGGCGGCTCGGTAATGGCTCCCATCGTCTTGATCACGCCGAGAACGGCTGCGACGATGCCAAGAGCCGGCGTACCGTCCGCAATGGCCTGCATGGCAGAAACCAGCCGCTCCTGCTCCTGGTGGTGGGTTTCCAGTTCCTCGTCCATCAGTGCATCCATTTCATGCACATTGTTGGACCCCATGGTCACCATGCGCATGTAATCACACACGAATTCGACAGCATGGTGGTTCTTGGCAAAGGTGGGAAACGCATTGAACAGAGTTGAATTATGCGGGTCTTCGATATGAGGCTCGATGCCCAGAATGCCCTTCTGCTGGATGAGCTTGTACATCGAGTACTGCACACCCAGGAGTTCGAGATAGGCAGTTTTATTGTACTTGGGGCCCTTGAGCAGTGTGCCGAACATCTTTGGCACGGCTTTGAGCACCGGAGCGCCGTTGGCGATGATGAAGGCGCCGATGGCCGCCCCGAGGATGATCACGAATTCGAACGGCTGCCAGAGCACTTCGACGTGCCCACCCATCGCCGAATAGCCGCCAAACACGCAGCCGAAAACGACGATAATACCAATGATCAAACGCATGGACGCAATACTCGCACTCGAACGCATTCTGCGTTTTTGGGACAGTCCTGCCCCACGGACGCGCCGCCATACTGCCCCCGACAGGCTTAACGTCGCGTGTATGGAATGGGTCGAGTTCAGGGAATGGCTCGTGATCGTCCGATCAAGTCGGAAACGCAACGAGCGTGATTGAAACCAATTGAATGATACGCATCATCAATTAGGATGACGTCGGTCGCTGGAGGAGCGGCTCTATCCGCTCTCTCGCGCCTGCCTCTCGGCGCCGTATGGTTTCCCGATGACCAAACAGCCGACCTGGACCGCCGACAATGGCAACGGCACGTACACGAACCCACTGTTCTACGAGGAGTTTTCAGATCCCGATATCATTCGGGTCGGCACCGATTACTACATGACCGGCACGACCATGCACACGATGCCTGGCCTGCCCGTGTTGCACTCGACCGATCTGGTGAACTGGACCTTGCTCTCCTACGCCTGCGACACGCTGGATTTGGGTCCCGACTTCCGGCTGGAAGGCGGCGAAATCTACGGACAGGGAATTTGGGCGCCATGCATCCGGCACAAGGACGGCATTTTCTATATTTTTTCGAACGTCAACAAGCAGAAGACCCAGATCTTTACAGCGACCGATCCCAAGGGCCCGTGGACCCATTCGGAAGCCGAATACAACTATCATGACCTCACGGTCTTCTTTGACGATGACGGTCGCTCCTACATCGTCTGGGGCTATCGCAACCTCAAGATCGCAGAGTTGGACGAGACGCTGCATAGCGTCATCCCCGGGACCGAGCGCGACCTCACGCCCCCTGACAGTCTCATGGGCGAAGGCGCACACTTCTACAAGGTAAACGGCAAGTACCTCATTACCAGCGCCTGGTTTGTCGGCAAGATGCGCATGCCCTGTGCGCGCGCCGATCATATCGACGGGCCCTGGGAAATAAACCCTGCCATTTCCATCGACGAGGATTTCGGCCTCATGGAGGGCTACAAGATCAAGGGCGCGGGAATTCCGTTCACGCTGGAGCCGCCCTTCGAAATTGTCCCGCCCAATCCAGCTTCCAATGGCCGCCTGAACCTGCATCAGGGCGGCATCGTCGATACGCCGGACGGCGAGTGGTGGGCTTGGTCGATGATGGACTACAACTCGCTCGGACGCCTGACCTGCCTGTCGCCTGTGACCTGGCAGGATGGATGGCCGTACTTCGGCTTGCCGGGTAATCTCGGCCGCACGCCACGCACCTGGGTCAAGCCGGGAGGCATCAAGCCGTCGGCTTTTGCCGTGCCCTTCCCGAACCGCTCGGACGATTTCGACACCCCAACCCTCAATCCGATCTGGCAATGGAACCACGTGCCGGCGGCGCATAACTGGTCCCTCACGGACCGTCCGGGGCACCTGCGGCTGACCGCCCTACCCGCGGAAAATTTCTGGTGGGCCAAGAACTCCCTCACACAGCGGGCCATTGGTCCAATGTCTACCGCTACCGCCAAACTCGACGGGTCCGGAATGGCACCGGGCGACGTGACGGGCCTTGCGCTGCTCGGCATGCCCTGGCGCTGGATCGGCCTCGCCCGCACACTCTCGGGCTTTGAAGTGCGCGCCTTCGACTACCAGACGGGTAATACCCTTTCCGCCGCAACTGACAGCCCGCGGATTTGGCTGCGCGCGGACTGTGATTTCCTGGCGGAAACAGCTCGCTTGTCCTGGTCAACAGACGGGACCACATTTCAGAAACTGGGCGAACGGATGGTCATGACCTTCCAGCTCAAGACCTTCCAAGGCATTCGCTATGCGCTCTTCGCTTACAACGAAACCGGACAACCCGGCGGACATGCCGACTTCGATAGCTTGGCGGTTCACGAGCCCTATCCGCGCGGCCTGATGCAACCTGTACCAGCCGGCCAGCGCGGTGCGCTGGTGCTCGCCAATGCGCCAACCTCCGGCTTTTCGGTCGAAAACGGAACCGTGCAATCCGGCCCACCCATGGACCTTATGGTTGAAGCGATAGAACTGGGCCGCGTCGTTCTCCACCACGCCCACGGTCCGCTCTCGGTGACGCATAGCGGCGTGGTCACGGTGGGGGGCTTAGCCGGAAACGCGACCCACTGGCAGTGGATGGAAACGCCGACGGGTGAGGTTATCCTGATGTCTTTGGCGACCAACCGGTTTCTGCGCATTCACGCCGATGGTTCGGTGCGCGCCGACAGCCCTGGCCCGACACCCGATGGACAGGATGGGACACGCTTTCATTTCGTGTCCGCCTGACCAAAAGCGATGGCCCGAAGCAGTTTCGGGGCCAAGTATGGTTTAGCTAGATTGTGCCGCGCGCTTTGCGCAGGGCCAGTACCTGATCGACGTCCGCCGCGGAATGGCGTTCGTGGAGTTGCTCGTCCTCCGGGCCCCAGCCGGCATTGACGCATCGGCCGCGCTTGACCGGCTCTCGTGCATCAATCTGTTCGGCCCAACGCAGAATGTTCTTGTATTCATGCACGGACAAAAACTCCGCGGCATTGTACGACCGCCCCAGAACCATCCCGCCGTACCACGGGAAGATCGCCATATCGGCAATGCTGTATTCGTCGCCCGCCACGAATTCATGGTCGGCCAGTTGTCGGTCGAGCACATCCAACTGGCGCTTGGTTTCCATGGCGTAGCGATCGATCGCATATTCGATCTTGATCGGGGCATAGGCATAGAAATGACCAAAGCCTCCACCCATGAAGGGAGCGCTGCCCATCTGCCAGAACAGCCAGTTCATGGTCTCGGCCCGCTTGGCCACATCCTTGCTGAGGAAAGCGTCGAACTTGTCGGCCAGATAGACGAGGATCGAGCCGCTTTCGAAGAGCCGGACCGGCTTTTCCGGACCATAGTCAATCATGGCCGGGATCTTGGAATTCGGATTGATCTCTACAAACCCGGACCCGAACTGGTCGCCCTTGCCGATATTGATGAGATAGGCGTCGTATTCGGCATCCTTGCCGACCGCCAGCAATTCCTCGAGCAGGATGGTGACTTTCTGCCCATTTGGGGTTGCCAGGGAGTGCAGTTGCAACGGGTGCGCACCGCGAGGCAGCGCCGCCTCATGGGTCGGCCCGGCGATTGGTCGGTTGGTGCTAAAGCCACCGGACTTTTCCTTGTCCCAGGTCCAAACTTTGGGCGGCACATATTCGGTCATCGAAACGCTCTTTCTGTTGGATTACGGCAAGCATCCATCGCCTTTCACCGATATAAGCACAGTTGGAGCAGAAGGTAACCCCGCTTGCCAGTCTGTTTGCACCTCGATACTGCTCCGCCATGAGCACAGCCCCCTTCGAGATTTTCCTGGTCGCCACGCCGGGTCTGGAAACCCCATTGGCGGAAGAAGCGCGCCAGGCGGGCTTTGCAGAAGCCAAGGCAATCGAGGGCGGCGTCGGCTTTGTCGGGACATGGGAAGATGTCTGGCGCGCCAATCTTGTGCTGCGCGGGGCAACGCGTATCCTCGCCCGCATCGCCTCATTCCGCGCACTGCATCTCGCGCAACTCGACAAACGCGCCCGCAAGGTCGAGTGGGCGACGTTTCTGCGACCTGATATGGCCGTGCACGTGGAGGCCAGTTGCAAGCGCTCGCGCATCTACCATGCGGGGGCCGCAGCCCAGCGCGTCGCCAATGCCATAGCCGAGACGATCGGCGCACCGATTGCGGATGACGCGACCATTCGGGTGATGGTTCGGGTCGAAGACGACCTCGTCACCGTTAGCCTCGATACGACTGGAGAATCTCTGCACAAGCGCGGCTTCAAGGAAGCCGTTAACAAAGCACCAATGCGCGAAACCATGGCCGCCATGTTTCTTCGCCAATGCCGCTTTACGGGGAGCGAGCCGATCCTCGACCCTATGTGCGGCTCGGGCACGTTTCCCATCGAGGCTGCGGAAATCGCACTGGGCCTTTGGCCGGGACGATCCAGGAACTTTGCCTTTCAGCACCTGCCCAGTTTCGACGCAGAAGCCTGGGCGAGGATCCGCACGCCGCCCGCTCTGAGTGACCCCGCCATCCGCTTCTACGGGTCGGACCGGGACGCGGGAGCGATCCGAATGGCGAGGGAAAACGCCGAACGGGCGGGCGTCTCCGCACACACGAACTTTGAACAGAAGAGCATCGAGGATTTCACGCCCCCTCCCGGACCGCCCGGCCTTGTCATCCTCAACCCGCCGTATGGAACGCGCATTGGCACCAAAGGGCCGCTTATTTCGACGCACCGTACCTTGGGCACCGTGCTCAAAAACCGGTTTCAGGGCTGGCGGGTCGGCATCATTACTGCTGACAAGCAATTGGCTCAGGCCACTGGGCTTGCCTTCGAGCCGACCCTGCCTCCGGTTCTGCATGGGGGTATCCGGGTCGCGCTTTACCGGACCAAGCCGCTTTAGGCGCGAAGGCTACAATTTGAACTAAATGGTAACCATGATGGCAGCTATGCAGGTTGCACACGCAACAATCGGCGCTGCTGCGCGTAGACTGATCACGCCATAGGGGACCACCGAAATGACCGACAAGCCGCGTGTCATCGTCGTGGACGATGAAATCATCCTGTTGCTCGATCTCACCGACCAGCTCACCGAGGCAGGCTACCATGTCCAGCCCGTGACCACCGCCCGTGGTGCACTGAGCCTAATCGACAGCGCTACGGAGGCGCTGGTCACCGACATCGAACTGCCCGGCAACTATTCGGGCCTCCAGTTGGCCAAGCTGGCAGCAAAACTCCGGCCGAACTTGCCGATCGTCGTTGTCTCGGGCGGGGTCAAGCCTGCGGCCTCTGACCTGCCCCCGGGCGCGGTCTTCATCCAGAAGCCGTACCGCGTTGAAGCCATCATGGCCGCCATATCACGGCAGCGGGACGCAAAAGCAGCCTGATTATTTCATATCGAGCTGGATCATAACTGCTATCCATCCAATACTAGGCACCGGCGCTTTTTTTTGGGCGGACGAGTGATGAACAACAGCCACAAAATTTACGCCATGAGCGTCCATAGCGTTTACGTCCACTACGTGGCGAAAGTGGAACGCAAAGGCCGCACTACCGGGGAACTCGACGAGGTGATCCGGTGGCTTACCGGGTATAGCCAGACCGATCTCGAGGCGCACCTAGCAGCCAAGACGACGTTTCAAGATTTCTTCGCCCAGGCCCCGGCTTTAAACAGCAATCGGAGCCTGATCAAAGGCACCATTTGCGGGGTGCGCATCGAAGAAATCGAAGAGCCGTTGATGCGGGAAATCCGCTACATGGACAAGCTCGTCGACGAATTGGCCAAAGGCCGACCCATGGAGAAAATCCTGCGCAAATATCGCTAGTCGACAGTGCAGCCAAAGGGCAGGAAAGTGCTTGCCGCCCCTTCATTCATCATCACGATAGAGAGCATGTTGGCAATCTCCAGTTCCTGCAACGACCGGGGACATGCCCGAACGGTATCCGTGCAGCCGGAGGCGATGAAGTTCTCATTGGTGGCGATGAAATTGTAGTTCATGTCGTCATCGCCGAAATTCTCAAGCGCGCGCGCCCAGGCAGCTTCGTAGAGGGCGCACTTTTGCTCTTGCCAGTCCGTCTGTGCAGACGTCGGCCCGGCGCCTGTGATCATCAAAACCAGTGCCAAGATGGTGCGCATCATCCGATTTTCTCATTGATGCACGTCACCGCGCCCTCATTCCTGGCTTGCGCAAGACACTCGCATTGCGAGGCAAAGCGGTCCGCCTCCTCATCTGTAAGCTTGCCGCCACCGATCAACAGCTCCAGTTGCGCACGGCACAACTGAACCTCGACTGAACCTTGGCCGGGCAATGTCTGCGCTGCCGCAATTCCGGGCGTCAGGCAGGCGATTGTAGACATGACGAACAAGCGGAACATGTTGAGGCCCGGTTGGATGCTTCGATTTCGAAGTGGTGCGCAAATGCGGACATTCGATGACGCCTCCAGTATCGGCGCAGGTCGGCTTGCCTTGCATGCCCAAATCGCCTCTGGTGTCAGACACCGGCAGGCAAGAACGAGGAGAAGCCCAATGCAAGAACACTACACGCTCAACGACGGCACAACCCTCCCTAAGGTTGGTCTGGGCACCTACAGCCTTTGGGGCAATGCCGGTGTGAAGGCAATGGCCTCGGCATTGGAGCGAGGTTACCGGCTGCTCGATTCGGCGGTGAACTACGAAAACGAGGGAGCCGTGGGCCATGCCATTCGCATGTCCGGCATCCCGCGGGAGGATATTCGCGTCGCCTCCAAGCTTCCCGGCCGCCATCACAAGAAAAGCCAGGTGCTGCGCACGGTTGAAGAATCCGTGCTGCGCATGGGCCTGGACTATCTCGACCTCTACTTGATCCACTGGCCCAATCCCAGCCAAGGGCTCTATCTCGAGGCTTGGGAGGGTCTGATCGACGCGAGGGAACGCGGTCTGGTCCGGTCCATCGGCGTCTCCAACTTTCTACCGGAGTATCTCGATCTCCTGATTGAGGAGACTGGTGTCACGCCAAGCGTGAACCAGATTGAACTTCATCCCCATTTCAACCAGCCCGAGCAGCGCGCGGCTGATCGCGAACGCGGCATTCTCACCCAGGCCTGGACGCCCCTCGGCAAGGGCACGACCTTCTTCGATGACCCTCAGATCATCCAGATATCGCGCGAACTGGGCCGCTCGCCAGCGCAGGTCGTGCTGCGCTGGCACTTGCAGCTGGGCGTCCTGCCAATCCCCAAATCTGCAACGCCCGAACGGCAGGCCGAAAATCTTGCCGTATTCGATTTTGCCTTAAGCGACGCACAGATGGCAGCCATCTCAAGCCTGACCAAGGCCGACGGGCGCATGTTCGACGGCAACCCGGCCACCCACGAGGAGTTCTAAGCGAGCCGGATTGAGAGCAGCGGGCCGCGAGGCGACCCGCACAAAGTGGCCGTAAGAGGGGACTATGGGTTGAGCGTTGCCTTTACCAAAGAAGAAAGCGCAGAAACCGCTTGCGAAACGGTGCTGCCGGAGCGGCCACTCCCGGAAGGTCCGAACCTCGTCACGGCACGGGGACTGGCCCTACTGGAACAGCAACTTGCCGAGGCGACGGCGGCTTATCAGGCAGCGCTTGCCGTCGAAGACGTTAACGAGCGCCGCCGCCAGGCCGCCGTGCCTTATCGGGACAGGCGTTACCTCAGCGAACGGATTCGCACCGCCCAGGTTGTGCCGCCACCGCCCAACCGTGACGCTGTGGCTTTCGGCTCGAAGGTGACCATCGAAAGGGAAGATGGTCGCGTCCAGACCTTTACGATTGTCGGAGAAGACGAGGCCGATCCAAAGACTGGCACGATTTCCTTTGCGTCCCCGCTGGCCCAGGCCCTGATGGGCAAGTCCGTCGGTGAACTTGCCATGCTGGCCTCGGCCGAAGTGGAAATCACGGACATCGGCTGAAGACACGCAAGGCAATACCCGAGGTCAGGGTTACATTCGGCCACGACCCCTTCCCTTATTCCGACTCTTCCGCTAAACCGCCCGCTTAACCACCATGTTCGGTCTTTTCCCCCGCGCTGCCGTGCTCAACGGCCACGCGGGTTTCGCGCGGACAGGTGTGTCCGGGCGATTCTCCCTCGCCCGCCGTGTAATAGACAGAGCAGAGCGAGCCCCGAATGCCGAAGCGTACCGACATCAAATCGATCCTCATCATCGGCGCGGGCCCCATCATCATCGGGCAGGCTTGCGAGTTCGACTATTCCGGCACTCAGGCCTGTAAGGCGCTGAAGGAAGAGGGCTACCGGATCATTCTGGTGAACTCGAACCCGGCGACGATCATGACCGATCCTGATCTGGCCGACGCGACCTATATGGAGCCGATCACTCCAGAAGTCGTCGCCAAGATCATCGAGAAGGAGCGCCCCGACGCACTCCTGCCCACCATGGGCGGTCAGACGGCGCTCAACTGCGCGCTTTCGCTGCGCAAGATGGGCGTCCTTGAAAAGTTCGGCGTCGAGATGATCGGCGCCACTGCCGAGGCCATCGACAAAGCCGAAGACCGTGAGCTTTTCCGCGATGCCATGAAGAAGATCGGGCTCGAAACGCCGCGCTCCATGCTCGCCCACAACACGATCGAGGCCCTGCAGGCGCTCGAAGTGATTGGCCTTCCCGCCATCATTCGCCCCAGCTTCACTCTCGGCGGTACCGGCGGCGGCATCGCATATAACCGCGAAGAGTATCTGGCCATCTGCGAGAGCGGCATCGATGCCTCGCCCACCAACGAAGTGCTCGTCGAAGAGAGCGTCCTTGGCTGGAAAGAATATGAGATGGAGGTTGTCCGCGACAAAAAGGACAACTGCATCATCATCTGTTCGATCGAGAACATCGACCCGATGGGCGTGCACACCGGCGACTCGATCACCGTGGCTCCCGCCCTGACGCTGACCGACAAGGAATACCAGATCATGCGCGACGCCTCACTGGCGGTTTTGCGCGAGATCGGCGTCGAAACCGGCGGCTCCAACGTCCAGTTCGGCATTAACCCCAAGGACGGCCGCATGGTCGTCATCGAGATGAACCCGCGCGTCTCGCGGTCCTCGGCGCTGGCTTCCAAAGCCACCGGCTTCCCGATCGCCAAGGTCGCAGCCCGGCTGGCCGTGGGGTACACGCTCGATGAACTCGAGAACGACATCACCGGCGGCGCAACCCCGGCCTCCTTCGAGCCGACCATCGATTATGTCGTCACCAAAATTCCGCGCTTCGCCTTCGAGAAGTTTCCCGGCGCCGATGATCGCCTGACCACGTCCATGAAGTCGGTCGGCGAAGCCATGGCCATCGGGCGCACCTTCCAGGAATCGCTGCAAAAGGCGCTTCGTTCGCTCGAAACCGGCCTCACCGGCCTGAACGAAGTCGGCATCCCCGGCATCGGGGAAGGCGAAGACAAGAACGCCATCCGGCAGGCCCTCGGCACGCCGACACCTCGCCGGCTGCTGCATGTCGCTGAGGCCATGCGCCTAGGCGTTTCCAACGAGGACATCTTCGAAGCCTGCAAGATTGATCCGTGGTTCCTCGAGCAGATGCGCGGCATCGTCGACATGGAACAGAAGGTGCGCGAACACGGCCTGCCGCAGGACGCTGCCAATCTGCGTCTGCTCAAGTCCATGGGCTTCTCGGACGCCCGCCTGGCCCAGTTGGCTGGCCTCAAGGCCTGGGACGTACGCAAGCTGCGTCACAGCCTTGAAGTGCGCCCGGCTTACAAGCGCATCGACACGTCGGCTGCCGAATTCGCTTCGCCCACTGCCTATATGTATTCGACCTACGAGGCGCCCTTTGGCGGCAAGGTCGATGATGAGGCGCGCCCGTCCGACCGCAAGAAGGTCGTCATTCTCGGCGGCGGCCCCAACCGTATCGGCCAGGGCATCGAGTTCGACTATTGCTGCTGCCATGCCGCCTTCGCGCTGGCGGAAGCCGGTTACGAGACCATTATGGTCAACTGCAACCCTGAGACCGTCTCGACCGACTACGACACCTCCGACCGCCTCTATTTCGAGCCGCTGACGGAAGAAGACGTCATCGAGATCCTGCTGACGGAAAAGCAGAACGGCACCCTGCATGGCGTCATCGTGCAGTTCGGTGGCCAGACCCCGCTCAACCTGGCGGAAGCGGTGCAGAAGGCCGGCGTGCCGATCCTGGGCACCCAGCCCGATGCCATCGACCTGGCTGAAGACCGCGACCTCTTCATGAAGTTGCTCAACCGTCTGGAGCTGACCCAGCCCAAGAACGGCATCGCTTACAGCCTCGAACAGTCGCGCCTTGTGGCCGAGCGCCTGGGCTACCCCCTGGTTATCCGCCCGTCATATGTTCTGGGGGGGCGCGCCATGGCCATTGTCCACTCGGCCAAGGAATTCGAGAGCTACATCCAGGATACTCTGACCGGCCTAGTGCCGCCCGATATCCTGCAGCGCTATCCCAACGATCGTACCGGCCAGATCAATTCGGTCCTGTCAGATAACCCGCTGCTGTTTGACGCCTACCTCTCGGGCGCGACCGAAATCGACGTCGACGCGCTTTGCGATGGCGAAGATGTCTTCGTCGCGGGGATAATGGAACATATCGAAGAGGCCGGCATCCATTCCGGCGACTCCGCGTGCTCCCTGCCCCCGCGGACGCTGCCGCCGGCCATCATCGATGAACTCAAGCGCCAGACCCGGGAGCTCGCCTTTGCGCTCAAGGTCGGTGGCCTGATGAACGTGCAGTTTGCCTACAAGGACGACACGATCTACCTCATCGAGGTGAACCCCCGCGCGTCGCGTACCGTGCCCTTTGTGGCCAAGGTCATTGGCGAGCCCATCGCCAAGATCGCCTCGCGCATCATGGCGGGTGAAAAGCTGGCAAGCTTCGGCCTCACCGAAAAGACGCTCAAGCATATCGCCGTCAAGGAGGCCGTGTTCCCGTTCAACCGCTTCCCAGGCGTCGACACGGTTCTCGGTCCCGAAATGAAATCGACCGGCGAAGTCATCGGTCTCGACACCAGCTTTGCCCTGGCTTTTGCCAAGTCGCAGATGGGTGCCGGACAGAAGGTGCCGACTTCGGGCAAGGCCTTCATCTCGGTGCGGGATGCCGACAAGCAGTACATCGTCGATATGGCGCGCCATCTCGTCGACTGCGGCTTTGAAATCCTCGCCACTGGCGGCACCGCGCGCTACCTCAGCGAAAACAATGTGCCCGCCACCAAGATCAACAAGGTGCTCGAAGGCCGTCCGCATATCGTGGACAGCATGAAGAATGGTGGCGTGCAACTGGTGATCAACACCACAGACGGGCTCAAGTCGATCAGCGATAGCCGCGACATCCGCCGCACCGCGCTTCTCGCCAAGATTCCCTACTACACGACCATCGACGGCGCCCTTGCTGCCGTGGAAGGCATCGTTGCCCTGCACAACGGCAGCTTGCAGGTCCGGGCCTTGCAGGAATATTTCGCAGCCTGATTGACCGGCCTGCCAAGACAAGAAGCCCCCGCGAAAGCGGGGGTTTTCTTTTGCGCCCGGCTCTGGCGCTATCACTCATCTTGAGTTCAGATAAGCCAGACCACAGTCGTGCGAACATCTGGAGGGACATCAATGCTTCGCCTTGCCGCCACGCTCGCCATCCTTGCAGCGACCACCAGCCTCTCGACAGCGCAGACGATTGACGCGGCCATTGCCGATTTCATCTCTGCAAAGGGCTTCACCCAAAAAGACCCCACTGCACTTGAGGAGGCACTCTCCGGCCACTTCATCGACGACAGCATCACCCCCGGCGGTGCAGTCGGCCCGCTTGAAAAAGCCATGCTCATCGCCGAGGACGCCATTGCCTCAAAGCGCACGCGAACCTTGATCTCCTACGGGGAGATTCTGGACGATGAAGATGGAGCCAGCGTTCCCTATAGTTTCATCGAAGTGCGCCACTACAATTTCGGGCCGATCATTCACGCTGAAGCCGTGGAAGCCTACGGCGCGGAAAACACGGGCGCTTTGGAGGATTTCGGCACCGGCGACCACATGGCCTGGCGCTTTGTCTTCCGGCCAATCATGGGCCATTCGGCTGCGCTACTGGATGCGAGCAGTCGCGTTGTGTCCGGTCAACAAGCCGGGCGGCACGATTGCAACGGTACGCCGTGCTTGCAGCCCTTTAGCAACAATGACGACCTTGTCGCTTGGGAGGAGATCGATGGTACCTTGCCGGAATGGCCACTGCTGATCTCCGACCAGTCCGACGAAATTGCCACGCCGTCCTTCGCAATTTCACAATTGGCAGCCCTCGGCTTCTGGGCCAATGCAGAAAGCGGGCACTATCAATGGACCGGGGGAGAACATCCGGAAGCGGCGGATGGCTACGAGCCATACCGCTTCATTTCTGTGGACCGCAACCTCGGTCAGGAAACCAGCATCGACACCGTATGGCGGGAAACCCTGCTCAACGATGACTCGGTGAGCGAGCTCCTCTTCCGACACATCGACGTTGCAGGTTCAATCTATCTGATGCGGGGGAGCGTGCCGCGCTGAGATCAGCGTCGGATACTGGGCAGCCCGATATCGATCACGGCGAGTTTGTCGGTCCGCCAGAGGACGAAGCACAAGGCCATGGCACGCGCGGCCATGGTCAGCGCGCTCGCCGTCGCCGCCCCGACAAGGCCCCATTGCGGTATAAGCACCCAGGCACAGAGGGTAAGAAAAGCGAGGGCAAGCGCCCCAACAACGAGCCCTTCGCGCTGTCTGCCGAGGACAATGATCAGTTCGCCAGCCTGACCTCCCAACGAGCGAAGGATCATGCCGACCCCAAGTACCCACATCACTGGCTGACCCGCAACGAATTCCGGACCGAACGAGCGCAGCAGCATGGGTCCGGCCACCACAGCTAGAGCCACTGCCACTAAGGTCGCCCAAAAGGTCAACCGCGAACTCTGGCGGACGCTCGCCTGAAGCTCCGCGCGCGTCTTGCCGGCGCGATCGAGCGCAAAGCGCGGCCCGGCCACCAGCGTCATCGCATAGGCCACAAAGCCGGCAAGGGCGAGCGACCGCGCGGCCGCAAAATAGGTGCCAACCGCATCCGGTTCTGCCAACAGGCTCAACAGCAGCACATCGGCATAGCTGAGCAAGTCCTCTAGCCCGGAAAGCAGCAAAAGCGGGAGTGTGGCTCTAAGCCAAAGGCGTCCCTGCCGCTGGCCTGCTTTTCCACCAGACGCCGCAATCGTGGCGATGCGGCCACGAATGAGAAGCGCCATGCCCACCGTCACAAGCGCCATCGAGCCCACAAGCAGAGCGCCGACAAGCGGCAAAGTGAGAACCACCCCGCTCGCAGACAGCGCAAGGGCCGCCGATCCAATCAGAATGGGGCGGAGGATATAAACCGGCACCGCTGCCAGACGAAACCATCCGAAGCTGCGCGCCACCCCCTCGAGGTAGTATTCGAGGCCCAGAAACGGCAGGCCCAGCGCCAGCAGCAGTATCGTCAGCCAGGGACCTTCTGCGCCAAAGACCAGCGCCATGGAAACGCCAGCGGCCCCAAATAGGAGGCTCGTGAGCAGCACGAACTTGAACCCGAACTGCCAAAAGGCTTCTACGGCAGCTTGACGACCCCGCAGGTGGTAGCGCGGCAGAAAACGCACGCTGGACTCGGCAAAACCGAGTGCGGCGAAACTCCCCAGCGCCAGCATCCAGGTCCAGAGGGTGACATAGCCGCCATATGTATCGGCGGGCATGAGACGGGCTAGGAGGACCTGAAGGCCGAACACCAGACCCGCGCTTAGGACGCGTATGCCGAGCGCTGTGATGGCGTCGAGGAGGCTCCGCGTTCGATTAGACATAAAGCAGCAGGCACGCGGCGGGCCGCAGGAAAACCACGGCGCGATCGGCCAGCACAGGTGTACTTTGGTGAATGCGCTTCAATGCAGGACGAACCGTAGGCAGCCAGGCTGTCGCATAGATGTGCCCACGCCAGGTCAGCGCCTCTGCCCGCGTCGACACTTCTATCGCGCGGCTCGTCCAGCTCTTCTTGTAGTCGGCGGGGTTGATCAGCAGGTCATAGCTGGCGATGCCATTGTCGATCAGCCAACCCACAGTCATTTCCATCTGGACCTTACCCGGCGAGAGATCGCGTAGATCCCAGTCAAAGCCGCCGATATAGGCGTAGTAGTGTCTGTTGCTGATGAAGCCGAGCTCAACGGCGACGATCCGGTCGCCCGCCCGAAGCACGGAGACGCAGGCGCCGCCCAGCGTCTCTCCATCGCCAGCGAGGCTCGCCAGAAAGTCCTCATATCCGCTCATGGAAAAACCGACGCTGAAGCGACCGGTTTCCGCCAGCCAGCGTCGCTTCATTTCCGTGCCCAGGCGGACCAAGTCGCCAAATTCTGCATGGTCAGGCCAGATGACCTCGAAGCTCAATTCACCCAGTCGCGCCAAATGGTTACGCCGCCGATTGCGGTTACGTTTCTGCAGCTTGCCGAGCTGGCTTGTATAGTCTTCCGCGGACTCGTAGGGCGCCAAGTCCAGCATGGACGCAACATTGGCGCCGCCACGAACCTGAGCCTTGCGCGTCAAGACCGTAGCAAGAGCGCTACCCTCTGGCACCGCCCGTGAGATGGTCACGTCACAGCCTGAAGCGCGCGCCGTCGCACGGAGGCCCGAGGCTATCCGCGGGTCACGGTCGTAGCCGCGCCGGATGAGGATGCCGCAATACTGGCTGTGAGGCACGCCGAGGGTTTCGAGCCGCTTCAGCCACCAGCTCCGCACGATCATGCGCGGCCAGACGGCCACCAGCATCTCGCCTGACCACACCGTTACAATATAGGGCTCATATGTGTTGGACGTGCCGAACTGCCGTATCCAGGCACTGCACCAGTCATAGCATTGAAAGTAGCTTAGTGGGTCGGCGCAATCTCTTTCGAGCGCGCGCCAAGCATCTGCGTGCGCCTCAATCTCCGCCAACGTGCCGAGCACGTTGAAAGTCAGGGAATCCCCCACGGCCTGTCCAATCCGCTCCCAAGTGTTGCGCATGTTATACAGGCCAGTGCTAAACATGGTCTTGCCCAACAGCCTCAACAAAACCTTTCCCTCCGGCGTAAATTGCTGTCGGCTAGAGAGATTCAGCGCTGACGGATCGGCATTCTAACGCTGGACGAAAAACGCATCGACCGCGTTCAGCGCGGCAGTTATGTCGTCGTCGCCGACATCGAGATGGGTGACCCAGCGCATTTCGCCGTAAGACAGGCCAACCCCTATCCCGTGGCGCCCCAACCAGTTCGCGAGTTCAAGACCAAGGCCTGCGTCCATGTTCACCCAGACAATGTTGGTATCGGGCTGGGTCACGCGCAACGTTTTGTGCCGGGCGAGGCCTTCGGCCAGTTGCCGCGCCCGAGCGTGATCCTGATCCAGCCGGTCGATGTTGTGGTCCAGCGCGTAAAGCCCGGCCGCAGCAATGACGCCGGCCTGACGCATGCCGCCACCGAGCATCTTGCGATGCCGCCGGGCGGTTTCAATAAGGTCGGCGCGGCCTGCAAGAACAGACCCGACCGGCGCGCCCAACCCTTTCGAGAGACACACCGAAATCGTGTCGAATGGGGCCGCGAGGGTTTCGATGCTCACGCCCAGCACGCGCGCGGCATTGAAGGCGCGACCCCGTCGAGGTGGAGTCCAAGTCCGTGACGTCGCGCCAGATCGGAAACCGCTGCCATATAAGAGAGCGGGAGTGTCCGCCCACCGAATGTATTTTCGAGGGCAATAAGGCGCGTGCGAGCAAAATGGCTGTCATCCGGCTTGATGGCAGCCTCGATTTCCGCGAGATCCAACGTGCCGTCGGGCTGGTGGGCGATCGGCTGCGGCTGGATCGACCCTAGGACTGCCGCGCCTCCGGCCTCGTAGCGGTAGGCATGGGCATTCTGCCCGGCAATATACTCATCGCCGCGCCCGCAGTGGCTCATCAAAGCAAGCAGATTTGACTGGGTCCCTGACGGCACAAAGAGTGCCGCGTCCTTTCCAAGCATGCCGGCCACGCGCTGTTCAAGGCGGGTGACTGTCGGGTCATCGCCATAAACGTCGTCGCCCACATCCGCCTCGGCCATTGCCTGCCGCATGCCCGGCGACGGCCGGGTCACCGTGTCGGAACGGAAATCATGGCGGATGCTGTTCGGCAACTGGGACATGGGCACCTCAAAATGTGCCCGCGCTTTTAGGCTGCGCGGTCGTCGTCTGCCAGAACATTGTTGGCCGCTGTGAGTTCGACCGCCGGCTTGCGTGCAACAATCAGCATGCCTGTAATCGGCGCGCCACGGTCGAGACGCAACACCGCCGTTTCGAAGCGGAGAAGCTCCAGGCCTGCTACAATCAGGGCGTCCCGCGTTGCAGCGACACCATGCGCATAGCGCAGGCTGGGCCGCAGGAAGACGGGCTCCTCGCCATCATGGGCTTCCAGGGAGAAGGCCACCAGCCCTCCCGAGCGCATCGCCGGAACAAGTGCCGCAAGAACGGGTTGCAAGGCGCCGCAGTAGATCAGGACATCAGCGGCCGTGACAAGATCGGCATCGGCCCGGCGCGCGTTGAGTGCGGAGACAAGTTCGGCTTTGTGGAGGCGATCGTAGATTCCCTTGCGAGCCGTTTCCGCAATCATGGCGGCGGAAATATCGATGCCCTCGAGATGACTGACCTTGTTTCGCAGGCGCTGGCCCATCAATCCAGTGCCGCAGCCGAGATCCAGCGCACGATCAAAGCTGGCAATGCCGAGGCGCCCCATTTCTTCTTGCAGCAGATCATCGAGCAGTTGCGGCACCTGGTAGGCCAGCTTGTTGACGAGCGCATCCTCGAAACTGGTCGCATATTCGTCGAACAGCGCTTCAACATACCCTTCGGCAGTGCCCTGCCCTGCCGGCGCTGCATTATGCGCGGCCAGTTTAAGGCGTGCACCAAACACGCCCTGGTCGTCCAGCGCCTCAAGCCGGCGCCACGCCGAAATCGCGGCGGCGATATTGCCCGCTTTCTCGTGGTAGGCGCCCGCCAGTTCCCACCCGGCGGCCCACCCGGGTACGATCTCCAGCGCCTGTTCGATCAATTCGGCTGCGGCGGCATACTCGCCCACCTCAGCCATCTGGCGGGCATAGTCGGCCCTGCGGTCCGCAATCACGTCACCGGAAGAAAAGAACGCCCTTGGCACAGCTGGTCATTCCAATAACTGGCCACATCGGCGCAGCGGCGGGGATTTGCAGCATTTGGAGGTTCCCTTGCAAGCAAATTGCGCGAAAGCCCCCTATGCAATGTTTGCGGACCCTAAGCGCCGCACATCCTCTGCTTTGTCCGGGGCACAATGGCTAGGACCGCGTGCCCTACCTGTTGCTTTCCGAGATGGGGGGGGCTGAACCCGTCCGGCAGTATTCACAAGGCAGAAGAGCCGCTGTTACGCCCGCCTAGCGGGGCTTTTCTTGTTAATAATGCCGTATTGCTGACTTCGATATTTCAGGCTACGGTTGATGGATCGAATATTGCGGCAGACTGAAATCATGACGCGAATGCCATTCGCCACTGCTCACGTCATCTTCCGATATTTCGATTATATATGAAGGCCTTGATCAGGTGCATGGTCCGGGTCTTCACCAGTAGCGACTGCACGAGGGAACGCGCATATGGCAACGGGCACCGTTAAGTGGTTCAACGGCCAAAAAGGCTATGGCTTCATTCAGCCGGACGAAGGTGGGGCGGACGTATTCGTTCACATCTCCGCCGTCCAGCGCTCGGGGCTGAATGGCCTGGATGAGGGTCAGAAGGTCACTTACGAAATCGTCAAGGACAAGCGGACCGGCAAATCCGCAGCGGACAATCTGACCGCCGCCTGACGATCGACCACGTGAACCGGTAAGGGGCGTGCCGCGGACAGGGGGCACGCCCCTTACCTTTACCGAACGATGGTCGGGGCGCATGTGGACACGCCCCGCCGCACGCTTGACCGGGGGGCGAAGGCGGGGCAAGCTTGTGCATCTCCCGTGATTTCCGTCGTGAAGCATACGCCGAACGAAGTTCGGCTGGGATAAGCCGCGCCAGCGTCCTCAGGGGCTGCGCAACACAAACTTGGCATCGTGCCGCGACCTGATTTTCGGGCCGCGCACGTTTTGACTATTTTCCGAGCCGATTGGAGGCAGGACGACCATGGATAAGGTCCCAATGACCGTTCAGGGCCACAAGGCCCTCACTGCGGAATTCGAGCATCGCACTCAGAATGAGCGCCGTCGCATCATCGACGCGATTGCCGAGGCCCGAGCTCATGGCGACCTGTCCGAAAATGCCGAATATTCGGCCGCCAAGGAGCAGCAAAGCCTGAATGAAGGTCGCATAAAGGAGCTGGAAACACTTCTTGCTCTGGCGGATATCATCGACGTCACGAAGCTCTCCGGCGGCACTGTCAAGTTCGGTGCCACCGTAACCTTCGTGGATGAGGACACCGAGGAAGAAAAGACCTACCAGATCGTGGGCGATCCTGAGGCCGATGCCTCCGCTGGCCGGATCTCGATCTCCTCGCCCATCGCCCGCGCGATGATCGGCAAGGAAGAGGGCGACAGCTTCGAGGTTGCGGCTCCGGGCGGTTCGCGCAGCTACGAGATCGTCTCGATAAAATTCATCTGATCACGGCAGACTACACCTTTCGGGTTGCAAGCCGTATCCCAGGCAACGATTCGCTATGGCGCGTTACCGCGTTGTAGCGCTTAAAGCCCTGCCCAATATTTGGGCAAACCCGCCTGTCACTGCTCGATTTTCTGCAAAGAGATGCGTGCAAGTGCCGCGCGATGGTGACTTTGCCTTGAAACTGGTCGCCATCCCGCCTTAACTAGGTGGCGAGGAACCTATCCTGTCTTTTCGGAGAAGCGTCGCGATGCACGCGAAAGTCATCATCATCGGGTCGGGCCCGGCGGGCTATACGGCCGCCATCTATGCGGCACGCGCCATGTTGGAGCCGGTGATGATCCAGGGCCTCCAGCCCGGTGGCCAGTTGACCATCACCACAGATGTCGAAAACTATCCCGGTTTTGCCGACGTCATCCAGGGCCCCTGGCTTATGGAACAGATGCAGGCGCAGGCCGAGCATGTCGGGACAAAGATCGTCAACGACATCATCACTTCCGTGGACTTCGACCGCCGCCCCTTCGTCCTGAATGGTGACAGCGGGGACACGTACACCGCGGACTCGCTGATCATTGCGACCGGTGCTCAGGCAAAGTGGCTGGGCCTTCCTTCCGAGCAGCAGTTCCAGGGCTTTGGCGTTTCCGCCTGCGCCACCTGCGACGGCTTCTTCTATCGCGGCAAGGAGGTTCTGGTTGTCGGCGGCGGCAATACGGCCGTCGAAGAAGCCCTCTTCCTCACCAATTTCGCCGAAAAGGTCATTGTCGTGCACCGCCGCGACGAATTCCGCGCCGAACGTATCCTACAGCAGCGCCTGTTCAAGCATCCCAAGATTGAAGTCCGCTGGAACACCGAAGTGGTTGAGGTCGGCGGCTCGCAAACGCCCCCATCGGTCAATTCCGTCACGCTGCGCAATCGCGTGACCGGCGAGAGCTACGAGCAGAAAATCGATGGGGTATTCGTTGCCATCGGCCATGCGCCGGCCACCTCCATTTTCGCCGGCAAGCTGGATATGAAGCCGGGCGGGTACTTGCAGGTAAAGCCGGGCACCACTGAAACCAATATTCCCGGCGTCTTCGCTGCGGGCGACGTGACCGACGACATCTATCGCCAGGCGGTCACCGCGGCAGGCATGGGCTGCATGGCCGCCCTTGATGCCGAGCGGTTCCTAGCCGAACACGAACTGGCAGAGGCAGCCGAATAGTCATGGCATCGCCCTGCACATCGCACCTTACTGTCACAATTTCTGCGCGACCTTCGCCTATGGCGGGGGGCATGGCCCCGCCGGGCTGAACAACGAAAAGAAAGCGTCACAACATGCTCGACTGGGACAAGCTCCGGATTTTCCACACCGCCGCTGAGTCGGGCTCTTTCACCCACGCAGCCGAAAAGCTCGGCATGAGCCAGTCCGCGGTGAGCCGACAGATTTCGGCGCTGGAAGACGATCTGGGCCTCAAGCTCTTCATCCGTCACGCGCGCGGGCTGGTTCTCACCGAAGTGGGCGAGCAGTTGTTCCGCACAGCCCATCGCATGCATTGGGAACTCCAGCAGGTCGAGACCCAGATGTCCGAAAGCCAGGACATCCCCACCGGCCCGCTGATCGTGACGACCACAGTCGGTATCGGCTCGACCTGGCTGTCCTCGCGCCTTGATGAATTCCTCAAGCTTTACCCGCTGATTCAGCTTGAAATCCGCCTCAACGACGCTGAGCTGGACCTGGCCATGCGCGAGGCCGACGTGGCCATCCGCCTGCATCGGCCAAATCAGTCGGAAATGATCCAGCGCAAGCTGTTCACGGTCCACAACCACTTTTACGCCAGCAATAGCTACATCGACGAGAAGGGCATGCCCTCCTCGCCGGAAGATCTCGACAACCACCGCATCATCAGCTTTGGCGAACCAGTGCCGTCCTATCTGGGCGACATCAACTATCTTGAGCGCATGGGCCGCTCGGATTCGAGCCCGCGCCGCGCCGCCCTGCGCGTCAACGCCATCTACGGCATGATGCAGGCCTGCCGCGCAGGCATCGGCATCGCCATGCTGCCAGCCTACGTCACCGAGAAAGAAGACGGGCTGGTGCAAGTCTTGCCGGAAATTGAGCTGCCCGCTTACGAGGCCTATTTCGTGTACCCGCCGGCGCTCAAGAACTCCAAGCGCGTGGGCGTATTCCGCGACTTCCTTGTCGCCAAGGCGCGGGAGTGGAGCTTCTAGGCTCCGCGCCGGAGCCGTGACCCTCGCATGCCGCAGATCACCACCATTGCTTTTGATGCCGACGACACGCTCTGGCAGAATGAGCAATTCTTCCGCTTGACCGAGCGACGCTTTGCGGAGCTCTTGCGCGACTATACAGATGCGCCTGATCTCGAGGACCGGCTGATTGCTGCCGTTAAGCGCAATCTGGCCTTCTACGGCTTCGGCATGAAGGGCTTCGCACTCTCCATGGTGGAAACCGCTCTCGATGTCACCGACCATCGCGTGCCCGGCCGGGTCATTGCCGAGATACTGGCAGCGGGCCGCGAACTGCTGACCTATCCCATCGAAACCCTGCCCTATGTTGATCAGGCTCTGAACGATCTGAAAGACCGGTACCGGATGATCCTGGTCACCAAGGGTGACATGTTCGACCAGGAGCGGAAACTCGCTGCCTCCGGCTTGGCCGAATATTTTGCTGCGGTTGAAATCGTGGCCGACAAAACCGAGGCTGTCTATCGCCGCATCTTCGACCGTCACACCGACGGGGCCGACCGCACGGTGATGGTTGGCAATTCTCTGCGCTCCGACATTCTTCCCGCTCTGGCTGCGGGCGCTTTCGCCGTCTATGTGCCCCACGATCTGACCTGGTCCTATGAGCATGCGGATGAACCGACGGCAGAGCCGCGCTACATCCGCATCGAGCATCTCGGGCTCCTCAAAACCGCGCTCGCCGACTTCGACGCCAAAAGCTAGCTTCAGAAGGCTCGGACACGGCACGAACCCGCCTCGGAAACGTTCACGGCCTGTGTCAGGCGGTCGCACCAGAGGGCCGACCATTGAAATCATTGGTAATTTTTCGCCCGAATGCGCAAAATGCATAGCTGGCATGATCCTCGCCGGGTTGGCGAGTCTCCGGACGCCCCCTATATCCGCCGCATCACAGCGGTTGCTTCTCCTCCTCCCTTGCGCCGCTGCGTTCCCTCCTGGCGGGTTCGTCCGCCACCCTATCGGCCCTGCTCTCCCCTCGAGCGGGGCCTTTTTTTATGGTCGAAATCGGAAGGGCCTGCGAAGGTACACCGATGTAACCATCCGGCAAAAATGCATGGCTGGCATGACCCGAAAGGAATTGCCGACTAAGTCAGTAGAGTTCATATTGCGCTTGTTGCTGAGGCGCGCTCCGATCTCCTCCTCCCTTCGGACCCCGTATCGCAACACTGAACTGCGGATCTCTCCTCCTCCCTGATCCAAGGTTCTTCGGCAGAGCGCATTTCCTCCTCCCTTGCTCTCTGCCCCACTTTCGATTTGGCTTCGGCCCTATCATCAGGCTCCAACTTCGGTTGGAGCCTCTTTTTTTTGCGCCTTTGGCGTGGGCAGCCCTCTCCTGTGATCGCCTTACAAGGGCAGTCCGGCAAACCTGTCGCTAACCTGTCGAAATGCACATTTAATGGTCAGATTGTCGCTGTGCCTAATGCATAGCTGGCATGACCCACCATGCATTGCTGACCAAAAGGTCAAAAACTATATTGGCCTTGTCGCTGATGAAGCCGCTCCGTTTCCTCCTCCCTCGGACCCGCTTCTTGCGACACCGGATCGGAACCGAATCCTCCTCCCTCGGTTCAGGTCCAACGGCCTGGCACAAATCCTCCTCCCTTGTGCCCAGGCCAACACTTTCGATTTGGCTTCGGCCCTATCATCAGGCTCCAACTTCGGTTGGAGCCTCTTTTTTTGCTCAGTATTGGGCCGCGCGTTTCTGCATGGCAGCACTTCCGATTGCGCGTTTGTGATGGAGCGCGTGGCGAACCATAGTGTCTCCAACAGCGGCGTTCGTGGCGCCGCTACCCTCCAAGGTCAGAGGCCCCGGCCAACGACCTCAGGCCCCGCCCCTCCCCTCGGGCGGGGCTTTCTTGTTTTAGACGTCCGGCAGTTCTCGCCACGGCAGGTCATCGCGCGTCGGAACGGTCTGCCGTTCGATCATCCGATGCACCAGCGGAACGCCCTCACCGCGATGCAGGCGCCGCAAAGCCTCAGTGTTCTCAGCATCCGCCACAGTGCGGCGCAGATTGTGCCGGACGTAGTCATCCCATGTGGGAACGTGATAGCTTTCTACCCACAGGCTGGGATGCTCGAGATCGCGTAATATCGCCCACTGGCGGGCGCCGTCGCGAATACGAATCCGGCGGCGAGCCGCCATCAGCTCCAGGAACTTCGGAATATCGGCAGGATCGATCTGGTAGTCGATCATCACAAGAATGGGACCGCTGCGCGGCAGAAGACCCAGCTTGAGCTCCGGCTCGCTGAACTTGTTGTGCGGGTTGAGGTCGCGCGAGGTGAATTCAGGCAGCCGAAGCTGGAAACCCACGGCAGCGCAGAGCAGCAGCACGCCGCTCGCCCCGACCAAGGCCCATTGAGGCTCTGACAGGTCCGCGGTCACGCCCCACACCCAACTCCCCAGCGCCATGCCGCCGAACGTCGCCGTTTGATAAAGCGCCAGTGCGCGCCCCACGACCCAGCGCGGCGTCGAAAGCTGGATGGAAACGTTGAACAGCGAAAGCGACAGCACCCAGCATGCACCGGTCGGGATCAGCAAGAGGTGGCTGACCAAAGGAATGCGGCTGAAACCCAGCCCCACGCAGGCCACTGCAAAGACCAGGCAGGCGACGCGCACGATCACCTCGTTGGTGAACCGCTCACGCACCCAGCCATTAAGCAAGGCGCCCCCAATCGCGCCCAGACCGAAGCATCCCAGCAGAGTGCCATAGACCATGGCCCCGCCGCCCACATAGTCGTTGGCCACCGAAGGCAAGAGCGCCAGGATGCTGACGGCGGCAGCACCGAACAGGAAGCCCCGAAACAGCACCGACGTCAGGTTGGGGGACAGGGAAACGTAGCGGATACCGGCCCACATGGCGCTGCCAAAGCGCTCTCTCGGCAGGCGAGACGAGACCCGCACCGGCTGCCAGCGCCACAGGGCCAGGATAAGCGGAATGTAGGAGAAGGCGTTGAGGGCAAAGGCAGCCGCAGCACCGGCAAACGCCACGATCAGCCCGCCCACCGCCGGCCCCACGCTGCGCATCATGTTGAAGCCCATGGAATTGAGCGTCACCGCCCCGGCGAGATCCGAGCGGGGCACGATATCGCCCATGGACGCTTGCCATGACGGGTTGAAGAGCGCGGTTCCGCAGCCGATCAGGAAAGTGAAGGCCAACAACAGCCAGGGGGACATCAGGCCAAAGAAGGTCAGCGCGGCCAGCGCGATGGACACCAGCATCAGACCACACTGGGCCACCAGCATCACGGTGCGCCGATCAAAATTATCCGCAAGGGCGCCGGCGGCCAGCGAAAACATCATGATGGGCAGCGTGGTCGATGCCTGCACCAGCGCCACCATGTTGTAGGAGTCGGTCAGGGTGGTCATCATCCACCCGGCACCGACCGACTGGACCAGGCCTCCGAGATTGGAGACGAGCGTGGCCAGCCACAGAAGGCGAAAAGTTTCATGCCGGAAGGGCGCCAGCATGGGGGGGCGTTCAGACATCTCTACTCCTGGAAGCAGAAGGCCATGGCCTCCTGCCTATCCAGTGTAGTCGAACATGGGGCCAATCCAAGGCCCTTTAACCACCAACAGGCGTTGGTCTATCGCCCTAGCGGATACCCGCGCAGAATTGCTGGATGCGGCGGACCGCCTCTTCCAGCTCGGAATTGCTCGCCGCGTAGCTGAGACGGAAGTGACCGGGTAGGCCGAAAGCTGTTCCGTGCACAAGCGCAACGCCAGTCTCCTCGAGCAGCGCCATGACGAAATCCTCGTCGGTATCCAGCTTTGCGCCGCCAGCGCTGGTCTTGCCCAGAAGTCGCTGGCAGGAAGGGAATACATAAAAGGCGCCTTCCGGCGTCAGGCAATCGAGGCCGGTATTGGCGTTGAGCCCGGCCACCACCATGTCACGCCGCTGCTGGAACACATTCCGCCATTCGGCCAGAAATTGCTGCGGACCATTCAGCGCTTCCACCGCGGCCCATTGGGAAACGGAACTGGGATTGGTGGTCGACTGCCCCTGGAGCTTGGTCATGGCGGCCAGCAAAGGCCGTGGGCCTGTGCAATAGCCGATGCGCCAGCCCGTCATGGCATGAGATTTGGAAACTCCGTTCATGGTCAGCGTGCGCGCCTGTAGCGCCGGCTCGACCTGGGCAATGGTGGCAAAGCTCTTGCCGTCATAAACCAGCACTTCGTAGATGTCGTCGGTCAGGATGTGCACCTGCGGATGCCGCATCAGCACGTCGGAAAGGCCGCGCAGTTCCTCTGCCGTATAGGCAGCGCCAGTCGGGTTGGACGGCGTGTTGAGGATCAGCCACTTTGTGCGTGGCGAAATCGCCGCTTCCAGCGTCTCGGGCGAGAGCTTGAAGCCCGTCGAAGCGTCCGCAACAGCAAACACCGGCTCGGCGCCGCATAATCGCACGATCTCAGGATAGCTCACCCAATAGGGGACGGGCACGACCACTTCATCTCCCGGATTGAGCGTCGCCAAGAGTGCATTGAAGATGATCTGTTTGCCGCCCGAACTGACGAAACAGTCGGCTGCGGTGACGTCGAGACCGTTATCGCGCCGGAACTTAGCAGCGACCGCTTCCTTGAGTTCGGCAATGCCGTCCACATTGGTATAGCGGGTCTTGCCCTCGTCCATGGCGCGCTTGGCCGCCTCGCGCACATGAGGAGGCGTATCGAAGTCAGGCTCACCGGCGGAAAGGGCGATGATGTCCCTGCCCTCCTGCGCCATGACGCGCGCTTTCTGGCTGATGGCCACGGTGGCCGAAGGCGCTACGCGGCCCAGAGCGTCAGAAAGAAAACCCATATCTACCTCCCGGATAGGTCGGCTCGGGTTTTAAACATCGCCGGCCTGCACGCAACAGATTTCGGACGCCCCAGCGTGCCAGAAAGCGAGACGGCCGCCACACTTCCGCCGCCAAATGGCCCGGTCACGTCCTGTTTCGCTCCTTAGTGGAACCGCATTGCGCTGCTTATCTCAGCGCATCGAAACGAGGATAGCGACGTCGATCCCATGCACAAATCCACGTCCCGCCGACGCAAGCGTATCAGCCTTTGGGCCGTTCTGGGCACATGCACTGCCCTGCTCGGCTCCGTTGCTGCCTTGGCTGCAAGTGTCAGCCCTGCCCGTGCGGCCAACATCGCAAGTCAGGCTGACACGCAGGTTGCCGTCTTTATGGTCCCCCTGACCCTCCTCGTTCTGATCATGCTGGTTGAAGTCGTCTGCTTCGTGCGCCGGGGCGCCCTCCCCGCTCAGGTGCCTGCTGGCAAACCGCATCGGCCGCCGCTGTCCCAATGGCGTGGCCATTCCTGAGACGACAGCATCTCCTCCCAAAACGTACTGACCTCCAAGCTCCTTGAACCGGCTCCTGTGGCCGGTTCTTTTTTTTGCGCGTGGCCTTGTGGCTGACGGGCGCTGTTGGCGGGACTTTGCTTTTCCCGGAAGCTCGTCTACCAATCGGTCAAAGACCACCGGACCTGCCATGACCGACCTGCCTCTCGACCCCGCGCGCATTCGCGCCCTCTTCCCCGCCTTTTCCGAGCCCAGCCTCGCCGGTCAGGCCTTCTTCGAAAATGCCGGCGGTTCCTACACGGCGCAGCCAGTGCTCGATAAGCTGGATCATTACTACAGGGCCACCAAGGTCCAGCCCTACGGCGTCTACGCAGCATCCCGCGCGGCAGGCGCTGCCATGGATCTCGCCTTTGAGCGCATGGCCGCCGCGTTCAATGTCAGTGCCGACTGGATCCACTTCGGCCCCTCCACCTCTGCCAACACCTATATCCTGGCGCAGGCCGTTTCTGGCTGGCTGAAGCCGGGCGACGCCATCATCGTCACCAATCAGGATCATGAGGCCAATACGGGCAATTGGCGGCGCCTTGCCCGCCACGGCATCGAAGTGCGCGAATGGGCGGTCGATCCTGCCACCGGGCGGTTGTCGCTCGACACCCTTGCCGCCATCCTGGACGAAAAGGTCCGTCTGGTTACGGCCCCCCACTGCTCCAACATCGTGGGCGAGATAAACCCAATTGCGGAGGTTGCCAACCGCGCGCATGCCGTCGGCGCAGTGCTCGTGGTCGACGGGGTGAGTTACGCGCCCCACGGTATCCCGGACCTCGAGGCGCTGGGGGCGGACATATACCTCTTCTCCGCCTATAAGGTTTACGGGCCTCATCAGGGCGTGATGGCGATCCGGCCGGAACTGGCCGCGCAACTGCCCAATCAAGGCCACTACTTCAACGACAGCAAACCGCGTTACCGGCTCACCCCCGCCGGCCCGGACCATGCCCAGATCGCCGCCTGCGCCGGCATGGCCGACTATTTCGAAGCGGTGTCGGCCATAGCCGGCGACAAGGTCGAAGGCACGGACCCCTTCCGCCGCGCCCATGCCGCAATGCGGGCACAGGAAATTGCGCTGGCCCGGCCGCTCCTGGACTATCTCGCAAACCGCAACGATGTCCGCCTGATCGGCCCGGCGAACCCTGAACTGCGTGCCCCGACGATCGCGCTGCATCACGCCCAGCCCGGGATCGAATTGGCCCGTCGCCTCGCCGATCACGGCATAATGGCCTCTGGCGGCAATTTCTATGCCGTCCGTCTGTTGGAGGCCCTCGGGATCGACCCGATGAACCACGGCGTGCTGCGTCTTTCCTTCGTGCACTACACAACGCCCGAAGAAATCCAGCAGTTGATCAAGGCGCTCGACGCTGTGCTTTAGTCCTTATCCGTCGTCCCTCTCCGTCGGACCTGCCCTCGGCGCGTTGGAAACACCATGTCACGCCCTTTTGCGACTCTCCTTCTTATCATCTGCACCATGTTCTGGGGCTTTGCCTTCATTGCCCAGAAGTCCGCCATGGACTCGATGGGGCCGCTGAGCTTCGCCGGCGTGCGCTACCTGACTGGCGGCCTTCTGGTGCTGCCGCTCGGACTGATGGAATTGCGCCGCCGGGCGGTCGTGCTGACTCGCACACACTGGCTTTTCATTCTGGCCATGAGCAGCGTGTTCTTTCTGGGCTCCTGGCTGCAACAGGCTGGATTGGCGAGCACGACGGCGACCAATGGCGGCTTTCTCACTGGGCTCTACGTGTTCTTCGTGCCTCTGCTCGGCTATATCCTCTTCCGCACCAAGCCGCACCCGATCATCCTTGCCGGCGTCCCGCTGGCCCTGGTCGGCATCTATTTTCTCAATGGCGGCGGGCTGGCCAGCTTCAATGCCGGCGATTACCTCATCGTCTACGGCGCCATCTTCTGGGCCATGCATGTCATCCTGCTCGGCCATGTGGCGCGGCTCACGGGGCTTCCGATCTTTGTTTCTGCAGTGAGCTTTCTGTTTGCAGGGCTAGCGGCCAGCTTGGGCGCCCTGGCGACAGAGGCACCCACGCTTGCGGCCATTTCCGCCGGATGGATCGAGATCGCCTATGCCGCAATTTTCTCGACCGCCATCGCCTTCACCCTGCAGGCTGTCGGGCAGCAGCACGTGCCACCGGCCAATGCCGCCATTATCCTGTCCGCGGAAAGCCTCTTTGCGGCGATCGGCGGCGCGCTCATTCTGGGTGAACGCCTGCCCGCCGTTGGCTATGCGGGCGCGACGCTGATCTTCGTCGCCATCGTACTGGTGGAGGCCATTCCGCCGCTCTGGGCGCGCCGTCGCGCCCATGTGCCGCGCATAACCAACTGACGGTCAGTCCGCCATGCGATACATCTGGTAGTCGCGACACAGCACCAGCGCGACGCAGCCGCGCAGCGAGATATGGTCCTCGCTCACCTGCCTGATGGTGCCGTCCGCCGTCTGCCCGAAAAGGTGCAGCGTACCCTTCCACTCGTTCTTGCCGACCGGCACGGCTTCATCGATCAGGAGCGTGTTGAGATAGGGCATGTTTTCTTCGTTGTCCGCCCCATTGCCCAGCCAGACCAGCCGCGCACAAAGCTGAGTGCCATCGCCGCACATGGTCACGTCATAGCGGGAATCGCCCATTTCGATTTCCCACATGCCGACAGGCGAAGCCTGCGCAGCTGCGGTGGCAAAGATCAGGGTCGCGCCGAGGAGAACCGCGGCAAGTCGGGAAGGCTGAAAGCGCATCATTTTCACTCGCTCGTTCGATACATTTGATAGGTCTTGCAGACGACCAGAAACGCGCAGCCCTGGAGGGTCATCTGCTCGGCACTCACCTGCGTTAGGGTGCCCGATAAAGTATAGCCGAACAGCATCATGTCGCCCTTCCAGCGGCCATTGGCGACTGGCTTGAGTTCGCGAGCCATGGGCGCATCGAGAAATTGTTTGTACTGCTCGTTGTAGTCGGCGTCGCTGAGCCAGACGAGCTTGCCGCACAGTTCCGTACCATCCCCGCAAAGGGCGAGCTCAAAGCGCGTATCACGGGTTTCGAGCTCCCAGATGCCGTTCGGCGAAGCCAGCACGGGCGCTGCAGCCACGAGGCTCAACAGACCCGCAAAGACAATTGGTACGCACCGGACCATATCAAACTCCGCAGCAACCATAACGAGCCCTCAGCCTGCCCTGCTCCGCATGAACGTCTCCTGAACGGCATCTCCGTCATGGCACGGTCATGTGGCGGACCTAAGGTCTTTCCGATCCTGGCAGCCCCATGGCCAGGCTGTGTCGCCCCCAAGCGCAACACTCTACCTCCAACTGGCCGCCGGGTGCGGCCGGCTTTTTTGCAGAGCAGAGCCGCGTGATCCCATCGGCCATCCAGACGCCGCACACGCACGCCAATGAGTTGTTGATCGTTACCCCTTCCGGCTTCATGCGCGCCGGGTTCGGGTCTATTCCCTATCCCGTCCGATGCCGCAACCTGCGAGTCCCACGCCGCCATGGCCAAGCTCTATTTTTCCTATGCGGCGATGAATGCCGGCAAATCGACCCTGCTGTTGCAGGCCGCGTATAACTATCGCGAGCGCGGTATGCGTCCGCTGCTGTATACGTCCTCGCTCTATGTCGAGAACGGCATCGGCCTCATCTCCTCGCGGATCGGAATTTCCGAGGCGGCAGATCTCTATTCATCCGACGACGACCTCTACCAGGCGATCCGGGAAGAAACGGAAACCGGCAAGGTCGATTGTGTGTTTGTCGACGAGGCCCAGTTCCTGACGCCGGCACAGGTTTGGCAATTGGCGCGGGTGGCCGACCGGCTCAAGATTCCCGTCATGTGCTTCGGCCTGCGCACCGATTTCCAGGGCAACCTCTTCCCCGGCTCGCAACAACTGCTGGCCATAGCCGATGTCTTGCGCGAAATCCGCACCATCTGCGAATGTGGGGCCAAGGCCACCATGGTGGTACGCCAAAGTCCCGAAGGCCGCGTGCTGACCGACGGCGAGCAGGTGGCCATCGAGAAATCCGTATATGTTTCCCTGTGCCGCAAGCACTGGGAGGAAGCCGTTGGCCGCTGGCCGGTAAAGGGACCCTGATGCAATCCGCTTCGCAAGAGCCCACGGGCGCACTGACCATCCGCACCCTAGCAATGCCCGCCGACACCAATCCGTCGGGTGATATCTTTGGTGGCTGGGTGATGAGCCAGATGGACATTGCCGGTGCCATCGCTGCCGTCGAGCGCGCCAGGGGTCGCGTGGTCACTGTCGCTGTCGAGGCCATGACCTTCATCGCCCCGGTCAAGGTCGGCGATGTACTCTGCGTCTATACGAGCATCGAGCGCGTCGGGAACACCTCGATCACCGTTGCCCTCGAAGCCTGGGTGCGCCGCAACCGGCTCGACGACCGTCAGAAGGTCACGGAGGGACGGTTCGTTTACGTGGCGCTGGACGAGCAGGGCAATAAACGCGCCATTGCGAGCCTCTGACACCGGCGACCCGTTCAGGCTGCGTTCAGGCAGAAAAGTGTTCTGTGCCTTCATCAGCCGCCGGCCCCGCGCCGGCAGTGTTTAGGAACCAAGTCTGGCCAGCACCGTTGTTGGCACACAATTAAAGCGCGCCTGGTCCGCACGCGTTGCCTCGAAAGCTCGGGGCCGGAAACCAGCGCCACAGGGAGCAACAGATGCACCGTCACCTACGCAAGAAACTGCTGAACGTGGCCACCGGCGTGGCCGTCGCTGCGGCAGCCGTCGTCATGTTCCTGCCGGCCGCCCAGGCGGCTCCGGGCGCCATCACCGGCAATGTCAACGTGCGCTCCGGCCCGGGGACCAACTTCGCGATTGTCGATGTGGCCCGTCGCGGCGAGAACGTCGATGTGCAGCGCTGCCAGGGCTCGTGGTGCTATGTCGTGCGCCCCGGTGCGGATGGCTGGGTCTCTTCGACATACCTGACCGCCAGCGGCGGCCGGCCGGTAAATCCGAGCCAGCCCGGCATCAGCTTCGGCTTCAATATCGGCGGTCCCGGCGGCCCCAATATCAGCATCGGCGTCGGCAATCAGCCACAGCCCCAGCCGCCGCGCCCGGGCCCGCGTCCTCCTGTCGTGAACCCGATCCCGGTCAGCAGCCAGGTCTGCTTCTATGACCAGCCCGACCGCCGTGGTCCCAACTTCTGCATCGAGCAGGGCCAGAGCATTCGCGATCTCGCGGGCTGGACCGACCGCATCTCGTCTTTCGACAACCCCGATGGCCTGCAGGTCCAGATCTGCTCCGAAACCGGTTATCGCAACTGCCGCACCTACACCACCGGTGCCAATCGTCTCGGCGATTTCGACGACTACGTGGCGTCGATCCGAGTCCGCTAATCCGGTCCTGATCGCTTCGGTGCCGTCCCTTCTGGGGCGGCACTTTTCTTTGCAATCGCAGTTCAGCCAAGCTAGGGTCAAGGCTTCATAGGAGCGGGATTGAATGCGTCTGATCAAAGCCCTCATGCTTGTTGTCACCATAGCGTTTGCCCTACCAGTCTCGAGCCATGCCGCTTCGGAATCGGGCAGCCATGGCTGGTCTCGTACCGAGCTGTCGCTCCGCAACGGCCCTGGTGCGGCTTACGACGCAATTGGCAGCATCCCCGGGCGGGTCGCCATCCGGATCTTGCGCTGCCAGAAGCTGTGGTGCCTGGTCGATGGGGAAGGCGCTCGGGGCTGGACCGACGCCTACCACGTGGACTTCGGCCAGTCCCCCGACTGGCCTCTGACCGGTCCCGAACTCAACTACGCCGTGGGCGGCTCGGGCACGATCTGCTTCTATACTGGCACCAACTATACCGGCAGCAGCTTCTGCGCGCGCTCCGGACAGGTGTTCAACGACCTCGCTCTTTGGGGCATGGACAACGCGTTTTCGTCCGTAAAGGTCGAGGGCTCCCTTTCTGCCGCAGCCTGCCGCGACCGCAAGTTCCAGTCCTATTGCGAGCGCATTGTCGGCGATCAGCCCGCGCTCGATCCCTATTTGCGCCGCAACTTGTCCTCGATCCGCGTCTACTGATCGGCAGGCCGTGCTGGCAGGTCCAGCTCGACCGGCACCTCCACTTTGGGCGCCCGCAAGCCCATGGCGATCCAGGCACCAAGCAGCCTCAGGTAAAAGCCCAGGGTGACGCGCCGCCCGCTGGGTGGCCCTGGCTCCAGCGTCGCCTCATCCGGCAGATCGCCGGTCATGGTGCGGATTTGCATGGCCGGCCGCTCCGCCTCTGGCCACAGCGCGCCATAGAGGCTGAGCCAGTGTCCACTCTCGAATTCCAGGAATAGCGGCGTTCCGCAGCACGCCGTAACGACCCGGCGCGTGGGCGCCCCGGGTTTGAGCCGATAGGCGCGAAGCTTCTCTGTGCCGCGCACGAAGGTCACCTTGTCCTTTCGATAAAGGACAAACGGCGTTCCCATATCCGCGGCCAGAACCGACCTTGCCCCGGCAAGGGAAAGGCGCTCCCCGGCCTCACGACAACTGTTGCAGTAGCATTGCGCCGTAATTAGCGGCGGCCCCTGTAGGGCAAGCCCAACCGCACCACACGCGCATCCGACATCCTGCGCCCTAGTCAATGGCCCGGCCGCCCATCAACGGAAACACCGGCCGGACGCGCGCATCGCGCAGCCACAGGGCAACCCAGACGGCAACGCCCATATAGAGACTAAACAGCGTGTGGCTGAAGAGCGGATTGTCGACCCTGAGGTTGGCAGCCAGCGAGGCGCCGAGCAGTCCCGTAAAGAAAACCGCGCCCAAAAGCCCCGTGCGCGGAATGACGAACAGCACGACACAGCCCAGTTCGATCAACCCGATCGGCAGCAGATACTTCGCGGGCCAGCCGACCACGTCCATTGGGGCGAGGGCCGCCTCCAGCTGCAGCAGCTTGGGCGCAACCGACGCACCCAGCATGAAAAGGGCGATCAGCCCCGTGAGTATCCATCCGGCTAGTTTCATTTCCATTCTCCCAGGCGGCCCCCTGCCGCTCCCTCACGACGACCAGCATGCACCCGCTTCGACAAGGTGTCCCGGCAAATCCGCCATGCCGCTTTCCTTTTTGTGATCCGCCTGCCCGCAACCACTCCGGAGGCCATAACTTAGGTTAGCACGCCCTTCCGAACTGAGGATTAGACCATGCGCAAAGCCGCCCTTTCCGGCACCGCACTCGCCCTGCTCCTGCTCGCCAGCCCGGCCTATGCCCAGACGGCTCCCGCGGAAACCGCAGCGCCCAATGCCCCGAACCAGGAGCCGGCCTTCCCCGAACAGACCCGCGCCCCGCAACCTGCCGAGCCTACTTCCGTCACGACAGAGGTGGTTGCCGATGGCCTGCCGCACCTCTGGGCCATGGAATTCCTCCCCGATGGCCGCATGCTGGTGACTGCCAAGGCCGGGGCCATGCATGTGATCGACGAGAATGGCGAAGCCGGACCGGAAATCAGCGGCCTGCCTGAAGTCGATAGCCGCGGTCAGGGCGGCCTGCTCGACGTGGCGCTGGCTTCGGACTTTGCCGAGACCAACCGCATCTTCTTCTCCTATGCCGAGCCGCGTGAGGGCGGCAATGGCACGACGCTGGCCACCGCCATCCTCAGCCTAGACGACGCCAATGGCGGCGCGCTGGAGGAGGTGGAGGTTATCTTCCGCCAGGAGCCGACCTATGACGGCGACAAACATTACGGGTCGCGCATTGTTCCCGTGGGCGACGGCACCCTCTATCTCTCCGTCGGCGAGCGCTCCGATGCGCCGGTGCGCACCCAGGCGCAGGAACTGGCTTCGGGCTTCGGCAAGGTTTTCCACATCGACTATGCGGGCAACCCCGTCGACACCAACCCCTTCACCGACACCGACGGCGCCCTGCCCGAAATCTGGAGCCTTGGGCACCGCAATGTCCAGTCGGCCACCCTCGATGGCGAAGGGCGCCTCTGGATCGTCGAACACGGCGCCCACGGCGGCGATGAACTCAACCGCCCCGAAGCCGGGCTCAACTATGGCTGGCCCGACATCGCCTATGGCGTTGAATATAGCGGCGCCGCGATTGGCGAAGGCATCACCGCCGACGCCGAAACCGAGCAGCCGGTCTACTACTGGGACCCGGTCATCGCGCCCTCCGGCATGGCCTATTATGACAGCGACGCCATACCCGAATGGACCGGCGCCTTCATCATCGGCGGCCTCGTCTCCACCGGTCTCGTCGTCGTCCATGTCGAGGATAACAGCGTCGTCACCGAGGAACGCGTGCCGCTCGATGCCCGTATCCGCGACGTGCGCGTCGGGCCTGATGGCGCCGTCTATGCCGTGACGGAAACGCGCGGCGGCGGCAATTCCAGCATCCTGCGCATCAGAGCCGCAAACTGACCCAGCCAGACGCCGGGCGTGCGAAAGTCGCGCCCGGCCAAGAGGCGGCGCGCTTGAAAGGTCAGGCAGGCCCGAGGCGGTCTTCGCCTCTGTCTATTTTTATCTATGGAGACGCAGATCGCCTCGGGCGCCGGTTTTTCGGGTCCCGCGAGACAGACCCCTTGATCGCTCGTCGCGGGGTGGTCCACAGGAAACGTGACGACAGGAGCGATCCTGTCCTCGCCGGCTCCCCCGCCCGGATCGCTGCAGGCCGCCCCGCGGGAGATGCCGCCATTATGCCGAAGGGTTTTTGAGCGGGGATATCTTTTTGCTTTGGGGGGCGTAGGATCGCAGGGACATTGGGAGGACGCGACAATGATCAGAGCCCTGATCCTGGCGACCACGATGACTTCTGCGCTCGCTGCCGCCGCCATGGCTGCGGAAGATTTCCCCACCGGCTGGTATCTCGAAACTTTCGACAATAGCGGCATTACCGACATCGCGCTCTATTGGCACGACGTCACTCTGGGACATCAGAGTTTTACCATTACCTGCACCGAGAACTATGCGGATGTGGTCATCACCGCCTACGCAACAAAGCCCGAAACCGACCCCACCACGGTGACAGTGACCGACGGCACCCTGCGCCACGACATGGACGCCATCAGCGGCGAAGTCGGCGGCCTCTGGTCCAGCGGCGGCATTACCAGTTTTACCCCCGAACTCATGGAGATCCTGAGCGGCCAGTTCACCGTGCTACTCGATGACGCCGAACAGGGGCGATATTCCGCCAAAGGCGCGGCGGAAAAGTTTCAGAAACTGTTTGAGGGGTGTGTGGCGGGATGAGGGAAAGAGGCAAGGTTAGGCTTTTGGGGCCGGGCTGCCTGCGCATCGGCAAAACCTTGTATTTGGTACTGACCATCCGCCATGAGCCCCGAATGCGTCAAAAAATGGTTTCTGATCAGTGCCGGTCGTGCCGACGTTTTGTACCCACGCAGGGACGCCTCCCTCACCAATCCTCCCCGCCCGACCCTGCGTCGGGAGGCGTTATGTGGCGGGGATGGGCAGAGGATAGGGTAGGAGAATGGGGGCGGGGATAAGTAAATAATCGGAAGTTTGGTCCAGGGAGTTTTAACCCGACGGCTTGACCAAAACACCGGCCGCCAAAGCCGGCTTTATAAGTTTGCTAGGGCCGCGAGCACTGTCGCCGAGTATCACCGCGCGATATTTCGCACGGGAAATTGCGACGTACAGCCTATTGTGCGCAGCATATGACAGAAACCGTTCACTATTTTCTTGGTTGGCTTGGGTCGATGGAGGCACGCGACCTTCATCGATTCCAACTAATACGACGGCCATGAACTCTAAACCGCCTACAAAATCCGCGTGAGCTGGACACCCGCAAAAACTGGGTGGATGTGTCCGGCGGCGCCATGATGCCGGTGTGAGATCCAGTGCTTTCGGCAAGATTGGTCCTTCTGGGTGGCCCGCAGCGCTGGACCCAGGCGTTTTCCCG
>JAEWBN010000002.1 GCA_023391095.1 Pseudomonadota bacterium
AACGACAAACCATCCAGCATCGCCGCTTGCTGCACGCCAGCCTCGCCGCATAATATCAACCCAATGACGAGCAGGACTCTCCGCTAATCAAAACGCCGGTCTGGGCCAAAGCATCTGACGACGGACAAGGACGGACAAGAGGTTCAGATCTCTTTAGGAAGTGGCGATACCTACTTTTTTGATCGGGAGACTGGAAAAAGGCTGCATTTGGAATGAGGGCCTAACCCGGCACGTCGCGTCTTTTATCGAGCGAAATGCCAGAGCGCTTTAGGCCAGCCGCTTTGCGCCCCATGCACTAACCCGCTTCGCGGGAGGGCGTGCGCGCTGCTGGTTCAGCGTCATCGTTTAGGCCTTTGAGCGGCTGAGGTCTCAGTCGGACCATGGAGTTTCTTTCAACGATAGGAACTCCCCATGGTTATGTCATCGTCCGACGCTCCCGCCACGCCGCTCCGCCAACGCATGCAGCAGGACATGCTGATGCGCGGCCTGGGCGTCCACACCCAGCACTGCGCACCTCAAGGTCGACGATATCGACAGCGCCCGCATGCTGATCCGCATCGAACAGGGAAAAGGCCGCAAGGATCGCAACGCCATGCTCTCGCCCCAGCTGCTGGAGCTGCTGCGACTATGGTGGCGCGAGGGCAAGCAGCGGGGCGTCATGCTGCCCCATGGCTGGCTATTTCCGGGGCGCTCGCGCACCGATCCGATCTCGTCGCGGCAATTGCATAGGGCGGTGCAGGAAGCGGCCGAGGTCGCCGGCATCCGCAAGAAGGTCAGCCCGCACACCCTGCGACACAGCTTTGCCACCCATCTTCTGGAAGATGGCGTCGATATCCGCATTATCCAGGCGCTGCTCGGGCACTCCAAGCTCGAGACGACTGCGCTCTACACCAAGGTCTCGACCCGCACGATCCAGGCGGTGGCCAGTCCCCTCGACCGGCTGATGGCCCTGATGGAGGACAAGCCTCCACCCGCCTGAGCGGTGCGCGCCACTATCGAGGTTGCCGATATTTTCCGTGCTGCCGGCCCAGCTTATCGCGTGGCCCATGCCGGGCATCTGAGACTCAGCCAGCTCAAGGTCATGTCGGCGATCGAGACCTGTCGCACCGCTGCCCTTGGCGGTCACGTCGAAGCCTGTTCTGGCTGCGGCCATCAGCGGATCGCCTACAACTTCTGCCGCAACCGGCACTGTCCCCGGTGCCAGGGCGCGGCGGCACGCACATGGTTGGAGGCCCAGGAGGCCAATCTCCTGCCGGTCGGTTACTTCCACGTCGTGTTCACGCTGCCCGCAGAGATCGCCGACATTGCCTTCCACAACAAGGCGCTGGTCTATGACCTGCTGTTCAAGGCGGCATCTGAGACCATGCTGACGATTGCCGCCGATCCCAGGCACCTGGGCGCCCGCATCGGTATCACCGCCGTGCTCCATACCTGGGGCTCGGCCATGACCCACCATCCCCATATCCACATGATCGTGCCCGGTGGCGGCCTCACACCGGATGGTCGGTGGATCTCGTCGCGCCCGGCCTTCCTGCTGCCGGTGCGGGTGCTCGGGGCGCTGTTCCGCCGGCTTTTCCTAACCCGGCTGCTCGACCTCCATGGTGCCGGAAAACTTGCCTTCTTCGGCAGGCTGTCAGGGCTCAGCGATCGCCGTTCCTTCCAGCGTCATCTCGCACCGTTCCGCAGAAAGCGGTGGGTGGTCTATGCCAAGGCGCCCTTTGCCGGACCAGAGGCGGTGCTCGCCTATCTCTCGCGCTATACCCACCGCGTGGCGATCTCGAACAGTCGCCTCATTGCCTTCGACGGGACCACCGTGACCTTCCCGTACAAGGACTATCGCCGTTCTGGCGTCGATCGGCAGCAGGTCATGACCCTGGCCGCCGACGAGTTCATTCGCCGCTTCCTGACCCACCTCCTGCCGCGCGGGTTCCACCGCATCCGGCACTACGGCCTGCTCGCCACCTCCGCCCGCAAGGACTGCCTCGCCCAGGCCCGCGATATGTTGGGGGTGGCGCCGGCGACGGACGAACCGCCGCTCCTGGGCAGCACCCACCATTGCACCTAGCGCAGATAGTTGCATCAACCCTTCAACAGCTCTCGTTGCGGCGAGCAACGTGCTTGACGTCGTGCAATGTCAGAGATAAACGTTTAACAGTAACGAAAAACGTTTAACGGACCAGCAGTCGATGGCGAAGGTGACGATCAAGGAGGTGGCGGAGTTGGCGGGTGTGTCCATTGCCACCGTCTCGAACGTACTCTCGGGGCGCAAGGCTGTAAGAGCGGAGTTGGCTGCCCGCGTCAATGAGGCAACGCAAGCTCTGAGCTACCAAGTGGATCGCGCCGCATCCCAACTGCGATCCGGTCGCACGCAGGTGATCGGCGTTCTAGTACCCAACTTCAACGATATCTTCTTCACTTCATTGGTCTCGCGCATCGAGAGCCTCGCTGCGGCAGAAGGTTATCAGGTGGTAGTTGTGTCGTCGCAAGACGACCCGACCGTGGAGGCGGCGCGCCTAGAAGCACTTATGGGATGGCGTCCCTCAGGCGTTATCGCAGTGCCGGCTTCCAATGCAGTTCCTGAATTGCTTTGCCGGAGAGTGGGCTCCCTGCCGATCATCCTGGTCGACCGTGTGGGCCGTGATGATCTTGGCTTCGACACTGTTACTGTCGACAACTACCAGGCGGGCTGGACGGCGGCGCAGCATCTGCTGGACAACGGACACCGGTCCATCGCGATAGCGTCCTCGGTGAGCGCCTTCCGCCCGATCCGCGAGCGTATCCATGGAGTGACCGAGAGCTGCGTTCGTCTCGACGCCTCCGAGCCGGCCGTGATCGAAGTCGGTATTGACCACGAACGCGGCGCCGAGATCTTGGGCGACTGGCTGGATTCCCACCCCTATCCCACCGCCATGATCGCAATGACCAACGTCACGACGCTTGCCGCGCTTTCGGCGCTGGCGCGGCGCGGCCTTGAAATCCCGGATGCAATCTCGCTGATCGGGTTCGACGACTATGCCTGGATGACGGCGCGCAAGGTGCCGCTGACGGCGGTGCGCCAGCCGATCGAGGAAATCGCCGACCGCGCCTGGGAGCATTTGATGTTGCGGATCCGCGGTGGCTCTGCCGGCGTCGAGAACATCGTTCTCAAGGCAAGCCTGCAGGTGCGCAATTCTGTGGCCACGCTGGCCCTGACGTAATTTGGTTGCCGCCCGTTTGCGGGCGGTGGGAGAAGTGAATGAAAACGTCGTCCCTCTGGCGCATGATGCCACTGCTGGCACCGACCCAGCTGCTGCTGCTCAGCGTGATCGTCATTCCCGCGATCTATGTCGTGTGGCTGAGCTTCCATGCCTCGACCTATGGCCAGAGCGCCACTTTTGTCGGCTTCGACAACTACGTCCGCGTGCTGACCGATCCCGGCTTTCACAGCGCGCTGTGGAACACGGTCGTGCTGGTCGTGGTTGCGGTGCATCTTGAGCTGCTGATGGCGCTCGGCATGGCGCTGCTCTTTAATTCCGGTCTCTGGGGGCGGCGCTTCCTTTTGGTGGCGGTGCTTGCGCCTTACGCGGTTTCCGAAGTGGTGGCCGTTGCCATGTGGCGGTTTCTCTTCGACCAGGGTGTCGGGCCGATTGCGGTCTTGCTGAATGCCCTTGGCCTACCGGCGCTCGAATGGTCGTACGAACCCTCACACGCCATGATCATGATCGCGGTGCTGACCATCTGGATGCACCTGCCCTTTACCTTCGTCATTCTCTATGCCGCGCGTCTTGCGCTGCCATCGGACCTTTATGAGGCCGCTCGGCTCGATGGTGCGACGCCACTGCAGAGTTTCCGCCGGGTGACCATTCCGCTTCTCGGGCCAGCAATCCTGGTGGCGCTGCTGTTCCGCTACATCTTTGCCTTCCGCATGTTCTCCGAGGTCTGGCTGCTCACAGGCGGGGGGCCGGCGCGCACTACGGAAGTGGTGGCGGTCTATCTCTACCAGGAGGCGTTCACCTACAGCGCCTTCGGTCCCGCCTCGGCAACTGCCTGGATCATGGTGGCCGTGTCCATGCTGCTTGCCTCCGGGTACATCCTTCTCCTTCGCAAGCAGGTGAAAAATGCGGCCTGAGCGTCTCCTTATCAATGCCAGCAAGACCGTCGCAGTGGTGCTGATCCTGCTGTGGTCGCTGTTCCCGATTTTCTTCATCATCAGCTCGTCGTTCAAGCCGGGCCGGGAGATCTTCGCGGTGCCGCCGCAATGGCTCTTCGTGCCAACGTTCGATCACTATGTGACGCTGTGGCAGCGCTGGGGCATCTTCTTCCAATCGCTGATGAACTCGACCATCGTGACGATCGGCGCGACGTCCATCGCCGTGATTGCCTCGACCTGTGCGGGCTATGCCTATTCGCGCAGTTCGAGCCGGTTGCTCGACTCCTCGCTGGTCTTCCTGATCGCCGTTCGCCTCATTCCGCCGATCGTCGTGACGCTGCCGCTGTTCCCGATCGTCAACAATCTCGGGCTTGCCGATACGCATTTTGTGCTGGCGGTGCTCTACGCCACCTTCTTCGTGTCGCTCGGCACCGTGCTGATGCGCACATTCATCGACCTCGCTGGGCTCAGAACCAGTTTCCGGAGTTGACAAGGCGTGTCGTCGATACCGCCAAGAGCTCGCTTCTACAGCGCTAGGGTCAATGTCGGCTTTCAGGAACATTGACTCAGTCTGCGGATGACCGGAATGGGGTCGCTTCCCGTCGCTGACGGGCGGTCCGGTCATTGCTTTAAGTCATTCAAATCATTGCGTCTGTTGTCGCAGAGGCCGAAGGCATTCGCCCGTTCCCGCGCATCATACATCGTTCCCAGTGTTTCGATGATTTCGCCCGATGCCGTCTGATAGCTGAAATAGAAGAACCCCTGACAATATCGGGTGCCAGAGGACGCCGGCACACGAGCATAGTGCTGCCCTCGACATTGGACGGGCGCAGGTCGCAGCGAAAGCCATTGGCGAGCAGCGGTGGAACACTATCTTCCAGCGGCGCATCGGCAGCCACGAAGGGCGTGAAGATTTCCGTCAAATAGTCTTCTCCACCCTCGGAGGCCTGCATCAGCGCCGCATACAACTCACCCTTTGCGAGCGGCTCCTCATGAAAGACACTGCCATAGAAGGCCGTGCCCCCGGCCAGCCCCGCCGCAAGGATCAACACTGGCCTAAGCGAGCATTTTGGGCTGCTTAAAAAAATCTCGGTGACCGACCAATGTCTCCCTCACCCGCGTCGTCTTATGAGCACAACAGGACACCAGGCGGAGGGACAATAATGAACGATACGGCGTTTACGCCCCAAGTTTAGCCGTGAAATCGAACGGGAAGAGTTCGCAGCTTTTCCCGATTTCACCCTAACGGCCACTTCTGGCCGGAACGGCAATACTCCCAGATTTCAAAAACAAACCGGAGCGGCATTACCGCCTTACCGGAAGGTCTTCCAGTGCCCGGATTCGGTCATTGGCAGAATGGGGCCATGCCCCACCACATCAACCAAGGAGAAAACGATGTTGGACCAAAATCACAAGAGCAATGACGGCCTGATCGAACTCGATCTGGCCCAGATCGAACTGGTCGCCGGCGGCAATCCCCGCGCCGTCGCCAGCGCCGCACGCCTCGGCTGGCGCGTGGGAACGGCGATCTACAATCGCTACGACACCCAAATCCTCGACGCCATCGAGTGGGTCCTCAACTGACCCGTTCCATCACCACTTCAGGAAAAACGAAAATGAAAATCATTCCCACAGAACAGCTCTCGCAGATCGCGGGCGGCACCACGTGCCCCAAGCCCCTGCCCATTCCCCCGCAGCGTCCTCCGCGGTGGGGCTTTCCCCCGCAACGGCCCGTTCCAATCCTTCCGGGTAAGCCGGATGTCCCCCCACCGTCCTGTCCTTCGGTGCCGCTGCTCTGATCGACTCTTTCGATGCTCAAACAAAGGAGAATGAAAATGCGTGAACTCAAGACCAATGAAATCCAGGCCGTCTCCGGTGGCGTAGGCCCCGGCGGGGCCGTTCTGGGTGCCGTAATGGGTGGCGTGGGCGCCGCCGCGGCTGGTGGCAATGCCGGCCAGATCGCCGGAGCCGCGCTTCTGGGCGGGGTCGGCGGCTTTTTCGGCGCCATCGCACTGGGCGGGTATGGCGCCGCCGTCACCGGCATGTTCGGCGCAAAGGCCGTGCTGGTGGGCGGTGCAGCAGCAAGCCTGATGACCCGCTAAACCGCTCGATGATCCGGGATGGCGCACACGCTGCGCCATCCTTTTGAGGAGAACGCACCGATGTCGCTTTTTCGCGCCGAATCCCTGCAAGCCAAACGCCACGCATGGCTGGGCAAGCCCATTGTTCTGTCGGGCCTGCCCACCAAGTTCTTTGCGTGGTTTTCCGTGCTTTTCGTTATCGCCGCGATCCTGTTCCTTACGTTCGGCAGCTACACCCGCCGCGTCCAGGTCGAGGGCATCGTCATGCCCATCGAGGGCATAACCCGCATGACCGCCCCACAAGGGGGCTGGGTAATCGACATCGCCGTTGCCGATGGCGAGACGGTACGCCGAGGCGACGTCCTCTATAGGATCGGCGTCGATATCACGACCGCGCTGGGCAACACCCAGGATGCCATCAGCGACATTCTCGACGCCAAGCACAGCGAACTCGAAGCCGCCATCGAACGCCAGAGCGCCTTGGACGAAACCGAAAAACAGCGCCTGTCCCAGCAGATCGAAACGCTGGAAGCCCAATTGCCCCAGATCGAGGAACAGATCGCGCTATCGGAGGCCTTCACCACGCAATTGCGCGAATTCGCCGATCGCCAGATCGACCTGCGCGACAGGGGCATCTCGGTCTCCGGCGAAGTGGAAGGGCGCCTGCAGGCCTATCACGCGGAACGGGCCCGACTGCCCCTACTCCAGCGCGAAAAAACGGAATTGACTGGCGAACTCAATCAGTTGCGCACCCAATTGGCGAGCTTTGATCTCACCAGCGCAGACCGGATCGGGCAATTGCGCCAGCAGCTTCTCGATGTCGAGCAGCAGATTTCCGAGGGCGAGGCGCGGCGCGAAATCACCATCACCGCCCCCCGCGATGGCATCGTCACCGCCATTTCCACATTAGCCGGCCAGACCGTCACCGCCGGCAGCCCGCTCCTGACCATCGTGCCCACCGAACAGCCACTGGTCGCACAACTGATCGTGCCCTCCAGCGCCATCGGCTTTCTGCGCGATGGCGGCGACGTATTGCTGCGCTATCAGGCTTTCCCCTATCAGAAATTCGGCCAATATCGGGCCGAGATCGCCGAAATCTCCCGCGCTACGCTGCCTCCCGAGGAGGTCGCCCAGATCGGGGGCGCGGGAACCGGCGACGCAACCTTTTACCGGGTTCTCGCTCGGCCCGAACTGGCCTTCGTCAACGCCTATGGCCGCGAGGAACCCCTACAGGCCGGCATGCAGGTCGATGCGCACCTGCTGGTCGATACCCGCCCTCTCTACCAATGGATTCTCGAACCGATCTACGGCCTGCGCGGCAGCGTCGCCACGGCCGCCGAACTGTGAGGTAAACGCCATGTCTCTTGAACTCAGCCGACGCATCTCCGCCCGCTTTGCCCGCACCACCCCCGTAGTGCTGCAAACCGAAGCCGCCGAATGTGGATTGGCCTGCATGGCGATGATCGCCGCCCGCTACGGTCACCGGCTCGATATGCCCGCCATGCGCCGGCGCTTTTCCGCGTCCATGAAGGGCGTCACCATGCGCGATCTCATCGGCATCGGCGCCGATCTGAAACTCGCCACCCGCGCGCTGCGGCTCGAACTCGACGACCTCTCCAAGCTGCGGCTCCCTTGCGTGCTCCATTGGGAACACAATCACTTCGTCGTCCTCACATCGGTCGGCTCGCGCTCGATCACCATTCACGATCCCGGCTTCGGGCGTCGACAGGTGCCGCTCGCCGAAGTCTCGGCGAAATTCACCGGCATCGCGCTCGAAGCCTGGCCCACCGACCAGTTCGAAAAGAGAAACGAAAAAGTAGCGATCAGGATCGGCGATCTGGTGCGCCGCACCGCCGGCATCGGACGTGCGGCGATCCAAATCCTTGCCATTTCCCTCCTGCTCGAACTGGCCGTTATCGCCGCGCCCATCGGCTTCCAGCTCATCCTCGATGAAGTGGTGGTCGCCGCCGACCAGGACCTTTTGACCATCATCGCCTTGGCGCTAGCCCTCCTATTGGCGCTGCAGGTGGTCGCAGGCTTTGCCCGGACATGGATGACCATGACCATCGGCTCGGGCCTCGCCCTGCAATGGAAAGTGGGCCTGTTCGATCATTTGATGCGCCTGCCGCTGCGCTATTTCGAGCGCCGGCATGTGGGCGATGTCGTCTCGCGCTTCGGCTCGCTCGATGCGGTGCAGCGCACCCTCACCAACGAGGCGGTGCGCGCCTTGCTCGATGGCGTCATGTCGATCGCGCTCATCGTCATGATGTGGCTCTATGGCGGCTGGCTGATCTGGGTGGCCCTTGCCAGCGTCACCCTCTACGCCCTCATGCGGATGCTGACCTACAGCCCCTATCGCGCGCTGTCCGAGGAAGCCATCAGCCAGACGGCGCAGGAAAACTCCCATTTCATGGAATCGGTGCGCGGCATCGGCAGCCTCAAGGTCCTGAACCTCGAAACGCGCCGCCGGGAAGGCTGGATCAACCATCTGGTCGAGCGCGTGAACGCCGAATTGCGGGTGCAGAAATTCGATGCCTGGTTCCAGGCGGCAAGCGCCGCCCTGTTCGGCATCGACCGCCTGCTGATCATCTATTTCGGCATAAGCGCCGTGATCTATGGCGATCTGTCGGTCGGCATGTTTGTCGCCTTCCTGGCCTATAAGGATCAGTTCGCCAGCCGCATCAACGGCTTCATCGACGTCCTGCTCGAATTCCGGATGCTCTCGCTGCACGGCGAGCGCATCGCCGATATCGCATTGTCCGAGCCCGAAGAAGCCGACGAACGCGCCATCGCACGGCCGGCCACCTCCGGGCTGGCCTACAAGCCCGCATCACTCGACATCCGCGAATTGGGTTTTCGCTACGCCGATAACGAGCCTCTGGTGTTCGACAATCTCTCTTTCCGGATCGAAGCGGGTGAATGCGTGGGCATCGCCGGCCCTTCGGGCACGGGGAAATCGACGCTGCTCAAGCTCATTGCCGGGCTTGCGACGCCCACTTCGGGGGAGATCCTGATCGATGGCAAATCGATGGACGGCATGGGACTGGTCAATTACCGGCACAGGATGGGCTGCGTCCTGCAGGACGATCGGCTGTTTGCCGGTTCGATTTTCGAGAACATCGCTGGCTTCGACCCCGCCATGGATGCAGACTGGATCATGGAATGCGCGCATATGGCCGCAATTCATGAGGAGATCATGGCGATGCCCATGGGATATGAAACGCTGGTCGGCGATATGGGCAGCACGCTCTCGGGCGGCCAGCGCCAGCGCGTCGTCCTTGCCCGCGCCATCGCCCGCCGACCGGGCGTGCTGCTGCTCGATGAAGCCACGAGCCATCTCGATCCCGACAATGAACGGTGCATCAACGAGGCGGTCAAAGCCCTGCCCATGACGCGGCTGGTGATCGCGCATCGGCAATCGACGTTGGAGGCGACCGATCGCGTGCTGTTTCTTACGCCCAATACTCGAGACCAAGCGGCATGACCGTCGGAGCCAGGGACCATCACGATTGGATTGAAATCGTTCAGAAGCCGGAAATCGCGTCAGGAACCATTGGCTCGACCGCGATGCTGCTGGGGGCCGGGCTTTTGGCAACGTGCGTTTTTCTAGCCATCATCGCGATATTGCTTTTCGGCCAGTTTCAAGCCGGCACGCTTGCCGCCGTCGAGTTCTGGATTGGTATCGCGATCATGGTCCCTGGATGTCTTGGCTTTACGTTTTTCGGCCTTTGGGAGCTTTCCAAGGGTCTGCCCCGGCGGATCGGTATCAAGCCCACTCATATCGAGGTGAAATATGCGATGCCGATTCCCCGGGCCTTCGCCATCCCAAGAACCGACGCCGGACCCAAAGCCGCGGTCTATTATCGAATGCACCGCAACTATGCTCAAAGGCCGGTTGGGTACATCACGATAAAAAGCCGCAAGCCCTATGTCCGGTGTGGCGGGCGACTGATCGGCCCCATGGACGATTGGGACGCCAAGGCGTTGAGCGAGGCGATGAACGTGGCTTTGAGCGCAGAGCGCCGGCACGGCACGCCCCAACGGGAAGAACAAGGGGGATGGGCATGAAACGATTGGTGGTGATTGCGCTCACGGCGGTGACGCTGCTGCTGGCGGGATTGCCCGGCCGCGCGGACGTAACGGGTGAGGCCGTCAAGGGCGCAGTGGAACTTTATGATGGCACGGTGGAGGTCGAAATCTTTCTCCCGGACAGGGATGGTCGCGTGCATTTCGATTGGGGAGACGCGACGGCCAGCTTCACGCTGCAAGACGACGGACAGATGGCGGTCGCGGTCACTGGGAACATCGAAGACGAAAACGATGTGGGTTTTCACCTGCTTTTGGAACCTTCGGGCGATAGCGGCTGGCAGGGGGTGACCGACGAATGGACCTTCGCGATCTCACCGGCAGGGAAAATTTCCGGACAAGGGCAAAGCATCGGCCAGCGGGTCAGCATTGCCGGGACCCATACGTCCGATGACATCGCTCTCGATTTGATTGTGACCATCACCGACGACACGCTCGAAGCGGGATTGTCGCCGGGGACGCGGTTTGTTTTTGAATACACTTTGCACCGGCAAGGCGCGTCGGACCAGGGAACGGCCGAGTGCGCCCGCATCGGGTGGAGGATGCAGGTAACGCCCAATTTGTGGGGCGGCGCGATGGACATGATGTCGGTGCCCTACTGCATCGAGGAGGAATAAGAGTGCTCGGCTCGCGCAAAGCGAGGTGCGGGATTCCAGCGGCGGACAGGCATGTCGCTGCCGCAGAGTTTATTTGACGTTTTCGACAGCGAATTCAAATTTCGCCACTTCGACGTCGCCGATCGTCACGATGATCGTGTGATAGCCAGTTGGATCCCCATCGCCGACGCACCACGCATTGCCAATCCAGCCATCATCGGGCACCAGCGAGAGATAATTGGTGGCCGAGCGGCCGTCATCGGAATAGACGGTGGATGAATGGCCCTCCCAGACGCCGGCCGGCTCGGGCAGGGTTAGGGTTTCAACGAATTCGACTTCGCCGGCGTCCAGGCGTGCGCTCCATACCCAGCACCCCTCGCGCGGCAGGTGAGGAACAACATTGCCCTCGCGCACATCGGGCGTTCCGTCCGGCCTCAGCACATAGACCACAAAACTCCGCTCGATCACACGGGGTGGTATAGATGTGGCGGATTCCTCGGCCTGTGCGTCTGGGCTCGGCGTGCTCATCCGCTGCTGATGCTGCAACAGATTCGCGGCGCGCTGGGTATCGAGATGGATCGATAACCAGTCGATCTGCGAAAAAGCTGGTCCTGCGGACAGACCGACGCTGGCGGCGATCATGAGGGCTGCGAAAATCGTCGCCAAGCCTTCAGCGCGCCGGCGGGGTGGGCGCTGCGAAGCGGTCGAGCAACATTGCGCCCCCATCCCGCCGCGGGGCGAAGATCAGGCGACTGTCGGATGACCAGAAGGGCGGGCCGCGCAATTGCCAGCCGGGGGCTCCGTCGATCCGGGCCAATTGGCGTCCATCCGTCGCGTCCCAGATTCGCAGCCGGTCGCCGTCGCCCTCGCCATAGGACCGCCGCCAGGCGAGGAGGCGGGAGGCGTCGGGCGAAATGACGATGCTCTGCGCCACGAGGAACTGGGAGTCGAGTTCGGCGATCAAGCGGCCATCGGCATCGAGCAGCATGATCCCCTCATTGCGGCGATTGGTGACGATGCGTTGACCGTCAGCGGCGAAGCGCGCCTCGCGGCCATAGGCAACGGGGTCCGGGACAGGCGTGCCGGGGAAAGTGCGCAGAGAGGGATCGGCGTCGGCAACTTCGGTGAACACGCTAAAATCGGTTCGGTCCGCCATGACGCCATTGCCGCCCGCTTCCGTGCACTGCGCCTCGACGATGCCGCAGAGCAGCAATAACTCGGGGCCCTCGTGGGAAGGCAGGAGTTGCATAATGGTGTTGCCCAGCGGCACCGGATAGCGCCCCTGCTCGGTTCCGCTCACCGGATCGAAGACGAGGAGCGCGTTGCGCCAGCCATCGGCGGTGAGCGCGTCGACGGCGAGAATGGCCTGCCCCGCTTCGGTAAAGGGGACGTCGGGATTGCCGCGTCCCGGCACGACCCCGTCGAAGCGCGCCGTTCCCAGGCAACCGGAGCGACCCAGCATCACGTCGAGCCAGCCGCAGGTGCGCAAGCCGTGTTCCGTGGCCCAGAATCCGCCCGCGGCTAACGCTACCGCCAAGGCGACGAAAAGCAGGACTTTGCCGCGGGTCATGGCCCTTCTCCGGCATTATAGAAATACAGGCTTGTGCCGGCATTTTCAGCCACTGCCCCGGCCTCGGCGACGATGACGGCATCGCGGCGCGGATGCCAGAGGAGCGCCGGCGCCAGATCCTGGGCAATATCGTGACGCGCGAGCAGCGCTCCGCTCGTTATATCGAAAATGCGGATTGCGGCGCGGACCCGACCGGGGCCGGAAAAACGACGAGCAAGGACCGCGATCCGCATCCCATCGGGGGAGATGGCGGTGCGGTGGCGGAGGAAGGGGATGAAGTCGGGTGGCAGGTCGAGTTTTTGGGCTAGCCCGCCATGGGCCTCGCCGTCCGCGGCCGCCAAAACGCCGCTGGGGCTTTCCAGCATTTGCTGTCGGGTGAGAATGACCTCCCCGGTCTCGACCAGATGGGCGACATGGGCGAAGAGAACCTGCCCCGAGGCAGAATATCCCAATTCAAAGGCGCGGCCCTCGCTGTCGGGTGGAGCGACATCGTAGGCGATCCCGGTGGCCCATGAGAGCTTGCCGGCCTTGTCGAACTGGGCGGCTTCGGTTTCGCGCGGGCGGTCGCCACCCGGCAGGTCACAGACATAGACCGCGTTGCAACTGATCGCGAAGCCTTCGCCGATGGGGGAGAGCCGCAATTGATCCGGCATGCCTTCATAGCCCACGTCCAGCCGGTCGATTTCCTCCCCGGTCTCGGGATCGAGGCGAACCACCACCACGGCGGCGTTCAGCCGATTCCGTGGGCCATCCCGGTAGTGGACGCCGGCGACCCGGAGGCGGCCACCGCCGTCGAGCACCATGGTGTCGCCGGTCACGACGATATCGCGTAAGTGGAGGGCAGCCTCGCAGCCGTCATTGCCGATACTGCCGCAGGGGCTCGCTATCACCCAGAACGCACCCGCGATAAGGCCTGCCACCAGCACAACCGTAATCAAGATCTTTTGGGTCGTGGCCCTAAAGATCATGGCAATCGCCCCAGACGCGCCGCACCACCAGCGTCCTGCCCTCGAAATGGCCTTCTGCCATCACGCATCCACCCGTTTCGAACGACCGTTCGATGCGATCCCGGTCCGGCTTGTCGGCGCGCAAGGGCGGCGGCTGGGGTTGGTTGCGGCGCGAGAGGGGCAGCTCGAACCGGCCGTCCCGGTGGATTTGAAAAACGCCATAGCGCGGACACGGCTCCTGATAGCACAATATGCCGGTGGCCCCGAGGCCCCAGAGGCTTTCGCCGGGCTGGGGCAGTGGCAGCAGTTCAGCCTGGGCGGTGCCCGCCAAGCCGAAAAGCAGGGTCAGGGGGAAGACGATCTTGCCAAGCATGGGAACCTCTCATCGTAGGGATTCGATCATGAGACGGTCCCGCCTGGAAATTTCTTGGTGATGACGGCAAAATTTGAGGCCAGGCGGAAAAGCTGATGGCACCACCAAACTTTGCTCCGGCTGGGGCGTCTGACAAGGAGAAGACCCATGGAGCCGCCGATGCCATCCAATATTTCGCTCGCCCTAATCGCAGCCATCACCGCATCCTTGCTGCTTTCCTCGTCCGCGGGCCTCGCGGCGGAACCGAGTTTTGCCGCAGAGGCCAATCGCCTGTGCCGCGCGTCGATCGACGCCCGCGACCCATCCCTGTTCAGGGCGGCGCAGGAAGAGACGGTGGAGATCCTGGCCCGGCAGATGCGCGACCGCCAGCCGCCCGATCCCGAAACGGCGCAAAGGCTGGCCGCACTCCTGGAAGCCGTCAACCGCGACATCGACGAATTGGTCGATGGCCTTGCAGCACTGGCGCCTACCAGCAACGAAGAGGCGGAGGCGCTCAGGCTTTATCTCGATTATGCCGAGGCGGAAATGGCGGTACGCCGTGTTCGCATCGGCTTTCTCGGCGGTCTGGAGCATTGGCAATGGCCGAATATCCACGATCTGGGCATCGATTTTCCCGACAATGATGGCTATCTGGAAGCGCTGGACCGGCTGGGTTTCCAGAATCGGGACTGCCAGCATGCGCTGTCCTCTTTCGGCAATCCGCCCGAGAGAGCCGAATTCATCGCTGCGGTTGCGCCCGTCTGCGCCGCCATCGTCGACCGGCGGCTGGGCAATGGTTTCGAAGAATGGCGCGCATTGGGCGTGGAGGCCGTGCTCGACGCGTTTCAGGATGAGGCCTTCGATCCCGCCGCCGTGCCGGCGCTGCGCGCCATAGCTCGGGACTGGGTGGCGGCTGAAAGCGAGCTTGCACAGATTGATGCCGCGCTGGCCCCCGACACGCAGATCTGGCTGCAGGCGCTGGCCGACATGCGCGAGCGCGCGGACCTCCTCGAGCGACGCGCCGATATTATTGCCGGAAACGATGCGAGCCCGCCTGCCGAGGCCTTCCGCGTGCACGCCAACCTGCCCGAATTCGAGACGCTGGGTCTGGGAGAAACGAGTTGCATGGCTCTGCTCCGCCATTTCTAGATCAGATTTTTTTTGTTCCCCCCAAGCGTTCGCCCTTGTGGCGCGTCCTATCGATATAGACCCCAAATGAGGAGAGTTTCATGCGCCTGGTTGCAACCCTGACCCTGATGGCCCTTTCGCCCCTTGCCGCCCAGGCGCAAAGTCCCATCGAGGCTGGCCTGGGTCATGTTCCCGACGCCGTTCTGAGTGAAAGCGGGCCCATCCATGCCTGGTTCAGCGCCATCGCGCCGCAGGCGGATGGTGGCGATGCGGGCGCTTTCCGGCACTATCTGGGGGCGGGCAGGGCTCTGGAGACGCTGCGCTCCGCACCAAGCGCGGTCTGGGAGGAAAAAGCGGGGCTGCCGCTGGGCGCGCTCGATTATCTCCTCACCTATGGCAATCCGCCGGCCGAAACCACCATATGGGGCCTGACCTCCGAGGTGGCGGCGGGTTCGGCGCTCGCAGCCTTGGCCTCGCGCGGCTTCGCACCGACAGAGATGGGCAGCCTGGGTAATGGCGAGCCCGGGCGGATCGACCCTACGCGGCGCGATCCGGCCGATCCCTGGCTGGGCAAGGTCGGCCAGGCCAGCTTCGTGCATGCATCGGGAGCCGCCCTTATCCAGACCGAAGCGCCTCGCCCCGCCGGATTGGGCGGGCAAATGTCGATGGCGGATAATCCGCTCGTGGCCACGGCCCTTACCGGGCTTGCCGCACTGGAGCCAGGCGGAATCGTGCAGGCCGTGGTCATCTCGCCCCTGGTGGGGCTGGCATCGCCGGACATGGCGGACCTGCTGGGCAAGCCGCTGGAGGAGGTCCGCGCCCAATGGGCTGAAGAGGCCAAGGCGGAGGGCGCGGGCATGGAGCCTTTCCTTGGCGGCGTCATCGCCGATATGGGCACCGAGACGCCCCGGCTGGCGCTGTCGCTGACCTTTGCCGATTGCGCCAGCGCCGCGGCCGCAGCCGAGACCATCGCGGCGCGCTGGTCTGAAACCATGCGCACGCCGCTGCTGGAAACCACGGCGGCGGCCGTGCCGGGCAGCGAAGGCCTCTGCGCCGGGTTGGTGACGGTGGACGTCGAGCCGGCGGATGGCAATCCGGCCTATCGTGAGCTTTTGCAGATGCTGATGATGAACAGGGGCGTGCCGCTGTTAGCTGTCGGTACGGAGGAATAGCTCTTGGCCTGGCTCCGGCGCATCGGGCTGGCGATCGGGATCGTGCTGGCCGCTGCCACGGCCATTGCGCTGCTGTCGCAGAATGGCCAGCACGCCGATCCGGCTGCCTATTTTTCCGATGCGGACCAGCGCAGCATGGCTGCGGCCATGCTGGATGGCAATGTCGAGCGCATGCGGGAATTGGCGCAACAAGGCGTCGATCTCAACGCTCCGGGCAAAGAGGACATGACGCTGGTGCAATGGGAAATGCTGCGCAACGGGCGGAGCGGTTTCCGGGAATTGCTCGGTCTCGGCGCCGATCCCAACCAGCTCGGCCATGGCGGGGAAACCCCGCTGCACACCGCGGCCCGCTATCAGACGGTGTTTTATCTCGAACATCTCCTGGACAATGGCGGCGATGCCGATGCGCCCGATGCGATTGGCCGCTCGCCGCTATTTTCGGCGCTGCGGACGCAAAGGCAGCACAATATCGATCTGTTGCTGGATCGCGGCGCCGATCTCGACCATGCCGATCGCAACGGCATGACGCCGCTGCTGCTGGCGGCGGCGGTCAGGGATTTCGGCAATGTTCTGCTGCTTTTGCGGCATGGCGCCGATCCGCTGCAGCGCGACCGGCTGGGTGGCGATTTCCAGGACATGCTGTTCAAGCCTCTCGATCGCTCCTTGCTGCACGGGGCGGCAGAACGAGATATCGATGCCATCATCAATCTGCTGGAAGAAAAAAATATTCCCGTGAAAATGGAGCCCGCCCGGTGAGCCTGTCTCCTGCCAGTTTCGGCCGTGCCCTGTTGCGGTTTTTTCTGCATGCCGTGGGCTTTGGCGTGCCGAGCATGGGCGCCCTGGCGGCGGCGGCGGGATTTGCCTTCTGGGTTATGGGAATTCCCGGCACGTCCAGTTCCGATTATTACCAGAATTGGCTCTTCGGCCTGATCGTGCTCGGCTGCTACCTGGGGGCCTATGGCGTCTATCTCATCGCCGCTCTGGCCGGCGCGGTCACGCGCCAGCCGTGGCTGTTTTATGGTGCCACGGCAATAATTTGGCTTTGCCTCTTTTTCGCTTCGTCTATCATGCACGACATTTGGACCCAGATATTCGTCGAGCCTTGAGGAGCGGGTATTGGATGGACAGGCTTTGGATGGTGAGGCGCTCGAGGATTTGGTGATCCGCGCCCAGCGCGGCGACCAGGCTGCCTTCAACCGGCTCATCGCCGATCAATATCGCTTCATTTTCCGCGTGGCCTTCCGGGTCGTGGGCCATAAAAGCGACGCCGAGGACGTGACGCAGACCGTATGCATGCGGCTTGCAACGACCCTCGGGAGCTTCGACCGCCGCGCCAGCTTCACCAGCTGGCTTTATCGCATCACCATCAACGCCGCCCGCGACCTGCTGCGGGCGCAGATGCGGCGGCAAAAGCTCACCGATGGTGCGGCGGCCTTCGTTGCCGACCATGTGGAGGCCGATCAGGAGGCACAGCGCCACGTCGCCGATATCTGGAGCATGGTGCGCCAATTGCCTGAAAAACAGCGCGAGGCGGTCATCCTCGTGCATGGCGAGGGCTTGAGTCAGGAGGAAGTGGCGCGCATCATGTCTTGCCAGAAGGTCACCGTCGCCTGGCATCTGCACAATGCTCGCAAGGCATTGAGGGAGCTGCTATGAACGCCGCGTCACACGATCCGCTGTCGCGCCTGCCGCCCGACCATATCCCCGAGCCTTCGGCGGCACGGATGGAGGAGACCATCGCCACGGCCCAGCAGCTTTTTGCGCGGCAAAGCCTGCGTCGCCCGGACAAGGACCGGAGACGGATTTTTTTCGGCCGCACCTGGATGGAGGCGATCCTGGGAGCCGGGCTGGTCTCGACGGCCGCGGTGCTGGCTTTCGTGCTGGCGCCGGGCTTGATCAGCGTCCCCAATTCTCAATCCGAACCGCCTCCGGCCGATCAATACCGCATGGGCATGCAGCCCAATCCGACAGGGCGGCCGCTCGATCTCGACCTTGTGGCCGAGCTTGACCGCCATCAATTCGGCGATGTCAGCATCGGCGTCCGCAATGCGGGCGAGCGCTTCGGCATCTATTTCGTGCAGCCCAGCGGGGTGGAACAGGAGATCGTTGCCGGCCCCAAGGCGGAGGCGGAAACGATCAGCGTCACCGACGCCCTGCAGGTCGAGCTTGAGGGCAACAGGCTCCTATTGGTGCGCTCCGGCTTCGGCGACCAGCAGCGCTGGGAGGCATTCGTCCATGACGGCTTCGGCTTCACGGTTTCGGCCGCGCTCAGCCGGCAGATATGGGATGCGGAGGGACATGAGGAGGTGCTGGCCAGACTGGGCCTTGATGCCGGCGGTTGACCACGAGATCGGTAAAGCACCCCGCCTTGCTCCTGCTCATTCCCCCTCCCGCGCCCAATAGACTTGGCCGCCGATCAGCAATTCATCCGGGGCATTCGGGTCGTCGCCGGCGAGCATGGCCGCGAAATGGCGTTCGCTCCCCTCCGGCCCGTCGATGATCATGGTATAATTCTCGAAGCGATAGCCGAGCCGGGAGGGCGCCTCCTCGCCCGGAACCACGGCGATAAAACTGGTGCCGAAATTGCCGGCGACCAGCCCGCTGCGCGCATAGCTGACGGTGCCATCGGCGGCGAAGGCATATTCACGGTCGCGGCGCACGCCGCCTGTCCCGACATTGAGATAATAGTAGGTCTGGTCCAGCCGCTGGTCATCGGGTAGGGGTGCCAGAAGCTGCGCGTCGGCCAGGTCGATCTCGCGACCGCCGCTGTCCAGCAGAACCGGCTTGCCCCCATGCTCGGTCCAGGAGAACCAAAGTTGCGGCTCCCGATAGCGGGACAGGTCCGTGTCGAGATCGGTGAAGGCAAAGGCCCAGTCGTGGCGATAGGCCGTGCCGTCGCGAAAGAGAACATAGATGTCCTCCTGCCGGTCGGTATAGCCATTGCCGAAGCCATCCACGCGATTGGTGAAGTCGGCGAGGTAAAGCACCCGGTCCACCTCGCTCAGGCGTATCCCCTGATCGGGCCCGGAAAAGGCCTCGTCGAATTCGAGCGGGCGCAGCATCAGCCCGGCGCTGTCATCGAGGCTCGGACTGGATGGCGCCGGGGCCGCGGCGACCTGGCAATTGCCCAGATTGATGACGCCGCCCACCGCCTGCTCCAGTACCCATTTGGGCTCGCCGGCCACCAGCATGTCCTGCCCGATACTGGTCTCCATAAGGGCCCGATCCTCGGCGCTGGCAAAGCCGCTGCAACTGAGCTTGAGGCTCGATTGCTGGTCGCCGCGCCATTTGCGCAACTCTTCCTCGGCGATGACCCGGCCAATGGCCTGCACCGTGCCATGGGCCTCGAGCCAGGCGAGCAGATAGTCCTCGCGCGCCTCGCGTAAATCACGATTGCCCTCGGCCCCCACCTTGCTCCCGACGGCGTCCATTATCTCGAGCGCCCGCGTCCATAGGGCCGCGAGCGGTATGGCTTCCTCCATGAGCGCCGGCAGGGCCGAAGGCGTCGGCGCGGGGAGGGCGATGCCGAAATCATCGGCGTCCCGGACCAGGCGCCGCATCGCCGTGGCGATATCGAACCGCTCCTCCGCCAGCGTTGCGGCAAAATCCTGGCAAGGCGCCGCATCCGCCGCGATGGCCTCGCTCACCGCTTCCCGCGTTTGCGCCCGATAGTCTTCCACCCCCGCGGTGAGATCGGGAAAGGCGTCGCCGGCGCCGGACAGTAGGCGTTCATAGTCGGCAAGACCGGAGCGATGTCTCCAGCCGGCCATGACGTCGCGGCGCACCGACCTGCTTTCGGGATAGGCCGCGTCGCAGGCGTCGAGATAGGCATGGGCCAGCGTGTGGGCGGTTACGGCCTGGCTCGGCCTTTCGGCAAAGTCTTCCGCTTCATCCGCCCAGACCGGCAGGGGCAGGCACAGGGCCAGCAGGATCGACGCCAGATGCGCTTTGGGCACGGGACTTTTGCCTCCCGGTCGGTCAGGGTGCGATGGCGATCGCCGGAAGGTCGTGCGCGCTCAGCGCCTTGATCGCCGCGCTCCGCATCGCGCCCAGCCCGCCCATGAAGCTGCGGGCGCCCTCCTCGCCATAGCCGCGGCGGCTGACCGCGAAAAGCGCGACCCCTTCGCCCTCGGCCAGCGGCACATAGCGATAGGCGTTCCATTCGATCACCACTGGGTCGGCAGCCAGATCGCTGACCAGGAAATCGAGCAGCACTTCCCCCGTCGCCTCGTTCTGGATGATGTCGTAATTGAACACCGGATCGCTGCCCCTGCGCGCCTCGAGCGACTGCACCTGCAGGGCGGCGGCCTGCATGGGCGTAATGGCGCCGGCGACGGCCTCAACGAGGATCATCTCGCTATAGGTCTCGACGCTCTGGCCTTCCGGCACATATTCCTGCTTGAAGTAATTGTCGCTCGGCTGGGCGTTCCAGGCCAGCTCATAAGCCCGGTCCTCGAAGGAGATCGGTCCCGGCACGCCCAATTGGTCCGATTGGGCCAGGGCGGGCGCAGCCAGCAGCAGGGTGGCGGCGATGGCAGTCAGCGGAAAACGGTGCATGAGAAGCCCTCCTTGATACGTGTCATCCATAAGACGCCGCGGCGGGCAGTCCCTTTGGTCGGGAACGATAATTTTCGCAATTCGTTGCCGGGCGCGCGATGTTGACGGTCAAGAGCCGCCGGGAAGAGCACAGGAAACAGCGTAGCCGGCGACAGGCGGCGTTATTGCAGCGTCGCCCTCGCCCACGCTCGTCACCGACAGGCGCGCGAACTGGCCTTCATAGAGCAAGGAGCAATACCCGAAGCCGGTACCAGAGCAGGTCTCGACTTCGGTCATTCCCGCTTGCAACAGCGCCTGGCTGCGTGGATCGGCATCCTGCCTCGGCAGGATGGAGCGAAAGGGCAACCAGCCATGGTCGGCCAATATCGAGCGTGCCTGGGCTATTGGCATGCCGTAAATATTGGGGACCTCCGCCTCACCCTGGCAAAAACGCTCCAGCGCCGCCGGCATCTCGAGGGAAACAGTTCCGTTCTCATCTTCATGGAGGTCGGCGATGGGTTGGGGAAGAAAGTCTCCGCTCCAGATCCTGATGCCGGTCGTCTCGGCCAGACTGCTCTGGTGCGCGGTGCCACCCGATGCTGTCGGGGCCGGCGCCACTGTGGTCGAAGCGCTGGATCGCCTCGGCGCTCACGAACCACAGGCGCTCGCCGCGATTCCTGTTGAGCGGATCATGACGGTGCTGACCGCCTTGTGCATCACGGAGCCGAGGCACAAGGCCCGCTGGCGCAGCCGCCGGCAATGGCGGCGCGGGATCGCCCAGTGGTTCCGTCTCACGAGGCGAAAGCGCCTGAGCACGGACCAAAGCGCAAGCCTCCGAATCTGAGCGCCGGCACCGTCTACGGACCCACGGACCCACGGACCCACGGACCCACGGATGAGGATCGGGATAAGATTCTGATTTTCTCTACAAAAATACGTTTGTCCCAGGCCGAAAAGTAGACAACGCTAAGAGCGTACCCAAGACGGATCATTTGATCGCCTCGGGTGCCGCTCGGGGTCAGGTGCCGAAAACTCTCCCGCACCAGCCAGCGGTCAATCCCCGATGTCGTAGACCGCTGGCGGGTGCGGGGCACCAGGTCTCCCATGGCGTTGAAACCACCCGGCCCGCTGGCGCCAGGCGTTTCCCACGCCAAGCCAGTTTCGAAGTCCCCGCGCCTGTGCACCGGCGCAACATTGCAGACCGTCGGCGACATGACGGTCGCACTCGACATCAGCATCGGGCTCGACGTGTCCGTAGCTGAAGCCGACCTCTATCTGCACTGGGCCAGCGACCTTCTGGCCACGGAAAAGGATGATGACGATGGTGGTTGCTAGACAGATCAAGCCGCAGCCCTCCGCAGGACGGCTTCGGGCTGTCGGCTATTGCCGTGTCAGCACCAAGCGCCAGGCCGATCATCAGATCTCGCTCGAAGAGCAGGACAAGAAGATCGACGCGACTTGCGTGCTGCGCGACGCCGATCTCGTCGAAACTTTCGTCGAGCCGGGCCTCACCGCCCGCGCCGATCGGCGGCCCGAACTCAAGCGCATGCTGGAGTTTGCCTGCGATCCGGCCAACCGCATCGATCTCGTCATCGTCTACGCCTTCAGCCGCTTTTTCCGCAATGTCACCCAGTACCTCCACTATAAGCAAAAGCTGAAGGAGGCCGGTGTTCGTCTGATCTCGGCGACCCAGGACATTCCGGAAGGCCCGCACGGCGAGCTGATGGAAACCATTCTCGCCGCCTTCGACGGCCATCAGAGCGAGGTCAATGCCGGCATTGTCCGCGATATGATGATGGCCAATGCCGAGGAAGGCTATTGGAACGGCTCAGCTCCGCCTTTCGGCTATCGTACCAAGGTCGCCTTGGTGCTCCGCCGCAAGGAGAAGAAGGTCCTCGAAATCGACGAGGAAGAGGCCGCCATCGTCAATAAGGTGTTCCGGCTCTATCTGCATGGTCATGAGGGCGGCGGCCCCATGGGCATCAAGGCCATCACCACCCATCTCAACACCAAGGGCTACCGCTATCGCGGCAAGGCCTTCTATACCGCCTCGGTCGAGCGCATCCTCAAGAACGAAGCCTATATCGGCATCCACTACTATAATCGCATCGATAGCCGGACCCGCAAGGAACGCCCGCCCTCCGAATGGATCAGAATGGACGTGCCGGTCATCGTCGATACGGAAACCTTCGATGCTGTCCAACGAACTTTACAGGCCCGCAATCCCAGGAAGACGGCGCCCCGCGTCGTCACCGGCGCCACGCTTCTCACCGGCATCGCCGTCTGCGAAAAATGCGGGCGCGGCATGATGCTGCGCACCGGCAAGGGTGGGCAATACCGGTACCTGACCTGCGCCAAGAGCGCCACGGAAGGCACCGGCTGCGGCCATTCCATCCGCATGGACAAGGTCGATGAGATCGTCATCAACGCGGTTGAGGAACAGGTCTTCGCGCCAGAGCGCCTCACCGCCATTCTGGAAGCCATGACCGACCGCACGGACGGTGCGCGCCAGCAGCTTGAAGCCGAAATCGATCGGCAGCGCGTCGCGACCGCCGAAGCGCAATCGCGGCTGGATAGGCTCTATGACGCCATCGAGGCCGGTGTCGCCGAGCTGCACGATCCCAAGTTCAAGGCGCGGGTTGATCTGGCCAAGCTGCAGATTCGAGAAGGCAACGCCAACCTGGAAGCCTTGCGCCAACGCCGGAGTGCCAAGGCGGAACTGTCGCCCGCCATGATCCGTCGCTTCTCGTCGGGCATCCGCCGCCGGCTTCGCGACGCCGATCCGTCCTTCCGCCGCACCTGGCTGCATATGTTCGTCAGCAAGGTGACCATCGGCAAGGATATGATCCGCATCTGCGGACCCAGGGATCAGCTTTTGAAAGCCGTTTCTGACGGAAAGAATTCCGCGCGGGCAATGGTGCCCACTTTTGCACGAGAATGGCGCACCCGAAGAGATTCGAACTCATCCCAGGATCGGTCACGGCGAAGCCGTCTTGAAATCGAATTGTGCCTGATACACATTGATTTTCGAGCCTACACTGATGAAAGCCCCGTATTTCCAGAACTCCCGGAGAGTCCCTCTCTCTCCGCCATAATACTTTGATTTTCGAAAGCTTGGATAAGTCTGCGGACGGCTTGGCGTCAGGCGGGGCACCGACTTATGGCGATAGGCGTCAGCCCGCATCCTTGCGGGCGGCCATCCGCATCAAAGTGCTGATATCGCGCTGCGCATTTTCAAAGTGCTCGCCGATGACGGCCTCGGCCAGATCCACATCTCTCTTCCGGAAGGCTTCGAGCAGGGCCCGGTGTTCCGAGCGCACCTGCGCGATGCGCATGGGCGTTTGGCCGAATTTCCGCATGACCGCGTCGATAATGTTGGTGTGACGGTCCACGATCAGTCCCACTTCGGAATTGTCGATGACCCCGGCAATTGTTCGGTGAAAACTGATGTCGTTGAGGTGGCGCTGCGCCAGGTCGCCCGAATCCTCGCTGGCTTCCATCTTTTCCTGGATGGCCGATACGGCCGCGATGTCGTCAGCTGACGCGACCTCTACGAACCGCCGGACGATGAAAATCTCAAGAACGCGGCGGATGGCGTAGATGTCTTCCATGAAGGCTGCATCGACGGATCGGACGGTCGCGCCGCGATTGGGCTCGATCACGACTAGCCCCTCTCCGGACAGAGCCTGCAGCGCTTCTCGCACAGGAATGGCACTCGCACCATAGCGGGCGCAGAGCGCCGGAATCTTGAGGCGGGTTCCGGTGGGCAATTCCCCGGCCACGATATCGGCGCGGATGAGGTCACGCAGGCGCTGATAGGAAACTGACGCTTCGGCTTTGGTCACACAGACCCCCTGTGAAGGGGTCTAGAAACCAGCCAAACGTAGATCAGTCAAGATATACGCTACGACTAAAATGATATATGATTTGGGTTGACGCGCATATGATCTGCGCCGTAGCCTCCCCTCAACCGGTGCTCTATTGCCGGCAGGAGTGGAGGAAGCCTTGAGGTTCAAGGGCAAAACAGTTGTGGTCACCGGCGGGGCGTCGGGCATTGGCCTTGCGGCGGCACGCAAATTTGCCGCAGAAGGTGCCGAGGTTGCGATTGTCGACCTGCGTGCTGAAGCGGCTGCACAAGCTGCCGCGAGCATCGCGGCTAGCGGTGGAGCGGCCTACGGACTGGGTGGCGATGTGTCCGATATCGCTCAGGTCGAAGACAATGTGCGCACGATTCTCGAGCGCAGCGGCCATATCGACGTGCTGTTCAACAATGCCGGCCTTGCCATGCATCGGAAGGCCGATGATTTCAGCGTGGCGGAATGGCGCCGCATGATCGCCGTCAATCTCGATGGCATATTCTTCTGGGCGCAGACGGTCGGTCGCCAGACCATGATCCCGCGGCAGTCCGGCGTGATCATCAACACCGCCTCCATGGCGGGTCTTGCCGGCATCCCCAATGACATCGCCTATGTCGCCGCCAAGCATGGCGTGGTCGGCATCACCAAGGCGCTGGCAGTGGAATGGGGCGGCTACGGCATTCGCGTCAACTGCCTTTGCCCCGGCATTACCGAGACCGACATGGTGCGGGCCGTTTCCGAAGAAAACCCTGTTCTATTCGCGGACCGCAAGCGCCGCGTCCCCATGGGACGCCCGGCAACTCCCGAAGAACAGGCAGAGTCCGTGCTGTTCATGGCGTCCGACGCGGCGTCCTACATCAACGGTCTCATCCTGAACAATGACGGCGGCCAGCTGGCGCTGTTCTCCGGCTATTCGCTTCAAACCAACGGCTGACGCTCAAGTTCAGCCATCCATCCTGAGGAGGAAACACATGAAGATTTTTGTCAGCGCACTCGCCCTGATCGCGGCCACGGGGCTGGCCGCTCCTGCGGCCCTGTCGCAAGAGTTTGAAATCACCATGGGCTCGACCGGTCAGACGACGACCGCCATGTATCGGGCCGCCGAGGAATTCGAGCGCGCCGTTGAAGAGCGAACCGAAGGTCGGGTTGCCGTGGAGCTGGCCTTTGGCGGCGTCTTCGGTGGCGACCGCGAAAATGCCGAACTCACCCAGCTTGGCGAAATCCAGATGGTCTGGACCAGCGATATCGGCTTGGGCACGCTGATCCCCGAGATTGGCTTTTCCACCTTGCCGTTCATGTTCCCTGACTATGCATCGGTCGACGCGCATTATCTGGGCGGCTTCGTTGGCGAGGCATTCGGCGAAGTGCTGCTGCGCAATGGCCTGCGGGTGATCGGCTGGGGCGAAAATGACTATCGCGAACTGACGACCTCGGGCATCGCCGTGACGGAAGCCGAGCACCTTGCCGGTCTCAAGCTGCGCGTGCCGCAGTTCCCCTCGCTGCTGTCCTTCTTCCAGAAACTGGGTGCAGCGCCCACGCCGATGGCCTTCACCGAAGTGTTCACCGCCTTGCAGCAGGGAACCATTGACGGCCAGGATAATGGTCCGATCCAGACGGAATCCCAGCGCTTCCACGAAGCCCAGGACCACTATACCTGGACCAACCACGTCTATAGCGCCGCCCCGATCGTCATCAACGACGACTTCTACCAGTCACTGCCCGAAGATATTCGCGCCATCATCGACGAAGAAGGAGCTCGCGTCGCAGCGCTCCAGGTGGAATGGAACCGCGCCGACGTTCAGGGTGCCATCGAGCGGATGGAGGCCGATGGCATCGAGGTCCATGAACTCAGCCCGGCAGCCGTAACCCGGTTCCGCGAAGTGGCACAGGAAGTCTGGGCTGAATTCGCGCCGCAATACGATGCCGCCGTCATGGAGCGCATCCAGGCAGAATTTGCGGTTCAGTAACTCAATGGGGCGGGGGCCAGCGCTCCCGCCCCATGCTTTGGGGGAGAGGGGAGCCATGGCTCGCTTGAGGATTTTCGACGCAATTCTTGTTGCGCTTTTTGTCGGCATGCTGGGACTTAATGTTCTCCAGGTCGTCTTTCGCTACCTGCTGCACAGTCCACTCTACTGGTCCGAAGAAGCGGCCATCTACATGATGGTGGTGATGGTTTTCCTCGCCGTCGCCGTGCTGACCCGCGATCGCGAGCACATCGTCATCGATCTGCTCGGTTCTGTGGAGCAGGGGCCGGCCTTGCGCGCGCTGGACATCGTTCAGTTTCTGATCACCGCGCTGATCATGGGCGTCTTCGCCACTCTTGCGTTTGAATACCTCCTTTCTGTCATCGCCCGAAATGCGAACTCCACGGCCCTGCGCCTGCCGATGTGGGTGCCCGTGATATCCATGCCGCTCGGCTTTGCCGGAGGCACGCTGTTCGCTCTCGTCAATGCAGTCCGCATGCTGCGGCAGCGCGAAATGGGAGCCCAGTCATGAGCAGCATCGCCATTCTGGGGATTTTCCTCGTTGTCATGATGGCTTTGGCGCTGATCCGGGTGCCACTTGCCATCGCCATTCTCGGCGGTGCCTTTGCGGGATTTCTGGCGTCCGGGCGCTCCTTAGGCATTGTCGCGCCATCGGCCTTCAGCGCCATTGACGTCTTCGCCTTTCTGGCCGTGCCCGGCTTCATCTATGCCGGCGCGCTAATGCTGCATGGGCGTATCGCCGAGTCCATTCTCGACCTCTTCCAGGGCCTTGCAAACCGCATGCAGGGCGCGCTGGGCGCCATCACGGTCGTTGTCTCGATGCTGTTCGGGACGATCAGCGGCTCGTCGGTCGCCACCGTCAGCATGGTGGGCGGCATGATGATTCCGGAAATGGAGAAACGCGGCTATCGCCGGGAAAAGGCCGCAGCGCTGGTTGCAGCGACCGGTGTCTTGGGCGTGCTCATTCCCCCGTCCATCCCGGGCATCATGTATGCCATCGCGGCGGGGCAATCGATTGCGGCCGTCTGGCTGACGACGGTCATGCCCGCCCTTCTTCTCGGTACACTATGGGCCGTTATCGCCGTGTTCCAGGGCAGGGGCGCCAATGCCCTGACGCCGACGCTCGACGCTGCAGCCGCAGTGCATGTGCGAGGCAAGATGTGGCGGTCTGTGCCCGCTCTCTTTGCCCCCATCATCATCTTCGGCGGCATTTATGGCGGCGTGTTCACGCCCACCGAGGGCGGGGCTGTGGTGGTGGTCTACTGCCTGATCATCGGCTTCCTGTTTTACCGCGGCCTCCGTCCGGGAACCATTTTCGGCATCACCGCGCAGGCGGCCCGGATGAGCGCCGCCATCCTCCTGCTCATCGCCGCTGCAGCCGTCGCTGGACGTCTTTTCACGCTCACGGGTCTGCCGCGCGAACTGACGACCGCCATTGTCGGCATGAACCTCGATCCGTTGATGTTCCTTCTGGTGCTCAACCTGATCCTGCTGGGGATCGGAATGTTCATGGAAACCAACACCGCCATCCTCATTCTGACGCCCATCCTGCTGCCCATCGCACAAGGGTTGGGGATCGACCCGCTGCATTTCGGTGCGATCATGTTGCTCAACCTCGAACTGGGCATGATCACCCCGCCCATGGCCGGCAATCTCTTTGTTGCCTGCAAGGTGGCGGGCGTTCCGTTCAACGCCATGTTGCGACCACTGCTCCCCTATTACGCAGCGGCCATTCCCGTGCTGGCCATCACCACCTACTTCCCGGAGTTTTCTCTGGCCATCACGCGGCTCTTCTAAAGGACACGACCGATGACCCCCAATGAACGCCGCCGCGCGCTCAAGGCACGCCTTTCCGCCGGCTCCACCATGCTCATTCCCGGCGCCTACGACGCGGTGAGCGCCATGCTGATCGAACAGGCTGGCTTTGAAGCTGTCTATGTGGGCAGCTATTCGACGGCCGCCTCGGGTGTGGGAAGCGCCGATGTCGGTATTGTCAGCCGCGACGAGATGGTTCGCTCCGCCCAGACCGTTGTCAATGCGGTGAGCGTGCCCGTCCTTGCCGATGCAGAGGACGGTTGGGCCGATGCGGCCAATATCTGGCGGACGGTACGCATGTTCGAGGATGCCGGTGTCGCCGGCATCCACATCGAGGACCATGCCTTCGGCAAACATGCTGCGGTGACCCCGCGTCTCGACCCTGTCGAAGAAGCCGCCGGCCGCATTGCAGCAGCCGTGGCGGCCCGTCGCGACCCTGATTTTCTCATCATCGGCCGCACTGACGCCGCCTGGGCCAATCAGGACGAGGAGGATATCGTGCGTCGTTTGGTGGCCTATCGTGCAGCTGGTGCGGACGTCCTGATGCCGGCCGGCATCATGCCGGATATGCTCGCCCGCATCCGCGCCCGCACTGACGGCCCGGTGGTGGTCACCGACACCATCGGCACGTCCCTGTCCGATGAGCAAAAGGCAGGCGCAAACGCGGTGCTCTACTATGGGTTCACCCTTTATGCCGCCTATTCAGGCGTTAAGACCGCCCTCGCCAGCCTGCGCGAGACGCAGTCAGCCGAAGGAATAATGGGCATCCGCGACGCCATCGGCGATTTCGAGGGGCTGCTAGACTATGAAGGCTTCACCGATCGGCATAAGCGCTTCGGGGTCAAGTCCGGCCAGTAAGCCGGACAGCCCCATGCGTCGCCGGCCTAGTGCACCCTGGACCGCAGGCGGCGGATGACGAAAATTTCCGCAACGGCAAAGACAATCAGGGCGGCCACGGTGGTGAAGATCACGGCCGGGTACTGGCCCGAAAAACCCTCTGCCGATGTGTGCTTGATCAGAATGCCGGTATAGGCCCAGAGCAGCACTGCGCCATAGGCGACGTCCCGGTTCCGCAGCATCACCAGCGTTCCGATAATGGCGGCGACAGCCAGGATCGCGACGGCCCAGTATTGCTCTTCAATGCCGAAACCGTCCCAGCCGGTGCTCACCAGCCACACTGTGATGTTGGCGACCGTCGCAACAGTGATCCAGCCGAAATAGACGCTGAACGGCAGCCGGATCAGCCAATATTCCTGCCCCACCAGGCCATGGTCGCGAGTAGTGACCACGATGACGGCAAGCAGCACGAGAATTGTGGCGATCAACACCGTCGACAGGAAGATGAAGTCGTAATGCCACGCAAAGACCCAGGCCGTATTGGCTAGCGACGTTGCCGCAAAGAGGATCGCAATCCGGCGCAAGAGTGGCCCGTTGTTGGCACCGGGTTTATGAAAAAGGCCCCATTGATGGGCAAGGTGAACCGCCAGGAGCGCATAGATCAGGCCCCAGATCGAAAATGTCAGTCCCGCCGGTGCGAAGAGATTTTCGTAGGTGTCCGATATCTCTCCGGTCTGCCGCCCGTTGAGAGGCAAGGCATTGGCCAGGTAGTTGACCGTGACCATGACGATATAGGTAACCGTGGCGAATACCTTCACCGGCAACTCGGCAGTCTTCATCAGTTGGACTCCTTGACGCTTTTATCCCTAACTCCAAAGCTGCCTGTTGGTTCAGTGAGAGCCGCCCCATCGGCCTTCGAGACTAGTTCTGTTCGGCCTTCGCGTGCACGACGGGCTTTTCCAGTTCTGAGGAATGGGTTTCGACGTGGGCTGCGTCCCGCTCCGGTTCGGGAATGGGAACACCGGCAAGGGGATCCTGGCTCTCCAGTTGCTGGGTGGCCGTGGCGGCGATACGCACCGCCTCGTCTTCCGACGAAGCCACCAGGGCTGCGGCCTTGACCGATGGAATATCGAATGTGTTGGCGAGGAAGCGGATTTCGCGTGTCTTGCCGTCATCGGCCTTTGGCACCTCGTTGACGCGCAGGTGTCCATCAGCTGCGGAACGCGTGAGAATGGCATCGGTCATTGCAATCTCCATAAACAGCCGGCTAACGCCGCGGGCGCCCCGACGTTGCGGCCGTCGGACGCTCCAATCACACAGGTTAATATAGGAACGGCTGGTCCTGTTCCGCCTTGGTTGGCTTTCAGCAACAAGGAGCAGGACATGTTCTATACTGACGGCAAGCTTCAATATCCGGTTCGCGTCGAGACGCCCGATCCGCTGTTTGCGCGGGCCCTGCAACAGGCCATCGGCGGCGTTGAAGGCGAAATCCGCGTCGCCATGCAATACTTCTTCCAGGCCATGGGCGCGCGCGGCCCCAAGAAGTATCGCGACCTGCTGCTCAACACGGCGACCGAAGAGCTGGGGCATATCGAAATGCTGGCCACCGCCGTCGCCCTCAACCTCGAAGGCGCGCCCAATGCCATCAAGGACGAGGTAGCCAAGGACCCCGTGGCCTCTTCGGTTCTGGGCGGGGTCAATTTCAAGAATATTCTTTCGGCCGGCCTTGCTGCCATGCCGGTGGACAGCGACGGCATCCCCTTCAACATGTCGCACATCTATGCCAGCGGCAACGCAGCCGCCGACATGTCGGCAAACGTGACCGCCGAAGCCACTGGCCGCGTCCTGGCTGTCCGTCTTTACAACATGACGTCCGACCCGGGCATGCGGGACATGCTGCAGTTCCTGATTGCGCGCGACACCATGCACCAGAACCAGTGGCTCGCCGCCCTGCAGGACATGGGCGGTGACGAAGCCGTGTTCCCCATTCCCAACAGTCACCCCCAGGCCGAAGAGAAGCAGGAATACAGCTACGCTTTCTTCAGCCATATGCTGGACGCCGAGCTGCCCGAGGGCCGTTGGACTTCCGGTCCTTCCGTGGACGGCAAGGGTCAGTTCTCGGCCGTCAACAGTGAGCCCATGGGCGGTGAACCGATGCTCGGTCCCGCGGCCCCCGGCCTTGGCGCCCAGACCGAACAGATGGGCAAGGCGCTTTGAGCGAGCCCCATTCCCGCGATCCGGAAGGACCAACAGAGAGCCGGCCCCTACTCGGGCCGGTTGTCTACCTGCCGCTCCTCGTGATCGGTATCATCGCCCTGGCGCTGGCTGTCTTTATATTCACCTGAAGCCAGGATAGTGGCGCAAAGAAAGGGGGCGTTCGTGGAACGCCCCCTTTTCTGGTTTCGATGGGTTTAGTTGCTCGTGGTGGTCTCCGAGCCGGACGAAGCATCGGTGCTGGTGCCGGCATCAGTACCCTCGGCGCCCAGGAACCCACCCGTACGGCAGGCCTCGATGTCGATGGTGTTGAGGTCAAGCGTCGCAAAATCCACGCTGACTTCACTGGAAGCGGAAGCCATTGCATCAGTGCTTGTAGCAGCGTCGCCGGATGTGGCCGCGCTCGAGTCGCCCGAGGTCGTGGCATCGGCGCCGGTGTCAGCACCCGCTTCGGCCTCGGTGGTGGTGCCGGCATCCACAGTGCCTGCGCTTGCGCCCGATGTCTCATTGCTGAGGAGCATATCGCAGTGCTGCTGGATGCGTCCGACCTGATCTGCCGGCACAGCGGAGCCGTCGAGGGTGAACTGTGCAAAGGCCGGAGCGGAAATGCCCAGCGTCAGGGCGGCGACACTGGCAAACAGGAACTTTTTGGTCACGTCATCTCTCCTCTAGGGGGTTGAGTACGGCCTACACAACTCCAGTGCACCGGCCCGGTTCAGCGCCAGCCCCGCGCTTAACCTTCGTTATGTTGGTGCCGAAAAACGGCAGCAAAAATGAACCCCCACCGCCATTTTCCGTTCGCCAATCACGAATGGAGATGCCGCATGACACGACACGATGACGCGCCCAAGCGCGCAAGCCATGATGATCGCGACGCAGACCTGGCCTATGTCGGCCGCTCCGTCCTGGTGTCGCGCCCGATTTCGGAAGTCTATCAGTTCTGGCGCGACCCGACGCGCTTTCCGCTCTTCATGAAGGCCGTCGATGCCGTTGAAAAGACCGTAGAGGGCTACGTCTGGACCGTCCGCGCCCCGGCCGGGCAGAGCGTGACGCTGATCACCAAAGTCACAGAGGACAGCCCGGATAGCGTCATTGCCTGGGAGTCCGTGCCGGCATCGCAGATCAAGACGAGGGGGAGGGTAACGTTCACCCCGGCCCCCGCTGGGCGCGGCACCGTGCTCACGGCCGACATCGCCTACGACCCACCGGCAGGCGACCTTGGTCGCCTTGTCGCCAAGCTGTTTGGCGCTGAGCCCAATATCCAGGCCCGCCACGAACTCAAGCGTTTCAAGATGCTGCTCGAGGCCGGCGAGATCGCTACCGGCAGCTTTCACCGTCAGCAGCAGAACGAGGAATAAGATATGCGCGCCCTTACCTGGCACGGCACCAACGACGTTCGCGTCGACACCCACCCGGACCCTGAAATCATCAATCCCCGCGACGCTATCATCAAGGTCACGTCGACAGCCATCTGCGGCTCTGATCTGCACCTTTATGACGGTGTGATACCGGGCATGAAGTCAGGCGACATTCTGGGCCATGAATTCATGGGTGAGGTAGTCGAGGTCGGTCCGCGCAGCACCTTGAAAAAGGGCCAGCGCGTCGTCGTTCCTTTCACCATTTCCTGCGGCCACTGCTTCTTTTGCCAGAAAACGCTGTTCTCGGCCTGCGACAACGCCAATCCGGTCGAAAAGCAGGATGCTTCTGAAAAGCTCTATGGCTATGGCATGGGTTCGGCCTTCGGCTATTCCCACCTCACGGGCGGATATGCCGGCGGGCAGGCCGAATATGTGCGCGTCCCATTCTCTGATGTCGGCCCCATCGTTATTCCCGATGGGGTGGATGACGAAAAGGTGCTGTTTCTGTCCGATATCCTGCCCACCGGCTGGATGGCTGCAGAAAATGCCGACATCGAACCGGGCGACACGGTAGCCGTCTGGGGTGCCGGCCCGGTCGGTCTTTTTGCCGTGCAAAGCGCGGTGCTGATGGGTGCCGCGCAGGTCATCTGCATCGATCATCACGAAAATCGCCTCGCTCTGGCGCAACGTTTTGGCGCCAAGATCATCAACTTCGAGAAGACCCATGTGCGCGAAGCACTCATGGAGATGACGGGCGGCATCGGGCCGGACGCGGTCATCGATGCGGTGGGCATGGAGGCCCACGGCTTTGCCGTCGACAACGTGCTCGATCTGGTCAAACAGAAGATCGCCCCCGGCGCCGACCGTGGTCATGCCCTGCGGCAGGCGCTGCTGGCGTGCCGCAAGGGCGGGCGCGTGTCCGTCCCCGGTGTCTATGGCGGCATGCTCGATAAATGGCCGCTCGGCGCCATGATGGAAAAGGGGCTCACCATCAAGACGGGACAGACCCATGTGCAGCGCTACAACCAGGACCTGCTGCAACGCATCATGGAAGGCCAGATCGATACGACCTTCCTGATCAGTCACCGCCTCCCGCTCGAGCAGGCGTCGGAAGCCTACAAGAACTTCCGCGACAACCAGAACGAGTGGACCAAGGTCGTCCTCAAGGCCTGAAGATTAACCTCGGTTAAGGGCGCAGCCCATCGCTGTGCCCGCACATTTCTTCAGCCACAAACGGAGTAATTTATGTCCAGCACACTCGACATCTATATTACGGGCCTGCGCAACGCCCATGCCATGGAAAATCAGGCCCTCGCGATCATGCGGCCGCAGATCGGGCGTATCGAACACTATCCGGAAATGGCCCAGCGGCTGGAGCAGCATGTGGCCGAAACCGAGGGCCAACTGCGTCGCCTCGATACGCTGCTCGAAATGGTGGATGCCAAGAATTCCGGCCTTAAAGACGCAGCACTGAGCCTGGGCGGGACCATGGCCAGCCTCGGTCATACGGTGGCCCCCGACGAGATCGTCAAGAACAGCTTCGCCAACTTTGCCTTCGAGCACTACGAGATCGCCGCCTACAAGTCCCTGCTGGCCCTCGCTCAGGAACTCGGTCATCAGGATGCGGTGGCTCTGCTGCAGGAAACGCTGGACGAGGAGATCGCCATGTCCGAGTGGCTCGACAAAGCCATCGAGCCGGTCACCCTGCGCTATGCTGCCCGTCGCGAACTCGATGTCGAGGCTAAGAAGTAGCGCGATGTGTCAGGGAATCCCGAACACCCTCTCTGAAACGGACCGCGCCCTCAGCCGACGGCTGCAGGTGGGCGCGGACCGCCTGTTGCTCGGGCGGTCGCCCCGAGGCGCCATGTTTCGCATTGTGGCCTTCGTGACCCTCTTTGTTCTTGTCGGCGGCACCATCATGGGGCTGCTCAACCCACTGGGGTAATCATGCCCGAGACCATTACCGGCGAACAATTGCGCGCCGACATTGATGCCGGGCGCACAGGCGACAAGGTGGCTTTCCCTGATCCCGCGGCGGCGCCGCTCGGCACCGATGCCGAGGCGGGAGGCGCCACTACCGCATTCCCATCCGAACGCCGCCCCGGCCCCCCTCGAAAGAGCGGATGGCGCTGGGGAGGTATGGCTCTTTATATAGGGCTGATCCTTGCACTTGGTGCTGTCGCCACGTTGGTGATCTTCAATGCGGCGTGACGCTTCGCAGGTTTATTCCGCCGCCGCCCACTGGTCCGGTGTTTCTCCCAGGTACGCTGGGCTGAACCGCGCTATGCGCTGCAATTCGCCCAGGTCCGGGAGGCTGAACCGTGGTCCCCGATTGCGCACCAAGTTGCGCCGACGCAGCTCCTGCATGGTTCGGTTCACATGCACTGCGGACAAGGCGACGTGATCGCCGATTTCTGCCTGCGTGAGGTTGAGAACATACTGCGCGTCCCGGGCGAGGCCCATGCGGCGCAGGCGGTATTCCAGTTCGCAGAACAGATGGGCAATCCGCACGATAGCCGGGCGTCTTCCAATCAGAACCAGCAGTTCTTCGGTTGCCGCCATGTCATGCGCCAGATTGCCGAGGATAGCCGCCATGATATTGGGCCGGCGCTCCGCCAGGCCAGCAATGTCGCTAATGGACGTGCGCATCATGCTCGAATTGGCCACGGTGCTCAGCGTGGAGGCCGACTGGTGCCCGGTAATGGCGCTGTAAGTGCAGATGTCCCCGGGCAGGATCAGCGACAGCACCTGCCGGCTTCCGTCCTCGTCCCAACGCTGGCGCAAGGCAAGCCCGCTGGCGAGAATGCAGAAGTCCTCGTTGCAACGTATTGCCATATCGGCTTCGTAGAGCTCGCGCTTCCACGGCAAGGCCGCGAGGGCTCGCATATCAGAAGGCGTGAGAAGGCCGGTCTTCCACAAGCGTCGGAATATTTGAGGACCAGCGGCGTCCTCCCCCGTGTGGCGGACTTGGTCGCCGTGCATATGCTTTCCAATCGCGTCAGAGGCGCAAGATAGATCTACCGATTATGCTTGGTGGGCCGGCCGATGGATCTGGCCGACCTGTACTGGCAGTGGCGTGAGCCTTATCTATCCAGCCCGTGCGTCCGACAGGCCGCACTCGACCTCGACAACACGAGGTCGTGCGTTCGTTGTCAGCATCGCCAACGGACGCTAGGCTAGCATGGTTCCATCCAAACTGCATTTAATGCGGGAAGGTACCATCTTGTTGCGTATCGCCATCCTGCTGCTTGCATTCTGGCCCACTTCGGTGCTCGCCGGCACCCTCCCGCCGTTCAAGCTGCGCACGCTCTCCGGGCAGATCTTATCCTGGCCCGCCGATTTGCCGGATGCCGGGGCGGTTCTCATCCTTGCGCAGGACGAGGCCCAGCAGGCTGAGGCCGCGACCTGGCTGCCGTTTCTGGCAAGCGATGTTTGCCAGCGCGGCGAGGCCTTGGCCTACTTCATTGTCCCGGTCCTGCCCGAGGGGCTGCTTATTGTACGCAGCGTGGTCGAAAGCGCCATCCGCCGGGCAACAAACGACCCGGCCATGCTGGATCGCACGGTGCCGCTCTTTATCGACATCGCGCGCCTGCAGGCCAGCATGGCGATCGAAGCATCGAACGCCGTTCAGGTCGTTGCGGTCGATGGTGCCGGATCTGTGCGCGCCAGTGCTTCGGGCCCCTATTCCCCGGTAGCGGCTGAACAACTGCTCACGGCAGGGTCCGACAGGCCCGGGCTCTGCGCCTCAGCCTAGGGCGGCGCCGGGGTTAACGCGCAATGGCGCCTTCCGGAGCGCACCAAGGTCAGCGGAGCCGGTGCAGAAACAGGCCACCCGCAACTGCCCGATGACTGCAGCGAAGTGCTCGACCACGGCATCGCTGGACTCCGTGGCGGCGCTCAAAACGCCTGCAGCCTGCCCCACAATATCGGCGCCCAGTCGGATGGCCTTGGCCACATCGACGCCGTTCCGCACCCCGCCAGAGCCGATGATCGTCGCTTCCGGGCAGGATTTGCGCACATCGACGATAGCCTCTGCGGTCGGCTGTCCCCAGCCGATAAAGGCCCGTGCGATAGCGGCCTGTCGCGCCGACTGGGCGCGCTCGGCCTCCACCGCGGCCCAGCTTGTGCCGCCGGCGCCCGCCACATCGATAATGGTGATGCCGGCATCGACAAAGCGGCGGGCCAGACGCGCGGAAATGCCCGAGCCCACTTCCTTGATGACAAGAGGAACGCCGATCTGCCCGGCCAACCCCTCGATGGCCTGGAACAAGCCCGCCCAGTTCTTGTCGCCCTCGGGCTGCACGGCCTCCTGAAGCGGATTGAGATGGATGATCAGGGCATCGGCTTCGATCATGTCCACGGCCCGGCGCGCCTGGTCGATGCCGTATCCGAGATTGAGCTGCGCCGCGCCAAAATTGGCGAGGAGCGGAATGGAGGGTGCATTCTTGCGCAGTTCACGGCCGAGACCGGCGTCATCACCGCTGTCGATGGCCACGCGCTGGGACCCGATGGCAAGGGCAATACCCAGGGCTTCGCAGGCCACCGCCAGGTTGATGTTGATCGAGGCTGCCCGCTGCGGTCCGCCGGTCATCGAACTGACCAGCAAGGGAGCCTTGATCCATTTGCCGAGGAACCGCGTATCGACAGAAATAGCATTCATGTCGAGTTCCGGGAGGGCAGCGTGTTCAAAGCCAATATGGTCAAAGCCAGACGATGCGGACGAGGCGCCCCGCCCCCCCAGAACAATATTGAGATGTTCGTTCTTGCGGTTGATCGTCAATGACCGCCCCCCTCAGCTCGGCATGGTGCAATAGTTTGGCATTGTCGGCATCATCAAACTTGAACCAACAGCGTCGTTTACCGTCTTACGCAGGCGCCGCGTTTCTGGTTCACTGGCACACTAGAGCTATCTGAGGCCAATGCGCATGACCCTTACCGAAAAGATCGGGACCGACCATGCCTCTGCCGGGGCCTTGGAATTGACTTCGGACATTCGCGAGCAGGTCGAGGCGCGCCTGCGCCATGCGATTGCTTCGGCGACAGGCGCGCCGGTAAACCTGCGCGCGGCCATGGAACATGCCCTGCTTGCGCCCAGCAAGCGCATCCGTCCCGTGCTGCTCTATCTCATCGCCGAGCCCTCGCCATGCGATGTGCAGAACACCCTCGATCTCGGATGCGCTGTGGAAATGGTCCATACCGCCTCGCTGATCCTTGATGATCTGCCCTGCATGGACGACGCTCATCTGCGTCGCGAGCGCCCCACGACGCATATTGCCTTTGGGCAGGCCACGGCCATCCTCAGCGCCATTGCCATGCTGACCCGCGCCTTCGGCATCATTGCCGAATTGGACGCGCCCGCCGAAACCCGCACCCGGCTGGCCGGTGTGCTGTCCGAGGCCGTAGGCCATAACGGGCTGGTGGCCGGGCAGGAGATCGACCTTAACGGGCGCTCGGGCCTTGTGGGGGAAGCCCAGATCGAAAATCTCAATTGGCTCAAGACCGGAACGCTCTTCGTTGCCGCGGCGGAAATGGGCGCGATCTTGCGGGGCCTCTCCGAAGAGCGGATCGAAAAGGTCGGGCGCTTTGCCCGGCATCTGGGCCTCGCCTTTCAAACAGCCGACGACCTTCTAGACACTACGGCCAATGCCAATGACATCGGCAAGGATGTGCTCAAAGACGGCGACAAGGCGACGCTCGTATCCATGTTCGGCATCAAGCGCGCCCGCCTCACCTGCGAGCAGCATCTGGCAGCGGCAACCACCGCGCTGCGCGAAAGCGGGGTCACGCCTGCTCCCATCGACGCCCTGATCGACAAATATTTCAGGGCCAAGATAACCAATGCCCGTTGAATATGACCCGCTTCAGGTCCGCGGCCTGTCGGTACGCTATGGCAATCGGGATGTGCTGCAGGGCCTCGATCTGCAAATCGGGCGGGGAGAAATCTATGGGCTGCTCGGCCCAAACGGCGCCGGCAAGACGACGCTGATCCGGTCCATCTGCGGCCGGGTCAAAGCGCGGGCCGGAACAGTGCGCGTCGCCGGTCTCGCGGGCAAGGCGAGCCTGCGCCATGTTGGCCTCGTACCACAGGAACTGGCGCTCTATCCGCACCTCACGGCACGGGAAAACCTGGAAGTCTTTGGCCGGCTTTCGGGCCTTTCCGCGGCCCAGACGCGGGAGGCGGTCGCCTGGGCAGGCGACGCCACCGATATTTCCGCCCGGCTCGACGAGCGGGTCGAGATCCTTTCGGGCGGCTGGAAGCGGCGGGTCAATATCGCGGCCGCCATCCTCCACCATCCCACCCTCCTCATTCTCGACGAGCCCACCGTGGGCGTCGATGTGGACGCCCGTAACGGCCTCCACGATGTCATCCTGCACCTCAGCCGGGCCGGCATGGGCGTGCTCTTGACCACCCATGACCTCGACCAGGCTGAAGCAATCTGTACGACGGTCGGGTTTTTGCGCGACGGTATCGTGGCGCCGCAGGGCGCGCCGCGCCGGCTGCTCGACGATGCATTCGGCGGGCAAAAGGAAATCACCCTCGAACTGCGCCAGCCCGCCTCGCCAGAGCAGCGTGATCGCCTCGATAGCGCGGGTTTTGCCACCCTTAACGGTGGGCTGAGCTGGGTCATGCTGACCGGCTCGACCCTCTCGGTCGAAAAACTCTCGCAGGCGCTGGCGGGCACCGGGATCGAGACCCGCGAAATCCGCTACCGTGAACCCGGACTCCACACCCTCTTTCTTCGCTTGTCCCGCCAGGAGATGGCTACGTGATATTTGCCATGCTCCGTGTCATGGCGCTCAGCGTCATCCGCGATCGCGGTGCGCTGGCGATGGCCTTCCTGCTGCCGCCGACGATCTTTGTGATTTTCGCGACGATTTTTTCGGGCACCACAGGGGACGAACTGCGCCTGCAAGTCGCCTTCGGGGTGGCGAACCCGACGGTGGCAACTGAGCGCCTCGAGGCAACTCTGCGTGCAGAGGATTCCCTGCGCATACTGCCGGCAACGCAGAGCAGCAGGGAGGCCGTCGCGCGACAGGTCGAAACCGGACGGGCCGATGTGGGGCTCTTCATTGAGGGCGACCTCGCAGACGCCGAACAGGCGCCCATGACGGTGCTGGTCGATCCCGGCAAGGCCATGGCGGGTGCGATCCTTTCAGGCCAGGTGCAACGTCTCGTAGCGCTCAATCTGCCCGATATCGGCCTGGCCCGCACCGTACCGGCCATCGAAGGGCTGGTGGGTGGCTTCACCCCGCAGCAGGCCGCTCAGCTCGAAGCTGCCCTCGCCGCCTTGTCCGAAGAGGCTCCCAGCCCGGACGATGCCGGGGCGCTCGTCGGTACTCAGATCATTGGTCCCACCGGTACCTCCGGCGCTACGGTCAGCTATTATGCCGGGGCCGTGGCCATTCTCTTTTTGCTGTTCTCGGCCATGCAGGGTGCTGCAACGCTCATCGAGGAGCGCCATGCCGGCATTGTGGACCGCGTGGCGGTGGGGCCGTCAGGCACGGACGTGGTTGTTCTGGGCAAATTCCTGTTTCTCACCGGGCAGGGTGTCCTCCAGGTCAGCCTCATCTTCCTGGTCGCGGCGGTGGTTTATCAGGTGAATTTCCTTGAGCATTTCGGACCCTGGCTGATGGCGACCATCTGCGCTTCGGCAGGCGCCGCAGGGCTCGGGCTCGCCGTGGCCTCCGCCTGCACGTCCAAGCAGCAGGCGCAAACCATTTCCACCTTTGTCGTGCTGGTGAGCTCGGCCATTGGCGGGTCCATGGTGCCGCGCTTCATGATGCCGCCCCTGTTGCAGAACATCGGCTGGTTCACGCCCAATGCCTGGGCCATCGAGGCCTATCACGGCATTCTTTGGCGCAATGAAGCCCTGGCCAGCATCGTCCCGGAATTGTTCTGGCTGATCCTGCTCGGCTTGATCGGTGTTCTCGTAGCTTTGATCGTTTCGCGCCACAGACTGCGCCTCTAGCCAGTGTGTCGCACTGTTAGCCCGGGCATTCGGCCGGTATATTGAGTGTAACAAAGGAGGCCTGCATGGACACAGTTCAGCAATTCCTGGTCCCGACGCTTCTCGTGGTCGGCTCCGTCGTCTTCATGGAATGGTTCGCCGCCTGGTCGCACAAGCACATCATGCATGGCTGGGGCTGGGCCTGGCACAAATCCCATCACGAACCCCATGATGAGGCGCTCGAAAAGAACGATCTCTACGCCGTGGTCTTTGCCGGCGTTGCCATCGCCCTCTTCGCCGCGGGTCACTGGCTCTGGTGGCCGCTGACCTGGATCGGTCTTGGCGTCACCATTTACGGGATTCTGTACTTCTTTTTCCACGACGGCCTGGTGCACCAGCGCTGGCCTTTCAAATACATCCCGCGCAAGGGCTACCTCAAGCGCGTCTACCAGGCTCACCGCCTGCATCACGCCGTCGAGGGCAAGGAGGGGTGCGTGTCATTCGGCTTTGTCTATGCTCAGCCGGTGGATAAGCTCGTCAAGCAATTGCACGAAAACAAGCGGGCCTTCGATCAGGACGCTCTGAAGGACGAGGATCGTCCTGCCGCTCACTAGAGCGGGCGTTGCCAGAGGCCGGTGCGGGGCTTGTCCTCGCGCCGGAACCGAGTGACCAGGACGTCTCCCAGCGCCAGTCCAAGCAGCACGATCTTTTCCAACTTTGTGGTGGAGACCCGTTTTTCCCAGGCGGCAGGTCCGCCCGCCCGCAATTTGTTGCCAATGGCGCGATAGACCCGCCGGGCGGCCCCGATTGCCCAGGCGGACCGCCAGGGCAGGGCCGACATGCCGATATAGGCCGATGCGTAATACTGCTCTGCGAGATCGAGCAGATCCACAGCTGCCGCATGAACTTGCGGCCACTGCGACCGGTCGTCGGCCCTGATCTCGACTATCCCGTGCCGCTGCAAAATCTCGGCGGGGACATAGACGCGACCGACCCTGGCGTCGTCGATGACGTCCCGGGCAATATTGGTGAGCTGGAACGCCAGCCCCAGATCGCTGGCCCGGTCGAGCACCTTTGGCTCCCGAGCGCCCATGATCATCGCCATCATCACGCCGACGACGCCGGCCACATGGTAGCAATATTCGAGCGTATCCCCGATCGTACGATAGCTCCGGTCATCGACATCCATGCCGAAGCCGGTCAGCAATTCCTGCGGATGGCGGTGCGGAATCTGGTGGCGATCGACTACGCGGCGCAATGCGTCGAAAATGTAGTCGCCCGAGCTTGCGCCCGACAGAGCCGCCTCGGTCTGCTGGCGGAGGGTTTGGAGGCGTGCTTCCTGCCCCTCGCGAAAATCTGCAACCTGCTCGTGCCCGAGGGTCTGCCCGTCGATGACGTCGTCGCAATGGCGGCACCAGGCATAGAGCATCACCGCATCGTCACGCGTCTGCCGATCAAAGAGCCTTGCGGCAGCAGCAAAGCTCTGCGAGCCCTGCGCAATCGACTGCTCGCTTTGCGCAACGATCGTATCGGTCATGCACCAGCATCCGCGATCATCAGGCCCGCCGTGGCCTTGGCCGATCCGACGACACCCGGAATCCCCGCGCCGGGATGGGTGCCCGCGCCAACGATATAGAGGTTGGAGATCACGTCGTCGCGGTTATGCGGTCTGAACCAGGCGCTCTGGGTCAGGATCGGTTCGATGGAGAAGGCTGAGCCCAGATGCGAGTTGAGCTCATCGCGGAAATCGAACGGCGTAATGTGCCGCACCGTGACAAGATCATCGAGCAGGCCCGGAATATAGCGGTCGTTGAGGTATTTAAGGATGCGGTCGCGATAGCGCGGTCCTTCAACCTCCCAGTTGATATCGGCCGTGCCGAGGTGCGGAACAGGTGAGAGCACATAATAGGCGCTGTGGCCCGGCGGGGCGAGGCTGTCATCGGTCACCGATGGCGCGTGCAGATAAAGCGAGAAATCATCGGCAAGCCCGTCGGCATTGAAGATTTCTGAGATCAGCTCGCGATAGCGCGGCCCGAATAGCACCATGTGATGCCTGAGATCCTTCCGCTCACCCTTGAGCCCGAAATAGATGACGAATAGCGACATGGAGAAGCGCTTGCCGGCGAGAGACTTGCCCTTGTTTTCCCCGCGCTTGGTGCCGCGCAGCATATGGCTATAGGTATGGACAACATCGGCGTTCGACGCGATCTGGTCGAAGCCAAAACTGCGTCCATCCCGCAGCGTGACGCCCGTGACGCGGTTCTCCAATGACTCGATCCGGTCAATCTCGGCATTGAGGTGGATGGTGCCGCCAAGGTCCTCGAAGAGCTTGACCATGCCCGCGATCAAGGCGCCGGTGCCGCCCTTGGCGAACCAGACCCCGCCCTTGCGCTCAAGCGCATGGATAAGGGCGTAAATCGAGGAGGTGTCGAAAGGATTGCCACCCACCAGCAGGGAATGGAAGCTGAAGGCCTGCCGCAGGTTCTCATCCTTGATGAACTGGCTGACCTTCGAATAGACGCTGCGATGACTTTCAAGCCGCACGAGTTGCGGGGCTGCCTTCATCATCGACCAGAAATTGAGAAACGGCACGGTGCCCAGCTTCTCATAGCCCTCGCGATAAAGGTCCTCCGAATAGGCGAGGAACTTCTTGTAGCCTTCAACGTCATCAGGAGACTTTTCGGCGATCTGCCGGTCGATCTCTTTCTGATCATCGGCATAGTCGAACCGATACCCGTCTTCCCAGCAAAGCTGATAGAAAGGTGCAACCGGCAGAAGCGTCACATAGTCCGACATCTTGCGCCCGCTCAGCGTCCAGAGCTGGTCAAGGCAATCCGGGTCAGTGATGACGGTAGGGCCTGCATCGAACGTGAAGCCGTCGTCATGATAGACATAGGCACGGCCACCGGGCTTGTCGCGTTTTTCGAAAATGGTCGTGGCGATACCCGCACTCTGCAGGCGAATGGCTAGCGCCAGCCCGCCGAAACCGGCCCCGATAACGGCTGCAGTCTTGTTGGAAGTCACGATATCTCCGTCTTCAAAAGGGCATGCTCATTCAGGCAGGCCAAGGCGCGATGCACCGGCACGGGCGGCTTGCCGATAAGGATGCGCGCAATATCTGCGGGCGTCGTCTGCCCGGCATAAAAGCGCTCGATGAGCGGTTGCGGCAGTCGATAAAAGCGCTGCAGCACCAGGTGCCGCCGTTCCGGACGGGCCGCTAGAAACAGCATGCGGTTCAGGAGGCGGTAAAACCCCTGCTGGCGATGCCGGGCGAGCGCGTGTTCGCGCAGCTTACCCGCCAGCGCCGCGCTTCCGACCGGCCATGCCTTGCCTATGAGATTGGCGACGCGGACGGCCTCAGGCAGGCTGTAGCCGGTTGTGGGGTGAAAAAGGGCCGCACGCATTCCCGCTTGCGGAATATCGGCCGGCGCCTCTGCCCAGAACTTTTCGGCATCATGGGCGAGCGAAATAGGCAGCACGCCGCGCTCGCGGCGGACGATCTCCTTCACCGACCAGCCCTGCATTCGGGCATAGGCCAAAATGTCCTGTTCAAGGGCGCTCTCGTCCAGCGCCGCGCCGTCGGCATAGCGCGTGTCTTCGATCAGAACCCGCGTGGCTGAGTAGGGCAGGAGATAAACGAAGCGATAGCCATCCAACTGGTCGACCGACGCATCCATGATGACGGGATAGCTAAGGCCGTGCGGCTCTTCGGTTTCGACTTCGAGGCCGACGAACTTCTGGTAGCCCAGCTTGAGCGCACCGCTGGGCCGATAGCCCCGCACATCCACCACACATGCGGCATCAATGTATGTGCCGTCTTCCAGCGTCACGCCCTTGGCATCGAGCGCGGCGACCCTGGCATTGGCGCGGATTTCAACGCCCGGCAACGCCTTGATGGCTTCCCAGACAGAGTGCGAGGTCAGCGTTGCATAGCCGGAGGTAAGATTGCGGCGGTGGTCGCGGAAGCGCACCGACTGACCCTGCCAGCGGTGGGCTATGGCGGGCTCAAGCCAGCCCAAGTCCGACGCTGTCACATCCTCCAGATGGAAGGACCATGTGTGCTCGCCGAAGGGCACCGCTGCCCCTTCGAGGATGAGGATGGGATCACTGGAGCTCTGGCGCAGGCGCAGCGCGATCATTGCCGCTGCAAGCCCCCCTCCAGCCAGCACCAGCGTTCCATTCTCAACCGGCACTGGTGGCTTCCTTGTTCCTGTCGCTGCGTGATCCGCCCGAAGGCGTCACTCTCTTGGCTCTGTTACGTCACCGGACGCGGCTTGGTTCACCAAGCCTGACAGCTCTTTATGGTAACCGCAATCGTCTCCTCGATCCGCCTCGCTTCGGGTGCCTATGCGGGTTCAGCAGTAGACTCGGGCGCCGGCCCCTCGACCGGTTCGCTTGCCACCACCGGATCGTCCAGGTCCAGCATCCATTCGCGCCACATGGACACCAGGAGCGCCATCAGTACGGGGCCGATGAAAAGGCCGACAAAGCCCATCGTTTTGACGCCGCCGATAAGGCCGAAAAATGTCGGAAGGAAAGGAAGCTTGATCGGTCCCCCGACGAGCTTGGGCCGCAGCGTCTTGTCGACGATGAAGAGCTCCACCGAGCCCCAGATCAGCAGGGCAATGCCGTGGACCGGCGACCCCGAAGCCACGAGGTAGGCCGAAACCAGCGTGAACGACAGCGGCGCGCCGCCGGGGATCATGGCAGCAACGCCGGTGATGATGCCCAAAAGCACAGGCGAGGGCGCACCGGCCAGCCAATAGGCGATGCCCAGCACGATGCCCTCGCCGATGGCAATGATGGTCATGCCAGTGACGGTCGAGCTGATAGTGGCCGGAATGACGCGAGACAGGCGGTCCCAGCGCAGCGGAAAAATCCGCTGGCCGATCCGGTCCAGCTGCGCGGCGATCCGCTCGCCGTCGCGATACACAAAAAGCAGCGCCACGATGCCGAAGAGCAGGTTGAGAAGGAAATTGAGCGTACCGCCGGAAATGCTCAGGATGCTGTGGTAGATGTTGAGGATATTGGCGCCCACCGCCCCCTCCACCAGCGCGCCGAGGGCGCCCGGACGGCCGACGCGTTCAGTCCACACCTCGGTCAGCCAGTCTGCGCCCAGCGGCAGGGTTGCGAACCAGTCCGGGGGCGGCGCCCCGGCCGCATTGGTGGCCACCGCCCACTGATAGAGCATGCGCACTTCCTGTACGGCATAGCCGCCGATGAACAGGGCCGGGACGACTAGGAACATGACGATGGCGGCGATCATGATCGATGCGGCCAGCGTCCTGTTGCCATTGGCAAGGCGGATCACATGCCGGTAGAGCGGCCAGCTGGCAAACCCCACGATCAGCGCGGCCAGCACCGGCACGAGGAAGCCGTGGAAGAAGTAGATGCTGACCAACACGATAAGCAGGATGATCCAGCGCGCGGCCCAAAGGGGTGGGATCAGGGCCATGCGGGTGGGGGCCGCTGGCCCGAGCAGACGGGGGCGGCGTTTCTCGCTAGGCTGGTCGATTTGGGTCATGTGGCCCCTCAAGCATCAATTGCCATCGGTTATCAGGCGGCGCGCCCGTGTGGTCAAACGACTTATTGGCTGCGCGCCGCTTGGTCGCAATTTTTCGCAAGCGTTGGCGGCGCAAGCGAATGACTAGCGCAGCATGGTGCCCAGTTCCCGCTGCACGTCTTTCATCGGGCCTAGATACCGGTCCACGAGATCGTTCACGCTGTTCTGCGTCGCCGGAACGCCTACATTGAGGGCGGCAACCGTAGCGCCCCGCGCGTTGCGTAGGGGAATGGCTATCGATCTGAGGCCGATCTCCACCTCCTGGTCAATCAGCGCATAGCCGTTGCGACGTACCTGCTCAAGGCAGGCCATAAGCTCCGTGATCTCGGTGACCGTATGCGCCGTCCGCGCCATGCGCGTCGCACTCTCCAAATGCCGCATTGCCTCGTCTTCCCCAAGCGCCGCCAGCATCACCCTCCCCATGGAGGTGCAGAAGGCGGGGAGGCGCGAGCCTGGCATCAGCGAGATCGACATGACCTTGCGCTGGGCAGCACGCGCCACATAGACGATCTCTGCGCCATCAAGAATGGAAACCGAGGAGCTTTCCCCCAGCTGCTCCGATAGCCGGTCGAGCAGCGGCTGCACCATTTGCGGTAGCGGCATGGTCGCCAGGCACGCCGTGCCGAGCCGCAAGATGCGTGGCTTGAGGGTGAAGTATTTGCCGTCGTAATCGGCATAGCCCAGATGCGACAGCGTCAACAGGCACCGCCGAGCCGTCGCGCGATCCAGCCCGGAGGCAGCGGAAACTTCTGCAATCGACTGGCGCGGCCGGTCGGCCGTGAACGTCTCGATGACGAGGAGGCCTTTTGCCAGGCCACCCATAATGTCCCGCTCCTGCATGCGTCACCTAGCCCGTGCGATATGTCAACAAATGCAGCATATCGCACATGCCGGGTTGCAGGCAAGGTTGCCACGGTCCTAAGTCACGGGCAGGCACATGGCCCAGTTGAGAGGAGAGGACATGGACAAGTCGGTCCCCGACCTTGCATCCGCCGTCCAAGGCATCGAAGACGGCATGACAGTAATGATTGGCGGTTTCGGCGGCTCAGGCGCGCCGATTGAGCTGATCCACGCCCTGATCGACCGCTTTAAGGCCACTGGCAGCCCCAGGAACCTCACCGTGGTCAACAACAATGCCGGCAATGGTCGCATTGGTTTGGCCGCCATGATCGACGCCGGCATGGTCGCCAAGATGATCTGCTCGTTCCCGCGCTCCGCCGATCCGCGCGCCTTCACCGAGAAGTATCTCGCCGGCGAAATCACACTCGAAATCGTGCCGCAGGGGACGCTGGCCGAGCGCATCCGCGCCGGTGGCGCCGGCATTCCGGCATTCTATACCCCCGCCAGCTACGGTACCGAGGTCGCCAAGGGCAAGCCGGTGGCCGAGTTCGACGGCCGGCATTATGTGCAGGAGCGCTGGCTCAAGGCTGACGCTGCCCTGATCAAGGCCGAAACGGGGGACAGCTTGGGCAACCTCACCTACCGCAAGGCGGCCCGAAATTTCTCTCCCCTGATGGCCGCTGCTGCAAAGCTGACAGTGGTGCAGGTGACCCATCTTGCCGAGCCTGGCGACATCGACCCCGAACACGTCGTGACCCCCGGCATCTTTGTCGACCGTGTGGTCCAGGTTGCCGATCCTCGCCAGGAAGAGGACCTGATGCGCCAAGGAGTGGCCTACGCATGACCAGCAAGCTTTCCAACGCCCAGATCGCCTGGCGCGCCGCCCAGGACATCGAGGACGGGGCCTATGTCAATCTTGGCATTGGCTTTCCCGAAATGGTCGCCAAGTTTCAGCCCCCGGGCAAGCAGGCCATCTTCCACACCGAAAACGGGGTGCTCAATTTCGGTGAATCGCCTGCCGAAGGCGAGGAAGACTGGGATCTGATCAATGCCGGCAAGAAGGCCATCACCCTGCGCCCCGGCGCGGCCTTTTTCCACCATGCCGACAGCTTTGCCATGGTGCGCGGCGGCCACCTCGATGTGGCGATCCTGGGCACCTACGAAGTGGCGGAAAACGGCGATCTCGCTAACTGGTCGACCGGGCCCAAGGGCGTGCCGGCCGTGGGCGGCGCCATGGACTTGGTCCATGGCGCCAAGCGCGTCGCTGTTATCACCGACCACGTCACCAAGGACGGCAAGCCCAAGCTCGTCAAACGCTGTACCCTGCCGCTCACCGGCGTCGGTTGCGTCACCCGCGTCTATACCAGCCTTGCCGTTATCGACATCGAGAACCAGCGTTTCGTCCTGCGCGAGAAACTTCCCTCGCTCAGCATCGAGGATCTGCAAGCCGTCACCGGCGCTGAACTCGTCCTGCCCGATACAATCGGCGACCTTATTGCCCCGGACCTTTGACTATGACTGAAGCCTATATTTGCGACTATATCCGCACGCCCATCGGCCGCTTTGGCGGCGCCCTTTCCTCTGTCCGCCCTGATGATCTTGGCGCCATTCCACTGATGGCGCTGGCCGCGCGGAACGGCAATGTCGACTGGGAAGCGGTAGACGATGTCATTTTCGGCAATGCCAATGGCGCCGGAGAAGACAATCGCAACATCGCGCGCATGAGCCTCCTGCTTGCCGGCCTGCCTGTTGGGGTCACCGGCACCAGCATGAACCGCCTCTGTGGCTCGGGCATGGACGCCGTCATCACTGCCGCGCGGGCGATCAAGGCGGGTGAGGCAGACCTCATCATCGCGGGTGGCGCCGAGAGCATGTCGCGCGCGCCCTTCGTCCTGCCCAAGGCAGAGACGGCGTTTTCCCGCAATGCCGAAATCTATGACACGACGATCGGCTGGCGTTTCGTCAATCCGCGCATGGACAAGCTCCATGGCACGGACTCGATGCCCGAGACCGGCGAGAATGTTGCGACCGATTTCGGGATCAGCCGCGCGGCACAGGACGCCTTCGCCGTGCGCAGCCAGGAACGCGCCGTTGCTGCACAGGAGAGCGGACGGCTCGGCCAAGAAATCACGCCTGTCACCATTCCGCAGAAAAAGGGCGCCCCCATCATCGTCGACAAGGACGAGCACCCGCGCGCTGGAACCAGCATGGAAACACTCGCCAAGCTGCGGCCGCTCTTTCCCAATGGCACGGTCACGGCGGGCAATGCCTCGGGGGTCAATGACGGCGCTGCGGCGCTCATCATTGCCTCGGAAGCAGCAGTCAAGAAGCATGGGCTGACCCCGCTCGCCCGCATCATGGGCGGCGCCACGGCAGGCGTTCCGCCGCGCATCATGGGCATCGGCCCGGCGCCGGCGACGCAGAAGCTTTTTGCCCGGCTGGGCCTCACCCAGGCAGACTTCGATGTCTATGAACTCAATGAAGCCTTCGCTAGCCAGGGGATTGCCGTGCTGCGGGAACTGGGCATCACCGAGGATGATCCGCGCGTGAACCCCAATGGCGGCGCGATTGCGCTGGGTCACCCGCTTGGCATGTCCGGCGCACGCATAACCGGCACAGCCGCACTCGAACTGAGCCTCAGCGGCAAGAAGCGGGCACTCTCGACCATGTGCATCGGCGTGGGTCAGGGCATTGCCGTGGCGCTCGAGCGCGTCTAACCGAATCTAGCCGGCGGCGCCGAGCGCCGCTGGCCTCCGCTTCTAGTCAGTCGAGGCGCGTCGCGCCGGAAAAAGCCACCGGTCGGGAGACCATCTGGTCCGCCTCGCCGCGTGCGAAGATGGCCATGATCACGTCTTCGCCCTCGACCACGCGGCCAAATGCTGCAAAGCCGGCCCCATCAGGATTGCGGTGCCCGCCTTCATCCAGCGACGGCTGCGGGCCGACGCAGATGAAGAACTCGGCCGAGGCCGTGCCTGGCTCAAGCCGCGCCATGGAAATGGTCATGTGTTCGTGCCGGATGCCGGTTTGCGATGTCGGCTCATTCGCAATTGGCGCAAAGGTCGGGTTGCCGAAGCGCTCCGGCCCCAAACCCCACTGCACAACCTCGATCACTTCGCCGACGCCGGGCGGCTGGTTGTCTTTGGTTACAACGCGGTAGGCGCGCATCTTCGCCATTTCGCCAGCGTCCACATAAGCGAGGAAATTGGCGACGGTTATCGGCGCCCTGTCAGCGTCCAGCGCCACCGTAAATGTCCCGATTTCCGTTTCGATCATCACCCGCGTGGTCATTCCGGCTCCCGCAAATTTTTCTACGTGACCGCACATTACCCACTCGCAGGGCAAGCGGCGTAACCTTTTTTGACCTCTGCGCGTATTCCATGAAATGGCGACAGAAGAGAACGCCATGGCTAGAGAGTGATGTAAAACAGAAAAGACTGCTAGAAAGCGGGTCTAAAACAGAATAGGATAGCTTCGGCGGAAAGCGGAGTGTTGGATGAAACCGATTGGCCTTCTTGGCGGCATGAGTTGGGAAAGCACCGCGGTGTATTACCGGCACCTCAACGAACAGGTTCGCCACAGGCGTGGCGGCTTGGCTTCAGCCGATCTTATCCTGCGCTCCTTTGACTTTTCGACCATCGTGGCGCTGCAAAAGGCGGGGGACTGGCAAGCGGCTGGCGCGACATTGGCGCGGGCGGCTCAGGGTCTTGAGGCTGCCGGCGCAAGGGCCATTCTCATCTGCACCAACACCATGCATCTCCTCGCCGATCAGGTGGAGGCAGCGACTTCGGTGCCACTTGTCCATATCGTAGACGCGACGGCTGGGCGCATTCAGCAAGCCGGCTTTCGTCGCCCGCTTCTGCTGGCCACCCGCTACACCATGGAGCAGCGGTTTTATCGGGACCGCATGGCCGAACGCTTCGGGCTCGACGCCATCATCCCGGACTGCGATGACCGCACCGTCGTGCATGACGTTATCTTTGATGAGCTGTGCCAGGGCGTCATCCGTCCCGATTCCCGGCAGGCCTATCAGCGCATTATCGAGCGCGGCGCCGATGCCGGGGCAGATTGCGTCATTCTGGGCTGCACCGAAATCGGCCTGCTGATCGGCCCGGCAGATTGTGCCCTGCCTGCCTTCGACTCGACTTTCATTCACGCCGAAGCCGCATTGGACTTTGCGCTGGCCGCTTGAGTTCAGCTGGCGAGCCGTGCCGCAAAATAGCCGCCCACGGCCGCCATGCCCGTCAGGGCGGCGCCCCAGCCCATATCGACCAGGCTCATGGGCAATGACCAGCCCCTGAGCGTGGCCAGATTGGTCATGTCGTAGGTGCCATAGGCAATCAGACCCAGCGCAAGACCGGCAATGAGTGCCCAGAGCCAGGATTGCGCGGCAAGAGCGGGCAGCACGGCAAAGCCGACAATGCCCATGACATAGAACAGGTAAAAGGCTCCGGCCGGCAGGAAGTTCGGTTGGTCGAGCAAGAGCGCGCCGATCTGCGAACGATAAAACCCGATCGCAATGATCGTGAGCCAGACGAAGTCGAGGACGAAAAACACCACCGCCGCACCGGCATAGCCCGCCAGAAGGGTGAGAACGGGAATGCCGGCCATGGTGTCTCCCTAGATCCCCAGGATCGGCTGCAGCACCCGCATCAGCCGGCTGGAAAAGCGCAAGGGAGCGTCGGTCACGGCCAGGCAGATGCAGTCCATATCCGGCCCGGCAATCGGCTGGTGGGTCAGGTCGCCATCGGCATCCTCGAGGTCGCCCGGACCAAAGGAATCCACCTCGTCATGGAAGCTCCCCTGCAGCACCAGCGTCAGTTCACGGCCGCCATGGCTGTGCTCGGGTACGGGCTTTCCCGCTGCGATGCAGAGCAGGCGCGCCTGGGTCGTGTTGTCCCCGGTCTTGATCAGCAACTGCTTGGCATTACCCAGATTGCGCCACTTGATTTCATCAAGTTCGCAGCCGAGATAGCTGCGCAGGGGCTCCGGCACGCTACTCCGGCCCGTCCGCGGCTTGGCCATGCCAACGGGCGAGGGTCGCGGCTCCGCCATCACGCGCGACTTGAGCTGCGTCCAGGCATCGGCAGGCGCAGAAACAGGAGCCAGCTCGGCAACAAGGGCGCCGCCGGCCGCTTCAGCCAGGTCGAGCTGGAGGCGGCATTGCGGGCACATGGCCAGATGGGTGGCAACAGCCAGAGACCAGCCCTCGGACAGGTGTCCGGCGGCATAGGACACCAGCAGGTCCTCGTTCAAGTGATGGCGAATGGTCATGCTACATCCTCCAGGGCCGCGCGCAGGCGCCCGAAGGCGAGCCGGATGCGTGACTTCACCGTGCCGATTGGCAGGCCGAGCCTGTTGGCAATGGTGCTGTGGGAAGCCTCTTCAAAGAAAGACAAACGGATCAGTTCAACCTGCTCCTTTGGCAGGCGTTGCAATGCCTTGTGCAAGGCATCATGGGATTGCTTGAGTTCGATGCGATAGGCGGCATCGGGCTCTGGCTCGGCAGCCATTGCCGGATCATCCGGATCGAGCGCCGGACGGCGCTGCTTGCGCCAGGCATCGATCCACACATTGCGGGCGATGGTGAACATCCACGCCGAGGCCGGCCCCCGCGAGCGGTCATATTGTCCGGCCTTGCGCCAGATGGACAGCATGGTTTCCTGCGTCAGGTCCTCCGCGGCCTGGCTGTTGCGGGTCATCTTGAGCAGATAGGCGCGCACACGCGGTCCGAACTCGGCGAACAGCGCCTCGAACGCCTCCATGTCCGCCCGCTCGGCAATAGCAATCAAATAGTCGGCCATGTCCGCCGCTGGCGGCGCAACCGAAATCTCGTTATTATTTTTGGCCACATTTACCCCATTGCGCAGCGCCAGCGTGAACCGGCGCCGCTTTGGCAACGGCTTATTCTCGCATGCTCCGGTCAGTGGGTAAATCGCCTGGGTCATGGTGGCCAATACGCCGCAGGTTTTTGGCCGGATCACGCAGCCCGGTAAAATTCCGCTTGGCCGGGCTTTGGGCGTCATTTTGACCGCGCCGCTGATCCGGCTCGCCCGCTATACCGTACACCACCGAAGACGCCAGGATCACGCCTATGCCCAACACTGCCGGTGCTCCCACTCTTTCCGGCATGCCGCGTCAGCGCATCGCTGTGATCGGCAGCGGTGTCTCGGGCCTGTCCGCGGCCTGGCTCTTGTCCAAGACCAATGACGTCGTTCTGTACGAGGCCGAGTCGCGCGCCGGCGGTCATGCCAACACCGTCTATGTCCCCGGCACCGGACCAGTCGACACCGGCTTCATCGTCTACAACGACCGCAACTACCCCAATTTCCAGGCGCTGCTCGCCCATCTGGGTGTCGACAGCATCGCGACGGAAATGAGCTTTTCCGCCTCGCTCGACCGGGGCAATTTCGAATATAGCGGGGACAGCATTTTCGGCATGCTGGCGCAGCGCCGCAATGCATTCCGGCCCCGCTTCTGGCGCCTCTTGCGCGATCTCCTGCGCTTTTACCGCGAAGCCCCTGCCGTGCTTAAACAGCCCGAAATGCGCGGCCTGACCCTTGATGAATATCTGCGTCTGCAGCGCTATTCTCCGCCCTTCATCGAAGGCCACCTCCTGCCCATGGCGGCGGCGATCTGGTCCTCGAGTGCTGAGGACATCCGGGCCTACCCGCTCTATGCCTTCGTGCGCTTTTTCGAAAGCCACGGTCTGTTGCAACTGCGCGAGCGCCCCAAATGGCGCACCGTCAGGGGCGGCAGCAAAAGCTATGTCGAGGCGCTCCTCTCCGATTTCTTAGGCACCTTGCGCCTTGCAACGCCGGTCGCGCAGGTTCGCCGTGAGCCCGGCGGCGTCACCGTGGTCGATAGTGCCGGCCATGCCGACCGCTTCGACAATGTTCTGATCGCGACCCATGCCGACCAGGCCCTCGCCATGCTCCATGCCCCGAGCCATGAGGAACGCGAGCTCCTTGGGTCTTTCAGCTACACCACAAACACGGCCGTCCTGCATGCCGACCCCGCCTTCATGCCGCAACGCCGGCGTGTCTGGAGCTCCTGGAATTACATCGCCTTCGGCGACCAGCGCGATGCGCCGCTTTGCGTGTCCTATTGGATGAACCGGCTGCAGAAATTCGAGGGCCGCGACCTCTTCGTCACGCTCAACCCACCCGCCGACCCCGCCGGCGAGATTGCCCGCTTCAGCTATACCCACCCCCTCTTCGACTCCCGCGCCATAGCCGCTCAGGAAAAGCTATGGCGCATCCAGGGACTCAACCGCACCTGGTTCTGCGGCGCCCATTTCGGCCGGGGTTTTCATGAAGACGGGTTGCAATCGGGCCTGGCTGCCGCCGAAGACATGGGCGCGCTGCTGCGTCCCTGGACCGTGCCGGATCCGTCCGGCCGCATCACCCTGCGACCGGCCGAGGTTCTGGCGGCATGACCCTGTCTTCGGGCATCTATGTCGGGCACGTGGTGCATCAGCGGCATCGCCCGAAAAAGCACCATCTGCGCTATCGGGTCTTTTCCCTGCTGATCGACCTTGATGAACTCCCGGCGCTCAACAGGCTCCGCCTTTTCTCTCACAACGGGTGGGGCGTGTTCAGCCTTCAGGATGTCGACCACGGCCATGGCGCTGATCCGCGCAGCTGGGTGACGGCGCAACTGGCGGCGCATGGGATGGCTGCGCCGGGCAAGGTGCGCCTCCTCTGCTATCCCCGCATTATGGGTTATGTGTTCAATCCGCTGAGCGTCTGGTTTTGTGACGATGCCGAGGGCAAGCCGCTGGCCACGGTCTATGAAGTGCACAATACCTTTGGCGAGCGTCACACCTACGTGCTTCCGGCCCATGCGGTCCAGGAAGTGGAGAAAGCCTTCTATGTCTCGCCCTTTATCGGCGAAGACTGTCGCTACAGTTTTTCCATCACGCCGCCAGCGGACCTCGTGCGCGTTGCCATCAACGAGACAGAAGATGGCGCGCCGTTGCTTTATGCGGCCTTCACCGGCAAGCGTCGACCGTTCAGCGATCGGGTTCTGCTCGGACTGTTCTTTTCGCATCCGCTGATGACGCTCAAGGTGACCGCTGGCATCCATTGGGAAGCGCTGAAACTTTGGCGCAAGGGCATCCGCATCCATAAGCACAGGCCGATGCCGCTGGCTGGTCTGCCGACGACGCGCCAGCATCATCAGGCCGACTAACTTGGCGCTGCGCTTGGTCTGGTCTAGACTTGCCGGTGGTCGACCCCTCCGGGTGAGAAGTCGCGCCGGGGCACAATAGACAGGGGATGGACGTGCATGGGTCATGACAAAGCCGCTTCCAGCGGACGATTTGCCCTACCTGCGGCTTTGGGCGCCCTTCCCACCGGTGCTGCCAAGGTCACGGTGGACCTGCTGGGCCGGCGCATTGCCAGTGACGTTTACCGGCCCGGCGAGATCATGCCGACCGAGGCCGAACTCGCCACCTCTCTCAATGTGAGCCGCGCCACCATCCGCGATGCGATAAAGGTACTATCCGGCAAGGGCCTGGTACGCACCGCCCGCCGCTATGGCACCCGCGTCCGTCCCGTCGAGGAGTGGAACCTGCTCGATGCCGACGTGGTCTCCTGGCACGAGCACAGCCATCCGCGCCTCGTTGCCATGTTCAGTGAAACGACGGAATTGCGCTCGCTGATCGAGCCGGGCGCCGCTGCCTTGGCAGCCGAACGCGCCACGCCCGAACAGGCCGCCACCATTCTGGCCGCGGCGCAGGATCTGCGTCCCGACCAGACCGATCTAGCCCAGCTGTTTGAAGCCGATTGCCGGTTTCACGCCACCATTCTTGAAGCCACCGGCAACCTTATGATGGTGCAACTGCGTCCGCTGATCCTCACCATGCTGGGCATCGCCTACGAATATGGCGGCGCCGGCAGCGACGTGACCGTCACCCGCCAGGGCCATGTCGACGTTGCCGAGGCCATTGCCGCCAGGGATCCGGAAGGCGCACGCCGCGCCATGCAGGTCATGCTCGACGGCAACCGCCGGGTGGCCGAGGCCACCCAGGTCTAGGGGTTGCTTACCACTCGAATGCGGGACCGTTTTCGCGCGCGCCCATAAGGAACACATCGCTCATCAGGCGCAGCGGCGCCGCGTCGACATCGGACTGACGCGCGTCGAGCAGATCGGCGAAGCGATCATAGATGCCGGCATATTCGAGATCGCCGTGCTCGACGATGACCTCACCATTGACGCTGAGCTTACGTCCGCCGTTTTCGAGCGTGATTTCAGCGCCCGTGCCCGTGGTGAAGCGGATGGTCCAGATTTCCCCGCTCTCTTCCAGCCAGTTGAAACCGCAGGAGAGGTCCGGCTTGTGCGCCTGGCCGGACTTGAAGCGGATATCGACATCCACGGGGGTCTGCTTGTTGGCCGGGAAGGTCAGCTTGGCGCTTTCGACAAAGACCGGATAGGGCATGACCTTGGTGAAAATCGAAAAGGCATTGATGCCCGGATCGCAGACGCCGAAGCCGCCGGGCTCCCACACCCAGTCCTGACCCGGATGCCACTTTCGCACGCTTTCGCGCCAGTCGATGCGCGCCGCCTGCACGCCCTGCTCGGCCAGGATCGCCTTGGTCTTGTCGACGGCGGCATTATACTGGCTGTGCCAGGTCTGGAACAGGACGCGGTCTAGCCGGGCCGCATGGGCGACGATGTCGTCGAGTTCGGAGATCGTGGTGGTGGGCGGCTTTTCCATCATCACGTCCTTGCCGGCATCCAGCGCCTCGCGCACATAGGCGTGGCGCACACCCGGCGGCGTACAGATGGAAACAAGGCCAACCTCGGGCATGGCCGCATAAAGCTCGGCCGGGGTCTTGAACACCGGCACCGAGCCGTGGCCGACGCCGCGCGTCGATACCGTTGCCGCCAGCTCGAAGTCCTCGGATGCGTCGATCACCGGCAGGTGCTGATCCTGCGCGATTTTCCCAACGCCGATTACCGCGATCTTCCGCTTGGCCATCCCAAAACTCCGTCTAATGAGGCGGCGTTATAGAGCAGGTCTTGCCCCTCTCTGCCAAGACCTCCGGCCAAGATAAGTATGATTTTTATGTCGCGGGCGGCGTCAGGCTCGGTTCCCAGAGTTCGATCTGGTTGCCTTCGGGGTCGTGGATGCGCGCAAAGCGTCCGGTTTCGGGCGTGTCCCATTCGTCCGGCCGCGTTTCGACCGCTATGCCCGCAGCGCGCAACTTACTCAGCATGCCGTCGAGATCGTCGACGCGGAAATTGACCATCCACTGCTTGTCCGCCGGAAAGTAGTCGGTTTCCTGCCGGAAGGGCGCGAACACGGTGAGGCCGCCCTCCTGCGTCCATAGCTCGCTGATGCCCAGATGCGTTTCGTACCACTGCGCCAGCGCCTTGGTGTCGCGCGACCGGAAGAAGAGTCCGCCTATGCCCGTAACCTTCGCCATACCTGCCTCCCTGTCCTGACGAGGGAGCCTGACACAGCATCGGCGTGCTGACAAATCAGCGGATCAGGATCGCCCGGAAGTCGTTGACATTGGTGCCCGTCGGGCCCGTCACGAGAAGGTCTCCTGCAGACTCCAGGGCACCATAGGCATCGTTGTTGGCAAGCGCGGCCTGCGGATCGATCCCGGCCTCACGCATCCGCCGTGCCGAGGCGCCATCGACAATGCCGCCGGCATTGTCTTCCGAGCCGTCGATCCCATCCGTATCCGCCGCCAGCGCCGTGACGCCCTCGACGCCATCCAGCGCAATGGCCAGCGACAGGAGGAACTCGCCATTGCGCCCCCCACGACCCCTGCCGCGCAGGGTCACCGTGGTTTCACCGCCCGAGAGCAGGACGACGGGCTTGCTGAAGGGCCGGTTGCGCTGGGCGATTTCGCGCGCCATGGCCGCGTGCACCTGGGCCACGTCCCGCGCCTCGCCCTCGACGGCATCCGACAGGATGGCTGCCTCGATGCCGTTTTCCCGCGCCAGTGCCGCCGCCGCCTCAAGGGACAGGGCAGCCGAGGCGATGGTCACCGCGCTGTTGCCGGCAAAGACAGGATCATCGGCTTCGGGCGGCAGGTTTTCCTCGCTGTCGAGAAGCCGTTGGGCGGCCTCCGGCAGTTCAATCCGGTAAAGCGAAGCGAGCCGCCGCGCTTCCGTCCGTCCGCCGCGCAGGGGCAAGGTGGGCCCCGACGCGACCAGCGCGGGATCGTCGCCGGGCACATCCGAAACCACCAGTGTCACCACGCGCGCCGGTGCGGCCGCCGCCGCCAGCCGGCCGCCCTTGATGGTCGAAAACTGGTTGCGGATCAGGTTCATCACCCCGATCGGCGCGCCTGAAGCCAGGAGCGCCCGATTGACCGCCTGCTCGTCAGCCAGCGTCAGGCCCGGTGCGGGCGCTGGCAGCAGGGACGAGCCGCCACCTGAAATCAGGGCAATGACCAGATCGTCTGCCGTGAGCCCGGAAACCATCTCCATGATCCGGCGGCCGGCATGCAGGCCGGCCTCATCCGGCACCGGATGCGCGGCCTCGACGATCTCGATCCGCTCGCAGGCCTCGGCATAGCCATATCGCGTCACAACGAACCCCTCTATGGGCCCGGCCCACGCCCGCTCCAGCGCTCGCGCCATCTGCGCCGACGCCTTGCCGGCGCCAATCACAATCGTACGGCCCTTCGGCGGCTCGGGCAGGTGCCGGGCAACCGCGAGGGCGGGCTGGGCCTGGGTGACGGCGCTGTCAAAGAGGGATCGAAGCAGCGTGCGGTCCATTATGCATCAGTCCTTTGGCCCGGAATGGAGGCCACGTTTTCGCCACCCGAGGGACTGTTGTCCAGTGTGCGCAACAGCCAAACACACAAAACCCGCTTGTCAAACCAATGTCACGGCGTTCCATTACGCGCCCGCCAGGAGGTTCGATGCCCCAGAGATTCGCCATCTACTACGCCCCCGACACCACAAGCACGCTCTGGGAAAGGGCGGCCGTCTGGCTCGGGCGAGACGCGGCGACCAATGCAATGTTCGAGGGAGCGGTCGCCGGTATCGACCGCACCCGCCTGCTCAACCGGACGCAATCAGCGGGGCGCTATGGATTTCACGCCACGCTCAAGCCTCCCATGACGTTGGCGGAAGATCAGAGCCCGGAAACGCTGCGGGCGGCACTGGCCGACTTTGCGGCCCAGACGGCCCCCGTCTCGATTGGGCCGCTTCAGATTGCCGATCTGGCCGGATTTCTGGCGCTGGTCCCCGCGCCGGGCAACGATGCCCTCCAGGATTTGGCCGCGCGCCTGGTTGAGGATTTCGAACGCTTCCGCGCGCCCCTCCATCCGCGCGACTACGCCGCGCGCCTGGCCGCCGGCCTCACGCCGCGCCAGGAAGAACTGCTCGGCGCCTATGGCTATCCCTATGTCATGGACGAATTCCGCTTCCACATGACACTGACCGATCGCCTTGAGGGCGAGGATTGCGCCGAATTCCGGACGGCCGCCCAGACTTGGTTTGCCCCGGTCCTGGGTGAGCCTGTGACGCTCGATCGGCTGGTCCTCTTTGTGGAGCCCGAGCCCGGCAAGTCCTTCCGGCGCGAGGCCGAATTCGTCCTTGGAGGCGTGGCGTGACCGAAACCGTCTTTTCCAATGCGCGCGTGGTCCTCGCCACCGAGGTCGTAACCGGTTCCGTGCTGGTGCGCGAAGGGGTGATTGCCGCCCTCGATAGCGGCCCCTCCGATCAGGGTCACGACCTCGGCGGCGACTACCTCATCCCGGGCCTCGTCGAACTCCATACCGACCATCTCGAGAATCACTACCGGCCGCGCCCCGGCGTATTCTGGGACCCGCTGGCCGCGCTGCACGCACACGACGCCCAGATCGCCGGCTCGGGCATCACCACCGTCTTTGATGCCGTGCGCATCGGCTCCGACGACGATCTGCCCGATATGCTCGTGCATGCCGAAAAGCTGGTCTCGGCCGTGCGCGCCGGCCGCGATGGCGGCTGGCTGCGTTCGGAGCATTTCATTCACCTCCGCTGCGAGCTGCCGAGCCACGACGTCGTCGCCCATTTCGACGCCCTGGCCCATCATCCTTCCACACGCATGGCCTCGGTCATGGACCACACGCCCGGCCAGCGGCAGTTCCAGTCGCTCGAGGCCTATAAGCGCTTTTACGGCCCCAAAATGGGGCGGAGCCCTGACGAGATGCAGGCCTATCTCGACGCGCGCCAGGCCGAGCACGACCGCTATTCGGCTGCCAATCGCCAGGCGCTTGTCCGAAGAGCCCGGCAGCTTGGCCTGGCACTGGCCAGCCATGACGATGCCACGGTCGCCCATGTCGAAGAGGCCGCTCGCGACGGCGTCGCCATTTCCGAATTTCCAACGACGCTTGAAGCCGCCTCGGCGGCCAAGGATGCGGGCCTCGCCGTCCTCATGGGTGCACCCAATGTCGTGCGGGGCCGCTCCCATTCGGGCAATATCTCGGCCACGGACCTTGTCGCGGCGGGACTCCTCGATATCCTCAGTTCCGACTATGTCCCCTTTGCGCTGCTTCAGGCCGCCTTTCTGATGCCCTCGCGCGTAGAAGGCCTTGACCTCTCGCGGGCCCTGGCTACCGTAACCCTCAATCCGGCGCGGGCCGCCGGCCTTGATGACCGCGGCGAGATTGCGCCGGGTAAGCGGGCCGATCTCGTGCAGGTAGCGGCCGATGCGCCGCTGCCGGTTGTGCGTGGCGTGTGGCGGGAAGGGCAGCGTGTAAGTTGAGCGAAAGGCCCCCCGGCGTACTGGTTCTGGTTGTTGGCCCCTCGGGGGTCGGCAAGGACACGCTGATCGGTGGCGCGCGCAAGGCGCTGGAACAGGATCGCCGCTTTTCATTCGTGCGCCGCTGCGTAACCCGTCCGGCCGACATCGACCTGGAAGACCATATCGGCATGGATCGCGCCGAGTTCGCCGAGGCCGAAGCCGCCGGGCGCTTTACCCTCGTCTGGCAGGCGCACAATCTCGACTATGCCCTGCCCATCAGCGTCGATACCGACTTGTCCTTGGGGCGCGTGGTCGTGGCCAACATTTCCCGCCATGCGGTTCCAGCCGCGATGGCCAAATATCCCCACTGCCGCGTTGTGCAGGTTTCCGCCGAAATTTCCCTGCGGGCCGAACGGCTGGCGCGGCGGGGCCGCGAAAGCCGCGACCAGATTGCCGCTCGCCTGGCGCGGGAAGGGGCGGCCCTGCCGGCTCATATCGAGCCCATCGTCATCGACAACTCGGCCTCCCCTGCCATCGGGGTAACGGCCTTCGTCATGGCCCTGCGCCGAATCGCGGCGGAGTGAACCCTTTCGGGGTCCGGCGCGTTGGTAGCAAACTACCAAGCGTCAGGAGCCCTCATGTCCCGTAACGGTCTTTATGCGGTGATCGCAATTCTGCTGGTCGCCATCGTTGCCTTTGGCATCTACACCTATCAGCAACAGTCGCGCCCCGGCATTGAAGTGCGCGTTGATGAACAGGGGATCTCGATCGATGGAAACGGCTAACGACATCGTGGCATCGCGCCGTCAGGCCATCGCCACGGCACTTTCCGCCGAAATGGAGCGACAGGCCGCAACCGGCGCCTCGCGCATGGATATCGAGGCTCTCGCCGAGGCCGTGGACCATGCGCTCGATCCAACGCCGCCGGTCTCCGAAGGCAAGCGTCCGTCCGAGCTCAACGCGACCAACGACGACTAAGAGGGACGTCGTGCAATGCAGCCGGTGGCCACGCCACCGGCTTTGTCATGCCGCCTCTTCGCCCAGCACGGCCTGGCTCACCGCCAGATGCGCTGTTTCCACACTTGGGAAGTGGACGCCGTCAATGGCGAAGGCGGGCAGCTTGACCGCCAGAAACCGGTAGCCTTCTGAATCGGGCACAACCACGCCCTGCGGCTCGCCGCCAACTTCGATCACGATGGGCTTTAGCCTTGCGGCCCGGTTCAAATTGTTTTCCTGCATGGGAGCAATCTCCGCTTGCGCGCCATTCCAGCATCAGGCCACCGGTTGGGTGGGCCTGGGGTCGGCAACGCGGGTTCTATCGGGTTTGTGAGACGAAGGTGTGACGCAGGTCACATTCGTTTGGAGCGACAGAAACCTTGCCAGCGTTTGGCGCCGGCGGTGCAGGTTACTACGGTCGAACACACGGCATGGAGAGTGAAGGTCGTCGATGTCGTCATCGTCATTCCTTTCCTTGCAGGTGTTGAACGAGCACGGGCGCGAAGCTGCGCCGTGATGATGGCAAGATAGAGTCTGGCTTTGAAGATTTCCAGTGCCGGCCAGTGCGTAAACCGCGCCAAAAGCGAAAAAGCCTCCTCGACTTTCGACCTAAGAGGAGAATGAGACAAATCTACTCAGCTTTTCCCATGCGCAATCGCCACGCTTGCCGCGGGCAGAAATCTGGTGTTCTTAACATGGATCATTGCCGCCAAAGCGTCAGGCGGTGGGAGGATAGTGCCGTGTCGGAACAACAAGTGCCGCCCGCTAAAGGGGCCAAGCGGGGTGTCAAGCCATCCGGAAAGCCGACGCTCAAGACCATAGCCGAGATGACGGGTCTTGCCGTCACCACCATTTCGCGCGCCCTCAATAATGCGCCCGAACTGGCGCAGGAAACGCGCGACCGCGTCCAGAAAATCGCTGCCGAAATCGGCTATCTGCCCGACCGCGCGGCGCTTCGCCTCAAGACCGGGCGCACCAATGTCATTGCCTTGGTGCTTGAGCCGGACGAACAGATTTATGGCTTTGGCACCAATCTGGTGAGCGGCATCACCGAGGCGCTGCGTGATACGGCCTACCACCTCGTCATCACGCCGCAATTCCGCAACGTTCCGCCGCTCGAACCCATCCGCCACATTGTGCGCAATCGCATGGCCGATGGCGTCATTTTCTCCAAGTCGGAGTCCCTCGACGAGCGTGTCCGCTTTCTGCTCGACAGCGACTTTCCCTTTGTCAGCCACGGCCGCACCCAATGGCCCGAGGCCCATCCCTTTGTCGATTTCGACAACGAGACCTATGCCTATGAAGCTGTGCTGCGCCTTGCCAAAAAGGGCGTGCGCCGGGTATCCATCGTGCTGCCCGACAGCGCGCTCACCTATAACGAGCATCTGCGCGCCGGCATCGCGCGCGGCGCTCAGGATGCCGGCATTGCCTATGAATATGCGCCCGACGTGAACCTGGGCAGCCCCACCGACGCTATCCGCAACTATGTGGTCAAGCGCGCCAAGCGCCCCGATGGTCCGGACGGCTATGTCTGCGCTTCGGAAGTCTCTTCGCTGGCCGTGATCGGCGGGCTCACTGAAGCCGGCCTGCGCGTAGGCGAAACTGCCCACGTGGTCACCAAGCAGAATTCGCCGCTGTTCATGCAATTCCAGTCCGGCGCCGAGACGGCGCAGGAGGATTTCATCCTGTCCGGCCGCAATCTGGGGGCCACCCTGCTCCGCCGCATCGCCGGAGAAACCGATGGCCTGCAGGTGCTGATGCCGCCCCGCTTCGATTGGCAGGGCTGAGGCTCAGGACCCTTCAAGCTCCTCGCGCAGCATTTCAAGCTCCAGCCACTGCTCTTCGGCCGCGGCCTTTTTGGCTTCGGCGGCTTCAAGAGCCTTGGATTTGGCTGCAAAGCCATTGGGGTCCTTGGTGTAAAAGGCAGGGTCGGCCAGCGCCGCGCCCAGCGCCTTGATCTCGGCGTCGAGCTTTTCGATGTCCTTGGGCAGCGTTTCGAGCGCGTGCTTTTCCTTGAAGCTCAGCTTGCGCTTGGCCTGAACCGGCGCGGGCGCCTCGCTTCTGGCCTTTTCGGCCTTGGGTGCCTTCTCGACAACGCGCGCCGAAACTCCGCTCCCGCGCTGGGAAACCATGTCGGTATACCCGCCGGCATATTCAGTCCAGCGCCCGTCCCCTTCCGCCATGATCACCGATGTGGCGACCCGGTCGAGGAAGTCGCGGTCATGGCTCACCACCACCACGGTTCCGGCATAGTCGGAAACCATTTCCTCCAGGAGGTCCAGCGTCTCGAGATCGAGATCGTTGGTTGGTTCGTCGAGGACGAGGAAGTTCGAGGGCAGGGCAAGGGCACGGGCCAGGGCAACGCGGGCTCGCTCGCCACCCGATAGTTTGCCGATGGGCGTGTTGGCCTGTTCGGGGGTGAACAGGAAGTCCTTCATGTAGCCCACGACATGCTTGTTCTCGCCATTGATCACGAGGGTATCGCTGCCCCCGCCGGTTAGGGCATCCTTGAGGCGGGTTTCCGGATCGAGCCGCGCCCGCCCCTGATCCAGCATGGCCAGTTCAATCGCCGAACCCAGCTTGATCGTGCCGCTATCGGGCTCGAGCAGGCCGGTCAGCATCTTGATCAGCGTCGTCTTGCCGGCCCCGTTTGGTCCCACAACGCCCACGCGGTCGCCGCGCAGCACGCGGGTCGAGAACTCGCGCACCACGGATCGCGATCCGAAGCTCTTGGAAATGTTCTCGGCCTCGGCCACCAATGCACCCGACGTGCGGCCCTCGCTGACAGACATGGTCACGGTGCCGGTGACGCGCCTTTGCTCGCGCCGGTCCTGCCGCAGGCCTGCCAGCCGCTCAAGCCGTCCCACATTGCGCTTGCGCCGTGCGGTCACGCCATAGCGCAGCCAGTGTTCCTCGCGCACAATCTGCCGGTCGAGCTTGTGCCGGTCTTTCTCTTCCTGCTCCAGCACCTCGTCGCGCCAGCCTTCAAAGGCCGAAAAGCCTTTCTCGATGCGCCGCGTCATGCCCCGGTCTAGCCACACGGTGGACTGCGACAGGTCCGACAGAAAGCGCCGGTCGTGGCTGATCAGCACCATGGCCGAGCGCATGGAATTGAGCTCGTCCTGCAGCCATTCGATAACCGGCAGGTCGAGGTGGTTGGTGGGTTCGTCCAAGAGCAGGACGTCGGGCTGCGGCGCCAGAACCCGCGCCAGCGCCGCGCGCCGGCCCTCGCCACCCGAAAGATTGGCCGGATTCTCCTGGCCCGTCATACCCAGCGCTTCGAGCAGATATTGTGCCCGATAAAGGTCATCGCCCGGCGCCAGCCCCGCCTCTACATAGGCCAGCGTGGTGGGGAAGCCGGACAGATCGGGTTCCTGCGGCAGGTAGCGGATCGTTGCGCCCGGTTCGGCAAAGCGCACGCCTTTGTCATGCTGCACGATCCCCGCCGCGATCTTGAGCAGGGTGGACTTTCCCGACCCGTTCCGGCCCACAAGCGCAATCCGCTGTCCGGGCGATACGATCAGTTCTGCCGCTTCCAGCAATTGGGTGCCGCCAAAAGTTAGTTCGATATTTTGCAGCGAAAGCAGGGGAGGGGCGGCCATGACACGATCCAGAAATACTGGCCCGGATAGAGCATAGGCCCCCGGCCAGATCAATGTGTGGATGAAAGGAAAGGCCGGTCAGGACGTTGAGGATCCTGGCCGGCCCGGGGAGACGGCAGCAGCAAGCCCCGTCAGGATACGGCGCCGATCGCCCACAGGCCCCAAGGGGCGGCAGCGCCATGCCCCCTATCAAGCACGCGATAATATGATTGTAAAGATCATATTATGGAAATGGGGCGACGAAATCGCTCAAAGCGCGGCGGCGATGCTCAGCTTTTCGGAAACCGCTTCACCGGTGGAAATGCCCAGCCGCTCGCGGATGGAGCGCTTCTTGGCGGCCAGATCGGCAATGGTATAGCCCGCCAGCACCTCGAAAAAGGCGCCCAGCGCCTCGCGCAATGCGCCATTGAGATCGCATTCGCCGATCAGCGGACAGTCCGCGCCCTCTTCAAAGCATTCCGCCAGCGCGAAGTTCTCCTCGGTGAGCCGGATGGTCTCGAGCAGAGTAATCTGATCCGCGGGCTTGCCCAGCTTTATGCCGCCATGTCGGCCGCGCACCGTCTGCAGCAGCCCGTTCTCGACCAGCGGCTTGATCAGCTTGAACAGGAAGAGTTCGGAAATGCCATAGGCCCGCGCAATTTCGGCAACCCGGCTCAGGTCCGGCTCGTTGACGGCGCAGTAGACGAGGGTGCGGATGGCATAGTTGGATTGGCGGGTCAGTCGCAAGAAACGGGCCTTTCACAAGACGGCAAGTCCGGGGTCGGACCTTCTTAACGTGACGCCCAGCTTATAACCATTCTAAAAAATGTCAATTAATCCTGAACGCAATAATCAGGTTTGCCTCGCCGAAGGTGCTGGACACGATTTTAAGTTCCGCGTACGAATATATTATTCGGGAGACGTCTCTTGGGCACCATTACGCGATCGGCACTCTGCGAAACCGCTCAGTCAGCTTCGGCCATGTCCCGCAGTGATGCTTCCGCAATCTGCGAGCGCATGATCGAGCTGATCGGCAACAGCCTGATGGAAGGCGAGACGGTCAAGCTGACCGGCTTCGGAACGCTTGAAGTGCGCACCCGCGCCGAGCGGATGGGCCGCAATCCCCGCACCGGCGAGGAACATACGATTGCAGCCCGTCGCGTCGTCATGCTCGTGCCCAGCGCCAGCCTGAAGCAGAAGCTGGGCGGCAAATAGGGCAGGGCTCCCTAGAGCCCGCTATCGGTGAGGAGCCTGTTGGCTTCATCGCTCAGCTCAAGACGCACCCCGCGCGCCAGGCTTTCCACCTGCTCGACCGATGTCGCCGAGGCGATAGGGGCGCTCACCCCTTCCTGGGCAACCAGCCAGGCCAGCGCCACCTCGGCCTGCGTCGCGCCGGTTTCCTGCGCCACCTTGTCAAGGGCAGCGAGGATCCGGAGGCCCTTATCGTCGAGATACTGGCTGATCCCGCCGCCGCGCGGCGACTGCCCAAGGTCGTCCTTGCTGCGATACTTGCCGGTCAGAAAACCCGACGCCAGGCTATAGTAGACAATCGCGCCGACCTCGTTCTTGACCAGATAGGGCCGCAGGGCATCGAACTCGCCCCGATCGTAAAGATTATGACGCGGCTGGACGACCTCGTAACGCGTCAGCGATTTGACGATGGCGGTCTGCTGCGCCGCTTCCAGCATCTCGGCCGTATAGTTCGAGGCGCCGATGACGCGTACCTTGCCGGAACGGATCAGCACGTCATAGGCCGCCAGCGTTTCCTCGTGGCTTGCCGTGTCATCCGGCCAGTGGCTGAAATAAAGGTCGAGATAGTCGGTCTGCAGCCGCTTGAGCGAGGCTTCCACCCCGGTCTTGATCGCCTCGGCCTTGAGCCCGCCCGGCTGGCGCGCCGAGTTCACCTTGGAAAAAATGTGTACCTTGTCGCGATTGCCGCGGGCCTTGAGCCATTTGCCAATAATGGTCTCGCTCATGCCGGGCGGGTTGCCCGGCACCCAGTTTGGATAGCCTTCCGCCGTGTCGATGGCGGTGAAACCCTGGTCGACATAGGCGTCGAGAATGCCGAAGCCCTTCTGCTCGTCGACCGTCCAGCCAAAGACATTGCCCCCTAGCACCAGGGGCTCGATCACCAGTTCACTGCGTCCCAGCGGGCGTCGGTTCATTGCTCTTCTCCATACTGTGGGGGTCAGCAGAAACGTGCTGGCCGCCTATTTGTTCGTTTGGACCCGTTCGTGGCGCGCAGAAATACAGCGCTTCCCTGATGGCGCGATAGGAGCCCGCCAGGCTGATATGGGCAAAGCCGCCCGCTTCGTCATCGGCATGGCGCAAATAAACAAAGGTGCCCTGCTCGATCCGGTCCAGCAGCCACCCCTCGGGGTCTGCGATCCGGCCAGAATAGGGCCCGTCCTCCGCCGCAGCCTCGACCGTCCGGTCCTCGCGGTCCAGCGTCATCAGCCACGGCCCCGCAGCGCCGTTCCCACGGGTGGTATGGATATGAAGCCCGACCGAAAAACGTCTTCGCACCGCACGACGAGGCACGTGTGATCCTGCGGCGTCGAACCTGTTGCGCAGCCCATGCTGGCTCTGTCGCCCTCCCCGGGCAGGGGTGAGTAGCCCCAGCCGGGGCTCTGCGCCGAGGCTGCCGTCAGCGGCAGCATCGAGACGGCAATGGCGACGATGGCACGACGCGGTCCCATTGGTCTCCATCCACATTGGCAACACCATGCCTGTCATAGCTTTCATGCCACGGCATTTCGAGGGTGAAGGCAGCCGGCCCGTAAAGGCGCGCTCTTCGCCTTGGCTGAACCGTGAGCCAGACCGTCGCGACATCATCCATGTTTTCTCCCCGGAGAGCGCGCCTGCAACAACAAGGGCAAACAGGGCTGTCCGAACGGTTCCCGCAGAAATCGTCCATTCTTGTGGATACCGCGCTTGACCGTCATGGGATTGACCAAATGGTCAATGATTCTCGTTGCGCTGCCTCCCATTCTACGCTTTTGTGTCGCCAAGCCTCCGGCGCTTGCGCGCTGAGAAGGCGCAAAGTTCAGGAACGGGAGACTTCCATGCACTCATCACTGACTCGCATCGCGGCAGTTCTTATTGCCACCACGATGCTCGCCGGTGTTGCCAATGCCGAGACCATCCGCTGGGCGCGTTCGTCGGACGCCCTCACGCTGGATCCGCATTCGCAGAACCAGGGTAATACCCATACGGTTGCTCACCACATCTACGAAACGCTGCTGGGTCGCGACAATGACGGTACCCTGACCCCGCGCCTGGCGACCGAATGGGCGCTTAAGGACGGCGATCCCACCGTCTGGGTTTTCAAGCTGCGTGAAGGCGTCAAGTTCCACAACGGCAATGACTTCACCGCCGAGGACGTGGTCTACTCGATCACCCGCGCCAAGAGCGAATTCTCCAACATGAAGCAGCTGCACGCCGAAGTGCAGTCCGTGAACGCCGTCGACGACTACACCGTCGAATTCCAGATGACCGGCCCGGCGCTGATCTACCCGAACAACCTGACCAACACGTTCATCATGGACAAGACCTGGTCGGAAGAGAACGATCTGGATGTTGTCCAGGACTTCGCTTCGGGCGCATCCAACTATTCCGTGCTGAACACCAACGGCACCGGCCCCTACACCCTCACTTCGCGTGAAGTCGACGTGAAGACCGTCATGGACTATTTCGACGGTTGGTGGGGCGAAAAGCCGGCCGTGGACAAGATCGAATACCTCACCATTGCCGACGCTCAGACCCGTATTTCGGCTCTGCTGTCGGGTGAGGTGGATATCGTCCAGGACGTGCCGCCGCAGGACATCGAGCGCCTCAGCAACACCGAAGGCTTCAAGGTCGAAGTCGGTCCGGAAAACCGCTTCATCTATTTCGGCTATCGCTTTGGCGAAGAGCCGCTTAAGTCGTCCAACATCACCGACTCCAACCCCTTCAACAACCCGCTGGTTCGCGAAGCCATGGAACTCGTGCTCGACCGCGATGCGATCAAGCAGGTCGTGATGCGCGGCCAGTCGATCCCGACCGGTATCCCCAACCCGCCCTTCGTGCGCGGCTGGACCGAAGAGCTTGACGCTTACCCGGCTCCGGACGTGGAAAAGGCCAAGGCCCTGATGGCCGAAGCCGGTTATCCGGATGGCTTCTCGGTCACCCTCGACACCCCGAACAACCGCTATGTCAACGACGAGGCGATCTCCACTGCCTATGTCGGCATGCTCGGCCAGATCGGCATCAACGTCACCCTGGCTTCGCGCCCGGTTGCTGAACACAGCCCGATCATCCTTGCCAACGAGTCGGACTTCTACCTCCTTGGCTGGGGCGTCCCGACCTTTGACTCGGCCTATGTGTTCAACGATCTGATCCACACCAAGACCGACCTGCACGGCACCTACAACGTCGGCCTCTATTCAAACCCCGAACTCGACGAGAAGATCATCGCTCTCGGCACCATGGACGACATGGATGCCCGCGATGCGACCGTCGCCGAGATCTGGGAAGTGGTGAAGGCGGATCGTGTCCTGCTCCCGGTCCACAACCAGGTCCTGGCCTATGCGATGCGTGAAGGTGTGACGCTGCCGGTTCAGCCGGAAAACCAGCCGAACATGACCACGGTCACCTTCGACTAAATCCTCGAAATCGCGAGCCGCCGCGCGGAGTCTTGTCTCCCGCGGCGGCTCCCCTTTTTAAGGGGGCAAAATGCTCGCCTTCATTGCCCGGCGGATTTTCCAGTCCGTTATCGTCATGCTTGTCGTGGCGTTCATTGCCTTCCTGGTCTTCCGCTACGTCGGCGATCCGCTGGCCGCCCTGCTCAGCCAGGACGCCAAGCAGGTCGACTACGACGCCGCGCGTGAGCGCCTGGGGCTCGACCAGCCCTTCTATATCCAGTTCTTCAAATTCATCGCCAACGCTGTTCAGGGCGAGTTCGGTATTTCCTACCGCCTGCAGCAGCCGGTGAGCCAGCTCATCCTCGAGCGCCTGCCCGCAACCATCGAACTGGCCGTTGCCTCGGCAACCATCGCGCTGGTTTTTGGCGTCCTGCTGGGCATCTATACCGCACTGCGCCCCCGCGCCTTTTCCTCCGGCGTCATCATGACGGCCTCGCTGGTCGGCGTGTCGCTGCCCACCTTCCTCATCGGTATCGGGCTGATCTACGTCTTTGCGGTCGAGCTCAAATGGCTGCCGTCCTTCGGGCGCGGAGAGGTCGTGCAGATCGGCTGGTGGCGCACGGGCCTGTTGACCCAATCGGGCCTGCGCTCGCTTGTCCTGCCGGCAATTACGCTTTCTCTGTTCCAGCTGACGCTGATCATGCGCCTCGTGCGCGCCGAAATGCTCGAAGTGCTGCGCACCGACTATATCCGCTTCGCCAAGGCGCGCGGCCTCAGCCAGCGCGCGATCAATTTCGGCCACGCGCTCAAGAACACCATGGTGCCTGTCATCACCATCACCGGCCTCCAGCTCGGTTCGGTGATCGCCTTCGCCATCATCACCGAGACGGTGTTCCAGTGGCCGGGTGTGGGTTCGCTCTTCGTTAACTCGGTTGCCGCCGTCGACGTGCCCGTCATGGCCGCCTATCTGGTGTTCGTGGCGCTGGTCTTCGTCGTGATCAACCTCATCGTTGATATCCTCTACTTCATCGTCGATCCGCGCCTGCGCGACGGCGCCAAAACCGGGAGGTAGATCCATGACCGATTTGCCCCATTCGCCCGAACAGCCGGTCGTGGCTGCCAAGACCTCGCGCTGGAAGATGTTCCTCAAGTCCGACATCGTCTGGTCCTACAGGCACTCGCCCGTGACCATCGTCGCCTCGATTGTCGCCCTGTTGCTGATCCTGATGGCTGTCTTTGCCCCCTGGCTGGCGCCCTATAATCCATTCAACCCGGCTACCCTGAGCCTGATGGATGGCTTTACGCCGCCCAATTCCACTTCCATGGGCGGGCGCTACTTTGCCCTGGGCACCGACAGCCAGGGTCGCGACATGCTCTCGACCATCATGTATGGCTCCCGCGTCTCGCTCTTCGTCGGCATCATGGCGACGCTCTTTGCGATGGTCATGGGCGTGGGCCTGGGGCTTGTCGCCGGCTATCTCGGCGGCCTTTGGGACGCGATCATCATGCGCGTCGCCGACGTGCAGCTCTCGTTCCCGGCTATCCTCATCGCGCTCCTGATCTTTGGCGTTGCCCGCGGCATTATCCCGCCCAACCAGCAGGAAGGCGCGGCAGTCTGGGTGCTGATCGTCGCCATTGGTCTGGCCAACTGGGCCCAGTTCGCCCGTACCGTGCGCGGCGCGACCATGGTTGAGCGCCAGAAGGACTATGTGGCTGCCGCCCGCATCCTGGGCGTCAATCCCTTCATCATCCTGCTGCGCCACGTCCTGCCCAATGTCATGGGGCCGGTTCTGGTCATCGGCACCATCGGTCTGGCCCTGGCCATCATCGAAGAAGCCACGCTCTCCTATCTCGGCGTCGGCGTTCCGCCCACCCAGCCCTCGCTGGGAACCCTGATCCGTATCGGTCAGCAGTTCCTATTCTCGGGCGAATGGTGGATCATCTTCTTCCCGGCTCTCACCCTCATCCTGCTCGCTCTGTCCGTGAACCTCCTTGGTGACTGGCTGCGCGACGCCCTCAATCCGAAGTTGCGCTGATGACCGAGCCCGTTCTTTCCATCAAGGACCTCGTCGTCGAGTTCCCCTTCCGCGACGACGTCTTCACCGCCGTCAACGGCGTCTCCTTCGACATCATGCCCGGCGAAGTGCTGGGCGTGGTGGGCGAGTCGGGCGCCGGCAAGTCCATGACCGGATCGGCCGTGATCGGCCTCATCGACCGGCCGGGCCGCATTGCCCGGGGCGAAATCCGTCTCAAGGGCGAGCGCATCGACAACCTGCCCGAAGAGCAGCGCGCCAAGCTGCGCGGCAAGCGCATCGGCATGGTCTTCCAGGACCCCCTGACCAGCCTCAACCCGCTTTATACCGTGGGCGAACAGCTGATCGAGACCATCCGCACCCACCTGCCGCTGTCGGAAGCCGAAGCGCGCAAGAAGGCCATCGACCTGCTGGCCGAGACCGGCATCCCCAAGGCGGCCGAGCGCATCGACAGCTACCCGCACCAGTTCTCCGGCGGCATGCGCCAGCGCGTTGTCATTGCGCTGGCCCTGGCGGCCGAGCCGGAACTGATCGTCGCGGACGAGCCCACGTCAGCGCTCGACGTGTCGGTGCAGGCCCAGATCATCAAGGTGCTGAAAAAGCTCTGCGCCGATCGCGGCGCCGCCGTCATGCTGATCACCCACGACATGGGCGTCATCGCCCAGACCGCGGATCGCATGGTGGTGATGCACCAGGGCAAGGTGGTCGAAACCGGCACGGTGGGCGACATCATCCGCCGCCCGCGCGAGCCCTATACGATCAAGCTCATCGACTCCATTCCCACCATCCAGCGCCAGGACGACGCCCCGGCGCCCGAACCTGCCGCCAATGACGATGGCGCCTATGTGCAGGTCAAGCATCTGGTGCGCGACTTCGAGATCGGTGGCGGCAGCTTCACCAAGCTCCTGCCCGGCAAGGTCGAGGTTTTCCGCGCCGTCAATGATGTGAGCTTCACCATCGGCAAGGGCGAGACCTTTGGCCTTGTGGGCGAATCCGGCTCGGGCAAGTCCACCTGCGCCAAGATGATCGTCGGCCTGCTGCGCCCCTCTTCTGGACAGATCCTTGTCGACGGCCACGACATCTGGGCGGGCGGCAAGGGCCATCAGGAACGCCGCAAGCGCGTCCAGATGATCTTCCAGGACCCCTATGCCAGCCTTAATCCGCGCTGGCGCGTGGCCGATATCATCGCCGAGCCCATGCGCACACTGGGCATTGCCCGCAACCGCTCCGAGGTCGATGACCGCGTGGCCGAACTCTTGCGCCGCGTCCGCCTCGATCCGGCCGTCATGCGCAAGTTCCCGCACGAATTCTCCGGTGGCCAGCGCCAGCGCATCGCCATCGCGCGTGCGCTGTCCAGCCAGCCCGAATTCATCGTCTGCGACGAACCCACCTCCGCGCTCGACGTGTCCGTCCAGGCCCAGGTGCTCGACCTGATGAGCGAGCTCCAGGCCGAGTTCGGCCTCACCTATCTGCTGATCAGCCACAATCTCGCCGTCGTGCGGCAGATGTCCACCGCCGTCGGCGTGCTGCACAATGGCGTCATGGTGGAAAAGGGCCCGACCGACTCCATCTTCGACAATCCGCAGGCGGACTATACCCGCATGCTGCTCGACGCAGTGCCTGATATTTCCAAGGTGGCGTAACAAGAGGCCCGCCGCGCTCAGCGGCGGGTCCTTTACAGCCGGAATGTGCTCGGCCGTCAGACCTCCACCCGCCGCCCTTCCCGACCGGAGCGGATCAGCGCCTCGATCAGCCGGTGCACTTCAAGCGCCGTGCGGCCATTGGACAGCGGCTTGCGATCCTCCCGGACGGCTGCGACAAAATCCTCGATCTGGGCCTGATGCCAGTCGAAGGGGAAAGCCATGGGGTCCGCCCCACCGCCGGAATTGCCGGCCTCGCCCACGGTCTCGACGCGGCCATCCAGCCAGTGCACGGTGAGATTGCCTCCGCTCAGCGTGGCGCTGGCCCGCTCGCAATTGAGCGTCAGGCTTTCCGGCCCTCCCGGGAAATTGGCCGTCGTGGCCATGAAGCCGCCGACCGCCCCATTGGCGAATTCGAGCCCCCCGGCCACGAAATCCTCGGTTTCCATCTGGTGCAGGCCCGTAGTTGCGCAAAGCGCGGTGACAGCCCGCACCGGGCCGGTGAGGCTCAGCATCAGGTCCAGCGCATGGATGGCCTGGGTGATGAGGACGCCCCCGCCATCCTGGGCCAGCGTCCCGCGGCCCGGCTTGTCGTAATAGCCTTGCTGCGGCCGCCACCATGGCACGACCAGGTGCGAAGCATGGAGTCTGCCCAGCTCGCCCTTGTTCATTTTACCGGCCAGGGCCTGGGAGGCGGCCCGGAAGCGGTGCTGGAAAATGATCCCCAGCTTGACGCCACCCGCTTCGCACAGCGCCACGATCTCCTCGGCCGCCGCCGTGCTGCGCTCGACGGGCTTTTCCATCAGCACATGCTTGCCCGCGGCCACTGCCGCGCGCACCAGTTCCAGCCGGGCATTGGGTGGCGTCAGGATAAGAATGGCATCCACTTGGGGGTCGGCCAGGAGCGCCTCGTAGTTCGGAGCGGCAGGAAATCCATATTCCGCGCAGAAGCGTGCCAGTTCTCCCGCAGTGCGCCGCCAGACGCCGCGCACCGCGACGCTGCCGCGTAGCGCATCAAGAGCCAGCGCATGGGGCTTGGCGCCCATCCCGGCGCCAACGACGCCGATCCCGAATAGCCGCTGTTCATGTGTCATTCAGCCTCCCCTTCCTATGACATGATCGCGCCACGATCCGGGCGCGCACTTGCCCTGAGGGCATTATGGGGGACCTAGCATGAAATTGGCCGGTATTGTTGGCGCGCTTCTCGTGGCAATGGGCATTGCCCTGGGCGGCTGGTTCGTCGGCACGTCGCTCGTGGAAAGCCGCCAGCCCCTGCGCACCGTCAACGTAAAGGGTCTTTCGGAACGCTCCGTGCAGGCCGATCTCGGCTTCTGGCCCATCCGCTTTGTGGCAACCGGTCCAACGCTGGAAGCGGCGCGGAGCAGTCTTGAGGCGTCCGAGGCCGCCGTGCGCACGTTCCTTGAGGATCGCGGCTTTGCCGAAGCCGAAATCCAGGTGCAAAGCGTTCTCGTGGAAGATCGGGCCGCGGGCTACAATGCCGGTTCCACCCCGGACGAATACCGGTTCGTGCTCACCGAAGACATGCTGGTTACCACTGACCGCGTTGCCGAACTGGCCGATGCCAGCCGCTCGGTGGCCGATCTCCTGCGCCAGGGCGTGGTCTTCTCGTCCGACGCCTATAGCGCCGGCGCATCCTTCGTCTTCACCAATATCAATGACCTGAAAAGCGAAATGCTCACCGAGGCCACCCAGCGTGCCAAGGAAACAGCGGCCCAGTTTGCCACTGAATCCGGCGCCGCGGTCGGGGATATCCAGAGCGCCAATCAGGGCGTGTTCGAGATCCTGCCTGCCGTCGAAATTCCCAATGAGCGGCCGGAAAAGCAGATCGACAAGAAGGTGCGGGTCGTCACCACCATCACCTATTTCCTGATCGACTGATCGGAAGCGTCGAGCCCTCTAGCAGGCCTGACGCCAGCTCTGCTGGACGAGGAAGGTCTCCAGGTTCTCCCGGCTCATCGGCCGGGCAAAGGCATAGCCCTGCAGGATATCGCAGCCCAGGTCGCGCAAAATGGCGGCCTGCTCGTGCGTTTCCACCCCCTCGGCCACGATTTCGATGTCCATGGACTTGCCGATATCCACGATGGAGGCCACCAGCCGCCGCTGCGCCTTCTGCTCGACAATGGGCGTCACCAGCTGCCGGTCGATCTTGAGCCGCCGCGGATGCAGCTTCTGCAGGGAAACGATCGAGGCATAGCCGGTCCCGAAATCGTCGATCTCGATATCGATGCCCAGTTCCTTGATCTGGTCGATGTTCCACCCCACCATCGTGTCGCGTTCATCGAGATAGATGGATTCCACCAGTTCAAAGGAAATCCGCCCCGGTGAAAGCGGAAGTGCCCGCAGGCTCTCGATCAGGCCCTCGTCGTGCAGGCGCCGCAACGAGACATTGACCGAGGCGCGCGGAACCTTGATCCCCATCTCGTCCCAGTGCGCCAGGTCCGCCAACGCCTGGTCTAGGATCACGCGGTCGATCTGCGCCATCACGTTGAGCTCTTCGGCCACGTCCATGAACCGGTCGGGCGTGCGCAGCCCCTCCGGATGCGCCCAGCGGGCCAGCGCTTCCACGCCAACCAGGTCCAGCGTCCGCGCATCGAACTGGGGCTGGTAATGCGCGATGAACTGGTTGGTATCGAGGCCCGCCAGAATTTCATCGGCGGTGCGCTTGGTGTGGATGACCTCCGACTGCAGCGCCTCGGTAAAGAATTCATGCCGGTTCCGGCCCCGCGCCTTGGCGCGGTAAAGGGCGATGTCGGCATTGATCAGCAACTGCTTGACGTCGATATCTGCCGCGCGGGCCACGGCCAGGCCCACGCTGACCCCGAAGCGGCAGGCATGGCCCTCGTAATAGGCGGGCTTGCGCATCTCCCGGACAATCCGTGCAGCCAGGGCATTGAGCCGTTCGTCATCGCTGCCGGCACTGGACACGATCACGAATTCATCGCCGCCGATCCGCGCCACGAAATCGGTCTCCCGGCAATTGGCGCGCAGCACCTTGCTGGCATGGATCAGCATGGCGTCGCCGGCAGCATGGCCAAGCGTGTCGTTGATCTGCTTGAACCGGTCGAGATCGATATGCAGGAGCGCGATCGACCCGCTGCCATGGTAGCCATCGGCGGCGTGGCGCTTGAGCATCTCGTCCAGATACCGCCGGTTCGGCAGGCCTGTGAGGCTGTCATGGAGGGCATTGTGTTCGATGCGCGTGCGGGCGGCTTCGAGCTCGCGGTTGCGTGCCTCGGTCAGCTGCTGGGCCTTGCGCAGGTCCTGGTTCAGCAGCACGTCGGACGTCACGTCCCAGTTGACGCCGACAATGCGCTCGGGCTGGTCCGGCTCCTCGAACCGGGCGGCAATGGACCGGACATGACGGATCGAGCCATCCGGCAGCACGACGCGATAGTCCGATTCATAGCGGCCATGGGCGATCTCGCGCTGAAAATCGGCTTCGGCCCGCTCGCGGTCATCAGGATGCACCGTGGCCCGCCAATGGGCATGGGTGCGCACCCCGCCATCTGCGGGCAGTCCATAGAGTTCATTGGTTCTCTCGTCCCAGTTCTCTATGCCCGTTGCGGGGTCCAGCTCCCATACGCCGACCTTGGACACCTCCAATGCCAGGTTCAACCGTCGCGTCAGCCGGACCAGCTCCACCTGCCGGGCATTGAGTTCCTTGATATAGTCCATGCGCTGGGCGATCATCCTGCCCGTCACCAGCACCGGCAACAGCATCAGGGCAGCCGCAAGAACGATCAGCCCCCGTGTAGCCCATAATTCCTGCGGGTCCGGTCCCCAGCCGCTGCGCGGCGCTGCGGCCAGTTGCCAGGTGCCTGCGGGCAGCACCACATCGACCAGGACAGGATTGGCAGCGCTGAGGTCGGGCCCGTAAAAGCGCGCGCCGACCGTGCCGGCCCCATCTTTGCCGGTAATGGATATGTCGATGCTCGGATCGGCGTCGAAGAGGCCGCTGTCCCGATAAAGCCGCTCCACGTCCACAACAGCGGAAACAATGCCCCAGAACTGTTGCCCATCGCCGCGATTGGCATAAACCGGGAAGCGCCCGATAAAGCCTTGTCCGCCCTGCACCAGGTCCACGGGGCCGGCAATATTGAGCTTGCCCGATTCCACCACCCAGCGCACCGCCTCCCATTGGGCGGGCGTCCTGCGATAATCGAGGCCGATGGCGGCACGGTTGGCGGCCAGCGGATGGGTCATGGTGACGACGAGGTCAGGGGCCGCCGCGACGGAGCGCAACTGGCTGTCTTCCTCGAAAATATTGGACAGCAGTTCATCGAACCGCTTCTGATCCATGTCCGGCTCGGTGGTGAGCGTCGCCACAAGGCCCCGGATCAGTTGCACATTGCTGGCAATATTGCCTTCGAGCTTGGCGCGTATAACGGAAATCTGACTCAGAATGGCGCCGCGTTGCCGCCCCTCGGCAAGCTGCAGGTTCTGCCGGTCTACCCACAGGCCGACCGCCAGAACCACCGCAACGGCAAACAGCGTGGAGATCACGATGGATCCACGCCAAAGCCCTCGTTGCTTGTCCCCTCGACCCTCGCTCACGGCCGTGTCGTCCTGTCGCGCTCCATGTGGCGTCACCTTAGGGAGTGTGCGTTGACGATCTGCTTATTGGGTAATCTAAGTTCTGGAGTGGTAAATCTTTGGCAAATCGAACGCTTTTGTCGTCAACGCCCCAATAGTTTCACGGCACGACTGTTTTTACTATCGAGGCATCGAGCGCCTCGTAGTCGTGCAGGCCGATCGTGTCGTAAAGCTCCTGACGCGTCTGCATTTCCTCCAGCATCGCCTTGGTGCCGCCATCCCGCTTGATGGTGGCATAGAGCTTTTCCTGTGCCTTGTTGGCGACGCGCAGCGAGGATACCGGCCAGATCACCATGGAATAGCCCAGCGCCTCGAACTCGGACGCGGTGAGGTAGGGCGTCTTGCCGAATTCGGTCATGTTGGCGAGCAGTTTCACCCCCGGCATGGCCTTGGCGAAGTCGCGGAACATGTCCACCGTGGTCAGCGCCTCGGGGAAAATTGCGTCGGCGCCCGCCTGCATATAGAGCTTGGCGCGGGCGACGGCGCCATCAAGGCCCTCGCTGGCCGCGGCGTCGGTGCGGGCGATGATCACGAGATCGCGCCGGGCCCTTGCCGCCGCTGCAACCTTGGCCGCCATGTCATGCGCGTCGGCCAGTTTCTTGTCGTTGAGATGACCGCACTTCTTGGGCAGGAGCTGGTCCTCGAGATGCACGGCGCCCGCGCCGGCTTCCTCGAAAGTGCGCACCATGTGCATGACATTGAGCGCCTCGCCATAGCCCGTGTCGCCATCGACCAGCAGCGGCAGGCCGGAAGCGCGGGCGATCTGGCGGATGAAGAAGCTCACTTCATCCACCGTGATGATGCCCAGGTCCGGAATGCCCATCGACGCCGTCATCGCCGCGCCCGATAGGTAAAGCGCCTCGAACCCGGCATTGCGCGCCTGGATCGACGCCTGCCCATTATGGGCTCCCGGCAATTGCAGGATCTGGTTGCGCTCCAGCAGGGCCCGGAAACGGCGTCCGGCGCTTTCGCGCGGCAGGTCATCGGCGACGAGATAGGGCATGGCTTAGTCCTTGCGATCCTTGAGCGGCACGAAGCTCAGGTCTTCGGGGCCGGTATAGTTTGCCGACGGGCGGATGATCTTGCCGTCTTCACGCTGCTCGATCACATGCGCCGACCATCCCGAGGTGCGGGCAATGACGAAGAGCGGGGTGAACATGGCGGTGGGCACGCCCATCAGATTGTAGGAAACGGCGCTGAACCAATCGAGATTGGGGAACATCCGCTTGATGTCCATCATCGTCGATTCAATGCGCTCGGCAATTGCATATTGGCGCTGGGCTCCTGCCTCGTCGGCAAGGGACTTGGCCACCCGCTTGATCACCACATTGCGCGGGTCCGACACGGTATAGACCGGATGTCCGAAGCCGATGATGACTTCCTTGGCCTCCACCCGCCGCCGGATATCGGCCTCGGCCTCGTCAGGGCTCGAATAGCGCTCCTGGATCTGGAAGGCGACCTCGTTGGCCCCGCCATGCTTGGGGCCGCGCAAGGCGCCGATCGCTCCGGCAATGGCCGAATACATGTCCGACCCCGTGCCGGCGATGACGCGCGCGGTAAAGGTCGAGGCGTTGAACTCGTGCTCGGCATAAAGGATCAGCGAGGTATGCATCGCCCGCACCCAGCTCTCGCTCGGCTTTTCGCCGTGCAACAGATGCAGGAAATGACCGCCAATGCTGTCGTCGTCGGTCTCGACCTCGATCCGCCGGCCGTTATGGGCGAGGTGATACCAGTAGAGCAGCATCGATCCCAGGCTCGCCATCAACCGGTCGGCAATGCCGCGCGCATCGGGCCCATTGTGATCATGGCTCTCGGGCAAGACGCAGCCCAGCGCCGAGACACCGGTGCGCATCACATCCATCGGATGGGTCGCTGCCGGAAGGGCCTCCAGCGCCGCCTTCACCGCCTGGGGAAGCCCGCGCAGGGCCCTCAGCTTCTGCTTATAGGCCTTGAGTTGGGCCACGGTCGGCAGCGTGCCATGCACGAGAAGGTGCGCCACTTCCTCGAACTCGCTGGTTTCAGCCAGATCGAGAATGTCATAGCCCCGGTAATGAAGATCGTTGCCGGTGCGCCCCACGGTGCAGAGCGCGGTATTGCCGGCCGTGACGCCCGAAAGCGCCACCGATTTCTTGGGTTTGAAGCCTGTCGCCTCGCTCATCGCTCTCTCCCTCAGAAGATGCCGGCGGGAGCGTCCGGGCCAAGCTGGTCCGGTGTCACGATGAAGTTGAGCGCCTTGACCTCGGCGGCGCTCAGGCTCGGCAGGCGCTCGACCAGCGCCAGGAACCGGTCCTGCTCCTCCTTCGAGACAATGCCGTCGGCCAGGGTGCGGAACTTTTCGATATAGTTGGCGCGCTTGAACGGGCGGGCGCCGTTGGGATGCGCGTCGGCAACGCCGAGTTCATCGACGATGGTCGAACCGTCTTCCATGGTGATGATCACCTGCCCGCCAAAGGCCATGTCCTCGCCCTTGGCGTGGTAGCGCTGGGTCCAGATCGGGTCTTCCTCGGTGGTGATCTTGTGCCAGAGCGCCACCGTTTCCGGCCGGCGGGCGCGCTCGGGCGCATAGCTCTTCACATGGTGCCAGCCGCCATCTTCCAGCGCCACGGCAAAGATATACATGATGGAATGATCGAGCGTTTCGCGGCTCGCATTGGGGTCCATCTTCTGCGGGTCATTGGCGCCCGTGCCGATCACGTAATGGGTGTGATGGCTGGTCTTGATCAGGATGGATTTGATCTTGGAGAAGTCGCCAACCTTGGGGCCCATGCGACGCGCCAGGTCGATCAGCGCCTGGCTCTGGTATTCGGCCGAATATTCCTTGGTATAGGTGTCGAGGATGGCGCGCTTGGGCTCGCCCTGTTCCGGCAGCGGCACCTGATAGAGCGCCTTGGGGCCGGAGAGCAGCCAGGCAATGAACCCGTCTTCGCCTTCATAGGCCGGGGAGGGGGCGCCTTCCCCGCGCATGGCGCGGTCCACGGCCTCGATCGCCATCTTGCCGGCAAAGGCGGGAGCATAGGCCTTCCAGGTCGAAATCTCGCCCTTGCGCGACTGGCGTGTGGTGGTGGTGGTGTGGAGCGCCTGCTGGATGGCCTGATAGGTCACCTCGGTCGAAAGCCCGAGCAGCGCGCCGATACCGCCCGCGGCCGAGGGGCCAAGGTGGGCAATGTGGTCGATCTTGTGTTCATGGAGGCAAATGCCCTTCACCAGATCGACCTGGATTTCGTAGCCGGCGGCCAGCCCGCGCACCAGCGCCTCCCCATCCAGCCCCTTGGCCTGCGCCACCGCGAGGATCGGCGGGATATTGTCGCCCGGATGGCTGTAGTCGGCCGCAAGGAAGGTGTCGTGGAAGTCGAGTTCACGCACCGCCACGCCATTGGCCCAGGCGGCCCATTCCGGCGACACCAGCGTTTCTGCCGGGAGGCCAAAAACCGATGCGCCGCGCGGCGACTGATGCCCGAGCGCCTGCGCGCGTGCCGAGCGGATGGGCCCGCGGGCGATCGACGCCGCAGCAACGGCAGCATTGTCGATGATGCGGTTGCCGATCATTTCAACGACGTCGTCTTCCACGGGCACCGGGTCGGTCGCGACAGCGGCCAGCTTCCAGGCCAACTGGTCTTCGCGCGCCAGATGTTCGGCGGACTTGTAGGTGCGGACGTCGTGGATCTTCATCTGTGGCTCCCGAAAGGCTGATTGGTGCGGACACTAGCGCTCCAGCGCTGTGAACCCAAGACAGGAAAGGGCGGCTCTGTTACAACCCCACAAAGCCAAAGCTGTAATTTTGTGGACTTGTGTGAATGGCGTCCAAAAAAGTCTTTGCTGGTGCGCGTTTAAGGGCGCTCCGTGCGCAACATAGGCTGACTCAGTCCGATCTGGCTGCCCGGCTCGACATTTCCTCGTCCTATGTGAACCAGCTTGAATCCAACCAGCGCCCGCTCACGGCCTCGGTCATGCTGGCGCTTTCCGCCCAGTTCAATCTCGATCTGTCGAGTCTGGCCACCGACGCGTCGGACCGGCTGGTGGTGGACCTGCGCGAAGCCCTGGCCGACCCGGTTTTCGGGGAAGCCGGCCCGAGCCTGCAGGAACTCAAGACCGTCGCCACCAATGCGCCGGACCTGTCGCGCGCCGTGCTTCAGCTCTACGAGGCCTACCGCAAGACCAATGAACGCCTCGCCACCATGGATGCGGCCCTGGCCCGCGATCCGCAGTCCAGCGTACAGACTGCCTATGAGGAAGTGCGCGACTTCTTCCATTACGCCGACAACTATATCGACCCGCTCGACCGCGCCGCCGAACAGCTGTCGGTCGAACTGGGCGAGCCCGGCACCGATCGGCTGCGTACCCTGATCGCCTATTGCGCCAGCCGCCATCGCATAACGGTCCGCCCAAGCCCGCCGGGGGGTGGGCAGATGCTGGTGCGCTTCGATCGCGCTGCGGGCGAGCTGTGGATCAATAGCCATCTCGACCCGTCCAGCCAGTACTTCCAGATCGCCACGGTCCTGTGCGGGCTCGAACAGGCGAGCCTCCTCGAAGAGCTGCTGCAGGGCGCCAATTTCAAGGCTCCCGAAGCACGCGCCATCGCCCGCATGGGCCTGTCCAACTATTTTGCCGGTGCGCTGCAAATGCCATACCGGGCCTTCCTTGCTGCAGCCGATGCCTTCCGCTTCGATCTCGAAGAACTGGCGCACCTTTTCTGCGCCAGCTTCGAACAGGTAGCGCACCGGCTCTCCACCATGCAGCGCCCGCGCGAACGCGGCGTGCCCTTCTTTTTTGCGCGCGTCGATGCAGCCGGCACCATCACCAAGCGCCATTCGGCCACGGCGCTGCAATTTGCCCGCTTCGGCGGCGCCTGCCCGCTCTGGAACGTGCATCGGGCGTTTGAAGCGCATGGCCAGATCATCCGGCAGCTGGCAGAAACGCCCGATGGCAACCGCTATCTATGCCTGGCCTGGTCGAGCGAAAAGCGCATTGGCGGCTATCGCGGCACGGTGCGCCGCTATGCCTATGCGCTGGGCTGCGAAGTCAGCCATGCCGGGCGGCTGGTCTATGCCGATGACCTTGATCCCGCCCGTGCGCCATTCGATCCCATTGGCATTTCCTGCCGCATCTGCGAGCGCCGCAATTGTCCGCAACGCGCCGTGCCGCCTTTGGCCGCCGGCATTTCCGTGCCGCTCGACCGGCGCAGCATCGTGCCCTACGAGATCGAGTAAGCGTCGCGGCTAGGCCGGGTCGAAATCCACCGCGCTGACCGGTTTCATCCCGCTGGCAAAGCGGCGCGCATTCTTCACATAGCGCTCCGCAGACGCGGCAAGCGCCTCCACTCCGGCGGCGTCGATCTCCCGAACGACCTTGCCGGGCGCACCCAGCACCATGGAATTGTCGGGAATAACCTTGCCTTCGGTCACCAGCGCATTGGCGCCGATCAGGCAGTTCTTTCCGATCTGCGCTCCGTTCAGAATGGTCGCGCCCATGCCAACGAGGCTATTGTCGCCGATAGTGCAGCCATGGACGATTGCCGAGTGCCCGATGGTCACATTCTCCCCAATGGTGAGGGGAAAGCCGGTATCGGTGTGGAGCACGCAGTTTTCCTGCACATTGCTGCGCGCGCCGATGGTTATGGTCTCGATATCGCCACGTGCCACCACGCCGAACCAGATGCCGACATCGGCGCCAACCACCACATCGCCGACCAGAACCGCGTCGGGCGCGACGAAGCCGACACTGCTGTCGATCTTGGGGGCGACCCCGTCCAGCGCGTAAATGGGCATCCCTACCTCCTCAAATCACGATGCCATAGGCATCGCGCATCTGGGCGATTTCGGAAAGTGTGCTTTTGAATAGGGTCCAGTCGTCGCTTTCGGCAATCGGGGCCCAGATCGCCTCGACCTCATCGATCAGCATGGTGCGTGGCTTTTCGCGCGCAAAGTAGGGGTGGTCGAGATTGACGTCGTCGCTGGGACCATAGGCTTCGAGCAGGTCCGCCAGGGGCCGGAAGGTTTCGGACATGTAGAACTCGGCCGCAGGTGAACGTGCAGCCCGCTCTGCGCTGAGCGCACCCCCGCGCCAGTCAAAGAAGAACTGCTCATAGGGCGCCTTGCTGGGTCCGAGAAACCCGAACAGGGCCGACACCAGGCCATTGTCGCTGTCGGGGTCACGCGGCTTGAGCCCGAGGCGGCGCAGCATCTGGCGGGGCAGTTCCTCGCGGAACACGGGCCAGACGGTGTTGAGCGCCGGCTCCAGCGCTTCGATGGAGGAAATGGGCACTAGGCATTCGGCCAGCCGCGTCAGGTTCCAGGCCAGCGTGTCGGGCTGACGGCCGAAACTGTAAAGCCGGGTCTCGTCGAAATAGGCGGCGGTGTACTCCGGATCGTAATGGGGCAGGAACCGCCAGGGGCCGTAGTCGAAGCTCTCCCCGGTGATGTTGATATTGTCGGTGTTGAGCACGCCATGCACAAAGCCGGCAGCAATCCACTGCGCCCCCAGCCGCGCGACGTTTCTCGTTACTGCCTCAAGAAGCGCTGCGGGCTTGTCGTCTGCATCACCAAGTTCGGGATAGTAGTTGGCGATTGCGTAATCGACGAGCCGGACAAGGTTGTCGTTGTCCTCGAGATAGGCGAGGCGCTGGAATGTGCCGATGCGGATATGGCTGTGGCTGAGCCGCGTCAGCACCGAGGAGCGGGTCGGGGAGGGCTCGTCGCCGCGGTAAAGCTGCTCGCCGGTTTCGACCAGCGAAAAGCTCTTGGACGTGTAAACACCCAGCGCTTCGAGCATTTCGGTGGCCAGCACCTCGCGCACCCCGCCCTTGAGGGTCAGCCTGCCGTCGCCGCCCCGCGACCAGGGCGTCTTGCCCGATCCCTTGGTGCCGAAGTCGAGGAGACGCCCATCCACCGGATCCACGCATTGGGCAAAGAGAAAGCCGCGCCCGTCTCCCAGATCCGGATTGTAGCTGCGGAACTGATGGCCGTGGTAGCGCAGCGCCAGCGGCTGGGGCAGCGAGCCGGCCAATGGCTGGAACCGGCCGAAATGGCCGATCCAGTCGTCTTCTGTAAGGCTATCGAGGCCAAGCCGCCGCGCCCAGCGCATGTCGCGATGGCGCAGGATGGTTTTGGGAAAATCCGCCGCCTCGACCGGGTCGAAAAAGGCGCGGCCAAGCTCGAGATGACGCTGTGCAGGAAGGAAATCGGTCATGGTCTGCCAACGCTAGCATGGCCATCCGGTTTCGCCCATGCAGGGCTCAAATGCGTGGCACTGTCTGGCGAATGTCGCAAATTGGGCCTATAGCGAACCGGATGATGCTCAAGTCCTCCCCCCTTCGCCTGACGCCCTTCGACGCCGTTATCTTCGACATGGACGGGACCCTCCTCGACACCGAAGCGGTGTTTAAGGAAATCGTCTTCGACGTCTGCGCCGAACTGGGCTTCGAGATGACCCATGAAGTGCATAGCTCCATGGTCGGGTCGAGCCACGAGCGGACCAGCCAGCTCCTGATCGAAGCCTATGGCGTCGCCTTTCCCTATTCGCTGTTCGACGAAAAGTGCCGCGTCATCATGCGCGAGCGCAGCCATGCCGGCGTGCCGGTCAAGCCCGGTGCCCGCGAATTCGTCACCGAACTGCGCGAGCGCGGCATTCCCACCGCCGTGGCCACATCCTCGCGCAATCCCCATGCCGAGCATCACCTGACGGCGGCTGGGCTTCTCCATCTCTTCGAGACCGTGGTGACGCGGGACGACGTGGTCAATCCCAAGCCCCATCCCGAGCCCTATCTCACCGCCGCCCGGCGCCTCGAGATCGAGCCGACCCGGTGCCTTGCGCTCGAGGACAGTTTTGCCGGCGTCCGCGCCGCCCATGCCGCCGGCATGCAGACCGTCATGGTCCCCGATCTCGTCCATCCGGGCGATGACATCCATGCCCTGGGCATCACCGTCATGGCCTCCATGCTGGATGTCCATAGCGCAGCCTTTTCCCGCTGAGCGCAGGCTCAAGGCTACCAGTCTGTTAACATTATCGACTTCGATAAACCTTTATCCAATCGGATAACGGCCCATTCAGCACATCGAAACATCAGCAAAATCAAGGGTTTCCTTTTTCCCGCCCCTCAATTAACCGTATTTTAAGTCGCTAAGGCGCATGGTTAACCAGCGGTAAATTTCGACTTCCATAGATCGCCCGGCTTGGCTAATGTCCTGCCGGAAGACAGGGCCCCTCGGGGCCTGACAGAAGGTGCGCCGGATATGGCCGGACGCGCTCAGGGGCAAGGACGGGGCATTGAGACCTGGCTGGCAAAGCAAAACGGCACGTATCCTGACGCCGGTCGCAGCAATCTGCGCGGCCGCTTTCGCCCTGATGATCACGTTGTCGCCTGCCCACGCCAGCAGTCTGGAATTGCCTGCACCCATTCCTGAAGACATTGCTTCGCTGCGCCTCCAGCCCGCTCTGGGCATGCGCATGGAGCTGGCTCCTGGTCAGCAGCCGCTGACCGAAGCGCTGCTGACCAATTATGTGCAGCGTCAGCAGGCCCTGCGCAGCCTCGATATTGCCGAACTCGCACCCCAGCCGGCGCTCAACGAAGACGTGCTGATGGGCTACATTGCCCGCGGCTCGCTGGGCAGCAATAACGCGCTGTCCGCTATCGCCAGCTTTACCGATCCCGCGCCCCGCCCGCAGCCGACGGTGACCACCGATCTTCTGGTCAGCTATGTCGCCGCTGGCTACCAGCCGACCGCCCAGCGTGTCCAGCATGCCACCAGCGAGCGTGAATGCCTGGCGCAGGCCATTTATCACGAAGCCCGCGGCGAGACGGCAACCGGCCAACTCGCGGTGGCCAACGTCATCGTCAATCGCGCCCGCTCCGGCAAATTCCCGGATTCGCTCTGTGGCGTGATCTATCAAAACGCCGACAAGGGTCGTTACAAGTGCCAGTTCACCTTCGCTTGCGATGGTCGTGACGATGCGCCGGGCGAACGTCGTGCATGGGCCAAGTCACAGGATCTCGCCAAGCGCGTCTATGCCGAATTCGCCACCGGCGAAGAGATCGGCGTTCTGCCCGGCTCCGCGCTCTATTACCACACGACTGCTGTGCGCCCCTCCTGGGCCAACACGTTCTCGCGCGTCGCGGCGGTGGACTCCCACATTTTCTACGCGCCCTGATTGGCTGAGCCGGAACGAAAAAAAAGGGCGCCTCGGCGCCCTTTTTTGTTTCAGCACAAGCGTTTCTCTATTCCGCTGCCATTTGCAGCTGCGGGCCCGAACTCGCATCCGCTTCGGGGCCGAACTTCTCGAAATTGCGACGGAAGAGGTCGACCAGGCGGGAGGCCTCGCGATCATAGTCGTCCCCGTTCGCCCAGGTCTGCCGGGGGTCGAGAAGGCGGGGGTCAACGCCCGGAACGGCCGAGGGGACCTCGAATCCGAAACGCGGATCGATCCGGAATTCGGCGTCGTCCAGGGTCCGGTTCAGCGCCGCGGTGAGGAGGCGCCGGGTGGAGGCGATGTCTATGCGCTGTCCGACGCCGTGGCCACCGCCGGTCCAGCCGGTGTTGAGCAACCAGGTCTGCGCCCCGCTCTCTTCCAGCCGCTCGGCCAGCATTTTTCCGTAAACCGTTGGATGCAAAGGCATAAAAGGAGCGCCGAAGCAGGCCGAGAACGTGGCCTGCGGCTCGGTCACGCCGCGCTCGGTGCCGGCGACCTTGGCCGTGTAGCCGGAAAGGAAGTGGTAGACGGCCTGTTCCGGGGTCAGCCTGGCCAGCGGCGGCAAAACGCCGAAAGCGTCGGCGGTCAGGAAGACCACTGTCCTTGGCGTGCCGCCGACGCTCCCCCTGGCGATGGAGGGCAGCACCGTCAGCGGGTAGGCCGCACGGGTGTTTTCGGTCAGGCTGACGTCATCAAATGTTGGCAGACTGTTAACGTTGAGTATGACGTTTTCCAGGACAGTGCCAAACTGGCGTGTCGCCGCGTGAATCTCCGGCTCTGCTTCTGCCGAAAGTCGCACAGTCTTGGCGTAGCACCCGCCTTCGAGGTTGAAGACGCCGTCACGGCTCCAGCCGTGTTCATCGTCGCCGATCAGCGGACGCGCCGGGTCGTTGGATAGGGTCGTCTTGCCGGTGCCCGAAAGACCAAAGAAGAGCGCCGCTTCCCCATCGGGTCCCAGATTGGCCGAACAGTGCATCGGCAGCACGTCGTGCGCCGGAGCGTGGAAGTTGAAGAGCGAAAAGACGCTCTTCTTAATTTCTCCGGCGTAGCGCGTGCCGGCAATGACCACCAGGTTCCGGCTCATGTCGAGCGCGATCACCGTGCTGGTGCGGCAGCCATGCCGGGCCGGATCGGCCTCGAACAGCGGCGCGTGAATGATGGTGACCGGCATGGCGTCGTCGGCCCGCGCCACGTCCTCGCCCGGCCGGATCAGGAGGTTGCGGATAAAGAGAGCATGCCAGGCGCTGGGGGTCAGGACCGTGACGCCGTACTGATGGCGGGGGTCGGCCCCGGCCAGCAGGTCCTGCCGGTAGAGCGGCTGCCCCTCAAGATGCGCTTTCACGTCGGCGAGAAGAAGGTCGAACTGGTCCGGGCGAAGGGCGCCGGAATTGTCCCACCACACGGCCTTCTCCGTGAGCGCGTCGCGGACGATGAACTTGTCCTTGGGAGAGCGGCCCGTAAAGGCGCCGGTTTCCACCGACACGGCGCCGTGCGCCGTCAGGGTCGCGCCGCCCCGCACGGCATCGGCAACCAGGACCGATGCAATGGCGTTTTCGCTCAGCGAGGCTGCAGCTTTGGCCAGGTTGGCACGGAGGGTTTCATGATCGTCGGCGGTCATCGGCAATTCTCCATCCGGCCAGGGTCACCGCCTGGCCTGGGACAGAAAATAAGGACAGCGAGCCATGACCAGCCATCCGGCAATCGGTCTTAAGACTGAAGTTGGATTTGGGTTGTGGCGCTCCGGGGCCCGCAAATCTGCGAGGGGCCAGACTTGGCCCCGCCTTAATTAGCGCGTATTTGTCGCCTGTTACGTCGCCTAAACGGCAACTCTGTCCAAGATTGCAAACACGAAGATAGCGTCACGAAGAGAAAGGCAGCCGATGCCAAAGATCGCCCTGGTGGACGACGACCGTAATATCCTGACCTCCGTTTCCCTGACCCTGGAAGCCGAAGGCTATCAGGTCGCCACCTACACCGATGGCGCCTCGGGACTGGAGGGGCTGACGACGGACAAGCCGGACCTGGCCATTCTGGACATCAAGATGCCGCGCATGGACGGCATGGAATTGCTGCGGCGGCTGCGGCAGAAATCGGACGTTCCGGTCATCTTCCTTACCTCCAAGGACGAGGAGATCGATGAACTCTTCGGGCTGAAGATGGGCGCCGACGATTTCATTACCAAGCCTTTCAGCCAGCGCCTGCTGGTGGAACGCGTCAAGGCGATCCTGCGCCGTTCCGCGCCGCGCGACCCTGCCGCGGGCGCCGCCCCTGGGGCCGAACCGGCGCCCGGAAAGGCGCTGATCGAGCGCGGTTCGCTGGTGATGGACGAGGAACGCCATACCTGCACCTGGAAGGGCCAACGCGTCACCCTGACGGTCACCGAATTCCTGATCCTGCAGGCGCTGGCGCTCCGTCCCGGCGTGGTCAAGTCGCGCAATGCGCTGATGGATGCCGCCTATGACGACCAGGTCTATGTCGACGACCGCACCATCGACAGCCATATCAAGCGGCTGCGCAAGAAGTTCAAAGCCACCGACGACGACTTCGAGATGATCGAGACGCTGTACGGCGTCGGCTACCGCTTCAAGGAGCAGTAAGGCCCGCTGTGGCAACGCTCGACCCGCAATTGGAAGATCGGGCCCCGGCCAGTGGCAAGACGCCGCCGGCCGGGGAGCGTCCTTCGGCGCGCAGCCGCTGGCGGGTCGCGCTCATGCCGCTGACCAAGATGCTGGGCGCCATCCGGCGATTCATCGACTTCACGATCTTTTCGAGCCTCACCCGGCGCATCATCGTCCTCAATCTGGCGGGGCTTCTGGTGCTCGTGGTGGGCATCCTCTATCTCAACCAGTGGCGCGCCGGCCTGATCGATGCGCGCGTGCAGTCGCTGCGCGTCCAGGGCGAAATCATCGCCGCCGCCGTTGCGGCATCGGCAACTGTCGATAGCGACATCATTTCGGTCAATCCCGACCGGCTGCTCGAGTCGCAGGGCACCAACGTGTCTCCGCTCTCCTATTACGACCCGACGCTGGAATTCCCCATCGACCCCGAGCGGGTGGCCCCGCTCTTGCGCAACCTGATCACGCCGACCCGCACCCGGGCGCGCATCTACGACCAGCAGGGCCTGCTGATCCTCGACAGCGACAATCTCTATGCGCGGGGGGAGGTGCTGCGGCAGGCGATCGACACGCGCCAGCCCAATTTCTTCCTGCTCGACTGGTGGAACGCCATCATTTCCTGGGCGCCGGGGGACAATTACCCGACCTATCAGGAATACCAGGCCGATGAAGGGACCCGCTATCCCGAAGTGGCCTCGGCCCTGCAGGGGGCTCCGGCCGATTTCGTGCGCGTGGACGGGCAGAACCAGCTCGTTGTGTCCGTCGCTGTTCCCGTGCAACGCCTGCGCGCCATTGTCGGGGCCATCCTGCTCTCGACCGCGCCCGGCGATATCGACTCGGTGGTCGCCCAGGAGCGCTGGAGTATCCTGCGCATCGCCCTGATCGCGGCGGGCGTCCAGATCGTCCTCTCGCTCCTTCTCGCCGGGACCATTGCCGGCCCCATGCGGCGCCTCTCCGCTGCTGCCGAGCGGGTGCAGACAGCCGGCGATGCGCGAGCGGAAATCCCCGATTTCACCGACCGGCCCGACGAAATCGGCCATCTCTCCGGCGCGCTGCGACGCATGACCGACGCGCTCTACAACCGCATCGAAGCCATCGAACGGTTTGCGGCCGACGTTGCCCACGAGCTCAAGAACCCGCTGACCTCGCTCCGTTCGGCCGTGGAGACGCTGCCGCTGGCCAAGAAGCCCGAGGACCGCGAACGGCTCACCAATATCATCCAGCATGACGTCAGACGCCTCGACCGGCTGATCACCGACATTTCCAGCGCCAGCCGCCTCGATGCCGAGCTGGCCCGCGAAAGCGCCGAGCGGGTCGATCTCGAAAAGCTGACCGAGGCCATGGTGGCCATCCAGCGCGACGTGGCGGCGGGCCGGGATGTCCATGTGGTAATGGGCAAGCGCACCGGTCGGGGCAATGCCATGGTCAACGGACACGAGAGCCGACTGGCGCAGGTTCTGGCCAATCTGATCGACAATGCCGTGTCCTTTTCGCCACCGGGTGGGACGGTGACGGTGTCGGTGGCCACCGAGGCCGACACCATTTCGGTGACGGTGCTCGACGAGGGCCCTGGCATCACCGGCGATGTCAGCCGCATCTTCCAGCGATTCTACACCGACCGGCCGGAAACCGAGAGTTTCGGCAACCATTCCGGCCTCGGGCTTTCGATCTCCAAGCAGATCGTGGACGCCCACAAGGGCACGATCCGGGCGCATAATCGCACGGACCGGTCGGGTGCGGTTTTTACAATTGTGCTGCCCCTTCTGCGCAAATAAACTGCCGTCATGAGCAAACCAGTCAATGTGCATGGGACCGGTCTGGTCCTTGGGGGCGTGGGCGTGTTGCTGAGGGGGCCATCGGGAGCCGGCAAGTCCGTGCTGTCGCTGGCGCTTCTGGACCGCTGGCAGATGCAGGGACAGTCGGCCTTTCTCGTGGCCGACGACCGGGTGGACATCGCCACCCATCGCGAGGGGCTGACCATGCTGGCGCCACCACAACTGGCCGGACTGATCGAATTGCGCGGCCGTGGCATTGTCAGCCGGCCCCATCAGCAAGAGGCGCGGCTGCACCTGGTGATCGACCTTGTGCCCGAACTGGTGCGCATGGTGGAGGAAGATGACCTCGTCACCGAAATTTCCGGGCATGTGCTGCCGCGGGCGCCCGTGCCTTTTGCCGGCGTGGTCAGCCTTGGGCATCAGGAGCTCCTGGTTGCCGAGGCCGTGCGCCACTGCGCCGGGCCGGCCTGACGTGACAAAATATCCCTTGCAAGCGCCGGGCATGACGACAAGACTGTCGCCAGCCTCTGCGTCGGCACCCGGCGTCGCAGGGTGCTGGGGGATTTATGGCGACAGCCGCGGGGAGTGGCTGTTGCAGTCTGGGGAAATCGCATGATTGGACTGGTTCTGGTGACCCACGGCGCGCTGGCCAACGAATTCAGGCTGGCGATGGAGCATGTGGTCGGACCACAGGAAAACATCGAAACCGTCGCCATCGGTCCCGAGGATAATGCCGAGAGCCGGCGCGACGACATCCTCAAGGCCATTGACCGCGTCGATGGCGGCGATGGCGTGATCATCCTCACCGACATGTTCGGCGGCACGCCCTCCAACCTCGCCATTTCGGTGATGCAGAACCGCAAGGTCGAGGTCATTGCCGGGGTCAACCTGCCCATGCTGGTCAAGCTGGGCCGGATCCGGAGCGAACTCAGCATCGAACAGGCTGTGTCCATGGCCCAGGAAGCGGGCAAGAAATACATCACCGTTGCCAATGCCGTTCTGGGTGGTGCCTGATCCATGGATGCCAGCAGGGCCCTTGCCCAGCGCCTGACTATTCTCAACCGCAAGGGCCTGCATGCGCGGGCTTCGGCGCGTTTCGTGCGCACCGCCGAATGCTTTGACGCCAGCATCACCGTGGCCAAGGACGGCACGACCGTATCGGGCAACTCCATCATGGGCCTGATGATGCTGGGGGCAGGGCCCGGCTCGACCATTCTTGTCCAGGTCACCGGCAAGCAGGCCCGCGAGGCGCTGGAAGCCATCGAGGAACTGGTCCGCAACGGCTTCGACGAGGATGTCGACGGCGCAGAAGCGTAGGCGCTGCTGCTCCATGCAACCCATGACTTTTTCCTGCCTTTTCCCTGCGCCATAGTGGTGGCGCTCGAATGGGGAGGCGTAATGTGTTGAGGCGGTTTGTGGCAGGCATTGGCGGCATCGGCCTTGCGGCCATGCTGAGCCAGTTTCCCGAATATGCCCAGCAATATACCCAGCGCCTGGGCGGGGCGGTGGATGAACTGCGGGTCATTGCCGAGGATTTCGACCGCGCTGCCGATGCCAGCGGTCTCGACCGGCAGACCGCGCTGGCGCGCTACAATGCCTCGGCCGACACGTTTCTCGCCGACCGCGGCCAGAGCATGGAGCGCACCTTCGTGCGCTACGAGACATTGAGCCAGGCCCTCGCCCGCATCGAAGGGGCGGGGCCGCTCGAACGGCTCCAGTCGCTGCCTGCCTATCTCGACACCGATATCGGCCGGCGGACGCTCGAAAACTACCGGCCCGCCATTCCCGTGACGGTGGAGGGCGTGCTCTATGCCGGAGCCGGGTTTATCCTGGGCTATCTGGTTCTGTCCGGCCTCGTGCGGTTCTGCGCCCTGCCGTTCCGGCGCCGCCAGCGCATCTACCGGACATAAACTTATCTTTATATCCAACGTTGATCGGCTGGCCGCCCTCCCGTATAGGGTTAAGCAAACAGCCCTTACCTGGAGCCGCCCCATGAGCAGCCGCACCACCGACTATGCGGTCAAGGACATTTCGCTTGCCGATTTCGGTCGCAAGGAAATCACCATCGCCGAAATCGAAATGCCGGGCCTGATGGCCATCCGCGCCGAATATGCAGCATCCCAGCCCCTCAAGGGCGCCCGCATTGCCGGCTCGCTGCATATGACGGTGCAGACCGCGGTGCTGATCGAGACGCTGGTGGCGCTGGGCGCCGATGTGCGCTGGGTGAGCTGCAATATTTTCTCGACCCAGGACCATGCCGCTGCCGCCATCGCCGCGGCCGGTATCCCGGTCTTTGCCCACAAGGGCGAGACGCTGGAAGAATACTGGGAATTCACCGACCGGATGATGGAATGGGGCGATGGCGGCACGCCCAACCTCATTCTCGACGATGGCGGTGACGCGACCATGCTGGTGCTGAACGGCGCCAAGGCCGAGGTCGATCCGTCCTTTCTCGACAAGCCGGGCAATGAAGAAGAGGAAATCTTCTTTGCGACCATCAAGCGCCGGCTCGCCAGGAACCCCAATTTCTATTCGACCATCCGCGCCAATATCCAGGGCGTGTCGGAAGAGACCACGACGGGCGTGATGCGCCTCTATCAGTTGCACGCCAAGGGCGAGCTGCCGTTCCCTGCCATCAACGTCAATGACAGTGTCACCAAGTCCAAGTTCGACAACAAGTACGGCACCCGCGAAAGTCTCGTCGACGCCATCCGCCGCGGCACCGACGTCATGCTGGCGGGCAAGGTCGCCATCGTTTGCGGCTATGGCGATGTGGGCAAGGGCTCGGCGGAGTCCCTGCGCGGTGCCGGTGCCCGCGTGCTGGTGACCGAGGTCGACCCGATCTGCGCCCTGCAGGCTGCCATGGAAGGCTACGAGGTCGTGACGCTGGAAGACGCTGCGCACCGCGCCGACATCGTGGTGACCGCCACCGGCAACCGCGACGTGCTGACCATCGATGACATGCGCAAGCTCAAGGACATGGCCATCGTCTGCAATATCGGTCACTTCGACAACGAGATCGATGTGCTGGGCCTGCGCAACTTCAAGTGGACCAATATCAAGCCGCAGGTCGACATGATCGAAAAGCCCGATGGCAACCGGCTGATCCTGCTGTCCGAAGGGCGCCTCGTGAACCTGGGCAATGCCACCGGTCACCCCAGCTTTGTGATGTCGGCTTCCTTCTCGAACCAGACGCTGGCGCAGATCGAGCTCTGGACCAACGGCAAGAACCTTGAGAACAAGGTCTATGTCCTGCCCAAGCGCCTGGACGAGAAGGTCGCCGAGCTGCACCTGGCCAAGCTGGGCGCCAAGCTGACCAAGCTCACCAAGACCCAGGCCGACTATATCGGCGTCAGCGAGAACGGTCCTTTCAAGTCGGGCGAATACCGCTACTGATCCCACCGATATCGGTGCAAAAGGCCGGCCCTGTGCCGGCCTTTTACCTTTTGTTAGGGTTTCTGTTTCGTTCCCGGTCAAGTGGTTTTGGAGGCATTTGCCCGCAACGCACAGCCATGAAGACTCTTTTGCCCGATTCCGGTGGCCGCTAAGGTCAGGGTGATTCGGTTGGCAGGGGGACACGCCAGCTGAACGGGGGCACCCGGGGATCGCTTTGGCGACCCTGCGTTGGGCGTCTTTCTTGAGTGCAGGGCGTACCGGTCTTCCGACCGGCTTGGCAGCGCAATTTGAGCAACAGAGGGCTGGTATATGGCGCCGGATCGCTTCCGGAAGCATTGGGGATTCGCAGGCCTTGCGGCCGCACCCATAACTCTGATCACGGCTGTTCCCGCCTTGGCACAGGGTATCGTTCCAGCGAGCCTGGGCGGCGTCGCGCCGCTGGCAGTGGCCGTTGGCGCTGGCGGCTTCGCGCTTCTGTCCATGGTCTTTATCCGCACGCTGCTCAAGGATACCAAGCAGGTGCGCCGCCGCGCCGCAGAACAGGTTTCGAGCCTGCGCGCCATGGTGGACGAATACGAAAACCTCATTGCCGGCAGCCGTGAACTGACGGTGCTCTGGACCAGCCAGAACCAGGGACAGCCGCGCATTCTGGGCCAGGCCGCCTCGGTGCTGCCGCAGGGGCGCCAGCCGCAAAGCGTGCTCAATTTCCACTCCTGGCTGGGCGCGGGCGATGCCGTGCGGCTGGCCGGATGCGTCGAAAGCCTGCGCATGCACGGCCAGTCCTTTGCCGCCAGCCTGACCACGCTGGACGGCCGGCTGGTGCGCGCCACCGGCTGGGTCATGGGCGATGGCGCCGCCATGCGCCTCCGCCCCGCCTTCCGCCAGCCAGCCGAAGGGCTCGACGCCCTTGCCGCCGAAACCGACCCGCTCGAAGCCGCGCGCCTGCTTTTGGCGCAACTGCCCTATCCCGCCTTTCTGCGCGACGTGACCGACCAACTGGTCTATGCAAACCCGGCCTACCAGACGCTGACCGCGGCCCTCGGCAAGCCCGGAACCGCCGATGAGCCGACCGAACTGTTCGACCCCGCCGGGCTCGATACGCACCTGTCGGCTTGCCGCAAGAGCGCCGAACCGGTGCGGGTGACCCTCGATTATGCGGCGCGCGGCAAATACCAGCTCGTCGACCTCCCGCTGGCCGCCGGCCGGGCGGGCTATCTGTTGCCGCTGACCGACGCAGTGCCGCTGCCGGTTGCCGGGAATGCTCTTTCCCATATCGGCGGCGTCATCGACGCGCTGGCCACCCCTATCGCCATTTTCAACGCCCGGCGCGAACTCAGCCAGTACAACGCCGCCTATGCGCGGCTTTGGAACCTTGACCCCAAATTCCTCACGCCCGGGCTCGACGAGCGCGCCATTCTCGACAAGCTGCGCACCCAGGGGCAATTGCCCAACCAGGTCGACTACCACACCTGGCGCGCCAAGCATCTGGAGAGCTACACCCGCAAGGCGCCGTTCGAGGCCGATCCCTGGCACCTGCCCGATGGCCGCACCATCAAGGTCATTTCCGCGCCCGCCGGCCCCGATGGCGGGGTGATCTATGTCTTTGAAGACCTGACCGAGCGGCTGGAGCTCGAAAGCACCAACAAGGCCTTCACCAATGTCATGCGCGAAAGCATCAACGCGCTGTCCGAGGCCGTGGCGGTGTTCGGCACCAATGGCCGGCTGACGCTGGCCAATCCGCGCCTTTCTGCGCTCTGGCTTCTGCCCACCAATACGCTGGGCGCCAACCCGCATATCGACCAGATCGCCGAGGCCTCCGGCCGCGCCATTCCCGAGGACGGCGCCACCATCTGGCGCGATCTCAAGCGCAGCATCATCGACCTCAACCCGACGCGCACCGACCAGACCGGCCGCATCAACCGCTCGGACGGGCGCCTGATCGACTATGCCATCACCCGCCTGCCCGACGGGCAGACCATGATGACCTTCCTCGATGTCACCGAAAGCGCCGGCTATTCCAAGGTGCTCAAGGAGCGCAACGATGCGTTGGTTGCCGCCGACCGGCTCAAGGACGCCTTTGTTGAAAACGTCTCCTATGAACTGCGCTCGCCGCTGACCAATATCATCGGCTTTGCCGATCTCTTGGCCACGATGGATAACGGGCTCGATCCGCGCCAGAAGGAATATCTCGACTATATCCGCGCCAGCTCGGTGACGCTGGGCGTGCTGATCGACAATATTCTCGATCTCGCTTCCGTCGATGCCGGCATTGCCGAATTAAATCCCGAGCCGCTCGACGTGCCCGCGCTGATCGACAAGGCCCGCGCCGGCATTACCGCCACCTTCCCCGAAGTGTCCGGTGAAGCCCCGCACCTGGTCGTCGATATCGAGCCGGACCTGCCGCGCTTTACCGCCGACGGCACCCGCATCGTGCAGGTGCTCTATAATCTCCTCTCCAATGCGGCGCGCTTCTCGCCGCCGGGCGGGGAAATCCGCCTCTCGGTCAGCCATCGCGGCGATCGCATGCTGTTTGTCATCGAGGATGAAGGCCCCGGCCTCACCGACGAGATGAAGTCTGCCATCCTCACCCGTCTCGACGGCCCGCAGGCCGGTGGCCGCCAGCGCGGCGCAGGGCTGGCGCTGTCCATCGTGCGTACCTTCGTCAATCTCCACGGCGGCACGATTTCGGCGGAGCGGCGAGAGCCCAAGGGCAGCCGCATCATCGTCAACCTGCCGCTCGACAGCGCGCTGGCCGGGGTGGCGGAATAGGCCGGCTTGACGCACGGCCCTTCCTGACGCATTCCGGGTGCAGGTGGCCCCACCCCACCCTCAATCCCTTCCCCTCAAGGGGAGGGAGGCGTAGGAGCCGAGCATTTTGCAGACGCAAACCTTCCTCCCCGACGATGACGCGACGGCCCGTTTTGGCGGCGAGCTTGCCGCCGGTTTGCGGGCCGGGGATATTGTCAGCCTCGAGGGCGATCTGGGCGCAGGCAAGACGGCGCTGGCGCGGGCGGTGATCCGGGCGCTGGCCGCCGATCCGGCGCTCGACGTGCCCTCGCCGACCTTTGCCATCATCCAGCCCTACGAAACCGGTGCCGGTCCGGTGCTGCACGCGGATCTCTACCGGCTGGCCGATGCGGCGGAGGCCGATGAACTGGGCCTGCTCGACGATCCCGATGCCATCGTTCTGGTCGAATGGGCCGAGCGCGCGCCCGACGTGGTGCGGGCAGCCACTGTTGTCGTGACGCTGGCCATTCCGGCCGGTGGCGTCGGCCGCACCGTGAGCGTTACGCGCCGCTGAACGAAGCGGACATGCAAAGGCGGCCGCAAGCGCGCTTGCGGTTGGGTGGAGGCGGTGTCCCGGGACGGATTTGACCCTTGGGAAATTTGAAAATGGGACAAACCCGTCCCGGAACGCCGGATTTTTCGAACGCTGCGCGCGGCCCTTGATCGCTCGTCGCAGGCGGCCGCAGTCGAACGTCGATCTGGAGCGACCCAGCCTCGTCCGGCTCCCCCCACTCCTGGTCGCTGCAGGCCGCCCGTCGCGGAGAGATGGGGCGAGTATGGGAGAGGTTTTGGGGGGAGAGGATAAGGTTTTGGCGCTGGGGCGAGATACCCCCACCTAGCCTCCCCCTGATAGGGGGAGGGACCTATCGAATTTGCTCAGGCCTTTCCGATGAACACCCCTTCTCCTCCCCCTGTTTCAGGGGGAGGCCGGGTGGGGGTGCTCTTCGCTCTTCCAAATGCTACCGTTGCACCAGGAGGACCCATGACGGACCCCGTCACCTTTGCCCGCAAACTCCGCCGCGAGCAGACGCCGCCCGAGCGGCGCTTTTGGGCGATCCTCCATCCGTGGCGTGTCGCAGGCCTGCACTGGCGGCGGCAGGCGCCCATCGGACCCTATGTGGTCGACTTCGTCTGCAAGCGAGAAAAGCTGATCGTCGAGATCGATGGCGACACGCATTATTCCGATGCCGCCCTCGCGCATGACGCGGCGCGCACGGCTTATCTCGTGGGGCGTGGCTATCGAGTGCTTCGGTTCACCAATGCAGAGATCACGGGCGATGCCGAAGGCGTCTTCACGGTGTTGGTGGATGTTCTGGGTGAGCCGGGTCCGGTGGCCGGCAGTACCCCCACCTAACCTCCCCCTGATAGGGGGAGGGATCGACCGAGTATGCCAATCTTCCCGCGACCCCCTCTTCTCCTCCCCCTTCTTCAGGGGGAGGCCGGGTGGGGGTGTTCTTGCATAGCCCTTAATCCCTCGCCACACGTCATCCTCGGGCTTGACCCGATGATGTTGCACTTGCGGAACCATCGAAAGTACAGAGCCTCGGGTCAAGCCCGAGGGTGACGGTTGGTGGGTTTGGAGAATTCGTGGGCGAACACGCGAGGCCGGCAGTACCCCACCTAACCTCCCCCTGATAGGGGGAGGGATCGACCGAGTATGCCGGTCCTCCAGCGAACCCTCTTCTCCTCCCCCTCCTTCAGGGGGAGGCTGGGTGGGGACGACTTCGCTTCACACAGAGCCACCCTTCGCGGTTCCTGGAAGTGACTCGAGGGTGTCGCATAAGCCACTGCCGGCTCAGAACAGCATTTCCAGATTGCTGATGGATACACGGGCGGCGATAGGTCGGACTGTGATCACGGCAAATGATTCAGCGGGGTCGTCGCACCCCAAATACGGGCCAAGACTTGCCGTTAAGCTCAGAACTGAACTGTCGTCGTCCATAAGGCAGTGCCAACGAGAGGCTGGGGGCAAATCTTCCGCAAGTTCGTCGTTGTTTGCCGCCGCCCGAAGTGCATCAATGATCCGTTTGATGCGATTGTCCAAATCGCCGGCACTGATAACTGGCTTCCGCTCCGGCAGTCCGGTGAGCAGCTTGATATCAAGAGATACGCCGACACCGACGTTCATGCCGTATAGCGGCACGAAGGTTTGCGTGCCTCGTTTGATGAGAAAATTGGGGGCACCTCCTGCAAAGTCTGAGGCCTCCCACTCTGCCAAAATCGTAAACGGTGGCTTGCCCCAAAGCTTCCGGAGTTGGCGGTCAAACGACCTTCGCATGTCCCACATCACGTCTCTGTTGGAGGCCTTTGCCGGTATGCGGCCCTTGTAGGTCAGCACAAACTCCATATGCTAGTGCGCCTCATCCCAATTCTTGGCGGCATGCGCATCCACCTGGATCGGCACTGACAATCGCACTGCAGGTTCAGCTGCGGTTTCCATGACCCGCTTGATGACCGGAATGGCCCGATCTTCGGTGCCCTCGGGGACTTCGAAGATCAGTTCGTCATGCACCTGCAGCAGCATCTGGGCGTCGAGCCCGGCTTTGGCCAGTTCGCTATCCATGCGGATCATGGCGCGGCGGATGATGTCGGCGGCTGAGCCCTGGATGGGGGCGTTGATGGAGGCGCGTTCGACAAAGGCGCGTTCGCTCGGATTGCCCGAATTGGCGTTGGGGAACTGGATCTTGCGGCCGAAGATCGTGGTCACATGGCCCTCGGCTTTGACACGGGTGCGCTGGGCATCCATGTAGTCCTTGATGCCGGGGAAGCGCTCGAAATAGGTCTTGATATAGTCGCCGGCCTCGCCGCGGGCGATGCCGAGCTGGTTGGCCAGACCAAAGGCGGAAATCCCATAGATAATGCCGAAATTGATCGCCTTGGCGCGGCGGCGGACTTCCGAGGGCATGCCCTCAACCGGCACATTGAACATCTCGGACGCCGTCATGGCGTGAATGTCGAGGCCCTCCTCGAAGGCATCCTTGAGCGCCTGGATATCGGCGATATGGGCGAGGACGCGCAACTCGATCTGGCTGTAGTCAGCCGAGATCAGGACCTTGCCCGGCGGGGCGACAAAGGCGGTGCGGATCTTGCGGCCGTCTTCGGTGCGGATGGGAATGTTCTGCAGGTTCGGATCGTTGGACGAAAGGCGTCCGGTCAGCACCGAGGCCTGCGAATAGGAGGTATGGACCCGGCCCGTGCGCGGATTGATATAGGTGGGCAGGGCATCGGTATAAGTGCCCTTGAGCTTGGTGAGCTGGCGCCAGTCGACAATGGTGCGGGCGAGCGGAATGCCCTTGAGGGCAAGGTCTTCGAGCACATCGGCGCCGGTGGACCAGGCGCCGGTCTTGGTCTTGGTGCCGCCCTCCAGGCCCATCTTGTCAAAGAGGATTTCACCCAACTGCTTGGGCGAACCGAGATTGAAACTCTGCCCGGCCAGTTCATGGGCCTCGGCTTCGAGAGCGGCGGCGCGCTGGGCGAAGTCACCGGAAAGGCGGGCGAGAATCTGCCGATCAACGGTAATGCCGCGCGCTTCCATTTTGGCGAGCACCGGGGCGAGCGGACGCTCCAGCGTTTCATAGAGATTGGTGGCGTTTTCGGCGGCGAGGCGGGGTTTGAGCACATGCCAGAGCCGGAGGGTGATGTCGGCATCCTCGGCGCCATAGCGGGCGGCGGCGGGAATTTCGATCTGGTCGAAGGTCTTCTGGTTCTTGCCCGTGCCGGCCAGCTCGGAAAAGGTGATGGTCTTGTGGTCGAGCCAGTGATTGGCGAGCACGTCGAGCCCATTATATTGCGGGCCATCGAGCGCGTAGGAGATGAGCATGGTGTCGTCGATGGGCGCCATGGCGATGCCGTAACGCTCGAAGACTTCCATGTCGTATTTGGTGTTCTGGCCGATCTTGAGGATCGAGCGATCCTGCAGAACGGGTTTGAGGCTATCGAGCACGAAACCGATGGGCAGCTGGCCTTCGACAAGACCGCCACCGCCCAGGAGGTCGCCCGGCTTGGCGTGGCCGACGGGGATATAGAAGCCTTCGCCGATCTCGGTGGAAAGGCAGATGCCCACGATATCGGCCATCTGCGGATCAAGACCGGTGGTCTCGGTGTCGATGGCGACATGGCCCTTGGCCATGATCTTTTCGATGATGCGGGCGAGCTGGTCGGGCGTCGTGACCGTTTCGTAGGCGTCGTAACTGACCGGGATGGCCTTGACGCGGGCATGTTCTTCGGCGGCGTGGCGGGCTGGGCCCGTTCCGGGCACGACATTGGCGGCGAGCTTGGCCTTGGCGACGGAGAGGTCGGCGGATTTCTTGGGCGCGCCGATATCCTTGGTGCCGCCGGCCCTCAGCTCCGGATCGGGCTCGAAATCGTCAGGGTTGGCTTCGAGCAGGGTGGCAAGACGCTTGGTGATGGTGGCAAATTCCATCGCCTTGAGAAACGGAAAGAGCGCCGTCGGGCTCATCGGCTGGCGGACGAGGCCATCGAGGTCGATTTCGACCGGCACCTTGCGCTCGAGCGTCACCAGCTGCTTGGAAATGCGCGCCAGCTCGGCATTGGCGATGAGCTTTTCGCGGCGGGCATTCTGCTTGATCTCGGTGGCGCGCTCGAGCAGGGTTTCGAGATTGCCATAGGTATTGATGAGCTCGGCGGCGGTCTTAACGCCGATGCCGGGCACGCCGGGGACATTGTCGACGCTGTCGCCGCACAGCGCCTGCACGTCGATCACCTTGTCGGGGGTGACGCCGAACTTGGTGAAGACCTCCTCGGGGCCGATCCAGCGCAGGGGCGGCTGACCGGGACGGGGAATAGTGTCGAGCAAGCGGATCGAGCCATCGGGCTCGACCAGCTGCATCAGGTCCTTGTCGGACGAGGCGATGGTCACCTTCATGCCGGCGTCGCGCGCCATGCAGGCATAGGTGGCCATGATGTCGTCGGCCTCCCAGCCCTCCATTTCGATGGAGGGGATGGAAAAGGCGCGGGTGGCCGAGCGCGTGAGCGGGAATTGCGGGATAAGCTCTTCGGGCGCAGGCGGGCGCTGGGCCTTGTATTGGGGGTAAAGATCGTCGCGGAACGTCTTGCCCTTGGCGTCGAAAATGACGGCCATGTGGGTGGGGGCCTCGTCGCCCTCCATGTCCTGCGTCAGCTTGAACAGCATGTTGCAGAAGCCCTGGACACAGCCCACCGGCAGCCCGTCCGACTTGCGGGAAAGGGGCGGCAGGGCGTGGAAGGCGCGGAAGATGTAGCCCGAGCCATCGACGAGCAGCAGATGCATGAGACGATTCCCTAATTGCTGAAAGCGAGTTTATCGCCTCGGATGCAAGGATGGCACCCATTTTTGTCCAGGCGTGTCAGCATCCGTGCCGGACAAATGCCAATGGACGCATCTCTGCCACTTTTGTAGGCTATCCATAAAGTTGCGGTGGAAAGAGGGTACTCCTTTTTCCCGAAAGGCGGCCCCGACGGGTCGAAAGGACATCGCGTGCAGACCAGCCTTACAGGCGGGCCCGGAACCACAATTCTGGTGGTAGATGACGATGCCCTGATCGCGCTCAATGTCGCCGATCAGCTTGTCGAACTCGGTTACACGGCGCTTGAGGCCTATTCCGGCCGCGAGGCACTGTCGCTGCTCGGCAAACACCCCGAGATTCGGGCCATCGTCACCGATTATTCGATGCCCCTGATGACCGGCGTGGAACTGGCCGAGGCTGCCCTGGCCATGCGGCCGGACCTGCTCGTGCTCTTGACCACCGGCTATGCGGACCTGCCCGAAGGCATTGCCTGCACGCTGCCGCGGCTCGAAAAGCCGTTCAGCGAAGATCAGCTGGCGGCCAAGATTGCCGAGCTCTTTTCCGAACCTGCCAACGCGGCCCAGTAGCGCTCAGCGCAGGCCGCTTTTTTCCAGAAGACCGAGGCGCTTGGCGTCGTAATAATAGCCGCGGGCATAGTGCTGGACGGCGCGGTCGTAGTTGCCACCGGCCGTCATATAGGCGCCGGCAAGGTAGCGCACGGCGTAGCGCAGATTGGTTTCGGCATCGAGCAGGCCGCTTGCCTCGCCCGTATAGCCCATGCCGCGGGCCGTGGCGTGGCTGATCTGCATGAGCCCGTAATAGGGGCCGTTGCGCGCAGCCGGGTTATAGCCGCTTTCGCGCACGATGACGCGGCGCACCAGATCTTCGGGCACGGCATATTCGCGCGCATAATGGGCAATAAGGCCATCGAGGTGCCCGCGTTCGCTGCCGGCATAGCCGAGCAGTACTTCGCTCGATGCCCGCGGCACGGCGGCAGCCTTGGGCACGTGCCCGGCCGGTGTGGCACTGGGCGCAAAGGAGGCAACGGCGGCCGAGGCGAGCCCCGCGGTGCGATTGCCGGGCAGGGGCTTGACCCCTGCTATCGAACAGGCGGCCAGGCTGCCGGTGAGGACCAGGAGCGCTGCAAAGCGGATCGGCCGTGGCGTCATGCCAAATTCCTTCACGTCAAGTCGCGTCTGCCCCTCCGATTGGCGGATAAGGCGCAAACAAGGCGGCTTGATGGCACGAAAAGGTTATCGAATTGCGCGCTTTGGTCCGCAAACCCCCGCGCCACCGCCCATTCCGGGCCAAGGGTTTACAGCCCGGCCTGCGTCCCTAGACTACCCGCTTGCGAAAAACCCGCCCTGGCGCGGACCCCAAAAATCAGAAAGGCCAAGCCATGACCACAGCTCAAACCGGCGATATCGTTCGCATCAACTATGCCGGCCGTCTCGTTGACGGCACCCCGTTCGACAGTTCCGAAGGACGCGCGCCGCTCGAATTCACCCTCGGGCAGGGCCAGGTCATTCGCGGGCTCGAGCAGCACGTCACCGGCATGCAGACGGGAGAGAAAAGCACCGTCACCATTCCGGCCGACGAGGCCTATGGCCCGCGCCGGGAGGAAGCCATCCAGCAGCTCGACCGCGCCAAGGTGCCCAACGGCATCGACCTGGCGGTAGGCACGCAGTTGCAGGCCCGCACCTCCGATGGCGGCATGCTGCCCATTACCGTGGTGGCCATGGATGAGACCAGCGTCACCGTGGATGCCAACCATCCGCTGGCCGGACAGGACCTGGTTTTCGACGTCGAGATCGTCGAGATCGTCAAGGCCGCCTGACGCGGTGGCTCGATCCAGCGCTTCCCGGCCCCGCAGGAGCGGGAGGGCGTGTTCGGGTCACGAACGCGACGCCGTTGCGGCGCAGGGAGCACAAACCGTACCCAAGCGTACGGTTTGTCCTGCTTCCGGCTTGACCGCGGGGCCGGTTTTGCGTCAAGACGCTGGCAACAGCGAGGTTTCTAGGCCCCATGGATAAGTTCACCACCCTGACCGGTGTCGCGGCTCCCCTGCCGATCATCAATATCGACACCGATATGATCATCCCCAAGCAGTATCTGAAGACCATCAAGCGCACCGGCCTGGGCACCGCCCTGTTCTCGGAAATGCGTTACAATGAAGATGGCTCGGAAAACCCCGACTTCGTGCTGAACAAGCCGGCCTACCGCAATGCCCAGATCATCATTGCCGGGGACAATTTCGGCTGCGGCTCCAGCCGTGAACACGCCCCCTGGGCCCTGCTGGACTTCGGCATCCGCTGCGTGATTTCCACCAGCTTCGCCGACATTTTCTACAATAACTGCTTCAAGAACGGCATCCTGCCGCTGGTGGTGAGCCCTGAGCAGCTCAAGCTCCTGCTTGATGATGCCGAGCGCGGCTCCAATGCGACGCTGACGGTCGACCTCGAAAGTCAGACCATCAAGGGTCCCGATGGCGGCACGCTGCATTTCGATATCGATCCATCCCGCAAGCAGATCCTGCTCGAAGGCCTCGACGATATCGCCGGGACGCTCAAGTCCGACCCCTCCATCTCGGCCTTTGAAGGCAAGATGGCGGCCCAGCGCCCCTGGCTCTGAGCTGCGATGGCGAGGATCACCCTTGAGAATGAGCCGCAAGCCGATACGCGCGAGGCTATTCTCCAGGGGCTGATCGCCCATAATTCTGCCGGGACGGGAGGGCTCTATGCGCCCCCCCGCACCATTGCCCTGTCGGTCCGGGACGAGGCCACGGGTGAAGCGCTTGGCGGCTTGACCGCGCGCATCGGCTATTCCCGCATGTTCATCGAATTGCTCTTCGTGCCCGAGGCGCTGCGCGGCACCGGCATTGGCCAGCAGCTGATGGAACAGGCCGAGCATGTGGCCCGCGAGGCAGACTGCGTCGGCATCTGGCTCGATACGTTTTCCTTCCAGGCGCCGGGCTTTTACAACAAGCTCGGCTATACCGAATTCGGCGCCATCGCCGATTATCCGCCGGGACATACCCGGCATTTTCTCCACAAACTCCTGAGTTGATCCATCATGGTCCAGCGCGTTTCCACCGGCTCTCCCTTCGAAACCACTTTCGGCTATTCCCGCGCCGTGCGCCATGAGGACACCGTCTATGTGTCCGGCACGACCGGCTATGACTATGCCACCATGACCATGCCCGAAAGCGTGGGCGAGCAGGCCAAAAACGCTCTGGCGACCATCGACAGGGCGCTCAAGGAAGCGGGCTCCTCGATCCAGGATACCGTGCGCGTGGTCTATTATGTGGGCGACCGCTCCTATGTGGACGAGGTGGTTGCCGCCGTGGGACCGGTGTTCAAGGATATCCGCCCAGCAGCTTCGATGCTCATCGTGCAGATGATCGAAGAGGGCATGAAGATCGAGATCGAGATCACCGCCCGGATCGGCGCCGCGACCAGCCACAGCTAACGCCCGGCCATGGACAAAAAACAGATTGGCCTCTTGGTTCATGCAGCGCTCCTCGTCGGGGCGCTGTTTTGGCTTGTGCCGCAGCTGACAGGCTGGGACGCGCGGGCGGGCTATCTGTTTTCCCTGACCTTTTACTGGCTTTTCTTTTGCCTGCCGGTCATCGGCTGGCATGCCCTGCCGGCCAATGATGGGCAGCTCTTTTCCGAAAAGCTGCCCTGGCACGACTGGTGGATTATCCCGCTACTTCTCGTGCAGGTGACGCTGGTCGCAGCGCTCAGCTTTGCGCCGAATACGGACATGCTGACCAGTGGCGGCATGTGGCTGGCCATCCTGATTGCCGCCATCAATGGGCCGCTCGAAGAGATGGCCTGGCGCGGCGGATTCCTGGGGGCGTTTCGCAACCGCCCCACTCTCGGCTTCTGGCTGGGCTCGGGGCTTTATACGCTCTGGCATGTGCCGCTGGCGCTGAGCCTGGGGATCGAATTCCAGGGGGGCTTTATCGGCGGGGCGGCCCTGTTGGGACTGTTCTGGGGTTGGGTGGTCTGGCGCACCGGGTCAGTGTTCTATGTGAGCCTTGCGCATGGGCTCACCAATGTCTTCGCCTTCTGGATCCTGTTCGACCACAACGGGTTCTTTGCGTCCTGAAGCGGCTTACCAGCCGTAATCCACCACGGTCAGCGTGCGCACGCGATCATCGTCCAGCCATTCGATGCTCGAATTGCGGTGCATGCCGATGAGGGCCGCGCCCACCGGGCCCAGGATCGGCACATTGCCGCGCTCGCCAAAGGGGCGGTTGGGATAGGTGAGGGTGCCCAGGCGCACGCGCGGCTCGTCATCGAGGCGGAACATGACGCGCTGGCCCATCGAAACGCCGGCCGGCTCCCACGGATCGCAAACGGCGGCGCGGTTGAGCTCGCGTTCGAGATAGGCCGAGACATAGGGCAGGGTGCGAAAGGTCCGCTCGGCCAGAATCGCCACGCGATTATAGTCATCCGAGTTGATAAGAATTTCGGGCAGCGGCAGGGATGAGGGGATCAAGGCGGGCACCACAATGGCTGTAGCCGGCAATATGGTCCGCCATATTGCCCAGTCAATAGGCAAGGGAAGAATATTCCAGGGCAACAAGAGACAGGTTTATTGACCTAACCGGAGCCGCGTGGCAGGAACGTGCCGCATTTTTATGCGTGCTGCATAATACCTGACCATGAGGGTTCCCATGTCCGACGACACCCTGCTCGACCGCGCGCTCATTCGCCTGGAAGAAGCTGCCAATCACCTGCAGATCGACCCGGACGTGACGGAGAAACTCAAATATCCGCGCGAAACCACCAAGACGCGCCTGCTCATCCGCATGGATGACGGCTCGCGCAAGTCGTTCCTGGCCTGGCGCTGCCGGTACGACGACACCCGCGGCCCGACCAAGGGCGGCATCCGCTTCCACCCCGACAGCACCATCGAGGAAGTGGAAACGCTGGCGTTCTGGATGACGTTCAAGTGCGCCGTAATGAACCTGCCCTATGGCGGAGGCAAGGGCGCCATCCGCGTCGATCCGCACCTGCTGTCCAAGTCTGAGCTGGAGCGCCTGTCGCGCGCCTATGTGCAGGCCTTCGCCAATATCATCGGCCCGGACCGCGATATCCCGGCGCCGGACGTCTATACCAATGCCATGATCATGGGTTGGATGAGCGACGAGTATAACCAGATCACCGGCCAGGTGACCCCGGCCGTCATCACCGGCAAGCCCATTGCGCTGGGCGGTTCGCTGGGCCGCAACGATGCGACCGCGCGCGGTGGTTTTTATCTCGTTCGGCACCTGGCCAATGAGCTGGGTCTCGACAAGGACCACACCGTCGCCATCCAGGGCTTTGGTAATGCCGGCCAGTACTATGCCCGCCTCACCGCTGCCGATGGCAATTCGGTCGTGGCCGTGTCGGACTCCGCTGGCGCCATCTACCGCCCGGGCGGTCTGGACGTCGAAAAGCTGATCGCGGGCAAGAATGCCGGCCGCCGCGTCGCCGACATGGCGGGCGAGCTGGGCGCGGCCGTCATTTCCGCCGATGACTTGCTGGCCGTCGAAGCCGACCTGCTCGTGCCGGCCGCGCTCGAAGACATGATCACCAAGGAAAATGCCGGCTCGATCAAGGCCAAGGTCGTGCTCGAACTGGCCAATGGTCCGGTTACCCCCGATGCCGACAAGGTGCTCAACGACAAGGGCACCATCGTCCTGCCCGACATCCTGGCCAATGCCGGCGGCGTCACCGTGTCCTATTTCGAATGGGTGCAGAACCGCCAGGGCTTCTACTGGGACCTCGAGGAAATCCATGCCCGCCTCAAGAAGGCCATGGAGCGCGAAGGCGCTGCCGTCTGGGATATTGCCAAGACGCGCAATGTCTCGGCCCGCTCGGCCGCCTATATCCATGCCCTGGGGCGTCTCGCCACCGCCATCGAGGCCCACGGCACCCAGCCGTTCTTTGCGGGTTGAAAGAGCGACGGCTGAGGCCGATGGATATGAACATGAAAAAGGCGCCCCAAGGGGCGCCTTTTTTGTTTGGCCTCAGTTGCAGACGGTGTCCGGACCGATCTCGGCCATCAGCGCCTCAACGGCGGCTTCCAGCTGCGGGTCGACATTGATGCCGGTATTGTTGGGGTCGAAAGGCACGAGAATGTCGGGTTCGATGGTGCGGTTTTCGTAGTAGCTGCCATCGAGCCGGCGCGCCGGCAGGGTGGGGATGTAATATTCGTAGCCCGGCAGGATGCGGCTCGAAAACTGGCTGCGATAGGTGCCGGTATTGACGATCCTGTCCCCGACCAGCGGGCCGATGCCCATATCCTGATAGGCCTGTGGGAAAATGCTGGCGTCAGAATAGGAATAGCTGTCGACCAGCACCGCACTCGGCTTGGTCCAGCGATTGTTCGGGTCGACATTCTGCGGACCATCGTCGCGCCCGACAATGCCATAGGCGTCGCCGGTGAGCAGGGTGATGAGCTCGCGGGTGAGATTGCCACCGCCATTGGAGCGGACGTCGAGCAGGACCGCTTCCGCCTTGACCGTGCCCGAAACCGTGCCGAGGACACCCAGATACGCGTCCGGCATCATCTCGGGGAGATACTGATAGGCGACGCAGCCATTGGAGAGGCGATCGACCATTTCGCGGCGGGCATCGCGCCAGCGCTGCTTGGCCAGAACATCTTCCGTCTGCGTATCAATGGGGCGGACCCTGACATGCCGCTCGTTTTCGCCATTGGCATCGGTGACGCCGAGCACGACGGATTTCTGCAGGTTCACATCCAACAGGCGCTCGATGCCACCGGCATCCGGCACGGCAACGCCATTGATGGAGGCGATGATGTCGCCCGCCCCGATATCGAGCCCCTGACGATCGAGCGGACCACCCGGCAGAATGGCGGCGACACGGCGGCCCGGGCCTTCATAGCCATAATCGAGATAGACCCCGAGCACGTCATTGTGTCCGCCCAGCCCCGCAACAACGTCGGCGCGATTGCGGGTCACCGAGAAGAGGTGCGAGGCCGAGAGTTCGCCGAACATATTCTCGATGAGGTCGGCAAATTCCCGGTCGGTGGCGATGGAGTTGAGATAGCTGCGGTATTTGGCGCCGATGGCGACCCAGTCGCGCCCTTCAAGCTCCGGCGAATAGAACCAGTCGCGCAGATCGGCCCAGACCTGCTCGAAGGCGGCGCGGCGTTGCTTGTCGGGATTGTAGGTTGAATACATGCTCAGCGGGATGCGCTGGATGGCTTCGGGCTGGAACACCGGCACGCGCATCACGCCCGCCGCCGCCTTGAAGTCGATGACATTGGCGCCCGGTACATGCGAAATGGACTGGACCTCGTTGACCTCGACGGTCTGAACCAACTGCTCTTCACCTGTATGGAGGTCCACCAATTCAATGATGAATTGTCCGGGGCCTGTCCCGGTTAAGGTGACGAGATTGCGCCCGTCCTCCAACGGATAGGAGTAAGTCACGCCGTCGCCGAGCCGACCGGCCAGCCGTTCGGACGGCAGTTGATCGATTTCGTACCGCTTGGCCTCGATCTCTTCGGGTGCAACCAAGCCTTCAGCGATGTCGAGGAAGTCCTGACGCGCCTCTTCGGAGAGGAAGATACGATAGAGATCCGAGCCCGTCGGGTGGAGCTGCGCGGTGCGCCCGGCATAGAGCGTGGTCTCGCCGATGATCTGGCTGCCATCGACGCTCCAGACCCCGTTGGCAAAATCGGGCACATGCGTGGTGATCGGCTGCGGCGGCAAGCTGCCATCTGCAGGAACCACGGCGGCACGGGAGGCGCCGGTCGCCGAAGCGGAGCGCCACATGACCAGCAGGTCCTGTGATGTCGGGGACCAGGAGAACCAGAGGTCACCCACGCCATAGGAGGAGTTGTAGTCCTCACGCTCGAACAGAACCGTGACGTCGCCGCTTTCGGGGTCGAGCACCTGCACTTCGCGCTTGTTGGCGATGAACGCGATCTTTTCGCCATCGGGGGAGAATTTCGGCTGAAACGCGCTCCCTTCCTCGGGGATATAGAGCGCTTGTTCTTCGAGAGGCGCGGCCATCAGGTCTTCGCTGAGCGCAGCCAAGTCTACACCATAAAGGCCCCAGACATGCTCGCGCTGGCTGGCATAGATCAGGGCCGAACCATCTGACGAAAAGGCGATGTCGCGCTCTTCCTCCGGCGTTGTGGTGACCTGGCGGTAATTGCCCTGGGCATCCATCAGAAAGACATTGCCCAGCCAGGTCATGGCGAAATGCTGGCCATTGGGCGAGGACACGAACTGGTCGAGATTGGCGATCCTGACGTTCTCGTCCATGCTGGCGCGCTGATCGAGCGTCAGCACTTCAATGGCCGCTGGAGCCGCGCTGCCGGGCGTCATGACATGGATGCGCCCGTCATTGATGAAGGCCAGTGTGCCGTCGTCGGCGATGGAGAGATCGCGAACCGGAGCGTCGGTAAAAGATGTGAGCTGGACCTCGTCATCGCTGCCCAGCTCGTGACGCCAGACATTGAGCGTGCCGGAGGCCTCGGAAAGGTAATAAAGCGTCGAGCCATCGGCGCTCCAGACCGCATTGTGCCGGTCCTTGCCATCGACTTCAAACAGCCGTTCATGATTGCCCGTGGCGGGATCGAACAGGTAAAGCTGGCGGGCATTGGCGGCGACGCGATGCTGGCGCACGGCGCCGTCGCCGGCCGGATCGAACGTATATACAAGCTTGTCCATACCTGCATTCCAGCGCGCTTCCGGCGCATAATTGGGCAGTACCAGGCTTTCGCGCCCCGTCTCGACATCGACCGCATAGAGCTGCGGCTTGCCGGACAAGGCGGCCTGCACGCTCCGTTCAGCGTCTCCCAGGCCATCCGCGCGGAACAGGATGGACTTGCCATCGGCCGAAAAGCTCGTGGGCACTTCATTGCGCTCCGACCAGCTCATGCGCGTCAGCGTGCCGGAAAAATCAGTGAGGTAGATGTCTTCCGAGCCATTGAGCGTGGAGGCAAAGGCCATGCTCTCGCTATCGGGGGCCCAGACCGCACCATGGCTGTAAATGCCATGGCTGGTGAGCGGCACCGCCAGTCCGCCCTCGGCCGGTACCACGAAGATCTGCCCCCGATGGGTGAAGCTGATCGTCTCCCCGTCCGGCGAAATGGCGGCAAAGCGCAGCCAGCGTGGCGCCTCCCCCAAAGGTTGGGCCAGGGCCGGCGCGGCCCCGATAAGAAGAGCCAGTGCCGACACGGCGGCGAAGGAGAATCTGTTCACGTTGATCAACTCATATTTGCCGCTGCACCAGGCACCGGGCCACAAACCGGACCAGCCAATACCGACGCGGGTAAAGACTTGCTGAATAACGAAAAAACAAAACCAGCTCGCGGTGGATGCAATCGTTTCCACCGATGCGCTTGCGCAAAAATGGAAAATGACGCTATGTGCCGGCCAAAGGCGTAACCACCAGTACGGCGAGGACCGACATGGCCACCCACTCTCTTTTTCTTCTGCCCGGCGACGGCATCGGCACCGAGATCATGGTCGAGGTGGAAAAGATCATCGCCTGGTCCAATGCCGAAGGCCTGACCGATTTTGCCACCGATACTGGCCTTGCCGGCGGTTGTGCCTATGATGCGCATGGCGAAGCCATCTCCGAAGACGACATGGCCAAGGCGCTGCAGTCCGACGCCGTGATCTTTGGCGCCGTGGGCGGTCCCAAGTGGGACAATGTTCCCTATGACAAGCGCCCTGAAGCCGCGCTCCTGCGCCTGCGCAAGGACCTTGGCCTGTTTGCCAACCTGCGCCCCGCCATCTGCTATCCGGCGCTGGCCGATGCGTCCGCGCTCAAGCGCGAACTGGTCGAGGGCCTCGATATCCTGATCGTGCGCGAACTGACCGGCGGCGTCTATTTCGGCGCGCCCAAGGAAATCACTGATCTGGGCAATGGCCAGAAGCGCGGTGTCGATACCCAGGTCTACGAAACCTATGAAATCGACCGCATTGCGCGCGTGGCCTTCGATCTCGCCCGCACCCGCGGCAACAAGATCCACTCGGCTGACAAGAAGAACGTGATGAAGTCCGGCGTCCTCTGGGACGAAGTGGTCCGCACCGTCGCCAAGGACTATCCGGACGTCGCCTTCAACCACATCCTGGCCGACAACTGCGCCATGCAGCTGGTGCGCAATCCCAAGCAGTTCGACGTCATCGTCACCGACAATCTCTTTGGCGACATTCTTTCGGACGTGGCCGCCATGCTGACTGGTTCGCTGGGCATGCTGCCGTCTGCGGCCCTTGGCGCGCCCGATGCCACGACCGGCAAGCGCAAGGCCATGTATGAGCCCGTCCATGGCTCGGCCCCTGATATTGCCGGCAAGGGCATTGCCAACCCGATCGCCATGATTGCGTCCTACGCCATGGCGCTGCGCTACTCCTTCGGCATGATCGAGCTGGCCGACAAGGTGGAGGGCGCAATTGCCGCCGTGCTGGCCGACGGCCTGCGCTGTGCCGATATCGCCCAGGATGGCTGCCGGACCGTCGGTACCCAGGAAATGGGCGCTGCCATCCTCGCCAAGCTCAAGGCCTAAAAAATCTGAAAAGGCGTGTCGGGCCTAGCGGCCCGGCACGACGAATTGAGCCCGCTCCGCGCGGGCTTTTTCACGCCCCGCGCAGCCTTCGGCATGGTCGTTGACGAGGCCCATGGCCTGCATGAAAGCATAGACCGTGGTGGGGCCGACAAAGCGCCAGCCGCGCTTCTTGAGGGCTTTCGACAGCGCTTCGGACTGGGGCGAAGTGGCCCGCCATTGCGGGGTCTCGAGGGCGTCCTTTTCCTCGAACTGCCAGAAAAACGCCGCCAGCGAGCCGGCTTCGGCCACCAATTCCTGTGCGCGGGCGGCATTGTTGATCGCCGCCTCGATCTTGCCGCGATGTCGGATAATGCCCGCATCGCCAAGCAGCCGGTCCACGTCGGCGGGGGTGAAGGCGGCTACCCGATCCATGTCGAAATTGGCAAAGGCGGCGCGGAAATTGTCGCGCTTGCGCAGGATGGTCAGCCAGGAGAGACCCGACTGGAAACCCTCTAGGCAGATCTTTTCAAACAGCCGCCGATCATCGGCAACAGGATAGCCCCATTCGTGGTCGTGATAATGCCGGTAGTCCGCGCTGCCCATGCACCAGGCACAGCGCACGATGCCATCCTCACCCGTCTCTGTTTTCAAGCCCATCCCTTCCCCGATCGCCTATGCCGGCTGGCTAGGGCAGCGCGCTGACAGCCCCTGTCGGCAGCGGCTGGGTGAGCCTTGCACGAGCGGAGAGCGAGGCCAACTCACCGGTTGCGAAATCCCCGCCCTTGCACTAGGTTGCCGCCGATCCGGACAGGGCCCGCCCGATTCCGCATGCACCCGTAGCTCAGCTGGATAGAGCGCTGCCCTCCGAAGGCAGAGGTCACAGGTTCGAATCCTGTCGGGTGCGCCAATTGGGTCCGAACGACTGAACACCAACATTGCCAAGTCTGTCGACGTTTGCGGGCGGCACGCGTCCTTGCTAGCGAGCAGTCGCACTGTGTCAGTGTAAACCGCTGCCACGCGAGCGCTGGGGCCGCGTCGTTTGCGGATAACGGCGCATAGCGGGCGGTGGGCCTGAGGTAAGCGGCACCGGCCTCGGCGCGCCCTGCGCCGGTCGCCATGGGGCGAAATTGCCTTGCCCCAGAGTTTTGTCACGAGGAGTTTTTCGGCAGTTGTGACTAGCCCTTCTCGTGCCTAGCTTCCGCTGTCCCCGGAGGTTCTATGACTGTTCAAAGCACCATTCCCATTATTGTCGTTGAAGAGGGGCAAGTTGCCTCTGCCGGCCTGTCGGCTGCATCCGTCGCCTGGGCCAAGGCAAACGGATTTACCGGTAAGCTTGGACAGCTTCTGGCGTTGCCCGGTCCGGACGGCACCGTGGTGGGACAGCTTTTTGGTGCCGGCAATGGGCAGGGTCGTCCTCCCCTATTCATGGGGCTGGCGGGCTCAAAGCTCGCTGATGGCGCTTATCACCTGGAAGGCGCCTATGGCGAGCCGGAACTCGCCGCTGTCGGCTTTCGGCTCGGGGCGTATCATTTCGATCGTTACCGTTCCAAGACCGTGGCTCCACGCCTCGTCACTCCACCGGGTGCTGACAGTGCGGAAACCGAGCTTTTGGTGCAAGCAGCCGTTCTTGCACGGGATTTGATCAACACGCCGACCAATGATCTGGGGCCCGATGCCTTTGACGCCGCGATCCGCGCTTTTGCTGAAGCCCGCGGCATGACCTGCAGGGCAATAGTGGGCGACGACCTGCTGAGCGCCGATTTCCCGATGATCCATGCCGTCGGACGGGCTGCCAGCCAGCCCCCGCGCCTGATGGACCTGAGCTGGGGCAGGGAAACCGACCCAAAGATTACCCTGGTCGGCAAGGGCGTTACCTTCGACACCGGCGGACTCGACATCAAGAGTGCCGCCAGCATGCTGCTGATGAAAAAGGACATGGGCGGCGCGGCCAATGTGCTCGGCCTTGCCCATGCGATCATTGCCGGGGGCCTGTCCGTGCGCCTGCGGGTCCTGATCCCGATCGTGGAAAATTCCATATCGGGGGACAGCTTTCGGCCCGGCGACGTGCTGCGGTCGCGCAAGGGACTGAGCGTGGAGATCGGCAATACCGATGCGGAAGGTCGTCTGATCCTGGCCGATGCCTTGGCCTATGCGGATGAAGAAAGCCCCGAACTGCTCCTCGACATGGCAACCCTGACCGGCGCCGCGCGGGTGGCACTGGGGCCGGAATTGCCTGCACTCTTTTCCACGGACGACCATCTGGCGCAGGACTTGATGGCCTCGGGCCTCAAGGTAGACGATCCGCTCTGGCAGATGCCGCTGTGGCCGGCCTACGAGGCGATGCTGGCCTCCAGGATTGCTGATCTCAACAATGTCGGCGCCGGTGGCTTTGCCGGGTCCGTTACTGCGGCCTTGTTTCTGAGGCGGTTTGTCGAACGGGCTAAGGCCTGGGTCCACCTCGATATCATGGCCTGGGCACCCGAAGCCCGCGCGGGTCGCCCCGTCGGCGGAACCGACCAGGGGATGCGATCAGTCTATGATCTGCTCCGGCGCCGCTACCCCAAGCGCTGAGCAGCTGGCAAGCCGGACCACGCATTACTTCAACTGGTCGAGCACCCATTGCCGGAATGCCGTGACACGCGGCAGGCCGGCCTTGGTCTGCGGGGTGACCAGATAGTATGCCCCGGGCCCCGATATGCGCCCGGGAAAGGGCGATACGAGCAGCCCCTGCGCCATTTCTTCTTCGATGAGGAAGCTCGGGATCAGCGCCATCCCTAGCCCTGCCTTGGCCGCCTCGATGATCATGAAGAAATGCTCCAGCCTGGGGCCCCAGTTGATCTCAGGCATGTCGGACCCAATGGAGCGGAACCAGTATTCCCAGCTGTCCGGGCGGGTCGAATGGTCGATCAGGCGATAGTCGCGCAGTTGCACGGGTTCGGTGAGGGGTGGACGGCCCTGCAGCAGGGACGGCGAGCAGACGACCTGGATTTCCTCGCTCATCAATGGATCGATCAGCGCCTCCGACCACTGGCCATGGCCGAAGCGAATGGCGATGTCGATACGCTCACGCGTGAAATCGAGTTCGCCGTCGCTGGATACGACATTGACCGAGACATCGGGATAGAGCGCCTGGAACGAGGGCAGGCGCGGCAAGAGCCAGCGCGTGCCAAAGGTCGGCAGCATGCCCACCGAGAGCGTGCCCTTGCCTGCCTTTGACGACATCAGCTCCACCGTTCCGGCTTCGATCAGGTCGAGCGAACGGCTGACGAGGCGACTGTAGTACATCCCCTGGTCGGTAAGCTGGATGCGTCGGCTGCGCCGCGTGAACAGGGGAACCTCGAGATATTCCTCAAGGCTGTGCACGAGGCGGCTGGCAGCGCTCTGGGTGACGTTCAACTCCTCGGCGGCGCGGGTGAAGGAATTGTGCCGCGAGACAGCTTCGAAGGTTCTTAATGCGTTGAGTGAGGGGAGAACGCGTCGTTTCACCGAAAATCATTCCTTAGTCTCATGCAAGGGCGATCTTTATGCGCCTTGCAGTGAGACGACAAGCAGATAGCATTTTCAAAACAAGCACTTTGACCACCCCTCCATCATGACCTTCGGACCCTTCAAATGATCCCATTTCACATGGCCTTCGCCGTCAAAGACAAGGAAAGCACGCGACAGTTCTACGGCGATGTGATCGGCTGCAAGGTCGGGCGCGAGGCCGAGAACTGGATCGATTTCGACTTCTTCGGCCACCAGCTTTCCGCCCATATCAACTCCGACCCCAAGCCCACTGCCCGCTCCAAGGTCGGCAATGACATGGTGCCGCTCCACCACTTCGGTGCCGTGCTGCCCTGGGATGCCTGGAATGGGTTGATCGATCGCCTGCGCGCCGCCTCCTATGCCTTCGTCATGGAGCCCAAAATCCGCTTTGAGGGCGAGCCGGGCGAGCAGGGCACCTTCTTCCTCCTCGATCCTTCCGGCAATGCGCTCGAGTTCAAGTCTTTCCGCAATCCCGACGCCATCTTCGAGCACTGAGTTTTAGCCCATGAATTCCTTCGAGATCGGTCGCGACCTCACTGCCATCACCATGGGCATCGACGCCTATGAGCGCCGCCAGCCTGCCGAGAAGAGCCTTCTCGGGGGCGAAGGCCTCGTGCCGATCTACCTGGGTGGCGACAGCATTCCGGCGCGCCAGTACGACGACGTCGATACAATCAAGACCGATCTCGATACGCTCGCGGCGAAAGCGGCCGCCCTGCCGGCGAGCCCGCGCAAGGTATTCCTTGAGGGCATGATCCGGTCGGTACGTACCGCCACCAAGATGCTGGCCGGCGCGAGCCCGAGCTTTGAAGAAAAAGTTACCCAGCTCGTTGGCGCACCCGCCGGCCGCGAAGATCCCGCGGTGATCGAAGACGCGCGCGCCCGGCTGGACGCAGTCCTCAAGCGCTCCGGCTTCGTCAATGGCTCGCTCGGCGAGCGCGTCGCGGCCTGGGAAGAAGCGCGTGCCGTGCCCGCCGAACAGCTCGAAACCGTGTTCCGCGAATTGATGGCCAAGGCCAAGGCCAAGACCGATGCTATGATCTTTGACACCGGCGACTATGACATGGTCCTCAATCCGGTCCGCGGCATGTTCTACACCGCCCGCTGCTCGTTCAACGAAGGCAAGATGGACCTCAATTTCGACCTCAGCTTCACGCGCGCCGCGCTCAAGCACCTGGTCTGCCACGAAGTCTATCCCGGTCATTCCACACAGCTCCTCTCGACCAAGGCCGCGGTCGATGCCGGCGAAGCCCCGGCCGATGCGCTGCTGATCACCACCGACGCCATTACCGGCTGCGTGCAGGAAGGCATCGGCGATCAGGGCGTACACCTGATCGATTTCGTCGAAGATGACGATGACGCCATCCACATCGAACTGCGCCGCGTGCGCTCCGCCGCACAGACCAGCGCAGCCTGGATGCTGATGGTGGAAGGCATGCCGCGCGAGGATGTCGCCAATTATCTGCGCACCACCGCCATGGGCCAGGAAGCCTGGGTGCAGGGGCGCCTGCGCATGGCCGCCCATCCGTTCCGCGGCCCCTTCATTTCCTCTTACTGGGCCGGCAACGAGGTCGTCCGCAAAGTGCGCGAACGCGTGACGGAGGCAGAGCGCCCGGCGTTCATCAAGGCGCTTTATTCCTACGCGAACTCGCCCGAGAGCCTCTCGATGTTCCCGCAAGTCGCCAACTAACTGAGAAGGTCAGGGCCCCACCCATGAAATTCACCATTATCGGTGCCGGCGCTATCGGCGGTCTGGCCGGCGCCTATATGACCAAAGCCGGCCATGACGTGCTTCTCGTCGATCGCTGGAAAGAGCATGTCGACGCGCTCAACGCCAATGGCATGACCATCGACGGCGTCCGTGGCGATCTCAACGTCAAGGTCCGGGCTGCGACGCCAGATCAGCTCTCCGGCGATCTCGGCACCGTCCTTGTGGCCACCAAATCCCAGCACACGCTCGAAGCGCTCGAGCAGATCGTGCCGCTGCTCAAACCGGACAGCGCCGTGGTCTCCTACCAAAACGGCTTCAACGAGCCCGACATGATCGCGCTGCTCGACCGGCATGGCCTGCCGGGCAAGGACATCATCATCGGCTCGATCCCCAATTATGGCGGCGCCCTGGTTGATCCAGGCTATATCGAATTCGTCCACGAGGGCCCGATCCAGCTCGGTGAAATGAGTGGCGAAATGACCCCGCGGCTCAAGGAGATCGGCGACGCGCTCTCGGCCCTGACCGAGGTCCAGTATTCGGACCGCATCTGGGGCCAGATCTGGGCCAAGGAAGTCTATTCCGCCCAGGTCGTCTTTTCGGCCCTGGCCGATGCCAAAATCCGCGACACGCTGGGCGTCGAGCGCTATGCCCGCCTTGCCGGCGCGATCGTCAAGGAAGCGCTCGAAATCGCCGATGCGAACAATATCGATATCCAGGCCTTCGACTTCTTCGACCCCGCTAATTATCGCGTGAAGACGGCCGACGACACCAAGAAGCTCCTCGCCAATATCGACCACGCCATCTGGCTCCTCAAGAAGGACCAGGACAACAAGCCCACCCACAATTTCAAGAAAAAGGGCTCGGGCATCTGGTGGGATATCGTTTATCGCAAGCGCCCCTCCGAAACCCGCGCCTTTGCCGGAAAGCTTATCGAGTTCGGCAAGAAGGCCGGCGCCGATACCCGTCTCAACGAGAAGATGGTCGGCATGATCTACGAAATCGAGGACGGCAAGCGCGAGCTCGGCTTCCATAATTATGATGAACTCGAAGCCTATGCGGCCGAGATCGGAAAGACCCTGCCATGAGCGCTTCGACCACCAAACTCGGCGTGGGCCTCATTGGCGCGCATACCTGGGCCGACAAGGCGCATTTGCCCGGCTACAAGGCGCATGAGCGCGTCGACCTCATTGCCGTCTGCGATCTTGATCCGGATCGCGCCAGAGCAATGGGCGAAAAATACGGGGCAAAAAAGGTCTTTACCGACCCCGAAAAGCTGATCGCCGATCCGGACGTGCAGATGGTCGACGTCTGCACCCCGACCCATACCCATTTGCCGCTCAGCCTGCTGGCCATTGAAGGGGGCAAGCACGTGCTCTCGGAAAAGCCGCTCCACACCGAAGCCGCCCCGGCCTTCGACGCAGCCGCCAGAGCCGACGCCCAGGGCGTCCGCACCAAGCTCGGCTTTACCTTCCGCTATTCCCCCGCCATCCGGCAGATCAAGAAATGGATCGATGATGGCACGCTCGGCGAAGTTTTTCATATCCACGGCTTTGAGCAGAATTCCCAATGGCTCGATCCGCAAGAGCCGTTGCGCCAGATCACCCCGGGTACCGATCGCAATACGCTGATCCCGGCCTCCATCGTTGGCTATGGCTCGCACCTGATCGACCTCATGCGCTGGCTGGGCGGGGAGTTCGGCTCGGTCGCCTCCACAATGAAGAACTTCATCCCCGAGCGCATCGTTCGCGGTGAAGTTGGGCTGAAAAAGATCAAGGTCGAAGACGGCGCCGTGGCGCTGGTCGAATATGCCAATGGCGCCCAGGGGCTGCTGCAGACCTCCTATGTCGCCGTCGGCAATTATCCCGGGGTGGAAATCCGCGTCTATGGCTCGAAGGGCGCTGCCGTTGCCCGCTTGATCTCGGAATTCGGAACCGCCGAAACCCTGAAAATCGCCAAGGCCGAAGCCGTCGAATTCATCCCCTATGATGTCGGGCCCGAAGCCCTGCCGCCGGGCACGACGCTCAACACGCCCTGGCCGGAACTCTACTATCGCAATCTCGTCCGTCACTTCGTCGATGAAATTCTCGAAGACCGGCCGCAGGAATGCACCTTCTTCGATGGCGCCAAGAGCCAGGAAATCGTCGACGCGATTATCAAGGCGCATTTCGAGCGCCGTTGGGTCGATCTGCCGGGCAAGAGCGCATGACGGTTTCCTTCGATCCGGCGCTCGTCGACGACTTTCTCGCCCATCACTGGCGCTTCCGCCCGGTCGATGCGACGTTCATGGGCGATCGTGCCCATGATGGCGAGCTGCCGCCGGCCGGCCCCGAAACGCTCGCCGAAGAGATCGGCGCAATCGACGATCTCCTCGCCCGCCTTGAAGCCAGCGAGGAGCCCGAAAGTCTCGGCGACCGGCTTGACCGGCGCATGATGCTGGCCGAATTGCGCATGCAGCGTCTCAGCGCCGAAACGCGGCCGCGTCTGCACAATCCGGCTTGGTATTCGGGCGAAGCAGCGTTTGCGATCATCTCGCTTTTGCTGCCGCAATCCATGCCGATCCGGCACGCCGCCCTGATCTCGCGGCTCAACGGCATTGGCGCATTCCTCCGCGCAGCCATCGAACGGCTCGATGGCGTGCCGGCCTCCCAAGGCTGGGTCAAGCGCGCGCAGAGGGAAGCTGTGGCCATGGCCGGCTTCCTGCGGACGGACATAAAACTGCACGAAGAATTTGCCGACGACTGGGCTGAGCCTGCCCGCCAGGCGGCCGACGCCTTCGAGGCCTTCGCCGCCGCGCTCGACACCCAACCCGATGCCGATCCCGCCTGTGGCGAAGCCTATCTCGCCCAGCTCATGGCCGAGATTCATGGGCTGCCCATGTCGCCGCGCGAAGCTGTCGACCTGGCGGAGGCTGCCTACAGGCGCATGGGCGATGAAATGGCCGAGATGGCCCGTGCCATCGATCCCGGCCGCACAGCCGAGCAGATCCTTGCCGGTCTCGCCGACATCCATCCCGCCGATCCGGAAGCGGTTTTTGACAGCTACATGGATTGGGACGTGCAGGCCGTTGCCCAAGGCAGCGCGCTGGTCACTCCGGCGCAGGAATACGATCTCGACTACCGCTGGATGGCCCCGTGCTTCCGCAAGATCAGCCAGCCGCTCTATTTCCTTTTCTATCGCTCGCCCCCCGGCCTCAATCCCGGCGCCGGCAGCGTTTACTGGGTGACCCCGCCCGGCGAGGATGAGCAAGCCTTCCTCCGTGGCAACAATACCGCCATGGTGAAAACCATTCATTCGGTCCACCACGGCAGCATTGGCCACCATACGCAGAACACCCGCGCCCGCGCCGCGCAATCGCGGCTGGCCCGCATCGCCGGCACCGATTGCGCCCTGGGCCTCGCCTTTCTCGGCTCCGGCACGCTGATCGAAGGCTGGGCCTGCTATGTCGAGGACCTGCTGATGGAAGCGCCGGGCTTTTATACGCCCGAGGAAATCCTCCTCCTCAAGCAGTTCGAGCGCCGCAATGCGGCGAGCGTCCTGGTCGACATCAAGCTGCACCTTGGCGACTGGACCCTTGACGAAGCCATGGTCTTTTATAGGGAGGCCGGCTTTGCAGCCGCCCGCGTCGAAGGCGAAGTGGTGCGCAATTCCATGCTGCCGGGCTCGCGCCTCATGTACTGGCTGGGCGTTGAGGGCATCAAGAGCCTGCGCCGACGCTGGAAGGGCGACACACTCGGTTTCCATGATCATCTGCTGAGCTACGGGCATATGCCGCTGGCCTGGATATCAGAGGAAATGGAAAGGGCAGGGCACCTCCACCCATGACGGATCAGACCACACCACTGCTCGATATCCGCGGCCTCATCACCGAATTCTCGACCGAGACCGGGATCGTCCGCGCCGTCAAGGGCGTCGATCTCACCATTGGGCAGGGCGAAACCGTCGCCCTGGTCGGCGAAAGCGGCTCGGGCAAATCCGTCACCAGCCTTTCGGTCATGCGTCTCATCCACAAGGGCGTCGGCGCCATTACCGGCGGCGAAATGCTGTTCCGCACGCGCTCGGGTCAGGTGGTCGATCTCGTCCAGCAGCCCGAAAGCGCCATGCGCGCCATTCGCGGCAACGAAATCGGCATGATCTTTCAGGAGCCGATGACCTCGCTCAACCCGACCCAGAAGGTCGGGGCGCAGATTGCCGAAGCGGCCCGGCTCCACCAGGGCCTTACCCGCAAGCAGGCCTGGACCCGCGCCATCGAAATGCTGGCCCTGGTCGAAATCCCCGATCCCGCCCGCCGCGTCGAGGTCTATCCGCACCAGATGTCGGGCGGTATGCGCCAGCGCGTCATGATCGCCATGGCTCTGGCCTGCAATCCCGCCCTGCTCATCGCCGACGAGCCGACCACGGCCCTCGATGTCACGGTGCAGTTGCAGATCCTCGAACTCATGCGGCGCCTGCAGCGCGAGATCGGCATGGGCATCTTGTTCATCACCCACAATCTCGGGGTCGTTGCCGAAGTCGCCGATCGCGTTGCCGTCATGTATGGCGGCCGCATCGTCGAAACCGCGCCGGTGCGGGAACTCTTCGCCCATCCAAGCCACCCCTACACGCGCGGCCTTCTCGATAGCCTGCCCGTGGTCGATCATGCCGCGCGCGCCTCCGGCCAGGAGCTGCGGCTCCGCGCCATTCCGGGCAGCGTCGTTGATCCGCGCAATCCGCCGCAGGGCTGCGATTTCAATCCGCGCTGCGCCTGGGTGATCCCCGAATGCCGCGCCGCGGTGCCCGCCCTCCTGCCGGTCGTGCCCGAACATCGGGCCCGCTGCATCCGCTGGAACGAAGTCCATGGCTGAGCCACTCCTCGTCGTCGAAGACCTCAAGGTCCACTACCCAATCGGCAAGACGATCTTCAAGGAAGGCGTCACCCTCCGGGCGCTCGATGGTGTCTCCTTCACTGTCGGCAAGGGCGAGGTCGTCGGGCTGGTCGGGGAATCGGGGTCCGGCAAGACCACGCTCGGCCGTGCTGTTTTGCGCCTTGTCGAACCGACCTCCGGCAAGGTGCAACTGGGCGACAAGGAGGTGACGACGCTTCCGCCGGCGGACCTCAAAGCCCTGCGCAGCAAGATGCAGATCATCTTCCAGGACCCTTATGCGAGCCTCAATCCCCGCATGAGCGTCGGCCAGACGCTGGGCGAAGCCCTGATGCTGCACAAGATCGGCACGCGAAAGGATCGCGATCAGCGCATCGGCGACCTGCTTGAACAGGTCGGCCTGCCGCGCAGCGCCGCGGCCCGTTTCCCGCATGAGTTTTCCGGCGGCCAACGCCAGCGCATCGGCATCGCCCGGGCCCTTGCGGTCAATCCCGAATTCATCGTCGCCGACGAACCGGTTTCGGCGCTCGACGTCTCGATCCAGGCCCAGATCATCAACCTCTTGCAGGATCTGCGTCGCGAACTGGGGCTTTCGCTCCTCTTCATCGGCCATGATCTGTCGGTCATCGAATTCCTCTGCGACCGCGTCATCGTCCTTTATCTCGGCCGCGTCATGGAAATGGGCACCGCGGCCGAACTCTACGCTAACCCCCGTCACCCCTATACGCGCGCGCTGCTGGACGCCGCACCCGTACCGGACCCGACGATCCGCCGCGAGCGCATCACGCTCAAGGGCGACCTGCCCAGTCCGGTCAATCCACCCTCGGGCTGCGTTTTCCGCACCCGCTGTCCCTATGCCATCGAGGCCTGTGCGGAGGTGGTGCCGCCGCTTGAAACGCGCGAAAGCGGCCATCGCGTCGCCTGTATCCGCAGCCACGAATTGAACCTGTCGAACCCGGCGGCCTGATCCCTGCTGCTCAAATCGTCGGCACTTTGGACCAGCCTGCGCCAAGGCCCGGTGCATGCTGTGCGCTTTTGTGTCCAAACGCCTTTTGCATGATCTCAAGTGCAGAGAAATTGAATTTTTTCGGCCATTGCATGATCCAAGCTGGACACATCATGCTCCCTGTCATGAAACGGTTATTCATTGCCTCGCGCGGAAATCCTGAACATTTGGCCCAGCTATTCCGAGCGGAATTGCCGGATTTCGAGGTGCTGACACAACAGCCCGAACCCGGTGACGCCGATGTGCCGTTCATCGTTGTCGGTCGCCCTCTTCCGGGCGTCATCCGCGCGGTCCCAGGCCTCAAGCTCGTCCTCAGCCTCAATGCTGGCATCGAGCATCTGCTGGCGAGCGGCGAAGTGCCAGACGAGCTGCCGATTGTCCGCCTCGTCGATGAAGGCCTCGCGCTTGGCATGGCCGAATGGGTCCTGGCGCAGACGCTGGCCTGGCACCGCAACCTCTTCCACTACGCCGAAATCCAAGCCAAAGGCGACTGGGCGCCGCTGGCTGAAAAGCTCGCCAATGAACGCAAGGTCACCGTCCTCGGCGCCGGCGCGCTGGGCCGTCCGGTGGCCGATCATCTGGTTCGCTTCGGTTTCGAAACGCGGGTCTGGGCCCGCTCGCAGCACGATATTCCGGGCGCAACAACCTATGCCGGCAAGTCGCAGCTGCTCGACGCCGTGAACGGCGCCGACATCGTCATCAATCTGCTGCCCCTCACCGCCGAAACGGCAGATATCGTCGACAAAAACCTGATCGCAGCGATGGCTGACGGCGGCTTTTTCATCAACGGCGCGCGCGGCGGCCACGTGGTCGACGCCGACCTGATCGCAGCGCTCGACAGCGGCAAGCTCAGCGGTGCGGCGCTCGACGTGTTCAGAACCGAGCCCCTGCCGGCTGAGGACCCGCTTTGGAAACACCCCAAGGTCCGGCTGTCTCCGCATGTGGCGGCGCCGACCCACCAGCACATGGCGGTCAAGGAAATGGCCGCAAATATCCGACGCTTCGAGAACGGCGAGCCGGTGCGGAACGTCGTCGATCGCAGCCTGGGCTACTGAAATAGACCGGAAAACCGGCAAAGAACCTCAGAATTAGAGACCAAGGAAGGGACAAAATGAACACCAATCTCTCACGCCGCGTGGTGCTCCAGGGCATTCTCGCCAGCACTGCCGCACTTGCGACCATGCGCGCCCTGCCCGCCATGGCCCAGCAGGCCGGTGGCACGCTCAATGTCGGCCTCACCTATGAGCTCGACACGATGAATACCTACTCCACCGGCTTCCTTGCGGACGCCCAGCACGCGGTCATCGAGGGCCTGATCGCTCCCGACACCAATGCACGCTACGTGCCGGTGCTGGCCAAGGAAGTGCCGACGCTGGAAAACGGTCTCATCAAGCTGTCCGAAGACGGCTCGCGGATGACCATCACCTACAACCTGCATGAAAACGTAAAGTGGCACGACGGCGCGCCCTTCACCTCGGCTGACGTCAAGTTCACCTGGGAAGCGGTCAAGGACCCGGCCTTCATCGCCGAATCCAAGGACGGCACGCAGGATATCGACAGCATCGACCTGCCTGACGATTACACGGTCGTCTGCAACTACAACACGGTCAAGCCGAACTTCGCCTCGACCCTGTTCACCTTCGGCATCATGCCAAAGCACTTGCTCGAAGGCACCGACCTCAACACCTCGTCCTATAACGAAACGCCGGTCGGTACCGGCCCGTTCAAGGTTGCCGAATTCGTGCGCGGACAGTATGTCGTGCTCGACAAGAATACCGACTATTGGCAGACCGCCGAGAACGGCGATGCCCTCCCCTATATCGATCGCCTGGTGTTCCGCATCGTCACGGACAGCAATACGCTGATCACTCAGCTGCAGAGCGGCGAACTCGACATGGCCGTGTCGGTCCCCTACGGCCGTGCGTCGCAGCTCGAGGGTGTAGAGGGTCTTGAAATCATCGTCAGCCCGCAGCTGAGCTGGGGTCACCTCGACTTCAACTTCCGCAATGAATTGCTGGCCGACGTCAACGTCCGCAAGGCCGTGGCGCATGCCATCAACCGCGAGACACTGATCCGCGTGCAGGGTGGTTTCCCCACCCCGATCAAGTCGCTCGTCCTGCCGATTTTCGATCTCTACGACGATGCCACGCCCGAATATGCGTACGATCCCGCCGCAGCCAACGCCATGCTCGATGAAGCCGGCTACGCCCGTGGCGGCGACGGCATCCGTGAAAAGGACGGCAAGCGCCTCAGCTTCAACTTCGTGGTGCAGGCAGGCCGTGCCGACGACGAAAACGTGCAGCAGGTGATCATCGCCCAGCTCAAGGAAATCGGCATCGAAGCCACTGCCGACAACAAGACCGGCGTTGCCTATCGCGAAGCCCGCTATACCGGCGGCTACGACCTGATCTACGGTCGCTGGATCACCTCCGCCGATCCGGTTTACTCGATCTTCTACGGCACGGACGGCGAAAACAACGGCCAGGGCTATTCCAACCCCGAACTCGACGAAGTGTTCGCGCGGCTGGAAAACACCCTCGATCAGGATGCGCGCAAGGCGGCCGCTTCCGAGATGCAGCGCATCATCGCCGAAGACCTGCCGGCCATTGCCCTGACGGGTGGCGTTTCGGTCATCGCCAAGCCGGTTGAACTCAAGAACTTCATTCCCAACCCGACCAACATGACCAATTTCGTCGACACCAAGGAATGGTACCTTGAGGGCTGAGCCTTCAGGGATAAGACTTGAACTGCGTGCCGGCCCTGCATGTGCAGGGCCGGTGGCTCCGGAGCCCCAAGGAGCAAGATGAGCCTAGGTTTTGTTATTCGCCGTTTGCTCGGCGCCATCCCGCTCTTGTTGGGCATCTCGGTCATCCTGTTTGTCATCATCCAGCTGGCGCCAGGTGGCCCGCTGGACATGTATGCCGAAAATCCGTCGGTCAGTAAGGAAGCGCTGGCGCAGATCGCTGCCCGCTATGGCCTCGATCAGCCGGTTCCCGTGCAATATTTCATGTGGCTCAAGGCCATCGTCGTCGGCGACTGGGGATATTCGATCCGCACCGGCCGTCCCGTGCTGGACGAGATTCTCCTGCGCCTCGGCCCCACCCTGCAACTGGGCGGCCTGGCCATGGCCATCTCGCTGGTGATCGCCATTCCGGTCGGCATGATAAGCGCAGCCCGGCGCGGCTCGAAGCTCGATGGCGCCGTGACGGTGCTGAGCTTTGCGGGCATCTCGACCCCGGTCTTCTGGCTCGCGCTGCTGTTGCAGCTCCTGTTCAGCGTGCAGCTGGGCTGGCTGCCCTCGGCCGGTTATCAGTCGATCGGCGACGGCTCGTTCCTTGATCGCCTGCGCTACATCATCATGCCGGCATCGGTGCTGTCGCTGGCAACCGTCGCCAGCTGGAGCCGATTCATCCGCTCCGGAATGATCGAGGTCCTGAACCAGGACTACATCCGCACCGCCTATGCCAAGGGGCGCGGCGAGAAGGCCGTGCTGTTTCTCCACGCCCTGCGCAACGCCATGATCCCGGCCGTCACCGTGATCGCGGTGGATTTCGTCACCATCATCTCCGGTGCCGTCATCACCGAGACGGTCTTTGCCTGGCCGGGGATCGGTCGGCTCTTTATGGAAAGCATGAACGGACGTGACTATCCCATGCTGATGGGCCTGATGATGATGGGTTCGCTCGCCATTGTCGTGGCCAATATCGTGGCCGACTTCTGCTATGCCGCGCTCGATCCGAGGATCCGCTATGACTGACGCAACGGTTCCAGCCGCGACCGCTTCGGCTTCACCGCCGCAAAGCTATTGGCGTCGCGTCATCAAGCGCTTCCTCAAGCGCCGCCTTGCGGTCGTGGGGGCCGTCTTCCTGGTGCTGCTCGGCATTGTCGTCACCATCGGCCCGATGATTTCGCCCTATAGCTACGACTACCAGGATTTCGATCTCCTCGGCATGCCGGGCCCGATGTCGGCCGAACATTGGCTCGGCACGGACGAATTGGGCCGGGACGCCCTGACGCGGCTTCTGCATGGCGGCCGGGTGTCGCTGGCCGTTGGCCTGGCAGGCGCCATGATTGCCGGCATCGTCGGAACACTGGTTGGCGCCATCTCCGGGTTTTACCGCGGCGTGCCCGACGTCATCCTTATGCGCTTCACCGATGTGATGATGTCGATTCCGACCCTGCCACTGGTGCTGCTCCTTTCCGGCCTGTTCCGGCCAAGCCCGCCCCTTCTGGTCGCCATTGTCGGCATCCTCATCTGGATGGGCACGGCACGCCTGGTGCGCAGCCAGTTCCTGGCCCTGCGCGAACGCGAATTCGTCGAGGCGGCGCGGGCTTTGGGTGCAAGCGGGCCGCGGCTGATGTTCCGGCACATCCTGCCCAATGCCATCGGTCCGATCACGGTGGCTTCGACCCTGGCGGTGGGCAGCGCCATCATGCTGGAATCGGCGCTGTCTTTTCTGGGCTTCGGCATCCAGCCGCCGGTGCCGACATGGGGGAACCTCCTCAACAGTGCTTCGTCCTGGCTGTCCCAGGCGCCCTGGCTGGCCATTCCGCCAGGCCTGCTGATTCTCTTCACCGTGTTGTCGGTGAACTTCCTCGGCGACGGTTTGCGCGACGCCATGGAGCCACGGGAGTAAACATGCGCCCCCTCGAGAGCTACATTGCCGACCAGGGCCCGAAACCCCTGGCCGAAGGTCGCGCCGTGGCCAGCACCGGCAATCCGATCGTCACCGAAACCGCCATTAGCATTCTTGGCGCCGGTGGCAATGCCGCCGATGCCGCCATTGCGGCGGCGCTGGTGCAGGCCGTGGTGGAGCCCCATCTGACCAGCCATGCCGGCATGGTCTCGTGCCTCTATTGGGACGGCGCCAAGGGTGAAGCCCAACAGCTCAATGCGCTGGGCACGCTGGCGCCGGACTTACCCCCGTTCCGCCCCATCAATGGGGTCGGGGGGTGGGCCCGCGAAGGTGCACCGGGACCGCAGGCTGCCATTCCCGGCTTCATGCCGGGCCTAGCCGCGCTGCACGAGCGCCATGGCACCATGAGCTGGGCCGAGCTTTGCGCGCCGGCCGTCGAATGGGCAGAACGGGGCCACGCGGTCTCCTCGTTCGAATACGGCGTCAACGTCTTTGCCGCGCCGTTTTGCACCTATTTCGAATCCGGCCGCGCCGTGTTCATGCCCAATGGCTACCTGACCCCTGTGGGGCAGGTGGTGCGCAATCCGGCCATTGCCGAGACCATGAAGCGGCTCGCCGCCGAGGGGCCGGATTATTTTACCACCGGCGGCTGGGCGAAAGCCTTTGTCGCCGCAGGCAATGCGCTCGGTTGGGGGGTGAGGCTGGACCACATGACCGCCAATCCGCCGCGCTGGCAGACGCCCCTTCGCTTCGCCCATCGCGGCCACGAGATTGTCGGGCTTGCCCCACCGGAGCGGCAAGGCGCCTTCTGCGCCATGGTGCTGGGCATTCTCCACCACGCCGGCATCGCCGACATGGAGCCCTTCGGCGCTGACTACGTCTTCACCATGGCCCATGCCCTGCGGCTGGCTGAACAGGCCTGTGGCTTCATGCATGATCCGCTGGTTGCCGGCGACGCCGCTTCCGTGCTCATGGATCCGGCCTATCACGCCAGCCAGGCCAGACTGATCGCCGCCAGCAAACCCCATGTCGACCTGACCGAGCATGTCCGTCTGACCCGCGGCCGCTCAGCCTTGGCCGCCAGCGGCTGGAACAGCGCCAGTCGCAAATCGCCGGTCGGCTCCTGCGAGATTTCGATCGCCGATGCCCACGGCAACTGGGTGCAGATGATGAACACCATCCAGTCCGGCGGCATTCCCGGCATGGCGGTGGATGGCGTCTTCATGATGGGCTCGCACGAGCAGACATCGATGAACGCGCATTTCTCCAACTTCCGCGTCCCCGGCGCGCGCATGCGCAATATCCTGGGCAACACCTTTGTCCTCAAGGATGGCGCGCCCTGGCTGGCGCTGGGCACGCCCGGCAATGTCTACGCGACGGTGGCGCAGATGCTGGTGCACATCCTCGACTTCAACATGGACCCGGCCGCCGCCTCCGATGCCCCGCGCATGCTGCCGCTGGAGGACGATTACACGCTTCACATCGAATCGCGGCTGGCGCCCAGGACGGTGACCGATCTTACCGCCATGGGACTTCTGCTCGGCCCCATGCCTGCGTGGGACTGGAACCAGGGCTCGTTCCAGATGTGCTGGCGCGACGGAGAGCGCCTCAAAGCCGGCGCTGACTTCCGCCGCACCGGCAGTGCTGACGCCATAGCCTGAGGTTTGACGGAGATAGCTTCGCGTGCCGTCGTGAACGCGTCACGACAATCGTCCGGCCGGCTGTGCGGCTCCGAATTGGCCATAGTCGCATCGTTTGAAAGCAAGGCCGTTATCCCTTTCGTTTGCGCAGACGAGGTGCGCCAAGTGCTTCGGAGAGGCGCGCTCTGCATTTTCCGCATAGTGAAAAGTCTCGAGGACCCGCGTGAACGTCTGCGGTGGTGCCGCTAGGTCTTTTTGCTCAAGCATGGAGACGGATGTGAGCACCTATCTGACGCGAGCCGGACTGCGGGTCGACGAAAACCTTTGTAAGTTCATCGAAACGGAAGTGCTCCCGGGCACTGGAGTTGAGTCAGGCCGGTTCTGGGATCGCTATGGCGCGCTATTGGCCGAACTGGGGCCCGAAAACGTCGCGCTCCTGAAGCGGCGCGACAGGCTGCAGGCGCAGATCGACGACTACTTCCGCCAGCGCAGGGGCCGAGCGCATGATCCTGCGGAGCATGAAGCGTTCCTGAGAGAAATCGGCTACCTCGTGACAGACGACGCGCCGCTGGCCATCGAAACCGAAGGGGTGGATGCCGAGATCGGCACGATGGCCGGGCCGCAACTTGTGGTGCCGGTCATGAATGCCCGTTTTGCCCTCAACGCCGCCAATGCACGCTGGGGCAGCCTTTATGACGCCCTTTATGGCACCGATGCCGTGCCAATGGACGGGGAACTGGCGCCCGCCAAAGGCTACAATCACCGCCGAGGCGCCGAGGTGGTCGCACGCAGCAAGGCATTCCTGGACCAGGCCCTTCCGCTCGCGGGCGCCTCGCATGCCGATGTGGTGCGCTATGGTCTTGTCGATGGCGCACTTGTGATCGAGACAACCGGCGGACCAGTGCATCTGGTGGATGGGGGCGCTTTCCGTGGCCATGCCCGCGATGGCGAGCGTACCGTGCTGCTGTTCCGGCACAATGGGCTCCATCTTGAGCTCGTCATCGACCCGACGACGCCGGTGGGCGCAGCAGATGCCGCTGGCCTTTCCGACATCGTGCTGGAATCCGCTCTGACGACGATCCAGGATTGCGAGGATTCGGTGGCCGCCGTGGATGCGGAGGACAAGATCGCTGTCTACCGCAACTGGCTGGGCCTGATGCGCTGCGATCTCACGGAGCGCTTTGTGAAGGCGGGCCGCGAGGTGACGCGCAGCCTCGCGCCCGATCGGCACTACGTGTCGGTCGATGGAGGGACGCTGGTTCTGCCCGGGCGCAGCCTGATGCTGGTGCGCAATGTCGGCCACCTGATGCTGACCGACGCGGTGCTCGACATGTCGGGCCAGCCGACGCCGGAAGGGTTCCTCGACGCCATGGTGACGGTGGCCGCGGCACTCCATGACCTTGCAAAGACAGGCGGACTGCGCAATTCGCGCACCGGCAGCATATATGTGGTCAAGCCCAAGATGCACGGTCCCGAAGAAGTGGCCTTTGCCGACCGGCTCTTCGCGCATGTCGAACAGACCTTGGGGCTCGCGCCCAACACGGTCAAAATCGGTGTTATGGACGAGGAGCGGCGCACGACACTCAATCTGCGGGCCTGCATGCGGGCGGTGAAGCACCGGCTTGCCTTCATCAATACCGGCTTTCTCGACCGCACCGGTGACGAGATCCACACCTCCATGCAGGCGGGGCCGATGGTCCCCAAGAACGACATGCGTCATGCCAAATGGCTGGCGGCCTATGAGAACCAGAATGTGGACCTGGGAATCGCGGGCGGCCTGCCGGGGCGTGGGCAGATCGGAAAAGGCATGTGGGCCAAGCCGGATGCCATGGCCGAAATGCTCTCGGTCAAGATCGGTCATCCCCAGTCCGGCGCAAGCACGGCCTGGGTTCCATCCCCAACTGCCGCAACGCTGCACGCGACCCATTATCATCTGGTAGATGTCACCGCAGCGCGTGAAAACGTTGCGCAGCGGGAAAAGGCAAAGCTGTCGGACCTCCTTACGCTGCCGCTGCTGGATGGTCCACCTCCGTCCCGCGACGCTATCGCGCGCGAGCTCAACAACAACGCGCAGAGCATTCTGGGCTATGTTGTGCGCTGGATCGACCAGGGCGTGGGCTGTTCCAAAGTGCCCGATATCGACGACGTCGCCCTGATGGAGGACCGCGCGACGCTGCGCATTTCAGCACAGCATATTGCCAATTGGCTGATGCATGGTCTCGTGACGCAGAATGAGGTCGAAGCGGCCTTCCGGAATATGGCCGAGGTGGTGGACCGGCAGAATGCCGCTGACGCCTCTTATCGCGCCATGGCCCCCGACTTCGAGGGGAGCATCGCGTTCATGGCTGCGCTGGAACTGGTGCTTGAGGGGGCCAGCCAGCCGAACGGCTACACCGAGCCGGTGCTTCATCGCCGCCGGCGGGAAGCAAAGGCGCAACGGGTATAGGCCTGCCAATCCGGTTGATGGATAGTCAGTCCGATGGCGCGTCGGCCGGTATCTGGCCGCCCAGAAAAAGGGTCAGGGCGCGAGCGGTTTCCGCCACCAGCTTTCCGGTGGCCGGAACGCGTTCGGGCGTCAGACGCTGCGCCAGTCCCGACACGGAAATGGCGCAGAACGCTTCGCCCTGCTGGTCGTAAACCGGCGCGGCGATGCAGCGAAGACCTGGCTGAAACTCCTCGTCATCCACCGCATATCCCTCGGCGCGAGCCTGGGCGAGGTTTTCGCGCAGGTCCCGGGCGCGGGTCAGGGATTTGGGGGTAAGCTTATGCATGCCGTAGCTGGCCACGATTGCCGAGACGTCGATGGGGGCATAGGTGGATAGGAGGGCCTTGCCGATGCCGGAATTGACCATTGGCGTGCTCCCGCCCACGCGGGTGATGGCGCGCATGATCTCGCGGCTTTCCACCTGGGCGAGGAAGATGACCCGCCCGTCGATGGCCACGCCCAGATTGGCGGTTTCGCGAGTCTGGTCGCGCAACTGGCGCAGAAACGGAAGCGCGGGGGCGACGAAGTTTTTCTGATGGGCGAAGGTCGAGCCGACCTGGAACGCCTTGCGCCCCACATGCCAGAGGCCGTCGCTCTGGTCGAACTGCACGAACTGGCGGACTTCGAGGGTCGTCAGGAGACGATGGACGGTAGACGGCGACAGTCCCGAACGCGCGGCAAGGTCCGTAAGGCGATACCCGTCTGCATCCTCGCCCAGGATTTCAAGGAGATGAAGGGCTCGATCTACCGCCTGGACATTGCCTGATCGTTGCGCCGCTTCCGATTTCTCTTTTCTGCCGGTCATCTGGCCTCCACCCGACCAGCTTAGTCCGTTTCCCCCATATATCGGAATAAATCTGGGAATGAATTTCCGCATCGTGGAAAATGTGCGGTGACGTCTCGAACGTCCTGGCGGGCGGTCCTAGCACGGTACTGACGGCCGATAATGGCCGGACGTTCTAGGAGAGTGCCTGTGAAGACCACCACCAATCTCGATCTCAATGACGCGGCGCGGTTGCTGGAGGGGGCGAAGGCGCGGTCTGCCGAAATCGGCGTTCCCATGTGCATCGCCATCACCGATGCGTCGGGCAATCTGATCGCCTTCGAGCGCATGGACGGCGGCAAGATTACCAGCATCACCATCAGCATCGACAAGGCCTATACCGCCGCCGCCGCCAAGAAGGCCACGCACGACTATGGTTCGGCCAGCCAGCCCGGTGCTCCTGCCTATGGGATCAACTCTGCCATCGGCGGCCGGTTGATGGTGGTCGGAGGCGGGTTGCCGGTGGTGGTCGGAGGCGAAGTCGTGGGCGGCGTAGGTGTCAGCTCGGGGACGCCGGATCAGGATCGCGACGTCGCCCAGGCGGCGCTGGAACATTTCTCCAGCCACTGACCCACCGATCAGTTGGGGCGTCCCCAAGGAATTGGGGCGCGTCGCCGGTCACGAAAAATAGGTGCTGAAGCGCTCGTGCGACTGCTCGATATGCGCGCGCATTACGGCTTCGGCGCGGTCTGCATCTCGCGCCTCCAGTGCAGCGATCAGCGCGGCGTGTTCAGTATTGGCCGTGGACGCGGCCTGGCGGTGGTGGAACAGCCTGAACAGGTGCATGTGGATATGCAGGTTAGCCAGCGTTTCCTGCACCAGGACATTGCCGCTGGCTTGCGCCACTAGGTCGTGGAACTGGCTGTCGAGCCCGGCAAAGTCGCTGTAGCTGACGCGGCCGGGACCCATTCCCGACATTTCATCGGCAAGGCGCCTGAGGGCGTCGAACTGCTCTGGCGTGATGTGCTCGGCCGCCTTGCGCGCCGCAAAGGGCTCAAGCAACAGGCGAAGATCGTAAAGCTGCTCGAACCGTTCCCGGTCGATCTGGCTGGTGGCGCTGAAACCGATCAGGTGAGTCTTGACCACGAGGCCCTGCGCTTCAAGCCGGGACAGCGCCTCACGGATCGGTGTCTGTGAGACACCCAGCTCCCGTGCGAGGTTATCGATGGAAATCCGGCTGCCCGGCAGAATCTCCTGGCTCATCAACTGGGCGTAGATCGTCTTGTACACCTCGTCACCCAGACGGGGCGGCCGCTTGATCGGGCTGTGAGGCGTGGAACCGGGCCGTACAGCCATGAGAAGTCCTCTCGTTTTGGGGCGGGTGACACCACAAGGTGTATCCTATCGTATTGTTTTTGAAAACGTCTGCGGGCGAATTTGGATTGACAGGGAGAGACGTGAGGCTTAACCCTGCAATAAATCGTATAGGATATATCAAGCGGCTGGCTTGATGTTTCTTTGCGGCGCTTCTTTAGTCAAGCCGCACCAAAGTTCAGTTCGGGAGAAGTGAAGCCAGATGCCCCTACGGTCCTTCGAGGAAACCAGCGCGCTTGTGGATCGGCTCCTTGCCGGCGCCGGTGTGCCAGCCGGCAATGCGGCACTCCAGCGCGACCTTCTGCTGGATGCCGAAATGCGCGGGATCGCGTCGCATGGCCTGCTCCGCCTGCCGCGTATCTTGGAGCGCATCGCCAATGGTGTGGCCGACCCGCTGACCAAGGGGCAGCATGTCTGGACTGCACCGGGCTTCCTTAGGGTTGATGGTGAGCAGGGGCTGGGCCCGGTGGTTGCGCAGGCGGCGATCGATGCCCTGCTTGAGCGGGCCGGGAGCCAAGGTGTTGCCGTCGGCGCGGTGGCCAATGCCAATCACATCGGCATGCTCGGCTTTTATGCCGACCGTGTGGCCGCAGCGGGCAAGTGCCTGATCGCCTTTTCCACCAGCGAAGCTCTGGTGCATCCATGGGGCGGCCGGCGGGCGATGATCGGGACCAATCCCATTGCCATCGGCATGCCGACGGGCGACGGTATTTTCATGATGGATACCGCCACCAGCATCGTTTCGATGGGCGAAGTGCATGACCATGCCAATCGCGGCGCGCCGATCCCGCTGGGCTGGGCGCTGGACGCAGAGGGTAACCCAACCACCGATGCCGCCAAGGCGCGCGAGGGCGCCATTGCCCCGTTTGGCGGCGCCAAGGGTTACGCGCTCGCCTTGGCCTTCGAGCTGTTGCTCACCGCACTTGCCGGATCGGCCATTGGCCGCGAGGTCAAGGGTACACTGGATTCGACCGAGCCGTCCTCCAAGGCAGATCTGTTCATCGTCATCGACCAGCCGCTGACGTCTGTGGCCGACTTCGTCGCCATGTTGCGTGCAGAGGCGCCTGCCGAAGGCTTCGATGGCGTGCGCATCCCCGGAGAACGCGGACGGGCACTGGCCGAGCGGGCGCGAGCCGAAGGTATCGATATCGCAGATGTGACGTGGTCGCGGCTGCAGGAACTGGCCGGGCAGGCCATTTAGGATCAAGGAAAAGACCATGTTCGGCGCATTTCGCTCGCCTCGTACCATCGTGTTCGGCAACGGCCAGATCGGCGCCTTACCCGGTCATGTCGCCGCCCTGGGCAAGCGCCCGTTGCTGGTGACCGACCAGCGCATGTCCGGCGAGCCGGCCTTTGCCGCTGTCCGGACTGCGCTTGCCGAGAGCGGTTTGGAGGTCGCAGTTTTTGCCGATGTGGAGGCCGAGCTGCCGGCCCATTGCCTGGAGGCCGGCATCAGCGCGGCCCGAAGCAGCGCGGCTGATGTGATTGTCGCCATCGGCGGCGGCAGCTGTATCGATGCGGCCAAGATCATTGCCCTCATCGCCGCGCATAGCGGGGCGGTGTCGGACTATTATGGCGAGTTCAAGGTTCCCGGTCCCACCGTGCCCGTTGTTGCGGTGCCGACAACCTCGGGCACGGGGTCGGAAGTAACGCCCGTGGCCGTGGTCGCGGACCCCGGCCGGGCGGTGAAAGTGGGCCTGTCGAGTCCCCACCTCATTCCGCAGGTTGCCATTTGCGACCCCGACCTCACCGCCAGTTGCCCCCCGGCGCTGACGGCCTATTCGGGCGCCGATGCCCTCGTTCATGCCGTCGAGGCGTACACGACCGCCCGCCGGGCCGAGGACCCGCGCATAACCCTCGAGCATGTCTTCGTCGGCAAGAACGTCCTCAGCGACGCTTTCGCGGGGGAGGCCATCGCCAACATCGCCCGGAGCCTGGCCCGAGCGGTGGCGGATGGTTCGGATGGCGAGGCGAGGGCCCAGCTTATGCTGGGTGCCATGCAGGCGGGCCTGGCATTCGGGACGGCCGGCACCTCCATCTGCCACGCGGTGCAATATCCCGTGGGCGCCCTGACGCATACCGCCCATGGGCTGGGAGTGGCGCTAATGCTGCCCTATGCGCTCGCCTTCAACCGCAACCATGCGCTGGCCGAAATCGCGACTATCGCGCGGCTCATGGGCTTTGCGAGCGACGAAGCCGACGAAGAGGCTGCGGACCTCTGCATCTCCGGCACGCAGCAGCTGCTGGCGGGCATCGGCATTCCCCTCAACATGGCAGAGATCGGCATCAAGGCGGAAGACCTGCCCTGGATTGCCGAGCAGGCTCTGGGCGCCAATCGCCTGATCAAGAACAATCCGCGGCCAGTGGATCGCGCCGGCATGGACCTATTGGTCGCAGCGGCATTCAGCGGCGACCTCGCCATGCTCACCTCTCATTCCAATCCTGCAAGGGTAGCCTGATGACCACCGACACCTCCCTTTCATTCGATCCCGCCGCAATCCCCACTGATCTCTGGATCGGCGGGCAGTGGGTTCCAGGCCGGGGCGGCGAACGGCTCGACGTCGTTGACCCTTCCACGGGTCGCGTTATCTCCAAGGTGGCCGATGCGTCGGTGGAAGACGCCATCACGGCTGTCGATGCGGCTGCCGCCGCACTTCCCGGCTGGGCCGCAACGGCGCCACGCCGTCGATCGGAAATCCTGCGGCGCTGTTACGAGCTGATGATCGAGCGCAAGCAGATGCTGGCCGAACTGATCAGTCTCGAAAATGGCAAGGCGCTTCCCGACGCCGAGGGCGAAGTGGCCTATGCGGCAGAGTTTTTCCGCTGGTTCTCCGAAGAGGGCGTGCGCCTCAACGGCGAGATCTCGACCGCGCCGAGCGGGGCCAATCGCATTGTCGTGCAGTATCAGCCGATGGGTGTCGCCGTTCTGGTGACGCCGTGGAATTTTCCGGCGGCAATGGCCACCCGCAAGATTGCGCCGGCCCTCGCCGCAGGGTGCACCTGCGTGCTCAAGCCCGCCACCGAAACCCCGCTCACCGCCTATGCGCTGGCTGAGATCTACAAGGAAGCCGGCGTGCCCGACGGCGTGGTCAATGTCATCGTCACGTCCAGGTCCGGCCCGGCCGTGAGTGCGATGCTGCACGATCCCCGGGTGCGCAAGCTCAGCTTCACCGGCTCGACCGAAGTTGGCCGCAAGCTTCTGCGAGAGGCGGCCGATCAGGTCATTTCCTGCTCGATGGAGCTTGGCGGCAATGCGCCCTTCATCGTCTTCGACGACGCCGACCTTGAAAAGGCGCTGGATGGCGCCATGGTCGCCAAGATGCGCAATGGCGGCGAGGCCTGTACGGCTGCCAACCGCTTCTATGTGCAGGAAGGCATTCTGGAGGCCTTCTCCAAGGGTCTTGCCGATCGCATGGGCAAGCTCAAGGTCGGCCCGGGATATGCCCGGGGCGTCCAGTGTGGTCCCCTGGTCAACCAGAGCGCGCTCGACCGTATCAGGTCCTGGGTGGACGAGGCGGCAGGGCAGGGCGCAAAGGTTCTGGTGGGCGGCACGGCGCCCGGCGGAGAGGGTTTCTTCTATCCGCCCACGGTTCTGACCGACGTGCCCGACGATGCAACCTTGGTGAGCGACGAGATTTTCGGGCCGGTAGCGCCTATCGCCAGCTTCAAGACCGAAGAGGAAGTCATCGCCCGGGCCAACAATACCCAATATGGCCTCATCGCCTATGTCTTCACCGAGGACCTCAAGCGCGGCCTTGGCGTCTCCGAAAAGCTCGAGGCGGGCATGGTGGCGCTCAATCGCGGCCTTGCTTCCGATCCGGCAGCCCCGTTTGGCGGCGTCAAGCAAAGCGGCCTGGGTCGTGAGGGCGCCCATCACGGCATCCTCGAATTCTGCGAAGCCAAGTATATCGCCGTCAGCTGGTAAATCGGCTTCGGTCGCGGCTGGTGGCGTGGTTTTGCGCCGCCGGCTGGGACTTCCGCCAAGCCGGTCCTTTTCACGCCCAATCCAGAAGCCGTGCCAATGCCCATCACCATTGCCCATCAGTATGACGCGGCGCTGGCCACCAGGGTGGCGGAAGGGCTGCCGAACGAGGTTGATTTTCGCGCTCTAGAGCCTTCACCGGAGACAGCCTGGAAAGTCCCCAGTGCGTCGGTCAGGTGCATCTGATCCAGAACCTGCTCGATTTCAGCATGGATGTGCAGTCCGCACTCGATCATCCCCGCGGCTTTGGCCTTTTCGGCGCCTTTGAAGCCGAACGTGGCATTTCCGAAGAGGTGATGACCGGGCTGGCGGCGCGCGGCCATGTGGTCAAGCGCTCGCCGGTACCCTTCGGCGGCGGCCAGGCTATCCTTATCGATCCCGCCAGCGGACTGCTTTCGGCGGGTTCGGACCCGCGTATGGACGGCTGCGCGCTGGCCTTCTGACTCTCTTTTTCGTTCAATCGAGCGGCGTGCGCCGCACTAAGGATCTGCTATGCCTTTCGATCCCATTTATCTGCTCGTCGTCGCCGCACTGGCGGCCACCGGCATGGTCGCTGGCCTTCTGGCTGGCCTGCTCGGCGTGGGCGGTGGCATTGTCATCGTGCCCGTCTTCTTCTGGGGCCTGGGCCTGGCGGGCCTTATTCCCGATATTGCCAGCCACATGGCAGTCGGCACATCGCTCGCGACCATCATTCCGACCTCGATTTCCTCGATGCGGGCGCATAACCGCAAGGGCAATGTCGATGTGGCGCTGCTCAAGCGCTGGGGCATCACCATCTTCATCGGCGCGGCACTTGGCGGGATCGCTGCGCGGTTCATTCCGGGCGACGCCCTGCGCACCATATTCGGTGTCGTGGCCCTCCTGGTGGCCGTCAACATGGCCCTTCCCAAGCAATTGACAATTGCCTCCGAGCCGCCGGTCAGCAAGTGGATCAATGGCGCCATTTCGAGCGTCGTCGGCTTCATTTCCTCGCTGATGGGCATTGGCGGCGGCACGCTTTCCGTGCCGATCCTGACCGCCTTCAGCACCCCGGTGCACAAGGCTGTCGGGACCGCATCGGCGCTAGGCCTTCTGATCGCCATTCCCGGCATGATCGGTTTCATGTGGGCCGGCTGGGGCCATCCCGACCTGCCGCCGTTCAGCCTCGGCTATGTCAGCCTGCCGGCAGTGCTGATTATAGCGCCGTTCAGCTTCCTGTTTGCGCCGCTGGGTGCGCGCATTGCCCATGCGCTCAATCCCCGTCCGCTCAAGCTCACCTTTGCAGTGTTCCTCGCGATCACCTCGCTGCGCATGCTGCTCGGCTGATCGGCACGCGCCGCCCTCGTCTGTCCGCCCCCTCTAAGGAACGCGATCATGTCCCAGAATGCGCCTCGTCCGGTGACCATCCTTGGCATTTTCGTTGCCGACACCGCCTTCAGTGCTGCCCGACTGCCAAAGATGGGCGAGACGCTGGGCGGGTCGGGCTTTGCCGTGGGGCCGGGCGGCAAGGGGTCAAATCAGGCCGTCGCCGCCGCGCGTGCAGGCGCGGACGTCCACTTCATCTCGCGCATCGGAAACGACGAATTTGGACGCATGGCGCTCGCGACCTATCGCGAGGCCGGCATCACCGCCCATGTCAAACACATGGATGATGTCCCCACCGGAGCGGCCTTCATCTTCGTCAATGAAAGCAGCGGCGAGAACGCCATCATCGTCTATCCGGGCGCAGCAGGCACGCTCGGCGCAGAAGACGCTGAGGCTGCGCGGGTGATCATTGAAGGATCGGCCGTATTCGTCACCCAACTTGAGCAGCCGGCGGCAGCCGCCCGTAGGGGCCTTGAAATCGCCCGGGCCGCTGGTGTGACAACGATCTTCAACCCGTCCCCGGCCGATCAGGCGGATGACGGGCTCCTGGCACTGTCAGACTTTCTCGTCCCCAATGAAGGCGAGGCCGCCGCGCTTTGCGGCTTTGACGTTGATACGCTGGAGAGCGCTCGCAAGGCCGGTGACGTCCTGCTCGAGCGCGGCGTCGGACACGCCGTCATTACCCTTGGTGGCCGCGGTGTACTGGTGCACGGCCCCGATATTTCCGAACTGGTGCCGGCGCAGGCTGCGGGTAACGTGGTCGATACGTCCGGCGCAGGCGATGCCTTTCTCGGCAGTTTTGCGGCCGCAATTGCCGAAGGGCGTTCCCCGCTGCAGGCCGCCCAATTTGCCACGGCTGCGGCCGGCATTGCCGTAACCCGTCGCGGTACGGCCCCCGCCATGCCGACGCGAGCCGAGATCGACGCGGCGCTGCGCTGACCCTCAGCTATTCATGCGCGCTGTCATGCAGCGCGATCGGCTGGCCCGGGTCGGGCAGAAGCTGGTCGAGGCTCACCTCCCCGAAGCGGCGGACAAAGAGCGCTCCGGCCTCGGCCATTGTATCGGCCATGAGCGTATTGACGGCGCGCTCCACCCGGCAGTTGGGACTGTCACTGCGGTAGCCGATCGCAAAAAGGTTCGGTCGATCCAGCGCCTCATAAACCGAGAGCAGTGTGATCTCGCCCAGGGGGCGCGCCAGTTGCCAGCCCCCGCCATGCCCCTTGCCCGAGCGCACATGGCCAGCTTCCCGCAGACCCGCCATCATGCGCCGAAAGACGGCCGGATTGGTCCCCATGACGCGGGCCAGGCTCTCGGAGGTGACGGGCCCCTCCTTCTGCGAGAGGTGCAACAGGACATGCAGCACATCGGAGAGTCTGGTGTCCCGGTTCATGGCGTGCTCCTTGTCGTTATCTCGGCAGCCTAGTTGGGTTCGTGCATCTGTAGAAGATACAAGAGCAATGCACGATGATCTAAGTGGTGGGACATTTTTGCGCGTCTGGCAGCTTGATGCCTCCCGGCGCAAAAGTTGTACTGTCAATTCCCTGTTGCCTGCGATGATTTTCTCCGCGACGCGAAAAACTCGCGGCGCCATCATCTTGAGAAACACGACTTCTTGGCTAGAGTTGGGGCGACCAAGCAAGGCCGAGACGAATGCCCCGACCTGATACAATCCGCACGCCGGTCTACCTCAGCCAGCGCCCCCTTCTTTTGTTGGCTGCTGCATGAGTCTTTTCCCCCGGTTTCGACATCATAGCGTTATTCCCGGTTTCGGCCTGACGCTGGGCTTCACCATCAGCTACTTCTCGCTGATCATCCTCGTGCCGTTGATCGCCTTGATCCTGCGCTCGGCTGGGCTGGGTTGGGATGGCTTCTGGGCTGCGGCGCTCGACCCGCGGGTACTGGCGTCGCTGCGCACCAGCTTCCTGACCGCCCTCGTCGCCGCCGGCATCAATGTGGTATTCGGCACCCTGATCGCCTGGGTGCTGGTACGCTACCGCTTTCCCGGCCGGCGCATCTTCGACGCCATGGTGGACCTTCCATTCGCCTTGCCGACCGCTGTCGCCGGCATTGCCCTGACGGCCATCTATGCGCCCAATGGCTTTGTCGGCCAGCTCTTTGCGCCCTTGGGCATCCGCATCGCCTATACGCCCATCGGCATCGTCATCGCGATGATCTTTATTGGACTGCCCTTCGTGGTCCGCACCATCCAGCCGATCCTTGAAGAGGTCAGCAAGGAAGTCGAGGAGGCCTCGGCCACTCTGGGCGCCAATCGCTTTCAGACCATCTCGCGCGTCCTCCTGCCCAGCCTCACACCGGCCATCCTGACAGGCTTTGCCCTGGCTTTCGCACGGGCGGTTGGAGAATACGGCTCCGTCATATTTATTGCCGGCAATATCCCCTTCGTTTCGGAAATTGCGCCGCTGCTGATCGTCATTCGGCTCGAGGAATTCAACTACAAGGGCGCCGCCGTGATCGCGACGGTGATGCTGGGCATTTCTTTCCTGATGCTGTTCGCCATCAACCTGATCCAGGCCTGGAGCCGCCGGAGGTATGGCTATGGCAGCTAATGTCGCAACCCGCCGCTTGGCCTCGCCGACCAACGAACCGGCCTATGTGCGCTGGCTTCTGATCGCGATCGGGCTCGTCTTTATGGCGCTGTTTCTGGTCCTGCCGCTGGTAGCGGTGTTTTCCGAGGCGCTGCGACAGGGGCTGGACGGCTTTATGCGCTCCCTGCAAACGCCGGACGCGCAGTCGGCGATCCGGCTGACCCTGCTGGTCGCGGCGATCGCCGTGCCGCTCAATGTCATCTTCGGCATCTGCGCCTCCTGGGCCATCGCCAAGTTCGAGTTCAAGGGCAAGGCCTTCCTGATCACTCTGATCGATCTGCCCTTTTCGGTCTCGCCGGTGATCTCGGGCCTTGTCTATGTGCTGCTCTTCGGCACGGGCAGCGTGCTGGGGCCCTGGCTCAAATCATACGGCATCGAAATCCTGTTCGCCGTGCCCGGCATCGTCTTGGCTACCATTTTTGTGACCTTCCCCTTCGTGGCGCGCGAGCTGATCCCCCTGATGCAGGATCAGGGCACGGGCGACGAAGAAGCGGCAATTTCGCTGGGCGCATCGGGCCTGCAAACCTTCTGGTTCGTGACCCTGCCCAATATCAAATGGGGCCTGCTTTATGGGGTGCTGCTCTGCAATGCGCGCGCCATGGGTGAATTCGGCGCCGTTGCCGTGGTTTCGGGCAAGATCCGCGGCCAGACCACCACCATGCCCTTGCAGGTGGAAATGTTTTATAACGAGTATCAAAGCACGGCGGCTTTCGCGCTGGCCTCGCTTCTGGCGCTTTTGGCGCTGGTGACGCTCGTACTGAAGACCGTGCTCGAATGGCGCTATAGCGATGAGCTTGCTGCCACCGGCCGGGGACACTGATCAGGGATTGAGTATGGACGTTCGCGTAAAGAATGTGCGCAAGGAATTTGACCGGTTTCCGGCGCTGCACGATGTATCCCTCGATATCCATTCGGGCGAACTGATTGCGCTGCTGGGGCCCTCCGGCTCGGGCAAGACGACGCTGCTGCGCCTGATCGCCGGGCTGGAACGGCCCACGGCCGGGCAAATCTTCTTTGGCGATGAGGATGCATCCGAAAAGAGCGTCCAGGAACGCAATATCGGCTTCGTTTTCCAGCACTATGCGCTGTTCCGACACATGACGATTCTCGAAAACGTCTCCTTCGGTCTCAAGGTGCGCCCGCGCGCATCGCGCCCTGCGCCGGGTGAGATCCGCCGCCGCGCCATGGAGCTGCTTGACCTGGTTCAGCTCTCGGGGCTCGAAAAGCGCTATCCCAGCCAGCTTTCCGGTGGTCAGCGCCAGCGCGTGGCGCTGGCCCGTGCGCTGGCCATCGAGCCGCGGGTGCTGCTGCTTGACGAGCCGTTCGGTGCGCTCGATGCGCAGGTGCGGCGCGAATTGCGCAAATGGCTGCGCGAAATCCATGATCGGACCGGCCACACCACCGTGTTCGTGACGCACGATCAGGAAGAGGCGCTGGAACTGGCGGATCGCCTGTGTGTCATGAGTCAGGGCAAGATCGAACAGGTTGGCTCGCCCGACGCGGTCTACGACACGCCCTCATCGCCCTTTGTTTTCGGCTTTATCGGCGAATCGTCGGAATTGCCGGTCAGCATCGAGCGCGGCGACCTCTGGCTGGGCGATCGACCGCTCGGGCTGTCAGGTGTGGATGGCGCGGGCGAAGCCCGGCTGTTCTTCCGGCCGCACGATATCGAGCTGGTGGAGGGCGACGCGGCCCTTTCGGGCGTCGTGGCCTCAAGCCGCCGTGTCGGCGGCACCCGCCGCGTCGAGCTTGAACTGGGCGGGGCCGCCCATCGCGTCGAGATCGACCTGCCCTTCGATCATCCGGCCACCGAACGCACGCGCATTGCCTTCCGGCCCAAGCGCTGGCAGCTCTTCCCGGCGGCCTAGGGGCTAGAGGCGCTTGCCGTCTGCACCGAACCGGTGCAGGCGCTGTGGGTCAAAGCCGAACTGCACGGCTTCTCCGGCGGCAATGGACTGGCGGCCTTCAAGCCGCACCGTAATCGGACTGGCCTCGCCAATGTCGAGATAGGCAAAGGTGTCCGCGCCCAGATATTCGACATGCGCAACCCGGCCTTGATGCACGCCCTTACCGAGGGTGATGTCCTCCGGGCGAATGCCGATTGTCGTTGCGCCTGACGCTTCGGCCAGCGTCCCGGTCAGCAGATTCATTTGCGGCGAGCCGATGAAGCCCGCCACAAAAAGCGACTGCGGATTTTCATAGAGTTCGACCGGGCTGCCCACCTGTTCGACCCGGCCGGCATTGAGCACGACGATGCGGTCGGCCAGGGTCATGGCCTCCACCTGGTCGTGGGTCACATAGATCATCGTGGTCTGCGGCAGGCCTTCCTTGAGCTTGGCAATCTCAAGGCGTGTGGCCACGCGCAGCGCAGCATCGAGATTGGACAGGGGCTCGTCGAAGAGGAAGACTTCCGGGTCCCGCACGATGGCGCGGCCAATGGCGACGCGCTGCCGCTGGCCGCCCGAAAGCTCCTTGGGATAGCGGTCGAGATAGGGCACGAGCTGGAGCTTTTCAGCCGCCTGCTGCACCCGCCGCTCACGCTCCTCTTTGGGCGCGCGCCGCAATTTCAGCGAATAGCCCATATTCTCCCGCACGCTCATATGCGGATAGAGCGCATAGGACTGGAACACCATGGCGATGCCGCGCTTGCTGGCGGGCACGCGATTGACCACGCGACCGCCGATTTCGAGCGTGCCGGCGGTGATCGATTCCAGCCCGGAAATGCAGCGCAGCAGCGTGGACTTCCCGCAGCCTGAGGGCCCGACAAAGATCACGAACTCACCCGACCGGATATCGAGATTGATATCCTTGAGCACTTCGACACTGCCGTAGTTCTTGCGCAGGTTAGTGACCTTGATGTCGGACATGTCGGCGTCTCCCGTCAGCTCTGGGGATTGTTGAGGCGGGCGATGACGCCCGGCAATGCCTCGGCGGTGGACCCGGAAGGCCGATATTCCAGCCCCACGGGGCCGTCATAGCCATTGGCAAAAAGCCAGGCGAGGCGGCGGCCGAGGTCGATCTCCCCGGTGCCCGGATCGCTGCGGCCCGGATGATCGGCGACATGGGCGTGCACCACGCGCGACACCCGGTCTCCCAGCACATCCTCGATACCTTCGCCCATCACATAGGAATGGTAGAGATCATAGACGATGCCGATCTCGGATCGACCGACCTGATCGACGATGTTGAGCGCATCGCGCGTCGAGGACAGGTAATAGCCCTGGTGGTCGATCAGCGTATTGAGCGGCTCGACCCCGAGGCGAACGCCGGTTCCAGCCAGTTTGTTTGCGGCGCCCTTGAGCGTTTCCACCAGAGCCCGATGCTGGTCTTCGCGGCTCACGCCCGGCAGGTCATTACCGGCCTGGGCAATCAATACCTTTGCACCAAGGCGTCTGGCGGTGGCGATGGAGTCATCGAGCCCGGACAGGAATTTCTCGCGGTTGGCGGCATCGGTCAGGGCGATCATCGGCTCGGCCACAAAGCCCGAGAGGGAGAGCCCGGTTTCCCGGAGCGCGGCTTCGATGGCGTCGATGTCCTTGTTGCTCCAGAACCAGAACTCTACCGCGTCGAGTCCCGCCTTCTTGGCGAGGTGGACGCGTTGGGCAAAATCGTCAGTCTCGTCCGAGAACAGCCATTCGATACAGGCGGAAAGCTTCATGTGTCCGTTCCCTTAGCGATAATCGATCAGAACCTGCATGACATCGGGCGAGCCCTGGTCGAGCAGGCCGTAGCCGGTTCCGGCGTCTTCCAGCTTTACCCGGTGGGTGACAAAGCCCTTGAGGTCAGGGGCCAGCGCCGACAGATATTTGCGGGCGATGCGGCCTCGACGGTCCACCGACCACAGGGGGCCGAGGAAAGGGTTCACCGTGCCGACCTGCGAAGAAATGATGCGTGGCCGGTTGTGGTGGAATTCGCCCGAGAGGCTGAGGCTCTCGAATGTGCCCCCATACCAGGACATGGCCACCACCGTGCCGTTGAACCCAGCGGTGCGGATGGCTTCGTTGAGCGCCGGCGCAGCCCCGGACACTTCGATGACGGTATCGGCGCCGCGCCCTTCGGTCAGCTCCCGTACACGTTCGGCAACAGGGCCCTCGCGCGGGTCGAGCGCAATATCGGCGCCACCGGCCAGGGCGGCCTGCCGACGCTGCTCGATCGTGTCCACGACAATGATCTGTCCCGCGCCGTTGCGGCGCAGGAGCCGCGTGACCATCTGCCCGATGACACCGAGCCCGCTCACCACGACATCGGCGCCAAGCGGGATATTGGCGTCGAGAACGCCGTTATAGGCGGTGTTGAGATTGGCGTAGAAAACGCCGATCTCCGCATCATCGAGGTCGCCCAGCGGGACGACGGCATTGGCGCCAACCACGGCATGGCGGCCATGAGGCACATAGGCAAACACGAGGTCGCCAAGCTTGAGCGAGGTGACGCCCTCGCCCAGTTGGGCCACATGACCCACGGCGGCGTAACCATAGCGGGCCGGCCACTGCCAGTCAGAGCCGTTGGCGTCGGAGAAGAGGCGCGTCTTGGGATCCATCGACTGCCGCCACTGTGGGGCGAGGCCGCGGAACACATTGAGCTCGGTTCCGGCGCTGATCCCCGAGACAAGGAGGTCGAGCCGGACTTCGCCCGCGCCGGGGCCTCCAAGGGTTTCGGTGCGCACTTCCACGGCGCGCGGGCCGGTAAAATAGAGAGACTGCGTTTCCAAGGACAAGAGTGTCACCCTTTGATGCCGCCAGCGGTCAATCCGCCGACAAGTTGGTTTCGGAACAGGAGGAAGAGAATGACGGTGGGCACGGCGATGACGACGCCCCCCGCCATGACTTCACCCCAGGAAAAGGAATAGGGGTCGAACAGGGTCTGCAGCGCCAGCGGCAGCGTCTTGACCTCGGTCTTGGTGATCAGCGCCAGCGCCAGCAGGAATTCCCCCCAGGAGAGGACGAAGGCAAACGTGCCCACGGCTATCACCGCCGGACGAATGAGCGGCAGGGTGATGCGGAACATCGCGCCGATCTGCGAGGAGCCGTCGATGACCGAGGCCTCTTCAAGTTCGCGCGGCACCGCGTCGATATAGCCCTTGAGCATCCAGACCGCGATCGGCAGGCCGAGCGCCAAATGGGTAAAGGTCAGGGCGGTCAGCGTGTTGGTGAGGCCGATCGAGCGGATGATGACGACGATGGGCACCAGGACGGCCACGGCGGGCAGCATCTGCGTCGCGAGGATCAGAAAGCCAATGAAGTCGCGCCCGAGATAGGTGAACCGGCTCAGTGACCACGACGCCGGCACCGCGATCAGCACGGTGCAGATCGAGACGACGACGCCCACGATGAGGCTGTTGCGCAGCGCCACAAGGAAGTCACTGCGCGCAAAGATGGCCTCGAAATGCTCGAAGGTGATCCGCGTCGGGATAAGGCTCTTGGTCATGATGTCGGCGTCGGGCCGGATCGAGGCGATGAACACCCAGATGATCGGCAAGAGCACGACGGCTATGACGACCAGCGTAATGGCGTCGAGAATGAGATTGCGGATCCGGTCGCTCGTTTCCATCAGTGTTTCCTCCGGAACTTGAGCACGAGAAAGGACGCGACCGCCAGGATCAGCAGCATCACCACGCTGATCGCGGCTGCATAGGAGGGGCGCAGATCCATGAAGACGGCGCGGTACATAGAGATGCCGAGCACGGTCGTCGCGTCCTGCGGCCCGCCGCGCGTCATGATGAACGGCAGATCGAAGCTGTAGAAGGCGAGTATTCCAAGCACGAGCCCGATGACCAGCATCGTGTTCTGGATCGAAGGCAGGGTGATCCCGACAAAGCGTTGCCACGGGCCCGCGCCGTCGATGGCGGCGGCCTCATAGAGTTCTTCGGGCACGGACTTCAGCGCCGCCAGAAGCGCCAGCACCATGAAGGGCATGCCCTTCCAGCCGGAAATGAAGATGATCACGGCAAAGGCGAGGTTGGGGTCGTTGAGGATGGAGCTGTTGCCGGCAATGCCCACGGACTGCAGCATCGAGTGGAAAATCCCCACTTCGCTATCGAGCAGGAAACGCCAGCCATAGCCGAGCACGATAAACGGCATGACCCAGGGCAGCAGGATCAGCGCCGACGCGGCCTTGGCAACCGGCGTGTCGCGATTGAGGAGGAGCGCGATGGGCAGGGCCAGCGCCACTTCCACGGCCACGGTGCCGAGGGTCCAGATCCAGGTGCGCCAGAAAGCGCGCCAGAGCGCAGCATCGGCAAAAAGCGACTGGTAATTGACCAGTCCGCCCCAGACCGGTTGCGGATTGCGCAGCAGATACCAGTCCTGAAAGGACAGCCAGAGTGCATAAAGCAGCGGGATAACGGCAATGGCCAGCGCCACGATCACGGCCGGAGCAACCAGCGCATAGGGCAGGGCAACTTCGCCGAACGGGCGCGGCTCTGTATCGGAGGCAGGGACGGTCATGGTCTGGCCTTGGCTGGGCCGCGATAGGAGCGGATCAGGAAAAGGCCCGGGCGGGGAGGTCACACCCGCCCGGGTGGTTTGCCCTTAGCGGGCGAGGACGGTGTTGATGTCGGTGCAGAGATCAGCAACCGCCTGGTCCACGTCCTTCTGGCCCAGGGCCACGGCCTGGACGGCCTTCTGGATCGTGTCGACTTCGAGCTGGCCCATCTGCGGGATGGCTTCGCTCGGATACTGGTAGGCGCGGGCGTCCTGCAGCTGCTCGACAAAGAGCGGATACGGGAACTCGGTCCAGGGTTCGCCCTGGGCCAGCGAGATCGAGCCCGGGATAAAGCCGCCGGCGACCGCCAGCTCCTTGAAGGCCTCGCCATGGGTGGCGAACATGATGAACTGACCGGCAGCTTCCTTGTTCTCCGAAGCGTCCCACATCACCAGCGGCCAGCCGCCGAGGAAGCCGGAGCGGTTGACCGGGCCGGCGGGTACCTTGGCGATATCGACCTGATCCAGCCATTCCGGATTTTCGGTTTGCAGGTCGCGATAGAGGCTTGGATGCATGAGGATCATGCCGTAGCGGCCGTCAAGGAAGCCGCGCTGGAAGGCATCGCCATTCATGCTGGCCGCGTCCGGATGGGTCGAGCCATCGAGCGCGATGCCGGTATAGACGTTGAGCGCATCGCGGAATTCGGGGCTGTCGAAACCGCAGGTGCCCTCGTCGTTGAGCATGCGCGCGCCATAGCCGAGATAGGCGCTCATGAAATTATGGACGGTGAAGTAGTCGAGGCTGGTCGAGAGCGCCATGCCGTAGGTGCCATCAGGCGTGCCTTCGGTCAGCTGCTTGGCAGCAGCGCGCAATTCCTCCCAGGTCTCCGGCGGCGAATTGGGATCAAGCCCGGCCTGTTCGAACAGGTCCTTGCGGTAATAGAGCGCGCGCGTTTCCACCGCGATCGGGGAGGCCCACCACTGGCCGCCGAGGTTGTAGTAACCCTTGTCGCCCGGCCAGATGTCGGAAGCGACATCGGTGCCATTGGCAGCGTCATAGGCCGCAAAGGCATCGTCGAGCGGCGCCAGGGCGCCGATGGCCTGGAATTGCGCCACCACATTGTTGCCGAGCATGGACACATCGGGCAGGCCGCCCGTGGTCAGGGCCGTGACGAGGCGCTGCTGCTGCTCGGACCACGGCACAATCTCCATGACGACATCAACGCCTTCATGGCTGGCCTCGAAAGCCTCGATAATGGCTTCCCAGGCGGCAATGTCATTGGGGTTGGTGGAGAACTGCCAGAAGGTGACCGTCTGAGCGAAAGCAGGAGCGGTCAGGGTGAGTGAGGCGAGCGCCGTCGCCGCGAGCAGGATGTGCCGCATAAAATTCCTCCCATGTGAACTCGGCGTTGCGAGACTGCGCCAAACTTGCTTATGACGCATATGTCATCGTTGACATATGTAACGGTTAACACGCAGCGGCGGGTGTGTCAAACGGTCGCTGCGGCGGGTGCCGGCCCGGTGGAATGGCGGATCACGAGGGTGCTGGGGAGAACGATTTCATGCTGGGTTTTGGCGCTCTCGATGGCTTCCAGCGCCATGTGGAAAGCCTGTGCGCCCAGCATGGAGAGCGGTTGCGCCACGGTGGTCAGTTCGGGCGAGAGGTAGCTCGCAAGGGTATCATCGAACCCGACCACCGAAATGTCATGCGGCACGCGCTTGCCGGCGCGGTAGAGCGCATGCAGCACCCCCGCCGCAAGGATGTCGCAGGTGGCAAAGATCGCTGTCGGCGGCTCGGCCAGGGCCATCAGCGCCTCGGCATGGTCCCGGCCCTCCTTGCCCGTATTGCTCCCGTCGAGGTCGTAATAGGTGCCCAGACGAATCCAGTCTTCGTTGGTGGACAAGTCATGAGCAGCCATTCCGTCGCGATAGGCCGCGAGGCGATCTTCCTCCACCGATCGGTTGCGGGCAGCGTCGCGGGGATAAAGGGCCGTATCCCCGCCCACAAAGGCGATGGCGCGGTGCCCAAGGCCCACCAGGTGATCGATGGCTGCCCGCGCCCCGACATAATTGTCGACCCGCACGCAGCTTGCCGTAGCGGTGGACGAGCGCTCGATCTCGATGGCCGGAATACCGGCGCGCTCGAGCAGGGCGAGATTGTCCGGATGCACCGCCGTGCAGAAGAGGACAGCGTCGACGCGTTGGGCGATGAAATTCTCGATGCCGATGCGCTCCTGCTCGGCGCTGCCGCCATGATTGAACATGACGGTGCGGTAGCCCGCCGAAACGGCGGCAAGTTCAACGGCGTGGGCGACGCCGACAAAGAACGGGTTGACCGTGATCGCAGTGAGCATGAGGCCGATGGTCTGGCTGCGCCGCGTGCGCAGGCCCTGCGCCAGGACATTGGGGCGGTACTGGGTGGCTTCGACGGCCGCCAGCACTTTCTCGCGTGCTTCTTCGGAAATATAGCCGCGTTGCTTGAGGACCCGGTTGACGGTGGCAGTGGATACGCCCGCCAGGCGGGCCACTTCGATCAATGTCGCGCTTCGTCGGCTCACCGCATGCCCCTCGCTAGCCCATATGACTTACGGACGGCGCGCCTGCCTGTCCAGTGCGCCGGAACCGCCCGGCGACAGGCAGAGGACATGTATCCCGGAACAGAGTTAGTCTTTCCGAACCGGGAATGATCGCTTTGGCCTTGGGTGACCCCTCGCTATGGGCTATGCGGACGTTCCGTCGTCGCGCCGGCCGCAAAGGATCGAACCCATGCCGTTTCCGCCCGATCTTCTCTACTTTGCCCTGGCGGTCGCAGCCGCAGGCGTGGCAGGCGGCCTGATCGCGGGCCTTCTGGGCGTGGGCGGCGGGATCGTGATCGTGCCGGTGCTGTTCACTGTCCTCGAAGCGGTGGGCACGGACCCCGAAATTGCCATCAAGGTCGCGGTTGCAACCTCGCTCGCCACGATTGTGCTGACCTCGCTCAGTTCCGCCCGCAGCCATCATAGTCGTGGTGCGGTGGACTACACCCTGCTCAAACTCTGGAGCGTACCCGTCGTCTTGGGCGTGATCTTGGGCACCATGGTCGCCGGGATCGCGCCCGGCCGCGTGCTCACGGCCGTCTTCGGCACCGTCGCACTGCTTGTGGCGCTCAACATGATCCTTCGTCGCAACGCCAAGCCAATTGCCGACGGCTTTCCCAATGCCATCCTGCGAAGTTTCTACGGCGTGGTGATCGGCTTTATCTCCGCGCTCATGGGCATTGGCGGCGGCTCGCTCAGCGTGCCCATCATGTCCGCTTATGGCTATGACATGCGCAAGGCCGTCGGCACGGCGTCTGCCATCGGCTTCTGCATCGCCATCCCCGGCATGCTGGGCTATATCGCTGCCGGCTGGAATGCGGAGGGCCTGCCGCCCTGGTCGCTGGGCTACATCAACCTCCTGGCCTTTGCCGCTGTTGCGCCGTTGACCGTGCTGTTCGCGCCGGTTGGCGCGCGCATTGCTCATGCGGTCCCGCAGTCGACACTGCGCACCGCCTTTGCGGTATTTCTCGTGGCGACGTCCATCCGCATGTTCTGGAGCCTTCTGGGCTAAGGCAGACGCAACTGGCCGAGAAGCGCCTGGCAGAGCCGGAGCGACGCGCCGGTCTGCACCAGCAGGGTGGGCAGGGTCAGCCATTCCAGCGTCCAGGCTGCGCCGGAGCGCTCATATTCATGCACCATGGCCTGCTGCAATGTGCCCGCGAGGCCCGCATTGGACCGGGCCAAAGCCACAACAACTTCGGCGCGCACCGGATTGGATTTATGCGCCATGGCCGACGAGCCGCCGCCGCCTTCGAGGCGCAGGGCCGCAACCTCATTCTGGGCAAGGAGGGCTATGTCCATGCCGATCTTGCCCAGGCTGCCCGACACCAGCGCCAGCGCATTGCCCAGCCCCACAATCGGGTCGCGGGTCGTGTGCCAGGGCGAAGCCATGCCCAGATCGAGTTTTCGCGCCAGACCCGCAGCGATGGCGTCGCCATGACCATCAAAGCTCGCGCGATCGCCGACCGGCCCGCCCAGTTGCACCACAAGCAGGCTCCGCCGCATTCCACGCAGAGAGTTGGCATGCCTTTGTAGGGGCTCAGACCAGCTCGTGAGCTTTTGGTCCCAGGTGGTGGGGAGGGCGGCCTGCATGCGCGTATGGGCCATGAGGCTCTGCCCCGCCCAGTCCTGCGCGAGTGTATCGAGCTGTCCCAGCAGTGCCGAAAGCCTGATGTCATAGACGTCGAGGACACGCGCGACCTGCAGCATCAGCGCCGTGTCGATCACATCCTGGCTGGTTGCGCCCCGGTGCAATGCGCTCCGGTGCGGCTCGGGCAGATTGATCCGAAGCTGACGGACCAGTTCCGGCACCACCACACCGTCGCGCGCCATGCCCACTTCCAGCGCCGCCCAGTCCGGAACAAAAGCGTCGATGGCTGCCCCGATGGCCACAGCGGCCTCGGGCGCGATCCAGCCTGCATCGGCGCTGACCTCGGCAAGGGCCCGTTCGAAGGCCAGCATGGCCTCAAGCTGTTTGGCGTCGGACAGGAGGGCCTCGACCTCGGCGTCGCCAGCCAGTGCGGAAAGGAGGGTCATGGTGGTCCCTTCAGGATTGCCGCGAACTTGTAGCTTGCCGCTTCACGGGAGCGCCAGCGCGATCAGATATCGAAAAAGACTGTTTCCCGGTCGCCCTGCAGGTGGATGTCGAGCGTGTAGGTCGAGCCGTCCTTCTGCGCGATCAGCGTCTCGCGCCGCCGCGGGTCCATGATCTTGTTGAGCACGAAGTCTGCGCCGTTGGCCTCGGCTTCATCCGAAAAATAGAGGCGCGTCTGCAATCCGATATTGATGCCACGCGCGACGATCCAGAGCGAGACATGCGGCGCCTGCGGCTTGCCATCGGGCCCGATGACGCGGCCGGGCTTGATGGTTTCAAACCGATAGCTGCCATCGGGCTGCGTCGGCTGGCGGCCCCAGCCGCTGAAAAGGGCGCGCGTTTCGGCGGTGGGGAAATTGCCGTCCGCATCGGCTTGCCAGAGCTCGATCACGGCATCGCCGACAGGCGCGCCGGAGCCATCAAGCACGCGCCCGGCCAGCGTGATGCGTTCCCCCTGGGTGTCGGCCGTCACCATGGTCGCGCCGAGATCGGCATCGATAACCCCGGTAATGCCGCAGAAATTCGGCGTCAGTCCGATATGAACATAGGGACCCGCTGTCTGCGACGGCGATTCCTTGAGGCTGGGTGTGGGATGGAGCGTCAGCATCAATTGCCCTCCAGCTTGTTCTCGAACAGGGTCGAGCGGCGGCCGCGCAAGACAATGTCGAAGCGGTAGGCCAGCGCATCCATGGGCGTGGTGTTGAGCCGGTCGAGCCTTGCCGTCAACTGCTCGATCGCAGCGTCATCATTGATGGTCCGCACGATCGGGCACTGGCGGATCATCGGATCGCCCTCGAAATACATCTGCGTGATCAGCCTTTGGGCAAAGGCGTGGCCGAAAATGGAGAAATGGATATGGGCCGGTCGCCAGTCATTGCCGCCATTGGGCCAGGGATAGGCACCGGGCTTGATGGTGCGGAAGTGGTAAAAACCGTTCTCGTCAGTGATCGAACGGCCGAAACCACCGAAATTGGGGTCGAGCGCGGCAAGATACCCTTCCTTCTTGTGGCGGTAACGCCCGCCTGCATTGGCCTGCCAATATTCCACCAGCGCATTGGGCACCGGCCGGGCGTTTTCATCCAGCACCTGCCCATAAACTACGAGGCGCTGGCCGATGGCTTCCGTCCCATCCTGGCTGAAATTGCGGATAAGATCGTTGTCGAGCGCACCGATGATTTCGTGCCCGAAAGTCGGGCCGCTCATTTCCGACCGGGTGGGGCCGAGCGAGAGCAGGCTATGGCGCGGTGCGCGAAGGGTTGAGCTTTTGTAGGCTGGCGTATGGGCCGGCGGATGCCAGGCGCGGTCGCGCTGAAACAGCAAGCCATCGTCGCCGGGAAGGGTAATGCCGCTCATTGCTCTGCCTCCTTGCGCTTGGCCAGTTCCTGCTTGGCGATCTTGAACGCACTATTAGCCGCGGGCACGCCAGCATAGACCGCCACATGCATCAAGGCTTCCTGGATATCTTGGGGCGTGGCGCCGGTCTGCGCAGTGGCGCGCACATGCATGGCAAATTCCTCCTCGTGCCCCAGCGCTGCCAGAAGCGCCAGGGTGATCATGGAGCGTTCGCGTTTGCTCAGACCCGGGCGCGACCAGACCGACCCCCAGGCGCCCTCCGTAATGAAGGTCTGGAACACATCGTCGAAATCGGTCTTGTGCGCGGTGGCCCCATCGACATGACTGTCGCCCAGAACGGCGCGCCGGGTGGCCATGCCACGATCAAAAAGCGTGTCAGCCATGGCCGACCTCCGTGAAAAAGTCGTCGAGCAGGCTGGCAAGTGCCTCGGGATGCTCAATGGAAGGAATATGCCCGATCCCCTCGATCAGCGCGAAGCGGGCATCGGGAATGGCATTGGCGCAGGTCCGCACCAGCTCGGGCGGCGTGGCCCGATCCTGGGTTCCGGCGACCACCAGCACCGGCAGGGCGATGGACCCAATGCGCGCGCTGAGATCGGTGTCGCGCAGCGTGGCGCAGGTTGCGGCATAGCCATCGCGGTCGCAGCGCAGAAACATGTTGCGCCAGCCGGCGAGGGCCTCGGGCGCCTCGCGCTGAAAGCGGGGGCTAAACCAGCGCTCCATGATCGCGTCGGCAATGGCGGCGGTGCCGCCCGCGCGGACAGCCTCCATGCGCTGGGCCCAGAGCGCGGCGTCGCCAACCTTGGGGGCGGTGTTGCAAAGCGCCATGCCGACGAACCGCTCCGGCGCGCGAAGGGCCAGGCCCTGTCCGATCAGTCCGCCAATCGAGATACCCGCAAAGCCGGCGCGCGCCATGCCGACATGGTCCATGAGGCCAAGGACATCCTCGAGATGGTCATCGAGACTATACTCGCCAGCGGCAACATCGCTGAGACCATGGCCGCGCTTGTCATAGGACAGAATGCGGTAGCGACCAGCCAGCCGCTCGGCCACCGCCTTCCAGATGCGGGCGTCCGTGCCCAGCGAATTGGCCAGGACGAGCGCCGGGGCATTTTCCGGCCCGGCCAGCTGATAGTGCAGCAAAACGCCGTTGATGCGTGCAAACAACATGATCGCCCCTCTTGGCCGGATTTAAGAGCCGCACGGCCCGCAAGTAAAATGATTAGTTCTGGCCCCGGCATAACCTAGGGGCTATGCATTTGCGCATATTCGGCCAAAAATCGGCTCCTTTTGAGCCAAGTGATAACCGGAGTGCTTATGTCGCAGCGCATAATCGACCCTCGCCTTCGTCTCCGGCACATTGCCTGCTTCCTCGAAGTCGCCCGCCTGCGGAGCATGGCCGGCGCTGCCGATGCCCTCAATATCAGCCAGCCGGCGGCCACCAAGACCATCCAGGAACTGGAAAGCCTGCTGGGCGGCAAGCTGCTTGACCGCAGCAAGCGGCGCCTGGCGCTGACACCCTTCGGGGAAACCTTTTTTCGCTATGCCTCGACCAGCCTGACCGCCCTGCGCCAGGGGATCGAGGTGGCGCGACAGGATTCGCAGACCCAGGTGCTGCGCATCGGCGCATTGCCGACGGTCTCGGTGCGCATTCTCCCCGGCGCGGTTCAGGCCTTTTCGCAAAGCGGTGCCGATGTCGGCACGCGCATCATTACCGGCCCCAACGGATACCTGCTCTCGCTCCTGCGCACGGGCGACGTTGATCTGGTGATCGGCCGCATGGCGGAGCCAGAGGCCATGCTGGGCCTTTCCTTCGAACACCTTTATTCCGAGCGCGTGGTTTGGGCAGTGCGACCCGGCCACCCGCTTCTGTCGGAAGACGTCTTCAATCTGGGGATGACCGAAAGCTATCAACTCCTGATGCCGACCCCGGATTCGGTCATTCGTGCGGCAGTCGACAGGCTGCTGCTCGCCCACGGCGTTTCGGCAGCCAGCGGCGTCATCGAGACCGTTTCCAACGCCTTTGGGCGTTCTTATGTGCGCCAGACCGACGCCATCTGGATCATTTCCGAGGGCGTGGTTGCCAAGGATGTCAGCGAAGGCCAGCTGGCCCTTCTGCCCGTCGATGCGCAGGAAACGCTCGGCCCCGTTGGCTTTACGACGAGGGCCGATGCCGTGCCGGCGCTGGCCACCATGAGCTTCATGCAAGCCGTGCGCGAGGTTGCGGCCGGTGTGCGGGAGCAGATGCGCTAGGCCCGAAGGGCCCGAGGCGGGGACGGCATTGCGCCGCCCCCAAACACTTCTAGACGCCGCCCCAGATCGTCTCGGCCGTCTTGACGACCAGGTCGAGCTTGCGGCGCTGGTCGTCCATGGTGATGGAATTGCCTTCCTCGGTTGAAGAAAACCCGCATTGCGGCGCGATGCCCAGCTGGTCAAGGTCGGCATATTTGCTGGCCGCCTCGAACTTGCGCTGGAGGTCGTCGAGCTTTTCCAGCTCCGCCGTCTTGGTGGTGATGAAGCCGGGCATGACGCGCTTCTTGCCCTTGGGCAGCAGGCGCAGGGGCTCGAGCCCGCCCGAGCGTTCGTCGTCATATTCCATGAAGTAGATGTCGACGTCGGTCTGGTTGAAGATGGCGTCGGCAGCCGGGTCATAGGCACCGTCGGCAACCCAGGTCGATTTGAAATTGCCCCGGCACATATGCATGCCGATCAGCATGTCCGCGGGGCGGTCGACAATGGCGTCATGCATCATCTTGGCATATCGGCCGATCAGCCAATCGGGATCCTCGCCCTTGGCCTTGCGCTCGGCCCGGATCTTGGGATCGCACAGATAGGCAAAGAAGATGTCGTCCATCTGCAGATAGCGGCAGCCGGCGTCGTAGAAGGCCTGCACAGCGGCTTTATACGTTGCCGTGATGTCCTCGAAATAGGCTTCTGCATCGTTCTTGTATTCCGCCACGGCAATGTCGGCGTCGGCGATGCGGAAATGCACGGCACTGGGACCCGGAATGGAGATTTTGGGCGTCACCTTGGTGTTGGCGGCCACAAACTTGTAGTGCTCCAGCATCGGGTGATCGGCAGGAAAGCTGAGGCGGTCGGTGATGACGGGCACGTCCTGCTTGGTATGGACGCCGTGGAACTGGATGCCGCCACCTTCGCGCTGGATGATATCGAGCCCGTTGAGCATGCCCATGAAGTCGAAATGCCACCAGGCGCGGCGGAACTCGCCGTCCGTAACCGCCTTGAGGCCGGCTTCTTCCTGCATGCGAATGACATCGCGGATCGCCTCGTCTTCAACGGCCTTGAGCTCCTCCGCCGAGATCGACTTGTCTTCAAACCGCGCCAGCCGCGCCTTCTTCAGCACATCGGGCCGCAGGAAGCTGCCCACATGGTCGGCGCGATAGGGCGGTTTGTGGGCGGGCGTATCAGACATCGTGGTCTCCTCCGGTTGAACCGCCGTGAGTGATTGCGTGAAAGCTCGGGCTTGGCAACGACAATCTTGCAAAATGTATACAACTGGTATTCATTGCGCCTCGTGAGGAATGGAGGAGCCGCACGATGACCACCCAGACGTTTCCGGTGAGTGCTTGGTATGCTGCCGCATGGGATGTGGAGGTGAAGCGCGGGCTGCTCGCGCGCACCATCTGCAATAAGCCCGTGGTTCTCTATCGAAAGCAGGATGGATCAGCCGTTGCGCTGGCGGATGCGTGCTGGCACAGGCTCTTGCCGCTGTCCATGGGTGAGCTGCATGGCGACAATGTCATCTGCGGCTATCATGGTCTCGAATTCGACGATACGGGGCGTTGTGTATACATGCCCTCGCAGGACACCATAAACCCCTCTGCCTGCGTAAAGTCCTATCCGCTGGTCGAGCGGCACCGCTTCATCTGGCTCTGGATGGGTGATCCGGCTCTGGCCGACCCGGCGCTTGTGCCCGACCTGCACTGGAATGACGATCCGGCCTGGGCCTCGGACGGCAAGTACATTCATGCCAAGTGCGACTATCGCCTGGTCATCGACAATCTCATGGATCTCACGCACGAGACCTATGTGCATGGCTCCTCGATCGGCAATCGCGCGGTCGCCGAAGCGCCCTTCGAGGCGACGCATACCGATACGACCGCAACCATCACGCGCTGGATGCGCGACATCGATGCGCCGCCCTTCTGGCGTGGGCAGCTCGGCAAGCCGGGCAATGTCGACCGCTGGCAGATCATCAACTTCCAGGCGCCTTCGACCATTGCCATCGATGTTGGTGTTGCACCGGCGGGCACCGGTGCCCCCGAGGGTGATCGCAGTCAGGGCGTCAATGGTTTCGTGCTCAACACGATGACGCCTGAAACCGACAAGACCTGCCACTATTTCTGGGCCTTTGCGCGCAACTACAAGATCGACGAGCAGGCCCGGACGCACAATCTGCGCGAGGGCGTGTCCGGGATTTTCCGTGAAGACGAACGGATCCTGGAAGCCCAGCAGCAGGCCATCGACGCCAACCCCGATCACGTGATCTACAACCTCAATATCGACGCGGGCTCCATGTGGGCGCGCCGGCTGATCGATCGGATGATCGCAGAGGAAAATGCCATGCTCGAGGCCGCGGAATGATCGAAAAATCCGATCGCGCCCTGCAGTCGCAGCGTGCATTGATGGGGGTTCGCGACCTGGTGGTGTCAGGCGAAATCCGGCCGGGCGCGCGTCTCTCGGAAGTGGCGCTGGCCGAAAAGCTGGGCATTTCCCGAACGCCGCTCCGGGCTGCGCTTGCGCGTCTTGAACAGGAAGGTCTGGTCGACGCCATTCCATCGGGCGGCTATGCGGTGCGCAGTTTCACCCGCGAGGATGTGATCGACGCCATCGAATTGCGCGGTGTACTCGAAGGCACGGTCCTGCGCTTGGCGGCCGAAAGGAGCGTTGCTCCGGCGCGGCTGGGCGAACTGCATCGCCTCCTTGCCGAACTCGATCAGGTCCAGCATGGCAGCGTCGAGGAGATGGATTTTGATCGCTATGTTGATCTCAACGCCACCTTCCACGAAAAACTCTGGGGCCTCGCCAGCCAGACGATCCGTCGCGAAATCGAGCGGGTCACGAGCCTGCCCTTTGCCTCGCCCAGCGCCTTTCTGCACAAGCAGGCGGACGTGCCGGCGTTCCGCCGCTCGCTCTACAGCGCGCAGGATCAGCATAAGGCCATGGTTGCGGCCATCGAGATGCGCGAAGGCAGCCGTGCCGAAGCCCTGGCGCGTGAACATGCGCGCCTCGCCCGGCAGAACCTGGAACATGTGCTGGATCAGGATCGCAGCCTGATCCGCCGCGTGCCGGCGCTGTCGCTGGTGGTCGGCTAGCGCCCGCCCGCCATCCCGCGGGAGATCAGCCCAAAGGGCGGCGCCGCATATGAGGAGGAAAAACCATGCGCAACCGGGTCGAATGGCGTGATGCTCGCGTCGCCCAAATCCGTCAGGTCGCCGACGACGTCCGCCAGCTCACCTTTTCCGTCGAGGGAAGTGTGCCGCGCTTCGATCCCGGCTCGCACAGCAATTTCCGCGTCGATATCAATGGGCAGCCCGCCAACCGGACCTATACGGTCGTGCCGGCGCCGCCGGGCCACATTGCCGTGGCGGTCAAGCTGCACCCCCAGAGCCGCGGCGGATCGCGCTATATGTGGAGCCTTGCCGAAGGGGATGCAGTGCGGCTGACGCTGCCGGAAAACCGCTTCGAGCTCAGCTGGCGCGCCAGCCACTATCTGCTCCTAGCCGGCGGCATCGGCATCACCCCGATCTATGGCATGGCCCGCGCCCTCCTGGCGCGCGGCGCCTCGCTGCGCCTCGTTTATGCCGCGCGCTCGCGCGGGCTCATGGCTTTTGCCGATGATCTTGAGCACCTCCTCGGCGACCGGCTGGAGCTCAAGGATAATTCGGCAGGCCAGCACGTGGATTTTGCCAGCGAGTTTGCAGCGCTGCCCGCCGATGCCGAATGCTACCTTTGCGGGCCCATCGGCATGCTGGAGGCAGCCAAGGCAGCCTGGGCTGCAGCCGGGCGGCCCGTCAGCCGCCTGCGCTTCGAGGTCTTTGGCGATAGCGGTCTTTTCGCTGAAAGCCCCTTCACCGTGGAGGTGCTCAATCGCGGCATCGCGGTGCCCGTCCGGTCCGACCAGACGTTGCTCGAAGCCCTGCGCGCCGCCGGCGTTGACATGATCTCCGACTGCGAGCGTGGCGAATGCGGCCTCTGCGCCGTGCGCGTCGTTACCCATGACAGCGCCATCGACCACCGGGATGTGTTTTTCAGCGCACACGAAAAGCTGGAAAATCAGCGCATGTGTGCCTGCGTCTCCCGCTTCACGGGCGGAAGTGGCGTCATCGATACCGGCTATCGACCCTGAAGGGAAATCGATGCAAGGGCCCTGTCATTTGCTTATGCGATAGAGCATTATTGCGTCGTTCGGGGGAAGCGTCATTCTGGCGCTAAAATGCGCGATCATTTCGGCGCGGTTATCGAGGGTCGCTGATTTCTGGCGATTTCTGCGGTTTGAGACAGAATGGCATAATCTCGGGGTTATCTGATCCCTGAAATTTATCATTTTACTTGCCGCCACTCGCCGACTTAAATCGCCGGAAAGCGGGGGAGGGGAACCGTGTTCAACGACGAGTCCGTCCTGGGACGAGCAATACGTGGTCTGGCGCGATGGATGGCCATCGCCGGCGGTATCGTGCTCATCGCCATGATTGTTGTGGTCGTGGTCAGCGTGATCGGCCGCGCGTTCATCTGGGCGGGGCTTAAGCCGATCCTGGGTGACTACGAGCTGATCACCGTCGGCATGGGCTTTGCCGTCTTCGCCTTCCTGCCCTTTGCGCACCTCGAACGTGGGCATGCGCTGGTATCCCTGATCACCGACAATTTCAGCAGCGCCGTCAACGCCTGGATCCTTGCCGTCACCGACCTGATGATGCTGGTCGCCGCCGCTTTCATCTGCTGGCGGCTTTATTTCGGCATGATGGACAAGTTCAGCTATCACGAAACGACCATCCTGCTGGGCCTGCCCATGGGCTGGGCCTATGCCGCCGCCTTCATTGGCGCCGTGGTGTTTGTGATTGTCGCTGCCTACACCTTTCTGCGCTCGGTTTCCGACGCGCTCGCCGGCCGGGCGCCGGCCAAGCATGTGGGAGCCGACCATTGAGCTTCAACCTTCTCCTCGGCCTGCTTGGTATCCCGGCCGTTCTGCTGCTGGTCTTCCTGCGCGTGCCGATTGGTCTGGCGATGATGGCCATTGGTGTCTTCGGCACCTGGATGATCACCAAGAACTTCAATCCGGTCATGGCCCAGTTCAAGACGCTGAGCTACTCGACCTTCGCCTCGCATTCGCTTTCGGTCGTACCGCTCTTCCTGCTGATGGGCCAGTTCGCGACCCTGTCGGGTCTGTCGAGCAAGATCTTCAAGGCCGCCACTGACTGGCTTGGACATCGCAAGGGCGGCGTGGCCATGGCTGCCATCGGCGCCAGCGCCGGTTTCGGTTCTATCGTGGGATCGTCGCTGGCAACGGCGGCCACCATGGGCCGCGTGGCCCTGCCCGAGTTGAAAAAGCATGGCTATTCCGATGCCCTGTCCACCGGCACCGTTGCAGCCGGCGGAACGTTGGGCATTCTCATTCCGCCCTCGGTCATTCTCGTCATCTTTGCCGTGCTGACCGAGCAGAACATCGCCAAGCTCTTCATGGGCGCCTTCATCCCCGGCCTCCTGGCGGCCATCGGCTATCTCATCGTCATCGCCATCTACGTGCGGGTACGCCCGAGCGCCGGCGCCACGATGGAGCGGGTCCCTTATCGCGAACGCTTCAAGTCCCTCGCGGCCATCTGGCCGGTGCTGCTGGTTTTCGTGCTCGTCATCGGCGGCATCTATACCGGTATCTTCACCCCCACCGAGGCTGCGGCCATTGGTGCGGCCGGCACCGGCCTCATCGCGCTCGCCTATCGCAGCCTGACCTGGGCCAATGTGCGGGACGCCTTGCTGTCCACGGCGGTGTCCACGGCGATGATCTTCCTCATCGTCTTCGGCGCGGCCGTGCTCAATGGTTTCCTGGCGCTGTCCCAGCTGCCGCAGTTTGCCGCCGCCTGGATTGGCGACCAGGGTTTTAACCCCTGGATCGTGCTGATCATCGTCCTGGTGTTCTATCTTATCCTGGGCTGCGTCATGGATTCGCTGTCCATGATCTTGCTGACCATTCCCATCCTTTATCCGATGATGATGGTGCTCGATTTCGGCATGAGCCCGGACGAGTTCGGCATCTGGTTCGGCATCATCGTGCTGATCGCGGTGGAGGTCGGCCTCATCACCCCACCGGTGGGCATGAACCTCTTCATCATCAATTCCATGTCGCCCGGCACCAAGCTGTCGGACACCTATCGGGGCGTCATCCCCTTCGTGATCAGCGACATCGTCCGAACCGCAATCCTGGTTGCCTTCCCTGCCATCACACTCTGGCTGGTCTGGGTCTTCTACTAGGACGCGAATCCCGCGGCGGGCCATGGAGGACTGGCCCGTCACGGATCATAGAACCGGCCACAAGGCCACCATCAGGGAGGAAAACCCATGAAGACCAAATCCATCATTCTCGGCGCCATCGCCGCGTTTGCTCTGTCCACCACGGCCTTCGCCCAGGAAGTCACGCTGCGCATTCACCAGATGCTGCCGGCACAGGCCACCATCCCGGCCCAGGCGATTGAGCCCTGGGCTGCCAAGGTGCAGGAAGAATCCGGTGGCCGCATCGCGTTTGAACTCTACCCTGCCATGCAGCTGGGCGGCGTTCCGGCCGACCTTTACGATCAGGCCAAGGACGGCGTGGTCGACATCGTCTGGACCATCATGGGCTATACGCCCGGCCGCTTCCCCAAGTCGGAAGTGTTCGAGCTGCCCTTCCTCATCACCAATGGCGAAGATTCCTCTGCAGCGTTCTATAACTACGTCATGGAAAACGCCGCCGATGAATATGCCGGCGTCAAGGTGATCGCCCTCCATACGCACGGTCCGGGCCTCTTCCACTCCAAGGACCCGATCAACAATCTCGAAGACCTGCAGGGCATGAAGGTGCGCGGCGGCTCGCGCATCATCTCCAACATGCTGGCCCAGCTCGGTGCCGAACCGGTCGGCATGCCCGTCACCCAGACTCCCGAGGCTCTGTCCAAGGGCGTGATCGAAGCCACCACCGTTCCGTGGGAAGTCACCCCCTCCCTGCGCATTGCCGAACTGGTCCGCAACCACACCGGCTTCACCAGCCAGTATGGTCTTTATAGCCAGACTTTCGGCATGTTCATGAACATGGACAGCTACAACAATCTCCCCGATGACTTGAAGGCCGTGATCGACGCCAATTCGGGTGCCGAAGTGTCGCGCCAGTTCGGCATCGTGATGGACAACGGGGACTCGGTCGGTCTCAAGCTCGCTGTCGAAGCCGGCAACAATATCGTGCAGCTCGACGAGGCCGAGACGCAGCGCTGGATCGATGCGGCGCAGGCGACCGTGGACCAGTGGCTGGCCGATATGTCGGCGGCCGGTGTCGATGGCCAGGCGCTGCTGGATGCGGCGCGGGCGGCGGTTGCAGCCGAAACCAACTGATCGCGGCATGAATCCGAAAGGCCCCGTCATGGACGGGGCCTTTTTTGTTTAGGCGGGAAGGCCCGTATAGTTTTCGGCCAGGCTCTGCTGGGCTGGGCGGGAGCTGACAAGGTAGTCGAATTCGGCGCGCTGGATGCGGCGGCCGAAGCTGCCGGTCTCGTCGAACGTGTGCAGGAGGCTTGTCATCCACCAGCTGAAGCGCTCGGCTTTCCAGATGCGCTGCAATGCGCGGGCCGAGTAAGTGTCTATCCCGGCGAAGGATTTTTCGTCGTAGAGCTCGATCAGGGCGTCGGCCAGAAGGGCGACATCGCCCATGGCGAGGTTGAGGCCCTTGGCTCCGGTCGGGGGCACGATATGGGCCGCGTCCCCCGCCAGGAACAGCCGGCCGAAGCGCAGCGGCTCGGCCACGAAACTGCGCAGCGGCGCGACGGATTTTTCGATCGAAGGACCGGTCTGCAGCCGTTCCGCGGTGTCGGCGTCCAGGCGCGCGCGCAGTTCGTCATAGAAGCGGTCGTCGCTCCAGTCCTCGGCCTTTTCGGTCAGGGGAACCTGAACGTAGTAGCGGCTCCTTGTGGGGGAGCGCTGAGAACAAAGGGCAAAGCCGCGGGCGTGGTGGGCATAGATCAGCTCGTCGGACACGGGCGGCTTGTCCACCAAAACGCCAAGCCAGCCAAAGGGATAGATGCGCTCGAAGGTCTGGATGGCGGTGGCCGGGACACTGGCGCGGCTGACGCCATGATAACCGTCGCAGCCGGCAATGTAGTCGCAGTCGATGCGGCGGCTCGCCCCGCCCTTGGTGTAGGTCACAAAGGGCTGGCCATCGAAGTCGTGCAATTCGACATTCTCAGCCTCGTATATGGTCTGGCCCTGCCGGGCAGCCATCAGGTCGCGCGTCACCTCGGTCTGGCCGTAAACCGTCACCGCGCGGCCAACAAGATCAGTGAAATCAATGCGATGGCGGTCGCCATCGAAGCTGAGGATGGTGCCGTGATGGACGAGCCCCTCGGCATCGAGCCGGTCGGCTACGCCAGTGCGGCGCAACAGATCGACCGAGCCCTGTTCCAGCACGCCGGCGCGGATGCGGCCCAGCACGTAATCGGGGCTCTTGCGCTCGAGAATGACATTGTCGATGCCCGCCAGATCGAGCAGGCGGCCCAGCATCAGGCCCGCCGGACCCGCTCCGATGATTGTGACTTTCGTGCGCATAATGTTCCCACCCTGTTAACGCCAGCATGCGCACGAAGGGGGAATTGGTGAATGGACACGTCAATCATTCACTTGCATTATCCTGACATGAAAAAGATCCCCACCTATGCGCTTTATGGCGAAGAGGAAACGAGCCAGGACTGGCTCCATTGGGAGACGATCGAGGCGCGCAGCCGCCTTCATGATTTCCGCATTGCGCCGCACCGGCACGAGCATCTGTTTCAGGTGCTCCATCTAACCGGTGGCCGCGCGCGCGTGACGCTGGATGGGCAGGTGACCGACGTGAGGCCCGGCGGGGTCGTGGTCGTGCCGGCGCTGACCGTGCACGGCTATGAGTTTACGGACGACGTGGAAGGGATCGTCGTCACCCTGCTGGAGCGCGACGTGCGGGCAGCGTCTGTGCCCGTGGCGTCCGCCGTTGTGCTGCCCGGCACGCAGGCCGTGATGGATGCGCTGGAGCGGCTGGTTGCGGAAGCCGACCATCCGGGCCTTCGGCATGACCTGGCCATGCGGGCCCACATTACCCTCTTGCTGCTGGCGCTCGAGCGGGCCCGAGCCCCGACTGCCGCTTCCGGCAATGCCGCCGATCCGGCCCGTCGACACGCCGAGGCCTTTCATGAGCTGGTGGAAAAGTGGTTTCGCCGCACGCGCAGTGTGTCAGACTATGCCGCCGCCATCGGCATCAGCCCCACCCATCTCCACCGCGTCTGCCGCAGCCAGCTCGGGACATCGGCGCTGGCGGTTATCGAGCGCCGTGTGGCCCTGGAAGCGCGCCGGCAACTGCTGTTCTCGACCCTCTCGGTTAAGCAGATCGGCGCCGAACTCGGTTATGACGACCCGGCCTATTTCACCCGGGTCTTTACCCGCATGGAGGGCCTTTCTCCCGACCACTTCCGCAAGCGCATGACCAGAGGTCTCGCCCCGGAAGCAACGCCGAAAATCCCGGAGTGACGATGCGTTTTGGCCCGGCGTTCGGAACGCCCATTCGGCTCTAAAGGGTTGCGGTAGATATAGGGACGGACGGGGGGCTGTCCGCGGCGTTCGCGATGCTGATCTGCAGGTACCCGCGGCAACCAAGCCGCTCAGGGCTCTTCGTCTTCCTCGAATTCGAAGAGCGCCAGCTGCAGATGCGACTGCAGCGCATATTGGTAGCGAATGCGGTCCTTGAGCGCCAGGCTATCCACAATGGCGCCGTGCTGCTCGAATGTGTCTTCCTGGAAATGGTGCAGCTGCTTGGCGCGCTCCATGATGCGGATGATCACCGGCTTCATGATGCGATAAACGTCGCTCACCGCCCGATTGTTGAGGATCTCGACGATGCGCTGGTGGAAGCGGAAGTCCAGCTCGGACGCTTCGGCGATGCTGGAAGCCTTGTGCAGGGCCTCGTTGATGGCGCGAAGCGCGGCAATGTCTTCGTCCCGCACCGCATCGATGAGTGTATCGACAGAGCCGACCTCGATCAGGTTGCGAAAACCCTGGATGTCGCGAAAGGTGCGCCGGGAAATATCGAGCGTGTTGAACGAGAAGAGATCGAGGGCCCGCTCCATGCGGTCATCGATGATGGTGGCGCCGACCTTGGGGCGCACGGTGACAACCCCATAGGCCTTGAGGATGCGCATGGCTTCGCGCACCGTGTTGCGGCTGGCCTGGAAGCGCTCGCACAGCTCGCGCTCCGTTGGCAGGTTGTCGCCGACGCCCAGGCCCTGCTCCGAAATCAGCCCGCGGATGTTGACCACCATGGCATCGACCGCCGACGGCACCGTACTGCGGGTGACGTCGGCGCTTGCCATGCGGGCAACGGGCCGAACCGGAGCAGGCAGGCTCATCCCTTGACGGCCCCCACGGTGAGCCCTTCAGCCAGGAACCGCTGCGCGTAGATATAAAGCACCGCGACCGGAACGGCCGTAAGCAGGGATGCCGCCATCAGCTTGCCCCACGGCAGGATGTCGCCCACGACGAGCGATTGCAGCCCGATCGGCAGGGTGCGCAGGGATTCGCTGGTGATGAAGACAAAGGCAAACAGGAACTCATTCCAGGCATTGGTGAACGCAAACAGCGTCACCGAGAGAATGGCCGGCGCGGCCAGGGGCAGGGTGATCTTCCAGAAGATGTAGAGGCGGCTGGCTCCGTCAATGCGGGCCGCTTCCTCCAGTTCCACCGGAATGGAGCGGAAATAGCCCATCAATACCCAGGTTGCAAATGGAAGCAGGAAGGTGGGGTAGGTGATGATCAGCGCCGTATGGGTGTTGATGACCCCGATATTGGTCAGTGTCTGGTAGAGCGGGATGAAAAGCAGCGTTCCCGGCAGCAGGTAGGTGATGAGCAGGAGCGTGGTCAGCACGCCCGCCCCGCGGAAGCGCAGGCGCGAGAGCGCATAGGCCGCAAGCGAGGCCAGCGCCACCGAAACCACCGTACTGAGCGCCGCCACGAAGGCCGAGTTGAACAGCCAGGTGAGGAACGGGGTGTCGTTGAGCAGGGACGTGTACTGATCCAGCACCGGCGGGTCTGGCCAGAAGATCGAGCGGCGTTCGCTGATCTGCGGGGTCGATTTGAGCGAGGTGGTGATGATCCAGTAGAAGGGAAAGAGCACAAAGATCAGGAAGGGGAACAGCACCAGCACGCGGGCCAGGGGGCCGGCATTGGAGCGGGCGGTTTTCCGCAGGATCGGCTGCGTGGCGGGACGGCCGGTTGCAACGCGCACCCGCCGGATCAGCCATTCAAGGCCCGCAAACACCAGGTTGATCGGCAAAAAGATGATGTCGATGATGATGTTGACCAGCCAGGTGCAGCCCTTGAGCAGGCGATCGGCAAAGCTCGGACGGCGCTCGGTGCTGTTGTCGCGCCGGTCGTCCTGCCGCATGAAGCGGGCAAGGATCCAGATCAGGATCGCCATGAGCGGAGCCACCGAAAAGGCGATGGCAATGCCCGGACCGTATTGGAGCGAACCCAGCGCCTTTTCATAGGCCAGGATCGAATAGAGCTTGGTCGCACCCGATGGGCCGCCGCCGGTCATCAGGAAGGGCAGGCCGAACTGATTGAAGGTGGAGATGAACGAGAGCAGCATCGTCACCACGATGACGTAGCGCAGGCTGGGCAGGGTGACATTGCGGAAGCGCTGGACGGCATTGGCGCCGTCGACCTGGGCGGCTTCGATCTGTTCCTTGTCCACGGCCTTGAGGCCGGCCAGGAGCAGCAGCACGAAGAAGGGAATGCCCTTCCACACATTGACCGAAATGATCGAGCCCATGGCCATGTTGGGGTCGGACAGCCAGCCCAGCGGCCGGTCGATGACGCCAACGCCCTGCAGGATCGGATTGAGGCCGCCGAACAGGGGGTCGTAAATGCTCTTCCAGGCCAGCGCCGTGACGATTTCCGGCACGATCCAGGGCAGCAGCATGATGCCGCTCAACAGGCTGCGGAAGGGCAGGCGGCTATTGAGGATCAGCGCCACGGTCATGCCGATGACGAATTTCAGGCTGAGCGACCAGAAGGTGAAGTTGATCGTATTGCCCATGGCCTGAAGGAAATCGCTGCTGGTCCAGAGCCGTTCGTAATTGCGCAGGCCCACATCGACCGTCTGCCCGGTCAGGAAGTTGAGCGAAGTCGTGCTGATGAAGATGGCGCTGACAAAGGGCCAGAAAATCAGAAGGCCCATGATCAGCACCATGGGCAGCACGAAGAGGTAGCCGACTTTCCAGTCGCTGCCGAACAGGTTTTCTAGCCGCTTCTTGGCACTGATTTGCCGGGCGGCGGGCGCCATGGTCAGGCTCATGCGCTCATCCATGCGTAGTCTCCATCACGTCGGACACACGCGAGCAGGCGAGCATCCTGGCCGGAAGTCTGGTGGGTTGATCGTGTAAGGGGAGGAGGGGCGCCGCAGCGACGCCCCTCGCAAGGTCTGGTTAGACGATGCCGCCTTCTTCGAAGATCTGGACGATCTTGTTGTGCGCGTCCTTGACGGCCTCTTCGGGCGTCATGCGGCCGGCAATCACATTGCCCATGGATTGTTCGAGAACGCCCTGGGCACGGATGGCGTCGATCTGGGCTGCCGGGTTGGCAGGCCAGGACGGTCCGATGAACGGGTCTTCGATATCGACCTGTTCCTTGATGATCGCATAGTTCGGATCGGCCGAGATCAGCTCGTCGGTCCACAGGTTCTCGTAGGCCGGCATGAACAGGCCACCTGCCACCGAGGACATGGGCGTGAAGTTGACCGGATCGAGCAGTTCCAGCGCCAGCTTCTTGGCGAGGTCCACGTTCGGCGCGCCCTTGAAGATGGTGAGCCAGCCGCCCACGGCCCCGCCATTGCGGTGATCGCCATTATTGGCAATCGGCTGCGGCAGGAGCACGGTGTGCGGGAAGACCGGGTTGTTGTCGCGCTTGGACGCGGCATAAAGCGAGAACGCGTTATGCGTATAGCCAACGCTGCCGGCGAGCCAGGCTTCGTTGTTGGAGATGTCGCCCCAGCTTTCGACGCCCGGCGGAAGCATGGCGGCATACTTGCCGTTGCGGTCGTAGGTTTCGCGGACGAATTCGTAGGCAGCAACGGTTTCGGGCGAGTCGAACTCGACCTTGGTGCCGGTTTCGTCGGTGAAGTGGCCGCCGAAGGCATTGAGAATGGCCGATGCCACGCCCCAGCCGTCGCCGGACTGGTTGACGGTGAGACCCCACCCGTAGAAGCCATTGTCCGGATCGGAAATAGCCAGCGCTGCTTCGCGGCGGTCGCCCCAGGTCAGCAGGGTCTTGGGATCGATACCCTTTTCGGCCAGCTTGTCGCCGCGGAAGAAGGTGCCGGTGGTGTTGGCGATAAAGGGAACCGCGACCCAGCGTCCGTCGATCTTGGCGATGCTCTCGGCATTGATGCCCTGCATCACATTGCCATACTTGCTGATGGCTTCCTCGACCACGTCATTGACGTCTTCGAGAAGGCCCAGAAGGTGCATCTGCGGGATGGAAACGGTGCTGGTATAGGCCAGGTCGGGCGGATTGCCGGCGCGCACGGCGGCCGACATCTTGCCCATGAAGTCGCCGAACGATTCCGGGTTGGTGGTCGAGATGTCCAGCTCGGCGCCGTTGGCCTGGGCAAACTTGGTCACCGCATCGCGGAACAGGTTCTGCGCCGCTTCGAAATATTCGGTGCGGTGAATAACGGTCAGCTTGCCCGCTGCGCCCTCGGGAATGTCCAGCTCCGGCTGCGCGTCCTGCGCGAATGCCGGCAGGCCGTTGCTGGCAGCCCAGATGCCTACGCCCGCTGCGCCCCCGCGCTTGAGCAGATCGCGGCGATTGATCTTATTCGAAGTCATATATCCCGTCTCCTCCAAATGAATTGGCCATAGGCAAGCGCTCGCCCGAAAAGGGCGTCGACATGTTTCGATACTGCGTTTGCCAAGTCCTCCCAGATGACGCGGTGGCTGGCCCCGTCACGGTTTTCCCCGCCCTGCTGCTGTGTTTTGTCCCAGCATTGGCGGCGAATAATCTATCAATAGGACCAGAATTCCCGTTTCGTCAAACCTTTTGTCCAACAAAAGCCTTGCGAGCCAAAACTTTCCATTTTACACCTTGGATAACCGCTTCCGGTCTTTTGTGGATTTCGTCCTTGTCGGGATCGAGCCCCAAACCAACCCAGGCGGGGAATAAACGGTGGTTCATGCAGCGCGGCCAAAGATCGTGCGGATGAATGGCCAGGGGATGGGACGAGGAGGATCGTAACCCATCATCACCAATGGCTTGGAGGAGACCATATGGGTGCCGTGACCATAAGAAACGTGCGCAAGAATTACGGCGCCGTGGAAGTTCTGCACGGGGTGTCGATTGATATTGCCGATGGCGAATTCGTCATCCTGGTGGGCCCCTCGGGCTGCGGAAAATCAACGCTGCTGCGCATGATTGCCGGGCTTGAGGATATTACTGGCGGCGACATCGAGATCGCCGGCCAGGTGGTCAATGACCTCGCCCCCAAAGACCGCGACATCGCCATGGTCTTCCAGTCCTATGCGCTTTATCCGCATATGACGGTCGAGGAGAATATGGGCTTCTCCCTGCGCCTGGCGCGGGTGCCCAAGGACGAGATCAGAAAGCGCGTCACGAGCGCCGCGCAGATCCTGGGCCTCGAGCCCTATCTCGCGCGCTATCCCAGGCACCTCTCCGGCGGCCAGCGCCAGCGCGTCGCCATGGGCCGGGCCATCGTGCGCAATCCGCAGGTCTTCCTGTTCGACGAGCCGCTGTCCAACCTCGATGCCAAGCTGCGCGTGCAGATGCGCTCGGAAATCAAGCTCAACCACCAGCGGCTCAAGACCACGACGGTCTACGTGACCCATGACCAGATTGAAGCCATGACCATGGCCGACCGGATCGTGGTCATGCATTCGGGCCATATCGAACAGATCGGCACCCCGCTCGAACTCTATGATAGCCCCGCCAATCTGGTTGTCGCCGCCTTTATCGGCTCGCCCTCGATGAACCTGCTGGACGGCACGATTTCCGGCATCAACTTCGTCCTGCCCGGCGGGGCTTCCATCGACCTCGGCACGCTGCCGCCCGGCGTCGCCGACGGCGCCTACAAGCTGGGCGTGCGCCCCGAGCATCTGCGCCTTGACCCAACCGGTGTGCAGGCGGAAGTGCTGGTGATCGAGCCGACCGGTTCGGAAACCCAGGTGGCCCTGCGCTATGGCGGCGCCGACCTCGTGGGTGTTTTCCGCGAACGTATTGCCGCCCGGCCGGGCGAAAGCATCGGCATCAGCTTCGATCCGGCGACGCTGCATCTCTTCGATCCCCAATCGGGCGCCCGCATCGCCCGCTAAGATGTCCAACCTGACGTGTATCTCCCAACTGTGGCCCGCTTCGTGCGGGCCTTTTCTTTCGGCGCGGCAAGGAGCGCGGAAATCATGCAATGGCGTTGGCCAAGCGCGGTCTTTATCGATAAAAGCGGAAGACATGCCCGCCGACCGGAACACGCGACGTGAAGACCGACACCGTCTATAAACAGGCCTTCAACGCCATCCTGCCGATCATGCGCCAGTTGGGAACCGGCGCCGCCCTGCCATCTGAAAACGTCCTCTGCACCCAGCTCAATGTCAGCCGGACCACCGTGCGCAAGGTGCTGGCCCGGCTTTCAGAACAGGGTTTTGTTTCCGTGACGGAGGCCGGCCGCATCGTGGCGTCGCTGCCCTCGTCAGCGGAAAGCTATCCCGAGCCCGAGACGCTGTCGGCCTCCGAGCAGGTCGAGCGCCGCTTCATGGAATGGATCGTACGCGGCGATATCCAGCCCGATGCGCAGATCAATGAACTCGATCTGGCGCGCCAGTTCGGCGTGGGCACCAACGGCATCCGCGAATTCCTCAACGGCTTCCGTCGTTTCGGCCTGATCGAAAAACGGCCCAATGCGGGCTGGAGCTTCAAGGGGTTCACGCCCGAATTTGCCACCGAACTGTTCGACATCCGCGAAATGTTCGAGGAGCGTGCGGCCCTCGCCTTTGCCGATCTCAAGCCGGACGATCCGGTCTGGGCCGAACTGGACCTGCTCGAAACCCAGCATCAGCAATTGCTGGCCGAGATCGACACGCGGTTCAACGACTTTTCGGACCTCGACAACCGCTTCCACCGCCTGATCATCGGCGTCCGGCCCAATCGCTTTATCGACGACTTCTACGAGATCATCGCCTTCGTGTTCCATTATCACTACCAATGGAACAAGCAGGAGGAGCGCCAGCGCAACGAGCATGCCGTGATCGAGCACCTCAACTACATCGAGGCCCTCAAGCAGCGGGACAGGCGCAAGATCATCGCCGCCTGCCGCAAGCACCTGGCGACTGCACGCCTGACCCTGATGCGCTCGACATCGAGCTGACCTTTGGAGACAAGATGACAGAGACAAAAAAGGTGCGGTGGGGCATCCTCTCCACGGCCAATATCGGGCGCCAGAAGGTTATTCCGGCCATCCAGAAATCCGCCCATTCCGAAGTTGTCGCCATTTCCTCGCGCGACGAGAAGAGTGCGCGGGCCGCGGCCGATGAACTGGGGATCGAAAAGGCCTATGGGTCCTACGAGGCGCTGATCGCCGACCCCGATATCGACGCGATCTACAACCCGCTTCCCAATCATCTGCATGTCGAGCTGACGCTGGCGGCCAATGCCGCGGGCAAGCATGTCCTGTGCGAAAAGCCCATCGCCATCACCGCTGAGGACGCCAGGAAGCTGCGCGGCGCGCGCACCGACCGGCTCATCATGGAAGGCTTCATGGTGCGCTTCCATCCCCAATGGCTCCGGGCCCGCGATATCGCCCGCTCGGGCGAGCTGGGTGAGGTGCGGGCCGTTCGCGCGGTCTTCAGCTATTTCAATGCCGACCCCAACAATGTGCGCAACAAGGCCGATATCGGTGGTGGGGGCCTGCTCGACATTGGCTGTTACCCGATCACCGGCGGCCGCTTTTTCTTCGAGAGCGAACCGAAACGGGTTGTTGCGCTGGTCGATCGCGATGCAGGTTTCGGCACCGACCGGCAGGCCTCCGTCATCGCCGATTTCGGAAATGGCCGGCATCTCAATTTCATGGTCTCCACCCAACTCGTGCCCAACCAGTCGATCGAGATCATCGGCACCAAGGGCCGGGTTGAACTGGTCATTCCCTTCAACGCGCCGCAGGGCTCGGCCTCGGCGCTGCTGGTCGATGCGGGGCATAGCCTCGATGGATCGCTGGCGCGCCGGGAAATCCTGGCGCCGGCCGACCAATATACCGAAATGGCCGAAGCCTTTGCGCTGGCGGTGCTGGGGCAGGGCGAACTGCCCTATGGTGTCGAGGATGCCATTTCCTCCATGCATGTGCTCGACGCCGTCTTCGCCAGCGAGCGGTCGGGCGCATGGGCCGAGGTCAGGGCCGACTGAGCTATTCCCAGGCGTCGGTCATGGCCTTGGCGACATAGTCGAGATGCCGGCGCATGGCCCGTCGGGCGGCGTCGGCATGACCCGCCCGTATGGCAGTGACGATGGCGGAATGATCAGCCAGGATCTGCTGGCGGACCACATGGATTTCGGCCAGATGCTGGTGGAACTGGCGATCCACGGCACCGGCCCGCGACGCCCAGAGCATTTCGAGAATATCGCGCAGCACCGAATTGCCGGTGGCCTGGGCAATGGTGACGTGCAGGGCCCGGTCGCTCTCCACCGACCAGAGGCCCTGGGCTGCTTCTCCCTGCATGGTCTGGAGGATCGTGGCGAGCTGGGCCTTGGTTTCTTCTGGCGCAATCTGGCTGGCCAGCGCCGCGGCCTCGGGTTCGAGCAGGCGGCGCACGTCGAGCACTTCCAGCGGCGACTGGTTGAGCTCCGGCAGCGGCCCCGGTGGCGGCTGGCGATCGCGCACAAAAGCCCCGACGCCGACGCGCACCTCGACGAGACCCGCGACCTCTAGGGCGATCAGCGCCTCGCGCACACTCGGCCGCGACACGCCCAGCGATTGCGCCAGATCGCGTTCGGACGGCAACTGCGCGCCCGGTTGCACGGCGCCATCCGCAATCTGCCGCCGGATCTGGTCGGCGATGCGGATATAGAGTTTGTCACGGCTTATCGCTTGCAGTTTCATCGGCATCCCCGCGGGCCCATCCTTCAATAAGGGGCGAAGAGAAAACTGTCTACTGGTCTGACCACTTGACAGGTCGCGGCTGCCGGCCTTAGCTGCGGCCGAATTCACGGAGGCGGACATGGCGGACCTGAGCGGAAAAATTGTGCTCATCACGGCGGCGGCGCAGGGCATCGGCCGCGCATCGGCTGAGGCTTTTGCCAGAGCCGGTGCACAGGTGATTGCAACCGACGTCAACATGGACAAGCTCGCCGAACTGGACGGGGTCCCGGGGATCACCACGCGCCATCTCGATGTGCTGTCGGCCGAAGCGGTGAAGGCTGCAGTGGCCGAGATCGGCCGCATCGATGTGCTGTTCAACTGCGCCGGTGTCGTCCATGGCGGCACGGTGCTCGAGATGAGCGACGCCGATGTCGAGTTTGCCCTCGACCTCAACGTCAAGGCGCAGATCCGCACGATCCAGGCGGTGCTGCCGCAGATGCTGGAGCGCAAGGACGGCGCCATCATCAACATGGCTACCGTCGCTTCGTCCGTGAAGGGCGTGCCCAACCGGGCTGCCTATTCGATCTCCAAGGCTGCAGTGGTGGGCCTGACCAAGTCGATTGCCGCCGATTTCACCACCTCCAATATCCGCGTCAACGCCATCTGCCCCGGCACAGTGGACAGCCCCAGCCTGCACGAACGCTGGCACGCGACCGGCGATTTCGAGGGCGCAAAGAAGGCTTTCATCGCCCGCCAGCCCATTGGCCGGATTGCCCGGCCCGACGAAGTGGCCGATCTCGCGGTCTATCTGGCCGGCGCCACCTATACGACCGGCCAGGTCCATATCATCGACGGAGGCTGGACGGCCTGATCCGGCCCGGCGAAAACCCATGACCAAGATTACCGCGCTCACCACCCACGACCTTCGCTTCCCCACTTCGGCCTCGCTCGATGGTTCGGATGCCATGAACCCCGATCCCGACTACTCGGCTGCCTATGTCGTGCTGGGGACGGATGGGGCGCATGAAGGCCACGGCCTCACCTTCACCATTGGCCGCGGCAATGAAGTGGTCTGCGCCGCGATCAAGGCGCTCACCGACCGGGTCGTGGGCCTCGACCTCGACTGGATCGCCGAAAATCCGGGCCGCTTCTGGCGGCACATGACCGGCGACAGCCAGTTGCGCTGGATCGGGCCCGACAAGGGCGCGATGCATCTGGCGACCGGTGCGGTGGTCAATGCCGTCTGGGACCTCCTGGCCAAGGCTGCCGGCAAGCCCGTCTGGCTCTATGTCGCCGAGATGAGCCCCGAGCAACTGGTCTCCATCATCGACTTCCGCTACCTCACCGACGCCATCACGCCGGACGAGGCGCTGGAAATCTTCCGCAAGGCGGAGGCGGGCAAGGCCGAGCGGATTGCGACGCTCCGGGCCGAGGGCTATCGCTGCTACACCACGTCTGCCGGCTGGCTCGGCTATTCCAATGAAAAGCTGACGCGGCTCGCGACCGAGGCGGTCGAAGAGGGCTTTACCCATATCAAGATGAAGGTCGGCCGCGACCTTGAGGACGATATCAGGCGCCTCGAAATCGTCCGCTCCATCATGGGGCCGGAGCGCTATCTGATGATCGACGCCAACCAGGTCTGGGAAGTCGATCAGGCCATCGACTGGGTCAACCAGCTCAAGCGCTTCAACCCCTATTTCATCGAAGAGCCGACCAGCCCCGACGATGTCGAAGGGCATCGCAAGATCCGCGACGGCATTGCACCGGTCAAGGTTGCGACCGGCGAGATGTGCCAGAACCGCATCCTCTTCAAGCAGTTCATCACCCGCGATGCCATCGACATCGTGCAGATCGATGCCTGCCGCATCGGCGGGCTCAATGAAGTTCTGTCCGTACTGCTTATGGCTGCGAAATACGGCAAGGCCGTGTGGCCGCATGCCGGTGGCGTTGGCCTCTGCGAATATGTCCAGCACCTGTCGATGATCGACTATCTGGTGGTCTCGGGCACCAAGGAAGGGCGCGTGATCGAATATGTCGATCACCTGCACGAGCATTTCCTCGATCCCTGCGTGATCAACAATGCCGCCTACATGCCGCCGGAACGGCCGGGCTTTTCCATCGAGATGAAGCCGGACTCGATCCGCGAAAACACCTTCGCCGGCTAGGTCTGGGCGGCCGACGTCTCGATCAGCGCGACGCCGGCCTCCTTGCACACATCACGGATGCTCTCGATCGGGCAGTGGTCGGTGATAAAGGAATGGGCCTGTGACAGGTGCCCGATCCGCACCGGCGCGGTGCGCTCGAATTTGGTGCTGTCGGCCACCACGATCACGTGGCGGGCATTGGCAATGATGGCCTGGGCCACCTTGACCTCGCGATAGTCGAAATCGAGCAGCGAGCCGTCCGGGTCGATGGCGGAAACCCCGATCACGGCAAAATCCACCTTGAACTGGCGGATGAAGTCCACGGCGGCCTCGCCCACAATGCCGCCATCGGATGGACGCACCACGCCACCGGCAATCACCACCTCGACGCCGGGCACCACGCGCAGGTGGTTGGCGACATTGATGTTGTTGGTGATGACCATGAGGCCGCGATGCTCGGCCAGGGCCTGCCCGACGGCTTCGGTGGTCGTGCCGATATTGATGAACAGCGAAGCATTGTCGGGGATGAGCCCCGCTGCGGCCCGGCCGATGGCGCGCTTTTCGGCCGGCGCGATCTGGCGGCGCGCCTCATATTCGACATTCTCGACGCCCGACGGATGCATGGCGCCGCCATGGGTGCGCTTGAGCGCACCGCGCTCGCACAGGGCATTGAGGTCCTTGCGGATGGTCTGCGGGGTGACGGCAAAGGCCGCCACGAGGCCATCGACGGTGACCTCGCCCTGCTGACGGGCCAGCTCGACGATCTTGGCCTGCCGGAGAGACGGGTTCATGGGCATCACCTGCTTTCGCTTTCTGGATAAACGAAAGGCGATGAACGCGAAAGGTGCACCTTACCCCCCGGCGCGCGCCGACCACCTGACCTGGGGCGTGAAGACGAAATCGCGGTCGAACGGAAAGGACGGTCGCGGCGTATGGCGGCGCTCGGTGCGCTCGACGAACTGGTCGACGACGCCGGGCGAAAGGGCCATGATGCCCGGATTGGCCAGGGGCCCGAGTTCGGGAGAAAGGTACCCCGATTTGACGGCGATGATCCGGGCCGCTAGCGGATCGAGCCCCAGCCGGGTGAAGTCGGCAAGGTTGTGGAAGGGGCGCCGGCGCGCGGTCAGCACCAGCTCGATGCCGCCGATGCGCACCACGGCCTCGCGGAGACGCTTGTCGTCGGTTTCATGCAGGAAGATCACGTCGGCCTTGGTGTCGACTGGCGTACTGGACGGATCAAGGCTGGCGCCAATATGCAGCGAAACCGTTGCACCTGCGCCTGCGGCATAGGCCGCATCGGTGGCAGCCTGATCGGCAATGCCGGCGAAAATGACGCCCTGCGCGTCGCCCGCGATGAGGGCCGCCAGCACCTCGGCGCGGTCGCCCACGCCGCCACCCGTGGGATTGTCGCCCGACTCCGCGAGAACAACCGGATGGGTTTGGCTGGCAATGGCGCGGGAGACGCATTCCGCGATGGAGCCGGTCTCCATGCCGAAGACAAACTGCTCCCTGATATTCCAATAGTCCTGTGCCAGGTGCAGGGCGGCCGTTTCCATGGCGCTCCGGTCCGTGCCGGTGATGATGGCGCAGGCGGTGGCGCGCGGTTCATCGGCCCAGACATAGCCGACCTGGAAGGACGCATCCCAGACCCCGGTGGGGTCCTCGACTTCGTGAAGCTGGGTGTAAAAGCTGCGCGCCGGCTCGTCCTGGGTGGAGGTGCGTTCACCCGGCAAAAGGACCGGCACGGGCGCCCAGGCCAGAACGGGGCGAACGCCCGTCCGCAGCGCGCGCACCAGCATGGTCACGGCCCGGCGCATGGTGTCGGGCGTGTCGATATGCGGCGCTGTGCGATAGGTCGAAAAAATGTCGAGACCGTCGATGATCTTCTGGCTGACATTGCCATGGAGATCGTAGCTGGCCGCGATCAGCACCTCGGGCCCGACCACATCGCGCACGGCAGCGATGAAGTCGCCTTCGGCATCGAACATGCCCTCGACGAACATGGCCCCATGCATGGCCAGATAAACGCCATCGAGCGGCATGGCGGCACGCAGACCCTCGAGAATTTCGGCTTTCCACCGGTCATAAAGCGCCCGTTCGACCGGGCCGCCGGCAATGGCGCGGGCATGCAGGATGGTGATGAATTCCGCCGGAAAATGCGTCAGAAAATCGAAATACTGGTCCTTGAGCATGGACGGACCGCGCAGCACGCGGAAATCGGATTCCCGGGCCAGGACGGGATTATAGGTGCTGCATTCGGTGTGGAGGCCGGCAACGGCAATGCGCATCAGAGAACTCCGGGAATGTCGGCTTGGGGATTGTGTGCGGTGGTGAGCGGGCGCGGCCTGAGCTGGCGGGTAAAGATCAGGCTCAGCAAGAGGAAGGGAACCACGCAGGCCACCCCGATGCGGATATCGCTGACTTCGGCCACAAACCCGATCAGGGGCGGGCCGATGAGGAAGCCGGTCAGGGCCACGAAGGACAGGACGGCCACATTGGCTGAGGCCGGCCGGTCGCCAATGCCCGCCGCCGCGGTGACCGCGAGCGGAAAGCCCACCGAAACGCCAAAGCCGATCGTGCCGAAGCCGATCAAGGCCAGCGTGACATTGGGCGCGAGATAGAGGAGGCCCGCGCCCAGGACGGCGAGCACGCCGCAAAGCTGCGCCGTACCCACAGCCCCCAGGCGCGCCTTGATCGTATCGCCGCCGAACCGGCCCGCCGCTACCATGAAGGCAAAGACGGCATAGCCCAGGCCCACCGTGCCGACATCGGCAGCAAGGGCATCGCGCAGGAAGATCGCCGACCAGTCCGCCATGGCGCCTTCCGTCATGGTGATGCCGAAGACGAAAAGGCAGACGCCGATCAGGGCAGGGCTGGGCAGGGACCACTTCCGGCCCCCTGCGGATCGTTCAACCTGCGCTTCGGCATCGACCGAAGGCAGGGCGAGGCCGGTCGCAATCCCCATGGGCAGCGTCACCAGCGCCGCGGCGAGGATAGCCCATTGCGGCGCCATCCCCATTCCGGCCAGCAGCGTGCCAACAAGGCTGCCCGCCATGATCCCGACCGACCAGAACCCGTGCGACTTGGTCATGATCAGCGTGCCCGTCGCCTTTTCCACCGCGTCCGCTTCCACATTGAGGCCCAGCTCCAGGAAGGAAATCGATGACCCCGCAAAGGCAAGGGCGATGAACAGCATGACCGGGTCGGGCGAGAAGGCCGGCAGGCTTGCCGCGATGGCGTAATACACAAAGCCAATGATGATGGTTCTGCGCGCGCCGATGCGCCCGACAATGGGACCGGCAAAGGGCAGGGTCAGGAGGGTGCCCACAGGCATGCCCAAAAGGGTCAGCGCCAGCGCGGCAGGGCCAAGGCCCAGACCGGCCTGGATTTCAGGAATGCGGGGCAGCCAGGAGCCATAGGCGATGGGCTGGAGAAAGAAGGCCAGCATGACCAGGCGCTGGGGCGTAAGGAGAGACATGGCTGACCCGGAAAAGAAGGGCAAACGATGCGGGCGGCGCTCGTCGGTGAGGCGCCGCCTGAGAAGGGGTGACCCTTAGGCGGTGACGCCCATCGGATAGGGCAGGTAGCCGACAAAACCGGTGAGCTTCCACGCCCCGCCGACCTTGCGCAGGAAATAGAGGGTCTGCCAGTTCAACCGGTCCACCCCGCCATTGCCCAGCTTGATCTCGCCGTCGAATTTCTTGTGCGCGATGGCGCGATCGCCGGTGATTTCGATTTCGGTCAAACTCGTGGCGCGGTGAATGCCCGCCTCGACATCTTCGGCATAATCCATGGCCTGACCCTCGCGGGCCTGGCGCAGCCATTCGTCGCGATAATGGGCAAGGGAGGGGAAGCTGATGGTCCAGCCATCCGGATTGCCCGTCTTGTTGCCATGGATGCCCATGAAATCTTCGGCGATGAAGTCATTCTCGACCATCGACCAGTCGGCATTGACGTAGGCCGTGATGTCGCGCGGCACGAGCATGGTCCAGATCGCCGACCGGTCGGCATCATTGGGGAATGGATTGGCTGAGAGGCTCATTTTGCTTTTCCCGGGACACAGCGCCGCCCTGACGCACGTCCGTCAATCTTGTATTTGATTTTCATCGTATCGCCCCGGCACCTTCGTCATGAAAGAGGCCAGATGGATACCAATTGCGACATGGTGGAGTTTTCCACCGTCCTTGTCTAGCCCGCAGGTGTGCGAAACCGTCGCCAATCCGGCCATAGACATAGCAAAACCGCGCTATTCCGAGGCGGCGCAAATGGTGGTTTATATTGGTATTGTATTGACTCCGAATGTGTGTTGACATGATGGCGAGAAGCTGCCTAGGCTTGAAAATCGTTTACACAAACGTCACCGGCCCGCAAGAGGTCGGCGGTTAAAACAGGGTACGGCATATGCGGGTAGGGATTATCGGCCTCGGCTATCGTCTGGGTTACCTGGCGCGGGTCTTTTCTGCGGCGCGGGACGATTTTGAGATCGTTGGCTATGTCGATCCGGCCCCTGCCGGCCTGCAGCGCGTCCAGGATGCCGGGCTTTCCGCAGGTACCCAATATGACAGCCTCGAGCGCCTGATCGATGAAGGCAATCTCGACCTGCTCATGGTCGGCTCGCCCAATCACCTGCATCTCGAGCATATCCGCATCGGCCTCGAACGGGGCATGAAGATCTTTGCCGAAAAGCCTGTCGTGACCACTGTCGAGGGCACGATGGCGCTGGCCGAGCTGATTGCCAAATACGGCTCGGACAATGTCATGGTCGGCCTCGTGCTGCGCTATGCGCCGCTCTATGTCGATCTGCGCAAGGCCCAGGCCGAGGGCAAGCTGGGGCAGATCGCTTCCATCGAGGCCTCCGAGCACATTCCGCCCTATCATGGCGCCTTTTTCATGCGCGACTGGCGGCGATACGAGAAATACGCCGGCAGCTTCATGCTGGAAAAGTGCTGCCACGACCTCGATCTCTATAACGGGGTCATGGGCTGCCGTCCGCGCATGGTGGCCAGCTTCGGCGGTCGCCGCAGCTTCACGCCGGAAAATGCCCCCCAGGAGGCTGGCGTCAACGACCTCGAAGTCTATCACCGCAAGCCAAGTGGCTGGCTGGGTTCGGACAAGGTCTTCGACAGCGATGGCGACATCATCGATTTCCAGACCGCTCTGGTTCAGTACGAAAACGGCGCGGCCCTGGCTTTCCACACCAATATCAACGTGCCCGACGACTTCCGCCGCTTCGCGGTGATCGGTTCCAGGGGCATGGCCGAGGGTGACTTCGTCCGCAATTACTTCAAGGTCACCGACAGTCGCACCTCCGAGCGCCTCGAGGACAAGAGCTACGAGGCCAGCCCGCTGTCGGACCATTACGGCGCCGACGAGCAGATGGCGGCCGACATTCTCAAGCACATCCACGACGGCGCGCCGCTGCCGGTTTCCGTCACCGATGCGCTGGAAGCAGGGCTGCTGGCGCTGTCCATGGACGAGGCGATGCGCACCAATTCCGTTGTCGACATGACCCCGATCTGGCAGCGCTTCGACGCTGCTCTCGGACGCGGACGCTGAGGAGAGGGCCGATGACCAGCACCAGAAGCGCCACCCTCTTCGCCCTCGCCCTGCTGGCACCGGCTGTTCTCTATATCCTGATCATCGTCGCCTATCCGCTGGTCGACACGATCATCCTCAGCTTCACCAATGCCACGCTGCGGGCCGAGTATGATTTCGTTGGCTGGGCCAATTACCAGCGCATTTTCGGCGCCGGCAATTTCACCGAAGTTATCCTGCGTACCTTTATCTGGACCTTCTTCTCGGTCAGCCTGAAGATGGTCATCGGCATGTTTGGTGCTGTGCTGCTCAATGCCGCCATTCCCGGCCAGACGCTGTTCCGCATTCTCACCATGCCGCCCTGGATCGTGCCCATGGCCATCGGCATCTTCATGTGGGGCTGGATGTATAACGGCCAGTTCGGGATGATCTCGGGCCTGTTGCAGAATTTCGGCCTGACCAAGGGACCCATCGCCTTCCTGGCATATGGCGAAACCGCCTTCTGGGCGACCATCGTCACCGACGTGTGGATCGGCGTGCCCATGGTCACGATCTATTTCCTGGCCGCCATGCAGTCCATTCCCAAGGACCTGCACGAAGCCGCCTGGACCGATGGCGCCGGCCGCTTCTACCGCTTCCGCCGCATCACCCTGCCGCTGATGGTGCCCGCCATCATCACCATGAGCCTGCTCTCGCTGATCGCGACCTTCAATTCCTTCGACATCATCTGGATCCTCACCCAGGGCGGCCCGTCCGGCTCGACCACCACGATGATCATCGACACCTACAAGACGGCCATGGGCAGCCGGAAATACGGCGAAGGCGCAGCGCGCGCCGTGGTCATCTCGATCTTCGTGACGATCTTCTGCCTCGTCTACTTCCGCGCCGTCCGCAAGCTCCAGCAGGGAGAAGCCAAATGAGCGACGTTGCCCGCACCACCGAAGTGGCCGCCGCCGCCAGCCCTGCCAGCGTCAAGCCCAGGCGCCGCCTCTGGTCCTCCTCCAAGGCCATGATCGACCGCTACAAGTGGTATGAAGTTGTCGGCCTTTACCTCGGTATCGCCGTCTTCCTGTTCTTCGTTCTCGCGCCCTTCATCGAAGGGTTCCTGGTCTCGCTCAAGCCCCTGGCGCAGCTCTTCTCGCGGCCCTACAGCTTCATCCCCAAGAACGGCTCGTTCGACGCCTATTTCACCATGTGGCAGTCCGTGCCTGCCCTGGGCATGCACATCTTCAACTCCTTCTTCATCTCCAGCGTCGTGACGCTGATCGTCGTGGTCATCGTCGTCCCGGCGGCCTATGCCTTTGCCCGCTTCAACTTCGCCGGCTCGGGCCTGTTGCTGGCGGGGTTCCTTGCCGTCAACATGTTCTCGGGCGCGGTGCTGCTGATCCCGCTGTTCCGCCTCATGCGCACGCTGGGCCTGCTCAACACCTATTGGGCCATGATCGTGCCCGGCGCGGCCTTCCTCATTCCCTCGTCCATCTGGCTGTTGCGCACCTATATGATGCGCATTCCCCGCGAACTGGACGAAGCCGCCTGGGTCGATGGCGCCAGCCGTCTCTACACCCTGCGCCGGGTCATCCTGCCGCTGGCCATGCCGGGGATCGTTGTGGTCGCCATCATGACCTTCATCGGCGCCTACGCCCAGCAGTTCATCTTCGCGCTGACCTTCAACTCCAAGACCGAATTCATGCCGCTGCCGGTTGGGCTCTTCGCCTTCTTCGGCAAGCAGGAAGTGATCTGGAACGAGCTGATGGCGGCCTCTTTCGTCGGAATCCTGCCGGTCATGATCGTGATCGTGTTCCTGCAGCGCTATCTCGTCGCCGGCCTGACTGCCGGAGCCGTGAAGCAGTAACAACTGGCGCCCCACCTGCGGGGACGCCGGACAACAAGGGATTGGAGGCCGTCCGGCTCACGAAGCCGGCGGACTCCGAAGGGGCCGAGGGGCCCGCATTCAAGGGAGAATGAAATGCAAAAGACTATCGGTTTGATGGCAGTGTCCATGATGGCACTCGCCAGCGCCACCACCGGTACCTTTGCGCAGGACGTGAAGGAAATTTCCTTCATCAACTGCGGTGACGAACTGACCGCCGGCTATGCCGAAAGCTTTGCCGAATGGGAAGCCGCCAATCCCGGTTTCAAGGTCGTGCCCGAAATCGTGGGCTGGGGCCAGTGCCAGGACAAGGTGACCACGCTTGCCGCTGCCGGCACCCCGGTCGCGCTGGCCTATGTGGGCTCGCGCACGCTCAAGCAGTTCGCCATGAACGACCTGATCGTCCCCGTGCCGATGACGGACGAGGAAAAGGCCGCCTACTACAACTACGTGCCCGATACCGTGACCTTCGACGGCACCCAGTGGGGCGTTCCGGTCGCCTTCTCGACCAAGGCCCTGTTCTGGAACAAGGACCTCTTCGAGGAAGCCGGCCTTGATCCGGAAACCCCGCCCAAGACCTGGGAAGAAAAGATCGCTTTCGCCAAGCAGATCACCGAGAACACCGATGCGGCCGGCTATGGCCTTGTCGCCAAGACCTTCGACAACACCATGCACCAGTTCCTGCACTGGGTGTACACCAACAATGGTTCGGTGATCGATGCGGATGGCAATATCACGCTGAACTCGCCGCAGGTCCTAGCCGCCCTCCAGGCCATCAAGGACATCACGCCCTATTCTGAAGAAGGCCCAACCGCCTACGAACAGAACGAAGTCCGCGCCATCTGGCTCGATGGTGGCGTCGCCATGATCGAAGCCTCGCCCGGCGCCGCGCTGCGTGCCGAAGAAGCCGGCATGAACTGGGGTGTCGCTAATCTGCCGCTCGGTCCCGATGCCCAGGGCCCCGGCACCCTGTTGATCACCGACGCACTGGCCATCTTCAAGGGCACCGGTGTCGAAGAGCAGGCCATCAGCCTCGCCAAGTTCCTGACCGACGGTCAGCGCCAGTGGGATGCGGAAATGGCCCAGGGTCTGACCCCGCTCCGTCCGCTCGAGCCCAATGTGACCGAACTCGTGGCCGAGAATGCCTACTGGCAGCCGTTCCTCGACGGCATCGAGTATGGTGGCCCCGAGCCGCTGTTCAACGACTATATCGGTCTGCAGAACGTCATGATCGAAATGGTCCAGTCGGTCGTCACCGGCCAGGCCGAGCCCCAGGCTGCCCTTGAAAAGGCCGCCGCCGAGCTCGAGCAGTACAAGTAAAAGGTCCTCCCGACCTTGGCCGCCGCTCACCCCCGGGCGGCGGCCACCCCACTACCTTGCGGAGACGCCAAACCATGTCGCAACTGAGCCTCAAGCGCCTCGAAAAGAGCTTCAACGAAGCCCGCATCATCAAGGGCATCGACCTTGACGTTGCCGAAGGCGAATTCGTGGTCTTTGTCGGCCCCTCGGGCTGCGGCAAGTCCACGCTCTTGCGCATGATCGCCGGGCTCGAGGATGTCAGCGCCGGCCAGATCGAGATCGGCGGCAAAGTCGTCAACGACCTGCCCCCCGTCCAGCGCGGCATCGCCATGGTGTTCCAGTCCTATGCGCTCTATCCGCATATGACCGTCTACGAAAATATCGCCTTCCCGCTGCGCGTCGAAAAGCTGCCGCAGGCCGAGGTCGACAAGCGCGTTGCCGCCGCTGCCAAGGTCCTCCAGCTCGAAAGCCGGTTGCAGCACCGCCCCGGCCAGTTGTCCGGCGGCCAGCGCCAGCGTGTCGCCATTGGCCGCGCCATCGTGCGCCAGCCCAAGATTTTCCTTTTCGACGAGCCCCTGTCCAACCTCGACGCCGCGCTCCGCTCGGAAATGCGCATCGAGCTCATGGAACTGCACAAGCGCCTCGGCTCGACCATGATCTACGTGACCCACGACCAGATCGAAGCCATGACCATGGCCGACAAGATCGTGGTGCTCAATGCCGGCGAAATCAGCCAGGTCGGCTCCCCCCTCGACCTCTACCACCGGCCCGACAATCTCTTTGTCGCCGGCTTCATCGGCTCGCCCAAGATGAACTTCATTCACGGCAAGGTGCTGAGCGCCGACGGCCACACGGTTGCGGTCGATCTCGGCACGCTCGGCCGCATCGAGGTGCCCCGCACCAGTACGGCCGTCGCCGGGCAGGACGTCACCCTGGGCATTCGCCCCGAGCACCTGTCCCTGGGCGAGGGCGGGTTCACCATCGAGACGACGCCGAATATCGTCGAGCAGCTGGGCATCCATTCCATCGCCTATTCCACCCTTCCCGGCGGCGAGCCCTTTATCGGCCTCTTTGAAGGCAATCCCGGCATCGAGGATGGCAAGCCCCTGCGCATCGGCTTCGATATCGACAAGGCACATCTGTTCGACGCTCGCGGCCTGGCCGTGTATTAAGCCCCCGGGGATAGCGACAAGGGGGGTGAGATGCTGGACATCGTTGGACTGCTGCAGACCGAGAAGGACGCCTTCACCCGCTCCGAGCAGGCCCTGACCGACATCGTCCTGGCCGACATCGACCGGGTGCTCAAAATGTCGATCGTCGATCTGGCGGCCCACGCCGATGTCTCTCCGCCCACCGTCACCCGCTTCTGCCGGCGGCTCGGCTGTGACAGCTATGCCGACTTCAAGGTGCGGCTGGCCCAGTCGCGCTTCGTGGGCCAGCGCTACTTCACTCCGGCCTCCGGCCCATCCAGCGTGCGCGAAATCGCCCAGGGAGTCGTCAACGGCATCCAGTCCACCATCTACGACACGTTCGAGGCCACCGACTTCGACGCGGTGGAACGGGCCGCGGAATCGCTGGTGAAATCGAGCTTCATCCTCGCCTTCGGGTCGGGCGGTTCCTCCTCGATGATGGCGGCCGAGGCGGAAGCCCGCTTCTTCCGGCTGGGCCTCAAGGTCGCCTCCTCGACCGATCATCAGGTGCAGATGATGCGCGCCGCCTCCGCCCCGCAGGGCAGCGCGCTGATCGTCTTCTCGCTTTCGGGCAACAACCTGCCGCTGATCAAGGCGCTTGCGGTGGCCGGAGAATATGGCGTGCCCCGCATCGTGGTCACGCGCCCGGGCTCGGCCATGGCCGAGCAGGCGGACATTCTCCTGCCCGTCAACTGGCGGGAAAACCAGGATATCCTGCGTCCCACACCGGGCCGCTATGCCTTTCTCGCCACGCTCGACATTCTGGCCCAGACCATGGCCGCCCGCATCGGCCCGCCGGCCGTCGCTGCCATGCGCCGCATCAAGCACCAGCTCGTCATCAACCGCGACGGCGACGACGCCCAGCCGCTGGGGGACTGACGGCCCCCGCTTCCAACACGTCCTCCGAGTTCAGGAATAGTCCATGTCTGCCTTCTCCCTCGTCACCACCTGGTCGCCTGCCACTGACAGCGAGCCGCTCGGCTATGGCATCGAGCTGACCAATAATGGCGATGCGCCGATCCGCAATTTCCAGCTCGGCTTTTCGGGCCCGGCGCGCATTGATCCGCATGCCACGCTCGAAAACGGCACGCTGCTCAAGCGCCTCTCCAACCACACCATGATCGCGCCGCCCGAGGGCTTTGTGCTTGAACCGGGCCAAACCTGGACCGCCACGGCCCGCGGCCTTTCCTATGGCCTGCGCCACTGGAGCGACGGCGCCAATGCCGCCTATGTCGTCCTCGAGGACGGCACTGTGATTTCCATCCCGACCGCCCCGACACAGGGCAAGGGGCACAATGCGCCCCTGCTCAAGGGCGCGGCGCGTTTCCCCGTGCCGGCCAGGGCGCCGGTGAGCCATTCGATCATTCCCTGGCCAAGGCACGTGGCGACATCGGGCAGCCGCGTTGCCCCGACCGGCTTTGACCTCAAGCCGGAGGGCGATCTCGCCATCCGCGCCGCCGATGCCTTTGCCGACCTCACCGCGGAGCTGTTCGCTGTGGAAGCCATTGTCCGCCCCGCTTCGGAAAGCGGCATGGCTGTGCATGTGACGGAAAAGGAAGGGCTTGGGCCCGAGGCCTACGAACTGGTCTTTGGCGAGAACAGCGCCAGTGTCGCCGCCTCGACCCATGCCGGGCTCTTTTACGGCCTTGTGACCCTCGGGCACATGCTGCGCGGCGCACGTCAGTATCCGGGCACCTTCACCTGGCCCACGGGCGGCGCCATCCATGACGAGCCGGGCTTCGGCTTCCGCGGCAGCCATCTCGACGTGGCGCGCCAGTTCTATACCGGCGCCGAGGTCAGCCGGCTTCTGCGCATCATGGCCTGGAACAAGATGAACCGCTTCCACTGGCACCTGACCGAGGACGAAGCCTGGCGCCTTGAAATCGACGCCTATCCGGCGCTGACCGAGATCGCCGCCTGGCGCGGTCATGGCAAGGCGCTGCCGCCGCTCCTGGGCTCCGGCCCGCAGCCGACCGGTGGCTATTATGCCAAGGACGTGGTGCGCGAAATCGTGGCGCTGGCTGATGACCTGGCCATGGTCGTCATCCCCGAAATCGACATGCCGGGCCACTTCTATGCAGCCCTGCAGGCTCTGCCGGAACTGCGCGACCCCAATGAGACGGGGGAATACCAGTCGGTTCAGGGCTTCCCCAATAACAGCCTCAATCCGGCGCATGAGCCCGTCTATACCTTTGTCGAAAAGGTCATCGACGAGACGCTCGAACTGTTCCCGTCGGGCATTTTCCACCTTGGGGCCGACGAAGTGCCGCTGGCCGCATGGTCCGGTTCGCCGCTCGCGCTCGACATGATCGAAAAGATCGCCGGGCCGGCCATGCGCAAGAAGCACGAGGCGCAATTCAATCAGCTCGGCAATCACCACGGCGCCGACGAGATCGAGGGATCGCCCACGGCGATCCTGCAGGCCGAATTCATCAAGCGCGTCCATAACTACATCGCCTCTAAGGGCGCCATTACCGGCGGCTGGGAAGAGGCGGCGCATGGCGATGCCGTGGCCAAGGACAAGTCCTATGTGATCGGCTGGCGCAATGTCGAGATCAATGCCCAGCTCGCCGAACGCGGCTTCAACATCGTCGTCTCGCCGGGCCAGCGCTATTATCTGGACATGGCCAATGGCGTCTCCTGGGCCGAGCCGGGTGCCGGCTGGGCCGGCTGGTCGGGACCGCAGGAAACCTATGAGTTCGAAGCCCGCGCCGGTTTCTCCGAAGAGGGCCTCAAGCACCTTCTGGGCGTTCAGTCTTGCATCTGGTCCGAAAGCATGACCGACCGGGCCATTTTCGACCGCCTCGTTTTCCCGCGCCTTTCGGCGGTCGCCGAGGCGGGCTGGACCCTGCCGGAACGCAAGAGCTGGGATCGGTTCAAGTCCATCGTGGGCCTCATGCCGATCATGTATGGCCACTGGGCTGCCGAATAAAAGCTGAGGAGGGCGGTCAGGCCGAGGGGCCGGCCGCCCTTTTTGCGCGCAATTGCCCCGCCATGACAAAGGTCATCACCAGCAGCGGGATCAGCATGACAAAGGCGAAGCGCACGCCGAACATTTGCGCCACGAGCCCGATCAGCGCCGGCGCGCCCAGATTGACCAGCTGAAACACCAGCGTCACCGCGGCGACATTCTGCGAGGCGGGCCGGTCGCCCAGCCGGGCGGCCGATGACAGCATCAGCGGGTAGAGCACGCAGATGCCGAAGCCCACCATGACAAAGCCAATAAGGCCGATGCCGGCATTGGGCGCAATGCCGACGGCGATGAGGCCAGCTATGGCCAGGCCTGCCAGCAGCCGGGCCAGCCGGACGGTTTCGATCCGGTCCAGCACCCTGTCGGCCAGGAGGCGTCCCACGGCCATGGCCGCGACCAGCGCGGGCAGGGCCAGTGACTGCACCCAGGGCGCGACGTCGAAACTGTCACGCAGATAGATGATCGACCAGGCGCGGGCCGCGCCTTCGGTCATGCCCGCGCCGAGCCCGAAGGCCACAAGGCCAAGCGTCGCCAGGGTCGGCAGGGCGAGGCGCCTTGTGGACTGCGCCGTGTGCGGCCGGGGTGGCGTCGCGGCCATGGGCGCCGCCACGAGGATCAGCGCGGCGATCAGGACCGGCGCCAATAGGCCCAGATGCCAGGCCGGAGAAACGCCGCTGCCGCGCATGAGCACGCCGAGCAGCGCCGTCACCAGAAAGCCGATGCTCCAGACGCCATGGCAGGTATTCATGATGCGCGCGCCGCTCGCGGACTCGACCCGGTCCGCCTCGACATTGATGGCGATATTGGTGAGCGAGAAGCCGACGCCATTGGCTGCCAGTAGCGCAAACATGGCCACGGGATTGAGCACGAGCGGGATCAGCGCCGTGGTGCAGATGACCACCGGTAGCATGACCATGAGCACCCGGCGCGGGCCGAAGCGCTCGATGATGGCGCTGGAAAACAGGAACATCGGCAACCCGCCGGCCGGCTGTCCCATGAGGATGAGGCCGAGCTGTGCCTCGCTGACGCCCATCATCAACTGGAGGTCGGGCACCCTTGTGTGGACGGCGCCGATGGCCAGGGCGTGGATGAAGAAGAGCGCGATGATGCGCCAATGGGCAAGCATGAAAATCCAGTCGGTTGGCTGCGCCCTAGACGCGGGGTCCGGGATCCATCAGCACATGAATGCGGTCCGCGCCCATTCGTGCCAGTTTCAGCATCAGGGTTTTTCGGCGGGCAGGGGCAAGCGGGGTGTCCGGACTGTCGCGAAGGATAGCCCCGTCATGGCCATCGGCAACGATCAGGCCCTCGCTCTGGGGGAAAATCTCTGCGTCCAGCTCGGGCGGCTTGGCAAAAAAGAACTTGTCGGAAAATTCCCGGTATTCGGGCCATTTCCGGTCGACCTGGAAATCGATCAGGCTCGACTTGATCTCGATGATCCAGATTTCGCCCTTGGGGCCGACCGCCAGAACATCGGCCCGCCGGCCATTGGCCAGCGGGACTTCTGCATAACAGGCCATGTCGTGCCGCTCGCGCAGCATGCGCATGACCCCACGCTGCACCCGGAGCGCCGTCGCCGATTGGCGCAGATCGACAATGGGTGGCAGCTCATCAGCCATTGGGGCCAAGCGGTTCGGGGGGCATGTGGGCGGGAGCTTCCACCTTTTTGGTGCCCAGTGCAAAGCTCGAGGCCCAGAGCCCCGCCAGCAGCAGCGGCAGGCAGAACAGGTAGGAGGCGCGGATATTGATATATTCGGCCACAAAGCCCAGCAGCGGCGGCGCCAGGAAGAAGACCACGAAGCTCACCTGCCCGAGCGCGGCCACGTTGACCGAAGCGGGCCGGTCGGTGCGCTGTGCGGCGGCCGAAACGGCCAGCGGATAAACCGCCGAGCAGCCGGCCCCCATGAGCGCGAAGCCGAGCAGCGCCAGTTCGGGCAGCGGCGCCATGCCCACCAGCAGCGCCCCCACGCTGGCAAAGCTCAGCATGACCATGGCCACATTGCGCGGCCCGTAGCGGGCGACGATGGGATCGGCCGAAAGGCGCATCACGGCCATGAAGAAGGCAAAGAGCGTCAGGCCCATGCCGCCCACAAAGGGCTCCACGGCGAACACGTCGCGCATGTAGATGGCCGACCAGTCGATGCCGGCGCCCTCGACGAGGAAGGCGGCAAAGCCGATGAGGCAGAGCGGCAGCAGGCCCAGATTGGGGAAGGCAATCTTGTGCCCGCCCTCTTCGGACCGGCCGCGATTGGGCTTGGGCGTATTGGTGGCGCCCCAGATGAGATAGCCGCCAACCACCACGATGATGCTGGCGATGATGGCCATATGGGTGGTGGCCGGCAGGCCGGACTGGCGGATCACGGCGCCGAACAGCGCGGTCACGAAGAAGCCGACGCTCCAGAAGCCATGGGCCCGGTTCATGAAGCGCTTGCCGGTCTGGGCCTCCAGCCGGTCGATCTCGACATTGAGATTGATCTCGAGGGCTCCAGACATGAGGCCCACGATCAAAAGGACGCCGAACATGGCCGTCGCCGTCGGCAGCCAGGGCACGAGCGCAAAGAGAATGGTTGGGCCAAGGGTGGAGATGAAGGCTGTGGTGCGGAAACCCAGCCGGTCGATGATCGGCGCGCCGAAGGTCAGCGAGATCAGCGAGCCGATCGCCATGCCGATCATGGTGAGGCCCAGCTGGCCCTCGGTGACGCCGAGATGGGTCTGGATATCGGGCAGGCGCGACATCAGCGCGCCTGTGGTCACCGCAAAGAAGAAGAAACAGGCATAGATGCGGTGTTGGGGGGCGATCATGGCGTAACAACTTTCGTAACCGGGCGCGGGGCCAGCACATGCGCTGTCGCAAGGCCGAGCAGAACCAGCGGGAAGCCCACGCCAAACACCCACTGAATACCGAAATGCTCGCCGATATAGCCCAGGAGTGGGGGCCCGAGCAGGAAGGCGGTGAAGGAGAACTGGGCCAGCGCCGCCACATTGATGGCCGCGGGACGGTCGGTCTGCTGCGCCGCCGCCGACATGGCGAGGGGGAAGAGGGCGCTCGAGCCGATGCCGATCAGGGCAAAGCCGAGATAAGCGAGCCAGGCTGCGGGGGCCAGGAACGCGCAGAGCACGCCTGCGCCCAGCACTACCAGCAGCGTGCGGGCGACGGCCACGGGATTGAACCGCTCGACAAAGCTGTCGGCAAAAAAGCGCGTAACGCCCTGCGAGCCGGCAACCGTTGCCACGGCGAGCCCCGCCCAGAGCGGATCGGCGTCAAAGAGGTTGCGCATATAGATCGCCGACCAGTCGATGCCCGCCCCTTCCATCAGCATGGCCGACATGCACACGGCCACCAGCATCATGATGGTGACGGTGGGACGGGCAAAGCGCGGCGCTTCTTCGGAGCTCGTACCGGCGCGATGCGGGGCGGGCTCGAACCGGCCCAGGATCAGCAGCGTCGCCATCAGGATAAACGGGATCATCAGCGTCAGGTGCAGATGCACTTCAAGCCCGGTCTGGGCGATGAAGGCGCCGACAATGCCGGCGGAGAAAAAGCCGATGCTCCAGAAGGCATGGGCGCGGTTCATGATGCGCCGTCCGATGGCGTGCTCGACCCGATCCGCCTCGACATTGAGAATGATCTCGATGCAGCCAATGGTCAGGCCCACGGGGAGCAGGAGGAAAAAGAACACGAGCGGCGTGTTGGCCCAGCTGGCCAGCGCATAAAGCGCCGAAAGCAAAGGAATGGCCACGAGCAGCACGCGCCGGTAGCCAACCGCTTCCACGAAACGCCCCGCAAAGGTCAGCGAGATCAGCGTGCCGATGGCCGAGCCGATCAGCGCCAGGCCCAGGGCGCCTTCGCCCACGCCCATCGCTTCCTGCAGCGCCGGCATGCGGGGAAAGATGGAGCCCATGCAGAACGAATAAATGAAAAAAGCCCCAAAGACCTTGATCTGGGGCGGCAAGGCTATGCCGAATCGCATTTGCGGGTATGCTCGTAGATCAGACGAAAACCACGCTTAGGCCATTTCCGGCGACCTGAGAATAGCCCGGTGCCGGGCCTGCAAGGGTTTATCGCCCCTGTGGCCTTTCGCTCACACGGCCTCGGCGGCGAAATGTTCGTCGCGCAGCACATTGACCCCGTTGATCAGGCTGCGCACGATTTCGAGCCGGCGGAACTGGCCGCCCGCCCGACTGTCCCGATGCGGCTGCGGCGCCGTGATCCGGCCGCGCCGGTCCGGCCCGAAATAGCTCGAGGTTTCGTAATAGACCATGGTCTGCCCGACCTGCCGGGAGATCCGGTCCAGCACCCGGCGGCGGGTGAAGGGCATGGTGATGATGTCATCAAAGCCCATGTTGAGGCAGGTGGTGATGGCCTCGACCGACGGGCTTTCGGCGAAATAGATCAGCGGCGAGAACCGCAGCCGTCGGCTGGCGCTGAAGCGGATGCTGTCGGCCGCCCCGCGCAGCGCGGCAACGTTGTCCGTGGCGGAAAAGAGAAAAAAGCAGATCGGCGTCTGCAGGGTCTGCTGCTCGGCCTGCGCCAGGGTGGTGAAGGGGGAAACGCCCGAAAAGCCAAGGCCGCGGGCGATGTCCATCAGCGCCGCGCCGGGGCCGTCTTCTGGTCCGATGACGTAAGCGTATGCGCGCATAGCACCGCCCGATTTTTCCTGCATCCGGGGGCGAAAACTAGGGGTAAGCCCCTAACATCTTGCTAATGCCGGATAATTTCGTCCGTCTGTTGTCCGGGCGGCAAATACAGCGCGGTATTTGATTGCCGTCGATGGCGATAACACTGCCACTTGCGGTCACTGACCCGAAAAAAAAGGGCCATCCGATGGATGGCCCTGATCCTGCCCGTGGGGGCAAGTGACGCTATTGGAGGCACACCGTGGTGACGCCGCGGTTGCGGAAGCCGAGGGCCGTAGCGGCGGCTTTGCTGAGATCGATGATGCGCTTGCCATGGAAAGGGCCACGGTCGTTGATGGTGACTTCCACGGATTTGCCGGTGCGCTGGTCGGTGACTTCGACCTTGGTGCCGAAGGGCAGCGTGCGATGGGCTGCCGTCATGGCATTCTCATTGAAGACTTGTCCCGATGCGGCGGTTTTCCCGTGGAAACCGGGGCCATACCAGGAGGCGCCACCACACTGGGCATAGGCTGCGCTGGAGAAACTAAGGACGAGCGCGGCGGTTGCGGCGGCGATTACGGCTTTCTTGGTCAATGCTCTGAGGCTCACTGTCGTTTGCGATGCCCGGCTGACTAAGGGGCTGCAACGGCCAGAATGTGGGCATTTGTGCCCCAGAAGGTGCCCGGACCCTCACTGTTGCGCCAATGTCGCGGAATCTGCGGCGCAAACGATGACGCCAATCCGCGAAAATCGGTGTCCCGTTAGAAATCGAATCTCAAGAGCGGCGATTCACGGGCGGATGGGAAGGTCAATAGCGAAATGCTTAAAACCTGTTTGCGTCGTGTGATATATGGGCAACGGTTCCTTAAAACCGGCCTTTAGCGCTGGTTTTTGGCCCTGGGCAGGCCCGTCATCGGTGGAAAAAGGCAGCGATTTTGACGCGATTGTGGCCGTGAACGCGGCGTGTGGACATAAAAAAGGGCGGAGGCAAAGCCACCGCCCAGTTCAACAGGGAAGATTGGGTGCCTCAGTTCTGCGGCTGGGGCACGATGCGCAGATACGGCTTGAGCTCTTTCCAGCCGTCCGGGAACTTGGTCTTGGCCGCTTCATTGGACACGGCCGGGACGATGATGACGTCCTCGCCGTTCTTCCAGTTCACCGGCGTCGCCACCTGGTGCTTGGCCGTCAGTTGCAGGCTGTCGATGACGCGCAGCACTTCATCGAAGTTGCGGCCTGTAGAGGCGGGATATTCGATCTTGAGCTTGACCTTCTTGTCCGGCCCGATGACGAAGACCGAGCGGACAGTCAGGGTATTGTCGGCATTGGGATGGATCATGTCGTAAAGACGGGCCACCTTGCCCTCGGTATCGGCAAGCAGCGGGAAATTGAGAGCCGAGCCCTGGGTCTCCTCGATGTCGCGGGCCCAGCCGCCATGATCTTCCAGCTTGTCCACCGACAGGCCCAGCACCTTGACGCCGCGCTTTTCGAATTCGGGCTTCAGCTTGGCGGTATAGCCCAGTTCGGTGGTGCAGACCGGCGTGAAGTTCTTGGGATGGCTGAACAGCACGGCCCAGGAGCCTTCGATATAGTCGTGGAAGTGGATGGTGCCCTCGGTTGATTCGAGGGTGAAATCGGGGGCGGTATCGCCGATCAGAATTGCCATTATCGTCTTCCTTCTCCCGCACGCGGCGGGTCAACCGGTTGTTGACTAGAATATCGTGCCAGATGCGCCGGCTTGAAGCGGCGGCGGGCGGAATGCTTTTGCATTCTTGCCGGCCCATGCGCCAAGCCTTTGCGCAAACGGCAGAAGGCTGGAAACCGCCCTATTCGCCCGTGACCATGACAGAGCCCTGCATGGGCTGGGCGGTGGGCGCCCCATTGGCCCAGGTGACGTCGCTGCCGTTGAGCGGCACCACCGACAGGCTCATCTTGCCCGAGCCCTGCTGGATCTCGCGGGCATGGGCCAGGTAGATCAGCGAATTGTTGGCCGCGTCATAGATGCGGGTGACGCGCAGCGACTTCCAGATCAGGGAGCGCCCCTGCTGGAAGATTTCCTGCCCACCCGCACGGGTGTTGATGTTCCCCACGGTGATCGGGCCCACCGCGGTGCAGTCGAGCGCCGAATAGGAGGGGTCCTCGAACCAGTTGCCCTGGCTCACACGGTCGATAAAGGAGCGGTTGAAGAAGGCCAGGTGACAGACGACGCCGTCGACATCGGGATCGGCAATGGCCTCGACCGAAATGTCGTTGCCGGTCCAGTCGACGCCGACATTGCCGACCTCGTTGCGGTTGCCGCAGGCGGCAAGGGCGAGGGCGGCGACGGCCACCACGGCAAGGCGGGCAAATCTCTTCATGTCTGTCTCCGGCGGACCAATAGTCAATAGATGGGGCGCGGGCAGGGCGCCTGCAAGCGGCTAATAGGGCATCCGGCCGCGCAGCGCCCTTTCGAGCCAGCGGATCAGCAGCGAAAGCGAAATGGTCATCGTGAGATAAAGGAAGGCCACCACATTATAGGTTTCGAAGAAGAGGAAGCTGCTCGAGGCCGAAAGCTTGCCCAGCTGGGTGATGTCCTGCACCCCCAGCGCCGAAACCAGCGCCGAGTCCTTGACCATGGACACGAAATCATTGCCCAGCGGCGGCAGGATGGTGCGCAGCGCCTGCGGGAAGATGATGTGGCGGAAGCAATGCCAGCGGCCGAGGCCCAGCGAGCGGGCTGCCTCAATCTGGCCCCGTCCCACCGCCTCGATGCCGGCGCGAAAGATTTCAGCGATAAAGGCCGAGTAGCAGATGGTCAGGGCGAAAATGGCGCGCCAGACGAAGTCGAAGCCGCGCACCGTGGCCGGCGCGATCCAGCCCTGCCCGATCAGTGGGCCCAGCGCCCAGTTATAGACTTCGATCAGCGCCGGCGCCCCGACGAAGGCGATATAGAACAGGAAGACCAGGATCGGGATGCCGCGGATGATCTCGACATAAAAGGTCGAAATCTCGACAAGGACGCGAATGCCCGATGTGCGCGCCAAAGCCACGAGAAGCCCCAGGAGCGTAGCGGCAAAGAACGCCACCATCGTTACCCAGAGGGTCGTGAGCACCCCGCCCGAGAGCTTTTCGAAAATGGATGAATAGGTCTGGTTGGCCGTGATCGCCCAGAGCCCGAGCACGAACAGCAGCAGGATGGCCAGCAGCCAATAGGGCAGGCGGGCAAACAGCGATGGCGGACGCGGGCGATAGGTCATGGCGAGGAAAGCAAATCTGTGGGGCCGGCACGACATGCGCCACCCCACCCCACATCTCCCTTAAGGGGGAGAAACCATAGGGTGGGCGTGGCACGATCCATGACGAAAACACCGGACCGCTCCTCCCCCTATCAGGGGGAGGCGGGGTGGGGGTATCCCTATTCGGCTGCGTATTCGAAGAACCAGTAGTTGATGCGCTCATCCAGCCAGCCTTCTTCGCGCAGCTGGTCGAGGGCGGCGTTGAAAGGCTCGACGAGGTCGGAGCCGGGCGTCAGGATGAAGCCGAGCGGGTCGGACTTGATGCTTTCGCCAACCTGCTTGAACGCCCCCGGATCGGCGCCGATATAGCCGCTCGCCGCCGCCTGGTCGGCGATGATGGCGTCGACGTCGCCCGCCTTGACCGCCTGCACGGCCGCGCCGAAGCTGTCGAACGTCTTGACGCGGGGATTGGCTTCGTCGCCATCGAGGATGTCGTAGATAGCGGTGTAGAAGGACGAGGTGCCGGCCTGTGCGCCAAACAGCAGCTCGGCATTTTCGGTGAAGCTTTCGGGGCCGGTGATGCGGTCTTCATCGGCGCGGACCAGGAAATACTGCTCGACCGTGATGAACGGGTCGGTGAAGTCGATCTGCTCTTCGCGCTCTTCGGTGATGGTGATGCCGTCGGCGCCGATGTCGAACTGGCCGGTCCGCACGCTTTCGATCATCACGTCCCAGGCGGTGAGGTCCCATTCGACCGTCGCATTGAGGCGCTTGGCGACCTCGTTGATGACGTCATATTCAAGCCCGATGCCCTGGCCGTCCGGCCCGGCAAAGTTCAGCGGATAATAGGCATTTTCCGTCACGGCATGGATGACCCGCCCCTCGAGGTCGGGCAGGTCCTGCGCCAGCACGGGCGCTGCAATGGCAGCCAGCGCGACGCCGGCCAGCAGAGCGGAAAACTTCGTCATGTAGGTGTCTCCCAAGAACAAGCGCTAAAAGCAGCTCCCGGGAGACTAGACCAAGCCTATCGGGTTTGGAAATGGGCCAAACGCCTCAAGCCAAACCCTTTAAGCGACGTCGTTGACCTCGGCGCCCGGGCCGTTCTTTTTCAGCGACTCGATGGCGTTCTTGGCAGAGGCCTTGGAGGCATAGGTTTCGGTGCGGGCCATGGTCTCGCCATTGGAGGCGACAAAGCGCACGAAATGCTGGTCGTCCTTGGAGGCGACGATTTCGAAACGGTAGCCCGAGCCGGTCTCTTCCTTGGACAGATCCACCACGATGGCGTCCGGCGCGTTTTTCTTGAGCGATTCAATGGCGCTCTTGGCGCTGGCCTTGGCCTTGTAGCTTTCCGACCAGAAGATCTTTTCCGCGTTGTAGGAAAAATCGAACTTGAACTGGTCGCTTGCGGCGCCGGTGATGTTGAACTTGTGTGCCATGACGCTGGCCTCCCTGAGTCTCACGAGAGGAGACTATCGCAACATCGGCCGTTGCACAGCCCTAGCGCGCGCCATGCGGGCGATCGATATGTCCCAGGTCCCGCTCCGGATCGAGCCGGTCGCGCACCAGCTGCTTGAGCTGGCGGCTATCGGGGAAGCCGCCATCGCGCTTGCGCTCCCAGATGATCTCCTCGTCGTAACGGATTTCGAAGATGCCGCCCGTGCCCGGCACAAGGGCGACCTCGCCCAGCTCGAGACTGAAGGTGGAGAGCAGCTCCTGCGCCATCCAGGCCGACCGCAGCATCCAGTTGCACTGGGTGCAGTAGGCAATGGCAATGCGGGGTTTGGCTGGGTCCGTCACGTCTGCCACCGCCTGGATATGAAGGTCGATGCCCGCACATCTAGCGGAGGACAAACGCAAAGCAAAGCCGCCCGGCGAACCGGGCGGCATTGGCAGGTTTGGATCGAATTACTGGACCCAGACCACCGTACGGGTCGAGGTATCGACCAGGGCCGGGCGGTCGTTGATATAGACATAGCCGTAGAACTGGTCGTCCGGCAGGGTGGAGATGACAGTGTCGTCGGGCAGAACATAGCCCACGACCACATCGCCCTCGACGGTGACCGGGTCGACCGGGTTGGCGATGGCATAGTCAGCCGAAGACTGGCTCACCAGGTACCCCGGCGACTGCACCAGGGTGCGGGTGTTGAGGTCCACAATCCAGACGCGGCCATTGGCGTAGATATAGCCATAGGCCGGATCGCCATCGACCGGGTAGATGGTAACGGTTTCAGGCACCGTGGCGCCGAGAGCGAGCTGGCCTTCGATATAGACCGGCTCGACCGGATTGGCGCTGGCATAGTCGATGGTGGAGGTGGCAACGCCTGCCTCGGCGCCGATCACGGCACCGGCAAAGCCGCCGATAACAGCACCGATCGGGCCGCCGACAAGGCCGCCAACCACGGCGCCGGTGGCGCCGCCGCCGGTTGCGCCAATGGTGGCGCCGGCATCGGCATCAACCACGCCGGCATCCTGGGCCAGGGCCGGCAGGGAGAGAGCAAGGGACAAAACGGCCACGGAGGCCATAAGGGTCTTTTTCATTTTTCACATTTCCTTTCGTGCGGCAGGTTCGCGCTGCCGCCTCTGGGTTCCGCCCCGTGGCTCCAACAACGAGGAAGGCCGCGGAGCGTTCCGCCCGGAAAGCAATGTGATCGGCTAGAGGTACCGCTCGATATCGGGGGCGATGGCGGCCGGCTCTGTGGTGGGCGCATAGCGCTCGATCACCTGCCCGTCGCGGCCGACCAGGAACTTGGTGAAGTTCCATTTGATGGCCTCGCTGCCTAGGAGGCCCGGCGCCGAGGCCTTGAGCCATTTCCAGAGCGGATGGGCCTCCTCGCCATTGACATCGACGCGCGCGAACATGGGAAAGCTGACCCCATAGGTGAGCGAGCAGAAGGAGGCGATCTCCTCCGATGTCCCCGGCTCCTGCCCGGCAAACTGGTTGCAGGGAAAGCCCAGGACCACGAGCCCCTGTTCGCCATATTGGCGCTGCAGCGCCTCGAGCCCCTCATATTGCGGGGTAAGGCCGCACTGGCTCGCCACATTGACCACGAGGACAAGCTTGCCGGCATAATCGGCCAGGGACTGGGTCTGGCCATCGAGGCGGGTGGCGGAAAAATCGGCGAGGCTGGTCATGGGCTGGGGTCCTGTGTCGATGCTTTGAGATTTATGGCGGCCGGAGCCTCCGCGCAATGCCGCGCCCCGACCACCCCGCCGCAGCACCGGCAAGCCTTGTGAGCGCACCCCATCCTGGGCTATGCGAGACCCATGCAGCCCGCACCGAGCAACCAGCACAAACTGATGCGTGAGGCCGGCACCGCCTTTGCGGTCCTGGCCATCTACCTGCTCACCCTACTCTTGCCGCTCCACCATGCGGCGGGCCTGCAGCGCGACTTCAATGCGCTGGGTTATTCCAACCTGTCGGCCTGGTCCGTCTGCGCCGCGCTGGCCGAGGACGACCCCGAACAGCCCACCGCTGCGCTGACCTGCCCGGCCACCGGCGTCGGCAAGCAGCAGCTCGCGACCCTTCCGCCCCCGGTTTTGTTGATCGACCCGCCGGCCATGGCCGAGCTCGTGGTCCACGCCGACCAAGCGCCTCGTTTGGCCACTGCGCGCCCCGATCATGTGGGCCAGTCCCGCGCGCCCCCCGTCACGGCCTGAACACCCCATCGGCCTCGTGCCGCGTTTCAGACCCATTGACCGGAGATCACCATGATCCACGCCGCTTTTCGCGCCCTCGCCCTCGCCCTGCCGCTGCTGGCCGCTCCCGCCTTTGCCCATGATGGCAAGAGCCATGACGGCAAGGCCCATGAAGGCCAGGCGCAAGAGACCCATTCGGCCCACGCCGCCCCTGCCGTCACTATCGGCGCCATCGAAATCACCGGCGCCTTTACCCGCGCCACCCTGCCCAATGCCCCGGTTGCCGGCGGCTTTCTGACCCTCACCAATACCGGCGCCGAGGATGACCGGCTGGTGGATGTCGAAGCGACCATCGCCAGGGAAGGCCAGATCCATGAAATGGCCATGGAAGGCGATGTGATGAAGATGCGGCAACTGCCCGATGGCCTCCTCATCCCGGCTGGCGAAACCGTGACGCTTGAGCCCGGCGGCTTTCACCTCATGCTGATGGGGCTCAATGCCGCCATTGCCGAGGGCGATGCCGTGCCGGTGACGCTGGTGTTCGAAAAGGCCGGCCGTGTCACCGTGGACCTGATCGCAGGCGCGACCGCTGCGGGCGCCCCGTCCGCCCATTCGGGCCACTAGGCCTGGGCCAGGCGCGGGTCGGCTGCAAAGTCGGCCCGCCCATATTCGAGCTGCGCCGGAGGAAAATCCCGCAGCGCCTGCACGCTCTTGCGGCCGAGGAATAGCTTCCAGCTCTGCCAGTGCGATGGCGTCGTTTCCGCAAAGGCGCGGCAGGTCAGAACCGCCAGATTGGCGCCGCCCTGGGGGTCGCGCACCGAGCGGTAGCGGATGATTTCGCAGCCTTGGGCGCGCACGCGCTCGGCCAGGGCTTGGCAGGCTTCGTAATCGGTGGGGTGAGTGTAGCGATCCGCTTCCTCCGCATAGGGCGGGGCGGTGAGGTCGACGCTATGGCCCGTGGCCAGCCGCACCGCGAAGGCGGTGTAGTCGGCCGCATTATCGGGGAGCGGCGTCGCCGGGGATTCGGCAAAAAACAGCAGCCGGTAAAAGGCCGTTTCGGCAATCGCCGTTTCCACCGCTTCGGCGGCATAGAAGACGCCCGGCGTCAGCCCGGCGCGACGGAAGCGCGAGCCATGGGGATAGGGCCGGTAGCGGAAGGGTGTCGCAAGGAGATAGTGGAGCCCCCGGCACTCCGCAGGGAGAGGCGGCTTGCTCTCTTCCAGAATATCTTCGAGCAGGCTTTGCTCGGCCATGGTGTCGACCAGCTTGAGCGTCGAGACCTTGTGCTGCGCCTCGACCACGCGCCAGCCCGTGCCGGAATAGGGCTCAGACAAGGGCGCGCCGCGCATCGAGATAGGCCAGAACGTCGAGGAGGCCCGTTATGGTGCCGAGCCGGTCGACCGGCCGCCCGCCCAGCGCAGTATTGTCATTGGTCATCCACTGCCGCACCACGCCGGCATCGCCACCGGCAATGGCGTCGAGCGAGCGAAACACCCGGATCAGCAGCACCGCCAGTTCATAGGACTTTCCGGCGGGGTCGAGCAGATGCGACCCGGCCTTCATGCGCGACACGGTGGGTTCGCTGGCCCCGATCACCTGCGCCAGCCGCCGCGCGGTGAGGCCCAGCGCGTCCGCGGCGCGCAGCACCGCCTTGGTCACAACAGCGGCGCGGTCGGCTTCAATATCAGAGGCCAGAAGGTTCATCGCTCTCTCCTGAAACTTTTGTGCAAGAAAGTTTCAGGAGAAATGTAGTTCCGATTGCGCCCCGCTGCAAGCGTCGGGCGCCCCAGCCTTGATTGACCCTTACCGGCCCATGAACCGTTCCATGCGGAAAGGCCTGATGTCGATGGCGGTGGCTTCCCCGGTCATGGCCTGTGCCAGCAATTCGCCGGTGGCCGGGCCGAGGGTGAAGCCATGGTGGGCGTGGCCGATGCCGGCATAAAGGCCCTCATGCCGCGGCGCCTTGGAAATGATCGGCATCATGTCGGGCGTACAGGGCCGCGCGCCCTTCCACGGCTGCGGATCGACACGCTCGCCCAGCGGGAAAATCTCGCGGGCCGCCTTTTCCGCCTTGGTGAGCTGGATGGGGGTCGGCGCCGCATCGCGCAGGGAGAACTCTGCCCCGGTGGTGATACGAATGCCCGCGGCCATGGGCGCCATGGCATAGCCGATCTCCGGGTCGAGCAGCAGGTGCTTGAGCTCGGTGCCCGCCGAAACGCGATAATGCATGTGGTAGCCGCGCTTGACGAAAAGCGGCAGCCGGTATCCCAGGGGTTCGAGCACGTCCGGGGCCCAGGGGCCCAGCGCAATCACCGCCTGGCGGGCGCGCAGCGTGGTGCCGTTGACACCGGTGCTCCAGCCGCCCGTCTCTTCCCGCAAGCCATCGGCCGCGCCATGGACAAACTTGCCGCCCAGTTTTTCGTAGAGGCCGTAATAGGCGGCGACCAGCGCGCCGGGGTCGCGCACGGTCCAGGGATCGGTCCAGTGAATGGCGCCGACAAGCCCGCCCATCAGATTGGGCTCGGCCGCCTTGAGCGCGGCCCAGTCCATCACCTCGAAACCGATGCCGAACTGCCGCCGGTCGCCCTCGGCCTTGGCGATTTCCGTTTCGAACTTGCCCTGGCTGCGGAACGCCAGATGCCAGCCATATCGCGAAATCAGCTTTTCAGCTTCCGGCCCCACTTCCTTGATGAAATCGTCATGAGTGAGGATGGAGCGGCCGATCAGCGGCGCATAGGACTGCACCACGCGGCGGTAATGCTCGGGGGAGGATTCCCACCAGTATTTGAGGAGCGGCGGCGCCAGACGCGGCAGCGCCAGCGGCTCGTAGCGCGCGGCGGTGGAGAGGTGGAGGCCCACCTGCATCAGCGTCTGGAGATCGCGCGGAAAGGCATGCGGTCGCACGCCTTCGCGCTGGATGATCCCCGCATTGCCGAAGCTGGTTTCCCTGCCGGGAGCGCTCTTGTCCACCAGCGTCACGCTGCGGCCACGCCGCAACAGGTGAATGCCGGTTGAAATCCCGACTATGCCGGCGCCCAGGATGAGCACGTCGTCCATGATAAACCCCCCGAAGATCGTGAAAGGCACACTATCAGACCATGCCCGGCAAATTCCGTCTATCCACGGCGCCGGTGGGAGCGCACGCGCAAGGATATCCGCGCTATTTCGTCAGCGGCGCAAGATTATCCTGCGTCGGCGCGGTTTTGCTCTGGGGCCCTTCCAGCGCCAGCCATTGGCGGAACAGGCGAACCTTGGCGGGTTCCCGCCGGCCGCGGGCGGTCGCAAGGTAATAGCCGCGCTGCCCTTCCACGGGCAGGCTGAACGGGCGCGCGAGCCGTCCGTCACTGACCGCATCGGCACTCATCATGTCGGCAGCCAGCAGCACGCCCTGTTCGGAAATGGCGGCGTCGAAGGCCAGCGACGCATCCGAATAGACCGGGCCGGTGAGCGGAGTGTCGGGGTCGAGCCCGGCGGCGAAGAGCCAGCGGTCCCAGTCGAGCATGCTGGTCTGATCGACGATCACAGGCACCTGGGCAAGGTCGGCGGGTTGTCTCAGCCGGTCCAGCAGGGTTGGGGCGCAGACCGGCTGGTAATGGCGGCCGCCGATCAGCGTGGCCGTCACGCCGGGCCAGTCGCCATCGCCATAGCGGATGGCGCAGTCGATATCGGCGCGGTTGAGGTCGAGCATGGTGCCGGTGACCGTGAGGCGGATTTCGATGCCCGGATGCAGCGCGGAGAATCTGTTGACCCGCCAGATCAGCCAGCGCGAGGCAAAGACGCTGCCCACCGTGACATTGAGCACCCCGTCATCCTGGCCCACAAGGCCGGCCAGGGCGTCCTGCAACTGCGTAAAGCCGCCCGAAAGCTGCGGCAGCACCTGGATCAATGCGGGCAGGGGCCGCAGGCCCTGCGGCGTGCGCTCGAAAAGCTCCATGCCCAGCCGCTCCTCGGCGCGCCGCAAATGCTGGCTCACCGCACCGATGGTGACGCCCAGTTCTTCGGCGGCCGGCGCCAGCGCTCCGCGACGGGCCACGATCTCGATGGCTCGCAGCGCATTGAGGGGAATGGGGAAAGCCTTGCTCATATAGATTTTCTATAGACAGACGCAAAGCTTGTCCATTGGCGGGGCGCTGCAGCCGGTCCATACTCCGCCCATTCCAAATCTTGTGGAGACAGAAAATGTCTATTCTTGCCCGCCTTTTCGGCTGGCTGCACCTGCATGCGCCCACGCTGCCAACACCACATCCCGATTGTCTCGCCCTGCGCGATTGGGCCGACCTCCCAACCCACCATCCGCGCTGCGGCTGACGGGCCCCGACCCATCGATCACCCTATTCGCAGATCTGCGCCATGCAGCTTTGGCCGTGGCAGCCCAGGTCGAGGTGGAGATGATCCTCGTGTTCAGCATTGGCGTCGGGACCCAGCACGGTAGTAAACCGCCCGCAAGCGGCGCCATGCGCCTGCCGCAACAGCCGGCCCTCGGGCTCCGCCGCCGGCAGCCAGTCCGCCTCGACGCTGATGCTGCGCCCATCCGCAAGGGTGAAGCCGATCACATCGAGCGCATTGGCAAAGCCGTGTTCGGACACAAAGCCCTCATCCCCGCCATTGCGGTTCCGGCACATCAGCGACGTTCCCGTCGTCACTTCCGCCACCGGGCTTTCCAGCGCCGCCGCGGCATAAGCGTCCACCTCGCCCACCCAGTCGGCCAGTGCTCCAGCCATGGCGCAATTGGTAGTGACCGGCGCCGATAGCCCGATCTCCCGCCCATTGGCGCGCAAGGCCGTGACCAAAAGCGGCGAACGCTCCCCGCAGATGCCGTCCGCAACCGGCGGCAGCATCTCTCCCACCACAAGGCCCGACAGCAGCGCCGGGCACGCCGTCTGATACACCCGGTCCGTTTCCGGCTCCGCCTCGGCCTCCTGTTGAGGCTCGGCTTCCGGCTCCGGCTCAGGCTCCGGTTCAGCCTCAGGCCGCGGGCGCGGCAGGGGCACGTCCTGCTCGGGCTCTGCCGGCTCCGGTGTCTCCACTGCCGGCGCCGGCGCATCATCCGGCACGAGTTCTTCGACCAAATCCTGGATCGGCGCGAGAAAATCCTGCGCCGGAAGAGGTTGGGCGGCAAGGAGGAGGGCGGCGAGGACGAGGGATGGGAGGCGCATGAACCATACAACGTCACCGGGCAGGGACGCGTTGCGCAAAGCCCGGTTAACCGGCGCTAAACCATCTTTCTCAGGTCCTGCGCATCTGCTATCAGCGCGCCATGACCACGCCGCTCAAGAATATCCGCAATTTTTCCATCGTCGCCCATATCGACCATGGCAAATCCACGCTGGCCGACCGCCTGATCCAGAAGACAGGGGGCCTGGAAGCCCGCGAGATGAAGGAACAGGTTCTCGACTCGATGGATATCGAGCGCGAGCGCGGCATCACCATCAAGGCGCAGACCGTGCGCCTCAACTATCGCGCCGCCGATGGCGAGGACTATGTCCTCAACCTCATCGACACCCCCGGCCACGTCGACTTCGCCTATGAGGTGAGCCGCTCCATGGCCGCCGTCGAGGGCTCGCTTCTGGTGGTGGACGCCTCCCAGGGCGTGGAAGCGCAGACGCTGGCCAATGTCTATCACGCGCTCGACGCCAACCACGAAATCGTGCCGGTCCTCAACAAGGTCGACCTGCCCGCCGCCGATGTGGATCGCGTCAAGACCCAGATCGAGGACGTCATCGGCATCGACGCGTCGGAGGCCGTGGAGATTTCCGCCAAGACGGGCCTTAATATCGAAGGCGTGCTCGAAGCCATCGTCACCCGCCTGCCGGCGCCCAAGGGCGAGATCGACGCGCCGCTCAAGGCGCTCCTCGTCGACAGCTGGTACGACACTTATCTGGGCGTCGTCGTGCTGGTGCGCATCATCGATGGCGTGATGAAAAAGGGCCAGAAGATCCGCATGATGGCCTCGGGCGCCGTTTACGAGCTCGACCGGGTCGCCGTCACCACGCCCAAGCTGGTCGAGGTCAAGGAACTGGGCCCCGGCGAATTGGGCGTCTTCACTGCCTCGATCAAGGAAGTGGCCGATACCAATGTCGGCGACACCATCACCGAGGATCGCAAGCCCACGGCCCATGCGCTGCCCGGCTTCCGCCCGGCCCAGCCGGTGGTGTTCTGCGGCCTGTTCCCGGTTGATGCCTCCGATTTCGACGAGCTGCGCGCCGCCATGGGCAAGCTCCGGCTCAACGATGCGAGCTTTTCCTTCGAGATGGAAACCTCGGCCGCGCTGGGCTTCGGCTTCCGCTGCGGCTTCCTGGGGCTTCTCCATCTCGAAATCATCCAGGAACGGCTCTCCAGGGAATTCGATCTTGACCTGATCGCGACCGCCCCTTCGGTGGTCTATGAAGTCGAGATGACGAGCGGGGAAACCGTGCATCTGCACAATCCGGCCGACCTGCCGGATGTGATGAAGATCAAGGAAATCCGCGAGCCCTGGATCAAGGCGACGATCCTGACGCCCGACGAATATCTGGGCGCCATCCTGAAACTCTGCCAGGACCGGCGCGGCATCCAGAAGAACCTGTCCTATGTGGGTTCGCGCGCCATGGTGGAATATGAACTGCCGCTCAACGAAGTGGTGTTCGATTTCTACGATCGCCTCAAGTCGATTTCCAAGGGCTATGCCAGCTTCGATTACCAGCTGGCCGAGCATCGCGAGGGCGACCTGGTCAAGCTTTCCATCCTGGTCAATGCCGAGCCGGTGGACGCGCTCTCCATGCTGGTGCACCGCTCGGTGGCGGAATCGCGCGGCCGCGTCATGTGCGAAAAGCTCAAGGAGCTGATCCCCCCGCACCTGTTCGTGATCCCGATCCAGGCCGCCATCGGCGGCAAGATCATCGCCCGCGAAACCGTCCGCGCCATGCGCAAGGACGTGACGGCCAAGTGCTACGGCGGCGACGCGACCCGCAAGCGCAAGCTGCTGGAGAAACAAAAGGCCGGCAAAAAGCGCATGCGCCAGTTCGGCAGCGTGGAAATCCCGCAAGAGGCGTTCATCAAAGCGCTGAAGATGGGGGATGATTAAAGTGCGGATATACCGCCTCTATAACGGGAAGAAGTGGGCGCCGGCGAAAAAGGCCGGGCTCTACGTTCTAGGTGACCCACGCGCCGGCGATGAAAAACATCATGAGAAAAACGAAGTCCTTGTTCGGACCGAGGATGAGGCAATCAGGTTGCTCAAAGAAGGGTTCTCAATACGCATTGAAACCGCCAGCAGCCCAAGTCTAGTTAGACGAAATCTGTTCGTCGACGGCGTAAAAATCACCTGATCCGCTAGGGCACAACTGCGGCCAACACCGGCAAGAATCCCACCCATCGTTTAGGCCGAACACCGTGCATTGGCGATGCCGGGACCACGTTTCATTTCGGGCCCCACGACGCGCTCGGTCTGTTCCTCCCCCTATCAGGGGGAGGCTAGGTGGGGGTATCCCGACGAGGGGCCCATCTGACTGTCTCAACACAGGTTGTCCCCTTCGAGCCGAGCCGGAAGGCAAGATCGCTCCAGTGGAGCGATCTTAGGCGAGAAGGCCTTGAGAGCTACGCTCGAATGGCGCGGCCTTGAGGCGAGGGCTCTGCACTTACTAAGCGCGCATTGAAGTACAGTCTCCTCGGGTCAAGCCCGAGGATGACGACCGCAGGAGTTTGCAGGCCGGGTAAGGGCTTTTCTCTGGCCCTCAGGGCAAGCACCCATTCCAGACGCGTCGTCAAACACCGCGTCACCCACGCGAAAGCGAGGGTCTCCGTTTGAACTGGCAAACAAACCGGGATTCCCGCTTTCGCGGGAATGACCCCGCGTGGGGGCCAAACAACCCTAAGGCACGGTGCCATCCCTCCCCCTATCAGGGGAGGTTAGGTGGGACCATCTTCTTGGCGCGCTTCAAACTGACCACATCCACCGCATTGATAACCGCGAGCACTAGCCCGCCTTGCTCCGGAAGTGAATCGTAACTAACGTGTCCAAGATATTGGGCGGGTCATGATGAAAATTTACTCTGGTAGCACCTTCGAGGACGAAGTCCGAAATATCGCTCGTCGGTTATTCTCAAATGATATTGGCCAGGGCGCCCAAACCCACGACGGGCGTGAGCGAGACGGCGTTTTTTGGAATGGTAACTTTTACACCATCATAGAAGCAACCACCGAAAAGAGGCAAGACGAGGCCGAAGTAGATGGCAAGAAGACTCACGACCTAGTCCTTAAAAGAAGACAAGAGGGCTATATGGCGCAAGGGTTTGTTGTAACCCTTCATGACCCAACGGCTGACCAGAGAAAGGTCGTCAAGAAATACGAGAAGACAACTAAAATTATATCTTTTGATGAATTTCGATCTATGTTGTTTGATTCTACAGCATACATCAGAAATAGAGCGGACGCCCCTTTCGGGAGTGTTTTTGATCATGTTGCAGATAATTTTCATGTGCCGCTGTCTGATTTCATAGAGCCTACAATCTCGGATGCTGAGACTCAGCAGGCGTTTTCCGTTGATGATTTGATGGTAAAAATTAAACTTGGAAATAGATTTGTTATAACGGCGGAATACGGCGTTGGAAAAAGTATGCTGGTGCGCGAATTGTTTCATCGGTTGTCGATAAACTTCCGAGAGCGCAATAGTTATCGTGTTCCGGCAGTAATAAATCTTCGAGATCACTTGGGGCAGGATGATCCTGTTGAGCTTTTGGAGCGCCATGCGCGGCGTATAGGAGTGAGCGCAACGAAGTTCGTTGCTGCTTGGAACGCCGGATATGTGGATCTCTTGCTGGATGGATTTGACGAGCTGTCTACGCGCGGATGGACCGGGGATGTGCGAAAGCTCAGAGAGTACAGGCGCAGCACCCACAAGGTTATCCGAGATCTTGTTCGTCAAACGCCTTCAAAAAGCTCTATCGTAATTGTTGGCCGGGACGCGTACTTCGATTCGCCATCAGAAATGCGCGAGGCTCTCGGAACTAATCAGAATACTTTTGATCACTATTCGGTTTTACCGTTTGATGACGTACAGGCCCAACGCTTCTTAGAGAAGAGGGGCGTCAAGTCGGAGCTTCCGGCTTGGATGCCCACGCGCCCACTGCTCTTGAGTTACCTCATTGCAAAAGATTTGCTGATGGCCGCTGTACAAGCACAGTACGAAGGGGCTTTCGCAAGGGGACATGCTTGGCTCTCGTTGGTGGATATGATTGCGAAGCGTGAGAGCGAACAGTCAGAGGGCGTCGACAAGGACTCAATTAGAGCGTTCTTTGGTTCTCTTGCAGTCCGAGCGCGGCAGGTGGCCAACTCACAGCGCAGCTGGACACCCGCAAAAACCCTTGGCGCCTTTGGTGCTGTCGTGATTCACTGACGATGCTTGATCATGGAGCATCGTCATGGACCCACAGTCGCTGTTCAGCCTGAACGATCACCTTGAGGCGCTGAGCCAGCATGGTGATCCGCTCGAGGTGTTGGAGCGGACAGTGGACTTCGAGTACTTCCGCGGCTGGCTCGTCGAGGG